>NZ_LPVV01000042.1 GCF_002362255.1 Microbacterium sp. SZ1 | reverse complement strand
GGCAACCACTCCCCCGACACCAGGCTCGACTCCCGCCGCACCACCCCTACCGCCTTCACCACCCGCCCCGCACCCGGCCCGTCGACCAACAGCGTGCGCTGCACCAGCTCCTGCGCACTCCGACACCGCCCCGTGGGCGAGATCCGTCGGATTCGTCGACCCGAGAGTCTCCACCACCACCGCATCCACCCGCCGCGCGACCGCACCCGCCACCTGCAACACCCGCACCCGGTCCGCATCCGACAGGCCCGCAAGGGCGGTGTCGGACAGCACCGCATCCAGGTCGGACACGACCTGAGCAAGCATCTCGGCGGGATGGGACATACCCCCATCCAACCCGCGACCACCGACATTCACAGGCCGGAAACCACCGAAAACAGGCCAGGTCAGAAGACCATTCCAGAACACCGGAACACCACGGAACAGGGAAGAAGTACGGAAGGAACTCGACCGAGACCTCACCGCGTTTCGTCTCGCTCCGCTCGCTCAACGACCGGGAGGAAACGCGAAAAGAACGTCACCGCGTTTCGTCTCGCTCCGCTCGCTCAACGACCGGGAGGAAACGCGAAAAGAACCTCACCGCGTTTCGACTCGCTCCGCTCGCTCAACGACCCGGGATGAGGCGACCCTCCTCTCCTCGACGATCGCAGAGGGACAGGTTCCGGCACCGACCGCCGCCAGAACGCGCAGCCGGTCACAGCGCGAGCATCACGATCCCCGCGGCGACGACGACCGATGCCGCGATGCGCCACCCCGGCCGACTCTCCCGGAGCACGAAGACGCCGAAGAGGCTCACCAGCACCACGCTCACCTCGCGCAGAGGTGCGACGAGCGCGACCGGGGCGATCTGGATCGCCGTGAGCACGAGGATGTACGACAGAGGAGACAGGATGCTGAACGCGACGACCCTGCGCCACTGAGTGCGCCACAGCATCCGCACCGCACCCCACCGGCGCCGCACGCCGAGCGTATAGAACGGGATCTCGAGCAGCGTCGTCCCCACCATGAACGCCACCGGCGACAGGCTCCAGCTGCGCACGGCGTTCGCGTCCCAGATCGTGTACGCGGCGATGGCGACGCCGGTGAGGAGTCCGAACACGAGCCCGAGGTCGACGCCTCGTCCATGCCGCGTCGCGCGACCTCGGTCGACCAGTCCGATCGCGACGACACCGATGATGATCGCAGCGACCCCCAGAAGCGCGACCACCGACGGCCGCTCGCCGAGCAGCAGCACCGCGACGATCACCGACAGGAACGGCCCCGTGCCGCGCGCGGTGGCGTACACCGTCGAGAGATTGCCCTCGCGGTATCCGCGCTGCAGCACCGCCATGTAGACGACGTGCAGCACGCCGGAGACGCCGACCCCGAGAGCGAACGCGAAGAGGTCGTCGGTGCCGATGCCGCCGGTGAACGGGATCGCGCCGGCCCACACGACCGTGCTGCCGACGGCTCCCCACCACAGAAACGGCGTCCCTGCGCGGCTGACGCCGTGCGCGATCACGTTCCATGCGGCGTGCGAGACCGCGGCGGCGATGACGAGGACGAACGCGAGTGTCGACATGGAAGACCCTTCCATCCGCCGCGGGCGCGACGAACAGGGTCCTCCGGGCTTTTGTCCTGTCAGATGACGGCGGCCCTGCGGAGGGCTTCCGTGGCGCCGCTCGGACCAGTCGGGGCGACGTCGATCCGAAGAACTCCGCCGCGCCCCGGAACCCTAGGCGCTATCGGGACCACCGTACCCGCCGAAGATGACCGGCGGGTGAACGGGATGCCGTCGGCATCCCGTTCACCTCCACCTCACTCCGCGAGTTCGCGACGACGCACCCTCGCGACGAGCAGTGCGAGCAGACCGACCGCCAACAGTGCCAGCGCCCACCCCAGGCCGGTGATGACGCCGCCGGTCGTGGCGAGCGCCGTCACGTCGACGGTCGCAGTCGCGGCGGCGGTGACGATGACCGTTCCCGCCGATCCGCTCACGGTGGCGACGTTCACGACGGTCCCGCTCGCGACATCCGCCGCGGTGAGGGTGTACGAGACGGGTCCGCACGATGCCGTGGCGCCCGGAGCGAGGGTCGGGATGCCGCAGTCCAGCCCCCCGCCGAGCTTCGGGTCGTCGATCACGACGTCGGTCAGCGTCCTCGCGCCCGTGTTCGTCACGACGAACCGGAAGGCGATCGTGTCGCCGGCGTCGATGCGGCCGGAGCCGTTCGCGTCGGTGAAGTCGCCGCCGGTCTTCTCGAGGGCGATCGCCGGCTGGCCGACGAGCGGCGTCACGACGGTGTCCTCGGCGGTCGGCGGTTCGGTACCCGTTCCGGTGCCCGTGGCGGTCGCGGTCGCGGTGTTGACGATCTCGCCCGCGTCGATCTCCTCCTGGGTCAGCACGGCAGCCGAGCCCTGGCAGACAGTCGATTCCCCGGGAGCCAGCTCGGTCGCAGCGCACACCACGTCGCCGCCGAGACGCGGATCGGAGACCGCGACGCCGGCCAGCGTCGTCGTGCCGGTGTTCGTGACGGTGAACGTGTAGGCGATGGTGTCGCCGGCATCCGTCCGTCCGTTCCCGTTGGCGTCGACGACAGCGGCCGCCGACTTCAGCAGGGTCAGCGCATCCGTTCCGATGACGGTGACGTCGGCCGTGGCGTCGTCGTCGGCGGGCCCGGCGACCGACTGGCCCGTCACCGTCGCGGTGTTGCGCACGGTGCCGGCGTCGACGTCGACCTGCGTCAGCACGTAGTCGACGGGACCGCAGTCGACCGACGCCTGCGGTGCGAGCGCGAGGCCGTCGAGCGCCGCGCAGTCGACGGCTCCCCCGAGCAGCGGATCGTCGAGCACGACGCCGGTGAGCACGGTGGTCCCGGTGTTCCGGATCGTGAACGAGTACGCGACGGTGTCGCCGGCGCCGATCATGCCGTCGCCGTTCGCGTCGGCGGGCTGCGTCGGGGTCTTCGTGAGCTCGACGGCCGGGGTGCCGGCGAACACGACCTCGGCGGCGGCGGTGTCGCGCACCGCACCGAGCGGGCTCGTTCCGGCGGTCGTCGCCGTGTTGGGGCGCCGGCCGTCCTCGATGTCCTGCTGCGTGAGCACGTACGTGAACGGACCGCAGTCCGTCGAGTCGCCGACCCCGAGCAGCGGGATGGTGCAGAGTGCTCCCGCGCCGAGCAGCGGGTCCGCCACCGTGATGCCGGTGAGCGTCGTCGTGCCCGTGTTCCGCACTGTGAACGTGTACGACACCGTGTCGCCCGCGCCGATCGCGCCGTCGGCATCCGCATCCTGCACCTGACCCGGCGTCTTGACGAGGTCGACACCGGCCGTGCGGTCGATGTCGGCCGAGGCGGATGCCGAGTCCGACACCGTCCCGTCCGGGGCGCCGGCGGTGACCGTCGCGGTGTTGCGAACGACGCCGGCATCGATGTCGTCCTGAGTCAGCGTGTAGTCCACCGGTGCGCAGACGACCGACTGGCGGGGTGCGAGGGCCGTCCCGTCGAGCGCTGCGCAGACGACCGTGCCGCCGAGCATCGGGTCGGCGATCGTCGCGTCGACGAGCGTCGTCGTGCCGGTGTTCGTGACGGTGAAGGTATAGGCGATGGTGTCACCGGCGGTGACCTCCCCCGCCCCGTCGAGGTCGACCACCGTGCTCGGAGTCTTCGTCAGGACGATGCTGTTCACCGCGGGCACGACGACATCGGCGGACGCGTCGTCCGTCGCCTGACCCCGCGCCGAGTCGGCGACGACGGTCGCGTCGTTGTGCACCTCACCGCCGTCGACGTCCGCCTGGGTCAGCGTGTAGAGGATCGGGCCGCAGGTCGCCGATGCACCGGGCGCGAGGGGCGCGGTGAGCGTCGGGCAGGTCACGCCGCCGCCGAGGAGCGGGTCGGAGATGGCGGCGCTCGTGATCGTCACGTCGCCGGTGTTGCGCACCGTGAAGGTGTACGCGACCGTGTCGCCCGCGCCGATCCGACCGTCGCCCGTCGCGTCGACGGGAGCGGCGACGTTCTTGACGAGCTCGACCCGAGGCGTCCCCGCGATCGGGACCTCGACGGTCGAGGTGTTGTCCGAGGGGTCGGGGTCGGGCGTGGTCGAGGTGACCGTCGCGGTGTTGGCCAGGGTCGCGCCGGGCGCTGCGGGGTCGACCGTGCCGCTCAGGGTGGCGGTGAACGTCGCACCGACGGCGAGCGTGCCGACCGCGCAGCTCAGCGTTCCCGACGCGATCGAGCACCTCGCGGTGGGCGTCGTGGCGTTCAGCAGCTCGGCGGGCAGCGGGTCGGAGATCGCGACGGCGGATGGCCGGCTCGGCCCGTTGTTCGACACGACGATCGTGTACGCGATCGTCCCGTTCGACGGCGCCGGGTTCGCGGAGCTCGTCTTCACGATCGACAGATCGGCCGACGGCGTCACCTCGACCGTCGACGTGCCCGTGTTGTCCGACGGATCGGGGTCGGGCGTCGGCGAGGTCGCCGTGGTGGCGTTCGTGCGGGTGCCGACCACCGTGGCGGTCGCCGTGACCGCGAGCGTCGCGGACTGCCCCGGAAGCAGCGTGCCGACCGTCCACCGGTGGTCGGTGGGAGCCCAGGTGCCCTGCGACGGCGTGGCCGCGGTCACGGCGAGTCCGGGCGGAGCGAGCTCGGACACGACGACACCCGCTGCCGCCGAGGGCCCGGCGTTGCTCACCGTGATGGTGAACGACACGGTCCCGCCGAGCGGCACACTCGGGGTGGCCGTCGTCTTCACGACGCTGACGTCGGCGCTCGGAGTGAGAGCGACGTCGACCGTCGAGGAATTGTCGCCCGAGTCGGGGTCGGGAGTCGACGAGGTCGTCGCCGCGGTGTTCCGGATCGTCCCGGTCGCGGTCGCGCTCCAGGTGCCGTTCACGGTGACGGTCGCGGATGCACCGGGAGCGAGGTCGCCGAGCTCGCACGACACGGTGCCTGCGGCGATCGTGCAACCGGCGTCCGCGACCGCCGCCCCGAGGAGTTCGGCGGGCAGCGTGTCGGAGAGCGTGGCGCCGCGGGCGACCGACGGGCCGCCGTTCGTGACGGTGAGCGTGTACGCGAACGCCCCGCCGGGAACGCCCGTCGCGGGCGCCGACTTCACGATCGACAGATCGGCGCTCTGCACGACCTCGACCTCGGCGGAGTCGGAGTTGTTCGCCGGGTTCGGGTCGTCGGCCGGGGAGGCGGTGGATGCCGTGTTGACCACCGATCCGGCGGGGGCGTCGGCGGCCACGACCGTGCTCACGACGACCGTGGTCGGTCCGCCGACGGGGAGCACCTCCCACACGCAGCGAACGTCCGTCGCCGTGAAGGTGCAGCTCGCCCCGGACGGGGCCTGCACGCCGGTGACCGTGAACCCGGTCGGCACGGTGTCGACCAGCGCGGCGTTCACTGCATCCGATGTGCCGAGGTTGCTCACCGCGAGCGAGAAGTCGACCGTGCCGCCGGCCGCGACCTGGTCGGTCGATGCCGTCTTCACGACCGCGAGGTCGGCGATGATGTCGGGCTGGAAGCTCGTGGTGTCGACGTTGTTGCCCGGATCGGGGTCGGGAGTGCTGCTCGCGACGGCGACGGAGTTCTGCACGACCGCGGTCGCTCCGGCCGCGATCTGCACGACGACGGTGGTGACGACCGTGGCTCCCGGCGCGAGCGTGCCGAGCTCGCAGTCGAGGACGCCGTCGGCGACCGCGCAGGTGCCCTGCCCCGACGCGGCGCTCACGAAGGTCGTGTCGGGGTCGAGCGGGTCGCTCAGACGCACATCGCGAGCCTCCGAAGGGCCGGCGTTCTGGGTCGTGAGCGTGTACGTGACGTTCTGTCCGGCCACCGGGGCGGCGGGCGCGTGCGTCTTCGTCACCGACAGGTCGGCCAGTGCGGTGCTGGTCCCCGACGCGGTCGCGGTGTTGTTCGCGCGGACGGGGTCGAAGCGCGACCCGGCCACGGTCGCCGTGTTGGTGAGCGCGGCACCGGGCGTGAACGACGGCGACACGGTGCCGGTCACGGTGATGGTCGCGCTGGCGCCGACCGCGAGGTCGGGCAGTGCGCACGAGACGGTGCCCGTGACGGTGCAGGTGCCGGAGCTCGGGGTCGCCTGCACAGCGGCGAGACCCGCCGGCACCTGGTCGGTCACGGTGACGCCGGTGCCCGTCTGCGGCCCGTTGTTCGTGACGCCGATCGTGAAGGTCGCCGGTCGCCCTGCCACGAGCGGTGCCGTGTCGAGGGTCTTGGTGATCGCGAGATCGGCTGCCGGATTCACCGGGGTGACGGCCTCCTGGGTCACCGAGGTGCGGGCGAGGTTCGTGACGGGTTCGCGGAAGGCGACCCGCGCTTCGTTGACGATCGTGGTCGCCGCAGCATCCGCCCTCACTGTCGCGTCGAACGTGTAGGAGGTGACGGTACCGGCGCTGATCGAGCCGCCTGCCGCGGCCGTCCCTCCCTCGCCGAGGCGTACCCGCAGGGTGCGTGATCCCGAGGCGTATTCGCCGCGGTCGTCGCCGGTCGCGCCGGTGAGCGCGCCGGCTCCGGCGCCGCTCACGATGCGGATCGAACCGGGCACCAGATCGATCCCGGCCGGGAGCACGTCGGTCGAGACCGACTGCAGCGCCGGGTTGCCGCCGTCGTTGCGGGTCGTGACGGTGTAGCGCAGGGTGTCGCCGACCTCGGCGGTGGTGCCGCCGCGGGTCAGATTGGCGACGGTCTTCGTCGAGACGAGACACGGACCGGTGCCGAAGGAGATGTCGTCGAGCAGGTTGCCGACCGACGGGCTGCCTGTCGAGGTGGTCAGGGCCTGGAAGCCGAATCGCGTGGTCGTCTGCCCGGCGGGCACCGTGTACGACCCGGTGTGGGTGCCCCAGGCCGCGGTGCCGTCGGCGAGCGAGCCGCTCACGTTCGTCAATGCGGTGCCAGGCACGCCGATCATCACGCTCATGGTGTCCGTGCCCTCGCGCCCACGGTGCTTCAGCGACCAGTAGAGCGTCTGTCCCGGCGTCGTCGCGAGATCCTGATACAGCATGCTCGCCTGGAAGGCGTTGAGCTCGGCGAACTGCGAGCCCTGGGCCGCGGGATACCCGCGCGGGTTGCCCGGCGAGCGCCAGATCTCGATCTGCCTGTCCGTCGCGGTGGTGGTCCACCCCGGAATCGAGCTCTCGTCGACGATCGTGACGCCGCCGGTGAACGCCGGCTGCTCGAAGCTGCCGTTCGCGAGCGACAACGATCCGGCGCACTGCGTCGGATCCTGCGCGGCCGACGCGGGCAGCGGCGCGACCGCCTGCGTGACGACCGTCAGTCCCGCCGCGAGCAGCAGCGCCGCCGTGGCCCCCGCAACGACACGACGGATGCGTGAGTGCGCGTGTGCAGACACAGCTGCCCCCTGATTCCCCCGGAGTCTCCCCACGCCGTCCGCACGACGCAACTCCTTGCCAAGGGACGATAGCTGAGAGCGCGCTGAACGTCCAACATCGGTAGGCCGGCGCCCGGAGGAACGCTCGTTCGAGGGCCGCTCCCGAGTGCTCGTCGCCCAGCCCTCCGATTACGATCGAAGGACGCCATCAGGAAGGTCGACCATGCCCGTCACCCCCGACGCCCTCACGCACGCCGAGGATCTCGCCGACTTCGTCGCCACCTCTCCCTCGAGCTACCACGCCGCCGCCGAGACGGCCCGTCGCCTCGAGGCGGCCGGGTTCGAGCGACTGCACGAGGAGCAGGCGTGGGAGGTGCGCCCCGGCGGACGATACGTCGTGGTGCGCGACGGCGCGACCATCGGATGGAGCGTGCCGACGGATGCTGCGGCGACCACCCCGACCCACGTCTTCGGAGCGCACACCGACTCGCCCGGATTCAAGCTCAAGCCCCAGCCGACCACCGGCGGACGCGGCTGGCTCCAGGCGGCCGTCGAGGTCTACGGCGGCCCGCTGCTGAACTCCTGGCTCGACCGCGAGCTCACCCTCGCCGGTCGCCTCGCGCTCGCCGACGGCCGCGTCGTGCTGGCCGACACCGGCGCGCTGCTGCGCCTCCCGCAGCTCGCGGTGCACCTCGACCGCGGCGTCAACAACAACGGTCTCGCTCTCGACAAGCAGGCCGAGACGCAGCCCGTGTGGGGCCTGGGCGACGTCGCCGAGGCCGACATCCTCGCCGAGCTCGCCGGGTCCGCCGACGTGTCGGCATCCGACATCCGCGGCTACGACGTCGTGATCGCCGACGCTGCGCGCGGTGCGGTGTTCGGCAAGGATGACGCGTTCTTCGCCTCCGGCCGCCTCGACGACCTCGCCTCCGTGCACGCCGGCGTCGCCGCGCTCGAGCGGGCCGGTGTCGCAGACTCCGGTCCGATCGCCGTGCTCGCCGCCTTCGACCACGAGGAGCTCGGGTCGAACTCGCGCTCCGGCGCGGCCGGCCCGTTCCTCGAAGACGTCCTCGGCCGCGTGTACGACGCGCTGGGTGCCGACGCATCGCAGCGCAGGCAGGCGTTCGCCTCCTCGTGGTGCCTGTCGAGCGACGTGGGTCACTCGGTGCACCCCAACTACGCGCAGAAGCACGACCCCGTGGTGCAGCCGGTGCTCGGCTCGGGTCCGATCCTCAAGCTCAACGCGAACCAGCGCTACGCGACGGATGCCGTCGGCTCCGCCGCCTGGCGCGACTGGTGCGACGCCGCCGACGTCGCGACCCAGGAGTTCGTGTCGAACAACAATGTGCCGTGCGGGTCGACGATCGGTCCGATCACGGCGACGCGCCTCGGCATCCGCACCGTCGACGTCGGCATCCCGATCCTGTCGATGCACTCCGCGCGCGAGCTCGCCGGGGTCTCCGACCTGCACGACCTGACGCGCGTCGCAGGAGCCTTCTTCGCCGGCTGATCGTCACGCTCTGCCTCATCGCCCCACGGCGGTGCCATCATGAGCAGATGACGCAGATCCAGCCCGTCGAGACCCGCGGCGCCCTCATCGAGCGCGCGGGCATCGAGATCATCCCCGAGTCCGAGCGCACCGCGAAGCCGCGCGACCTGTTCTGGCCGTGGTTCGCGGCCAACGTGTCGGTGTTCGGCATGTCGTACGGCTCGTTCGTGCTCGGCTTCGGCATCTCGTTCTGGCAGGCCACGCTCGTGTCGGTGATCGGCATCGTCGTGTCGTTCCTGCTGTGCGGACTCATCGCGATCGCGGGCAAGCGCGGATCGGCGCCGACCATGGTGCTGTCGCGCGCCGCCTTCGGCGTGCAGGGGCAGAAGATCCCGGGCATCGTCTCGTGGCTGACCTCGATCGGCTGGGAGACGTTCCTCGCGATCATGGCGGTGCTCGCCACGGCCACCGTCATCTCGCAGCTCGGCGGCGACGGCGACAGCGTCGCCCTGAAGATCATCGCGACCGTGATCGTCGCGGCGCTCATCGTCGCGGCATCCGTCCTGGGCTATCACACGATCATGCGGCTGCAGTCGGTGCTCACCTGGATCACCGGCGTCGTGACGGTGGTGTACGTGATCCTCGCCGCGCCCACGATCGATCTCGCGGCCGTGTTGGCGCGGCCAGACGGCGGAATCGGGCAGGTGATCGGCGCCCTCGTCATGGTGATGACCGGCTTCGGACTCGGCTGGATCAACATCGCCGCCGACTGGTCGCGGTATCAGAAGCGCACGGCCTCCGACGGCGCGATCGTCGCGTGGAACACGATCGGGGGCTCGATCGCCCCCGTCATCCTCGTCGTGTTCGGTCTGCTGCTCGGCGGTTCCGACGACGATCTGCTGAACGCGATCGCGGGCGACCCGATCGGCGCGCTCGCGACGATCCTTCCCGTGTGGGTGCTCGTGCCGTTCCTGCTGACGGCCGTCCTGGCCCTCGTCTCCGGAGCGGTACTCGGCATCTACTCGTCCGGCCTCACCCTGCTGAGCCTCGGCATCCGCATCCCGCGCCCCTCGGCGGCCGCGATCGACGGCGTCATCCTCACCCTCGGCACGATCTACGTCGTGTTCGTCGCGACCGACTTCCTCGGACCGTTCCAGAGCTTCCTCATCACGCTGGGCGTGCCGTTGGCGTCCTGGGCCGGCATCCTCATCGCCGACATCCTGCGTCGCCGCAAGGACTACGACGAGGAGGCGCTGTTCGACAGCCGCGGGCGCTACGGCGCGTGGGACTGGACGTCGATCGGCACCATGATCATCGCGAGCGTCATCGGCTGGGGCTTCGTCGTGAACTCGTTCGCGGATGCCGCACCGTGGAACAACTGGCAGGGCTACCTCCTGTTCCTCATCGGCGGTCGAGACGGCGACTGGGCCTACGCGAACCTCGGGGTGTTCTTCGCGCTCGTGCTGTCGTTCGTCGTCACCTGGTTCGCGCGGGCGGCGACGATCCGTCGACAGGAGCAGACCGCGTGAGCCCCTCGACCGACTCGGAGACCCAGCCCTGGCTCGTGGTGATCGATCCGCAGACGATCTTCGCCTCTCCGGACTCGGCGTGGGGATCGCCGTTCTTCGGCGACGCGATCGTGCGCATCCGCGAACTGGCCGCGGCGTTCGGCGACCGCGTGCTGGTGACGCGATGGATGCCGACGGCCGACCGCTCCACGGCGTGGGGCGACTACTTCGCGGAGTGGCCGTTCGCCGACCGCCCTGCCGACGACCCGCTGTTCGAGCTCGTCTCCGAGGCGCGCGACCTCTCGCCGCATCCGACTCTCGACCTGCCGACGTTCGGCAAGTGGGGCGCCGAGATCGAGGCGATCGTGGGGCGCGGCGCGCGCGTGGTGCTGGCCGGGGTGTCGACCGACTGCTGCGTGCTCTCGACGGCGCTCGCGGCGGCGGATGCGGGGGCGCACGTGACGATCGCCGCCGACGCGTGCGCTGGTTCGACGGCCGAGAACCACGCCGCGGCGCTGCACGTCATGGGGCTGTATCCGCCGCAGCTCACGGTCGGCGACACGGCGACGGTGCTCGCCGCGCGTTGAGCGGATCTCGGACGCATCGCCGTTTCTCCGACGATGTCGCACGGCTCATCCGAGAAACGGACGGCTCTCCGAATTCCCGAGCCTGGGCGCGCGAGCTTTCACGCGGCCGCGCGCACGGCCTTCGCGATGTCGGCGGGCGTGCCGTGCCAGGGCGCGCCGTGGCCGGGCAGGACCCAGGATGCCGAAACCGCGGCGAGTCGGTCGAGCGACGCCAGCGCGCGCTCCGGCTCATCGGTGAAGGGCGCCGGCTGCGCGCCCTCGCGTCCCGTCAGCACGTGGCGCGTCGTCAAGGCGTCGCCGACGAACACCGCATCGACCGCCGGCACGTGGATCGCCACGCTGCCGGGCGAGTGCCCCGGCATCCCGATGACCACGGGCGCTCCGGGCAGATCCAGCACGTCGCCGTCGGCGACCTCCACGACCTCGGCCACGTGCGGCGTGCGCAGTGCGCGCTGACGGATGCCGTAGGCGAGGAAGCCGAGCATCGGTCCGAGGCGCGACAGCCCCATCGCGGTCTTGGGCTTCTCTCCTGTGCGGACGCGGTGCGCGTCGGCGGCGTGGATGAAGACAGGTATCCCGGCCTCGCGGCGCAGCCGCTCGGCGAACCCGATGTGGTCGCTGTCGCCGTGCGTGAGCACGACGCCGCGGACGTCGGAGAGCGGTCGGCCGATCTCCGCGAGCTCGCGCAGCAGGTCACGCCAGTGCCCCGGCATCCCGGCGTCGATGAGCGTGATGCCCTCGGGCAGGTCGATCAGATACGAGGCGACGATGTCGTTGCCCAAGCGGTGCAGGTGCGGTGCGAGCTTCATGGCGGTCCCTTCGGTTGCGATGGCTACGTTACGTAGCTATCATAGCTATTGTCAATAGCCATGGCTCTGAAAGACAGGAGAACCGGATGCCGACCCCGGAACGCACCACCACCGGAGCCGTCGTGCAGGCGGGCTGCGCCCTGCTCGAGGAGAGCGGCCCCGCCGGAGTGACGATGCAGGCGGTCGCCGCCCGCGTCGGCGTGCGAGCCCCGTCGCTCTACAAACGAGTGCGCGACCGGGAAGCGCTGTTGCAGGCGGTCGCCGCGGAGGCGGCGGACGACCTCGCGGCCAGGCTCGCGTCGAGCCAGGACGACCTGACCGCGCTGGTGGGCGTGTATCGACGATTCGCGCACGACCGACCGGAGGCGTTCCGGCTGCTGTTCACGCCCGTCGCCCCGGAGGATGCCCTGCACCGTGCGTCGGCTCCGGTCCTGCGCGCCTGTGAATCCCTGGTCGGCGCCGAGCACACTCTCGACGCCGCGCGCCTCTTCACCGCCTGGGCGACGGGCTTCCTGCAGATGGAGCTCGCCGGGGCGTTCCGCCTCGGCGGCGACGTCGACCAGGCGTTCGCCTATGGACTGCAGACCATCGTGCGCGGGCTCGGCGGCCCCGCCACCTGACACGACCCGGCAGATGCGGCAGCAACCGGAATACTGCCACACTGATGCGCGGAGAGGGGATTCCCATGACGATGAGCGCGCCCGCCGACGAGAGTGCACCGATCGAAACCACGACAGAGAGTCGTGCACGCCGCCCGTGGCACCGCACGAAAATCGTGCTGCTGATCGTCATCGTCGTCGTTGCTATCGCCGCGATCGTCAGCGCCGTCTCTCCGTGGCCCTCTGCCATGCTCATCCGCTCGGTGTTCGAGAGGGGCGGCGCCGAGACAGCGGCCGAGATGGACAGGCACGTGCCGGACACCGAGCTCACCGAGAAGCTCGACGTGTCGTACGGCGACGCGGGCGCTGAGACCACGATGGACGTCTTCGCCCCGGCATCCGCCACCGACCCCCTTCCCACGATCGTCTGGATCCATGGCGGCGCCTGGATCTCGGGCGAGAAGGAGAACGTCGATCCGTACCTGCGCATCCTCGCGGGCGAGGGATACACGACGATCGGCGTCAACTACACGATCGGGCCTGAGGGCGTGTACCCCCTCGCGGTGCACCAGCTCAACGAGGCGCTCGCCTACATCGACGAGCATGCCGACGAGCTCGGCGTCGACGCCGACCGGATCGTGCTCGCGGGCGACTCCGCGGGCGGACAGCTGGCCAGCCAGATGGCCACGCTCATCACCAGCCGCGACTACGCCGAGATCATGGACATCGAGCCGGCGCTGCAGGCCTCGCAGGTCGTCGCGACCGTCTTGAACTGCGGCGTGTACGACCTGGCCGCGCTCGCGGAGCTCGACGGCGTCGCGGGGTGGGGTCTGAAGTCGGCGATGTGGGCGTACTCCGGCACGAAGACCTGGGCGGAGGACTCCACCGGCGCGACGATGTCGACCATCGACTGGGTCACGGCGGACTTCCCCGCCACCTACATCTCGGGCGGCAACGGCGACGGCCTCACCTGGACCCAGTCGATCCCGCTGGCGAAGAGGCTCGACTCCCTCGGCGTGGAGGTCACGACACTGTTCTGGCCCGCGCCGCACAAGCCGGCGCTGCCGCACGAGTACCAGTTCCACCTAGACCTGCCCGACGCGCAGACGGCGCTGCAGCAGACGATCGACTTCCTCGCCGCGCACACGACGCGCTGACGCCATCCCTCATCCCTCCCCTGTCGAGCCACCCCTCTTCGACCGAACCACCCCTCTTGCGAGTGATCGCAAGGGGGCCGCTCGAGCACGAGGGGGTGGCTCGGCATCGGGAGTCACTTCATCGTGTCGAGGATCCCGACGAGGTCGTCGAAGGTCGTCAGCGGGTTCAGGATCGCGAACCGGGTGTTCGGGCGCCCCTGGTGCGAGCTCGGCACGACGAACGCGCGCTGCGAGTCGAGCAGCGCGTCGGACCAGCGGTCGTAGTCGGCGCGGTCCCAGCCTTCGCGCTCGAACACGACGACCGAGAGCTGGGGGTCACGGACGAGTCGCAGCTCGGGGCGCGCGGCGATCTCGTCCGCGATGCGCGTCGTGAGGGCGATCGTCGCCCCCACCGCCTCGCGGTACGCCTCGACCCCGTAGGTCGCGAGCGAGAACCACAGCGGCAGTCCGCGCGGCCGCCGGGTCAGCTGGATCGAGTAGTCCGAGGGGCTGTAGTCGCCGGCATCCGTCAGGGCGTCGAGGTACTCGGCGTGCTGCGTGTGCGCGCGTCGGCCGGTTTCGGGGTCGCGGTAGATGAGCGCGCAGCAGTCGAACGGCGCGAACAGCCACTTGTGCGGGTCGACGATCACCGAGTCGGCACGCTCCACCCCGGCGAAGATCGGGCGGGCCTCCGGCGAGAGCATCGCGGTGAGGCCGTAGGCGCCGTCGATGTGCAGCCAGAAGTCGAACTCGTCCTTGAGCGCCGCGATCCCGGCGATGTCGTCGACGATCCCGAAGTTCGTCGACCCCGCCGTGGCGACCACGGCGCAGATCTCGTCGCCGTGCTCGCGGAGCGCTTCGCGCACGGCGTCCGCTCGCAGCACCCCGTCCGGCCCCGCGGGCACGAGCAGCACATCGGCGTCCATGACCTTCGCGGCTGACTTGTTCGAGGAGTGCGCCTCGACGCTGCACACGATCTTCCAGCGTGCGGGGGGCTCGACGCCGCGCTCCGTTAAACGGACCCGAGCGGCCTCCCGCGCCGCGACGAGCGCCGACAGGTTGCCGATCGTGCCGCCCTGCACGAACACTCCCCCGGCGCCGGCGGGCAGGCCGAACTCGGCCGCGAGGAACGAGAGCACCTCGTTCTCGGCGTGCACGGCGCCGGCGCCCTCGAGCCAGCTGCCTCCGTACAGGCCGGATGCCGAGACGACGAGGTCGAACGCGATCGCCGCCATGGTCGGAGCCGTCGGGATGAACGACAGGTACGAGGGGTGGCTCGTGGTGAGGCACGCCGGGGCGAGGATGTGCTCGAACACGCTCAGCGCCCGCTGCGCACCGAGACCGGCGTCGGTGATGGTCGTGCCGACGAGGCGGTTCAGCTCGGCCGGTGTCTGCGGCTTGTCGAGCGGCACGTCGGCCGCCAGCATCCGCCTCCGGGAGTAGTCGAGCACGGCGTCGACGATCGCCGTCGACTCCGCGGATGCCGCGTGCATGCGTTCTGCGCCCATGAGGGTTCTTCCTACCTGTCTGTCGAGATGTGCACGGCGGGCGCCACGGCATCCGCAGGGATGTCGAGGACGGCCGCGAGAGTGCGGCGAGCGAGCGCGGCCCGGTCACGCGGCGCCCACTTCACGAGAGAGTGCGCGCTCATGCCGTCGACCATGGCCAGCAGCATCCACGCCGCCGACGCCGGATCGACGGACGAATGCGGATCGGCGGCTATCGCGCGCGCGATGAGGTCTTCGAGCGAGCTCTGCCAGAGGTCCATCTCGGCGCGCACCCGGGCGGCGAGCGCCTCGTTGCGGGCGCCGAGCGCCCACGACTGCACCCAGACGACCGCGACGTCGTCGCGGTGCTCGTCGAGCAGCGTCTCGATGAGGTGCAGGAGGTTCGCCCGCAGCTCGCCGTCCGAATCGTGGGAGGCGATCACCTCCTCGCGCTCGGCCGCGACGATCGCGCCGAAGACCTCGGCCACGAAGGCGTCCATGACCGGACGGTAGTGCGCGACCAGCGCGGGCGTCACACCCGCTCTGGCAGCGACCGCTCGGATCGTGAGAGCCTCCAGACCGCTCTCGGCGGCGAGAGCGACGGCCGCGTCGACGATCGATCGCTCGCGCTCCTCGGGCGGGAGTCGGCGCGGCGTCGCGGCTCTTGACGTGCTGTTCATCAGGGGTTACCGTAGCACCTGTTGATCGCATGTTCAATAGCGCGAGGGCGCGGGCGATCGCGGTGAGGAGACGACCCATGGCCTGGCGCATGCCCGCCGAGACGGCGCCCCACGAGCGCACCTGGATGGCGTTCCCCGCCGAGGGTCCGACGCTCGGCGA
Organism: Microbacterium sp. SZ1; assembly: GCF_002362255.1. GTDB lineage: Bacteria > Actinomycetota > Actinomycetes > Actinomycetales > Microbacteriaceae > Microbacterium. Next base: position 44,124 of record NZ_LPVV01000042.1, on the reverse strand, counting down.
CACTGCCGCCGAGCGCGAAGAGGGCTACGACACATGGACCGCCGTCGCCCACGCGGTCGCCGAGTTCGAGCCGGTCACGATGCTCGTCGACCCCGCCGAGGTCGCCAGGGCCCGGCGCATGCTGAGCCGCGACATCGACATCGTCGAAGCTCCGGTCGACGAGTTCTGGATGCGCGACTCCGGCCCCACGTTCGTCGTCGACGACGAACGTCCCGGCGTGCTCGGCGCCGTGGACTGGATCTTCAACGGCTGGGGCGCCCCGGAGTGGGCGCAATGGCGCAAGGCCGCCCAGCACGCCCGCATCATGGCCGGAGCCGTCGGCGCCGAGCTCGTCAGCTCGACGCTGGTCAACGAGGGAGGCGGCATCCACGTCGACGGCGAGGGCACGGTGCTGCTCACCGACACCGTGCAGCTCGACCCCCGCCGCAACCCGTATGCTGACCGACAGCGGGTCGAGGCCGAGATGGCACGCACGATCGGCGCCGCGAAAGCCGTCTGGCTACCCCGCGGGCTCACCCGCGACTACGACGACTTCGGCACGAACGGACACGTCGACATCGTCGCGACCATCGTCTCCCCCGGCCGCCTGCTGCTGCACGACCAGCGCGACCCCGACCACCCCGACCACGAGGTGAGTCGCGAGCTGCGGTCGCACCTCGCCGGCCAGACGGATGCCGCCGGTCGCCGCTTCGAGATCATCGACCTGCCCGCGCCCGCCACGCTGCGCGACGACGAAGGCTTCGTCGACTGGAGCTACGTCAACCACCTCGTCACGAACGACGGCGTCGTCGCGTGCGGCTTCGGCGAGGAGAAGGCGGATGCCGCGGCGCGCGAGATCCTCGCCGACGCCTACCCCGGTCGGCGGGTCGTCACCGTCGACGCGCGCCCGCTGTTCGACCGCGGCGGCGGCATCCACTGCATCACACAGCAGCAGCCACGCGTCGAGGCGGTGCACCCGTGAACGTCCACGAAGCAACCATCGCCGAGCTCCGCCGCGCGCTCGAGAGCGGAGCTGCCACGGCGATCGACCTCGTCGACGCGTACCTCGCCCGCATCGACGCCTTCGACGCCCCCGGCACCGCGACGTCGCTGAACGCCGTGGTGGTCCGCAACCCCGAGGCCCGCGCCGAGGCCGCGGCATCCGACGCCCGCCGCGCCCGCGGTGAGACGCTCGGGCCGCTCGACGGCATCCCGTACACCGCGAAGGACAGCTATCTCGTGCGCGGCCTCACCGCGGCATCCGGCAGCCCGGCCTTCGCCGAGCTCGTCGCGCAGCGCGACGCCTTCACGATCGAGCGCCTGCGGGCCGGCGGCGCGATCTGCCTCGGCCTGACGAACATGCCGCCGATGGCGAACGGCGGCATGCAGCGCGGCGTCTACGGCCGCGCGGAGAGCCCGTACAATGCCGACTTCCTCACGGCGCCGTTCGCGTCCGGGTCGTCGAACGGATCCGGCACCGCCACCGCTGCGAGCTTCGCGGCCTTCGGACTCGGCGAGGAGACCTGGTCGAGCGGCCGGGGCCCCGCGACGAACAACGCCCTGTGCGCGTACACCCCCTCGCGCGGCGTGATCTCGACCCGCGGCAACTGGCCCCTCGTGCCCACGATGGACGTCGTCGTGCCGCACGCCCGCACGATGGCCGATCTGCTCGAGGTGCTCGACGTGATCGTCGCGGACGACGCCGAGATCCGCGGGGATTTCTGGCGCGCCCAGCCGTGGGTCGCGCTTCCCGCCGCATCGGACGTGCGGCCTGACTCGTACCCGGCGCTCGCGAACGGCGGAGAGGCTCTGCGCGGTGCCCGCATCGGCATCCCCCGCATGTACATCAACGCGGATCCGGATGCCGGCACAGCCGACGCTCCCGGCATCGGCGGTCCGACGGGGCAGCGCATCGACACGCGCGCGTCGGTGATCGCCCGGTGGGAGGCCGCCCGTCGCGACCTGGAAGCCGCCGGAGCCGCAGTCGTCGAGGTCGACTTCCCCGTCGTGTCGAACTACGAGGGCGACCGTCCGGGCGCTCCGACCATTGCGACCCGCGGGCTCGTGTCTCCCGAGTATCTGCGCCGGGAGATCGTCGACCTGTCGGCGTGGGGCTGGGAGGACTTCCTGCGGGCGAACGGCGATCCCCGCCTGTCGACCCTCGCCGATGTCGACGGGGCGACGATCTTCCCGCAGCCGGAGGGCGCGCTACCCGACCGCTACACCGGCTTCGACGACGATATCGCCGAGTACCCGGGCTGGGTGCGCGAGAACCCCGGCGTCGGGATCGCCGACATGCCGGAGCTCCCCGATGGGCTGCGCGGACTGGAGGAGACCCGCCGCGTCGACCTCGAGCAGTGGATGGACGGCCTGGGCCTCGACGCCGTCGTGTTCCCCGCTGTCGCCGATGTCGGGCCCGCCGACATGGACGTGAACGAGGCGTCGGCCGACCTCGGCTGGCGCAACGGCACGTGGATCGCGAACGGCAACCTCGTCGTGCGGCACCTCGGCATCCCGACGGTCACCGTGCCGATGGGCCTCATGGACGACATCGGGATGCCGATCGGGCTGACCTTCGCCGGTCGCGCCTACGACGACACGGCGCTGCTGCGCCTCGCGGCGGCGTTCGAGGCGATCGGCGGTCCGGGCGAGCGCCGCACTCCCCCGCCTCGCACCCCGGCTCTGTAGTCCTGCCGCGTTTCGACCCACAGCGAAGCTCCTCGCTCAACGATCAGCGGGGAAGCCACCCCGGGTCGTCGCGCGAGCGCCGTCCCCTCCGGTCGTGGAGCGAGCGCAGTCCCCCCGGTCGTTGAGCGAGCGAAGCGAGACGAAACGCGGTGCCCCGCCCGCTCAGTGTGTCCAGGTGTGCACGGGCTCGCCGGCCTGCATCCGCTCGATGTAGTCCGAGAGCATGCCGTGCAGGGCGTCCGACCGCGTGGCGCCGGACCGCTCGCGAGCCGCCACGTTCTCCCGCTGCCAGACGGCTCCGTTGCGGCCGGTGAGGCACCGCTGTTCGATGATCCCGAGATACCGATCGCGAACCTCCGGGTCGACGCCGAAGGCGTCCAAGCCCTCGGCCGCTGCCGGAAGCAGTCGTCGCAGAACGAGCTCGCGCGGGCTGATCCAGCCGACCTCCGGCCAGTACAACCGCGAGTCGATGCCCCCGCGAGCGGCAGCCTGCAGGTTCTCCGCGGCGGCGTCGAAGGTCATCTGCGTCCAGATGGGGCGATCGGCTTCAGCGGTCCTGCGCACGAGGCCGTAGTAGAAGGCGGCATCCGCCATGACGTCGACGATGGTCGGGCCGCCGGGCAGCACCCGGTTCTCGAGGCGCAGGTGCGCTGTGCCGTCGGCGACATCGTAGATCGGACGGTTCCAGCGGTAGACCGTGCCGTTGTGCATGCGCAGCTCGGAGAGCTCGGGGGCACGGCCCTCGTCGAGCACCTCGAAGGGATCCTCGTCCGAGCACACGGGCAGCAGGGCGGGGAAGTACCGCGAGTTCTCCTCGAAGAGGTCGAAGATCGAGGTCACCCAGCGCTCGCCGAACCACACGCGAGGACGCACGCCCTGGTTCTTCAGCTCCTGCGGGCGGGTGTCGGTCGCCTGCTCGAACATCGGGATCCGCGTCTCGTGCCACAGCGCCTTGCCCGCGAAGAACGGCGAGTTCGCCGCGAGGGCCACCTGCACGCCGGCGATCGCCTGCGCCGCGTTCCAGTACGACGCGAACGACTCGGGAGCGACCTGGAGGTGCAGCTGCACGGAGGTGCACGCGGCCTCCGGCAGGATCGTGTCGCAGACCATCGCGAGCTGCTCGCCGGGTCGGTCGTCGCTCAACGCGACCCCGTCGATCTGCAGCTCGATGTCCTCGCCCCGCGCCGCGAGGATCTGCTGTCCGAGCAGGCTGTAGCGGGGATCCGCCGAGAACCAGCGCTCCGTGAAATGCGTCTCGTCGAGCGTCGGCAGCATCCCGATCATCGCCAGGCTGCTGCCGGCCGACCGCGCCCGCTCGTCGGCGACGTCGAGCGCGCCGCGCAGGACGTCCTCGAGCTCACGGAGATGACCGGCGCCGATCGGTCGCGGCGCGACGTTGACCTCCACGTTGAATCGCGCGAGCTCGGTCTGGAAAGCCGGAGAGGCGATCGCGTCGAGCACCGCCGCATTGCTGCGGGACGGCGCCCCCTGCTCATCGACGAGGTTCAGCTCGATCTCCATGCCGAGCTGCGAGTCGGGAGCGTCCACGGGGGCGAACCGTCCGTGCGCCAGCATCGACGCCAGCGCGTCGAGGCACCGCTCCGCCTTCGCGCGGAACTGAGTACGGTCCTGGCGCGTGAAAGTCCGCGCCTCGATGCTGTCGCCCATGTGTTCGACGGTATCCACCCGGGCGGCCCGACGTCGAGCACGGGCTCCCCTCTCGCGCGCGACGGCGAGACCCCGCTATGCTGTCGAGCCAGGAACATATCACCTCTGTGACGCTCGCCATGAAAGTGATATGTTCGAGGAATGAGCACCGAGAACGAGCGCGCGCTGGAATCCGGCATCGTCACGGATCTGAGCGGAAAGATGACCTACGGGTCGTATCTCGCACTCGACCAGCTGCTCACGGCGCAGCATCCCGTCAGCGTTCCCGAGCACCACGACGAGATGCTGTTCATCATCCAGCACCAGACCACCGAGCTCTGGCTCAAGCAGCTGCTGCACGAGCTCTCGTCAGCACGCGAGCTGCTCGCCCGTGACGACCTGCGCGAAGCGCTCAAGCGCATCGCGCGCATCAAGCGGATCCAGGACGTGATCACGCAGCAGTGGTCGGTGCTCGCGACGCTCACCCCGACCGAGTACGCGCAGTTCCGCGGGGCGCTCGGCAACTCGTCCGGCTTCCAGTCGGTGCAGTACCGCGCGGTGGAGTTCGCGCTCGGCAACAAGAACGAGAAGATGCTCGGCGTCTTCTCCGACCACCCCGCGAACCGCGCACTGCTCGAGGCCGAGTGGGAGAAGCCGACGCTCTACGACGAGTTCCTGCGCTTCGCCGCCCGCCGCGGCCTGCCCGTGCCCGCGGAGATCCTCGACCGAGACGTCCGCCTCCCCTACCGGGAGACGCCCGAGCTCGTGCCGGCGATCCGCGCGATCTACCAGGACCCCGCAACGCACTGGGACCTCTACGAGGCGTGCGAGGACCTCGTCGATCTGGAGGACAACTTCCAGTTCTGGCGCTTCCGACACCTGAAGACCGTCGCCCGTACGATCGGCATGAAGGTCGGCACCGGCGGATCCAGCGGCGTCGGGTTCCTGCAGCGCGCGCTCGACCTCACCTTCTTCCCCGAGCTGTACACGGTGCGCACCGAGATCGGCGGCTGATGAGGGCCGCGACGTTCTTCGACGGAACGCGATGGCGCGAGGGCGTCGTCGGCGCGGACGACGATGGGCGGATGCTGCTGCGCGACGAGAACGCGGCATCCGATCTCCCCCGGCTCGACGGCGTCGTCGTCGGCGGATTCACGGATCACCACGTGCACCTGCAGCTCGTCGAGCACGAGCGGCTCGCCGGCTCGCGGCTGGGGCGGGTCGTCGACCTCGGTGGGGATCCCGCGGTCGTGGCGCCGTACGCGGGCGCAGCGCGTGTCGTCCCGGCCACCGGCGCTCGCTCGCGGGGCGACCGGGATGACCGCCCCCGGTCGTTGAGCGAGCGCAGCGAGACGAGACGCGCCACTCGCATCGATTTCGCCGGGGCGTTCCTCACACCGGTCGGCGGATATCCGTCGGACCGCTCCTGGGCGCCGGCCGACTCGTTCCGCGAGATCGCGACCGCGCAGGGCGCCGTCGCGGCGGTGGCGGAGATGGCGGATGCCGGAGCGTCCTGCATCAAGGTCGCGAGCAACAGCTCAGCGGGACCCGTGTTCGACGACATCGTGTTCCGGGTGCTCGTCGAGGCGGCGGACGACCGCGGCCTGCCGGTCGTCGCCCACGCCGAGGGGCGCGGCGAGGCGCAGCGCGTCGCCCGACTCGGAGCCGCGACGCTCGCACACGCGCCCTTCACCGAGAGGCTCACCGACGACGAGATCGCCGAGCAGGCGGCATCCGTCTCGTGGATCTCGACGCTCGCGATCCACGGGGGCGCCGAACTGCGCGTCGCCCTCGACAACGTTCGCCGATTCCACGCCGCGGGCGGCGCCGTCCGCTACGGCACCGACATGGGCAACGGCCCGACCCCGGTCGACCTCAACCCACTCGAGATCGCGGCCCTTCGAGACGCGGGGCTCGACGACATCGCGCTGCTGCGCGCGCTCGCGCCCGCGGACCCCTGCGGCCCGGCATCCGTCCTTCTGCTCCTGCCGCACCCAGAGGCCGACCCGACGCTCGCCCGCCCACTCACCCCCGCCGACCTGGAGGCCTGACATGACCGCTCACGAACCGCGGCCCGCCGCCGACGCGCTGCTCGACCTCGCCGCGGCGCTCGACGCCGCCGACCCGCTCGGCGCGCACCTCGACGCGTTCGTCGACGCACCGGGAGTGCACGCGTACCTCGACGGCAACTCGCTCGGGCGCCCGCTGCGCGTCGTGCCGGAGCGTCTCGCGTCCTTCGCACGGGAGGACTGGGGCACGCGCCTCATCCGCTCCTGGGACGAGCAGTGGATGGCGCTGCCGATGGAGCTCGGCGACCGCATCGGCGCGATCGCTCTCGGCGCTGCACCGGGTCAGACCGTGGTCGCCGATTCGACGAGCGTGCTCATCTACAAGCTGCTGCGCGCGGCCATCCCGCGCGACCCGGCGCGCACCGAGATCGTGATGGAGCGGGGCAACTTCCCCACCGACCGCTTCCTCGTCGAGGGCGTGGCCGCCGAGACGGGGACGACGATCCGGTGGATCGACCCCGATCCGGTGCACGGCGTGCAGGTCGCCGATGTCGTCGCGGTGCTCTCGGAGCGCACGGCAGTCGTCTCGCTGAGCCACGTCGACTACCGCTCCGGCGCGCTGGCCGACATGCGGGCGATCACCGCCGCCGTGCACGACGCCGGCGCCCTGATGATGTGGGACCTCTGCCACTCGGCGGGCGTCGTGCCGATGCAGCTCGACGAGTGGGGCGTCGACCTGGCGGTCGGCTGCACCTACAAGTACCTGAACGGCGGACCGGGATCCCCCGCGTTCGCCTACCTCCGCCGCTCGCTGCAGGGCGTGCTGCGCCAGCCGATCCAGGGGTGGTGGAGCGCGGCCGACATCTTCGCCATGGGTCCGGAGTACGTGCCGGCCTCCGACATCCGCCAGCTGCTGAGCGGCACCCCGCCGGTGACCTCGATGCTCGCGATGCAGGGGATGCTCGACCTCATCGAGCAGGCGACGATCGCCGCCGTGCGCGAGAAGTCGCAGGCGCTCACCGATCTCGCGATCCGCGCCTACGACGAGGTGCTCGTCCCGCTCGGGGTGCGCCTGCTCAGCCCGAGGGATGCCGCGGCGCGCGGCGGCCACGTCACGATCGGCCACCCGGACTTCCGCGCCGTGACGCAGCGGCTCTGGGCCGACGGGATCATCCCCGACTTCCGGTTCCCCGACGGCATCCGCCTCGGGCTGTCGCCGCTGAGCACGTCGTACTCCGAGACGGTCCGCGGGGTGCTCGCGGTGCGCGACGCCCTGCAGCAGCATGGCTGACGCGGTCGGGCAGCCGCTCGACGACATCGACGCGCGGCCCGGCAGCACGGCATCGCTGCTGCGCACCCTGATCGGTCTGTACCTGCGTCCGCTGGGCGGCTGGATCTCGACCGCCGGCCTTGTGGCGCTCGCCTCTGACCTGGGCATCGACGCGGCCCCCGCGCGCACGGGCATCACGCGCCTCAAGCAGAAGGGTCTGCTGCAGAGCGAGCGACGGCAGGCACCGGGCTACCGACTCAACCCCGACGCGGTGCCGATGCTCGAACGCGGCGACCGGCGCATCTTCGCGATGCACGAGATGTCGGATGCCGACGGCTGGTGTCTCGTGTCCTTCTCGATCCCCGAGAGCGCCCGGAGTGTGCGCCATCAGCTGCGGCGCCGCCTGCAGTGGATCGGCGCCGGGCTCGTGTCATCCGCGCTCTGGATCTGCCCGGGGCATCTGCGCGCGGAGGTGGAGCAGATCCTCGACGACCTCGACGCGCGCCGATGGGCGACGCTGTTCCAGGCCGACGCGCCCTCACCGCCGGGGTCGCTCGTCGAGGCGGCGGCGAGCTGGTGGGACCTCGAGGCGCTGCGCGCCGAGCACCTGACCTTCCAGCGGTCGCTCGCGACCCTTCCCGCCGAGCCCTTCGCCGCCTACGTCCACCTGATCGACCGCTGGCGGGTGCTGCCCTACACCGATCCCGGACTGCCGCCGGCGATGCTGCCCGCCGACTGGCCCGGACGACGCAGTGTCGAGGAGTTCACGAGACGGTCGCGCCCTCTCGCGGGCCCGGCGCTCGCACACGTGCGCAGTGTGGTCGCGGCCGCCTGACTCACAGCGCGCGGTCGCGCCGTTCGTTCGGCGGGGCGGTCGTGGCGCGTACGACCAGGCGGGTCGGCAGGGTCACGTGCATCTGATCGATCTCCCGTCCGTCGAGGAGCGCGAACACCATCTCCGCCGCGACCGCGCCGAGTCGGCGCATCGGCTGCTGGATCGTGGTGAGCGGGAGTGCTCGTCGGGACGCCTCCGGGACGTCGTCGAAGCCGATCACGGACAGGTCCTCCGGAACGCGGAGCCCGAGATCCTGCGCGACCTCGATCACGGCGATCGCGGAGAGGTCGTTCGCGGCGAACACGGCCGTCGGGCGATCCTCGCCCGCGAGCAGACGCCGAGCCGACTCGCGCGTGGTCGCGAGGTCGTAGCGTCCGATCGCGACGAGCGCGGGATCGGCGGGGATGCCGGCATCCGACAGAGCGCGTCGGTACCCGGCGTCGCGCAGTCCGGCGGAGCGCAGGTCGGGCCGCCCGGCAAGGAATCCGATGCGCCGGTGTCCGAGCTCGATGAGGTGGCGGGTCGCGGTCAGCGCGCCGCCGAAGCTGTCGGACTCGACGGTCGGCAGATCGGCGCGTCCGGTGTGCGGGTCGATCGCGACGACGGGGATCTCGGTCGCTGCACTCACCACGGTGGGGGTCACCATGATCGCCGCATCGATGAGGGTTCCAGACAGCCGGCTGAGCGAGCGCCGCTCCCACCCGTCTCCGGCCCCCAGGTGCGATCCGCTGTAAGCCAGCAGGTCGACCGCCGTCCCGTGCACCGCGGCGCCGACCCCCTTCAGGATCTCCGCGCTGAACGGCTCGAAGTCGGCGAGCAGCACGCCGACGACGCCCGTGCGGCGCGCCCGCATGCTGCTGGCGACCAAGCTCGATTCGTACCCGAGCTCGCGCACCGCGTCGAGCACGCGCTGCACCGTGGAGTCGGCGATGCCGTACCGGCCGTTGACCGCCTTGGACACGGTCGACACTGACACGCCCGCCGCCTTCGCGACGTCGTGGATCGTCGTCCGCCCGCCCATGTCGAGTCAGCGTAGACCGCCGCGAGCTGACATGGAAACTGTTTTCGAAAACGTTTGACGATCCTCCGGGACGTGAGAAGACTGCATCCACCGCGATCTCACCCGAGCCCCGCGGGGCGCCCGCAACGCAGCGAGGCGCAACTCGATGAGGAGAACATCACATGACCAGCAGAAGGCTCCCCCTCGCCTCCGCAGCGGTCGTCGTCGCCGGAGCGCTCGCGCTCTCCGGCTGCACCGGCGACTCGTCCGGCGGCGACGGCGACGGCACGCGCATGACCCTCTGGCACAACTCCACCACCGGCCCGGGAGTGGAGTTCTGGGAGACGACGGTCGCGGACTTCGAAGAGGCCAACCCCGGCGTCACGATCGAGATCCAGTCCATCCAGAACGAAGACCTCGACGGCAAGCTGCAGACCGCGCTGAACTCCGGCGACGCCCCCGACATCTTCCTGCAGCGCGGCGGCGGCAAGATGGCCGCGATGGTCAAGGCCGGGCAGCTGAAGGACCTCACCGACGAGATCAGCGGCGCGGCCGCCGACGAGATCCCGGATGCCGCGTACTCGGCGAACAGCCTCGATGACAAGATCTACGCGATGCCGGTGGCCGTGCTCCCCGGCGGACTCTTCTACAGCCAGGACCTGTTCGACCAGGCCGGCATCACCGAGACCCCGACCACGATCGACGAGCTCGAGACGGCGACCGAGGCGCTCAAGGCCGCGGGTATTGACCCCGTCGCGCTCGGCGCCAAGGACGCCTGGCCGGCCGCCCACTGGTACTACTGGTTCGCGCTGCGCGAGTGCAGCTCCGACACGCTCGCGAAGGCCGCGGACGAGATGAACTTCGACGACGAGTGCTGGGTGCGCGCGGGCGAGGATCTGCAGGACTTCGCGGCCACCGAGCCGTTCAACAGCGGCTTCCTCACGACCACCGCGCAGCAGGGTGCGGCGAGCTCCGCCGGACTCATCGCCAACCACCAGGCGGGCATGGAGCTGATGGGCGCGTGGAACCCCGGCGTCATCGGATCGCTCACCCCCGATCAGAAGCCGCTGCCCGATCTCTCCTGGTTCCCGTTCCCCGAGGTCGAGGGCGGCGAGGGCGAGCCCGGCTCGATGATGGGCGGGGTCGACGGCTACTCCTGCTCCGTCGACGCGCCGGACGCCTGCGTCGACTTCCTCAACTACCTCGGCACGAGCGACGTGCAGACCGCGTACTACAAGGCGTTCAACGCTCCGCCGGTCAACACCGTCGCCCAGGAGGCCGTGACCGAGCCGTACCTGCAGAAGATCCTCGAGGCCTACAACGCCGCGCCGTACGCGTCGCAGTGGCTCGACACCGTCTACGGCCAGAACGTCGGCAACGCGCTGAACGTGGCCGTCGTCAACATGCTGGCCGGTCAGGGCGGTCCGGAGGACATCGTCGCCGCCGTGAAGGATGCGGCAGCGAAGGCGTGAGGTGCGCGCCCGGCTGGAAGTGATCCTTCTGGCCGGGCCCGCCCTCGTCGTCTTCCTCGCCTTCGTCATCTTCCCCGTGCTGATGGCCGCGTACTACGGCTTCTTCAGCTGGCAGGGATACGGAGTCCCGACCGACTTCGTCGGCCTCAAGAACTACCTCACGATCCTGCAGGACCCGCTGTTCATCGACGCGCTCGCCCACAACGGCGTCATCCTCGTCATGTCTCTCGTGCTGCAGGGGCCGGTGGCGATCCTTCTCGCGCTGCTGCTGAACCGCCGCATGCGCGGACAGTCGCTCATCCGCGTCCTGATCTTCGTCCCGTACGTGATCTCGGAGGTCGTGGTCGGCACCGGCTGGAGTCTGATGCTCCAGACCAGCGGCGCCCTGAACGCACTCCTGACGAACATGGGACTCGGGGCGCTCGCGACCGACTGGCTCTCCGACCCCGCGATCGCGATCTGGACGCTGATGGCGATCATCACCTGGAAGTACGTCGGGTTCGCGGTCATCCTCTTCCTCGCGGGCCTGCAGGGTATCCCGCAGGAGCTGCACGAGGCGGCGGCCATCGACGGCGCCTCGTACTGGCAGACCCAATGGCGGATCACGCTGCCGCTGCTCGCCCCGACCCTGCGGATCTGGGCGTTCCTGTCGATCATCGGCTCACTGCAGCTGTTCGACCTCGTCTACATCATCTGGGGGCAGTACATCGCCTCCACCGCCGGCACGTCGACCATGGCCACCTACATGGTGTCGGAGGGTCGCAACGCCGGGAACTTCGGATACGGCAACGCCGTGGCCGTGGTGCTGTTCGTGATCTCGCTGATCGTCGCCCTGATCTACCAGCGCGCCGTGCTGCGGCGCGACACCGAGGGCGCGCTGACCGGCGCCGGAAGGAAGGAGAGGAAGCGATGACCGCCACCTCGGTACTCGTGACGCAGCGCCCCGGAGCGCGTCGGGCGCCACGGCCCCGACTGCCGTGGGCGAACCCCGGCGTCTACTTCATCGCTCTCGTCGCAGTCGGGCTCATGCTCGCGCCGATCGCGTACATCATCGTCGGCGGATTCCGCACGAACTCCCAGATCACCACCGACCCGTCCGGCCTGCCGCAGCCGTGGGTGCTGACGAACTACCTCGACGTCATCACCGGGGGCATCTTCTGGCGGCAGGTGCTGAACTCGCTGATCGTCGCCCTCGCCACCACCCTGGGCGTCGTCGCACTCGGCCTCATGGCGGCCTACGTGCTGGCCCGCTACCGGTTCGCCGGTCGCGGCGTGCTGTACGCGTTCTTCGCCGCGGGGCTGATGTTCCCGCTGACCGTCGCGATCACCCCGCTGTACATCGTCGTGCGGAGCCTCGGACTGATGAACTCGCTCGGCGGCGTCATCCTGCCGCAGATCGCGTTCGCGCTCCCCACCACGATCATCATCCTCGTCCCGTTCCTCAGGGCGATCCCCGATGAGATCCAGGAGGCCGCGTTCATCGACGGATGCAGTCGCCTCGGGTTCTTCTGGCGGATGGTGCTCCCGCTTTCGCTGCCCGGCGTCATCACGACCGGCATCCTCGCCTTCATCGGCAGCTGGAACGGGTACCTGCTGCCGCTGTTCATCCTCAACGACTCGGCCGCTTTCACGCTGCCGCTCGGCGTGCAGTCCTTCGCGTCGCAGTACTCCGTCGACACCGCGAAGGTCCTCGCCTTCACCTCGCTGTCGATGATCCCGGCGCTGATCTTCTTCAGCGTCTTCGAGCGCCGCATCGTCGGCGGACTCACCGGCGCGGTCAAGGGATGAGCGCGCACATGACGACGAGAACGACCGAGAGAGACACCAGCATGCTGCAGCACACCGCCCGCCCCCACCGCTCCCCGCGGGTCGAGGCCCTCCTCGCCGAGATGACGCTGGAGGAGAAGCAGGCACAGCTCGTCGGCTTCTGGGTCGACCAGGGCGACGAGGTCGTGGCGCCACTGTCGGGCGAGAAGAAGAGCTCCAGCCGCTACGACGAGGCGAGTGCGCACGGCATCGGTCACCTCACGCGCGTGTACGGCACCCGACCCGTCGACCCCGTCGAGCGGGCGCGCTGGCTCTGGACGGAGCAGGCACGGCTGCAGCGGGAGACCCGCCTCGGCATCCCGGCGATCGTGCACGAGGAGTGCCTGACCGGCCTCGCCGCATGGCAGGCGGCGACGTACCCGACGCCGCTCGCCTGGGGCGCCTCGTTCGACCCGGACCTCGTGGCGGAGGTCGGAGCGGCGATCGGCGAGTCGATGCGCTCCCTCGGCATCCACCAGGGTCTCGCCCCCGTGCTCGACGTGATCCGCGATCCCCGCTGGGGCCGGGTCGACGAGTGCATCGCCGAGGACCCGCTGGTGGTGGGAACGATCGGCACCGCCTACGTCCGCGGTCTGCAATCGGCCGGTGTGCACGCGACGCTCAAGCACTTCATCGGCTACTCCGCGTCGCAGGCCGGGCGCAACCACGCGCCCGTGCACGCCGGGCGCCGCGAGATCGAGGACGTCCTCATGCCGCCCTTCGAGATGGCCCTGCGGGAGGGCGGGGCGCGCAGCGTCATGAACTCGTACGTCGACATCGACGGCACTCCGGTGACCGCCGACGCGCACTACCTCACCGAGGTCCTGCGCGACCGCTGGGGCTTCGACGGCGTCGTCGTGTCGGACTACTTCGCCGTCGACTTCCTGCGCAGCATGCACCGGATGGCCGCCGACGGAGCGGATGCCGCACGGCTCGCGATCAGCGCGGGGATCGACGTCGAGCTCCCATCGCCCGACGCGTTCCTCACCCTCGCGGACCAGGTGCGCGACGGTCGGCTGCCCGAGAGCGTGCTCGACCGCGCGGTGGGCCGGGTGCTCGCGCAGAAGGAGGAGCTCGGGCTGCTGGATGCCGACTTCGGCACGCCTCCCGAGGAGATCGACCTCGACTCCGCGGCGCAGAGAGCGCTCGCCGGCCGGCTGGCCGAGGAGTCGATCGTGCTGCTGAGCAACGACGGCATCCTGCCGCTCGCCGCCTCGACGACGGCGCGGATCGCCGTGATCGGCCCCAACGCCGACAGCTCGGAGGCGCTCATGGGCTGCTACTCGTTCGTGAACCACGTGCTCGCGCATCACCCGGAGGTGCCGTCGGGCATCGAGCTGCCCACGGTGCTCGATGCGGTGCGTGCGGAGTTCGGCCGGGCCGAGGTCACCCACTCGCTCGGATGCGACGTCGAGGGCACCGACCGCTCGCGCATCGACGGGGCTGTGGCGGATGCCGCAGCGGCCGACCTCGCGATCGTCGTCGTCGGCGATCGCGCCGGCCTCTTCGGGCGCGGCACCGTGGGTGAGGGCAACGACGTCGAGTCGCTCGAGCTGCCCGGCGTGCAGCGCGAGCTCGTCGAGGCGGTCGTGGCGACCGGCACTCCGGTGATCCTCGTCGCGATGACCGGCCGGCCCTACGCGTGGGACTGGGCGCTGCCGCCGCGTGACGGCGCCGCCGGGGTGGCGGTCGGCCTGGGAGCGATCAACTCCGCGACGACCGCGCGCTCCGCATCTGCGGACACCGCGGAGACTCCGCGTCCCGCCGCCATGCTGCAGGCGTTCTTCCCCGGCGAGGAGGGCGCTCCCGCGCTCGCCCGCCTGCTCAGCGGTCGGACGGCGCCGTCGGGACGTCTCCCCGTCTCCCTGCCTCGCGCGGCGGGGGCGCAGCCCTACTCGTATCTGCACCCGCTGCTCGGCGGCCTGGCCGACGTGACGAGCGCCGATCCGACGCCCGTGCGCCCGTTCGGGTTCGGCCTGACCTACACGACCTTCGCGCACGACGAGCTCGCGGTCGCCCCCACCACGTCGACGGACGACGTCCTGCGGATCTCGGTGCGCGTGCGCAACATCGGCGAGGTCGACGGGGTCGACGTCGTGCAGCTGTACGTCCACGACGAGGTCGCGAGCGCGACCCGACCGGTCGCCCAGCTCGTGGGCTTCCGGCGGGTCGCACTCGCGGCCGGCGCCGAGGAGACCGTGGACTTCGAGGTGCCCGTGGAACGCCTCGCGTTCACCGCCGCCGACGGCGTGCGCCGCGTCGAACCGGGCCGCTTCCGCCTGTGGGTCGGCGGCGCGTGCGATGACGAGGAGACGGTCGCCGTCGTCGAGATCGGTTAGACCGTCTCGCCGGCGACGTCGCGGACGAAGCCGGTCACGTGCTCCTGCAGCTTGAGGATGCGCATCTCGCGCGCGAGCTCCCGGTCGTACCCCTGGTAGGCGAGCGGGGGCAGCACGCGCACGTTCTTCGAGCAGCCGAACTCCGCGCAGGTGAGGTTCCCGATCGTGTCGCCCTTGCGACCGGCGGGGCCGGCCTTGCGCGCGGTGTAGAGCTGCACGTCGTTGCGGAGCGTGACGTCTTCGCACCACGAGCACTGGGCACGGGCGAGCACACGCTGCTCGGCCCGCTGCAGGACGACACCGGTCACGACGTCGTCGATCCACACCACGACGTACGACCGGCGCGGCAGCTTGGGGTCGGTCCAGCCGAGGTAGTCGAGCCTGTCGAAGTCGATCTCGTCGAATCCGGGCGGCAGGGAGATGTCGGAGATCTCCTTGCGGGTGGCGTTGATGAAGGAGGCGCGCAGGGCGCGCTCGTCGATGGGACGCATGAGTGTGTGAGCTTTCGATGGGGCCGCCAGAGGACGGCGGAAGTCAGAGGTGGATGCCGGCGGGATGCCGGGTACGACGCGACGCCGGTGACGGGATGTTCCGCCTCCGGCTGATCGTCAGCCTCTGCCCGCGGCGCGAGATGCGCCTGCGGCTCCGTTCCGCGCCCGCTCCGGGTGTCCGGGGGCGCTCATCGACAACAGCACCCGGCGAGTATACGCCTGTTTGTTTCGCCTCATGTCGGTACCGGTTCGCGCGGGTGGATGCCGCGCCTACGCTGGCCGGAACGTCATCACCGACCCGTCTCGAAGGAGCCAGCCGTGTCCACGCCGAAGAACCACCTCTCACCCTCGACGGTGCGTGAGCGTTCGGCGTGCATGTGCCACCGCGGCGACGCCTGCTCCTCGCACGCCCCCGGCCACGCGCTGCACCTGATCCAAGCGCGCCTGGCATCGGCGACCCCGTCGGAGTGGGTCGACGCGGTCGTCGAACACGCCGACGCGGTCTCCGGCGACGTCGTGGTGCGCACGCTCGACGGTGCTGCGCATGCGCTCTGGAACGGCGGGGGCGCCGCCCTCGAGGCTGCCGTCGGCACACCGGTGGCGCTGCACGTGCGCTACGGCGTGCTGGCGATCGGCCGAGCGCAGTTCAACGTCGCACTCGGCTGACGCGCGTCAGGCCGGGACCAGCATGTCGCGGACGGCCATGCACGCGTCCATGCACGCCTGGCACGCCTGAGCGCACATGCGGCAGACGTCGCTGTGCGCGGCATGCTCCATGCACTCGTCCATGCAGGTCTGGCACATCGCGATGCACGCGTCGAGCATCGCCATCATCGACGCGGGGGTCATCCCCTGCATCCGCAGCATCGACCGCATCATGGTGTGACACATGTCCGCGCAGTTCATGCATGCCGGCGAACAGTCCATCATCTGGGTCGAGCACACGGTGCAGGCCTGCTCGCAGGCGGAGCACGCGTCCATCGCCGCCTGCAGGACCGACATGTCCATCGCCGCCAGGTCCATGGTCGTCATCTCGGGCGCCGCGGTCATGTTCGCCCGCCAGGCATCCATCATCATCGAGTCCATCGCGCACCTCTTCCATCGTCGGCCTCGGCCGGGTGAGAGAGCGGGCAGGACCACCCGCCTCCGGCCAGGGTAGCCCCGGGCGGCGTCTGCGTCGACGGTCCGATCGGGTTGTCACGCGAGTCGCCGCTTGTCAATCCCGTGGCTCGTTCCGCGGGTGCGTGCGAGGGTGTGATTCCCGTTGATCGGACGATGAAAGGACGCATCATGAGTGCAGACAACGACATCAAGAACAACGCCGAGAAGCTCGGAGGCAAGGTCAAGGAGGGCGTCGGCAAGGTCACCGACAACGAGCGGCTCGAAGCCGAGGGCCAGGCCGATCAGACGAAGGCCTCGGTCAAGCAGGCCGGCGAGAACGTCAAGGACGCCGCGAAGAAGGCCGGCGACAGCCTGCGCGACTCTTAACGAGAATGAGGCCCGCCGAGGCGGGCCTCATTCCGTGACGGGTCAGCGCGTGCGGTTCCCCGAGATGGATCGGATCAACCAGGCGATCACAGCGATTGCCAGGAGTACGAGTCCGACCCACAGCAAGAACTGCAGGGACTGGACGAGTCCTCCGGTGATCGCCAGGATGACGGCGATCACGATGACGATGATCAGAAGGATATTCATCGGTCTTCCCTTCTCTGGGGCGCCGGGCGCGCCCGTCTTCGGAGCCCCCAACGTAGACCTGAAGACCCCCCTCGGCGCAGGGGCTTGACGTAGACCATCCGATCGTGAGTAAGGAGCAGTGACATGCCGGGACGCAGGAACAACTCGCTCAAGGACCCTGAGCTCTACGAGGAGCTCCGGGACGACGGAGCGTCGAAGGAGAAGGCCGCCCGCATCTCGAACGCCGCGGCGAAAGAGGGCCGCAGCACCGTGGGCCGCCGCGGCGGCACGCATGGCGACTACGAGGACTGGACCGTCGACGAGCTGCGCAAGCGCGCGAAGGAGATCGGGCTCACCGGCTACAGCGGCAAGCGCAAGGCCGAGCTGATCTCTGCGCTGCGGAACCACTAGGCGCGGCGGTGGCCCGTTTCGGCATCGAGGAGGAGTTCTTCCTCCTCGACGAGGATTCGCTCGTTCCCCTGGCCATGGACCAGGGACTCCGCGACCGCCTGCTCGGTCCGCGCGCGGGCGGCACGGTGACCCGCGAGTTCCTCACCTCCCAGCTCGAGACCACCTCGGCTCCGCTCGACACCACCGCGGATGCCGTGTCGCAGCTGTTCGGCATGCGCACCGCGATGGCCTCGGAGGCCGCATCGGACCGCGCGATCGTCGCCGCGACCGGAACCCCGTTCGTCTGGTCCGAGGAGACGGTGATCTCGCCCTCGCCGCACTACGACGAGGTCGCGAGCATCCTCGGCGGGCTGACCCGCACGCACGAGGTCAACGGCCTGCACGTGCACGTCGAGGTGCACGGCGAGGAGGAACGCGTGCGCGCGCTCAACCGCATCCGCGCATGGATGCCGGCGCTGCTCGCGATCACGGGCAACTCCCCGTTCGCGCACGGCCGCCCGTCCGGCTTCGCGAGCTGGCGGTCGATCCTCACCCGTCGCCTCCCGACGGGCTGGACGCCGCCGCACTCCCGCGACTACACCGACTACCGCGCGCGCGTTGACGGGCTGCTGGCGCTGCGCGGCATCACCGAGGCGTCGTCGATCGGCTGGACCGCGCGGCTGTCGGAGCGGTATCCCACCGTGGAGGTGCGGGTGTGCGACACGCAGCTAGAGGTCGACGACGCGATGCTGGCAGTGGCCCTGAGCCGCGCGCTCGTCACGACCGACGACTTCGACGACGGCCCCGAGATCGGGCTCGACGCGATCGACGCGTCACTGTGGACCGCCTCCCGTTTCGGCCCCGAGGCGAGAGTGGTCGACCCGACGACCGGTGACGCGGCCCCCGCGTGGGACGTCATCGAGCGGATGCTGTCGCGTGCCGCCACGGCGCTCGCCGCGCAGGGCGACGACGCCTTCGCGAGAGCGCAGCTCGCCCGCGTCCGCGAGCACGGCACGGGCGCGCAGCGTCAGCTGCGTGCTCTCGAGCAGCACGGACTGGCCGGGCTCCGCGATCTCTACCGCGCGACGACCGTCCCCGGGGGTGCCGAGCGGCAGTAGTGTCGCCCTGTGGCATCCTCTCGATTCGCGCCGCTGCAGCGGCTGGTGATCTCCGTCGCCGTGCTGGCGTCGTTCGTGACGTTCCTCGACGGGACCGTCGTGACCGTCGCCCTTCCCGCGATCAGCCGTGAGCTGGGGGGCGGCATCACCACCCAGCAGTGGGTGGTCGACGCGTACCTCATCACGCTCAGCGCCCTGATCCTGCTGGCCGGCTCGCTGTCCGACGCGTATGGACGCGTGCTCGTGATGCGCGTGGGCCTCATCGCCTTCGGCATCGCCTCGGTCGCCGTCGCCGCAGCCCCGGATCCGCTCGTGCTGATCATCGCCCGTGCGGCACAGGGCGCCGCCGGGGCCCTACTCGTGCCGAGCTCGCTCGCTCTCATCACCGCGACCATGCGCTCCGACGTCCAGTCCCGCGCGATCGGCGTGTGGACGGCGTTCACGACCGCCGCACAGCTGGTCGGTCCGCTGCTGGGCGGGCTGTTCGTGGACTTCCTCTCGTGGCGGTTCGTCTTCCTCATCAACGTGCTGCCGATCGGCGTCACGCTGCTCCTGCTCGCGCGCCTGAAGCTGAACGAGAAGCCGAGCGGCGTCCGGGTCGACTGGGTCAGCGGCATCCTCTGCGCGGTCGGTCTCGGCGCCGTGGTCTTCGCCCTGATCGAGCAGCCGAACCTGGGGTGGGGCTCTCCCGCGATCTGGCTGCCCGGCGTGATCGGCGCGGTGCTCTTCGCGCTGTTCCTCATCCGTCAGCAGCGCTCCGCTGCGCCGCTCATGCCGCTGTCGCTGTTCCGCGTCCGCGACTTCGCCTGGGGCAACCTCGCGACGCTCTTCGTCTACGCCGCGCTCTCGCTCAACGGCTTCGTGATCGGCGTCTACCTGCAGCAGGGTGCAGGGCTCAGCGCCACCGCCGCCGGACTCGCCAGCCTGCCGATGACGATCCTCATGATCCTGGTCAGCTCGCGTGCGGGCTCCTGGGCCGGCCGGTTCGGCCCCCGCATCTTCATGACGGTCGGTCCGCTCGTCATGGCGGTCGGCGCGGTGATGCTGCTGCTGGTCGCGGAGAAGTTCGACTACTGGTGGCAGGTGCTCCCCGCCATGATCGTGATGGGCCTCGGCCTGTCGCTCACCGTCGCGCCGCTGACCTCGGCGATCCTCGGGGCGATCGACGAGTCCCGATCTGGCATCGCCTCCGCCGTCAACAACGCGGTCTCGCGGGTCGCCGGCCTGCTCGTCGTCGCGATGCTCACGACGATCATCGGCGGCACTCTCGACCTCGGCGGGTTCCACAACGCCGCCTGGGTGACCGCCGCGCTGCTCGTGCTCGGCGGGGTGGTCTCGTGGATCGGCATCCGCCGCAACCCGGCCGAGGAGGAGCCCGCCGCCGACCCCGCTCCTGCCGCTGACCCCGCTCCCGCCGCTGACCCCACGCAGCGCTGACCCCGATCCAGGCTCGCCGACCCACCCCTTTCTGCGCGACCCACCCCTGAGCGAACCGTCCGCAGCGGGGTGGCTCGGTCATAACGGGGTGGGTCGCGGCCGCAGCATCCGACGTATTCACAGGGGATAGGGTCGAAGGAGATCGCCGCGCTGTACGGTGTGAGTCGTGACTGACGCGAACACCGCTCTTCGTTCCTCGTCCTCCTCGCCGTGGCTCCGGTTCTGGAATCGCGGCGGATGGTGGAAGGCGCTGCTCGTGGCGGCCGTGTACATCGGCCTCTATCTCGGCGCCTCGCAGCTCATCGGCATCCTGTTCGCGGGGCAGTTCGACCTGACCGACCAGTTCGGCTCGGCGTCGACCCTCTCGATCACCCTCCTTCTGCCGGTCGTCGTCGGATCGCTCATCCTGCTGGCGTTCGCCGCCTCCGTGAACTGGCTCCCCGAGCTGTTCGGCCGCCAGCCGGGGCGCGGGCGCGGCTGGATGTGGATCGCCCCGGTCATCGTCGTCCTGGCGGCGGTGCTTCGCGCCGCGGGGACCGACTGGAGCGCCTACTCGATCGGCGTGGTGCTCGTGACCTTCGCCGCCGGCCTCTTCATCGGACTGTCCGAGGAACTGCTCACGCGCGGCCTCGCGGTGAACCTGCTGCGCAAGGGCGGCTACTCCGAGCGCTGGGTCATGGTGCTCTCGTCGCTCATCTTCGCGCTGCTGCACTCCACGAACCTCATCAGCGGCCAGGCGCTGATGACCGTGCTGCTCACGATGGCCTTCACATTCTTCTTCGGCGTCGCGATGTACCTGACGCTCCGGGTGACCGGCAGCCTCATCTGGCCGATCCTGCTGCACGCCATCACCGACCCGACGACGTTCCTCGCGACGGGCGGCATCGACACGGCCGCCGGTGCACCGAATCCGCTGCTCTCGATCGCCGGTATCTCGGTGTACCTGTACGCGATCCTGACGATCGCGGCGCTGTTCCTCGTCAGGGGACACCTCGACCGCCGGGCCGACGACTCCGCTCTGCTGCGGTGAGGCGCCCGGTATCCGCTCTCGTCGCCGCGGCGACCCTCGGCGTCGCGCTCGTCGGATGCGCCGGCGGGCAGGTCGCCGACGGCGAGCCGGCCGCGCCGGCATCCGGCGAGATCGCCCTCCTCCCCGTCGGCGCCGTGCCCGACTATCAGCTCGGCGGCGCCTACGATCCGGCCGGCGGCGTGGGGATCGTGGGGCGCGACCGCACCGCCGAGCCAGCCCACGGCGTGTACTCGATCTGCTACGTGAACGGCTTCCAGACCCAGCCCGGCGAGCTCGCCGACTGGCCCGACGACCTGCTCGTGCTGCGGGACGGAGAGCCCGTCTTCGATCCGGACTGGCCGGACGAGGCGCTCCTCGACACGTCGACCGCCGAGCGCCGCGCGCGGATCGTCGACGAGGTCGGCCCGTGGATCGACGGGTGCGCGGAGTCGGGCTTCGATGCCGTCGAGTTCGACAACCTCGACTCGTACACCCGGTCGGATGACGTCCTGATCCTCGACGACAACCTCGCCCTCGCGACACTGCTGGTCGAGCGGGCCCACGAGGCGGGACTCGCCGCGGGGCAGAAGAACGCGGCGGAGGATGCCGAGGCGCTGCGCGACCGCGCCGGGTTCGACTTCGCGGTGGTCGAGGAATGCGCCGCCTACGAGGAATGCGCCGCCTACACCGCGGTATACGGCGATCAGGTGATCGACATCGAGTACCCCGACGAGCTCCCCCGCCCGTTCGCCGAGATGTGCGCCGACCCCGAATCGCCCGCGTCGATGGTGCTGCGCGACCGCGACCTTCTCCCGGCCGGCACCGACGGGCACGTCTTCGAGACCTGTCGCTGACGCTGGCGTATGCCATCATCAAGCGTTCTGAATTTGTTGGAAGGCTGGCTCTCATGCTCAGACGGAGCGCATCTGTACTCATCGCGATCGGCGTTGCGATCACATTCCTTCTTGTACCAGGAGCTATCGCACAAGCCCAGACGATTCCGCGAGTGGATGTGTCCTCGGGCTGGAGCACTCACGTTCAGAACATCGGAAGCACGTCCTCGACGAAAAGCACAGATCTAGTGAGCGGGTCCCCCGTTCTGAACTTCACCCTGGGTACCACAGGTCGCGGTCTTCGCCTCGAGCGCGTAGAGGCGACCTCGGTGAGAATCACGAGCGACATCCCGAAGATCCTCAGCAGCAAATCCTGCCCCATCTCCCTTCAGGGCCACGTTCAGGGCATCGGATGGCAGAACGTGTCGGCGTCAGCGGGAACAACTGGGAGAAGTCTTCGCCTGGAGGCCGTTCGCATGTGGTCCTCGTGCCCAGAGGTGAAGATCAAGTACTCTGCCCACGTTCAGAGCATCGGCTGGATGGAAACCAAGAGCAGCGGACAGACGGCGGGCACAACCGGCCGAGGACTCGGTATAGAGGCACTGCGGATCTCCGTCGAGCTTCCCGATCTGCGCTACGTGTACGACGCCGTCGTTCGCGGCGATTGCAAGCTCGCGGGGACCTGCTGACCGACACTGCGCCGATTCCCGGGAGGGGAGGCGTCCGAACGTCCGACGGGCACGTCTTCGAGACCTGTCGCATCCGCGGCTAGCCTCGGGGCCGCCGCTCGTCAACAGCGTTGCGACGCCCGGACGGACGTCGGCAGGATGCCAGCATGAGAACGACTCGAATCAGCGCGGCCGCGGCGGCGCTGCTGCTCGCCGCCGGTCTCTCCGGATGCGGGCTCACGATCCCCACCGACCCCGACGGCACCCTCGAGAGCGTGCGCGATGCGGAGCTGCGAGTGGGCTTCTCCCCCGACCCCGGACTGATCACCGACGACAGCGGCGGCCCCGACGGCAGCCTGTCCGAGCTGGTGAGCGGCTTCGCCGAGACGGTCGACGCCGACGTCGACTGGACGGAGGGCTCGGAGGAGACACTGGTCGGGATGCTGGAGCGCGGCGACCTCGACCTCGTCGTCGGCGGCATGACCGACCAGTCGCCGTGGATCGACAGGGCGGGGATGACGCGCGGATATCCCGGCATCGACGGCGCGGACGGCCGATCGATCGTGATGCTCGTGCCGCTCGGCGAGAACGGGTTCCTCAGCGCCCTCGAGACCTACCTCGACGCGGAGGTCGGATCGTGAAGGCGGTCGACCGCATCGGACGCACCGAGCTGCCGGAGGAGCAGCAGAAGGCGCTGCGCAGCGCGATCCGGTGGGAGTGGTTCACGATCGGCTACACCTCGGTGACGATCGCCGTGATCGCGCTGGTCGTCGGCGGATCGCAGGCCATGCGCACGGCCTGGATCGAGGACATGCTCTCGCTCATCCCCCAGTTCGCGTTCCTCATCGCCCTGATCTTCGTACGGCGGCGTCCGACGCTGAAGCACCCCTACGGACTGCATCGCGCGATGGGCGTCGGCCACCTCGTCGCCGGCGTCGCTCTGCTGGCGGTGGGCGTGAACCTCGCGATCGAAGCCGTCACCGGGCTGATCGCCGCGGAGCATCCCACGATCGGCACCGTGGACCTCTGGGGTCACACCGTCTGGCTCGGCTGGTTCATGGTCGCCGTCATGGCCGTGATCATCGTCGGCCCGGTGTTCTTCTACGGTCCGGCGAAGGCGCGGCTCGCGCCGGTGCTGCACAACAAGCTGCTCTACGCGGACGCCGATATGGCCAAGGCGGACTGGCAGACGACCGTCGCCTCGATCGTCGGCGTGCTCGGCGTCGGTGCCGGCCTGTGGTGGCTCGACGGCGCTGCCGCCCTCTTCATCTCGCTCGGCATCGTGTGGGACGGCGTGAAGAACACCAAGACCGCCATCATCGACCTCATGGACCAGCGTGCTCGCACGTTCGACAGCGCCCACCCGCATCCGCTCGCCGGCGACATCCTCTCGACCATGCGGTCGCAGCCGTGGGTCAAGGAGGCGTCCGTGCGGATGCGGGACCAGGGCCAGGTCTTCCACATCGAGGCGTTCGTCGTGCCACGGCGCGCGCGGGTCACGGTCGAGCAGACGACCGACCTCGCGGCTCGCATCTCGGACCTCGACTGGAAGGTGCAGGATGTCGTGATCGCGCCGGTGGCCGAGCTTCCCGACGGGACGGACGTGTCGGGACGCGACTAGATCGACCAGGGATGCCGCTCAGACGCTGGTCTCCTCGGCGTTCCCGTCGGAGTCGTCAGCGGCTGCGTCGGCGGCGTCGGTCGCGGCGGCGTCGGTCGCGGCGGGGTCTCCGACGACCGGGTCGTCGGAGCGCTGCTCGGGGGTCAGCTCATGCGGGACCATGGGCGTCTCGTCGTTCGACGAGCTCTCGGCATCCGGTGTGGGGTTCGTGTCGGACATGGTTTCTCCGTTCGTCGAGTTTCTCACCCGTCTCGTGACGGGTGGCGTTCAGCATCCGCGCTCCGCGCTGATCGCGCTCGCCCCTTGACACCGGGGCGGTGCGGGTCAGTGGAAGGGGCAGCGGCTGCCGGATGCCGTCGCCGACCGCACCAGCGCGCCGGAGCGGGGCTTGGTGGGGAGGCGCCGACGGTTCACGTCGAGGCCCGCACCGAGGACGAGCAGGCGCGGGTCGCTGAGCGTCGCGATCGCGGCGGCGAGGCCGGAGATCGCGAGCTTCTCGCCGGGGCAGCGGTGTCCTGTGGAGACGTCTGCTCCGCCGTGCGGCACGAATGCGGCGAGCGCCTCGTAGTCGTCGCCCACGTCGCGGAAGCGCTCAGGGTCGAAGCGGTCGGAGCGCGTCCAGAACCGGTCGTCGGTGTTCGTGCCGAGCAGGTCGAGCACGACCCGTCCGCCGGCGTCGACGTGCTGGCCGTCGATGTCGATGTCGGCGATCGCCCAGCCGGGCAGCATCGGCACGAAGGGAGCCGTGCGGCGGATCTCCTGCGCGAACATGATCGACAGCGGACCGCCGACCAGCGCGCCGCGCTCGGCCGTCTCGGCCGCGATGCGGTCTCGCCACTCTGGCCGGTCGTGGAGCTCCTTGGCGGCGAAAGCCACGAAGCGCGCGACCGCGATCATGGGTCGCATGCTGTTCTGCAACTCGACACCGGCGATGCGAGCGGGAAGAAGTTCGCCGTCGCGGTCCCGATGATGCGCCCACTCGAAGAGAGCGGTGCCCGGATCGGCGCGCAGGGCGCCCCTGCGCACCGCCTCGATCAACCGGGCCGAGTGCCGGTCGGACCACCAGCGGTTCGCGATCGCCGCGAGGTAGGCCGGCGAGTAGGGCGATCCGAAACCATCGACGATCTGCGCCAGGCGCGCGGCCCAGCGCGTCTTCGCGGCGCCCGAACCGGGGAGCCCAGCCCAGCGCATGATGGCCCGCCCGAAGGCGCCGACCGCCGCGTCGTAGGCGCTGCGGGTGCCGCCGTCGAGCCACGCCTGGCGCTCGGCATCCCATTCCCGTTCTAGTAGAGGCGCCAGCCGCGCCACCTGCTCGTCTTCATACGCGACGTCGACGAACGTGGCCTTGCGGTGACGGTGGTCGTCGCCGTCGAGGCTGTGCACGGAGCCGTGGCCGAACAGCGACTCCTGCACGATGGCCGGCATCGCGCCGTGGCGGGCGATGCGATCGGCGTCGTAGAACAGCTCCACGCCCTCGACGCCGCGCACGAACACCGCGTCGTCGCCGAGCAGGCGCAGGGGCGCCGATCGCGCGCCCGGTCGAACGCGTCGCCAGATGCGGGATCCGAAGCCGTAGCCGTGGGTGAGCAGGGCGGGAGCGTCGTCACGGGCGAGTTCGCCGACGCGGCGGACGGCCCGCACGGGGAGATCGATGAGTGCCATGACTCGAGGCTCGCAGAGGGGTCGGGAGGGTTCCAGGGGGAGGCGCGCGCGACGGCGTTGTGCTAGTCGTGCTGGCGAGCGGTAGGACCCGCGGCCCTGACGCTTCTCCGCGCGCACGTCAAGCCCCTTGGGAGGCGGGGTGGGGCTCGCACACGATGCAGGCACCGCAACCGACCGAGACCGACGAGAGGTGAGGACATGGCGAAGAACGTGCGCACCCTGCGCTGCCGTCCGGAGGACGTGTTCGACGTGCTGAGCGACGGCTGGCTGTACCCCGCATGGGTGGTGGGCGCCTCGCGCATGCGCGACGTCGATGAGACCTGGCCGCAGCCGGGCGCCGAACTGCACCACTCCGTGGGCGTGTGGCCCGCCCTGCTCGACGACTCGACCGTGGTCGAGGAGTGGGATCCGCCCCGCCGCATGGTCATGCGCGCCAAGGGCTGGCCGATCGGCGAGGCCAGGGTGACCCTGCGGGTGCGCTCGTACGACGGTGGATGCATGGTGCGCATCGACGAGGAGCCGGTGAACGGCCCGGCGACTCTGCTGCCGGGTCTCGTGACCGCTCCCCTGCTGCGGTGGCGGAACTCGGAGACGCTGCACCGGCTGGCGTATCTGGCGGAGGGCGGTGCGGGACGAGCGCACTGAGCCGCGCTCGTCCCGCCGGTCCCTCGGTCAGGTCGCGTGGACACTGGGGCCGCCGCGCGGAGCGGCGGCCCCGGATGCTGTCGTCAGGCAGCGTCGGGACGGAGCACGACCTTGATGCAGCCGTCCTCCTTGCGCTGGAAGGTCTCGTACAGGCCAGGCGCATCCTCGAGGGGCGCGCTGTGGGTCGTGAGGTCCATGACGCCGAGAGGGTCGCTCAGGTCCTCGACCAGCGGCATCAGATCGTCGATCCAGCGCTTCACGTTGCACTGCCCCATGCGCAGGCTGAGCTGCTTGTCGAACATCGTCTTCATCGGCATGATGTCGGCGTCTCCGGCGTAGACGCCGCTGAGTGACACCGTGCCGCCGCGGCGCACCGCGTCGATCGACGCGTGCAGGGCGGCGAGGCGATCGATGCCCGCCTTGTCCATCATTTGCTGCGCGAGAGCGTCCGGAAGCAGTCCGACCGCCTTCTGCGCGATGCCCACGCCGGGGTTGCCGTGCGCCTCCATGCCGACGGCGTCGACGACGGCATCCGCTCCTCGACCTTCTGTGAGGTCGCGCAGCTCCGAGACCACGTCGTCGGAGAGATCGAAGGTCTCCACGCCGTGGCGGGCGGCCATCTCACGACGCTCGGCCACGGGGTCGACCGCGAGCACGCGGTAGCCGCGGTGCACGCCGATGCGCGACACGAACTGTCCGACGGGGCCGAGGCCCATGACCGCGAGGGTGCCGCCGTCGGGCACGTTCGCGTACTCGACGCCCTGCCACGCCGTCGGCAGGATGTCGCTGAGGAACAGGTAGCGGTCATCGGGCAGGTCGGAGGCGACCTTGATGTGGTTGTAGTCCGCGAGCGGCACACGGAGGTATTCGGCCTGACCGCCGGGGATCTGACCGTAGAGCTTCGTGTATCCGAACAGCGTCGCGCCGCTGCCGTACTCGCGCACCTGGGTCGTCTCGCACTGCGACTGCAGGCCCTGGACGCAGAAGAAGCACTGCCCGCACGAGATCGTGAAGGGGATCACGACGCGGTCGCCGACCGACAGCGTGGTGACATCGCTGCCGACCTCGACGACGACGCCCATCGGCTCGTGCCCGAGGATGTCGCCGCGGTCGAGGAAGGGTCCGAGGAGTTCGTACAGATGCAGGTCGGACCCGCAGATCGCCGACGAGGTGATGCGCACGATCGCATCGGTCGAGTAGTCGATCGTGGGGTCGGGTACCTCCTCGACCCTCACCTTCCGGGTGCCCTGCCAGGTGAGTGCCTTCATGATGCGTCCTCCTCGTTCACGGTTGCGTGTCGTGTCTGCGGTGCGGTGGACAGCCACTCTCTCGGCGGAGGGTGCGCCACGACAGAGGGTTGACAGCGTTCCTCACCCCATCTCCACGGCACTGCCCCCATCTCGCGCCCCTCGCCCCAGATTCCCCACGTGCCGTCACCCTTTCTCGGCGGGCCCTCATCGAGATCCCTCGCGCGCTCCACCCCTTCTCCACGGCCCTCACCCAGACCCCTCCGCGGCCGCTTCACCCCTCGTCCGCGATATGCCGAGATGCACATCGGGAGTATCGGAATACACGCCTGAACTGGCCGAAATCCGCTGCTTCCAGCGATCTGAATGTCGGTGGTCCCGGGTTGACTGAGGGCATGTCATCCCGGCCACGCACCCTCCTCGACCAGGTCGTCTCCGACCTCGATCGAGTGCTCGCCGATGACTCCCTCGCCGGTCTCACAGAGTCGGAGCGGGTCGAAGTCCTCGCCACTGCGGGCGCCGCGTTCCGCCGCGTCGAGGCGGTGATCGTCGAGACCGTCGCGGCGGGCGACGTCGATCTCCCGCACTCCGCTGGGTGCCGCAACGAGAACGAGCTGCTACGCCGAGCGCTGCTGGTCGACACGGGCGGGGCGTCACGGCTGGTCAAGGTCGTCGATCTCGTGCGTCGGCAGTCGAGTCTGACCTCCGGCGAACGCCTGCCCGCCCGTTGGCCGGCGCTTCGCGAAGCCCTGCTCGACGGCGTTGTCGGCACGGCCGGTTTTCTCGCCGCAACCGCGCCGATCGAGAAGGTCGTCGACCGTATCGGGCTCGACGGGCGCCTCGGCGCTGACGAGTGCCTCGCCGACGCCGCGAGGGGCGCACACGATGCTCCTGAGTCGATACCTGCAGGGGGCGATGCCTGCGATGCGGATCGAGCCTCCGGTCGTGGCCCCGCCCCCATGCCTGAAGATCTGCGGCTGCTCGCCGAGGCTCTGGTCGGGCTGCTCGATCCCGACGGGGAAGAACCCGCCGACGAAGCCGCCAGACGACGCGGAATCACCGTCGGACGGCTGCGCAACGGGCTGCGGCCGATCTCGGGCGCTCTGACGCCCGAGGTCGCGGCGCAGCTGGAACTCATCTTCGACGCCCAGAACAATCCGAAGGGCGACGGGCCACCCCGACTCGGCGTGCGGTTCATCCCGACGGACACCGACGGCTCAGGTGCCGGAGGCTCAGGTGCCGGAGGCTCAGGTGTCGATGGCTCGGTCATCGACGACTCTCGTGTCGGCGAGCCCGATCCGTTCAACTCCGATCCCCGCGCGGTGATCGATGATCGCACCGCGACGCAGAAGCGTCACGACGCTCTCGCCGCGGCGCTGGGGATCGCCGCTCGTCATCGGGACATGCCGAGCCTCGGCGGCGCGGCTCCCACCCTCGTCGTCACCGTCGACGCGAAGGATCTCGCCGCGGGACGCGGCCGAGCGAGCGTGCCTGGCGCCTTTAGTCAGACTCATGCGGACGTCGCAGCGCACGTCGGCTGCTCGGGCACGATCCAGCGCGTCACCATGGACGAGGGTCGGATCGTCGGCATCCACAGCACGGACCGAGTGTTCACGGTGCACCAGCGGCGGGCGATCGTCGCGCGAGACAAGGAGTGTCTCATCCCCGGATGCCACGTGCCGGCGTCCTGGTGCGAGATCCATCACGTCACCGAGCATGCGCGCGGCGGGCCGACTCACACCGACAACGGGGTGCCGCTGTGCTGGTGGCATCACCGGAGCCTCGGATCATCGGGGTGGGAGATACGGATGAACGACGGCGTACCTCAGATTCGGGGGCCGGGGTGGTGGGATCCGGCGCGGCAGTGGCGTGCGCCCCGACTCAGCCTTCCGACCCCCGGAGCGACGCGATCCGACCGCAGCTCGACACGATCGGACAGTCGCACCGTAGCGCTCGCCCGCACGGGATGAAGAGAGGCGAGGCGCGCGGGCCGAGGAGAGCGCGACAATGCGTGCTCGACGAGGGATTCTCGGGCCGAGGCACCTCGCGTCGGGCGCGCGGGCCGAGGCACCTCGCGTCGGGCGCGCGGGCCGGGGAGCGCGCAGCACCGCGATCATCGTGACCCGCGTGCACAGCAGTCGTTCCGGTACAGGGCCTATCCTGGACACCGTGATGTGAGCGTCGGTGCATCGGCACCGCGCGGCGATCGGGACGACCCGACCGTCGATCCTCAGGCGGGGACGGCCCCACTCGAAGGAGCGCGACCATGTCGCCGAACGCACGCAAGACACCCTCGACAGACGCGGCGGTCCCGCTCACCTCGCTGCGCACCCTCGTCGGCCGCTCCGACGTCGCGCGCATCGTGCTCGGCTGGGGAGCCTTCGCCGCCGTGCTCATCGCGCATCCGCTGCTCGCGGCACCCGCACCGGTCGCCGTGCTCGTCGTCGGGCTGGTCGCGATCGTCGCCGTCATCCTCGTGTGCGCCTTCGGTGTCGTGAAACAGGCCGAAGCGCTCGCCCACCGCCTCGGCGACCCCTACGGGTCGCTCGTGCTGACGCTGTCGATCGTGCTGATCGAGGTCATCCTCATCTCGGCCGTCATGCTGGGGCCGGGCGAGCACCAGACCATCGCTCGCGACTCCGTCATGGCCGTCGCGATGATCATCATGAACCTCGTCATCGGCCTCGCTCTGCTGCTGGGCGGACTCCGCCACCGGACTCTGCAGCACAATCGCACCGGAACCTCCGCATACCTGACGATGCTCATACTTCTCGTCACACTCGCCTTCGGGCTGCCGGCACTCATCGGGACCGACGGCTCGTACACGGTCGCGCAGGAGATCCCCATCGTGGTGCTGACGCTCGGCGTCTATGCGTTCTTCCTCGTCCGCCAGATGGGCGCTCAGGCCGCGGACTTCACCGAGGTCGGGACTGCAGAGGGCGGCACGAACCCCGCGAGCACCCGGGCTCAGGCCGCCGCGGAACGAAACTCGACCGGCATCCTCGCGACGCTGCGCGCCCATCGCCTCGAGGTGCTCGTCCGCCTCGCCCTGCTCGTCGTCACCGTGCTGCCGATCGTGCTCCTGTCGCACGACATGGCGGCCCTGCTCGACGACGGCCTCGGCCGGCTCGGCGCTCCGCCCGCCCTCGCCGGCGTGCTCATCGCCGCGATCGTGTTCCTGCCCGAGTCGATCACCGCGATCCGAGCGGCGCTCGGCGGCCAGGCTCAGCGCGTCAACAACCTCTGCCACGGCGCACTCGTGTCGACGGTCGGACTCACGATCCCGGCGGTTCTGATCATCGGGATGCTGACGGGCCAGACCGTGGTGCTCGCAGAGTCCTCCGCGAACCTCCTCATGCTGGGGGTGACGCTGCTGCTGTCGGTCACGACCTTCTCCGCCAAACGCGTCACCGCGACCCACGGCGCTGTGCACCTCGTGCTCTTCGCGGCGTACGCGATCGTGCTGTTCAGCTGAGATCAGTGCCGGCGTCGGCCTCGACGCGCCGATCAGGCCTCGGCGCGCACGATCTCCAGCGATGGGTAGTCCGTGTACCCCTCCGCGGTGCGTCCGTAGAAGAGCGCCGGTCGCGGATCGTTGAGCTCGGCATCCTGCTTCCAGCGCTCGACGAGGTCGGGGTTGGCGATCGCCGGACGTCCGGCGGCGACGGCATCCGCCCATCCACCCGCGATCAGGCCCTCGGCCTCGTCACGCGTCGTCACGACGCCGAAGCCGGAGTTGATGATCAGCGGAGCGCCGAACGTCCGGCGGATGCGCTGCACGAGCTCGCTCGTCGGCGCCGCGCTGAGCACGTCGACGAACGCGATGCCGAGCGGGGCGAGGCCCTCGGCGACCGCGAGGTACGTCGCGAGGGCGTCGTCGTCGTCCTCCTCGAGCACGCCCTGGATGTTGTGCTGCGGCGACAGACGGATGCCGGTGCGGTCAGCCCCGACCGCCTCGGCCACGGCACGCGTGACCTCGATCGCGAAGCGCGCCCGATTCGCGGGCGACCCGCCGTACCGATCCTCGCGCACGTTCGACACCGGCGAGAGGAACTCGTGCACGAGGTAGCCGTTCGCTCCGTGCACCTCGACGCCGTCGAGACCGGCCTCGATCGCGTTGCGCGCCGCCTGCGCGAACTGCTCGATCACCTCGGGGATCTCGTCGACCGTGAGCGCGTGCGCGACGGGCATCGCGGCCTTGCCGACGGGCGTGTGCGTCTCACCGGGCGCCGCGATCGCGCTGGGGCCGACGACCCGCGGCTCGCCCGAGATCTCGGGATGCCCGACACGTCCGCCGTGCATGAGCTGCATCACGATCGTGCCGCCCTCGGCGTGCACGGCCTCGGCGATGCGGCGCCATCCGTCGATCTGCTCGGCCGTGACGATGCCCGGCTGCCCCTGGTACGACTTGCCCTCCGCGACCGGCCAGGTGCCCTCGGTGATGATGAGGCCCTGCCCGGCGCGCTGACGGTAGTACTCCGCCATGATGTCGGTCGGCACCCCGTGGTCGTCGGCGCGCGTGCGGGTGAGGGGCGCCATGACGACGCGGTTGGACAGCGGGAGGGCGCCGAAGGCGGCGGGCTCGAAAAGACTCACGGTGAGGGACAAGAACCGGGCGGCCGGACGTATTCCCGTCAGGAGCTCTCGTTCGAGCCGCCGAGGTCGCCGAGCAGGGCGACGAAGCGGTCCAGATCCTCCGACGACCATCCGCGCAGCCGCTCGCTGAGGCGGGCCTCGTAGCGCGACCGCGCGAGGGCGACGCGCTCCTGCGCGAGCGGCGTCGCGACGAGCACACGAGCTCGCCGGTCGTCGGGGTCAGCAACGCTCTCGACGAGCCCGAGCTGCTCGAGCTGGCGCACGTGCCGGCTGACGGCGGACTTGTCGG
This sequence comes from Microbacterium sp. SZ1, assembly GCF_002362255.1. Taxonomy (GTDB): domain Bacteria; phylum Actinomycetota; class Actinomycetes; order Actinomycetales; family Microbacteriaceae; genus Microbacterium. Next base: position 11,399 of record NZ_LPVV01000042.1, on the reverse strand, counting down.
TCTGCAGCCGCTCGATGATCGCGCCGGCCGACGTCGCCTTGCCCGAGGCGATCGACGTCAGCACCTGGTAGCCGAGGGGCTGCAGGTCGGGATGCACCGTGATCGCCGCTTCGCGCCAGCTCACCCTGATGCGCGCGAACAGCCGGCCCAGCTCGTGCTCGACGCGGTGCACGGCATCCTCGAGGGCGGCTGCCTCGCCGGTCTCGCCGCCGGAGGCGGGTCTCTCGTCGGCGTGATCGTCGGCGGCGCTCATGCCCGCCAGCTTACGGCGAACCACGCGCCGCCCTCGCGGCGGCCCGTCACGGATCAGACCTCGGACAGCAGCCGGAAGACCTTGGATGCCGCGCGGATCTCCTCCGCCGTCAGCTCGGCCATGACCGCGTCGAGGCGACGGCTGTGGTCGCGACGCAGCTCCGCGAGCGCGGCGCTGGCGGTCGGCGTAGCGGTGAGCACACGCAGGCGTCCGTCCCGCTCGTCGGGGCGGGACTCGATGAGGCCGAGCTCCTCCAGCATCCGCACCTGGCGGCTGATGACCGACTTGTCCATCTCGAACCGCTCGGCGAGCTCGTGCGCGCTGGCCGACCCTGCTCGATCGATAAACGTGAGCAGCTTGTACCCGCCGACCTGCAGGTCGGGGGCGATGCGCGCCGCCGACTCCCTCCACAGCGTCCGAGTCCTCGCGAAGATGAGGTTCAGATGTGCCTGGAGGTCGCCGACGGCGCTCTCGACGTCCGGAGCGGTCGCCGCATCGGTGGGGGTCATCTCAGCGCCCGCGGTCCTCGCGCTCGCCCTCGCGTTCGAGAACGGTGACCGAGCCGGTCTTCGGCGTTCCCGCCTCGACGTCCGCGATGCGGATCGTGCCGGTCGACGCCGACGACCCGACCTCGGCCTGCGAGACCTCGATCGCGGACTCCTCGGCCTGCTCGCGCAGCTGCTCGGCGGCGTTCTTCGTCGACAGCGGCTTGTTCTTGATGAACGCGATCGCGATCACGGCGATCACGGCGAGCGGGATGGCGATGATGAACGCATCCGCGATGCCGTGTCCGTACGCGGACTCGACGATCGAGCGCACCGACTCGGGCAGCTGGCCGACCTTCGGCACGTCACCCGAGCCGAGGTGCTGCAGCGCGTCGACCTCCTCCTGCGAGGCGGGCACGAAGCCCTCGAGACCGTCCTTGACGTAGTCGGCCACGCTCGATGACAGCAGCGAGCCCATGATGGTCACGCCGATCGTGCCGGCGATCGTGCGGAAGAAGTTCACGTTCGACGAGGCCGCGCCCAGCTGCTGCGGGGCCGTGTCGTTCTGCACGATGAGGGTGAGGTTCTGCATCACCATGCCGAGGCCTGCTCCGAGCACGACCATGTAGGTCGCGACGAGACCGAACGGGGTGTCGTAGCGCAGAGTCGCCATGAGGCTGACTCCGATCGTGACCAGCACGGAGCCGAGCAGCATCCACCCCTTCCACTTGCCGAAGCGGCTGACGAGCTGACCGATGATGATCGACGCACCCATCTGGCCGACGATCATCGGGATGGTCATCAGGCCGGACTCGGTGGGGGTGGCGCCGCGCGCGAGCTGGAAGTACTGGGCGAGGAACACCGAGGTCGCGAACATCGAGACGCCGATCGCGATCGACGCGATGACCGACAGCGTGAAGGTGCGATTGCGGAACAGCGACATCGGCACGATCGGCTCCTTGACGAAGAACTCGACCGTGATGAAGGCGGCGATGGCCACGCCGGCGGTGACGGCGAGCATGATGCTCGTCGAGGAGTCCCAGTCGAACTGGCTGCCGCCCATCGACACCCAGATGAGCAGCGTCGAGACGCCGACGGCGAGCAGCACGATGCCGAAGTAGTCGATCGACACCTTCGTGTCGCGCTGCGGCTTCGGCAGGTGCAGCGTGAACTGCAGCAGCACGAGGGCGAGCAGGGCGAAGGGCACACCGACGAAGAAGTTGGAGCGCCAGCCCCACACGTCGGTGAGGAGACCGCCGAGCAGCGGGCCGCCGATGGTGCCGAGGGCCATGATGCCGCCGACGACGCCCATGTACTTGCCGCGCTCGCGCGGAGAGATGATCAGGGCGACGGCGATCATGACGAGCGACATCAGTCCGCCGACGCCGATGCCCTGCACGACGCGGACGGCGATGAGCATGTTCGTGTCGGTCGAGAATCCGGCGACGACCGTGCCGACGGTGAAGATGATGAGCGCGAGCTGCACGAGCACCTTGCGGTCGACGAGGTCGGCCAGCTTGCCCCAGATCGGGGTGCTGACGGCGGTCGCGAGGAGGCTCGCGGTGATGACCCAGGTGTACTGGGACTGGGTGCCACCGAGGTCGGCGATGATGACGGGCATCGAGGTCGAGACGACGGTGCCGGACAGCACGGCGACGAACATGCCGACGACGAGTCCGGAGATCGCGGTGAAGACCTCGCGTGCCGAGCGCATGGTCTCGGATGAGGAAGGGGTGGGGGTTGTCACAGTGAAGAGCTCCTGCGTAGAAAGTTGATAAGAATCAACCATACGCCGTTAGTTGCGAAACTGCAACTATGGACTCAGATCAACCATCTCCCGGAACCATCCGACTCCCGACGGCTGCACTCACACCGCGGTGATGCGCGCGACGGCGATCACGACCTCCTCCGGGTCCCGTTCCGCCTCGTCGAGCGCACGATGGATCGACAGCCCCTCGATGAGCGCGTCGAGCAGCCGTGCGGTGTCTGGGTCGAAGTGACGCTCGAGGGCGGCGCGGCTACGCAGCATCCATGCCGTCGTGAGCGCGCGATAGGCGGGTTTGCGTGCCGCGAGCGTGTACAGCTCGTGCGACAGCACGAGCTCCCGCCCGTTCCCGAACACGTCCTCCCTGATGATGTCGACAACCGCGGCGCGGGCGGATTCGGCATCGGATGCCGCGGCCATCCGCTCCTCGAAGCGAGCGCTGATCGTGTGCGAGAACCGTGTGAACGCCTCGTGCAGCAGTTCGTCGATCCCGTCGAAGTGGTACGTCATCGAGCCGAGCGGAACCCCTGCGGCCTCGGCGATGCGGCGATGCGACGCGCCGGCCACCCCCGACTCCGCGATCACATCGAGGCAGGCGTCGATGATGCGGTCCCGGCGGTCGGGATCGTTCTTGCGGCCGCTGCGGCTTCCGGTCGCGTCAGGCGCCATCGGACGCCCCCTCGATCGTCCGCATGACGCGCGCCGGGTTGCCGACGGCGACTACGTTCGCCGGGATGTCGCGCGCCACGACCGCCCCCGCGCCGATGACACTGTTCTCGCCGATCGTCACACCGGGGCACACGATCACTCCCCCGCCGAGCCAGACGTTGTCGCCGATCGTGATCGGCTCCGCAGCCTCGAGCTTGTCCCGCCGCATCTGCGGGTCGATCGGATGCGTCGGCGTCAGCAGCTGCACATTGGGGCCGATCTGGCAGTCGGCGCCGATCGTGATGGGCGCCACGTCGAGCGCCGTGAGGTTGAAGTTGACGAACGTGCGCGCACCGATGGAGATGTTGTCGCCGTAGTCGACGTGCAGCGACGGACGGATGGCGACGTCTTCGCCGAGATGCCCGATGAGCGCGCGCAGCCAGTCGCGCGCACCCGGGTCTCCCGCGAGCGTCTGGCGCTGATAGAGATCGGCGAGCCGTGCGGCCCGGTCCGCGCGCGCGATCAGCTCCGGGTCGTCGCCGATGTACAGGTCGCCGGCCAGCATCCGCTCCCGGTGGGTGCGAGGGTCACCCGCGAAGTAGTCCGTCATGCACCGATCGTATCAGTGTGCGTACGTTCGTACTCAAACGCGAACTATCGGCGAGGCGACCCCAGCGGAACGATCGAGCCCAGCACGATCAGCGCGATGGCGCCGAGCGCGGCGATCCCCGCCGGGATCCAGAAGAGGTGCGGCATCCCCAGCCAGGCCGCGCCGACGCTGCCGACGAACCCGCCGAGCGCTGCGTTGATCGCGTACGCGCTGAGGAAGACGCTGGATGCCGTGCCGACCCGATCCGGCAGCAGCCGCTGCGCGACGGTGATGCCCAGCACCCCGAACGTCGCGATCACGCCCGCCATGAGCAGCTGGCCGACGATCAGGGGCGCGATGTGCGGCTCGATCCCGGCGGCCGACGCGTACGACACGTGTGCACCCACCGCCATCGCAGCGCCGACCATGAGCACCCTGGTCACGCCGAAGCGGTCGGCGAGCCGGGCGGCGAGCAGCATGAGGGGCAGCTCGATGAGGGGCTGCAGTCCGATGATCGCCCCGCGTACGGCAGCGTCGACGTGCAGACCCCGGTCCATGTAGAGCGGCAGGTAGGCGAGCTTCACGGTCTCGCCGCACATGATCAGCACGTAGATCGCCGTGAAGAAGAGCAGCGGAACCATCGAACGGCGGCGGGCTGTGCGCACTCCGGAGGCCGGCACGGGCGCGTCGCCCCCCGCCTCGAACGCATCCTCACCGAGAGCCTCGTCGGTCTGCGGCATGCGGATCTCCGACTCGCGACCGCGCCGCGGAGGCACGGCCCGCGCGCCGATGAGCGGGACGAGAGAGAGCAGGATGCTGAGGCCGGTGAGGAACAGCAGCGGCCTCAGCCCGAGCATCGCGCCGAGCACGGCACCGAGCACCGGCCCGACGACCCATCCGAACGCCATCGCGGTGCGCATGACGGCGACGACCCCGTTGTCGGCCGGGGTGGGCGCGCGGTTCAGCTCATCGCGCACAGCCGCCTGGAGCTGCGCGGCGCCCGCACCCGCACCGCTCAGCAGCAGCATGTTGATCGCGAACGGCATCCACGCCTGCATCGCCACGGCCATCAGCGCCCAGCCGACGAAGCCTGCCACGGCCGAGATGCGGAAGACGAGCAGCCGCGACCCCATGCGGTCGGACAGCGAGCCGACGATGTAGCCGGTGATCGGCGCGATGAGGTTCGTGAGGAAGTACAGCCCGGCCTGGGAGTCGGTCAGGTGGAGCTCCTCGACGAGGAACAGCGTGATCTGCGGCGCTGTGATCGACATGCCGATGCCCGAGATCACCAGGCTGAGGAAGGCACCCCGCAGCAGACGCGAGCGCAGGATGTAGCGGGTCGCGGAAGCGGGCGCGCCTGCGCCGCCGCCGGGAGCGTGATCAGTCACGCGCACCGTCTCTCGATAAGGAAGGGGGAGTTACAAATGGTACCTACCACTCATCCACACCGAGCGCAGGGACACAACCCCCTGGTGGGATGACGCCGGGTCGCCGACCGTGAGGGCATGAGCCATCCAGACGACATCAAGCAGCCGCTCGACCACCTGCCCCCGCTCGAGGAGCGCGACAAGGCCATCGAGATCGAGGAGCCGAGCTACCCCACGTCCGAGGCCCCGGAGGGGCACTCGCACGCGTCACCCGACACCGCGGCGGAGCCGGACAAGCCGAACCGTCACGGCGTCGACAAGCTGCCGCCCACCTCGCGCTGACCCGCAGCACCCTCCGACCGCGGCTCCTGCTGCGTCCGCGCCTCGACGACGAGCACCGCCGCCACGCCCAGCGCGCAGAGCACGAAGCCGCAGACGGTCACGAGCGTGAGAGTCTCGCCGAGCAGCACTGCGCCGCCCGCGGCGGTCGCCGGAGCCATGAGGAACAGCAGCGCCTGCAGGGCCGTGATGCCGACGCGGCGCAGCAGCCACCAGTACAGCCCGTAGGCGGCGAGCGTCGGGAAGAGCGCGGTCAGAACGACGGCGAGCCAGAACGAGAGGGATGCCGGGGGCGCGAGCTGCCCGGCGGCGGCGGCGACCACGAGGAAGAGCACCGCCGTCGCCGTCACGTGGATCGTGAGCGTCACGAGCACGCCCGTCTGCACCGTCGAGCGCCGCTGCAGGAACGTGCCGACGATCAGGCACACCATCGCCGCGACGGGCAGCAGATACGCGACCAGCGGGGCGTCGGACGAGCCGAACTGCGACTGCACGACGAGCAGCACGCCCACGGCGCCGACGCCGAGTCCGGCCCACTGCGCGCCGCGGACGCGCATGCCGAGCAGCGGCCCGACGAGCACGGCCACGATGAGCGGCTGCACGGCGTCGATGAGCGCGACGGTGCCCGTGGCGATGCCCACCGCGACGGCGGCATAGACCGCCGCGCAGTATCCGAACTGGGCGAAGAGGCCGATGAGCGCCTGCACGCGGAGCTCGCGCGCCGTCACTCCCCTCCCCGCGCCGGACACGGCGACGACCGCGAGCAGCACGACCGCGAGCGGCACGAACCTCCAGACGAGCAGGGTCAGGGGCGCGACCTCGACCGTGGCGAAGGCCGGGATGAGGAAGCCCGAGCTCCATGTCACCACGAACGCCACGGACGCCCCGATCGTCACCGCTCCTCGTAGTAAACCGATCTGTATACCCATAGCCCCGAGTATACAGATCCGTATACTTCTGTCATGGCCTCGCACGTTCCCGACCTCGCTCCCCTGACCCCCGGCGCGCGCCGCGTGCTCGATGCGGCGTCGCGGCTGTTCTACGAGCGCGGCATCCACGCCGTCGGGGTCGACACGATCGCCGAGGCCGCCGGCGTGACCAAGAAGACCCTCTACGACCGGTTCGGGTCGAAGGAGGCGCTCGTCGTCTCCTACCTCCAGCACCGCGACGCCCGCTGGCGGGACGACTTGGCGGCGCACCTCGCGGCGGTGCCCGGAGTCGGCATCCCCCGCATCCTCGCGGTCTTCGACCACGCGCTCGCCTGGTCGACCGCGAACAGCCCGAAGGGCTGCAGTGCCGTCAACGCGCGCGCGGAGGTCGGCGGCGACGAGGGGGCTCCGGTGCTCGCCGAAGCCTCGCGCGAGAAGGTCTGGCTGCTCGATCTGTTCACCGAACTCTGCAGCGACGCAGGGATCGCCGACCCGCGCGGCACTGCCGAGACGCTGATGCTGCTCTACGAGGGCGCGATCGTCACGCTCGGCATGGGCACGTTCCCCGAGCCGTTCGCCGTCGCCCGGCGCTGTGCGGAAGGAGTCCTGGCGGGCAGCTGACGCGGCGTTCCGACGGCCTCGCGACCGGTCTCAACCCTCCTCGCCGCGTTCTGCGACCTCTTCGTCGTCACGCCTCGCCGATCCGCCCTTCCCCAGCGCGATCGTCGAGAGCAGGCCGACCGCGAGGAACCCGGCCGCTGTCCACGCCGCGAAGCGGGTGCCGTCCGAGAAGGCGGCCTTCGCGTCATCCGCGATGTCGGCGGTGTCGGGTCTGGCCTCGAGTCCGCTGATGGCGGCCCCGGCGCTGTCGACCACCGTCGAGACGATCTGGTCGCGCTGCGCGGCGGGGAGACCACGGTCGTCGAGTGACGCTCCCAGGATGCCGGCGGTGCTGGTGAACAGCACCGTGCCGAGGATCGCGACGCCGAGGGCCGCGCCGAGCTGACGCGACGTCGACTGAGTGCCGGAGGCAGCGCCGCTGTCGGCGACGGGCACGTCGGCCAGCACGACTCCGGTGAGCTGCGCGGTCGCGAGACCGACGCCGAGCCCGTACACGAACAGGAACGGGATGAGCGGCACCCACGAGGCGTCGGGGGCGATCATGAGGCCGACGCCGGCCACGCCCGCGATCTCGGCGAGGAGGCCAGCGCGCACGATCCAGACCGGGGCGATCCGTCCGCCCGTGGCGCCGGCGACGCCACTTGCGAGGAACGAGCCGAGCGCGAGCGAGAGCAGGAGGAGTCCGGTCTGCAGCGCGTCGAAACCGAGCACGAACTGCAGCCACAGCGGCAGGGCGAGAATGATGCCGAACTCGCCGAGAGCGACGACCGCGGCGGCGATGTTGCCGTTCCGGAACGACGAGATCGAGAAAAGCCGCAGCGCCAGCAGCGTCGACCGACCGGCGCGCTCTCGGTGCACACCCCAGCGGATGAACGCGACGAGTCCGAGCACTGCGAGCGCGAACGCGAAGGGGATCGGGGAGAGATCCAGCGGCCACGACCAGTCGCCGATCCGCGGGCGCTCGTCGACGAGCCACCACCCGTACGTTCGACCCTCGATGAGCCCGAAGACGAGCGACCCCATCGTGACGACCGAGAGCACGGCGCCGACCACGTCGATGCGGTCGGCGCGGGCGCTGCGGGTCTCGGCGACCGTGAGCAGCACGCCGATCACGATGAGCACCCCGAGCGGGATGTTGATGCCGAACGCCCAGCGCCAGGAGAACGCGGTGGTCAGCCAGCCGCCGAGCAGCGGGCCGACGGCCGCCATGCCGCCGATGGTCGATCCCCACACCGCGAAGGCGATGCCGCGCTCGCGTCCGCGGAACGTCGCGTTGATGATCGACAGCGTCGTCGGCAGGATCATCGCTCCGCCGACGCCCTGCGCGAGGCGGGCGAGGATGAGGATGCCGCCGTCCGGCGCGCTCGCGGCGAGAACCGAGGATGCGGCGAACACGACCACGCCGATCACCATCACCCTCCGCCGGCCGAAACGGTCGGCGAGGCTGCCGAAGACCAGCAGCAGGGCGGCGAACACGAGCGTGTACGACTCCTGCACCCACTGCACCTCGGTCGAGGTGATGCCGAGGTCGTCGACGATGGCCGGGATCGCGACGTTCACGATTGTGGAGTCCACGATGATCAGCGAGACGGCGATGCTGATGAAGACGAGCCCGATCCAGCGGAGGCGTTCGTATCGATTCACGACTACTAGCCTAGCTAGATAAGTTATGAGCTAGAGGAATTCTCCGGAAATGCTCAGCCGACTGCGACGCGAAGCGCGGCATCGAGCTGCTCGATCACCTCCGGAGGCGCCGACACGGCGATGAGCTCGGGGCGCAGCGTGCGGCCGGGCACCCAGCGGATGTACGCGTCGAACTCCGCCGCGATCTCGGGTGAGTACTCGGCGAGGATGCGCGACACGAGAGCACACGCACCCGGCGCGTCGGCGATCGTGGCCAGGTCGGCGTCCACTCCCTCCGAGAGCTGCGGCGGCGGCGGCGCGGCCGCCTGCACCCGCCAGTCGTGCCGACCGGCGCTCACCTCGAACGGCGGACGGTCGGGCAGCAGGACATCGGCGTGCGCGCCCGGAGGCACCTCCGCCGACACCCGGATGCCGTCGCCGACCCGCTCCCAGCGCACGAGCGCCCGACCGAGGGGTGTCTCCTGCACCACCCCCGCGTGATCGAGCGCCGACGGGAACCACGGGTCGATGCGCATTCTGCGGTATCCCGGTGCCGAAGGCGCGAGCCCGCCGATCCGGCGATGCAGCACGTCGGCCACCGCCCCGAACGCGCAGTGGTTGAGCGACACCATGCCCGAGGGGTGCAGCGTGCCGTCGGGGCGCACCGCATCCGGCCGTTCCCAGACCGTGGTCGCGCCCATCGTCACGGGGTACAGCCACGACGGGCACACGGTCTGGAACAGCAGCCTCTCTGCTGCGACCTCCTGGCCGCTGTCGAGCAGGGCGTCGATCACCAGCGGCGTGCCGAGGAACCCCGTCGCAAGCCGGTAGCCGCCCGCACGGAGGAGGAACGCGAGACGGATGCCGAGCGCGGGCCGCATCTCTGATGGCGCGAGGTCGAACGCGAGCGCGAGCGCATACGCGGTCGGCGCGTCCGACATGAGACGGCCGGCCGGGGTGAGGTAGGCCGCCTGGAACGCAGCCGTCGCGTGCGCGGCGATGCGGGCGGCCTCCGCCGCCCCGACGTCGTCGCCGGCGCCGCGCAGCGCCTCGGCGGCGAGCCGCGCCGACCGCACCCGGTACGCGCCGGCGACGAGTCCGGCATCCGTCTTCGCCTTGTCCGGCCGCGTCGCGGTCGGGTCGAGCCAGTCCCCGTACTGGAACCCGCTCTCCCACAGCCCGTCGTCCGACGCGAGCCGCTCGCACGCGTCGACCCAGTCGCGCATCGCAGGGGCGAGCCGTCGCCGAACGTTCGCATCGCCGTACCGCTCGGCGAGGAGCGCGGGCACGGTGGTCACGGCATCCCCCCAGCCGGCCGCCGCGACGGCGCTGAACGCACCGAGCGGGTCGGGCACGACGGTCGGCACGATCCCGTGGTTGCGCTGCTGTTCGAGGGCGAGGTCGTCGAGCCAGCCGCCGAAGAACGCGTCGACGTCGAAGAGCGACGCCGCGGCGGGTGCGAACACCTGGGCGTCGCCCGTCCACCCCAGCCGCTCATCACGCTGAGGGCAATCGGTCGGCACCGAGAGCAGGTTGCCGCGCAGGCTCCAGACGACGTTCTCGTGCAGACGGTTCAGCAGCGGGTCCGACGAGGTGAACCACCCCGTGCGACGGACGTCGCTGCCGACGACGACCGCCCGGACGTCGCCCGCCGCGAGCGGCCCGGAGAGACCGGAGATCTCGGCGTACCGGAACCCGTGCACCGCGAACGCGGGCTCGATCTCCCGCATCCCCGACCCGTCGCCGACGAATCGGTCGGTGGCCGCCGCCGCGCGCAGCGGCCTCGTCGCGAGCTCTCCGTCCTGGAGTATCTCGGCATGCCGCAGCGTGACCACCGCGCCGTCGGCCGCATCGATCCGCAGCCGCAGCCGCCCGACGAGGTTCTGGCCGAAGTCCACGATCGCCGTGCCGCTGTGCGGCTCCTGCTGCACCGACACCGGGGTCAGATGGGCCGTCCGCCGCACGGGCTCCACGTCGAGCACCTCGACCGCCACGTCCGTCGGGAAGGCGTCGACGCGGGCGGGCAGCCATCCGGAGTCGTCGAAGCCATTCCGCATCCACCCCTGCTTCTCGCGCCGCGCGTCCCACGAGTCGCCGGCGTACAGTCCGCTCGACACGAGCGGCGGGTCGGGATCGACCCGCCAAGCGCCCGCGTCGACCTCGGACGACCGGCCGTCGGCATGGCGCAGGAGAAGCCGCACCGACACCCCGGGCTGATCGCCGTAGAACCGCGCGGCGTTCGGGCCGAACCCGTAGCGCTCGGTGAACCAGCCGCCGGCGGCCTCGACCGCGAGCACGGCCGCAGCGTCCCCCTGCAGGAGGGCCGTGACGTCGGTGACGGTCGCGGCCAGGCGGTCGCGGTACGAGGTCCATCCGGGCTTCAGCACGTGGTCGTCGACCTCGACGCCGTTCACGAAGACCCGATGCACACCCTGGGCGGTCGTGAGGAGCGTCGCGGCCACGACGTCCGCGGGCACCCTCAGCTCGCGACGCAGGAAGAGCGGCGCCGCCGGCCCGCCGGGACGCGGATGCCGAAGCAGCGGCGCCGACCAGGGCTCCGTGAGGAAGGCCTCGGTGAACCGCAGCCGATCGCTCCACTCCGACCACGCGCCGTCATGGCCCTGCACCCTGACCTCGAGACGGTGCTCCACACCGTGCCCCGCGGTCAGCGGCGCGAAGGGCCAGGCACGGAGCACCGGGTCGGGCCCGATCCGGTGCTCCGCGCCGCCGTCGATGCGCACCGCAGCCGCCCTCGCCCGCCAGTCCGTCGGCGCCTCGAC
>NZ_LPVV01000041.1 GCF_002362255.1 Microbacterium sp. SZ1 | reverse complement strand
TCGATACGAGAGATCTCCTTCGCAGCGACCCCACCCCAGGTCGTCGAGCGAGGGAGCGCAGCGACCGAGACGAAACGCGTCAGGCTCCGAGGCGCTCGATCAGCTCGCGATAGCGGTCGGCGGTGCGCTCCACGACATCCTCCGGCAGCACGGGCGGCTCGCCCTGCTTGTCCCAGTTCGCGGCGAGCCAGTCGCGCACGATCTGCTTGTCGAAACTGGCCATGCGCTCGCTCGGCGTCGTGCCGGTGCGCCATGCTTCGGCATCCCAGTACCGCGAGGAGTCGCTGGTGAGCACCTCGTCGGCCAGGCGCAGCACGCCGTCGACATCGGTACCGAACTCGAACTTCGTGTCGGCGAGGATCAGCCCGTGCTCCTCAGCGATCGCTGCGGCGCGGGCGTAGATCGCGAGCGACGCGTCGCGCAGTTCGGCGGCGCGCTCGGCGCCCACGAGCTCCTCGACCTTCTCGAACGTGATGTTCTCGTCGTGCTCGCCCATCGGCGCCTTGTACGCCGGGGTGAACAGCGGCTCGGGCAGACGATCGCCGTTCTGCAGGCCCTCGGGCAGAGGGATGCCGCACACGGTGCCGCTCTCGGTGTACTCCGCCCATCCGGAGCCCGTGATGTAGCCGCGCACCACGCACTCGATCGGCAGCATCTCGAGCGACTGGACGAGCATCGCACGATCGGCGACGGACGGGGGCACATCGCCCTCGGCGAGGTGATTCGGCACCTCGAGGCGGTCGAACCACCAGCGGCTCAGGCGCGTCAGCAGGGCGCCTTTCTGCGGTATTCCGGGCGACAGCACGAAGTCGAACGCGCTGACGCGGTCGGACGCCACGACGAGGATGCGCGTGTCACCGGGGTCGGCGGAGGCGTACAGGTCGCGGACCTTGCCCGAGTAGAGGTGACGCCAGCCCGGGATCGTCTGCGCAGTGCTCTCGGAAGCCGTGCCGGCGGAAGCAGTGCTGTCGGAAGGTGTGCTCACCCGCCCATTATCGCGGGTCGTCGAGCGGCCGTCCGCCCCGTGTCAAGGGCTGGCGGCGGCATCCGCTCTCCGCGACGCTCGAAGCAACGAGCGGAGGAATCATGTCGAAGGACCTGTCCAAGGGCGATCGGGTGAGCTGGAACACCTCGCAGGGCCGCACCCGCGGAACCGTGCAGCAGAAGAAGACCGCCGACTTCGAGTTCGCGGGCCAGAAGTTCACGGCATCCGCCGACGAGCCGGCGTACATCGTGAAGTCGGAGAAGAGCGGAGACGAGGCCGCGCACAAGGGATCGGCACTGCGCAAGCTCAAGAGCTGAGTCGGGTTGTGATCGGTCCTCTATCAGGCGTATAGTCCACGTGGACTAGTCGAGATGGAGGATGCCGTGAAGAGCCCGGTCGACACGCTGACGCCCATGGGGGTCATGGTGCTCGCGCTGCTGCGCGAGAGCGACATGCACCCCTATGAGATGGTGCGTCTGCTGCGCGCCCGCCACGACGACCGCCTCATCGCCATCACGAACGGGACGCTGTACCACACCGTCTCGCGGCTGCAGAAGAACGGGCTGATCGACGAGATCGGCATCGACCGCGACGGCAACCGCCCCGAGCGCACGACCTACACGCTGACGGATGCCGGACGCGACGCCGTCATCGCGTGGGTCCGTCGCGAGCTCCCGCGGGTCGATCGGGAGACCGACTTCCGTATCGCGCTCGCCGAATCCCACAACCTCGAACGCGACGACGTGCGCGCGCTGCTGCACGAGCGTCGCGCCGCACTCGTCGAGACCCACGACATGCACCGCCACGGCCTCGCAAAGGCCAGGGCGAAGGGCGTCCCCGCCCAGGTGCTCGTCGAGATCGAGAGGGAAGAGGTCCTGCTCGGCGCCGAACTGCGCTGGCTCGACTCCCTCCTCGACCGCCTCGACGGCGACGACTTCCCCTGGGGGCCGACCGCCTTCACCGACACAGATCGCTACCTCGCTCAGCGAAAGGCTGCACAGCAATGACCGAATCCCGTCAGGCGACCGGACCCGACACCGGGACCTTCGCCGCCGGACAGCGCCCCGTGAGCCCCTGGCCCGCCCTCTGGGCGCTCGTCATCGGCTTCTTCATGATCCTCGTCGACACGACGATCGTCTCGGTCGCGAACCCCGCGATCAAGGCCGCCCTCGACCCGAACACCAACAACCTCGACAACGTCGTGTGGGTGACGAGCGCGTATCTGCTCACCTATGCGGTGCCGCTGCTGATCACCGGGCGCCTCGGCGACCGCTTCGGGCCCAAGAACGTCTACCTCGTCGGCCTTGCGATCTTCACGCTCGCGTCGCTCTGGTGCGGTCTGTCGACCTCTCTGGAGGGCCTGATCGTGGCCCGAGCTGCGCAGGGACTCGGCGCCGCCTTCATGACGCCGCAGACCATGGCGGTCATCACCCGCACGTTCCCACCGAACCGCCGTGGTGCGGCCATGGGGCTCTGGGGCGCGACCGCCGGTGTCGCGACGCTCGTCGGCCCGCTGCTCGGCGGCGTCCTCGTCGACGGGCTCGGGTGGGAGTGGATCTTCTTCGTCAACCTCCCGGTCGGCGTGATCGCGTTCATCGCCGCGTGGGTCCTCGTGCCGAAGCTGCAGACGCACGCGCACCGCTTCGACATGCTCGGCGTGCTGCTCAGCGCACTCGCGATCTTCCTGGTCGTCTTCGGACTGCAGGAGGGGGAGAAGTACGACTGGGGCGTCATCTGGGGCCCGATCTCGGTCTGGGGTCTGATCATCGCCGGCATCGTCGTGATGGGGCTGTTCATCCTGCAGCAGTGGAAGACGAAGAGCGAGGCGCTCGTGCCGCTCGAGCTCTTCCGCGACCGCAACTTCTCGGGCGCCAACATCGCGATCGCGACCGTCGGCTTCGCGGTGACGAGCATGTCGCTGCCGCTCATGTTCTTCCTGCAGATCGCGCGCGGACTCGCACCGACCCAGGCGGCGCTGCTGATGATCCCGATGGCGGTGTTCTCGGGTGTGCTCGCTCCACTGGCCGGGAAGATCCTCGACCGCACCGACCCGCGGTTCATCCTCATCCCCGGGCTCGTCATCTTCGCCTCGGCCCTCGCCTGGTACTCGTCGCTCGTGCGGATGGACACCGAGATCTGGATGTTCCTGTTCCCGTCGGCCCTGCTCGGCATCGGCAGCGCCGGCATGTGGGGCCCGCTCGCGACCACCGCCACGCGCCGGCTGCCGATGCGCCAGGCCGGTGCGGGCGCGGGCATCTACAACACGACCCGCACGATCGGCTCGGTCATCGGCTCCGCCGCCATCGCGACGTTCATGCAGGCGCGACTCGAGGCGAACCTGCCCGGCATGGGCGACTCCGCCGGATCGATCAGCTCGGGAGGCACCCTGCCCCCGCAGGTGGCCGACGGGTTCGCGGCCGCCATGTCGCAGGCGATCCTGCTGCCGGCGAGCGTCATCGTGATCGGACTCATCGCCGCGTTCTTCCTGCGCGGGGCGCCCAAGGCGACGGATGCCGGTGCGCCCGCCGCATCCGCTCCCGCCGCCGATCCCGCGCCCTCCGCCTGACGGCGGAGCGGCCTGACACGGGGTCGTTGAGCGAGGAGCGCAGCGACGAGGCGAAACGCGGTGAGTCCCGCCCGACGGCGCGTTTCGTCTCGCTCCGCTCGCTCAACGACCCGGTGGGATGCGGCGCGCGGTTTGGCGGTCAGGGGCGGGTGTGATTGCATCGGGCGATGACCGTCGAGCTCGTCCGTCCCACGCCCGCCCTCTTCGACAGCTGGGCCTCGGCCGTCGCCGAGTTCGGCGAGGGCCACGTCGACGGATCAGGGCTGCAAGCCCCTGTCACGCCCGACCGTGAGACGCTCGACGCCCTCATCGCGAAGTCCGAGCTCCTCGCCGACACCTCGGCCGAGCTTCCCGACGATTCCGTGCACAACGACCTGTACTGGATCGTCGACGACGGGGAGGTCGTCGGATTCGTCTCGTTCCGGCACGAGCTCAACGACTATCTGCGCGAGGTCGGCGGCCACATCGGCTACGCGGTGCGCGCGTCCCGGCGCCGCCGCGGGTACGCCTCCGCGGGGCTCGAGCTCGCGCTGGACCGCGCACGCGAGCTCGGCCTCGACAGGGTGCTCGTCACCTGCGACGACGACAACGTCGGGTCCTACCGCACGATCGAGCGGGCCGGCGGAGTGCTGCAGGACGTCCGCGACCAGAGCGCGCGAGGACACGCGATGCTGCGCCGCTACTGGATCGATCTCGCGGGGCCGCGCGCGCAGGCGAAGTAGGGTGGATCCTCGGCGGCTGTCCGGTCGCATCATCCGATCCGAGGAGCATCCGTCGTGATCCCGAATCCCTTCCCCGCGACCGCGCGCCTGCGTCGACTCGGTCGCACCGTCGGCGCGATGGCGCTGACGGCGTTCGTCGCCGCGAGCGCGCTGCTCGGCGGCGCCTCCGCCGCCACCGCCGACACCACCGGCGAGACCTACGTCATCGGCACCGACACCACGTTCGCGCCCTTCGAGTTCACCGACCCGAACGGCGACCTCGTCGGCATCGACATGGACCTGCTCCGGGCGATCGCGGAGGACCAGGGTTTCGAGGTCGAGATCCGTCAGCTCGGTTTCGACGCCGCCGTCCAGGCGCTGCAGGCCAACCAGGTCGACGCCGTGATGGCCGGTATGTCGATCACCGACGAGCGCAAGCAGACCTTCGACTTCAGCGACCCGTACTTCACCAGCGGCATCCAGCTCGGTGTGCTCGACTCCAGCGATATCCAGTCGCTCGACGACCTCGACGGCAAGGCCGTCGCGGTCAAGACCGGCACGCAGGGGCAGACCTTCGCCGAGGAGAACCAGGACGAGTACGGCTTCCGCATCACGCCGTACCAGGACACGACCGACATGGTGGATGCCGTGAAGGCCGGCCAGGCCGTCGGCTACTTCGAGGACTTCCCGGTGCTCGCCTACGGCATCCAGCAGGGATCGGGCTTCCGTCTCGTCGGCGAGCCGGAGCTGGGCGGCGAGTACGGCTTCGCCGTCAACAAGGGGCAGAACCCCGAGCTCATCGAGATGTTCAACGCGGGGCTGAAGAACCTGCAGGACTCCGGGGAGTACGACGAGATCGTCGACCGCTACCTCGCCGAAGGCGACGGCGGCGAGGGCGGGTCGGCGCAGGCGACCGACATCATCTCCGTCGCGATCAAGTACTGGCCCGCCCTCATGCAGGGTCTGTGGCTCACGATTCTCGCGACCCTCGTCGCGATCGTCGCGGCGTTCATCCTCGGGCTCGTGTTCGGGTTCGGCCGCATCTCGCGCATCGCGCCCTTCCGCTGGATCGCCACCGCGTACGTGTTCGTCTTCCGCGGCACCCCGATCCTCGTGCAGGCGTTCTTCGTCTTCTTCGCCGTGCCGCAGCTGTTCCCCGGCCTGACGTTCGACCCGTTCGTCGCCGGAGCGATCACCCTGTCGCTGAACACCGGCGCCTACATGACCGAGATCATCCGCGGCGGCATCCAGGCCGTCGACCCCGGTCAGAACGAGGCGTCGCGCTCGCTGGGCCTCAGCCACTGGAAGACCATGCGCAAGGTCGTGCTGCCGCAGGCCTTCCGCATCATGATCCCGTCCTTCGTGAACCAGGGCATCATCACGCTGAAGGACACGTCGCTCATCAGCGTCATCGGTCTGGCCGAGCTCACGTTCCAGTCGCGGCAGATCATCGCCTCGACGTACCTGTCGGCCCAGGTGCTGACGATCGTCGCCATCATCTACTTCGTCGTGATCACGCTGCTGACGCTGCTCGCGAACCGCCTGGAGAGGACGTTCAACGCATGAGCAAGATCGAGGTCAAGGACCTGCACAAGTCCTTCGGCGACAACGAGGTGCTCAAGGGCATCGACCTGACCGTGGAGGACGGCGAGGTCATCGCGGTGATCGGGCCCTCGGGATCGGGCAAGTCCACGCTGCTGCGCTGCCTCAACAAGCTCGAGGAGCCGACGTCGGGCCATGTCGTCATCGACGGCGTCGACCTCACCGACAAGAGCGTCAAGCTCGATGACGTGCGCCAGCGCATCGGCATGGTGTTCCAGCACTTCAACCTGTTCCCGCACATGACGGTGCTCGAGAACATCACGCTCGCTCCGGTCGAGACCGGCAAGATGTCGAAGGCCGAGGCCCGCGAGCGAGCCCTCGCGCTGCTCGACCGCGTCGGCCTCTCGGAGAAGGCGGGTGCGAAGCCGGCATCCCTCTCCGGCGGTCAGAAGCAGCGCGTGGCGATCGCCCGCGCGCTCGCGATGGACCCCGAGATCATGCTCTTCGACGAGGCGACCAGCGCGCTCGATCCCGAGATGGTCGGCGAGGTGCTGCAGGTCATCCGCGACCTCGCGTCCGGCGGCATGACCATGGTGCTCGTGACCCACGAGATGGGCTTCGCGCGCGAGGTCTCCGGGCGGACGGTGTTCATGGACGGCGGCGTCGTCGTCGAGCAGGGGCCTCCGGCGGAGCTGTTCGGTGCCCCCAAGAACGAGCGTCTGCAGGACTTCCTCTCGAAGGTCCTCTGACCCGCCCCTTCTCCCCGCCAACCACCCCTTTAGCACCGAACCACCCCTTCGCGCACCGTTCGCGAGGGGGTGGTTCGGGCAGAAGGGGGTGGTTCGGCGGGCGTGAGAGAGGGGCAGGCGCGCGTCAGGGGAGCGGGGCGGGATGCCGACGGATCGTCGCGCTGACCAGCGCAGCCACCGCGCACAGCCCCGCCGCGGCGAACCAGGCGATCGTGTACTGACCGGTCTGGTCGCGCACGATGCCCGCGAGCACCGAGGCGATGCCGGCGCCGATCTGGTGCGCGGCGAACACCCATCCGAACACGAGAGGCCCGCGGTCTCCGAACACCTCGCGGCACAGAGCGATCGTCGGCGGCACGGTCGCCACCCAGTCCAGCCCGTAGATCACGATGAACACGACGATGCTCGGCTGCACGTCGGCTGACAACAGGTTCGGCAGGAACAGCAGGCTCACGCCGCGCAGCGCGTAATAGGCCGCGAGCAGGATGCGGGGGTTCACCCGGTCGGTGAGCCAACCCGAGAACACGGTGCCGGCGATGTCGAAGATGCCGACGACGGCGAGGAGCCCGGCGGCAGTGGTCGTCGGCATCCCGTGATCGTGGGCGCTGGGGATGAAGTGCGTGCCGATGAGTCCGTTGGTCGAGGCGCCGCAGATCGCGAAGCCGATCGCGAGGGCCCAGAACGTCTTCGTGCGCGCGGCGTCGCGCAGCGTCGTCACGGCGAGACGGGCCGCACCCCAGGCGTTGCCGCGCGGTCTCGGCGCGGCCGGGGTCGACGGAGCGGCCTCGCCGTAGCGTCCGACGCCGAGATCGCTCGGGCGGTTGCGCAGGAAGATCCAGACGAGCGGCACGACCGCGAGTGCGCCGCCGGCGATGATGAGAGAAGCTCCGCGCCAGCCGATCTGCTCGGCAGAGGTCGCTATCACGGGCAGGAAGATGAGCTGACCGGTCGCGCTCCCGGCGGTGAGCACACCCGACACGAGCCCGCGGCGGGTGGCGAACCACGTGTCGGTGATGGTCGCGGCGAACACGAGGGCCATCGACCCGGTGCCGAGTCCGATCAGGACTCCCCACGTGAGGATCAGCTGCGCGGGCGTCGCGACGAACACGCTCAGCGCCGCGCCCGCGCCGATCACGAACAGCGCCGTCACGGTGACGGCCCTGATGCCGAAGCGCTGCATGAGGGCTGCGGCGAAAGGTGCCGTGAGCCCGAACAGCAGCAGGTTGACGGTCACGGCGAGCGACAGCTCGGCGGTGGTCCAGCCGAACTCATCCTGCAGCGGCAGCATGAGCACGCCCGGCGCTGCACGGAACCCGGCGGCGCCGATCAGTGCGATGAGGGCGACGAGCGCGACGATCCACGCCGGATGCACACGACGCGGGCGGGATGCCGAGGTGCCGGTGGGCTCCTCGACCGATTCGGCGGTCACGCGGGGACTCCCGACACGAGCGCGAACGGCTCGACGCCCATGCTGCGCCGGGCCCACCGGGTCGAGTCCGCGTCGAGCGGGGCCTCGCAGTGCGTGCACCAGTCGACGGATGCCGCGGGCTCGCCGCACCGCGCGCACGAAACGGTAAGCCCCCACGGGCCGTCGGGATCGGTGGCGCGCGAGAACCGCGCGAAGGCGTGGAGGATCGGCAGGGTCTCGCGCCCGGCATCCGTCAGCGCGTAGCCGCGCTCGGCGTCTCGGGCGACGAGTCCGGCTTCGGTCATCGCGCTGAGGCGACGGGAGAGCACGGAGTCGGCGGCGCCGGTGGCGTCGCGGAGCTCGTCGAATCGGGAACGCCCCGAGAACAGCTCACGCAGGATGAGCAGGACCCACGGGTCGGCGAGCACATCGGCGGAGCGCGCGATCGGGCACGTGGCGGTCGACCAGTCGGATCGGAGCGGCATCCTCCAACTTTCTTGAAGAAAGTGGATGCTGTCAAGCGCGCACCCCCACCGCTTCGCCGAACCACCCCTTTCTGCGCGAGCCACCCCCGCGCGAGCACGACGCGGAGGGGTGGCTCGACTGCAGAGGGGTGGTTGGGGCGGCGGGGTGGGCGCTACTCCGCGGCGCGCGCGGCGATGTCCGTGCGGTGGTGGGAGCCCTCGAGACGGATGTGCCCGATGGCCTCGTACGCGCGGTCACGCGCGGTGCGGAAGTCGGATGCCGTCGCCACGACGTTCAGCACACGTCCACCTGTCGCGACGAGAGACCCGCCAGGGGCGTCGGGGCTGGCGGTGGCGGCGTGCACGAGGCGGACGCCCTCGACCGCCGCTGCCTCGGCCAGACCCTCGATCGGGCGGCCGGTCTGCGGCGCTTCGGGGTAGCCCTCGCTCGCCACGACCACGGTGATCGCGACGTCATCGCGGAACTGCGGGGCGGGCTGATCCTCAAGAGTGCCGGATGCTGCAGCGAGCAGCAGCTCCGACAGCGGCGTCACGAGGCGCGGCAGCACGACCTGCGTCTCGGGGTCGCCGAAGCGGGCGTTGAACTCGATCACGCGGACGCCGGCCGGGGTGAGGATGAGCCCCGCGTAGAGAAGGCCGATGAACGGCGTGCCCTCGCTGTCGAGCCGGCGGATCACGGGCAGCGCGACGTCGCGTGTGACCTCGTCGACGAACTCGTGCTCGCTGCCGAACTGCTCGGCGAGCCAGGGGAGCGGCGAGTACGCGCCCATGCCGCCCGTGTTCGGGCCCTCGTCGCCGTCGAGCGCGCGCTTGAAGTCCTGCGCCGGGCTGAGTGCGCGCACCGTGTCGCCGTCGCTGAGGAAGAAGAGCGAGACCTCGGGGCCGGAAAGGAACTCCTCGACGAGCACCGGACCGGACGGCAGATACTGCTCGGCGTGGGCCAGTGCCTCGGCGCGGTCGGAGGTCACGATGACGCCCTTGCCCGCCGCGAGGCCATCGGCCTTCACCACGTGCGGAGCGCCGAGCCCGTCGAACGCCGCCTCGACCTCGGCGGTGGTCGCGGCGCGCACGGCGCGGCCGGTGGGTACGCCGGCGGAATCCATGATCCGCTTCGCGAACGACTTCGAACCCTCGAGCTGCGCCGCCGCCCTGCCCGGGCCGAACACCGGGATGCCGCGCTCGCGCAGCACGTCTGCGACTCCGGCGACGAGCGGCGCCTCGGGGCCGACGATCACGAGGTCGATGGCGTTCTCGTTGGCGAACTCCGTGATCGCCGCGCCGTCGAGCGGGTCGAGGCTCACGGGCGTCGCGTCCTGCGCGATACCCGCATTGCCGGGGGCGACGAAGATCTTGTGCTCCGTCTGCTCCGCCCGCAGGCCGAGGATGATCGCGTGCTCACGGGCACCGGAACCGAGGACGAGGATCTTCACCCGACCAGCCTACCGACGGGATGCGCGGCGTTTCGGCCTCATCCGCCGCCGATCCCGCCCCGTCGACTTGGCACCCGATGCGGAAATTCGCGCGGGATTGCGGCAAGAGGTGCCAACCGAACAGCCCGCGGGGTCCTCGGAGCCCGGAGTCGACGCGCGTCACTTGGCACCCGATGCGGGAATTGGCGCGGGATTGCGGCAAGAGGTGCCAACCGAAGGGGGCGGGGAAACGCGTCGACCGAGTACCTCAGAGCTCGATCGCGCGCTCGACGGAGCGGTCCCAGTCCTGCGTCCACCCCGTCGCATCGAAAAGCGCATCGAGCACCATGGCCGTGAACCCCCACACGATCGTGCCGTCGATGTCGAACGCGGGTCCGCGCCAGGTGCGACCGAACCGGTGCAGACGGGACGTGAAGCGCGTCGCCGGGTCGAGCAGCTGCGCGACGGGCACCCGGAAGACCTCCACCGTCTCAGCGTGGTCGACCGCCGCGACGCGTGACGGCGACCGCCACCAGGCCAGCACGGGCGTCACGACGTGATTGCTCGCGGCGAGGGGCAGCTCGCCGAGCGTGGCGAGCACCTCGACGCCCGCGGGGTCGAGGCCTGTCTCCTCCTGCGCCTCGCGCAGCGCGGTGGCCACGGCGTCGGCATCCTGCTCCTCCCGTCGCCCGCCCGGGAACGACACCTGCCCGGGGTGCGACGACAGGGTCGCGGCACGCCGCTGCAGCAGCACGTCGAGGTCGGCGGCGATCGTCGCCTCGTCGGTCTGCGCCGGGGTGCTGTCGAGTCGCCCGAACAGCACGAGAACGGATGCCGGGTGCGCGTCGCCGAGCAGGGGCGGGAAGGGCTTCGCCCACCCGTCCGCACGCTGCGCCGCGGCGATCAGCTCGGCCCGCGCGCCGTGCAGGGTCTCGGGATTCTCGGTCATCGCTCCGAGCCTATGCCTGTCGGGACCCCCGCCGGCGTGCGCTGCCGTCGCAGAAGTGCGCCCGCGTCGCACAGATAAGCCGAATCCATGCGACGCGAGCGCGACTCAGCGACGGGAGAGGGATGCCGAGGCGCGGCGTACCCTGGATCCATGCCTCCCCGCCGGATCGACATCATCGACGGACGCGCCGCGCTCGACGCCGTGCGCGCCGCCGACGACGCCGGTGAGAAGCCGGCCAGGAACGACCTCGCCACCGCCGTGCGCTATCTGTTGCAGCTGCTCGACGAGAAGGCGCCGGGCAACAGCGTCGAGGTGCGCGTCCCGCCGTTCGGGGCGGTGCAGGTCATCCAGGGGCCGCGTCACACGCGCGGCACCCCTCCGAACGTCGTCGAGATGGATGCCGCGACCTGGATCGCCGTCGCCACGGGCGTCGAGCACTGGACGGATGCCGAGACCGCCGGCCGCATCCATGCCTCCGGCACGCGCGCCGACCTGCTCGACGTGCTGCCGCTGCGTCCCTGACCGGTGGTCGGCCGAGGCAGAATGAGCGGATGAGCTACGTCGTCGACGACTCCCCCGACCGCATCGACACCGACGCGGTGTGGGCTGCGCTCCGCGAGGTCTACTGGGGCAAGTGGCGCAGCCGCGACGACATCGAGGCGCAGATCCGCGATGCGTGGCGGGTCATCGGCGTCTACGAGGAGCAGACCGGCACACAGGTGGGCTTCGCCCGAGCGGTGTCGGACGGCTCGGGGTTCGCCTACCTCGCCGACGTCATCGTGCTGGAGGCGCATCGAGGTCACGGCCTCGGCAAGCGGATCGTGCAGGCCATGATCGACGACGGACCGGGTGCCCATTTCCGCTGGACTCTCTTCACCAGCGATGCGCACGGCCTCTACGAGCAGTTCGGCTTCGCGGAGCCCGACCGCACCGCCCTGGTGCGTCCGGCGGCGCCGCGCCCCGCGCACCCGACGCAGGCGCCCTAGCGCCGCGCGACGACGAGCGGCACGCCCGTGACGGGATGCGGGAAGACGTCGACGGGCTGCCCGTAGACGGCTTCGATGCGCTCGGCGGTCAGCACCTCGGCCGGGGCGCCCGTGGCGGCGACGCGTCCCTCCGCAAGCAGGGTCACCCGGTCGGCGTGCGCGAGCGCGGCATTGAGGTCGTGCAGCACGAGCGCGACGGCCGCCCCGGCATCCGCTTGCGCGCGCACGAGCCGCATGACGTCTTCGTGATGCTTGAGGTCGAGTGCGGCGGTCGGCTCGTCGAGCAGCAGGATGCCGGTGCTCTGCGCGATCACGCGGGCGAGCGCCACGCGGGCTCGCTCGCCACCCGACAGCGACGTCACGGGGCGCGAGGCGAGCGCCGTGACCTCGGTCGCCGCCATCGCGGCGGCGACGAGCGCGTCGTCGTCGTCCGCGGCGTCGGTGCGTGCCCAGGGCGCCCGTCCCATGCGCACGACCTGCTCGACGGTGAACGGGAAAGAGACCCCGTTCTCCTGCAGCAGCACCGCACGGGTGCGGGCGAGGTCGGGCGAGCGGATGCCGGCGAGCGGCGTTCCGTCGAGCAGCACGTCTCCCGCGAGCGGAACGAGGTCGCCGGCGAGCACACCGAACAGCGTCGACTTGCCGGCTCCGTTGGGGCCGACGAGGGCGTGGATCTCGCCCGCTGTGACGTCGATCGAGGCGTCGTCGAGGATGGCACGCCCGCCGCCGATGCGCACCGTCACGCCGCGCGCCTGCAGCCGCACGGCAGCGCCTGCCCCGGTCATGCCCATCCCCCAGAGCGGCGACGCGTGCGCACGAGCAGCCAGAGGAAGAACGGTCCGCCGACGAGCGAGGTGATCATGCCGATCGGCAGGTCGGCCAGGGGCACCGCGGTGCGGGCGACGAGGTCGGCGAGGGCGATGAGCAGTGCCCCGCCGAGCGCCGACGAGATCACGAGCGGCAGGTGGGCCGGGCCGATCAGCATCCGCATGAGGTGCGGGACGACGAGCCCCGCGAAGCCGATGATGCCCGCGAAGGCGACGGCCGCGCACACGAGCACCGCCACCGTCACGATGACGACCATCCGCAGCGCCTCGACGTTCACCCCGAGGTGTCGGGCGGTGCGCTCGCCCAGGGCGAAGAGATCGAGACGCGACGACACGATCAGCGCGACGACGACCCCGACCGCGACGAGCGGGGCGACGAGCGCGGCGTTCGACCAGAGCGCGCCGTTGAGTGACCCCAGCTGCCAGAACACGATCTGCTCGCGTGTCGACGTGGTGCCGAGAAATGTGAGGAACGCCATGCCGGCGCCGGCGATCGCGTTGATGGCGATGCCGGTGAGCAGCAGCGTGACGACCTCGGTGCGTCCGCCCGACCGGCTGATGAAGTAGACCGCGAGCACGGCGGCGAGCCCGCCGAGGAACGCGAACGCGGGCGTCGTCCACATGCCGAACGACGCCAGTCCGAGCGTGATGCTGGCGGCCGCGCCGAGTGCCGCGCCGGAGGAGACGCCGACCACTCCGGCATCCGCCAGCGGGTTGCCGAAGATCGCCTGCATCAGCACGCCCGAGACGGCGAGGGCGGCGCCGACGAGGATGCCGAGCACGAGACGCGGCAGCCGGAGGTTGTAGATCACTCCGTAGTCGGCGGCCGAGGTCGGCGCCCACACGGTGTCGATGCCCACGCCCTTGAGGAGCACGCCGAGCAGGTCGGCGGGGGAGAGGGCGTACTGGCCGTTCGTGATCGAGGCGATGCAGGTGACGACGAGGGCGGCGACGAGCCCGATGACGACGACGGTGAAGCGCAGGCCCCGGTGGGCGGCCGGGGTGCGGGTGACGACCTCGCCGGTCACTTCGCGGACTCCGCGGTGGCGGAGTCGGGGGCGTAGAGCGCGCGGGCGATCGCATCGATCACCTCGGCCGAACGTGGCCCGAAGCTGAGGATCTCGCTGTCGGCCATCTCGATGACGCGACGGTTCGCGCCGGCGGGTGTCTGCGCGATGGCGGGGATGCGTTCCAGGAGCCCGTCGATGCCACCGACGGACTCCAGCCCGTCGGTCATCATCACGAGGACGTCGGGCTGTGCGGCGACGAGCGCCTCGGCGGTCATCGGCTTCATGCCCTGCCAGCCGATCTCGCCGGCCACGTCGACCCCGCCGACCGCGTCGATCAGGGAGTCGGCGCCGGAGTCCTCGCCGAAGATGTAGTACACGTTCGCGCTGCCCCGCACGTAGAGGAACAGCATCCGCGCACGATCCTCCACAGACGCCGGCGCGACCTCGGCGATCTCGGCGAGCGACGCGTCGAGGTCGGCATCCAGCCTCTCGATGAGCGCCTCGCCGCGCGACGGCACTCCGAGGGCCGCGGCGATCTCGGTGACGAGCTCGTCGGTGGTATCGAGGCGTCGATCGCCGGAGATGACGACCACCGCGATGCCCGCATCGCGCAACTGCTGGCGCACCTCCTTGGGACCGATCGTGGTGTCGGTGAGGATGACGGTGGGGGCGAGTTCGAGGATCGCCTCGGCGTTGAGCGTGTGACCGGTCTTCGTCACGACCGGCAGATCCTCCGTGCCGGCGAACTGCGTCGACGAGTCGCGCCCGACGACCTGATCGCCGAGACCGAGGGCGAAGACGGTCGACGCGATCGTGCCCGAGATGTCGATGGGCAGGATGCGGTCGACGTCGCTGATCTCGACGTCGCGCCCCTCGCTGTCGGTGACCGTGACCGGCAGCACGGGGGCGGCCTCGTCGGCCACCGGCTCGATCGCGTGGCTCGACAGGCAGGCGGTCGAGACCCCGGTGGCGGTGCGGACGTCGTCGACGAGATCGAGTGAGGCGAGCGGTTCGGATGCCTGCGGGCAGGCGTCGACCTTGGTGAGCTCCTGTTGTGTCGCCGGTGCGGGCGCGGCGCAGGAGGCGAGACCGAGGGCGAGCGCGGCAGCGACGAGGACGGCGGGGGTGCGGCGCATTAGGCAAGGCTATCCTAAAACTTGACGGGATCTCATCGCCGCCTCTAGTCTCGGGACCAGCGCTTACTTAGCTGAGCCTAACCAACAATCACCCCTCGCTCGACTGCACAGCGGCACCGCTGGCGCGCACCCGCTTTCGCGTGCCCGGCGCCTGGAGAACCGTGAACGACACAGCCATCGCATCCCCGGGGAGCAGCCGCATCCGCGTGCTTCTCGCCGCCCTCGTCTCCTTCCTCCTGATAGCCGCCGGCGCGGTGATCGTGCCCCCGGCGCATGCCGCGAGCGGGTCGGTCAACGCGTCGGTCGCCTCGGTCGGCACGAGCGGCGTAACCGTGCAGGTCGACGCGAGCGGACTTCCCGATGTCGCCAGCGTCTGCGCCGCCCTCATCGTCAAGGGCGCCGAGAGCGGACTCTCCGGCCCTGGTGGCGGATACGCGGCCTTCGCGATTCCCTTCCCCGCCGTGAGCGCCGGCGCGAGTTCCTTCACGCTGACCGCGACCGCTGACAAGCTGGACCGCACGCAGGTCTATGAAGTCCTCATCTGGCAGCAGCACTCCGTGCCGAACGCCGACACCATCTTCGCGCGAGGGGACGTCGCGATCTCGGCCGCGCAGTGGGATGCCGTGTTCCCGCCCGCGACGCCGGGCCCCGGGACGGACCCGGGCACGGATCCCGGCACTGACCCGGGCACCGATCCCGGCACTGACCCGGGCACCGACCCCGGCACGGACCCCGGCACGGACCCCGGCACTGACCCGGGCACCGATCCCGGCACTGACCCGGGCACCGACCCGGGCACGACTCCCCAGCCGGCCGCTCCGTCGATCGAGGTGTTCCTCGCCGACGGCACGACGCCCGCCGGATCGACGGCGCTGAAGGCCGGCGACACCGTGATCGTGAAGGGTACCGGATACGACCCGACCGCGAACGTCGGCGGCCGTGGCGTCCCGATTCCCTCGAACCTGCCACAGGGCACGTACGTCGTGTTCGGCAACTTCGCCGCGCAGTGGCAGCCCTCCACGGGCGCCCCCTCGTCGGCGCGTTCCGTCGGCGCTCAGAAGTGGGCGCTGGCCGAGTCGGTGCTGGATCAGGTTCCCGCGCAGTACCAGGCCGCGATCCGCGGGCAGTGGGTCGACATCGCGGCCGACGGCACCTTCCAGGCCACGCTCACGCTCCAGGACACGAAGGCCACCCCCGGCGCATACGGCGTCTACACGTACGGTGCGGGAGGCGTGACGAACGCGGCGCAGGAGCGCAGCGTCCCGCTGAATTACAACAACATCCCGGTCGTCTCCACGACCGTCACGGCGGCGACCGCCGCCGAGGGCCTCACCGTCACGGCATCCGCGTCCAAGCTCGGTGACATCGCCGGCGCGTACGTCGCACTGATCGAGGCAGGCACCGAGGCCGATGTGACCGCGGGCGGCGGCTTTGCGGCGATGCAGTACGTGCGGCCGATCACCGGCGGCGCGTTCTCGGTCGACCTCACGGCCGCCGCGAAGCTCCTCGACCGCGCCGAGACCTACGAGGTCATCGTGTGGCAGCAGCACACCATGCCGACCGCGCAGACGATCTACGGACGCAGCGCGGTGACCATCACGCCGCAGCAGTGGGACGCCCTGCTCGGCCCGGTGGTCGAGGTGCCGCCCACGACCCCGCCGACCACGCAGCCGACGGCCCCGAGCGTGCCCGTTCCGGGCGGCTCGCTGCGCTGGGCGATCTCGTCGTCGTTCACGAACTACGTCACGGGTCCGATCGCGAAGGGTGCGATCGACGTCTCCGGCGGCGCGACGCGTTCCGGCGGCATGTTCCAGTTCGGGCAGACGGCTGGCGGCGACTACAGCGCCACCAGCGCCCTCGGCAGCGTGATCTACCAGGGCGCCGTGCGGTTCACCGGTCACGGCGGTGTGCTCGACGTCACGGTCTCGAACCCGCAGATCACCGTCACCTCGGCGAATGCGGCGACCCTGTCGGTGACGCACGGCGGTGCCCAGGTGGCGTTCGCGACGCTCGACCTGTCGCGCGCCGTCGTCACCACCGCCAACGGCGCGGTGACCTACTCGGGCGCTCCCGCTGCGCTCACGGCCGCCGGTCGTGACCGCGTCCTCGCGGGCTTCTCGACGACGCTCGACCCGGTGACGTTCACCGTCGGCTCGGTCGCCGCTGCCCCGGCGGGCACCACCGGCACGGTCGCCGCGGCCGCCGTGAAGGCCAAGACCGCGCTTCCGGCGACCCCTCCGGCGACCACCGGCATCCAGATCGACGAGACGAACCTCGAGGCACTGCAGACCGGCGGATCGGCGACGGTCTCGGCATCCGGATTCCGGCCGAACGAGACCGGCATCCAGGTCGTGGTCTACTCGACGCCCGTCTTGCTCGGCACCGTCGACGCCGATGCGTCGGGTATCGCGACCTGGTCGGGGTCGCTGCCCGCCACACTCGAGGACGGCGCGCACACGCTGACCCTGCAGGGCTCGGTCTCCCGCGGCCTCGAGTTCACGCTGACCCGTGCGACCACGGCGATCGGGCAGTGCACGGTCGAGGGTGCGACGCTGCAGTGGGGCTTCAAGGAGTCGTTCCGCACCTACATCGAGGGCATCGCCGCCGGCGGGTGGACCCTCACCGACGTGGAGTACCGCTACCCGGAGTACGTGTGGCAGAACGGCGCCGGATCGTTCGACGACGACACCCTGACCGGACTCGTCGCCTTCGGCGGCAGCATCGCGTTCTCGGGCCACGGGGGTGCGCTGAACACGACCCTGTCGAATGCGCGCCTCGAACTCGCAGGCGACACCGGGTATCTCGTGTTCGACGTGCTCGGCACCACGCAGGATGGCCAGGGTGTCGACCAGCCGGGCGTGCGCTTCGCGGAGTTCGGGCTGGGCGACGCGGCCGTCGTCGACGGGATGCTGTCGCTCGACGCGCTGCCGGCGACCCTCACCGAGGCAGGGTCGGCGGCGTTCGGCACCTACGGCGCCGGCGAGGAACTCGACCCGGTCACGGCGTCGGTCCCCGTGACGACCGAGTGCGGTGTCGCGGCCGAGGAGGAGCCGGCGCAGGAGAGTGAAGACACGGCTGCCGCGGCATCCGTCACCGCCGTCGCCGATGTCGATGGCGCGCCGATCTGGCCGTGGCTCGTCGGCGGTCTCGTGATCGTCGCGCTCGGCACCGGGGCCGGTGTGCTCATCGCGCGACGGAACCGGGCGAACGCGGAGGGCGCAGACGTCACGACCGGCGTCTGAGCCGCAGGACCGCACCGCCCTTCCCGCTGCGGACGCGGGGAGGGCGGTGCGCGGCATCCGGTGCCCGCGAGTGTTCCAACGGTGGGACAATGGAGTCATGTCCTCCCACGAAGCCCCCGAGACGGTCGAGGCGACCGTGCGCCGTGTGCCGCGCTACGGCGTGTTCATGGGCATCGGCGTCGTGCTCGGCATCATCGTCGCCGGCATCCTCACCATGGTGGGCAGCTACGAGCCGTCCGAGGCGGCGAACGTCGTCTACCCGCCCGGCCAGGTCTTCGGCTTCCTGCTGCTGTGGACGGTTCCGGCTGGCCTCGCGCTCGGCGGTGTGGCCGGCCTGATCCTCGAGCGCGTCTCTCAGCGTCACGATCGCACGGTGCGCGTCGAGCACGAGACGATCATCACGAACGACTGACCGCGCGTCGAGTCCGCGTCAGGCGAGTTCGGCGATGATCGGACGGATCGCCGAGTCGAACGACACGACGTCGCGTCGCAGCCCGTCGGTCACCGCGACGGTCAGGGTGCCGATCCACCAGATGCCGCGCTGCGAGAACGGCAGCACCTGCACGTTCAGCTCGAACGAGTGCGCGCGGCGGCCGATGTCGCGCTCGAACTCCGCGATCGCACTGGCGTAGGCGCGGTAGGACTCGCCGTTGGTGGTTCCCGCGCCCGATCGGGTGCCCATCGAGCTGCGGATCGACGTCAGGTAGCGGTCGTGCGCGACGCGCGCATAGTGCAGGACGGATGCCGCGTGCGGCGCCACGGCCTCGCGCAGCTCCTCCGCCCCCGAGGCAGGTAGGGCGACGAGCGTGTCGAAGCCCTCGACGAGCTCGAGCGGCACCCCGGACGGGTGCGCACGAGGTTCGACCGTCATGTCCCAGTAGTCGCGCCATTGCTTCTCGAGCGCGGGGTGCACGTCGGTCGCGTCCGGGGCCCTGACCGGCAGATCGCGGAGGCTGGGCAGGTCGTCGGGAGCGCGGATGCCGATGGCCTGCCGCAGCGCCAGCGCGACGAGCACGGAGACGCTCGCGTCCTCGCGGATCAGCCACTGCGGCTTGTCGGCCATGGCCCCATCGTAGGCGGCGCCCGCCGCCGCGCGGCAGTCCCGACGCCGATCCGCGACCTCGGATCGGGGCCGGATGCGGTGCCGGTCGCGCGCGCGGCACAGTAACCCTCCCTGGCCGCGCACGTCAACCCTCGCGACCCGCCTCGAACGCGGGCGTAGACCCGTTCTCACGCCGGTGAGCACCGGCCGCAGCGAGAGGAACAACATGTCACAGAGTTATGGCGAAGGGGCTCCGGCCTCGGGCGCAGACTCCTCGGAATCCTCCGGAGTCGTGCAGACCGCGAAGGACGAGGCGATCGGCCTGACCGGAACCGCGTCTGAGCAGGCGGCAGGCGTGGTGGAGACCGCGAAGGCCGAGGCCGGTGCCGTTGCACACGAGGCGAAGGACCAGGTGAAGGACCTGTACCGGCAGACGCGCGACGAGCTGCGCGACCAGGCGGCCGTGCAGCAGCGGCGGGTCGCCGACGGGCTGCAGTCGGTGGGCGGCGAACTGAAGACCATGGCCGACGGCGCGCAGGGCGGCGTGGCAGCTGACCTCGTGCGACAGGTGTCGACGAGGGTGCAGGGCGTCGCAGGCTGGATCGGCGATCGTGATCCGGGGTCGCTCCTGTCGGAGGTCACCTCGTACGCCCGCCGCAAGCCGGGCACGTTCATCGCCGTCGCGGCGGCGGCGGGCCTGGTTGTCGGGCGTCTGACCAGGGCGCTGTCCGAGAGCGCGGCTGAGAGCAGCTCGGGGAGCGGATCCTCGGGGCAGAACGGTTCCGATGCCTCCGGTCCCGCGGCAGCGGGCGCGGGCGTGGCCGCTCCCGCCTCGACAGCGGCTGTGGGCACGACGGGTTCCGTTCCGCCGCCCGTGCCGCCGGTGCCGGTGGGCGAGCCGACCGGGCTGCCCGGATCGCCGGGAAGCGCGGGGTATGACACCGACGTGACCCCGCCCCTCGAGGGCAGCGACACCCCGCTCTACGACCGCACGGGTGCCGCGCACGATGCGCCGGGAGAGGAGCGACCATGACAGACCCGACGCCCTCCGAGCGCAAGGCCGAGACGACGTCGCTCGGCGACCTGCTGGGAGAGGTCACATCCGACCTGTCGACGCTGATGCGGCAGGAGCTCGAACTGGCGAAGGCCGAGCTCA
The DNA here is from genome assembly GCF_002362255.1 of Microbacterium sp. SZ1. Classification (GTDB taxonomy): domain Bacteria; phylum Actinomycetota; class Actinomycetes; order Actinomycetales; family Microbacteriaceae; genus Microbacterium. The sequence continues at coordinate 59,867 of NZ_LPVV01000041.1, read as the reverse complement.
AGCAGTCGGCGGCGAGGGCGGGTCGAGGAGCGGGGATGCTGGGCGGTGCCGGCTATGCGGCGCTCATGGCGGTCTTCTTCCTCTCCGTCGCCCTGTGGTGGGCGCTCGGGTATCTGACCGGCCTCGGCTGGTCGGCGGTGATCGTCGCCGTCATCTGGGCGCTGATCGCGCTCGTCCTGTTCCTGATGGGACGCACACAGCTGAAGAGCGTCGAGGGGGCGCCGCGCACGGTCGAGACCGTGAAGCGCATCCCGGACGCCGTGAAGAGAAACGAGGAGAACCGATGAGTGATTCACCAGACGCCATCCGCGCCGACATCGAGCGCACCAGGCAGGAGTTCGGCCGTGACGTCGACGCCCTGGCCGACAAGGTCACGCCGTCGAAGGTCGTGCACCGGCAGACGAAGAAGATGAAGGGCGCCGTCCGGTCGGTCGTCGACCGCGTCATGGGCGCGGCCGACGATGCGGGCAGTGCCGTGTCGGGCGCGGGGTCGTCGGCGGCGTCCGCTGTCGGGGACGTCGGCCACAGCGCCGTGCGCAAGGCGCAGGGCAATCCGCTCGCGGTGGGCCTGATGGCGTTCGCCGCCGGGCTCGTCGCTGCGGCGCTGATCCCGGCCTCCCAGAAGGAGAAGGAGCTCGCCGAGGAGGTCAAGGAGAAGGCGCAGCCCCTGGTCGACGAGGCGACGTCGGCTGCGAAGACCGTCGGGGAGCACCTCAAGGAACCGGCTCAGGAGGCGGCGGCCGCCGTCAAGGACGAGGTGACGGATGCCGCGTCGCACGTCAAGGACGAGGCGGTCTCGGCTGCCGACACGGTCAAGGAAGAGGCGGAGCACGCGCGCGACACGGTCGCGGATCAGCGCTGACGCCGTCGGATGCGGTGCGGAGGCCATCATGGTCCCGCACCGCATCCGTCGTGTCAGGTATGGATGAGCTCGCGCCAGTTCGCGGGGACCCGTCCCGCCGGCCCGGGGGAGGGCTGATCCTGCGGCCTGCTGGTCGGGGCCGCGAGCTCCGGTCCGTCGAGGACCGTCTCGTCGGCGTAGTCCCAGAACCAGTCCTCGCCCGGCTCGAAGCTCTGGATGAGCGGGTGGCCGGTCTCCTGGAAGTGCGCCGTCGCGTGCTGACCGGGCGACGTGTCGCAGCATCCCACATGCCCGCACGCCGCGCAGCGGCGCAGATGCACCCAGAAGCCCTGCTGCTCGTCGCACTCCACGCATCCCGTGCCGGACGGCGCGACGTTCAGGTCGATGTCTGTGCTCATCTCTCTCCCTTGCGAATCCTCGGTCTCAATAGGCCAGAGCGCGGTGCACGGACGCCACCGCGCTCGATCCCTCGCCGACGGCGGCGGCGACCCGCTTCATCGATCCGCGGCGCACATCACCCGCCGCGAACACGCGGGGCGCCGACGTCTCGAACGGCAGCGGCTCACGGCCCAGACCCTGCCACTGGTCGAGGGTCTGCACGGCGACGTCGGTGCCGGTGCGGATGAATCCCTCGGGGTCGCGATCGAGCGTCGGCAGCCAGGAGGTCGCCGGTGTCGCGCCGATGAAGCAGAACAGGCCGCGGGCATCGACGTCTCCCACGGTGTCGATGCGCACCGATTCGAGCGTGCCGTCGCCGTCGAGCCCGATGACGTTCGACGAGGTGTGCACGCGCACCCGCGGGTCGTCGGCGAGCCGATCGGCGAGGTAGCTCGACATGCGGGTGCCGAGGTCATCGCCACGGACGACCAGGTGCACGGGCGATCCGTGCGCGGAGAGGTACAGGGCCGCCTGCCCCGCGGAGTTCGCGCCGCCCACGACGACGACCGGCTTGCCCTGCACCTGGCGCAGCTCGAGCGGGGTCGCGGCGTAGTACACGCCCGACCGCTCGAAGTCCTGCCAGCGGTCGAGGTCGAGGCGGCGGTACGCGGCTCCCGAGGTCACGATCACGCTGCGGGCCCGGATGAGGCGACCGTCCGACAGGGCGACGTCGAGCAGGTCGGGCGCGATCCGCGTCAGCGCCGTCGCCTCGCACGGTGCGTAGACCCGCACGCCGAACTTCAGCGCCTGCAGGATCGCCTGGCCGATGAGGTCCCCGCCGCTCACGCCGAACGGGAAGCCGAGGAAGTTCTCGATGCGCGAGGTCGCCGCCGCCTGGCCGCCCGGGGCGACGGCGTCGAGCAGCACGGTGCTCAACCCCTCCGAGGCGCCGTAGATGGCGGCGGCGAGACCGGCCGGGCCCCCGCCGACCACGACGAGGTCGACGATCTCGTCGGCCTGCGCCTGGTAGCTCAGTCCGAGATGCTCCGCGACGAGGCCAGGGGTCGCCCGCAGCAGCGGCTCGCCCTGGATGTAGGCGACCGGCAGATCGTCGGCCGTGATCTCGTGGGTGTCGAGTGAGCCGAGGTCGCCGGGTGGCAACGCCACCGCCTTGTGCACGAGGTCGAGGCGCTCGGCGAAGCGGCGCAGCGCGAGGAAATCGTTCGACGAGCCCGTGCCGACGAACTTCAGCGTCATGGCCGCGGGGCCGGTGCGCAGCGACTCGCGTCGCGCCCACAGCGCGTGCAGGATCAGGTCGCACAGCTCGTCGTCCTCGTTCATGAGCGTGCGGAGCTGCGCGCGGTTCACCCGATGCACCCGGCCCGCCTTCGTCACCCGGGCGGACAGGAATGCGCCCTGTCCGTTGAGCAGACCGAGCTCTCCGGCGAAGGTCCGCGGGCCCATGGTCGTGATGACGACCTCTCCGACCCAGCGGAGCGCGTCGCGGACGACCTCGACCTCTCCTGACTCGATGACGATCAGGTCGTACCCCGCCTCACCGGTGCGGAAGACGTAGTCGCCGACCGCGACGTCCTCGGCTGTGCCGGCGGCGACCAGCCGCTCCCACTGCTCATCGCTCAGGGTCGGCGACATCACGGCATCCATCTCCACGGGGTCGACCTGCTCCTCCGCTGCTCCCACCTGGGCTCCTTCCGGGAGTATCGGATGCCAGTCTCGTCCGCGGCGGCGCTCCTGTCCATGCTCGATCCGCCGGTCGCGGGCGGGCCGCCCTCACGAGCGTTCGCACCGGCGAACCGGTGCCCCGACGGGCGGTAGTCTGGACGGGTGGCTGCCTCCCCCACCAACCCCTATTCCGAAGCCGGCGTCGACACCGCTGCCGGTGATCTCGCGGTCGAACTCATGAAGTCGTCGGTTCGTGCGACGCACGGTCCCGAAGTGCTCGGTGGAGTCGGCGGATTCGCCGGCCTCTTCGACGCCAGCGCTCTGCGCGACTTCCGTCGTCCGCTGCTCGCGACAAGCACCGACGGCGTCGGCACGAAGGTCGCGATCGCGCAGGCGATCGACAAGCACGACACGATCGGCCAGGACCTCGTGGGCATGGTCGTCGACGACATCGTCGTCATGGGAGCCAAGCCGCTCTTCATGACCGACTACATCGCCTGCGGCAAGGTCTTCCCCGAGCGCATCGCCGACATCGTCCGCGGCATCGCCGAGGCGTGCTCCGCGACCGGCACCGCTCTGGTCGGCGGCGAGACGGCCGAGCACCCTGGGCTCCTGGGTCCGCGCGACTACGACGTCGCCGGGGCCGCGACCGGTGTCGTCGAGGCGGATGAGATCCTCGGCGCCGAGCGCGTGCAGGACGGCGACGCCGTGCTCGCGATCGCCTCCAGCGGGCTGCACTCCAACGGCTACTCGCTCGTGCGTCACATCGTCACGAACGCCGGCATCGGCTACGGCGACAACGCCGCCGACTTCGGTATGACGTGGGGCGAGGCCCTGCTCGAGCCGACCCGCCTGTACACCCTCCCTCTCCTGCGTCTCATCGCGGCGCTCGACGGCGGAGTGCACTCCCTCAGCCACGTCACCGGCGGCGGAATCGCCGCCAATCTTGCCCGTGTGCTCCCTCAGGGCAGCTGGGCGGAGGTCGACCGCGGCACCTGGTCGCCGAGTCCCGTGTTCCGTGTGCTCAGCGACATCGCGGGCTCGACGCTGGAGTCCGCAGAGGGCACCTGGAACCTCGGGATCGGATTCCTCGCGGTCGTCGCCGCGGACAAGAAGGATGCCGCGATCGCGGCGCTCGATGCAGAGGGCATGCCCGCCTGGCAGGTCGGCACGGTCGGCTTCGGCGCCCGACCGGCGGGGGAGTTCGAGCAGGGCGCCAAGGGCGTCGACGGCGGAGCAGTGCGCCTCGTGGGCGCCTACGCGGACGGAGCGAAGTAACCACCCATGTGCGGCATCGTCGGAATGGTCGGGACGGCCCCGGTCAATCAGGACATCTACGACGCTCTCCTCCTGCTGCAGCACCGCGGTCAGGACGCGACGGGCATCGCCACGGCAGAGGCCAACGGCGTCATGCACAACGCGAAGGCGCAGGGCATGGTGCGCGAGGCGTTCCGCACCCGCGACATGCGAGGACTGCTCGGCAACGTCGGCCTCGGACACGTGCGCTACGCGACCAAGGGCACCGCGTCGAGCGAAGAGGAGATGCAGCCGTTCTACGTGAACGCGCCCTACGGCATCATCCTCATCCACAACGGCAACCTCACCAACACGCGTGAGCTCACCGCCGACATGGCGCAGCGCGATCGCCGTCACCTCAACTCCTCCAGCGACACCGAGCTGCTGCTCAACGTGCTCGCGGGAGAGCTGCAGAACACCACGTCGACCGTCGACCTCGACCCGGAGCGCGTCTTCGAGGCGGTCGCCCGCACGCACGAGCGCATCGAAGGCGCGTACGCGGTGATCGCGGTGATCGCCGGATACGGTCTGCTCGCGTTCCGCGACCCCTTCGGCATCCGTCCGCTCATCCTCGGCCGTCGTCCGTCGACCGTGGAGGGCGCTGAGGGCAAGGACGAGTGGGTCGTGGCGAGCGAGTCGCTGGTGCTCGAGAACGGCGACTACGAGGTCGTCCGCGAGGTCGAGCCCGGCGAGGCCGTGTTCATCACCAACGACGGCGAGCTGCACACCAAGCAGTGCGCGACCGACGCGACTCTCGCGCCGTGCGCGTTCGAGTACGTCTACCTCGCGCGGCCCGACTCGGTGATGAACGGCATCTCCGTCTACGAGTCGCGCCTGCGTATGGGCGAGCGTCTCGCCGACACGATCGCCAAGCACGTGCCCATGGACAAGATCGACGTCGTGATGCCGATCCCCGACTCCGCGCGGCCCGCCGCCATGGAGGTCGCCCGCAAGCTCGGGATCGAGTACCGCGAGGGCTTCTACAAGAACCGCTACGTCGGCCGCACCTTCATAATGCCGGGCCAGGCGGTGCGCAAGAAGAGCGTGCGACAGAAGCTGAACGCCATGTCGACGGAGTTCCAGGGTAAGAACGTGCTGCTCATCGACGATTCGATCGTGCGCGGCACGACGTCGAAGCAGATCATCCAGATGGCGCGGGATGCCGGGGCGACGTCGGTGACCTTCGCCTCCGCGGCGCCGCCGGTGCGGCATCCGCACGTCTACGGCATCAACATGCCGTCGCGCCACGAGCTCATCGCGCACGGCCGCACGATCCCGGAGATCGCCGAGGAGCTGGGCTGCGATCACCTGGTCTACCAGGAGGTCGACGACCTCAAGGCCGCGATCACGGAGGGGTCGGTGCTCTCCGACCTCGACATGAGCTGCTTCGACGGCCGGTACGTGACCGGCACCGTCTCCGACGAGTACCTCGCGTGGGTGGAGGGGTCGCAGACCTCGTGACGACGGCCGCTCAGCCGCTGTGGCGGGGGCGTGCTCTCGCGCTGATCGGCATCGTGCTGGTCGCGTTCTCGCTGCGCTCCGCCGTGGCATCCTTGTCGCCGGTCATCGACCACGTCGCCGAGGACTTCCCGGTGTCGTCGGTGGTCGCCGGTCTCATCGGCGCTGCACCACCCGTGTGCTTCGCGCTGTTCGGTCTGCTCACACCACTGGTCGAGCGACGTTTCGGGCTCGAACGCGTCGCCGTCGTGGCCATCGCGCTCATCGCAGCGGGCCTTCTGCTGCGCGGACTCTCCGTCGATTCGACGACGTTGCTCGGGGCCACCGTCGTGGTGTTCGCCGGCGTCGGGTCGGGTAACGTCCTGCTGCCCCCGCTCGTGAAGAAGTACTTCCCCGACCGCCTCGGCATCATGATGACCGTCTACTCGACGACGATGGCGGTGTCGACGTTCGTCCCGCCGCTGGTCGCCGTGCCGGTCGCCGACTCGGCCGGCTGGCGCGTCTCGCTCGGCATGTGGGGCGTGTTCGCAGGCATCGCGCTCGTGCCGTGGATCGTGATGATCGTGACGAGCCGCACCGAGGGGCCGGCGCTGGCGCCGCCGATCGTGAAGCCGTCGATCGAGGCGCTCGAGAACCCCGATCCGGCATCGGTGTCGACCGGCCCGATCGTCACGCGTCCGCCCAACCCGCGTGTGTTCGGGCGGCTGTGGCGGCTGCCCATGGCGTGGGCCGTCGCGCTCGTCTTCGGCACCTCGTCGACGCTCGCGTACGTCTCCTTCGCGTGGCTGCCCGCGATCCTCATCGAGGTCGGCGGGGTCAGCGCGGCGGATGCCGGCCTGCTGCTCTCGCTCTTCGGCCTCATGGGACTGCCCTGCTCGCTGATCGTGCCGCTGCTCATCGTGCGCTTCCACGCGACGCGACCCGTGTTCTTCGTCGGGATCGCAGCAGGCCTGGCGGGTCTCGCCGGTCTGTTGTTCGCGCCGACGGTCGCGCTTCCGCTGTGGGTGGTGCTCTTCGGCCTCGGACCGATCCTGTTCCCGCTGAGCCTGGTGCTGCTCAGCATCCGCGCTCGCACGCCCGAGAGCGCCGTCGCGCTCAGCGGCTTCGCGCAGAGCATCGGCTACGCCGTCGCGGCGGCCTTCCCGCTGCTGATCGGCCTGCTTCACGAGACGACCGGCGGATGGCAGGTGCCGCTCTGGCTGCTCGTCGGAGTGCTCGTCGCGGCGATCCCGGCCGGGCTCGTGGCCGGACGCCGGCGCACGATCGAAGAGGACTGGGAACGCCGCTACGGCCGCTGGTGACCGGGGATGCTGCGGCATCCCATTCGGGGGCGCTTGCTGCGGCACCCCTACCCGGACACGACGAAACCCCCGTGCGGTGCACGGGGGGTACGACGAGACGAGAGGGCGGTCAGGCCTTCTCTAGTTCGTCCTCGTCTTCATCGGCGTACTCGTCTGCCCACTTGTCGACGTACTCGTCTTCCGAGTCGCTCGGGTGACCGAGCTCTCGTTCGAGTGCCGAGTAGTTGACGGACGGACTGAATGACTTCAGTTCGCGGGCGATTTTGGTGTGCTTCGCCTTCTGACGGCCACGGCCCATGCCAGAGACCCCCTCACGAGTTGAGCTGCGGGCTAGCTGGGGCCCGATGCATTCACGACACCGGCTCGAGGCCGGTAAGAGTAGCATTCAGAATAGCACGCGGGTAGACCGCACTGCCTGATAGCAAGGCTGGCGAAGGGAGCGATCTCGATGACCGACAATACCTCTTCTCCCTCGGACGAGGCCGTCCAGAACGCGACACTGCAGAAGGCGGTGATCGTCGGCATCCAGCCGGGGCAGAGTCCTCGCGTGATCCAGGAGGCATCGCGTTTCGCGCGACTGCTGCGGGTGCCGCTCGTCGTCGTGCACGTCGACGTCACGCGCTTCGTGACATACGAGGATCCGGACGGCTACGTGCACTCCGCTCCGATCGACATCAACTTCGACGCGGGCACGGCGGAGTTCGAGGCCGTGCAAGCCGAAGCGGCGAAGGCGCTCGAAGGGACGGGGCTGACCTGGACGGCCCGGCAGCTCGTGGGCGATCCGGCGCTCGCGATCAAGGCGCTCGCGAACAAGCTCGACGCGCAGCTGATCGTTGTGGGCACCCGCAAGCGCGGCATCGGAGAGTCGATCAGGGAGTTCTTCACCGGATCCGTCGCGGCGCGCCTGGCTCACCGGCAGCACCGGTCGGTGCTCGTGGTGCCGCTGGAAGAGCCGGTGCCGGACTCGCAGCCGGAGATCTGGACGGAATAGCGCAAGCGTCGACCCCCGCGGAAGGATTCCGCGGGGGTCGACGTCGAGTTCGTCAGCGAGTCAGCGCGGCGAGGGCCGTCGTTATGCCGCGGGCTGCGGCATCCAATCCGTCCTCGAGCTCTGAGACGACGGATGCCGGAAGCGTGCCGCCCCTCGCCACATGGGTGCGCAGGTCGGTGCGGACTCGGGCGCGGAACGCGTTGATCACGGCGTCCGCCCGGTGGAGCTCCTCGCGGCTGACGATGCGCTCGTCGTCACCCGCGGTGCGTGGGCGGGACTTGGATGCCGCGCGGTCGTCCTTCTCGGCGGTGGCGAAGTCGGCTCGCAGGCTCTTCATCGCCTCCTTGACGCTCTGACGCACCTCGTTGGCGATCAGCCGCACCGAGTCGGTGAGTCCCGCCTCGATCCCTGCGAGGTCGCCCTTACGCGATGAGAGCTCGGCGCGTCCGGCATCCGTGATCGCGTAGATCGTGGTCCGGCCGTCGACGGTCTTCGAGACGAGTCCCTCTTCCTCGAGCTTCGCGAGTCGAGGGTAGATCGTGCCGGCGCTCGGCGTATAGGTGCCGCCGGTGCGGTCGGTCAGGGCCTGGATGATGCCGTACCCGTGCTGCGGGGATTCGGCCAGCAGCGACAGCAGGTACAGGCGCAGGTCTCCGTGAGAGAAGACGGCGGGACTCATGCTTCCTCCCATTCGGCGTCGTTCTCGATCGATGCGGGGGTGCGGCGCAGCACCGTCACGCCGCCTGAGACGGAGTTCGCGCGCAGGTCGACGAATCGTCCGGCGAGCTCGCCCGTGGAGCCGGTGTAGTTGTTGATGCCGGAGGAGCCGCGATCGACGCCGTCGATGAGGAGTCGTCCGCTGAGCGAGCGGATGACGTAGTTGGCGGCGAGGGACTCGTCGAGCCGCACGGTGGTGCCGCCCGAGACCGAGTTGATGTTGATGGTGTTGACGTCGCCGGCAGCGTCGACGAGCGTGGAGCCCGACACGGTGTCGACGGTCGCCTTGCGCACGGTGCCGGTGACGGCGACGTCGCCCGAGACGCTGTTCGCCGTGATCGAGCCGGTCAGCCCGCGCACCTGCACATCGCCCGACACCGAGTTCACGGTGAGGTCGCCGATCAGCGTGTCGACGATGAGGTCGCCCGACACGGTGTTCAGGCGGGCGTCGTTGCGGATGCCGGAGACGAGCGCACCGGCGCTGACGACGCCGAGGGTGAGGGCGATCGAGCGCGGCACGGCGATGCTGACCTCGGCCTTGGGGCCGCCCGAGCCGAAGTTGCGGAACACCTCGAGGAAGTTGTCCCAGCCCAGCTGAGGGTGATCGATCTCGACCTCGCCGTCGTGGGACTCGATGCGGAGGTCCTTGGTAGTGACACCGTGCACCTCGATGCGGATGCCGGGTTCGTCGTGGGCGATCACGTCGACCTGCCCGCCGACCAGGCCCACCTTCAGCCGGCTGACGTTCTCGATGTCGATGACGCGTTCCTCGCCCGGGGCGATGAGCCACTTCTCGGTCATGTCTGCTTCTCCTGTGTTGAGACGGATCACGATATATCGTGTTCGACAGAGTAACACGATATATCTCGATCGTGTCAAGCCTTTTCTGGAACGCGCGCCCACATGCAGGTCGGTCGGTCGTGCTGCAGGCCCCGATCGCCCCACCGGGCCTGCATCCGTGTTCTCGGCATGCATGTCGGTCGGAACCACACGGAGCGCACCCGTCGCGCCCCAGGATTCGAAACTTGACCTTGACGTTGCGTCAACTTCTATCGTGACATCGCACGACGACCAGACGAGAGGAGCGTGAGATGGCAGGCAGGGATTGGTCCATCCAGGAGATAGCCCGGCTCGCGGGCACGACCAGCAGGACCCTGCGTCACTACGACGACATCGGTCTGCTGGCACCAACCCGCATCGCGCAGAACGGCTATCGCCACTACGACGAGGTCGCGCTCGTGCGGCTGCAGCGGATCCTGCTGCTGCGGGAGCTGGGGCTGGGGCTGCCGCAGATCGCCGAGGTGCTCGACGCCGGTTCGCGCACCACGACGGAGGCCTCGGCCCTCGAGACCCACCTCGCGCTGCTGCGCGAGGAGCAGAACAGGCTGGCGCGGCAGATCGCGTCGGTCGAGAGCACCATCACGGCATTGAGAGGAGGTGAAGAACTCATGGCAGAGAACATGTTCGACGGCTTCGACCACACGCAGTACAAGCAGGAGGTCGAGCAGCGCTGGGGCCGCCAGGCCTACGCCGACGGCGACCGCTGGTGGCGCGGGATGACGGATGCCGAGCGAGCCGACTGGCAGCAGCGCGTCTCCGATCTCGGGCGCGACTGGATCGCCGCCGCCGAGAGCGGCGTCGACCCGGCGTCCGATGAGGCGCAGGACATCGCCAGCCGCCACGTCGAGTGGCTCGCGGGCATTCCGGGCACGCCGGCGTCGGCACCCGGCGGAGACGTCAAGGCGTACGTGATCGGTCTGGGCGAGATGTACGTCGCCGACCCGCGATTCGGCGCGAACTACGCGACGTCGTCCGGCGGCACGCACGGCGCGGAGTTCGTCCGCGACGCGCTCCGCGTGTACGCCGAGGCGAACCTGTAAGACCCGCCGACACACCCCTTTGTGCACGAGCCACCCCTGTGAGGCGCGTATCCAAAGGGGTGTTTCGCGCGCAAGGGGGTGGCTCGGCGGAGGGTGACCGGGCGTAGTGTCGAGCTATGGGCCACCGTCGCGAGCGCACGAACGCGGCCCCGCTGTTCGTGGCCGCCACGATCGCGTACGCCGCGAACGCCGCGTTGGGCACTGCCGTCGCGGCGAGGGTCATCGACACCCGGGGATTCCGCTGGCTCCACCACGCGCTCTACATCGCGACGTGCATCACGACGGGCGCCGCCGTCAGCGCCGCGTTCTGGGCCAGCCCGAAGACAGCGAGCCGCCGTGCCGCGGCATCCCTCGCTCCCGCGATCGCGCCGCTCGCGGCGATCCCGTATCTCGGCACGCACACGCGCCGGCATCCCCTGGTCGCGCTCGCCGCGGCCCCCTTCGTCGTCGCGGGCCTGGTGTGCTCGCGCATCCCCTCCCACCGGAAGTGAACGCATGGAACTGCTCGATGTCATCCGCCGCCGCAAGACCACGAACGGGCCCTTCCTGCCCGACCCGGTGTCGGAGGAGCATCAGCGCATCCTGCTCGAGGCGGCGGGCCGCGCCCCCTCGCAGTTGAACAGCCAGCCGTGGCGCTTCGTCGTGATCGAGAACCGCGACACGATCGACAAGATCGCGCGCATCTCAGGGGAGAGCATGACGGAGGCGATGTCGAACGGCACGTTCTTCGAGCGCTACAAGCCGTACTTCCGCTTCAGCCAGGCCGAGATGGATGAGAAGCGCAGCGGGATGCTGTTCGACAAGCTCCCCGCGGCCCTTCGCCCGTTCACGAGCCAGGTGTTCACGAAGCGCGGGCAGAAGCTCATGAACACGTTCGGCGTGCCGAAGACCCTCGGCGAGGAGAACCACAAGCTCGTCGCCGGCTCGCCGCTGCTGCTGGGCGTCATGCTCGATCGCAGCGAGTACCGGCCGGGGCAGCTGTCGTCGTTCTACTCCGTGTTCAGCATGGGTGCTGCGATGGAGAACGTGTGGCTCACGACGGTCGAGCTCGGGATGGGAATCCAGTTCATCTCGTTCCCGATGGAGGTCCCGGGCAAGTGGGAGGAGATCATCGACCTGCTGCACGTGCCCGACGACCTCGAGCTCATGGCCGTCTACCGCCTCGGCTACCTGCCGCACGATCAGCGCCGCCCGGCGATCGACTGGTCGAGCCACCAGCGCAAGCTCGCGTCGCAGTATGTGTTCCGCGAGACCTGCGACGAGCCCCAGCAGGGCTGGGACACGCCGCCCGCGGAGGCCGCCGCCCGCGACTGACGGGTCACTCCGACGCGGTGCGGGGCAGCTTCTTCAGATCGCTCAGGGCAGGACCCTCGATGCGGGTGCCGTCAGCCGCGAAGCGCGAGGCGTGCAACGGGCAGTCCCACGTGCACTCGGCGTCGTTCCAGTCGAGCACGCCGCCGAGGTGCGGGCACACCGCGTCGACCGCTCTGGTGACGCCGTCGACCGTCGAGATGCCGACGGGAAGACCGCCGCGGTTCGCCACGACGCCCTCGCCCTCGGCGGGCTGCGGCACGGGAACGGGGGTCTTCTCGGCATCCACCCAGCCCTTGGTGGCGGCAGCCGCGACCTTGACACCCTCGACGGCGCCGCGGGCGAGGTCGGCCGGCACCGTCAGGCGGGTGCCGATCTTGGCCATCCAGCCGGGACGATCGTGCCAGCTCGCTCCGAGGATCTCCGTGGTGAGTCGCAGCGCGGCCGCCGGGGCGTTCGAGAGTCCCCACTTCGCGTAGCCGGTCGCGAAGCGGATGTGACCGAGCCCCCGCGGCATCGCCCCCACGAACGGGATCTGGTTGTGCGACTCGTAGTCCTGCGCCGACCAGCGGTGGGTCTCCTCCGCGCCGGGGAAGAACTTCTGCGTCCACTCGACGAGCTCGTCGACCGCGGCGCGCTCGCCGTCGGAGCGCCCGACCGGGTGGCCGTTGCCGCCGACGACCAACTGCGCCGTGGCTCCCGGCCCGTCGGACGCGGACACGGGTCGGATGGATCGCGTCGGCTGGTCGGTCGAGATGAAGGTGGAGTCGGGGATGCCGCCGGGCACCCGGAACGACACGCAGTACGACCGGAAAGCCCGCATCTTCGCGAAGTACAGACCGCGGTCGAGGATCGGATATCCGGTCGCGATGACGATGTGCTGCGCGAACATCGGCCCGACGGTCGTCTCGACGCGGGGCTCAGGGAGGGCGTGGGTCGCCGTGACGCGCACTCCGGTATGGAGCGTTCCGCCCGCGGACAGGAGCTCCGTCGCGAGCGCCTCTGCCACCTGCATCGGGTCGATGGTCACCTGGTCGTCGAGCGCCACAGCGCCCGCAGCGGGAAAGTCGACGTTCAGCTCGCCGCGCGTGAGCATGCGCGTCGGGAGTCCGGCCTCCTGCGCTGCGGCGTGCTGCGCGCGCACCGATTCCATTCCGTCCGGTGTCTGCGCATAGGTGTGGTCGATGCGTCGCTCGTACGGCACTCCGGCATGGTCGGCGAAGCCGGTGAGCCAGTCCATGCCCGCGCGATTGCCGTCGACGTAGGCCTGCAGCAACTCCGCGGAGTGGTGGCGGCGGATCTCGGCGAGTCGCTGCGCCTGCAGCAGCGACAGCTTGCCGGTGTTGCCGCCGGAGGCGAGTTCTCCCACCGATCCGGACTCCAGCACCGCGACGTCGAGCCCCGCGCGCGTCAGCATCACGGCGGTCGAGAGGCCGGTGAGGCCCGCGCCGACGATGATGACGTCGTGTCGAGCCCCGGGGTCGAAGGGGGTGCCTGTGGGCGGGGTGCGGTCGAGCTTCCACAGCGGCTTCATGTCATCAGTGTTCGCCCCGAGCCCGCGGGCTGCCCAGCGGGTTGACATTCGCCTGTCGCCCTGCGACGGTCCGCCCGGGGGCCGGATCGGCGCCGGGGCTAGAGTTGCCGGGTGACTCCCCGCCGCCTGCTTCTCGTGTTCGTCGGGGGCACCGTGGGCACCGCCGGCCGGCTCGCGCTCGGCCTCTGGATGCCGGATGCCGGCGGCCTCCCGCTCGCGACATTCGCCGTCAACGTCGTCGGCGCGTTCCTCATCGGCCTCCTCGCTGCCCGGATGCCGCAGACCACCGACCTGCGGGTGCTGCTCGGCACCGGGGTGCTGGGCGGCTTCACGACCTACAGCGCCTTCACGACCGGCACGGTCGAGCTCTGGTCCGCCGAGCCCGTGCTCGGCGCGGTGTACGCGGCGGGCAGCCTCGTGCTGGGACTCGCCGCCGCCGCGCTGGGGCTGCGCGTCGGGCGGCCGCTCGACTCTTCGTCTGGGCCGGAGCCGGCGCGATGACCCCCCTCTTGTTCGTGGGTGCGGCGCTCGCCGGGGGAGCGGGCGCGGTGCTGCGGTACCTTCTCGACGTGGCCGTCGGATCGATCGCGGGCCGACGGTTCCCGTGGGGGATCCTCGTGGTGAACGTGACCGGCTCGTTCGCCCTCGGCGTCGTGACGACGGCGGTGCCCGATGCGGCCTTCCTCGTCGGTGCCGGCCTCCTCGGCGGGTACACGACGTTCAGCACCGCGATGCTCGACGCCGTCGCTCTCTGGCGCGACCGCGAGCGCGCGGCATCCGTCTTCGACGCTCTCGGGATGCTGGTGCTCGGCCTCGCGGCCGCTGCGGCCGGTCTGCTGCTCGGCGCGCAGCTCTGAGACCTCTTGCGCGGCGGATCCCTCTCGGGCTACTCTCGTGCTAATCGTTTAACTGCTAAACGTTTAACAAGGACCTGCACCTGTCGAAGGAGACACCGATGCCCCGCACTTCCCGCCGCGCCCTGGGCGCCCTCGCCGCCGCCACGGCGGCCGTCGTCTCGCTCACCGCCTGCTCCTCGGGAACAGGAGGAGGCGAGTCGTCCGGAGGTGACATCACCCTCAGCTACGCGATCTGGGACGAGAATCAGAAGCCCGCGATGGAGGAGATCGCCGCGGCGTTCGAGAAGGAGAACCCGAACGTAACGATCGACATCCAGGTCACGCCGTACAAGGAGTACTTCACGAAGCTGCAGACCGCGGCGACCGGCGGCTCGGCGGCGGACGTGTTCTGGATGAACGGCCCGAACTTCCAGCTGTACGCGTCGAACGGCCAGCTCGCGCCGCTCGACGACGCCGGGGTGGACGCCGCGGACTACCCCGAGGGGCTCATCGACCTCTACACGTTCGACGGCACGCTCTACGGCGCTCCGAAGGACTTCGACACCGTCGCGCTCTGGTACAACAAGGCGCTGTTCGACGCGGCCGGCGTCGCCTACCCCGCCGCGGGCTGGACGTGGGACGACTTCACCGCTGCGGCGGCCGCCCTCACCGATCCCGCGACCGGACAGTACGGCGTCGCGGCGAGCCAGTACGGCCAGGAGAACTACTACAACTCGATCGCGCAGGCCGGCGGCGAGGTCATCTCCGCCGACGGCACGGAGTCGGGATACGGCACCCCCGAAGCGCTCGAGGGCATCGAGCTGTGGACCGACCTCATCGAGGCGGGGTCGTCGCCGACCGCCCAGCAGATGACCGACACCAACCCCGAGGACCTCTTCCTCTCGGGCAAGGTCGCGATGTTCCAGAACGGCTCCTGGGCTGCGATCGCCTACGGCGAGAACGCTGACATCTCCGACCAGGTCGATGTCGCGCCGCTGCCCGAGGGCCCGACGGGCAATCAGAGCGTGATCCACGGCGTCGGCAACGTCGCGAACGCCAAGAGCCCGCACCTCGCCGAGGCGAAGGCGTTCGCCGCATTCGCGAGCGGCGAGCAGGCCGCGACCATCCAGGCCGAGACCGGCACCGTGATCCCCGCGTTCCACGACACGCAGCAGGCCTGGGTCGACGCGCAGCCGCAGTTCGACCTGCAGGTCTACATCGACGCGCTCGACACCGCCGTGCCCTACCCCGTCTCGAAGAACACGTCTGCGTGGACGAGCATCGAGAGCGAGGTGCTGTCGCAGGTCTGGTCGGGGGCCGTCGCGCCCGAGGCCGGGCTGAAGGACCTCGCCGAGCAGATGCAGGCGGCTCTGGACGCCGAGCAGGAGTGACCCCGTGACCGTCGTCGCCTCTCGCGAGGCCGTGCCGGCCGAGCGGATGCCGGAGCCGCAGCGCCCCGGCATCCGCCGCCGTCGGCGCACCCCCGGCGCCTCGCCCTGGTGGGCGCTCGTGTTCCTCGGCCCCACCGCGCTCGGCATCGCCGTGTTCTACCTCTGGCCGACCGTGCGGACGCTCATCATCTCGTTCACGAAGTCCGGGCCGTTCGGCGGCTCGGAGTGGGTGGGCTTCGAGAACTACGCGCGCCTGTTCCAGGACCCCGAGCTGATCGGCGCGTTGCGCAACACCGCGATCTACACGGTGATCGCCCTCATCGGCATCCCGCTCGCGGTCGCGATCGCGGCGCTGCTGAACACCACCGGGCTCACGGGGCGCAGCGCCTATCGCACGCTCTACTTCATCCCCGTGGTGACGATGCCCGCGGCCATCGCGCTCGTCTGGCGCATGATCTACAACGGCGACTACGGCGTGCTCAACGCCGCGCTCGGCACCGTCGGCATCGATGGGCGCAGCTGGCTGACCGACCCGAACACCGCGCTCGTGGCGATCGCGGTCGTCGGCATCTGGGCGGGGCTCGGCACGAACATCGTGATCTTCCTCGCCGGTCTCCAGGGCATCCCCGACACGATCATGGAGGCGGCCGATCTCGACGGCGCCGGCCCGGTGCGCAAGTTCTTCTCGATCACGATCCCGCTGCTGTCGCCGTCGATCTTCTTCGTCAGCGTGATCAGCGTGATCGGCGCACTGCAGGTGTTCGACCTCGTCTACATGATGCTCGGTCGCAGCAACCCCGCCATGCCGAACACCCGCACGGTCGTCTATCTGTTCTACGAAGCGGGGTTCCTCGACAACGATCGCGGCTACGCGGCCGCCGTCGCCTTCCTGCTGCTGCTCATCATCCTCGCGCTGACGATCGTGCAGTTCCGTCTGCAGAAGAAGTGGGTGCACTATGAGTGACCTCTCCCTCGACACCCGCGCGATCGTGGGCGCCGATGCCTCCCGTCGCCGCCGTGCGGCCGGGACGCCGAAGAACCGCGGTCTGTGGATCGTGCACCTCGTGCTGATCGTGGGCGCCGTGCTGATGGTGTTCCCGTTCGTCTGGCAGCTGCTGACGTCGTTCAAGACGCTGTCCGACTCGGTGCAGGTGCCGCCGAGCCTGCTGCCGCGGGAGTGGGTGCTCACGAACTTCGCCGAGGTGTTCGACTCGATGCCGTTCGCGCAGATGTTCGCGAACTCGGTGCTGCTCACGGTCGGCCGCACGGTCGGTCAGGTCGTGCTCTGCACCATGGCCGGCTACGCGTTCGCCCGCATCCCGTTCCCCGGCCGCAACGCGCTGTTCGTCGTGTTCCTCTCGGTGCTCATGGTGCCGTCGCAGCTCTACCTGCTGCCCCAGTACGAGATCATCCAGTCGCTCGGGTGGCTCAACACGCTGCAGGCCCTGATCGTCCCCGGCATCTTCAGCGCCTTCGGCACGTTCCTCATGCGGCAGTTCTTCCTGTCGATGCCCGCAGAGCTCGAGGAGGCGGCCCGCATCGACGGCGCGAATCCGTGGCAGACCTTCTGGCGGATCATGGTTCCGCTCGCGAAGCCTGGCATCATCGCACTTGTGGTGTTCACCGTGCTGTGGTCCTGGAACGATCTGCTCTGGCCGCTGATCGTGACGACCGACCCTGCCCGGATGCCGCTGTCGGTCGGGTTGTCGCAGCTCGTCGGCATCCACGGCACCGACTACCCGGTGCTCATGGCGGGTGCGCTGCTCGCGACGCTGCCCATGCTGGTGACCTTCATGATCCTGCAGAGGCAGTTCATCCAGGGCATCGCGTTCAGCGGATCGAAGGGCTGACCCGTGGCCGAGCGCAGAACGCACGCACCGAGACGACCCACGTTGCGGATGGTGGCCGAGCGGGCCGGCGTGTCGACCGCGACCGTGTCGTACGTGTTCTCGGGCCGAGCGGGCGCCGCGTCGGGCGCCGGTGTCGCCGAGGCGACGGCCGCGAAAGTCCTGGCCGCTGCCGACGAGCTGAACTACCGTCCGAACAGCGCCGCCCGTGCGATCAGGACCGGCCGCTCCGGCATGGTGCAGCTCTCGCTGCACATGCTCAGCGACCCGTGGTCGCTCGCGGTCGCCGACGCCGTCAACGTCGAGGCGAACAAGCACGGGCTGACGACGCTGATCCTCGCCGACGGCGACTGGCACGCGGCGCTCGACCGGGTCGAGAGCGACGTGGCCTACCTCGACGGCATCGGGCTCGACGAGGATGCCGTGGGCAAGCTCGGCGACCTCGTGCGCCGGGGGCAGCGCCTCGTGGTGTTCACCGAACGACCGCTCGACCCGGACGGCTTCGACGTCGTGCGCTCCGATGCGATCCCGGGCTGCGAGATCGCCATGGACCATCTGCTGGAGCGACACACGAGGATCGGCGCCCTCACGGCGGAGAGCGCGGTGCGGCTGGCGCCGACGCAGATCACTCGGTACACGCCCTACCTCGAGCGCATGGCCGCGGCAGACCTCGACGTCGACCCCGCCTGGACGGCGACGTACGGCGACTCGCAGTCGAGCGCGTTCGAGGCCGCCGTCGGGCTGCTGTCTCGCGAGGACCGCCCGGAGGCGATCTACGCCACGACCGACTTCGCCGCGATCGCGGCGATCAACGCGGCGCACATGCTGGGTCTGCGGGTGCCTCACGACGTGGCGGTGATCGGCATCGGCAACACCCCCGACGCGCAGCGCGTCGCCCCGACGCTCACCACCGTCGGTCCGACCGACTTCTTCGCGAGTCAGGCGCGCATCATCATCGACCGCGCACTCGCTCCCGACGACGTTCCGACCCTCGCCCACGAGTTCCCGTGGTCACTCTTCCCCGGGGCGTCGACGGATCTCGACGCTCCGGCATCCCGTACGCGCTGACGCAGACGTCTCGCACACTCTCTCGACCCCAGAAGGACCATCGTGGATCTCTCCATCGGAATCATCGGCTTCGGCGCGCGCGCCACCCTCCGCGAGGAGGTGCACCGCCCCGGCGCCGGCTCGCGCATCACCGCGGTCTGCGACCCCTCGGAACGGGCGCGCGACGACGCCCGCCGCCTGCTGCCCGACGCGCTCGTCACCGACTCGCTCGACGAACTGCTCGCCTCGGGGGTGGAGGCGGTGATGGTGCTGACACCGGACGACACGCATGCCGCTCTCAGCATCCGCGCGCTCGAAGCGGGCGTCGCGGTGTTCTGCGAGAAGCCGCTCGCGATCGACCTCGCCGACGCCGACGCCATGCTGCAGACCGCGCGCCGCACCGGCAGCCGCCTCTACATCGGCCACAACATGCGGCACATGCCCGTGATCACCCTGATGCGCGGCCTGATCCAGGACGGCCGAATCGGCGACGTCAAAGCCGTCTGGGTGCGTCACTTCGTCGGACACGGCGGTGACTACTACTTCAAGGACTGGCACGCCGACCGCCGCCGCACCACCGGGCTGCTGCTGCAGAAGGGCGCACACGACATCGACATCATCCACTGGCTCGCCGGCGCTTACACCGAGCAGGTCGCCGCGATGGGCGAGCTCAGCGTCTACGGCGCGATCACCGACCGCCGGGAGCGGCCAGGCGAGCGGATGCCGGACTGGTTCAGCGTCGACAACTGGCCGCCCGCATCCCTCACCGGACTCAACCCCGTGGTCGACGTCGAGGACATCTCGATGGTGAACATGCGGCTCGCCGGCGGCATCCTCGCCTCCTACCAGCAGTGCCATTTCACGCCCGACTACTGGCGCAACTACACGGTGATCGGCACCGAGGGGCGCATCGAGAACGTCGGTGACACCGCCGGCAGCGAGGTCCGGCTGTGGAACCGTCGGCACCGCGGGGCCGCCGATGCGGATGAGACCTTCATCGTTCCGGAGGTCGTCGACGCCGGACACGAGGGTGCCGACGCCCTGCTCGTCGCGGAGTTCCTGCGGTTCGTGCGCGACGGCGGGCTGACCGAGACGTCGCCGGTCGCCGCCCGCGAGGCGGTCGCCGCCGGCATCCTCGCGACCGAGTCGCTGCGCGGTGACGGCTCGGCGATCGAGGTCCCGGAGCTGGATGCCGACCTCGTCGCGTACTTCGAGCGCGGTCAGGTGGAGGTCTCCGCCGCCTGACCGGCCGCGCCACTTTCGCCGACGCCCCTGCTCGTCGCCGACGCCCTGTCTGGTTGACGCGAATCAGAGGGGGCGTCGGTGCCCGGCAGGGGCGTCGGCACTGGAGAGGGCGGATGCCAGGGGCTCGAGCCGGGCGAACGCTCAGCTTCGACGGGCACAATGTACAGACGTACATGTACGCCCGTACAGGAGGTCTGATGAGCGAGGTCACCCGGCGCCGTCGCGACCCCGAGGCCCGCCGCCGCGAGATCGTGACCGCTGCCGCGGAGCTCATCGTCGAGATCGGCGTCGACGCGCTCACGCATCGCAAGGTCGCTGCGCGGGCGGGCGTGCCCCTCGGGGCCACCACGCAGTACTTCGCGACCCTCGACGACCTGCGCGAAGCCGCCCTCGAGGCGCTCGCCGCCGAGATCCAGGGGCGCATCGAGGAGACCAGGCAGGCCGTCGTCGCCGAAGGCGTGACCCCCGCCGGCATCGCCCGCCTGGTCCGTCAGGCGCTCGACGACGCCCACGCCGTGCACACCGATCGCGCGGTCGTCACCGCCGCCGTGCACGACCCCCGGGTGCGGGCGTTCGCGCGTCAGTGGTCCGACGAGATCGTCGGCTTCATGGAACCCGTCCACGGCCGCGACCGCGCGAGGGCGGCAGCCGTCTTCATCGACGGCGTACTCTGGCATTCGCAGATCCACGACGAGCCGCTCGACGAAGAGCTGATCCGAGACGCCCTCGCCGGGATCCTCTGTCCCGCACCGGCGTCCGCACCCGCATCCACCGCCGCAGCATCCGCCTGACCGACAGAGAGAGAATCCGTGTCGAAACTCGCCGTCCTGAGCCTGAAGAACCGCGCGCTGATCGCCCTCATCACGATCGTCGCCGCGGTGTTCGGCGGACTCGCTCTCACCAACCTCAAGCAGGAGCTCATCCCCTCGATCGAGCTGCCGAACCTCGTCGTCATGACGACCTACCCAGGCGCTTCGCCCGAGGTGGTCGAGAACGACGTGTCGACGCCGATCGAGGCGGCGATCCAGGGTGTGCCCGGGCTCGACGGGACGACCGCGACGAGCACCACCAACGCGTCGATCGTGCAGGCCACCTTCGCCTACGGCACCGATCTCGCGACGGCCGAGCAGAAGATGCAGCAGGCGATCAACCGCATCTCCTCGCAGCTGCCCGAGGACGTCACTCCGCAGGTGCTGGCGGTGTCGATCGACGACTTCCCGGTGATCCAGGTCGCGGTGACGGGCTTCGAGAACGCCGATGACGCGCAGACCCAGCTCGAGAACGTCGCGATCCCCGATCTGGAGGACGTCGACGGCGTCAACGCGGCGCAGATCATCGGCGGCGTCGGCCAGCGCATCACCATCACGCCCGACGTGGCGGCGCTCGCCGCTCGGGGCGAGAGCACGCAGGCGATCAGTGACGCACTGCAGCAGAACGGCACGCTGTTCCCCGGTGGAGACATCACCGAGAACGGTCAGACGCTCACCGTGCAGACGGGCGCGAAGATCACCTCGGTCGAGGAGATCGCGGCACTGCCCATCGTCGGCACCGACGTGACGATCGGCGACGTCGCGACCGTGGTGCAGGAGAGCGACCCGGTGTCGTCGATCTCGCGGGTCGACGGTGAGGACGCCCTGTCGATCTCGATCACGAAGCTCCCCGCGGCGAACACGGTCGAGGTGTCGCAGGGCATCATCGCCGCCCTCGACGAGATCGGCGAGGCGCTGCCGGATGCCGAGTTCACGATCATCTTCGATCAGGCGCCGTTCATCGTGCAGTCGATCGAGACGCTCGCCACCGAGGGGCTTCTCGGACTCGCGTTCGCGGTGATCGTCATCCTCGTGTTCCTGCTGTCGATCCGCTCGACGCTCGTCACGGCCATCTCGATCCCGACCAGCGTGCTGATCACCTTCATCGGTCTGCAGGCGTTCGGCTACTCGCTCAACATCCTCACCCTCGGCGCTCTGACGATCGCGATCGGACGCGTGGTCGACGACTCCATCGTCGTGATCGAGAACATCAAGCGGCACTACGTCGGCGATGCCGACAAGGGCGACGCCATCCGGCTCGCGGTGCGCGAGGTCGCGATGGCGGTCACGTCGTCGACCATCACGACCGTCGCCGTGTTCCTGCCGATCGTCTTCGTCGGCGACATGGTGGGCGAGCTGTTCCGGCCGTTCGCGATGACGGTCACGATCGCAATGGTCGCGTCGCTGCTCGTGTCGCTCACGATCGTGCCCGTGCTCGCGTACTGGTTCCTGCGCCCGGGCAAGCCGCTGCTCGACGAGAACGGCGTGCAGATCGACCCCGAGCACCCGGATGCTCCGCCGACGCCGCTGCAGCGCGCCTACCGTCCGATCCTGGGCTGGACGCTCAAGCACTCCGGCATCACCGTGATCCTCGCGGTCGTCGTGCTCGGCGCGACGCTGGCCGCCGCCCCGCTGATGAAGGTCAACTTCCTCAGCGACTCCGGCCAGAACACGATGACGGTGACGCAGGACCTCGGTCCGACCGCGAGCTTGGAGACGAAGTCCGAAGCGGCGATCGCCGTCGAGGACGCCCTGCTCGACATCGACGGCGTCGAGCACGTGCAGGCGTCGATCGGATCCAGCGGCTCGGCGCTGCGCGATGCCTTCTCGGGCGGCGCCGGCGTCACCTATTCGGTGCTCACCGACAGCGACGCCGACCAGGAGACGCTCCGCGCCGACGTGCAGGATGCGATCGAGAAGCTCACCGACGTCGGAGAGGTATCGGTCGCGGCGTCGGCCGGCCTCGGATCGAGCGACATCGAGATCACCGTCACCGCGTCGAGCAGCGACGACCTCGACGCCGCGACCTCGGCCGTGGTCGACGAGCTCGATGGTCGCGACGGGATCGGCCAGGTCACCGACAACCTCGCCGCCGCGCTGCCCTACCTCGCCGTGGTCGTCGACCGCGAGGCCGCCGCGGCCCGCGGACTATCGGAGGTCGCCGTCGGCGCGATCGTGTCGAACACGATGCGCCCGCAGCAGCTCGGCTCCGTCGAGATCGACGACGCCTCGCTCACCGTGTACCTCGCGAACGCGACCCCGCCCACGACCGCCCAGGCCCTGCGCGAGCTCACGATCCCCACCCCGACGGGCATCGTGCAGCTGCAGGACATGGCGACCGTGGAGGAGCGCAACGGCCCCACCTCGATCACCACCGAGCAGGGGCGCCGCACGTCGACGATCACCGTGCCCCCGGCATCCGACAACCTCGCGGTGGCGACCCAGTCGGTGACCGCCGCGCTCGCCGCGGTCGATCTGCCCGACGGCGCCTCCGCCGAGGTCGGCGGCGTCGCCTCGCAGCAGGCCGACTCGTTCTCGCAGCTCGGACTCGCCATGCTCGCGGCGATCCTCATCGTGTACGTCGTGATGGTCGCGACCTTCAAGTCGCTGCGCCAGCCGCTGCTGCTGCTGGTCTCGGTGCCGTTCGCGGCGACCGGTGCGATCCTGCTGCAGATCGTCACCGGCGTGCCGCTCGGGGTCGCCTCGCTCATCGGCGTGCTGATGCTCATCGGCATCGTGGTGACGAACGCGATCGTGCTCATCGATCTGGTGAACCAGTATCGCGAGAAGGGGCTGTCGACCGCCGAGGCGGTGATGGCGGGTGGCGAGAAGCGTCTGCGCCCGATCCTCATGACCGCGCTCGCGACGATCCTCGCGCTCACCCCCATGGCGCTCGGCATCACCGGTCACGGCGGCTTCATCTCGCAGCCTCTCGCGATCGTGGTGATCGGCGGCCTGCTGTCGTCGACCGTGCTCACGCTGATCGTGCTCCCGACGCTGTACAACCTCGTCGAGGGTGCGAAGGAACGGCGCCACGCTCGCAAGGGCGGCGGTACCGCCGCGACGGATGCCGCAGACGGCGCCCCGGACGGGACCGACGGCCCCGCGCTCGCCGGAGCCGCGGCATCCGGAGCGCCGTCGGCGTCGGCATCCGGCCTCCCGCATGCGCCGCAGCTCACGCGTCGCGAGCTGCGAGAGCGCGGCGAGTAGCCGGATCACCGCTGAGACCCCGTTCTGTCGACCGCAGGGCGGGGTCTCGGCGCGAACCGCGTGTCTCGGGCGTGCGTCTCAGTCGAGCGTGATGCCCCAGCGCAGGGTCCAGGTCTCGCCCGGCGCGAGGCGCCGCAGCCCCGTGCCGCTGTTGAATGCGTCGGCCGGCGCCGTCATCGGCTCCATCGCGACGGCGAGCGGGCGCCCGGGGTACTTGTCGGTCGTGAAGACCTGCACGACCTCGTAGCCATCCCCCTGCCACAGCGTGAGGCGGCGCCCGTCGGGCGCGGTGAGCGAGTGGCGCGCGAGGCCGTCGGCATCCCGGTCGAGGTCGATGAATCCCGTGTCGAGCGACACGTCGCCGAGTCGCACACCGTCCCGCACGGCGGGGTCGATCGCACGCGCGCCGACGGGCAGCATCCGGTCGTCCGTCTCGATGGCCGTGGCAGCTGAGACGCGCAGCACGAGATCCTCTTCGGCGACGTCGCCGATCGTGAGGAACGGATGCGATCCGACCGCGACCGGAGCCGCCGCCGCGGAGTGGTTGGTGATCACGTGCTCGACGTCGATGCAGTCGGCGCGCAGCGTGTAGGTGACGCTCGTCTCCAGGAGGTACGGATAGCCGGTCTGCGGCACGACCCAGGCTCGCAGGGTGGCGGCCGACGCGCCCTCGGTGATCTCATACGCGGTGAAGCGCAGCAGGCCGTGGCTGGCGTTGCCGAACTTCGGCTCGGTGATCGCGAGCTGTCGTGCGGTGCCGTCATCGTTCCACCGGCCGTCGCGCACCCGGTTGGGCCACGGCACGAGCACCACGCCCGAGCACGACGGCGTGGGAGCGCCCTCGGGATACGGCGCGATCAGATCGACCGACCCGATGCGCAGCGAGCGAAGTGAGGCGCCCACCTGCGCGATCTGCGCCGACACCTCGCCGAGCTGGAGATGGACCTGGGTGCCGGTGGGGGATGCGGTGCTCATGCCGCCATCGTAGAGCGAGGGGCGTCCTCCCAGGTGCGACCGGTACACTGGCGTGGTCGGCTTCGGGCACCCGCGTATGGACGCGGACGTTTTTGTGCAAGAAGTGTGAGCCCAGGGGCCGATGGTGAGCGTCGATCGACGTAAATCAACCATCACATGAATGGCCCCGGCCGCTGACAGTCCGGACCCGCAGTTCGATTCCTCGATCGGATGCCGGGTGCTCGCGCGTGTGCGCGGCAGCGCTGTTCTCGTGCGAGAACTCAGAAGGACACCCCATGCCCAAGAACAAGAAGCCCCGCGGCGGACGTCCCGCCGCCAACTTCGAGCCGCGCTACGGCGCGAAGAAGACCTCGTTCCACGACCGCCACGCCGGCGGCCGAGACGGCGGTCGCGACGCTCGCGACGCCCGTGGCGGACGAGCGGATGCCGGAGAGCGGCGTCCTGCAGCGGCCGGCTTCGACCGTCGCCCCGGCAGCCGCAGCCCCGGCCACCGCGGATACCGCCCCGCCGAGGAGGGCGGCGCCCCCAAGCAGCGCTGGTCGGCGCAGGAGCGCGCCGGGCGTGATGAGGCGCGCGGCCTCCGCAATCGCGCCGAGTCCGGGCGCCGCGAGGCTCCGCACCGTCGCGACGACCGCGAGCGACCCCGTTTCGACGAGCGTCCGCGCTTCGACGACCGCGCCGGCGGGCGTCGTTTCGATGACCGTCCGCGCCGGGACGACCGCGGTTCGGACCGCCCCCGGTACAGCGACCGCGACGACCGTCGCGCTCCGCGTTTCGACCGCGATGCGCGTCCGCAGCGCGACGACCGCACAGGATCCGATCGTCCTGCACGTTCGTACGACGCCGACCGGGCGCGTCGCGCCTTCGACCGCGACCGCACGCAGCGTGCGATCGAGGGTGGCCGCGACGAGCGCTCCCGTCCGTCGACCGGTGGCGCGTACCGCACCGAGCGCCCTCGCCGCGACGACCGTGCGAGCCGCGATGCGCGCCCGAGCCGCAGCGACTGGAACGCCGCGCCCAAGCCCGCATTCGAGCCGACCGAGGACGTCGTGCACGAGCGCCTCGAGGCGAAGGCCGTCCAGGCGGTCGAGGTGAACGACGTGACGTTCGCCGACCTCGGCCTCGGATCGAACATCGTCGAGACGCTCGCGAACATGGGGGCGGCCAGCCCGTTCCCGATTCAGGCAGCCAGCATCCCGGCAGTGCTCGAAGGACGCGACGTACTCGCTCGTGGCCGCACCGGCTCGGGCAAGACCATCGCGTTCGGCGCACCGCTCGTCGAGAAGGTGCTGCAGTCGCAGGCCGGCAAGCGCCGTGAGTTCGGGCGGTCACCGCGCGCGATCATCCTCGCTCCGACGCGTGAGCTCGCGCTGCAGATCGACCGCACGATCCAGCCCATCGCCCGAAGCGTCGGTCTCTTCACGACGCAGATCTACGGCGGTGTGCCGCAGGGTCGCCAGGTGGGTGCGCTGAAGAAGGGCGTCGACATCGTCATCGGCACGCCCGGCCGCGTCGAGGACCTCATCAACCAGGGCAAGCTCGATCTCTCCGACTGCCGCATCGCGGTGCTCGACGAGGCCGACCACATGTGCGAGCTCGGGTTCGTCGAGCCCGTCCAGCGCATCCTGCGCCACACGGCCGAGGGCAGCCAGAAGCTCCTGTTCTCGGCGACGCTCGACCGCGAGGTCGCCGCCCTGGTCGACGAGTTCCTGGTCGACCCGGCGGTGTACGAGGTCGCCGGGGAAGACCAGGAGTCCAGCACGATCGAGCACCGCGTGCTCGTGATCGAGCATCGTGACAAGGCCGACATCCTCACGTCGCTCGTCGACCGCGAGGGCAAGACCCTCGTGTTCGCCCGCACGCGCGCATACGCCGAGATGCTCGCCGAGCAGTTCGACGACGCCGGCATCCCGGCCGTGTCGCTGCACGGCGACCTGAACCAGGGCAAGCGCACGCGCAACCTCGAGCGCCTCACCTCGGGCCGCGTGAACGTGCTCGTCGCGACCGACGTCGCCGCCCGCGGCATCCACGTCGACGACATCGACCTGGTCGTGCAGGCCGACGCGCCGGACGAGTACAAGACGTACCTGCACCGCTCGGGCCGCACCGGCCGCGCCGGTCGCTCGGGCCGCGTCGTCACGCTCATCACGCGTCAGCGTCAGCGCCGCATGAGCGAGCTGCTGAGCCGCGCCGAGATCGAGGCGCCGTTCGAGAATGCGCGCATCGACGACGACCTGATCGAGGAGATCGCCGGACGGATGCCGTCGGCGGCCGACCTCACCAGCTGACCGTTCCGTCACGAAGGCCCCGTCTCGCGTTCGTGCGGGCGGGGCCTTTCCGTGCCCCTCGCAGGTCGTTGAGCGAGCAGCGGGCAGCGACGAGACGAAAAACGCGGTGAGGCCCTAGACCGTCAGCCGATCGAGTGTTCGTGCACGGCGGTCGTCAGGCTCGTGCCGTTGAGCGTCAGGTACAGCGTCTGCTCGGTGACGGTCATGGTCACCGCGTTGCGGCGTTCGAGCAGCGGCGCGGCCGACTCGATGAATCCCGGGTCGAAGCTGTGCACGCGCACGTCGTCGGCGCGGTGAATGCGCTTGTCGGCCCACGGCGCCATGACCTTGGCCGGATCGCGGTGAGTGTAGACGACGACGCGGTCTGCGAGACGCGTGGCGTGGTGCAGGCGTTCGGCGTCCGGCGCTCCCACCTCGATCCACGCGGTGATGCGCCCGGTGAGGTCGCGCACGACGACGGCGGGTTCCTCGGTGTCGGAGACGCTGCCGCCGAAGGCCACACCCTCGGCGTACTCGAGTCCGTGTGCGAGCAGACGGGTGAGCAGGTAGGCGTCGGTCTCGGACGGGTGCCGTGCCGCGCGGAGGGAGTGCTCCTCGTAGACTCCGCGATCCGTGTCTGCCAGTTGCACGTCGAACGTGAGGATTGTCGAGCCGATCGCCATAGTCCTCGAGCCTACGGGCTGTGACGCGGCGGGCCCGACGGACGGATGCCGATGACGACCGTCAGAACAGCATCGGCTGTGCTGGCGCCTCCGCGCTCGATCCGGTCGTCCGGAAGCCGACGGTCGTCGTCGCCCGCGCCCCACCCTGTGGCTCGTTCTGTCGCCAGATCGAGCCGACGTGGCCCTCGCCCGACCGTGAGCCCCGCTGCGGGTAGTCGTTCTCGTCGCGGCCGTCGAGCCCGTGCATCCGGATCAGCGGTCGAGCGCGCTTGGCGAGCCACTGCCGGTACCCCTTCGGCGCCTCGGCGGCGACGCCGGGGTAGAACCCCAGGTACGACGACACGAGGTCGGGCCGTGCCTCGCCGAGCCACTGCATGAACCAGGGCTTCACGCCGGGCCGCAGATGCAGTGCGCCGTAGATCACGCGCCGCGCTCCGGCATCCTTGATCCTCTTCAGGGCGGTGTCGATCGCTTCGACCGAATCGGTCATGTGCGGCATGATCGGCATCAGGAACACGGTCACCGGGAACCCCGCGTCCGACAGGGCCTTCACGGTGTCGAGTCGCGCCTGCGTCGTCGGCGCTCCGGGTTCGATCGCCTTCTGCAACTCGTCGTCGTACATCGCGATCGACATCTGCACGTCGACGGGAACGCGCTGCGCGGCCTTCACGAGCAGTGGGATGTCGCGGCGGATCAGCGTGCCCTTGGTGAGGATCGAGATCGGCGTTCCCGATTCCGCCAACGCCTCGATGATCCCCGGCATGAGCTTGTACCGGCCCTCCGCGCGCTGGTACGGGTCGGTGTTCGTGCCGAGTGCGACGGTCTCGTGCTGCCAGCTCCCCTTGCGGAGCTCGCGCCGCAGCACCTCCACGACGTTGGTCTTCACGACGATCTGCGAGTCGAAGTCCGCACCGCCATCGAGGTCGAGGTACTCGTGCGTGCCGCGGGCGAAACAGTAAACACAGGCATGACTGCATCCGCGGTACGGGTTGATCGTCCACGCGAACGGCATGCGCGATGCGCCGGGCACGTGGTTGAGCGCCGATTTCGAGAGCACCTCGTGGAACGTCATGCCGGCGAACTCGGGCGTCGTCACCGATCGCAGCATGCTCGATCGATCCTCGAGGCCAGGGAGCGCAGCGGCATCCGTCTCGCCGACCTTCTGTCCCTGCCACCGCATATCCTCATTCGAACATGATGACGAAGGAAAGGCAAGTGAGATTCGAAGAAAAAGACGAAGATCAGGCGGACGGTTCGGTCGCTCGGATCACCCCGCACTCCACGCACGACCACACCACGAAGAATCGCTCGTCGTCGAGGATCTCGAAGGCGAGCGCTCCGCCGCAGGTCGGGCAGACTCGGGGATCGACCGCGCGCGCATGCATGTGATCACCCTACGGAATCACGACGTCCACGGGCTGAGACCGATCGGATCCCGGCATGCGGCGGCCCGTCGCGCGCGGCACAATGGAGGGATGACCTCCACGTCGCAGCCTCGGCATGCGGCGCCGCGCTCCCCGATTCGCGGACCAGCACTTCCCCTCGGCCTCGCGGTGACCGCCGTCGGCATCCTGCTGTCGATCGCCGGCGCGCCCGTCGCCGACTCCGCCGAGCAGCAGGCGGTGATGCCCGAGCCGGTGGTCGTCGCCGAGGTCCCTGCCGTGCAGGTCGGCGCGACCACGGCGGCCGACCCGTGCTCGGAGCCGTCGGTGCTCGAGGCGATCGCGGTCGCCGACGACGCCGCCATCATCGCCGGGTTCGGGGGCGGGGCGAGCTTCCGCAACGCGGTCGTGGCGGGCAATGCGCCGTGCGTCGCTCTCGACGATCCGGCGCACGTGTGGGTCGTGGTGAACAAAGCGCGACCGCTGAATCCGGTCACCTTCGCGCCGACACCGCTCGCCGACATGCCCCTCGAGATGACGACACCGTCGGGTCAGGCCCGCACCGATGTGTCCGCTGCCGTGGGTGAGATGGCCGCCGCGGCGGTCGCCGAGGGCGCGGGGCAGATCGGCGCGAACAACGGGTACCGCTCGTACGACCTGCAGGTGTCGACGCATGCCTCGCACGTGCGCAACAGCGGGCAGGCGGGGGCGGATGCCGCGTCGGCGCGCGCCGGGCACAGCGAGCATCAGACCGGACTCGCGCTCGACGTCGTCGCCTGCAGCCCGCAATGCGGCGAGATCGAGGCGTTCGGTGCGACACCGCAGGGCGCCTGGGTGGCGGAGAACGCCTGGGAGTACGGCTTCATCGTGCGCTACGAGCAGGTCGGCTCCGGGGTCACCGGCTACAAGCCCGAGCCGTGGCATCTGCGCTACCTGGGGCGGGAGCTCGCGGCGGCCTACCATCACGGCGGCTACCACACGCTCGAGGAGTTCTTCGGCCTTCCGGCGGCGCCCGAGTACCCGCACTGAGCCCATTCGGGGCCGCCTGGGGGCATCCGACAATCGCGGTACCCAGTCTCACCGGAAGTGGGATGCATTCTCACAACGCCCTGTCTTCTCCCCGTCGTACCGGCATATGCTCGCCGGAGCAACGATGCACGAGACGTTCGGGAGGACGGCATGGAACGCGACATCTACGAAGAGGATCACGAGGCATTCCGCGACCTCGTCAAGGATTTCGTCAAGCGCCACGTCACGCACGAGGCGATCGAGAAGTGGGATGCTGACGGCGAGGTCGACCGCGCGACCATGCTCGCCGCCGGTGAAGCCGGCATCATCGGACTCTCGGTGCCCGAGGAGTTCGGCGGAGCGGGCATGCTGCAGGACTACCGCTTCCGCGCGATCGTCAACGAAGAGGTCATCGCCGCGGGGGCCGGGTCGCTCGCCGGCGCCTTCGGCATCCAGGACGATCTGGCCGTCCCGTACCTCGTGCACATGGGCACGCAGGCGCAGAAGGAGAAGTGGCTGCCGCGCATGGCCACCGGTGAGGTCATCGGCGCTCTCGCGATGACCGAGCCGGGTGCGGGTTCCGACCTCCGCGGCATCAAGACGACCGCGAAGAAGACCGACGGCGGCTACATCGTCAACGGCGCGAAGACCTTCATCTCCTCGGGCGCGACGGCCGACCTCGTCGTGACGTTCGTGAAGACCGGCGAGGGCAACCGGCCCGACGCGTTCAGCCTGGCGCTGATCGAGAACGGCATGGAGGGCTTCGACCACGGCAAGAAGCTGCACAAGATGGGCTTCCAGGGTCACGACACCGCCGAGTTGTCGTTCAGCGACGTGTTCGTGCCCGACGAGAACCTCATCGGCGGCGAAGAGGGCAAGGGCTTCATCCAGCTGATGATGAACCTGCCGCTCGAGCGCCTGTCGATCGGCGTCGCCGGTGCGGCGGCCGCGCAGGCGGCGCTGGACTGGACCGTCGCCTACACGAAGGACCGCGAGGCGTTCGGCGAGCGGATCATCGACTTCCAGAACAGCCGCTTCCAGATCGCCGACATGGCGACCACCGTCGACGCCCTCTGGGCCTACATCGACCGCGCGCTGCTCGCCTACTCGAAGGGCAAGCTCTCGGCGGAAGAGGCCGCGAAGGTCAAGTTCTGGGCGACGGAGCGCGAGTGGGAGGTGCTCGACGCCGGAGTGCAGCTGCACGGCGGCTACGGCTACATCACCGAGTACCCCATCGCCCGCGCGTTCCTCGATGCCCGCGTGCACCGCATCTACGGCGGCACGAACGAGATCATGCGCGAGATCGTCGGGCGTCAGATCGCCGGCAAGCGCTGACTCACGCAGAAGGGCCCCGGGTTCGCCCGGGGCCCTTCTGCGTGTACCGCTGCATACCGGTGACAGGACCCTCAGTGGGGAGATCGGTAGCAAAAGCACTGCTACCGGAGTAGTATCGTCGGCATGAGCAGCACCAAGATCAGCCTCAGTCTCAGCACAGCGGACGTGGCGTTCCTCGACTTGGAGGCGCTGAGTGGACGGTACTCCTCGCGCTCAGCGGCGGTGCAGGATGCCGTGCGATTGCTGCGGGAGAGCCGACTGGCTGACGCTTACGCCGAGGCATATGCCGAGGACTACGACGACGCCTGGGATGTGGCCGACGAGGACGGACTCGCCAGCGCATGACCGCAGAGGCGCTGCCGCTTCTGCGCCGAGGACAGATTCTGCTCGTCTCCCTCGATCCCGCGGTGGGTTCGGAGGCGAGTAAGACGCGACCGGCGGTCCTCGTGAGCAACAACACCGCCAACGGTGCGGCTGCGCGGTCGGCCCGGGCGACGGTGACCATAGTGCCGCTGACGTCGAACGTCGCTCGGGTGCGCCCATTTCAGGTGCTGCTCCCCGCGGAGGCCACCGGTCTCGAACGCGATTCGAAGGCGCAAGCGGAGCAGATCAGAACGATCTCCGTTGACCGGATCGTCCGACCCGTGGGTTGGGTGCCGGCTGAACTTGTCGCCGAGATCGACGAGGCCATGCGTCTGCACCTGGCGCTCTGAATCCCACGAGCGAGGCGGCCTGTGCGGCATCCTCCGTCCGCTACCCGAGCGGCAATCGCATCCGCTGCGTCGCGCGGAATCAGCGCGACGCGCGCGCTCCGACGCCGGCCCTACGCAGACGATCGGCGATGAGGACGCCGAGCGCCGTCGCGCCGACGCAGCTCGCGAGAGTGAGAGCGAAGAAGGCGATCTGCAGTCCGACGGTCACGCTGCCGAGATCGAACGACTGCCACGCGAGGATCGGATAGACGACGCTCACGACGACCGCACCGACGTAGTGCAGCCACGTGCCCCAGTGTCGCCAGAGCACGAAGAGGAACGGCAGTTCGGTGAACGCCGCCCACCACAGGTTCGTCGCGACGCTGCTGAAGCCGTACCCCGAGAAGGGGACGACGACGAGGCCGGCCAGCAGGCCCACGAGCAGCCCGATGAAAGGACGCCGCAGCAGCCGCAGGGCGATCACCGAGGGCAGCAGCCAGAGGCCGGCGAGGGCGACGCTCACGAAGGGCAGTCCGGCGAACAGGAGCGTCGAGACCCAGTTCGCGGGGGCGAGCAGGATGCCGCCGGCGACGCCGAGCGCCGCGCACGTGAGCAGCACAGCAGTGGGGACCCGGCGCTTGCCGAATCGCCTGCCGCGCGTCGTGTCGACGCCGGTCACGCGAGGGGCTCCGCCGCGGCATCCCGAGCCGCCTTGGACGCAGGCGACGCGGCGCCGACCTTCCAATACCCGCAGAAGCTCACGGCACTCTTCTCGACGCCGCGCTCGCCGACGAGGTGCTTGCGGACGCCCGAGGCGAGGGACTGCTCTCCTGCGGCGTACACGTGGAACGGGGCCTCCGGCAGTGCGAGGTCGTGCAGCTGTGACAGCGCGCGCGATCCCGGCGGGAATTCGTGCGGGCGTGTGAGCCAGTCGACGTCGACGCCCGCGGGGTGCGGGAAGTCGAGGGCGTCCTCATCGGAGGGGACCTCGATGATCGCCGTGCCGGTCGCGTCGGCCGGAAGCGACGCGCAGATCGACGCGATCGCCGGAAGCGCCGTCTCGTCGCCGATGAGCACGACCCGCTCCGTCCCGCGCTGCGGGTTGAAGGTCAGGCCCTCGTCGATGATGAGGACGTTCTCGCCCGCCGTGCAGGTCTCCGCCCAGCGTGACGCCGGGCCGGCCGTCCCGTCTGCCGCGGAACCGTGCAGCACGAAGTCCACGTCGATCTCCGCGCCGCCGTCGGCGGTCGCGGGTCGGTACGCACGCACCGTGTAGTTGCGCATCACGGGTCGCTCGCCGTCGGGTATGCGCAGGAACTTGAGGTACCCGAACATCTTGTTCGCCTTGGCGGGGACGCGGTCGAGTCCGGCATCCCCTCCGATCGGCAGGAACAGACGGAACCACTGGTCGAAGCCCATCGGGCGGAACTTCGCGATCTCGCCGCCGCCGAGCGTGACGCGGATCCAGTGCGGGGCGAGGCGCTCGGTGCGGAGCACGGTGAGGTGCAGGAGCTCGGACGACTCGGGCTTCACGAGCTTGCTGTATGCCATGGGTACGCCTTTCAGGGCAGCTGCCAGGGGAAGAACGCCGCGAACACCGCGGCGGAGATGACGAAGCACAGGACGACGAACACGGTGTCGCGTGCGCGGAACGGCACCAGGTGTCGTTCGGTGCGGGTCGGGTGGGCGCCGAAGGCGCGGGAATCCATCGCGAGGGCGACGCGTTCGGCGTGGCGGATGGCGCCGGCCAGCAGTGGCACGATGTACCCCCAGCCGCGGGCGATCCGGGCGAACGGGCCGCTGCCGCCGTGGTGACCGCGCACCCGATGGGCAGCGCGGATGACCGACAGCTCGTACCCGAAGCGGGGCACGAACCGGAACGCCGCGAGCGCCGTGTATCCGATGCGATAGGGAACCCGCAGCTGCTGCACGCTCGCGCGCACGAGGTCGGGGCCGGTCGTGGTGAGACCGCCGACCAGCGCGAGGGCGATGATCGCACCCAGCCGCAGTCCCGTGGCAAGGCCGATCGCGAGAGCACCCTGGCGCAGAGTCCAGGCGCCGATCTGCACGACCGCGGGCGTGTCGTCCACGAGTGAGGCATCCACCCACAGTGAGAAGCCGACGCCGATCGCGAGGATGCCGAGCGGCAGCGCTCCGAAGAGCAGCGCCGCCGAGCGGGCTGTGAGTCGTGCACCGACCGCGATCATCGCCAGCGCGAGCACCAGGAACGCGGCGGGCGTCGCGAGGTCCCGCACGAAGATCAGCAGCACCATCGCCGGGACGACGCCCGCGATCTTCGCGAGCGGATTGATCGCGTACAGGAACTGACGACGCGAGGTCTGCGCCAGGGCTGCATACGGGTCGACGATCAGGGTCATGCGATCGCCCATCCGGATGCCGCGAGCACGCGCTGCAGCGAAGGCAGCCGCAGCCCGGCGGATTCGAAGGTCTGCTCGCTGCGGAACAGGTCGGCGGTGGGGCCGGCCGCGTGGACGCGCCCGTCCTGCAGGACCAGGGTGTGCGTCGAGTGCTCGGCGACGAGGTGCAGGTCGTGCGTCACGATCAGGATCGTCGTGCCGTCGTCGCGGAGCTCGTGCAGGAGGGTGAGCAGTTCCGCGGCCCTTGCGCGGTCCTGCCCGAACGTCGGCTCGTCGAGAGCCAGCACCCCGGGTCGGGTGATGAGCGCCGTCCCGACCGAGAGACGGCGCTTCTCACCGCCGGAGAGCAGGAAGGGGTGCACGTCGGCCTTCTCCTCGAGGCCGAATCGCGCGAGCATCGACTGCACGCGCTCGGCGATCTCGGCATCCGGAACGTGCCGCAGCCGCAGCCCGTGCGCGAGCTCGTCGAACACGGTGTGGGCGATGAACTGGTGCTCGGGGTTCTGGAAGACGAAGCCGATCCGGCTCGCGAGGTCGCGGGGAGAGGCCGCGCCGGGGTCGACGCCGTCGACGATCACCTGACGCTTCGGCGGCGGCACCACACCCGCGAGCGCCTGCAGCAGGGTCGTCTTGCCCGCGCCATTGGTGCCGACGATCGCCGTGAAGGTGCCGCGTGCGATGTCGAGGTCGATCCCGTGCAGGATCTCGCTCCTGCCGCGCCGGACGGTCAGCCCGCGTGCCCGGATGATCGGCTGTTCCTCGGTCGTTGAGCGGGCGGAGTCCCTCTCGGTCGTTGAGCGAGCGGAGTCCCTCTCGGTCGTTGAGCGAGCGGAGCGAGACGAAACGCGGTGACCGTGTCCCGTCTCGTCGCCGTCCACGGCAAGGGCGACGGCGAGTTCGTCCGGCGTCAGCGGCAGCGGATCCAGCGTGGCACCGGCATCGCGCATCCTGAGCGCAGCGATCGTGGCGGCCGGAAGCCACACGCCCATCGCGACCAGCTCGTCGACATGACCGCGGATCACCTCGGCGGGCTCTCCGTCGAACGCCACGCGACCCGAGCGGTCGAGCACGATGGTCCGGGTGACGAACGACATGGCCGCGTCGAGATTGTGCTCCACGAGCAGGATCGCCCTGTCGCCGGCGGCGACGACGTCGGCGAGCGCGGCGTACACGTCGTCGATGCCCTGCGGATCGAGGTTCGCGGTGGGTTCGTCGAGCACGATGAGCGGCGATCCCATCGCCAGGGCGCAGCCGATCGCGAGGCGCTGGCGTCCGCCGCCCGACAGCCGGTCGGGGTTCTCGTCACGCCGCTCCCACAGTCCGACCCGTCGCAGCGCCGCCTCCGTCCGTGCGCGCACCTCGTCGAGCGGCAGCCGCAGGTTCTCCGGTCCGAAGGCGACCTCGTCGTACACGGTGCCGGTCACGATCTGCGCGTCGGGGTCCTGAAAAACCATCGCGACGTGAGTGCTGAGCGTCGCCGTCAGCGCCTCGGTCGTGTCGAGGCCGCCCGCGACGACCTGGCCGGTCATGGTCGCCGGCACCGCGTGGGGTATCAGACCGTTGAGGGCGAGGGTGAGCGTCGACTTGCCCGATCCCGAGGGCCCGAGCAGCAGCACGACCTCGCCGGGACGGATGTCGAAGGTCACGTCTGCGGGGGAGGGGCGCGCCGCATCGGCGTGCGTGATGGAGAGGTCGCGCACGCGGAGCAGAGGTGCGGAAGAGCGCACGGCATCCCTCGGATCGCGGATCGGTACCCCTCCAACTTAGCCGAGCCTTACCTGACTCGCGATGCCCGCTCGGTCCGGCCCCCTGACGCCGAAACCCACCACGCCCGTCGAAACCCACCGCCGCCCACGGCGCGGGTGGTGGGCCTGGGCGCGGGTGGTGGGTCTCGGCGCAGAGATGGGGATGCCGCGCGAGGTCAGCGCCGCGCGACGCCCGCCCGACTCAGCGCCGTGCCGATCGCGAGCCCGACCGCGGTCCACGCCACCGGACCGAGCACCGACACCACGAGGTACGCGATCTGCGCCCACAGCGGCAGGGCTCCGAGGTGCGCGGCGAAGAACACGACCACGGCGACGAGGATGCCGATCACACCCGCCGAGAGGAAGAACCGCCACGCGCCCCAGGCCCGGTAGCGCGTCAATGCGGCGATACCCTCCTGGATCGCGCCGAACAGCAGCGCCGTGCCGATGAAGCGCAGCGCCCACGCGGGGTTGAACGCACTCGAGATGAGCGCGGCGATCACGTGCGTCACGAGCGCGACGAGCGGCCGGCGCAGCACCTCCTGAGCGATGATGCCCGGCAGCACATGAGACCCGAGCACGAGGCCGTAGAGGTAGGGCGTGAGGATCAGAACGCCCGGTGTGATGAGGCCGGCGATGCCGCCGAGGATGCCGGTGGCGACGCCGATCGCGGCGCAGACGAGCAGCACGCGCGTCGACAGGAGAGGGGTGCGGGCCACCTCTCCAGACTACTTGCGGAGGGATGCCGCGAAGGCCGCGAGCGACCGTGGAAAACCGCGCTTCGCCGCCCCTCGGCATCCGTTCGTCGCACGGTCGGCGCCGCTGGTCGCACCGGACAGGCACCGGCACATCGCGCGTTCGCGCGGTGCCCTACCGTGGATGAACGCAATGACGCGCATCCCGAGGAGAACCCCCATGACCGCATCCTCGCCGCACAGCCGCGGCACCGCGACCACCGACGACGATCCCGTGATCGTCACCGACCCGAAGCTGCCGCCGGTCGCCCTGACCGACGAGCACCACGAGCGATCGAGCCGCTGGACCCTGCCGAAGATCCTGCTGTGGACCGCCATCGCCCTGCTCGGCGGTGTCGCCTGGGTGATGCTCGCCATCGTCCGCGGCGAGACCGTGAACGCGATCTGGTTCGTGTTCGCGGCCGTGTGCACGTACCTGATCGGTTACCGCTTCTACTCGAAGGTCATCGAGCGCTACATCACACGCCCCGACGACCGTCGGGCCACGCCCGCCGAGGTGAAGCAGGACGGCAAGGACTACGTCCCCACCGACCGCCGCGTGCTCTACGGTCACCACTTCGCGGCCATCGCCGGTGCCGGTCCGCTCGTCGGTCCGGTGCTCGCCGCGCAGATGGGCTATCTGCCCGGAACGATCTGGATCATCGTCGGCGTCGTGCTCGCCGGAGCCGTCCAGGACTACACGGTGCTTTTCTTCTCGATGCGCCGCGGTGGCCGCACGATCGGTCAGATGGCGCGTCAGGAGCTGGGAAGGATCGGCGGCACGGCCGCGATCGTGGCATCCCTTCTCATCATGCTGATCATCGTCGCGATCCTCGCCCTCGTCGTCGTGAACGCGCTCGGCGAGAGCCCGTGGGGTGTGTTCTCGGTCGCGATGACCATCCCGATCGCCCTCTTCATGGGCGTGTACCTGCGCTACCTGCGCCCGGGCAAGGTCACCGAGGTCTCGATCATCGGCTTCGTGCTGCTCATGGCCGCGATCATCGCGGGTGGCTGGGTCGCCGGCACCGAGTGGGGTCAGGCGATCTTCCACCTCGACCGCACGACGATCGCGTGGGGCATCATCATCTACGGCTTCATCGCTGCCGTGCTCCCCGTCTGGCTGCTGCTCGCTCCGCGCGACTACCTGTCGACCTTCATGAAGATCGGCGTGATCGTCATGCTCGCCGGGGCGATCGTGCTCGTGCGCCCGGAGATCTCCGTCCCCGCCGTCAGCATCTTCGGCGAGAACGGCATGGGCCCGGTGTTCGCCGGTCCGCTCTTCCCCTTCCTGTTCGTGACGATCGCCTGCGGTGCCCTGTCGGGGTTCCATGCGCTGATCGCCTCGGGCACCACTCCGAAGCTCGTCGAGAAGGAGCGGCAGACTCGCTTCATCGGCTACGGCGGCATGCTCATGGAGTCGTTCGTCGCGATCATGGCCCTCGTCGCCGCGATCTCGATCGACCAGGGCATCTACTTCGCGATGAACGCGCCGTCTGCGGCGACCGGCGGCACCGTCGAGGGAGCCGTCGCCTTCGTCAATTCCCTGGGCCTGACGGGGGTGAACCTCACGCCCGACATGCTCACCGGTACCGCCGAGGCGGTCGGCGAGGAATCGATCGTGTCGCGCACCGGCGGCGCCCCGACCCTCGCGCTCGGTCTCGCGCACATCATGCAGCAGGCCCTCGGCGGTCAGGCGCTCATGGCGTTCTGGTACCACTTCGCGATCATGTTCGAGGCGCTGTTCATCCTCACGGCCGTGGATGCCGGAACGCGCGTCGCCCGCTTCATGCTGCAGGACTCGATCGGCGCCTGGTTCCCCAGGTTCCGCGACGTCTCGTGGCGTCCCGGCGTGTGGATCTGCACCGCGATCATGGTGGCCGGTTGGGGAGCGATCCTCATCCTCGGCGTCACCGATCCGCTCGGCGGCATCAACACGTTCTTCCCGCTGTTCGGCATCGCCAACCAGCTGCTGGCCGCGATCGCGCTCGCCGTGGTGCTCGCGATCGTCGCGAAGCGCGGACGCAGCTACGTCAAGTGGCTCTGGATCATCGGACTGCCGCTCGCGTTCACGGCCGTCGTCACGATCACGGCGTCGCTGTACAAGATCCTCTCCCCGGTCCCGGCGATCGGCTACTGGGCGAACCATTTCCGCTACCGCGAGGCGCTGAGCTCGGGCGACACGTCGCTCGGGGAGCCGAAGGTGCTGGAGGCCGTCATCCGCAACACCGCGGTGCAGGGCACGCTGTCGATCATCTTCGTCACGCTCGCGATCGTCGTCATCATCGCTGCGGTCATCGCCACCGTCAAGGCGATCCGCAACGGCGGCGGCGAGAACAGTGAAGACGCGCCGGTCGCCTCGCGCCGATATGCTCCCGCAGGATTCATTCCGACCGCCGAAGAGCGCGAGCTCGAGAAGCAGTGGGAGCCGATCCTCGCCGACGAGCGCCGGGCATCGAGGCACTGATCGAGGCACGGAGATGACCGACACGATGAATCGGACGGATGCCGCGGCCACCGCCCTGCGGACGCTTCTCAGCGCCGCGGGGCGGGTGGGCCGCGGCATCCACTGGTACATGACGACGCTGATGGGCGACACCGCGTATGCGACCTACGTCGCCCATCACCGTCGCCACCACCCCGACCAGGAGCCGCTGACCGAGCGGCAGTTCTGGCGGCAGCGGATGGACGACCAGGACCGCAACCCCGGTGCCCGCTGCTGCTGACCGGCCGACGAGTTCGAGGCGCATGTTCTGCGGCCTCGAGCAACTTCTGCGGCCAGAGTCGGTCCCGCGGGCCGCAGAACTTCACGATGGCCGCAGAAGTTGACGAGCGGGAAGCGTCTCAAAGACCGGATGCCGTATGCCTAGGCTGAGGGCATGAACGACGTCGTCCTCGCCGCGGTCCTGGGCGCGGTCGGCGGCGTCGTGCTCACGGTTCTCCTGCTGCTCGCGCGGCGGCTGGCGCGAGGATCGGCCGACCTCGGCAGCGATGCCGAGCGGGCCGCGCTGCAGGCCCTGCATCAGGCGAGCCTCGCAGCGCCGCACCTGCGCGCGGGGCTGACCGGTCCCGACGTGGTCAAGGCGGCCCGGCACCTTCGGGTGCTGCTCGGCAGTGCGGCGGTGGCGATCGTCGGCGACGACGATGCGCTGTCGTTCGACGGACCGTCCGACGGGCTGGAGTCGTCGGCCGTGCGCATCGCCCAGCACGTGCGGTCCTCGGCGCGTCGACAGGTCTTCCGGTCGCCCGACGGGCACACCGACGCCCTCGAAGCGGTGGGCGCACCGATCGTCGTCGACGGGCAGGTCATCGGCGCCGTCGTGGCGTTCGCAGCCCCGGTCGGTGCAGCGCTCGTGCGAGCGGCGGAAGAGGTCGCCGACTGGTGCGCCGCGCAGGTCGAGCTCGGCAGCCTCGATGCGTCGCGCACGCAGCTGGCCGAGGCCGAGCTGCGGTCGCTGCGGGCGCAGATCTCGCCGCACTTCATCTACAACTCCCTCACCGCGATCGCGTCGTTCATCCACACCGACCCGCTACGGGCGCGCGACCTCGTGCTCGAGTTCGCCGACTTCACGCGGTACTCGTTCCGCCGGCAGGGGGAGTTCACGACGCTCGCGGAGGAGCTCGGCAGCATCCGCTCCTTCCTCGAACTGGAGCGCGCACGGTTCGGAGAGCGCTTGCGCGTGACCCTGCGGATCGCGCCGGAGACGCTGTCGACCGTCATCCCTTTCCTCTCCGTGCAGCCACTGGTCGAGAACGCCGTGCGCCACGGCGTCGAACCCGGTGAGGGCGGGGGCGAGATCCGCATCGTCTCGCGTGACGACGGCACGCACACCGAGGTCACCGTCGAGGACGATGGCGTCGGGATGGACCCGCACGCGCTCCGCGCCACACTCACGGCCGCCGACGACGGGTCGCACGTGGGCCTGCGCAACGTCGACACCCGCCTGCGTCAGCTGTACGGACCCGAGGGCGGCCTCGTCGTCGAGACGAACACCGGCGCGGGTACCCTGGTGCGCATGCGGGTGCCCAAGTCGCAGCCGCAGCACGATCCCGAAGGCGATTGACTCGATGACCGACGCAGGCACGATCGACGCCCTCGTCGCCGACGACGAGAAGCCGGCGCTCGACGAGCTGGTGCACCTGCTGCGCCTCGACCCGCGGGTCGGCGACGTGCTCACGGCGACGTCAGGTGCCGAGGCGCTGCGGATCCTGTCGCAGCACCCCGTGCGCATCGCGTTCCTCGACATCCACATGCCCGGCCTGCTCGGCACCGACCTCGCCCGATCCCTGCTCGCCCTCGCCGCGCCGCCGGCCGTCGTGTTCGTCACCGCCGACGAGGCCCGCGCGGTCGAGGCGTTCGAGCTGCGCGCGGCGGACTACCTGCTGAAGCCGGTGCGGGTCGAGCGGCTGCGGCAGGCCGTCGATCGCGTGATCGAGCTCGGCGAGGTCGCCGTGCCGGGCGACGACGAGACGCTGCCGGTGACGCT
This sequence comes from Microbacterium sp. SZ1, assembly GCF_002362255.1. Taxonomy (GTDB): domain Bacteria; phylum Actinomycetota; class Actinomycetes; order Actinomycetales; family Microbacteriaceae; genus Microbacterium. Next base: position 18,388 of record NZ_LPVV01000041.1, on the reverse strand, counting down.
CGGCTCGACCGTGCGGTTCGTGCGGCGCAGCGAGGTGCGCTGGGTGCAGGCCCAGGGTGACTACTCGCGCCTGCACACCGCGGACGGCGGGCACCTCGTCCGCATCCCGATCTCCGAGCTCGAGACCCGGTGGGCGGATGCCGGCTTCCTCCGCATCCATCGCTCCACCCTCGTCCGCGCGGCCGCGGTGACGGAGGCGCGGCTGTGGGGGTCGGAACCGGCGGTCGTCGTGGATGCCGCGGTGCTGCCCGTAAGCAGGCGCCTTGTTGCCGGGGTGCGCGATGCCCTCCTGCGCGTCGAGGGGGCGCCGTGACCGAGACGCCGAAGCGCGTGCGCGTCACCGCCGATGCGCCGACGCGACGCCCAGCGCCGCTGACGCGCGGCATCGCCCTGCCCGGCTCGCCGGTCGACGAGGCGGATGCCGTCTTCACGCGCGCACTGATGCGCAGCCAGCTGCGGCTCGCACTCGGCACCGTCGCGGGCTTCGTGCTCGTCGTGATCGCGCTGACGCTCGCGATCGCCCTGATTCCCGAGTTCGATGAGCTCGTCGTGTGGGGGCTGCCGCTGTCGTGGCTGCTGCAGGCGTACGCGTTCTACCCGATCATCCTCGTCTTCGCGGTGCTGTACGTGCGCACGGCCGCGCGCAACGAACGCCGGTTCCGTGTGCTGCGGGACCGCGAGTGAACGCCGTCCTCGACCTCGTCGGCATCGCGCTCGTCGTGGTCGCGACGCTGCTCATCGGCGTCTACGGGCTGCGTATCTCGCGCACCACGGGCGATTTCTTCGTGGCGTCGCGCACGGTGCGCCCGGTGTGGAACGCCTCGGCGATCAGCGGGGAGTATCTCTCGGCTGGCACGTTCCTCGGACTCTCCGGACTCGTCCTGCTCGACGGCGCGCGCGGGTTCTGGTTCCCGATCGGATACGCGGCCGGCTACCTTCTGGTGCTGGTGTTCGTCGCGGCGCCGCTCCGCCGCAGCGGCGCGTACACGATCCCCGATTTCCTGGAGGCGCGGCTGGAATCGACGACCGCCCGCCGTGTCACCAGCATCGCAGTGCTCGTGATCGGCTGGCTGTACATCGTGCCGCAGCTGCACGGCGCCGGCATCACGCTGCTCGTCGTCGCCGGGCTGCCCGAGTGGGTGGGGGCGGTGCTCGTCGCGGTGCTCGTCGCGGCGGCAGTGGCGGCGGGAGGGATGCGCGCGATCACCTACGTGCAGGCGTTCCAGTACTGGCTCAAGCTCACGGCGCTGCTCGTGCCGGTGGTGTGCATCGCGTTCGCGCTGAGCGGCGGGCCGCACGATTTCGACCCCGCGTTGGTGTTCCCCGCCGAGGCCGGCCCCTCGGGGTTCGACGCGTACGAGACGGCATCCCTGCTTCTCGCCCTCCTGCTCGGGACCATGGGTCTGCCGCATGTGCTCGTGCGGTTCTACACGAGTCCGACGGGGGTGTCGGCGCGCCGAACCACCGTGATCGTCATCGGCATGGTGAGCGCGTTCTACGCCGTGTCGAGCACGATGGGTCTGCTCGCGCGCGTCGCGGCTCCCGACCTGGCGGAGCCGGGGGTGGCCGACACGGTCGTCCTGCTGCTGCCCTCCCGGGTGTTCCCGGGTCTTGCGGGGGAGCTGCTCACGGCGCTCATCGTCGCCGGCGCGTTCGCCGCGTTCCTCGCGACCTCGGCCGGGCTGGTCGTGTCGCTCGCCGGGGTCGTGAGCCAGGACGTGTTCTCCGGATCCGTGCGCTCGTTCCGTCTGTCGGCCGTGCTGTGCGCACTCGTCCCGCTCGCGGTCGCGCTTCTCACCGCGCCGGCGGGACTCGGATCGAGCGTCGGAGTCGTGTTCGTGATCGCCGCGTCGACGCTCTCTCCGGTGATCCTCCTGGGTGTGTGGTGGCGCGGCCTCACGGCCCGCGGGGCGGTCGCGGGGATGCTGTCCGGTGGCCTCGCAGCGGGCCTCGCCCTGGTGGTGCACGCCGCGATCGGCGGAGTGGGCGTCGCCGCTCCGTATCTCGCTCAGCCCGCCGCCTGGACGATCCCGCTGGCGGCCGCGGTCACGGTCGTCGTGTCGGTGCTCGACCCGCGCGGACCGTCGCCGCGCACGGCGAGGTTCCTCGCGCGCGTGCACTCGCCGGAGCGAGGCTGACGGACGCACGATCCTCGACGGACGCACAGCGATGTATTGGCCATTCGTCTAGGTTTCCTCGTCGAGCCTGGTCACCCGACCGAAGCCCGGGTTACTTTGATCGGCGGTGCGGCAACGAGGCCGCACCGTGATCATCGGAGAGACACACATGGGTCGAACACCCCTCCGGATGGCGGCGGCCACAAGCCTGGCCGCGCTGTTCGTCGCGTCGACGGCAACCGCAGGATACGCAGGCGTCGAGGAGGTGAACGCACCCACCCCGATCGAGGGGACGCCCGGTCAGTACATCGTCGTGATGAAGGCCGATCCGCTCGCCAGCTATGAGGGCGGAGTTGACGGCATCCAGGCCACGAAGCCCGCCGAAGGCGAGCAGCTCGAGCCGGAATCGCAGGAGTCCCTCCGCTACGTCGAGCACCTCGAGACCGAACAGCAGACGCTCGCCCAGGAGGTCGGGGTCACCCCCGACACGACCTATCAGGTCGTGCTCAACGGGTTCAGCGCCCAGCTCTCGGGTGAGCAGGTAGACAAGCTCCGCGCGTCGAAGGACGTCTACGGCGTTTATCCGGACTTCATCCGCCACCCGGACGCGCAGTCCTCCACCAGCTTCCTCGGGCTCGGCGACGACAAGAAGGGCAAGGGCGGCGTCTGGCAGCAGACCGGCGGCGTCGACAAGGCCGGTGAAGGCGTCGTGGTCGGCGTGATCGACACCGGCATCGCGCCCGAGCATCCGTCGTTCGAGGGCAAGAAGCTCAAGCAGCAGAAGAAGGACAAGAACCGCCACAAGGGCAGTCAGCCCTACACCGACGGCACCACCGTCTACTTCGACAAGTCCGACGGCGGGCGCTTCCAGGCCACCATGGTCGAAGGTCAGGGGTGGGACAAGAGCGACTACAACAGCAAGCTGATCGGCGCGCAGTACTTCTCCTCGGGCGCTGCCGCCGCCGGATTCGACTTCCAGTACGACTACCTCTCGCCGCGCGACGGCGACGGACACGGCTCGCACACCGCGAGCACCGCGGCCGGCAACTTCAAGGTGAAGGCGACCGTCGAGGGCGTCGATCTCGGCACCATCTCGGGTGTCGCGCCCGGCGCGAAGGTCTCCGCCTACAAGGCCTGCTACGTCGGCCCCGATCCCGCGGTCACGACCGACGACATCTGCGCCGGCAGCGACCTGATCGCCGCGATCGACCAGGCCGTCGCCGACGGCGTCGACGTCATCAACTACTCGATCGGCGGCGGCGCGGCATCCACCGTCCTCGCCCCCGAAGACATCGCGTTCTTCAATGCGGCCGCCGCCGGCGTCTTCGTCGCGACGAGCGCGGGCAACGACGGACCCGACCCGGTGACCGCCGACCACGCCTCGCCCTGGTACACGACGGTCGCGGCATCCACCATCCCGACGTGGGAGGGCACGGTGCAGTTCGACGGCTTTGCGCAGGCGGGAGCGTCGGTGAGCGTGCCGTTCGGCCAGACCGTGACCGGCCCGTCGGTGTACGCGGGCGACATACCGGCATCCGGTGCCTCCGGTGCGGATGCCGCGCTCTGCCTCCCGGGCACGCTCGACGCCGCGAAGGCGGCCGGCCACATCGTGGTCTGCGATCGAGGCAACAACGCGCGCGCCGAGAAGTCGCAGGTCGTGAAGGATGCCGGGGGCATCGGCATGGTCCTCGTCAACGTTCCGGGCGGATCCGACTCGCTCGACAACGACTTCCACGCCGTGCCGACCGTGCACCTCGCCTCCGCCTACCGCGCGGCCGTGCTCGCGTACGTGCAGGGCGGCACCGATCGTCCGATCTCGCTCGTGGGCGAGAACACGACGGGCGTCACCACGCCGGTGCCGCAGATCGCCGGATTCTCGAGCCGCGGGCCGATGCTGGCCGACGGCAGCGACATCATGAAGCCCGACATCGCCGCCCCCGGTGTGGCGATCCTCGCCGCGACGAACAACGACCCCGACGAGGCGCCGACCTTCGGCATCCTCTCCGGAACCTCGATGGCGTCGCCGCACATCGCCGGCCTCGCGGCCCTGTATCTCGGCGAGCGGCCGAACGCCAAGCCCGCCGAGATCAAGTCCGCGATGATGACCACGGCGTACGACACCGTGAACGCCGACGGATCGCCCAACCGCGACCCGTTCCAGCAGGGCGCCGGACAGGTCGACCCGAAGCGGTACTTCAACCCGGGTCTGCTGTACCTGAACGACGTCGCCGACTGGACGGCCTACCTCGAGGGCAAGGGCCTCGCCGACTTCCCGGGCGACCCGATCGACGGCAGCGACCTGAACGTCGCGTCGATCTCGATCGGATCGCTCGCGAGCGCGCAGACCGTCACCCGCACGGTGACCTCCACCGAGAAGGGCACGTTCACGGCATCCGCCGACGTGCCCGGTGTGAACGTCACGGTGTCTCCCTCCACGCTGACATTCGACCGAGCGGGCCAGACCGCGAGCTACACGGTCACGTTCGACAACGCGAGCGCGCCGGTCGAGCAGTGGGCGACCGGGTCGTTGACCTGGACGAGCAAGAAGAACACGGTGCGGTCGCCGATCGCGGTGTTCCCGGTCACGGCGGATGCTCCGGCCGAGGTGTCGGGCACGGGTGTCGACGGGTCGACCACGGTGGAGATCACGCCGGGTGTCGACGGCGACCTCGCTCTCGGTCTCTCGGGTCTCACGCCGTTCACGCTGCTGGAAGACCCCGACGGGCGTGTCACCGGTCACTCCGGCGACGAGTCCTCGGGAGACGAGAACAAGGACGTGTCGTGGATCGTCGACGTGCCGGAGGGCACGACGCTCGCCCGGTTCGACCTCGACTCGTCGGACGACGCCGGTAGCGACCTCGACCTCACCGTGTACCGGGTGGTGAGCCCCGACGACCTGCGGTACTACGAGCGGTGGCAGTCGGCCACCGGATCGGCCGATGAGCAGGTGACGGTCGCGGCTCCGACCGCGGGCACGTACCTGGTCGTGGCGAATGTGTACGCGACCTCGGCGCCGATGACGTGGGACATGACCTACGCCGCCGTGCAGCCCGAGGGTGAGGGCGCGTTCACCGCGAACCCGAACCCGGTTCCCGCCGTCCGCGGCGAGAAGACGAGCTACGACCTCAGCTGGAGCGGCCTCGAGGCCGGCACCCGCTACCTCGGGCTCGTGCAGTACGGCGACTCGGCTGTGCGGACGATCGTAACGGTCGAGTAGCGCGCGACGAGACGAAACGCGGCGAGGAGTCGTACGGACCTCACCGCGTTTCGTCTCGCTTCGCTCGCTCAACGACCGGTCGCTCAACGACCGCTCGCTCGAGGACCGGTTAGCGCGGGCGTCAGATCTTGCGACCGCGGGGCATGAGCCGCACGTCGGGCAGCGGCGGCGCGGGGATGCGCACGTCGTGGCCCTCGACGGTTCCGAAGCGGTCGGATGCGGCTTCCCAGTCGTCTCTCGCTTCGACGATCTCCTCGTGCGTGCGACCGGCGAAGTTCCACCACATGACGATGTCGCTCTCGAACGGCTCACCGCCGAGGAGGAACAACAGCGCGCCGTTCGCGCTCGACACCTCGACGGCATCCCGTTCGTCGCCGAGGTAGAGCATGTCGTTCAGCTCCATCGGATGCTGCGACACGACGGCATCCCCCTCGACGAGCATGACTCCGTGCTCCCAGCCGGTGTGCAGGGGCAACCGCACGGTGCTTCCGGCGGCGACGACGACCTCGGCACCGACGATGGGCGTGTGCACGGTGGCCGGAGAGGTGATGCCGGCGAACTCGCCCAGCACGACCGTGGCCGCGGCATCCGCTCCGTCGAGGGCGGGCAGCCGGACACCGGGAAGCTCCGTGTGCTGCTCGAACCCACCGGCGCCGTGCCGCGCGGTCTCCGGCAGCACGACCCAGAACTGCAGGGCGTCGAGTGGCACCGGATCATCGCCGACCGAGTACTCCGAGTGCGAGATGCCGTTGCCGGCGGTCATGAGATTGAGCTGGCCGCGTCGCAGGTTGACGTCGCTGCCGAGGGCGTCGCGGTGGCGGATCTCGCCGACAAGCGGCCAGGTCACGGTCTGCAGACCGATGTGCGGGTGGGGTTCGACGCGCATGCGCGTCTCGGCCGGGCCGAACCGGTCGAGGAAGCACCACGCGCCGATGGTCGGCAGGTTGCGGTGCGGCAGCAGGCGCAGCACGTTCATGCCGCGCACCCCGCCGAGCGGGACGTCGCGCGGTTCCAGGACGATGCGGCGCTCGCCGATCATCACGCCTCCGCGGCGTCGGTGCCCGCGACCGGGGCCGGCCGCTGCGGCCAGCGGATCTCGGCGCCCTCGATCTCGTGCGTGGTCAGGTACTTCGCGATGTACGGGCACAGCGGCACGATGGCGTCTCCGGTGGCCGCGGCATCCGTCAGTGCGTCCTTCGCGAGGATGCTCGCGAGACCCTGCCCCTGGAAAGCCGGGTCGATCTCGGTGTGGATGAAGCGGATCGCACCGGGGCGCAGCTGAAACTCGGCGAACCCGGCCAGGGTGTCGCCGGAGTGGATCTCGTAGCGCGAGGCGTCGTCGTTGCGGGTCACGGTGAAGTCGGTCATCGGAGGCTCCTTCGGGCGTCTGCGTCCAACCTACGCCCGCGCGGCGACACCGAGGTCGAAAGACGCGTCCCGTGGGCACCTGCTGCGGGAATCTGAGCAGAATTACGACGAGAGGTGCCACCTGAACAAGGGGTGCGCGGGATGCTGTGGACGCGGCGGCCCGGCTTGTCGGCGGGGGTCGTTACGCTGGAGGGATGCCGCAGACTCCCCGTGACCCGTACGAGGATCTGCCGTTCGCAGACGAGCCGCCCCGCGACGACTGGGAGGGTGGCTGGGAGCCGAGCGAGCCGCCGGAGCCCCTGGACTGGGAGCCCCAGGGAGCCGGGTTCGAGCCGCCGCTCGACTGGGGCCCTGGGCCCTCGACGCCCGTGGCGACGGCATCCGCCCCTCCGGTCCATCGTGCGACGCCGAGTCGTTTCGCGACCGCGCGCGAGGCGCTGCACACGGTGTTCGGCTACGAGGAGTTCCGCGGCGACCAGGCCGCGATCGTCGACCAGGTCATCGGTGGCGGGGATGCCGTCGTGCTCATGCCGACCGGCGGCGGCAAGAGCATCACGTATCAGGTGCCTGCGCTCGTGCGCGAGGGGACGGGACTCGTGATCAGCCCCCTCATCGCGCTCATGCACGACCAGGTCGACGCGCTCCGCGCGAACGGCGTGAAGGCCGCCTACCTCAACTCGACGCAGTCGATCGACGAGCGCCGCGAGGTCGAGAGGGCGTACGTGTCGGGCGAGCTCGACCTCATCTACGTGGCGCCGGAGCGCCTGTCGAGCCCTGCGACGACGGCGCTGCTGCAGCGCGGCACGCTCAGCGTCATCGCGATCGACGAGGCGCACTGCGTGTCGCAGTGGGGCCACGACTTCCGCCCCGACTACCTCGCCCTCGGTGACCTCGGCGAGCGGTTCCCCGGCGTCCCGCGCATGGCGCTCACAGCCACCGCGACCCGCGCGACCCATAAGGAGCTGACCGAGCGGCTGCACCTCGACGACGCGAAGCACTTCGTCGCGAGCTTCGACCGGCCCAACATCCAGTACCGCATCGTGCCGAAGGTCGACCCCCGCAAGCAGCTCGTCTCCTTCATCCGCGAGCAGCCCGAGGGAGCGGTCGGCATCGTCTATGCGCTCAGCCGCAAGTCCGTCGAGCAGACCGCGACGTACCTCTCGGCGCAGGGCTTCGACGCCCTGCCGTACCACGCGGGGCTGCCGCCAGAGGTCCGCGCGGCGAACCAGTCGCGCTTCCTCCGAGAGGACGGCGTCGTCATGGTCGCGACGATCGCGTTCGGCATGGGCATCGACAAGCCCGACGTGCGCTTCGTCGCGCACATCGACCTGCCGAAGTCGGTCGAGGGGTACTACCAGGAGACCGGTCGAGCAGGGCGCGACGGTCTGCCCTCGATCGCGTGGATGGCCTACGGCCTGGGCGATGTCGTGCAGCAGCGACGCCTGATCGATCAGAGCCCGGGCGACCGCACCTTCAAGATGCGCATGGGGCAGCACCTCGACGCCATGCTCGCGCTCTGCGAGACCGTGCAGTGCCGGAGGCAGAACCTGCTCGGCTACTTCGGGCAGGACTCCGAGCCGTGCGGCAACTGCGATACGTGCCTCGAGAAGGCCGACACGTTCGACGGGCTGATCCCGGCGCAGAAGATGCTCTCGACGATCGTGCGCCTCAAGCGCGAGCGCAACCAGGCGTTCGGTGCGGGCCACCTCATCGACATCCTGCGCGGAGCGTCGACCGAGCGCATCCGCCAGCAGGGCCACGAGAAGATCGCGACCTACGGCATCGGTTCCGATCTCAGCGAGCAGGACTGGCGCAGCGTGATCCGCCAGCTCCTCGCCCGCGGCATCCTCGCTGCTCAGGGGGAGTACGGCACGCTCGCCCCCGGTGCCGAGGCGCCCGGCGTGCTCAAGGGTGCGACGCCCGTGCCGCTCCGAAAGGACACGATCGGACGGCTGTCGTCGCCGACGCGCGCCCGCAAGGCGAGCGCGGCGGATGCTCTGGATGCCGGAGACCGCGGCCTCTTCGAGGCGCTCCGCGCCTGGCGTGCCGGCGTCGCTCGCGAGCAGGGCAAGCCGGCGTACGTCGTCTTCGGCGACGCCACGCTGCGGGCGCTCGCCGAGCACCGCCCGGCTTCGCTCTCCGACCTCGAGGGCATCACCGGCATCGGCGAGAAGAAGCGCGAGGCGTATGGCGAAGGTGTGCTCGCCGTGATCGCGAACGCCTGAGTCCGCCGTCCGCCGTTCTCAGTCGCGAAGCGGCAGCACGTCGTCGAGGTGCGCCCGCAGCTGAGCGGCGATGTTCACGGCATCCCGGTCGTACAGCCATTGGTACTGCAGGCCGTCCCAGAGGGCGACGAGCCAGACGGCCTCGTGCTCGGGATCGCGGTGCGCGGGCAGATCGCCGTCGAGCTGAGCAAGCCGGAAGAGTTCGGCGAAATAGTCGATCGCACGGGCGAATCGCCGGGTGAAGTACTCGTGAGCCGGATGACCCACCGGCACGGCTTCGCACGACAGCACGGCGTACACCTCGATCAGCCCCGGCTCGTCGTGAGCGTTGCCGAAAGCGCCCAGCGGTAGGTCGCGCAGCGCATCGGCAGCGCGGTCGAGGGGAATCGTGTCGGCGCGGTCCTGGATCGAGCGGTCACGCTCGGCGAGCACCGCGCTCAACAGAAGCTCCTTGGACGGGTAGTGGTGCAGAAGCGTCGACTTCGAGGCTCCGACGGCCTCGGCGATGTCGCGCAGGCTCGTGTCACCGTAGCCGTCGCGCGCGAAGAGCCGCATGGCGTCGGCGACGATCCTCGCCCGCCGCTTGCGTCCGACGGCGTAGCCGGGGTCGGCGTCCGTCGGTTCGTCGATGAGGGCACCCGTGATGCCGGGGAAAGGCGCACCGGTCGCGGCCGCCGGTGCGTCGTCGGGGTCGCGCCAGCCGGGCGGCAGCGCCCACAGCGATTCCCGCTCCTCCAGCATCGCGACGACGTCGACACGGTCGGGCAGATACTGCGACATGAGCTGCAGGCCGTCCCACCCGGCCATGTGGCGGATCGTCTCCGCGGTCGGGTCGCGATCGGCATCCATGGTCCCGTGCTGTCGGGCGTCGACGAGCACATCCCGCGTCATCGCGCGGAGCCTCTCGTATCGTCCTCGCATGCGCTCGTGCGCGGGATGCCGGGGAGTGGACGCCTCGCCCGTGAGAGCCGCGAAGAGCTCCAGATAGCCGGGCGTGCGTGCGTTGCGCGCCGCGATCTCCGCAGAGACCAGGGCGCCGGGCTCGGCATTCGCGACGATCGCGTCGAATGCCCTCTCGTTGTCGTCCTCGAACCCGGCAACCACTTCGGCGAGCACAGCGTCTTTCGAGGCGAAGTGGCCGAGGAGTCCGGGATGGCTGACGGATGCCGCGGCCGCGATGTCCCGCAGTGAAGTGGCGCGGTAGCCGTTCGCGACGAACAGCTCGCGGGCCGCGTCGACGATGCGCTGCCTGGTGGCAGCGGCGCGCGCCTGCCGGGCGCCCGTCGAAGTCGCTGTCGTCATCGCGGCCTCCTCACCCACCCATCCTCTCTCATTACCAATCGGTCGATATTCACTTACCAATCGGTCGACTTTCATGTATGGTCATCTCGACGCCGCCTCGAAGACGATCGGCGCTCCCTTGCCCGAAAGGAATCCCATGACAGAGTTGTCACCGGCCGCGAATGCGGCGGCCGTCGGAACGACCGGCTTCAAGGCTGTCGGCACGACCCCGCCGAAGACCCCGCGCGGTTACACACCCGGACTCGCCGCCGTGAACTTCGGCGTCTTCCTCGCGCTGCTGACGCCGGTCATGGTGTCGATGGCGTTCAAGATCCAGCGTCTCGACCCCACGAACACCGAGGGCAGTCTCGGCCTCGTCATGGGCGTCGGTGCCGCCTTCGCGCTGGTCGCGAATCCCCTGGTCGGCCGCCTCTCCGACCGCACGACATCGCGCTGGGGCATGCGCCGCCCATGGATCCTCGGCGGAGCGATCGTCGGCCTCGGCGGCTTCGCGATCATCGGCGTCGCGACCTCGGTGTGGGTCGTCCTGCTCGCCTGGTGCCTGGTGCAGACCGCGATGAACGCCGTGCTCGCCGCCGCCAACGCAACCCTCCCCGACCAGGTGCCGGTGTCGAGCCGAGGCAAGGTCTCGGGCGTGGTCGGCATCACGACTCCGATCGGCATCCTCGCCGGCAGCTTCCTCGTGAACTTCCTCCCCGGCGACTTCGAGCGCTTCGTCGTGCCCGGCGTGATCGCGCTCGTGCTCGTGGTGATCTTCGTCCTCACGCTCAAGGACCGCCGTCTCGCCCAGAAGCCCGCCGAGCGCTTCACGCTCGCGATGTTCTTCGGCTCGTTCGTGTTCAACCCCCGCACGCACCCGGACTTCGGCTGGACGTGGCTGACGAAGTTCTTCGTCATGTTCGGCTACGCCGGCATCGCGACCTTCCTCCCGCTGTACCTCGTGACGCGTTTCGGCCTCGACGAGCAGGCCGCGGTCAGCACGATCCTCATCGCGAACCTCGCCTCGATGGCGGCGATGGCGATCTCCTCGCCGCTGGGCGGCTTCCTCTCTGACCGCATCGGCAAGCGTCGCCCGTTCGTCGCGATCGCCGGTCTGGTGATGGTCGTCGGTCTGGTCATCCTGGCGGTCGCGCCCTCGATCGAGGTCGTGATCCTCGCCCAGGCGATCATCGGTCTCGGTGCAGGGTCGTTCCTGTCGGTCGACCTCGCGCTCGCGACCGAGGTGCTGCCGAACCCCGACGACGTCGCGAAGGACCTCGGGGTGCTCAACATCGCGAACGCACTGCCGCAATCGATCGCGCCCGCGATCGCCCCGGGGATCATCGCTCTGGGCGCCGCAACGCCGCTGGGCGGCTACCCCACCTGGTATCTGTTCGGCGCCCTCGTCGCCCTGGCGGGTGCCGTGCTCGTCTACCGCATCAAGGGAGTCAAGTGAGATGACGGACACCACGACCACCACCACGAACACAGCGATCGCGCCCACGGCGAGGCCCTGGCTCGATCGCAGCCTCACGACCGACGAGCGCGTGCAGCTGCTGCTCGATGAGATGACGATCGAGGAGAAGGCGGGACTCTTCTTCCACACGATGATCGCGATCGGCGACCTCGACGAGGAGAATCCCGTGTTCGGGATGCCGAGCGCTCGCGAGCTCGTGGCGGGCAAGCACATCACGCACTTCAACCTCTTGGGCGCTGCGCCGACCGGACGCGAGATCGCGGCCTGGCACAACGAACTGCAGCGGCTCGCGGCATCCACTCGGCTGGGCATCCCCGTGACGCTGTCGACCGATCCGCGACACTCCTTCAGCGAGAACCCGGGGGCGTCGATCCTCGCCGGTCCGTTCTCGCAGTGGCCCGAAACCCTGGGTCTCGCAGCGACTCGCGACCCTGCGCTGGTCGAGCGATTCGCCGATATCGCCCGCAGGGAATACACCGCCGTCGGGCTCCGCGTGGCACTGCACCCGCAGGTGGATCTCGCCACCGAGCCTCGCTGGGCGCGACAGACCGCGACCTTCGGAGAGGACGCGGATCTCGCCGGCATTCTCGGGGCGGCATATATCCGCGGCTTCCAGGGCCCGACGTTCGGGCGCGGCTCGGTCTCCACCATGACGAAGCACTTCCCCGGCGGCGGTCCGCAGAAAGACGGCGAGGATCCGCACTTCCCCTACGGACGCGAGCAGGTGTACCCCGGCGGGCAGTTCGAACTGCATCTGAAGCCCTTCGAGGATGCGCTCGCCGCGGGGACCAGGCAGATGATGCCGTACTACGGGATGCCCGTGGGAACCGACTACGAAGAGGTCGGCTTCGGCTTCAACAGGTCGGTGATCACCGGCCTGCTCCGGGAGCGTTTCGGATTCGATGGCCTGGTGTGCACGGACTGGGGACTCATCAGCGACGCGGAGATCTTCGGTCAGCCCTTCCCCGCTCGCGCGTGGGGTGTGGAGCACCTGTCGCCACGGGAGCGGATGCGCAAAGTGCTCGACGCCGGAGCCGACCAGTTCGGCGGTGAGGACTGCGCAGAGCTGCTGCTCGCACTGGTCGCCGAAGGGTCCGTCTCCGAGGAGCGGCTGGACGCCTCGGCTCGTCGGATTCTGCGCGAGAAGTTCGAGCTCGGACTCTTCGACGATCCGTTCGTCGACGAGGACGCTGCGGATGCCGTGGTCGGCGCCCCCGAGTTTCGCGCCGCAGGCGAGGAGGCTCAGCGCGCATCGATCACGGTGCTCACGAACGACGGCATCCTGCCGTTCCGTCGCGGTCTGAGACTCTATGTGGAGGGCATCGATGCCGCCGTGGCGGCCGCCTACGGCGAGGTGGTCGACTCGCCGGGTGACGCCGATCTCGCGATCGTGCGTCTGCAGGCGCCGTTCGAGCAGCGCGAGACGATGTTCGAGAACTTCTTCCACGCCGGCTCGCTCGAGTTCCCGGTCGAGGTGATCGACCACGTCGAGCGGATCTCCGCCGTCGTCCCGACGGTCGTCGACGTGCTTGCCGACCGACCGGCGATCCTCGAGCCGGTGACAGTTCGCGCAACGGCCGTCACCGTCAACTGGGGCGCGTCCGGAGACGCGCTGCTCGATGTGCTGAGCGGCGCGTCGCCGTCGAGGGGGCGTCTACCCTTCGACCTGCCGCGCTCGATGGCAGCGATCGAGGCGTCTCGCCCGGATGTGCCGTTCGACACCGCCGACCCGCTCTTCCGATTCGGGCACGGCCTCGTGCTCTAGCCGCTCGCGCGCACAACGAAACGCCCCGCAGGCCCGTCGCCTGCGGGGCGTTCGCCGTGCCGGCAGACGCGCCGCGCAGAACGATCGTTCCGCGTGTTGTGCAGTTTGTTGACTGAACCTTCGTTCAATTGAGCGTTCAGATCATCCGGTATATCGGCGTGAGTACAGAATGTCTTGTCGTGCGTTAATCCGGGCCTCAAAGCTGGACAAAACCTGGACATGAATCCGCTCTCACGGGAATACTGTCTCCAAAACATGCGCTCGGCCGTTGATGTCTTCGGCACCTGGGGAGGGCCCATGACGCGGAGAATCTGCATCACGGGAGAGGCGAATGGACATTTCGGAGGGGAGGGCTCTGCGGCGACGCAGGGTCATCGGCGGAGGAATCGCAGGCGGAACAGCCGCCGCGGTCATCCTCGCGAGTGCACTGGTACCGACGGCGGCGAACGCCCTCGACGGAGCGGATCCGACCGATCCGTCGGCTGCGCAGGGGCAGATCATCCAGCTGCCGGCGGACCTGCTCGGGGGGCTGGACATCGCGACGCTCGGGCACACCCTGACGAGCAATCCGTCTGCTCCGGGACCTGAGCTCGGGGGTCTCGATCTCACGGCGCTGGACGCCCTCAGCATCGACGTGGGGTCTCTCAACGTTCCGCTGCTGACTGACGGCACGACGCCCGGTCTACTGCAACTGGGCGACCTCGGCAGCGCGCAGAGCTTCAGCTCCTCGCCGACGCAGACCCAGTCGATCGCGTCGTCCGGCACGATCACGTCGGGCGGTGCCATCGACGCGGGCGCGATCGACGGCAGCGTCACCCCCGGAACCCTCGACCTCACGGGGCTCTTCGACCAGCTCGACGTCGCGGGTCTCACCGACGCGGTCCTCGACCAGGCCTCGGTCGGCATCGGCGCCCTCGCGTCCAGGGCCGAGTCGAACACCGATGCCGCGACCTCCGAGTACCGGATCGCCGACCTCGGACTCGACCTGCACAGCGACCTCGTCGGCGGTCTCTCGGCCACTCTGGGCGGAGCCATCCAGGGCACGCTCACGCCGGTCAGCAACCTGGTCGGCCCGGGCGGCGCGCTGACCGCCCTCGCCACGACCCTCGTCGGCACCGTCAATGCCATTCCCGACGTGCCGCTGGTCGCGAACTTCACGGCGACCGGAGGCACCGCGTCGATCGCCGGACTCGACACCGTCGGACAGACGGTGGTCACCGAAGTGCTCGAGGAACCGCTCGAGAACACCACCGGGTCGGTGCTCGTCGACCTGGCCGACGGCACGATCTCGGTGAACCTCGCGCAGCTGCTCGTCGAGACCGGAGCCGGCGCGGATCTCAACACGCTTCCGGCGAACACCCCCGTGCTCTCCGCGACGATGATCTCGGCCATCCAGCAGGGGATCACCTCAGCGCTCACGGGGACGCACCCCGAGAGCCTCAACGGCAAGGTCACGTCGGTGCTCTCTGCGACGTTGAACGAGCTGCAGGCGACGGTGAACGTGGGCGTCACTCTCACCAACCCGCTCACCGGCATCACGCTCACGTCCGGCACCATCACCGTCGCCGGGACGCTCGCGCAGTTCGCGGGCACCGCGACTCCGGCGCCGACGACGACCACCGACATCACTCTCGCGGGGCTCGACCTCAGTCTTCTGCTGAACCCGGTGATCGCGGCCGTGACCTCCGCGGTCGCGACGACCACCGGCCCGCTCGTGAACACGGCGCTCACCAGTGTCATCCCGTTGGTGCAGCCGGCCCTCGCCGGGCTGACCACGCCACTGCTCGCGACTCTCGACCCGGTTCTGCAGGGTGTGCTTTCGCAGATCGCGACCGTCACGATCAACGAGCAGCCGGCTACGGGTGACCTCGGCGCCGACAGCTTCACGGTCCGCGCGCTGGCGGTCGATCTGCTCCCCGGAGTCGGGGGAGGAGTGTCGCTCGACCTGGGTTCGTCGACCGTGAAGTCGGCAGTGGCCGCCGTCGCCGCGATCGACGCGGCCGACACCGTGCAAGCGGGTACCGACCTGGCTGTGACGGGCTCCGGTTATCCCGCGAGCACCGAGGTCACGGTGCAGCTCACCGCGCCCGGTGGCGCGAACGTCGGCGGACCGGAGACCGTGACCACCGATCCGACGGGCGCGTTCACGCTGGCGTACCCGGTCCCCGCGTCCGCGGAACCGGCCGCCGGCTACACGGTGACGGCGACCGCCGGAGCGGTCAGCGCCACCGACACCACGGAGGTGACAGCGGCAGCCGCCGTGGATGCGGCACCTGCGGTGCAGGCCGGCACCGACCTGGCCGTCACCGGCACCGGCTGGCCCGCGAGCTCGCAGGTGTCCGTGCAGCTGACCGCCCCTGACGAGACTCCCATCGGCGGGCCGGTGCTCGCGAACACCGACCCCACCGGGTTCTTCTCGATCGCCTATCCCGTGCCCGCCGGCACCCCCGCTGCGACCGGATACACCGTCACGGCGACGGCAGGAGCCCAGACCGCGACCGACACGACCGAGGTCACCGACGCGCCGGTGCCGACGGTGGATGCCGCGGCGACCGTACAGGCGGGTACCGACCTCGGCGTCACCGGCGCGACGTGGCCGGCGAACACGCTGGTCACCGTGCAGCTGACCGCACCCGGCGGGGCGAACGTGGGCGGCCCGGAGACCGTGACGACCGATCCGTCCGGCGGCTTCACGCTCGCATACCCGGTTCCCGCCTCCGCGGCACCGGGGACCGGGTACACGGTGACGGCGACCGCCGGTGCGGCAACCGCGACCGACACCACCGAGGTCACGGCGGCCGCGTCCGTCGATGCGGCCGATACCGCGCAGGCAGGTACCGATCTTGCCGTCACCGGCGCCGACTGGCCCGCAAGCACTCAGGTGTCCGTCCAGCTGACGGCGCCGGGCGGTGAAGCCGTCGGCGGACCGGTGCTCGTGACGACCGACCCCAGCGGTGGGTTCACGCTCGCCTACCCCGTCCCCGCGACGGCGACGCCGGGTGCCGGCTACACCGTGACGGCGACGGCCGGAGCGCAGTCCGCCACCGACACGACCGAGATCACGGCAGCGGCAGCGGTCGACGCGGGCGACACCGCGCAGGCCGGAACCGATCTTCCGGTGACGGGTACCGGCTGGCCCGCGAACTCGCAGGTCACGATTCAGCTCACCGATCCCGACGGCGTGCCCGTCGGCGGACCGGTGCTCGTGACGACCGACCCCAGCGGCGGGTTCACCGTCGGCTACCCCGTTCCCGTGACGGCCGCCCCCGGAACCGGCTACACCGTGACCGCCACGGCCGGAGCGCAGTCCGCGACCGACACGACGGAGATCACGGCGGCGGCGACGGTGGATGCCGACGCGACCGTCGAGGCGGGATCCGACCTCGGGGTGACGGGCACGAACTGGCCCGCGAACACGGAGATCTCGGTGCAGCTCACTGCCCCGGGCGGAGCAGCGATCGGAACTCCGGTGACCACGACGACGGGACCGCTCGGCGGCTTCAGCCTGTCGTACCCGGTCCCGGCCGGCACTCCGGCGGGCACGGGCTACACCGTCACCGCGACGGCGGGCGCCCAGACCGCGACCGACACCACCGAGGTCACGGCGGCTCCGGTCGTCGTCGACGCGGCCCCCACGGTCCCGGCAGGAACCAATCTGGCGGTGACCGGCAGCGGCTGGCCCGTGAACTCCGCCGTGTCGCTGCAGCTGACCGCGCCGGGCGGCGGGGCGAACGTGGGCGGTCCGGTGACCGCGACGACCGATGCGTTCGGAGCCTTCACCGCGAACTACCCCGTCCCGGCCGGCACGACCGCCGGCGCCGGATACACGCTGACCGCCACGGCCGGCGCGATCACGGCGACCGACACCACCGAGGTCACCGCGGGCGATCCGGGCGACGTGAACACGAACGCCGCGGCATCCGCATCCGCATCGGCTGACGCGACCGCAGACGGCGACCCGTCGGCACAGGCGGCGGCCGAGGCGGCCGCTCTCGCCGACGCGACATCCGCGGCATCGGCCGCGGCGACGGCTGACGCTACGGCAGCGGCCGTGGCGGCGGCGACCACCGACGCCTCCACGACGGCCTCGGCCGATTCGACCACGACCGCGAACGCGGCCGCGGCGGTCGCGGCGCAGGCGGCTGCCCAGGCCGACGCGTCCGACGACGTGAACGCGGCGGCCTCGACAGCGGCTGATGCGAACTCGGCGGCCTCGTCGGAGTCGGCGGCCACGAGCGACTCGTCCACCGATGCCTCGTCGGAGGCGTCGACGAACGCGAACGCGGCGGCCTCGGCATCCGCATCCGCGAACGCCGACGCGTCGAGCGCCGCAGTGGCGGAGACGGCGGCCCAGGCCGCGGCCTACGCCGATGCGACGGCCGAGGGTTCCGCTGCGGCCGACCCCGCGGCGGAGGCGGCATCGGAGGCGGCGGCGACAGCCACCGCATCGACCGCGGCCACCGCCGACGCGACCTCGTCGGCCAACGCCGGAGCCGCGATCGCGGCACAGGCGGCGGCACTCGCGGATGCGACGTCGAACACGGCGGCCGACACCTCGGCCACGTCGGACGCGAGCACGAGCGCGGCGGCCAACGCCAGCGCGGCGGCGATCGCGACCGCGTCGACGGACGCCTCGTCGGATGCCGTGGCCTCGGCCGACGCCTCGGCCGAGATCAACACCAACGCCTCGGCGTCGGCGGCGGCCTCGGCTCAGGCCGACGACGACAGCAATGCGGCGGCGGAGGCGGCAGCGGTGGCGGCGGCTCTGGCAGACGCCACGAGCAGCGCCTCGGCAGCGGCAGACGCCACGGCGGCGGCAGCGGCCCAGGCCGCGGCGACGACCGACGCCTCGTCGAGGCCCTCGACGACCGCGACCTCCACCGCCAACGCCTCGGCGGCTGCGGCGGCCCAGGCGGCGGCGCAGAACGACGCGACCTC
>NZ_LPVV01000040.1 GCF_002362255.1 Microbacterium sp. SZ1 | reverse complement strand
GCCCGAGAGCATCGTCCCCACGGCGGCTGCGGCTCCGGTGGTGTCGGTGCAGAACTCGGGTGCTCTGGCTCCGGGTGCGACGGGTCGTGCGGGCGATGTGGTCACGTGGTCGTACACCCTCACCAATGACGGCAACGTCACCCTCAGCGGTGCCGCCCTCGCCGACGCCCTCACCGGCGTCAGCGCGCCGACCTATGTCTGGCAGGGCACGGAGGGAGTACTGGTGCCCGGGCAGTCGGTCACGGCGACCGCGACGTACACGCTCACCCAGGCCGACGTCGACGCGGGCGGCGTGACGAGCCTCGTCACCGGGACCGGCACCCCACCCAACGGCGGTGCCCCGGCCACGGCCGTCGCCCCCGCGACGGTATCGCTGGCTCCTGCGCCCGGACTCGTCTTCACGAAGACCGCCGCTCTCACAGCCCCCGGCGCGAACGCCGCCGGCGACGGCGTCACCTTCGGCTTCCGCATCGAGAACACCGGCACCGTGACGCTCTCGGGCGTCGCCATCACCGACGAGCTCGCGGGTGTGGGAGCCGTCACGGTCGATTGGCCGGGCACCGCGGGCGTGCTCGCGCCCGGGCAGGTCGCGACAGGCACGGCGCCGTACGCGATCACCCAGGAGGACGTCGACCGCGGCTCGGTGCAGAACACGGCATCCGTCCGAGCGACCACTCCTGCGGGTGCGGTGCTGACCGCCCGCTCGACGACCGATCCGCTGCCGACCGCCGCGCAGGCGCCGTCGATCCGCACGGTGAAGGGCGGCTCGTACGTGACCGGCACGGGTGGTGTGGGAAGCGTCATCGAGTACACGTTCGATATCACCAACACGGGCAACGTCACGCTCCGGCTCATCCGCCTTCAGGACGACCTGCAGGGTCTCAGCACGCCGCAGATCGAGTTCCCCTCGACCACCGGCATCCTGCCGCCCGGCGGCACGGCCAGCGGTGTCGCCCGGTACACGGTGACGCAGGCGGATGTCGACGCCGGCTCGATCAGCAACGTGGCGACCTCCTTCGGTACGTCGCCGCGGGGTGTCGTGGTCTCCGACAGCTCCGACCCGTTCACCATCCGGACGGACGATCCCACCGACCCCGACCAGGCGATCCGCACGACGCAGAGTGCGCAGCTCGCCGCGGGTGACACCGGGGTGCGCGGCGACACGATCCAGTACACCTTCACGATCGAGAACACCGGCAACACGACGCTCACCGGGGTGACGCTCAGCAACACGGTCGACGCACTCACCGGCTTCGTCTACACGTGGCCCTCGGCGGCGAACCCCGGTCGACTGCTGCCGGGGCAGACCGTGACGATCACGGCATCGCATCTCGTCACCCAGCCCGACGTGGATGCCGGAACGGTGCGCAACGTCGCCACGGGCACCGGTACGACTCCCGCCGGCGACACGGTCATGCACCGCTCGCCGGTGACGATCATCCCGCTCGCGGGCGGCACGGGCTCGCTCGAGGTCGACAAGGTCGGCACGCGCCTCGGCGACGGCGCGCTCGGATCCGAGGTGCGGTACGACTTCGTGCTCCGCAACACCGGCACGCTCACCCTGTCGTCCGTGGCGCTGAGCGACCCGCTCGAGGGTCTGTCGGACATCGTCTACGGTGCGTGGCCGTCCGTCGAGGGGCGCCTCGGACCGGGTCAGTCGGTCACGGCCACCGCGACCTACACGGTGCAGCAGAGCGACATCGACGCCGGCTCCGTGCGGAACATCGCGACGGGCAGCGCGCTCACGCCGGGCGGCGACCCGGTCACCGCCGAGTCGCCCGAGTCCGTGGTCCCCACGGCCGGTTCCGCACCGTCCATCGACCTCGAGAAGTCCCAGGTGCTCGCCACCGGGGCGACCGGACGCCCCGGCGACCGTGTCGACTACTCGTTCACGATCGTGAACACGGGCAACGTGACCCTGCGCGGGATCACCCTCGCCGACGGGCAGGCCGGGCTCACGGATCTTCGGATCACGTGGCCCGGAGCAGACGGCGTGTTGGCTCCCGGGGCGACCGCGACCGCCGTCGCGTCGTACACCCTCACCCAGGCCGACGTCGATGCGGGACGCATCGGTTCCGTGGCGACCGCCACCGGCAACGGCGGGGGAACGATCGTCGGCGACGACGACGCCGGAGAGAACCTGATATCGGCGGCACCGTCGCTCTCGGTCGACAAGACGGCCGAACTCCCAGGCATCGCCCAGCAGGGAGGAACGGTGCGCTATCTCGTCACCGTCACGAACACGGGGAACGTCTCGCTCGCCGACGTCGCGGTCACCGACGACCTCGTCGGCCTCGGAGCCCCCACCGTGACCTGGCCCGGCGTGCCCGGAGTGCTCGGGGCCGGTGAATCCGCGACGTTCTCGGCCGACTACGTCATCACCCTCGCCGACGTGACCCGCGGGCACATCGACAACACCGCTTCCGCCGTCGGGACGACACCGGGCGGCGGGCAGGTCGACGCGAGCGACAGCGTTCGCGTCGACGTGCCGAACGATCCCCGCATCAGCCTGGGCATGAGCATCTCGGTGCAGGACGGCCAGAAGGGCTTCGCGGGCGACACGCTCGTCTTCCGCTACACGGCCACCAACACCGGCACGACCATCCTCACGGGGGTCTCGATCCGCGATCCGTACCCGGGGCTCTCGGCCCTCACGTACTCGTGGCCGGGGGAGCCGGGCGTGCTTCTCCCCGGGCAGAGCGTGACGGCCGTCGCGACCGTGGTCATCACCCCGGCGATGGAGGGCACCGTGGTAACGTCGCGAGCCGTGGTGACGAGCGTGGAGGCCGAGTCCGGGGTGCCGGTGACCGACGTCGCCGCCGACTCCGAGCGTCTCCCGGAGCCCTCGCCGAACGGGCTCCTGCCCTTCACCGGCGGCGGCGACCCCGGGCCGCTGGTCGGCGGCGCGGTTGTGATCCTGCTCGGCGGCCTCGTGCTCCTGCTCATCGGCCGCCGGCGCCGCGAGTCCCGGCCCCAGAACCTCACCTCCTAGCGACACCGCACTGAAAGGCGACACGATGCAGAACCACCGCACCTCTCCGCAGATCACCGCAGGCCGCCGTCCGGCGGCCAAGGGGGTGCTCACTGCGGGAATCGCCCTGACTCTCGGTCTCGTGCTCGCCGGATGCACGGACACCGCGCCCGAGCCCACGCCCACGCCCACGGCCACGGAAGAGGCGCAGGCCGGAGTCACCGACATCGTCGACACCCCGGGTTCCGGCGAAGGGCTCGAGGGGGCACTCGCCGACGCGGAGGTCAAGACGTGTGAGCTCGCCGGTGACCACTGGGAGGTCGCTGGCACCGTGACGAACTCGAGCGCCGCCGCCGCGTCGTACCGCATCTACGTGTCGCTCCTCACGGAGGGCGGAGACACGCGCTCGCTCACCCAGGTGGACGTCGACCCGATCGACGCCGGAGCGAGCGCGGACTGGGAGACCACGGTCGCCGTGCAGGATGAGACCCTGGACTGCGTCCTCCGAGTCGAGCGCTACGCGTCCTGACCCGGTGACGTCGTCAGGGCGTGCGTGACGACCTGCGCAGTTCGTCGTAGGCGGCGAGTGCCGCCTTCCGCGTCTCGCCGAGGTCGACGATCGGCTCGGTCGGCGCGCCCGACGCCCACTCCGAGATGTACAGGCCCTGCGGGTCGAACTTCTTCGCCTGCAGCTCGGGGTTGAAGATCCGGAAGGACGGGGCGGCGTCCGCGCCGGAGCCTGCGACCCACTGCCAGTTGAACGGGTTGTTCGCGCCGTCGGCGTCGACGAGCGTGTCCCAGAACCACTCCTCGCCGCGACGCCAGTCGATCATGAGGTTCTTGATGAGGAAGGATGCCGTGACCATCCGCACACGGTTGTGCATGTAACCGGTGTGCCACAGCTCGCGCATCCCGGCATCCACGAGCGGAATGCCGGTCTCGCCGCGCTGCCATGCCTCGAGGTGCGACGGGCGCAGAGTCGGCCAGGGGAAGGCGTCGAACTCGCTCCGGAGGTTCCTCGTCGCGAGCTCCGGGAAGTGGAACAGGGTGTGCCAGGCGAACTCCCGCCAGCCGAGCTCGGAGAGGAAGCCCGCTGCGCCCTCCGTCTCGATCGCCTCGTGCCAGACGGTGAACGGGCTGAGCTCGCCCCAGCGCAGTCGAGGGGAGAGCTGAGACGTCGCGCCCGCCGACGGTTCGTCACGGGCGCGGTCGTAGGAGCCGAGATCCTCGCGGAGGAAGGTGCGGAGCCGAGCACGAGCTGCCTGCTCGCCCGGCTCCCAGGTGTCGCGGAGTCCTCCCGCCCAGTCCGGGCGTGTCGGCAGCAGCTGCCAGTCGTCCAGGTCGTCCGAGGCCGGTGACCTGCCCACACCGTCGAGGCTCCGCGGCGCCGGGAGCGGAGCGCGGGGAGCGGGGAGCGCCCGCGCAGCCCGCCAGAACGGCGTGAAGACCGAGAAGTGGGTCCCGCTGCCGGTCTTCACCGTCCACGGCTCGTGGAGCAGGGAGCCGGCGAACGAGGCGACCTCGATGCCGTCCTCGCGCAGCGACGACTTCAGCGCGGCGTCGATCTCCCGCTCAGGGCCCCCGTAACGGCGGTTCCAGAAGACCGCCGACGCGCCGAGGTCCTCGACGACACCGCGGACGACGTCGAAGGCGGCACCCCGTCGGAGGATCAGCCGGGCGCCGAGGTCCGCGATGTGATCGCGGAGCGAGGCGAGCGAGTGATGCAACCACCAGCGGGCCGCACCGCCGAGCGGGCGGACCCCGTCCGACTCCTCGTCGAGCACGTAGAGCACGACGAGCGGCTCGTCCCGGTCGATCGCGGCGCGGAGAGCCGGATTGTCGGCGACACGGAGATCGTCGCGGAGCCACACGACCGAGGGGGAGGACATGCCCCTATTGTCGTCGGGCGACGGCGTTCGCGCCCGCCGTCACATCCGACCTCGACGCGGGCGCCGCCGCGCTGTAGGCTTCCGCTCGCTCGTCGACCAGACGGCCCAGGCCACGAGAACCGGCTGCAGGAACAGGCGCACGAAGCGGCGCCGATCGGTGTCGAGACCGGGCGCCGACCGTCCCGTGCGCCACTGATGGACGTTGCCCGGGAAGACGGCGACGAAGAAGGCGGCTGTCGCGAGCCCGAACCGCCGCCGTTCGCGGGGCAGGGCGATCAGCGCCGCACCGAGGCCGACCTCGACCGCGCCCGAGGCCACGACGATCGCATCCTTGTCGAGGCGGGTGAACCGCGTCGCCCAATCGGGGACGACGAGGCGGAAGCCGCGGGTCCTCACGAAGTGCATCACCCCCGCTGCCGTGAGAAGGAGGGCGAGCGACCAGCGTGCGACGTCCTTGAGCATCCGCCCACGCTACCGTGGCCGCATGACCGTCCTCCGCATCAGCATCCTCTTCGTGCTCGCCGCCGCCGCCGAGATCGGCGGAGCATGGCTCATCTGGCAGTCGGTCAAGGAGGATCGAGGGTGGATGTTCGCCGTGCTCGGGGTGATGGCGCTCGGCGCCTACGGCTTCCTCGCCGCCCTGCAGCCGGACGCGAACTTCGGCCGCGTCCTCGCGTCGTATGGCGGCGTGTTCATCGCCGGCTCCCTCGCGTGGGGCATCATCGTCGACGGGTTCCGCCCCACGATGTGGGACTGGATCGGGTCGGCGGTCGCCCTCGTCGGCGCCGCGATCATCGTCCTCGCCCCGACGGCATCGACGGCCGACGCGCAGGGAGGGCTCTGACGGGCGGAGGGCGCCCGGCGTGCGAGTAGCCTAGATCGAGACCCAGATGGAGTGTTCCGTGCCTGAAGATGCCCTGCCGAAAGACGGCTTCGCCCTGTTCTCCGACCGTTCTGTCGTCGCGATGCGCGTCAACGGGGTCCTCAAGGACCTCGCCGCCACCGTGACCGACGCCGACGAGGTCGAGGCCGTCATGATCGACAGCCCCGACGGGCTCGACATCCTGCGCCACTCCACCGCGCACGTCCTCGCGCAGGCCGTGCAGCGCATCAACCCCCAGGCGAACCTCGGCATCGGCCCGCCCGTCACCGACGGCTTCTACTACGACTTCGGCGTGGCCGAGCCCTTCACGCCCGAAGACCTCAAGGCCATCACGAAAGAGATGCAGCGCATCGTCCGCGAGGGCCAGCGCTTCGTGCGCCGGGTCGTCACCGACGAGGAGGCTCGCGTCGAGCTCGCTGACGAGCCGTTCAAGCTCGAGCTCATCGGACTCAAGGGCGGCAAAGAGGCTGCCGAAGGCGCCTCCGTGGAGGTCGGCGAGGGCGAGCTCACGATCTACGACAACACCACTCGCGACGGCGAGGTGGTCTGGAAGGACCTCTGCCGCGGGCCGCACCTGCCCAGCACGCGCATGATCGGCAACGGCTGGGACCTGACGCGCATCGCCGCCGCCTACTGGCGCGGCAGCGAGAAGAACCCGCAGCTGCAGCGCATCTACGGCACGGCCTGGCCTTCGAAGGACGAGCTGCGCGCCTACCAGGAGCGTCTGGCCGAGGCGGAACGCCGTGATCACCGCAAGCTCGGCAGCGAGATGGACCTGTTCTCGTTCCCCGACGAGATCGGGTCGGGGCTCGCTGTCTTCCACCCCAAGGGCGGGATCATCCGCTACGAGATCGAGGAGAACCTGCGCAAGCACCTGCTCCGCAACGGCTACGACCTCGTCAACAGCCCGCACATCACGAAGAAGGACCTCTTCATGACGTCGGGGCACCTGCAGACCTACGCCGACGGCATGTTCCCGCCGATGCACCTCGACGAGGTGGTCGACGACGAGGGCAACGTCACCCGGCAGGGCCAGGACTACTACCTGAAGCCCATGAACTGCCCGTTCCACAACCTCATCTACCGCTCGCGCGGGCGCTCGTACCGTGAGCTGCCGCTCCGGCTCGCCGAGTTCGGCACGGTCTACCGCTACGAGAAGAGCGGGACGCTGTCCGGCCTCACCCGCGTCCGCGGCCTGACGCAGGACGACGCGCACATCTATGTCGCCCAGGATCAGGTGAAGGAGGAGCTCACCACCAACCTGAACCTCGTGCTCGATCTGCTGCGCGACTACGGGCTCAACGACTTCTACCTCGAGCTCTCGACCAACGAGGAGGGGAACCCAAAGTTCCTCGGCGAGCCCGAGCAGTGGTCGACGGCGATCGACACTCTGCGCGAGGTCGCGGTCGAATCGGGCCTCGAGCTCGTGGCCGATCCGGGCGGAGCGGCGTTCTACGGCCCGAAGATCTCTGTGCAGGCGCGCGACGCGATCGGCCGCACCTGGCAGATGTCGACGATCCAGCTCGACTTCAACCAGCCCGACCGCTTTGAGCTCGAGTACACCGGATCCGACGGACAGAAGCACCGACCGGTCATGATCCATCGTGCGCTGCTCGGTTCGGTCGAGCGCTTCTTCGCGATCCTGCTCGAGCACTATGCGGGCGACTTCCCGCTGTGGCTGGCGCCGAGCCAGGTCGTCGGCGTCCCGGTCGCCGAGCAGTACGGCGAGTACCTCGACGACGTGATCGGGCAGCTCCGGGCCGCGGGGGTGCGAGCGGACGTCGACCACTCCGACGACCGGATGCAGAAGAAGATCCGCAACCACACCACGGCCAAGGTGCCGGTCATCCTCATCGTCGGCGAGCAGGACCGCGCCGCGGGCACCGTGTCGTTCCGCTTCCGCGACGGTACCCAGGAGAACGGCGTACCGGTGGCCGATGCCGTCCGCCGCATCCGCTCCGCCATCGAGACGCATGCCCTCGTGCTGAAGGCCGGAGACCTGGCGTGACCGACGATCACTCCTCCGTCGAGGACGCCGGTCTGCTGGCCGGCGTCCCCGACGAGTTCCAGCGGCTGTGGACCCCGCACCGGATGGCCTACATTCAGGCCGGGCCGGAGCCGCTGCGCGAGGAGTGCCCGTTCTGTGAGGCGCCGAAGTACCCGGATGCCGAGCGGCTGATCGTCGCGCGCGGCGAGACCGCCTACGTGCTGTTGAATCTGTTCCCGTACAACTCCGGCCATCTGCTCGTGTGCCCGTACCGGCACATCGCCACCTACGATCAGGCCACGCCCGAGGAGGTCGCCGAGATCGGCGAGCTGACGCAGATCGCTATGCGCGTCCTGCGCGAGGTGTCGCGGTGCGACGGGTTCAACCTCGGCATGAACCAGGGCGCCGTCGCGGGTGCAGGTGTCGACGCGCACCTGCACCAGCACGTGGTGCCTCGCTGGAAGTCCGACGCCAACTTCTTCCCGATCATCGCCAAGACGAAGGCGCTGCCGCAACTGCTCGGCGAGGTGCGCGAGGCGGTGTCCGCGGCCTGGCCCACCGCCTGATCGCGCCTCAGCGCACCTGGCGGGCCGTGAACTGCATTCGCGGGTGGGCGTAGAACTCCTGAGCCTCGATGAGCTGCAGCTCCCGCTCACCGGACTCGAGGGTGAGGCTCAGCAGGTCGAAGACGCTCGACGCGGTGCGCTCGAGCGCGACCTTGGCGTCGCCGGTCTCGACGTAGTGCGCGGTGAACAGCGCCGCCGTCACGTCGCCGGAGCCGTTGGCCTTCATGGGCAGGCGCGGCGTCTGCACGATCCACGCGCCCTTCGCGTCGGCCACCAGCATCTCGATGGTGCCCTCCTCGCGGTCGGGACGCTCGACGCTCGTGACGAGAACCGTGCTCGGTCCCATCGCCATCGCGAGGTCGACGGAGGCGAGCGTGGACTCCAGGGTGTCCGGCTCGGTCTCGGTGAGGAATCCGAGCTCGAACTGGTTGGGGGTGATGATGTCGGCGACCGGCACGACCTTCTCGCGCAGCAGCACCGGGATGGCCGGGGCGACGAAGCATCCCGACTTGGCGTTGCCCATCACGGGATCGCAGGCGTAGACGGCATCCGGGTTCGCGGCCTTCACGCGCGAGACGGCGTCGATGATCACGTCACCGATGCCCTCGCCGCCCTGGTAGCCGCTGAGCACGGCGTCGATCCCCGGGAACGCCTCTCGCTCCTCGATCCCGGTGACGACCTCGCGCACGTCGTTGGGGGAGATCATCGGTCCGCGCCACGCGCCGTAGCCGGTGTGGTTGGAGAAGTTCACGGTGTAGACGGGCAGCACCTCGACGCCGATGCGCTGCAGCGGGAACACGGCGGCGGAGTTGCCGACGTGTCCGTAGGCGACGGCGGACTGGATGGAGAGGACCTTCATTCCTCGATCCTTTCGTGAGCGGCGGGCCGGTGCCCGCGGGAGTCGGTCATCGGGTCGCCGCGACGAGGTCGGCGACGAGCGTCTTCGCATCCTCGTCGGACAGGTCGTGCACGGTGAGGCGCAGGTGCTGCGAGGGTTCGCCGCGGTCGTCGAGCGCGAACTCGTCGCCCGTCCGAGCGAGCCAGCCGCGGCGCATCAAGCGCTCGGCGACGGCGCGGGCGGGCTTCGGAAGCCGCACCCAGAGACTCAGTCCGTCCGTCGACGGAGAATCGAGGCCTGCGTCGCGCAGGCGCCCGGCGAACGCCTCGTTTCGAGCCGCGTAATGCTCTCGAGCGGTCGTGATGCGGGCGAGGGCATCGGCATCCGTCAGCTGAGCGAGCGTGAGCCGCTGCAGGAGGTGGCTGACCCAGGTCGTTCCGGGGCTGAGCCTCATGGCGAGGCGCTCGGCCGTGGTCGGGTCGGTCGCGGCGATGGCGAGGCACATGTCGGGGCCGAGGAACTTCGACACCGATCGCACGAGCGCGAAGCGTCGATGCTCGGGACCGATCAGCGTCTCGTAGCTCCGCTGCGAGAGCATCGAGAAATGGTCGTCCTCGATGAGGAGCACGTAGGGGTGGTCGGCGAGCACGGCGCGCAGGTCTGCGGCGCGTCGGGCGGAGAGGCTCGTGCCCGTCGGGTTCTGGGCGCGCGGGGTGCAGATGACGGCGCGGACCCCCGCGTCGAGCGCCGCGCGGAGTCCCTCGACCGTCATGCCCTCGTCGTCGACCGGCACCGGCACCGCGCGGTATCCTCCGAGGCGGACGGTGTGGATGCTGGCCAGGAAGCACGGGTCTTCCAGGGCGACGGCATCGTCGCGCATGAGCGCCTGGGCGAGGAGTCGCTCGACCGCGTCGACCGCGCCGCTCGTGACCGTGATGCGGAAGTCGGTGTCACCCAGGTCACTCGTGATCCACTCGCGCGCCCAGGCTTCCAGGCCGCGGTCGATCACCGGCTCGCCGTACAGGACCGGGCGACCGGCGACCGTGGCGAGCGCAGCCGTCGGGTCCGGGATGAGGCGCGGATCCGGGTTGCCGGTGCCGACGTCACGGAGCACGGTGTCGGCGGCGAAGCCCTCCTGAGGGACGGATTCGTGACCCGCGATCACCGTGCCGGCGCGTCCGCGCGAGACGACGAGACCCGCCTGGGCGAGCTGACGGTACGCCGCGACCGCGGTGTTGCGGTTCACGCCGAGCATCGCGGCGAGCTCACGCACCGGGGGGAGCGGACTGCCGGCGCCGAGCACGCCGCGGTCGCGCAGATCGCGCACGCTGTCTGCGATGTCGGCCGCCGTCGTTCCGCTGATCTGTTCCGTCATGTGTCCTCAGGTCGATTCTAGGTCGTTCCGGACAGTGCTATCGTTTGGCCTAGATCAAACCTCGACAGGAGTCAGTCATGGCCGAACAGACCACCACCGGATCCTCGCGCGTCAAGCGCGGCCTCGCCGAGATGCTGAAGGGCGGCGTGATCATGGACGTCGTCACCGCCGAGCAGGCGAAGATCGCGGAGGATGCCGGAGCCGTCGCCGTCATGGCGCTGGAGCGCGTGCCCGCCGACATCCGGGCTCAGGGTGGCGTCTCCCGCATGAGCGACCCCGACATGATCGACAGCATCATCGACGCCGTCTCCATCCCCGTGATGGCGAAGGCGCGCATCGGCCACTTCGTCGAGGCGCAGGTGCTGCAGGAGCTGGGCGTCGACTACATCGACGAGTCGGAGGTGCTGTCGCCGGCGGATTACGTGAACCACATCGACAAGTTCGGCTTCACGGTGCCGTTCGTGTGCGGCGCCACGAACCTCGGCGAGGCCCTTCGCCGCATCAACGAGGGTGCGACCATGATCCGCTCGAAGGGCGAGGCAGGCACCGGTGACGTGTCAGAGGCCATGAAGCACATCCGGAAGATCCGCGGCGAGATCGCCGCATTGACGGCGCTGCCGAAGGACGAGCTCTTCGTCGCCGCGAAGGAGCTGCAGGCGCCGTACGACCTCGTGGCCGAGATCGCCGAGACCGGGAAGCTTCCTGTGGTGCTGTTCGTGGCCGGAGGCGTGGCGACGCCTGCCGATGCCGCCATGATGATGCAGCTCGGTGCCGACGGCGTGTTCGTGGGGTCGGGCATCTTCAAGTCGGGAAACCCCTCCGAGCGCGCCAAGGCGATCGTCAAGGCGACCACCTTCTACGACGACGCGAAGGTCATCGCCGAGGTGTCGCGCGGGCTCGGCGAGGCCATGGTCGGCATCAACGTCTCCGATCTCCCGGCCCCGCACCGGCTCGCCGAGCGTGGCTGGTAACCCCCGGGTCGGAGTCCTGGCCCTGCAGGGCGACGTGCGCGAGCATGCCGCCCTGCTCGGCGCGCTCGGCGCCGAGGTCGCGCTCGTGCGCCGCCCTGAGGAGCTGGCGCAGGTCGACGGCCTGGTGATCCCGGGGGGCGAGTCCACCGTGATCGACAAGCTGTCGCGCCTGTTCGGGATGCAGGAGCCCATCCGCACCGCTCTCCGCGACGGAATGCCGGTGCTGGGCACCTGCGCAGGCCTCATCATGCTCGCGGACCGGCTCGTGGATGCGATCGACGGGCAGGAGACGTTCGGCGGCCTCGACGTCACGGTGCGCCGCAATGCGTTCGGCCGCCAGGTCGAGTCCTTCGAGGCGGAGCTCACCCTGCCGGCGCTCGAGGGCGGCCCGGTACGCGCCGCGTTCATCCGGGGTCCCGTCGTCGAGAGCGTCGGCCCCGCAGCATCCGTGCTCGCCGCCCTCGACGACGGCCGCGTCGTCGCTGTCGAACAGGGCTCGCTGCTCGGTTTGAGCTTCCATCCGGAGATCACGGGCGAAACGCGGTTCCATGAGCGGTTCCTCGACGTCGTCCGCGCGCGCTGAGACCGGAGGGCGCCCCGCGACGGAGATCATCGCCAGACGAGACGGGAACGATCCCGCGGCGCCGTTCGATAGACTGGACGACGCCCTGGCCCAGCGCCCGGGCGGATACGACGAGCGGAGAGTTATGTCCGGGCATTCCAAGTGGGCCACGACCAAGCACAAGAAGGCCGTCATCGACGCGCGCCGTGCCAAGTCGTGGGCGAAGCTCATCAAGAACATCGAGGTCGCCGCCAAGCTCGGCGGCCCCGACCTCGCCGGCAACCCGACGCTGTTCGACGCGGTGCAGAAGGCCAAGAAGACGTCCGTCCCGAAGGACAACATCGACCGCGCGGTGAAGCGCGGCGCCGGCATCGGCGGCGAGGCCGTCGAGTACACCTCGATCATGTACGAAGGCTACGGACCGAACGGCGTGGCGCTCATGATCGAGTGTCTGACCGACAACAAAAACCGCGCGGCAGCCGAGGTGCGCACGGCGCTCAGCCGCAACGGCGGCACGCTGGCGGACCCCGGCAGCGTCGCGTACAACTTCAGCCGCAAGGGCGTCATCGTCGTCGGCTCCGAGGGCACCACCGAGGACGATGTGATGATGACGGCCCTCGAGGCGGGCGCCGAGGAGATCGAGCCCCGCGCCGAGGGCTTCGAGATCGTCACCGAGGCGACCGACCTCGTCACCGTGCGCTCGGCTCTGCAGGAAGCCGGCATCGACTACGAGTCGGCGGACGTGGAGTTCGTCCCGAACCTCAAGGTCGAGATCGACGCCGACACCGCTCGCAAGGTGTTCCGCCTCATCGACGCGCTCGAGGACAGCGAGGACGTGCAGAACGTCTTCACGAACCTCGACCTCACCCCCGAGGTGCAGGCCGAGCTCGAGAACGACGAGGACTAGGCGCGCCGGAGCCGG
The DNA here is from genome assembly GCF_002362255.1 of Microbacterium sp. SZ1. GTDB lineage: Bacteria > Actinomycetota > Actinomycetes > Actinomycetales > Microbacteriaceae > Microbacterium. The sequence goes on along the minus strand of NZ_LPVV01000040.1, from coordinate 357,866 downwards.
GTCCGACGAGGAGCGGCATAGCCTGGGGGAGTGACCTCCTCGCTGCGCGTCCTCGGCATCGACCCGGGCCTCACCCGCTGCGGAATCGGCGTCGTCGACGTCGATCGTGCCCGCCGCGGGACGCTCGTGCACGTGGGGGTCATCCGCTCGTCGCCCGATGCGCCGATCGGGGAGCGTCTGGCGGCGGTCGCCTCCGGCATCCGCGAGGTGCTCGCCGCGCATCGACCGGACGCGGTGGCGGTCGAGCGCGTCTTCGCGCAACAGAACACCCACACGGTGATGGGCACGGCCCAGGCGAGCGGAGTCGCGTTGCTGCTCGCCGCCGAGGCCGGCCTTCCGGCGGCCACCCATACCCCGAGTGAGGTGAAGGCGGCAGTGACCGGCTACGGCTCCGCCGACAAGAAGCAGGTCCAGGCCATGATCGCCCGCATCCTGCGTCTCGACGCGCCTCCGCAACCGGCCGATGCGGCCGATGCTCTCGCGATCGCGCTATGTCACGCATGGCGCCGTGGCGCGGCGTCCGCTCCCGGCCGCGATGCGCTCACGCCGGCCCAGCGGGCCTGGGCGGATGCCGAGCGTGTCGCTCGAACATACGTACGATCCCGCGTCTAGGCTGGTGGGATGATCTCCTCCCTGCACGGAACCGTGCTGCACACGTCGTCCGATCACGTCGTCGTGGACGTCGGAGGCGTCGGCTTCTCGGTGGCGGTGCCCGCCGATGTCGCGCACACGGCGACCGTGGGGGAGCGACTGCAGCTGCACACGAGCCTGATCGTCCGCGAGGACGCGCTGTCCCTGTACGGGTTCGCGGAGCGCGACGAGCTCGAGATCTTCGGCCTGCTCATCAGCGTCACGGGCGTCGGCCCGAAGTCCGCCCTGGGCGTGCTCTCGCACCTGACGGTCGATCAGATCGCCGAGGCCGTGACGGCGGAGGACGACGCCCCGTTCCGACGCGTCTCGGGCATCGGTCCGAAGACTGCCAAGCTCATCGTCGTGCAGCTCGCCGGCAAGGTGCACCCCACCGGTCCTGCGTCGAAGCCCGCGGCTGGGACGGGTTCGGATGTCGTCGCCCAGGTCACCGCCGCGCTCGTCGGGCTCGGGTGGTCGGAGAAGGTGGCGGCCGAGGCGGCAGCGCAGACGGCGGAGGAGGCGTCGGAGGCCGAACGCGCCGCCGTCGCCCCGCTGCTGCGGCGCACGCTCGCGCTGTTGGGACCGGCGCGTGTCTGACGGGAGGGACGCAGCGGAGCCGGTCGACGAGACCGAGCTCGCGATCGAGGGAGCGCTGCGACCGACCAGCCTCGGCGACTTCGTCGGTCAGCAGAAGGTCAGAGGACAGCTGCAGCTCCTGCTCGACGCAGCTCGCATCCAGAGTCGCCCGCCCGATCACATCCTCCTCGCCGGCCCTCCCGGCCTCGGCAAGACGACGCTCGCGATGATCGTGGCACACGAGAGCGAAAGGCCGCTGCGTCTCTCCAGCGGCCCGGCGATCCAGCACGCGGGCGACCTCGCTGCGCTGCTGTCGAGCCTCGTTCCGGGCGAAGTCCTCTTCATCGACGAGATCCACCGCATGGCTCGCTCTGCGGAGGAGATGCTGTACCTCGCGATGGAGGACTTCCGGATCGACATCATGGTCGGCAAGGGCGCTGGAGCGACGAGCATCCCCCTCGATCTCGCACCGTTCACGCTCGTCGGCGCGACGACGAGGTCGGGGCTGCTGCCGAACCCGCTGCGCGACCGCTTCGGCTTCACGGGGCACCTGGAGTTCTACGACGACTCCGAGCTCGAACAGGTGATCGCACGGTCGGCACTGGTGCTCGGCGTCGATCTGCCCGGCGACTCGCTCGCCGAGATCGCACGCCGCTCGCGCGGTACGCCTCGAATCGCGAACAGGCTCCTGCGCCGCGTGCGCGATTACGCTCTCGTGCACGGGGGAGGCGCGGCCTCACTCGCCGATGTGCGTGCCGCGCTGGAGCTGTACGACGTCGACCCCATCGGGCTCGACCGTCTCGACCGTGCCGTGCTCGAGACTCTGGTGCGGCGCTTCCGCGGAGGCCCGGTCGGACTCAGTACCCTCGCCGTCGCCGTCGGGGAAGAAGCCGAGACCGTCGAAAGCGTCGTGGAGCCCTATCTCGTGCGGATAGGCTTCCTCGGTCGCACGCCCCGTGGGCGCGTGGCGATGCCGGAGGCGTACACGCACCTCGGAGTGGCTCACCCGGACGGGCTGCTTCGCCTCGATGACCTATAATCGCTGAAGACTTCCCCCGATAGACCTGTGCGCCCATGGCTGGTGCGTGCACCTGAGAAAGGCGCTTGCCCTCATGCCCATGGAAATCCTCCTCTTCGGCCTCCTCGCCGTCCTCGTCGTCTTCATGTTCGTGAACGGACGTCGCCGTCAGAAGCAGATGAAGGCGGAGCAGGAGGAGAAGGCGGCCAAGACGGTCCCCGGCGTGAAGGTGCTCCTCCAGGGCGGCATCTACGGCACCATCGTGGCCTACGACCACGACGACCTCGACTCGCCCGCCCTCGTCGAGATCGCACCCGGCACGGTCATCGAGGTGCACAGCCAGGCCATCCTCCGCATCGTCGAGCCGAAGGATCTGACCGACGGCGTCGAGGTCGTGGCCGACGAGGCGCCCGTCGTGGTCGAGGAGACCCCGGTCGTCGAGGACGCCCCCGTCGTCGAGACCCCCGAGGAGACGCGCCGTCGTCTCGAGCGGGACGGCGACGACAAGTAACATCCGCTCGCAGTACTCGGCACTCCGGCATCTCAGAAAGCTGATCACACGTGGCCACTTCCTCCCCGGTCCGTCACGCCTGGCGCGTCCTCCTCGGACTGCTCCTGGTGACGGGCGTCCTGTTCGGCATCAACGCGATCGGCGTCTACGGCTTCCAGAAGAGCTCGTGGGCCCCTGAGCTCGCGCTCGACCTCCAGGGCGGAACCCAGATCATCCTGAGTGCCGAGACCGAGGACGGTGCTGACCCGTCATCGGAGCAGCTCGACCAGGCCGCGGCGATCATCCGCCAGCGTGTCGATGCCTCCGGCGTCGCCGAGGCTGACATCACCACCGAGGGCGGCCGCAACATCGTGGTGCAGATCCCCGGCGCGGCCGACGACCAGACACGCGAGCGGATCCAGTCCAGTGCTCAGCTGCAGTTCCGGCCCGTCCTCGCGACGACCGCGGGCACGAACACCTTCATCGGCGAAGACGGTGCCGAGACGCCGTACCCGACGCCCGATGACTCGCTGAGCGACACCCCGACGGCCGAGCCCACGGACCCGAGCGACCTGTCTTGGGTGAGCGAGAAGCTGGCCGCGGAGTTCCAGGCCTACGACTGCTCCAACCCCGACAACGACCCGTCCCGCGAGCCTGCCGATCAGCCGCTCATCGCATGCGATCCGACGGGTCAGGCGAAGTACATCCTCGGCCCGACCGAGCTGACCGGCACCGCGATCACAGACGCCACGGCGGGCCGCGACCCGCGCTCCGGTGCGTGGATCGTGCAGCTCACGATGAACGCCGACGGGACCGACGCGTTCGGCAAGGTGAGCACGCGTCTCAACCAGAACCGCATCGCCAACCTCTCGCCGCGCGACCAGTTCGCGTTCGTGCTCGACGGCTCCGTCATCAGCGCGCCGGTCATGAACGGTCAGATCCTCGACGGTCGTCCGAGCATCTCAGGAAGCTTCACGCAGGAGACCGCCACCACGCTCGCCGATCAGCTCAAGTTCGGAGCGCTGCCGCTCAGCTTCGAGGTGCAGAGCTCCGACACGGTGTCGGCGACGCTCGGCACGCAGCAGCTGCAGATCGGTCTGATCGCCGGACTCATCGGTCTCGCTCTCGTCGCGCTCTACTCGCTGTTCTCGTATCGCGCTCTCGGCACGGTGATCATCGCGTCGATCGCGGTGATGGCCGTCCTGACGTACATCGTCATCTGCATCCTGGCCTGGCGACTCGGATTCCGGCTCTCGCTCGCCGGTGTCGCCGGTCTTATCGTGTCGATCGGTTTCACGGCCGACTCGTTCATCGTCTACTTCGAGCGCATTCGAGATGAGCTGCGCGACGGCAAGTCGATCACCGCGGCCGTCGAAGACGGGTGGGGTCGAGCGAAGCGCACGATCTACATCTCGAAGTCGATCAACGTCCTCGCGGCCGTGGTGCTCTACATCCTCGCCGACGCCACGGTGAAGGGATTCGCCTTCACGCTCGGACTCACGACCGTCATCGACGTGCTGATCTTCGTCATCTTCACGCATCCGGTCATGCAGATCCTGGCGCGCACGAAGTTCTTCGGCGGCGGCCACAAGCTGTCCGGACTCGACCCCGAATCCCTCGGCGCGGTGTACCGCAGCCGTTCGCAGTTCCGCGAGGTCGCGGCGACGTCGACCGGGCGCAACGCCAGGAACGCCCGCTCGCGCGGAGAGGCCGACCGCCGTCAGACGATCGCAGAGCGCAAGCGCGCCGAAGCACTCGCCGGTGACAAACGCACCAGCACCGGAAGTGAGGGGGACGCGTGATGGCTTCCATGAACGAGTTCGGAAACAACCTCTACACGGGCAAGACCTCCTTCCCCTTCGTCGGCAAGCGTCGCCTGTGGTTCATCATCGCGATCGCCCTCGTCGTGGGCTCGGCCCTCGTCCCGCTGATCCGTCCGATCCAGTTCTCGATCGAGTTCACCGGCGGATCGCAGTTCACGGTGCAGGCGCCGGACACGACCGACCAGCAGACCGCGACGGATGCCGTGCAGTCCGTCGTTCCCGAGGCGGCCACCAAGGTCGTCGTCGTCAACGGCTCGGACATCCGCGTCCAGACCGACCAGATGAGCGCGGCCGAGACCCAGCAGGTCTCCGCGGCCCTGGCCGACGCGTACAAGGTCGACGGCGACGCGGTCACCTCGTCCTTCATCGGCCCTGCCTGGGGCGAGAACGTCACCAAGCAGTCGCTGTGGGGCCTCGCGATCTTCCTCGCGCTGACCTTCCTCATCCTGGCGATCTACTTCCGCACGTGGAAGATGTCAGCGGCCGCCATCCTCGGCCTGCTCGACGTGCTCGTCATCACGGTCGGCGTCTACGCGCTGGCCGGCTTCGAGATCTCGCCGGCCGCCGTGATCGGCTTCCTGACGATCCTCGCGTACTCCCTGTACGACACCACGGTCGTCTTCGACAAGATCCGCGAGAACACCACCGAGGACGGGGAGAAGTCCGCTCGCCTCTTCGGCGAATCGGTCAACCTCGCCGTCAACCAGACGCTCGTGCGGTCGATCAACACCTCCGTCGTGGCCGCTCTGCCCGTGGGGGCGATCCTCTTCATCGGATCGTTCTGGCTCGGCGCCGAGACGCTCACGGACATCTCGCTGTCGATCTTCGTCGGCATCCTCGTCGCGACGTATTCGACGCTCTTCGTCGCCGCGCCCCTGTACTCGCTGTTCCGCGAGAACGAGCCGCAGATCAAGGCCCGCGACGCCCGAGTGCGCGAGTCGCGCGAGCGCGCGGCCGTCGAGGTCTGATCGTCCCGCTCGGCGGGGCCGCACCCCGCTGAGCACGCGTAAGCTGTTCTGATTGGGGAGGTGAGCGGATGGCGGAACCGCAGACGACGTCGCAGGGATCGAGCCTGAGGCGACTGGTTCCCCGCATCTTCTCCCGCGCGCCCCGGGTCAACGACCTCGACAACCTGATCCGCACCGTCAGGGCGAATCACCCCAAGGGCGACCTCGCGGTCATCGAGCGGGCCTACGCGGTCGCCAAGGAGAAGCACGAGGGCCAGAAGCGGCAGAGCGGCGAGCCGTACATCACGCACCCGCTCGCCGTCGCGCAGATCCTCGGCGAGATGGGGCTCGGACCGCGAGCGATCGCCGCTGCCCTGCTGCACGACACGGTCGAGGACACCGGCTACGCGCTGACCGACCTCACCGCCGAGTTCGGCGACGAGGTCGCGATGCTCGTTGACGGGGTCACGAAGCTCGACAAGGTCAAGTACGGCGAGAGCGCACAGGCCGAGACGGTCCGCAAGATGATCGTCGCGATGTCGAAGGACATCAGGGTCCTCCTGATCAAGCTCGCCGACCGTCTGCACAACGCCCGCACGTGGGGCTTCGTGCCGCCGGAGAAGGCCGCGAAGAAGGCCAAGGAGACGCTCGAGATCTACGCTCCGCTGGCGAATCGACTCGGCATCCAGGCCATCAAGTCCGAGCTCGAGGATCTGTCCTTCGCGGTGCTGCATCCGAAGATCTACAACGAGATCCACAACCTCATCGCCCAGCGCACCCCTCAGCGCGAGAAGTACCTCGGCCAGGTCGTCGAGGAGATCGACGAGGACCTGCGCGACCTGCGCATCCGCGGCAAGGTGGTCGGGCGTCCGAAGCAGCTCTACTCCGTGTACCAGAAGATGGTGGTGCGCGGCCGCGAGTTCGACGACATCTACGATCTCATCGGCATCCGCGTGCTCGTCTCGTCCGTCCGTGACTGCTACGCGGTGCTCGGGGCCATTCACGCACGGTGGACGCCCCTGCCCGGGCGGTTCAAGGACTACATCGCTACACCGAAATTCAACCTGTACCAGTCGCTGCACACGACTGTGATCGGACCGTCCGGCCGCACGGTCGAGATCCAGATCCGCACGCACGAGATGCACCAGCAGGCGGAGTACGGTGTCGCGGCGCACTGGATGTACAAGGAGCGGATGAACGGCGGCAAGGCCGAGGTCCGCGCGGCCGACCGCGACATGGCGTGGCTTGCGCACATCTCCGACTGGCAGGCCGAGACCGCCGACCCGGGGGAGTTCCTCGACTCGCTGCGCTTTGAGATCGGCGCGAAGGAGGTCTACGTCTTCACCCCGAAGGGCCGCGTCATCGGCCTGCCGGCGGGTGCGACCCCGGTCGACTTCGCGTACGCCGTCCACACCGAGATCGGCCACCGCACGATGGGGTCGAAGGTCAACGGACGCCTGGTGCCGCTCGAGTCTGAGCTCAAGAGCGGCGACGTGGTCGAGGTCTTCACGTCGAAGAACCCCGATGCGGGCCCCAGCCAGGACTGGCTCGGTTTCGTCAAGAGCACTCGCGCCCGGAACAAGATCCGCGGCTGGTTCACCAAGGAGCGCCGCGAAGAGGCGATCGAGCAGGGCAAGGAGGCCATCGCCCGGGCGATGCGTCGACAGAACCTGCCGCTCCAGCGGCTCATGAACCAGGACTCGTTCGCCGAGGTCGCGCACCAGCTGCACTATGAAGACGTCTCGGGGCTCTACGCCGCCGTCGGCGAGGGGCACGTCTCCACGCAGTCGGTGCTCGAGAAGGTCACCGCCCTCGTCGCGACCGACGACCCGGCGACCGGGCCGATCGATCTGCCGGGCACGATGCCCTCGCGCGAGCCGCGTGCGGGCGATTCCGGTGTGCTGGTCCGCGGCGCCGCCGACATCCTCGTGAAGCTCGCCAAGTGCTGCACGCCGGTGCCCGGCGACGACATCGTCGGGTTCGTCACGCGCGGCAGCGGCGTCTCGGTGCACCGCGCCGACTGCGTCAACGTGAAGGCGCTGTCGAGCGAAGAGGACCGGTTCGTCGACGTCTCGTGGGCCCCCACGACCAAGAGCGTGTTCCGCGTGCAGATCCAGGTCGAGGCGCTCGACCGCTCAGGGCTCCTCTCCGACGTCACACGCGTCCTCAGCGAGCACCACGTGAACATCCTCTCGGCCACCGTCAGCACGACCGACGAGCGTCTGGCTCTCAGCCGCTTCGTGTTCGAGATGGGCGACGCGGTGCACCTCGATCGCGTTCTGAACGCGGTGCGGCGCATCGACGCGGTGTACGACGTGTACCGCGTCACCTCGTCCTGAGAATCGCGCGCTCCAGCGCGGCCCGCGCCACCCGGGCGCCGGGCATTCGGTGCATGTCGTCGATCGCTGATGCGGCGTCGTCGAGCAGGTCAGGATCCGCGTCGGCGAGCAGATCGATCCACGGGCGTCGCGTCGGGTCCCTGTGCAAGCCGAGCGCCAGGTCGACCATGGTGCGAACCGGAGTCATGACGAGGATGCCGCCGAGCGTCACGACGTCATCATCCGGAAGCGCTGTGTCGTGCAGAACGACCCGCGGCGGCAGAACGACGCGCAGTCGGTGAGGGACAGCGCGTCGCACGTGGTGGCGCGCAGGTGGCTGGTCGCCCGCTCCGTGCACCCAGGCAGCGGACGGACCGCAGGCGGCGGTGTTCGCGGGAACGATCTCGGCGATGGCGGCGGCCCGTGCCGGCGGCGACTCAACGAGGTCTGCCGGCACGTACCCTTCGCCGAGCTCGATGACGTGACCGTCGAGTCGGGCGGCCGACAGCTCGGGGAGGGTGAGACGGCCTCCCGGCAGATACAGGAGAGCGGGATGCATCACGCCAGTGTGGCGCAGCGCATCCCGCCCATCCGTGCGTGCGGTCGGATCTGTGGAGAGATCAGCCGCCGAGGGCGTTGAGCCAGGCGCGACGTGCTTCGAGAGCCTCGGACGCCGCGTCGACGGCCTTCTTGTCGCCGGACTTCTCGGCGGCGGCGAGCTCGGACTCGAGCTTCTCGATCGCGTCGAGCAGCTGCGAGCTCATGTCGTTCGCGCGCGCCTTCGTCTCCGGGTTGTTCTTCTTCCAGTCGACGTCCTCGCGCGCCTTGAGCGCCTGCTCGATCACACGCAGGCGGTCGTCGAGCGCGCGCTCCTTGTCTCGCGGGAAGATGCGGCCGACCTCGTCCCACTGGCGCTGGATGCGGGTGAGAAGCGCGCGGGCACGCTTGATGTCGCGCTCGTCCGCGACGGCCTTGGCTTCTTCGAGGAGCGCCTGTCGGGCTTCGATCTTCGGCGCGGAGTCGGCCTCCTCAGCCGCCGCCTGCTCGGCGCGAGCGGCGTACAGCGCGTCGCCGGCCGCCTTGAATCGTGCCCAGAGTGCATCGTCGGCCTTGCGTCCGGCTCGGCCCGCGTTCTTCCACTCGTCGAGGAGGGTGCGGTACGCCGGGATGCCGTCGACGCCCCGCGGCGCCAGGGCCTCAGCGCGCTCGACCAGACGGGTCTTCGCATCGCGGGCTGTCTTGTGCGCGTCGTCGAGCTCCGAGTAGAACGCACGGCGCGCCTTGTCGACGGTCGATCGGGCGTCGCGGAATCGCTTCCAGAGCTGCTGGGAGATGCCCTTCGACAGGCGGGGACCGGACTGCTGCTGGGCCTGCCACGTCTCGAACAGCTCGTTGAGCTCGGCGGTGACCTGCTTCCACTGCACCTTGGAGAGGTCGCGGGCGGCGATGGCCTCTGCGCGCTCCACGAGGGCGGTGCGCTCGGCGACGGCCTTCTCGACGAGCTCCTTCGCCTGCTGGGCCTCCTGCGCCGTCGCCTCCGACAGGGAGGATGTCAGTGCGGTGAGCCGGTCTCGCAAACCCGCGAGGTCGCCGACGGCCGCGGCATCCGTCGCCTCCTCGATGAGGTGGTTCGCCTGCTTGACGAGGTCGGCGGCTGCAGCGCCACCGGCCTGGTGGCGCTGCTCCAGCGCGACGACCTTGAACGCGATGTCGTCGTACTTGCGGACGAAGTAGGCGAGAGCCTCATCCGGTGTGCCGTCGGGGTACTGCCCGACGACGCGCCAGGTCTCGCCTTCGCGGACCTCCACCGTGCCGTCTTCGGCGACCCGACCCCAGTCGGCGGCGTCGGTCGACGGCGTCGGAATCGCGGCGGTGATCGGGGCGGCGGCAGCCGGCGTCGGCAGCTTCCGCGGCATGGGCTTCGCCGGGGGAGCGGGAACGGGGGGAGTCGGCTTCGCGGGCTCGTTGGCAGACACGTGTTTCTCCTTGCGCGGTCGTACCGCGGGAGGCGGAAAGGACGAGCCTCAGCCTAGTACGCGCGGCGTCCGCGCGTGCGGCGAGACCGGATTCACCCGCCCGGGGTCTCCGAGGGAACCGGGTCGGGCGCGGGGGTCTCGCTCGGCAGGATCTGCTCGCCGGGATCCACGCTCGGCTCGACAGTGGGGCTGGGGGTCGGGGTCGGCTCCGGCGCGGTCACCTGGGCATGCACGACCTGGCTCACCACGGCTCCGCCCACGATGACCAGGCCGACGGTGACGGCGATCACGTTGTCACGCGCCCGTCGAGCGATCTGACGCTCGTGCCAGTCGCGTCGCGCGTTGTGCAGACGAGCGCGCTCCGCCTCGGTGCGTGCGCGCTGTGCATTCCTGGACCCGCGTGCGGCCATGCCCCACTCCCTCTCCGACGCGCGATGGCACGTCGCCTGAGAGCCTATCGTCGCCGCGCGGTCGCCTCGAGCCGGTGACCGGTGTCGGCGGCCCGCGTTAGCCTGGGACGATGACCTCCGCCGCCGCTCTGCTCTCCGGGCAGACGCCTCTCGCCGTGCGGATGCGTCCGGTATCCCTCGACGAGGTCGCAGGTCAGAAGCATCTCCTGCGTGCCGGCTCGCCGATCGTGGCGCTGGCCGACCCGGCCGCCTCGTCGCCCGGCGCGGTGTCGATCATCCTCTGGGGGCCGCCTGGCACGGGCAAGACGACTCTGGCGCAAGCCATCGCCCGCTCGTCCGGGCGCCGCTTCGTCGAGCTCTCGGCGATCACCGCCGGCGTGAAGGACGTGCGCGAGGTGATGCAGGAGGCGATCACCCAGCGCGATCTGTACGGCCAGACCACCATCCTCTTCCTCGATGAGATCCACCGGTTCACGAAGGCGCAGCAGGACGCCCTTCTCCCCGGCGTCGAGAACGGCTGGGTCATCCTCATCGCGGCGACCACCGAGAACCCGTCGTTCTCCGTCATCTCTCCGCTCCTGTCCCGCTCGCTGCTGCTGACCCTTCAGCCGCTCACCGACGACGACATCGGCGTGCTCGTTGATCGGGCCATCGCCGATGCGCGAGGACTCAACGGCGCCGTCTCCCTCGGCGACGACGCGCGCTCGGCCCTCATCCGTCTCGCCTCCGGTGACGCACGCCGAGCGCTGACGGGTCTCGAGGCGGCCGCAGCGGTCGCGCTCTCGCATGCGAGCGACGCAGCGGACTCGGACGAGCGCGGCGCAGAGAAGGATGCCGTGCCTCCGGCCGTCACGGCGGACGATGTCGCACAGGCCGTCGACAAGGCCCTGCTCCGGTACGACCGCCAGGGCGACGAGCACTACGACGTCATCAGCGCGTTCATCAAGTCGATCCGCGGCTCCGACCCGGATGCCGCGCTGCACTACCTCGCACGGATGATCGAGGCGGGGGAGGATCCTCGGTTCATCGCCCGACGGCTCGTGATCTCGGCGTCGGAGGACGTTGGTCTCGCCGACCCCCAGGCTCTCTCGATCGCGGTCGCGGCAGCCGATGCCGTCGCGTTCATCGGAATGCCGGAGGGACGCATCCCCTTGGCGGAGGCCACGGTGTACCTCGCGACGACCGCCAAGTCGAACGCCGCCTACACGGGCATCGACGCCGCGATCGCCGACATCCGCGCCGGCGGCTTCGGTCGTGTGCCGCTGCACCTCCGCGACGCACACTATCCGGGCGCGAAGCGCCTCGGTCACGGCCGGGGCTACGTGTACCCGCACGACAGCGAGTTCGGCATCCTCCCGCAGCAGTACCTGCCCGACGAGCTGAGGGGTCGTCGATACTACGAGCCGAAGAACCTCGGTGCGGAGCGCGACATCTCGGCCCGTCTCGAGCGCATCCGCCGCATCCTCGACGGGCGTTGAGCCGCATCTGATAAGATCGAGCGGCTCGAAACCGAGTTTTCGGGCATCTCCTCGTTCACACCCCACCTCGACGGCGCCCCGGCGTGCGCTCCGAGGCAGAACGCGGCGATACGTCCGCGAGTCGCGAAAGCCGCGACCGCGTCATCGGAAGGACAGCTTCGTGACCACGAAGTCCCAGGACCGCCGCAAGGTCCGTCTCAGCCGCGCCCTCGGCGTGGCGCTCACCCCGAAGGCCGCCCGCTACCTCGAGAAGCGTCCCTACGCTCCCGGCGAGCATGGCCGCACCAAGCGCAAGGCGGACAGCGACTACGCCGTCCGTCTGCGCGAGAAGCAGCGTCTGCGCGAGCAGTACGGCATCCGCGAGAAGCAGATGCGCAACACCTTCAACGAGGCCCGTCGCCAGGACGGCCTGACCGGTGAGAACCTCGTCGAGCTCCTCGAGATGCGTCTCGACGCCCTCGTGCTGCGTTCGGGCTTCGCCCGCACCACCGCGCAGGCACGCCAGCTCGTCGTGCACCGTCACATCCTCGTCGACGGCCAGCTCGTCGACCGCCCGTCGTTCCGCGTGAAGCCGGGTCAGCTCATCCACGTCAAGGCCAAGAGCGAGGGCACCGAGCCCTTCCAGGTCGCAGCCGCCGGCGGTCACGCCGAGGTCCTGCCTCCCGTTCCGGGCTACCTCGAGGTCGAGCTCGACAAGCTCCAGGCTCGCCTGGTCCGTCGCCCGAAGCGCGCCGAGGTCCCCGTGACCTGTGAAGTGCAGCTCGTCGTCGAGTACTACGCAGCTCGCTGATCCGCTGACAGGCTCAGCAACACCGCAGAAGGCGTCGGGGTCACCCGGCGCCTTCTGCCGTTTCCGCATACGATGGAGAGACCGCGCCTCCGCGGGTCTGACACGAGGATGACGACATGAAGAACGTGCTGTGGTTCCTGATCGGCGTGATCGGCGGTTTCGTCGCGGCGCATTTCATGAACAAGGACCCCCGCGGACACGACATCCTCGCCGAGGTCGACGCCCGGATCAACGAGTTCACGACGATCATCGGCGACGCCTACCGCGAGCAGCAGGCGCGACTCACCGACCCCGCAGACGACTGAGCGGGCGGCGCCTCGACGCGCCATCCGCCTGCCCGCATTCCCCATCCCGTACGCAAGGACACCCGGCACACCCATGAACACTGCGGAGATCGCGCAGCGCTACCTCGACTACTTCGAGAAGAACGACCACCTCATCGTCCCGTCCTCGTCGCTCGTCAGCGATGACCCCTCGCTGCTGTTCACCGTGGCGGGCATGGTGCCGATGATCCCGTATCTCACGGGCGTCGTCCCCGCGCCGCACCCGCGCATCGCCGACCTTCAGAAGTGCATCCGCACCAACGACATCGAGGAGGTCGGGCGCACCGCGCGGCACGGCACCTTCTTCCAGATGCTCGGCAACTGGTCGTTCGGCGACTACTTCAAGGAGGGCGCGATCCGCTACGCCTGGGAGCTGCTGACCGGCTCCGAGTCCGACGGCGGCCTCGGCTTCGACGAGAAGGACCTCTGGGTCACCGTCTATGAGACCGACGACGAGGCGGAGTCCATCTGGCGTGACATCATCGGCCTCAAGCCCGAGCGCATCCAGCGCCTCGGCCGTGCAGACAACTACTGGAACACCGGTCAGCCTGGTCCGGGTGGCCCCGACAGCGAGATCTTCTTCGACCGCGGTCCCTCCTACGGCGAGGACGGCGGACCCGCGGCCGACGACACCCGGTTCCTGGAGATCTGGAACCTCGTGTTCATGCAGGACTTCATCGAGAACATCCGCGGCAAGACGGAGTTCGACATCGTCGGCGAGCTGCCGATGAAGAACATCGACACCGGCATGGGGCTGGAGCGGGTCGCGTTCCTGAAGCAGGGCGTCGAGAACATGTACGAGACCGACCAGGTGCGTCCGGTCCTGGACCGCGCCGTCGAGCTCTCGGGTCGGCGCTACGGGGCGGTGCACGAGGACGACGTGCGCTTCCGCGTCGTCGCCGATCACGTGCGTTCCTCGCTCATGCTGCTGTCCGACGGCGTGCGTCCCTCGAACGAGGGGCGCGGATACATCCTGCGCCGCCTGATGCGCCGCACGGTCCGGGCGATGCGACTGCTGGGCGTCGACGCACCGTCGTTCCCCGAGCTGTTCGCGGCATCGCGCGACGCGATGAAGACCGCATACCCCGTGCTCGAGTCCGAGTGGTCGACGCTCTCCTCCGCCGCGTTCGCCGAGGAGGAGACCTTCCGGCGCACCCTCGCGCAGGGCTCGACCATCCTCGATCTCGCACTCGACGAGACCAAGAAGGGCGGGGGCAGCGCGCTCAGCGGACGTGAGGCGTTCCTGCTGCACGACACCTACGGGTTCCCGATCGACCTGACGCTCGAGGTCGCCGAGGAGGCCGGGCTCGAGGTCGACCGCGCGGCCTTCGACTCGCTCATGAAGGAGCAGCGCGACCGCGCCAAGGCCGATGCCCGCAACCGCAAGCGTCAGCTCGCCGACGTGTCGGTGTACCGCGACCTGCGCGCCCTCGGCGAGACGGGCTTCGACGGGTACACCGAGCTCGAGGTCGACTCGCGCGTGCTGGGCATCCTCGTCGACGGCCAGGTCGTGCGCAGCGCATCGGAGGGTCAGATCGCCGAGGTCGTGCTCGCCGAGACGACGCTCTACGCGGAGTCCGGCGGGCAGGTGGCCGACAAGGGAGTGATCGTCGGTCCCGGCTACGAGCTCGAGGTCTTGGACGTGCAGAAGCCCGTTCCCGGGCTCATCAGCCACACGGTCGAGGTCACCCGTGGGGCGGTATCGGTCGACGACACGGCGACCACCGTGGTCGACGCCGCGAACCGGCGCGCGGCTCGTCAGGCCCACTCGGCGACCCACCTGGTGCACGCCGCGCTGCGCGACACGCTCGGACCGACCGCCACGCAGGCCGGGTCGCTGAACCGAGCAGGGTACATGCGCTTCGACTTCTCCTGGTCGCAGGCGCTTTCCGCCGACACCAAGACGGAGATCGAGGAGATCACAAACCGCGCCGTCCACGACGCGCTCGAGGTCACCACGCGCATCGTCACGCTGGACGAGGCCAAGGAAGCCGGCGCGATGGCGCTGTTCGGCGAGAAGTACGGCGACGTCGTGCGGATGGTCGACATCGGCGGGCCCTGGTCGCGCGAGCTCTGCGCGGGCACGCACGTCTCGAGCAGCTCGGAGATCGGCCTCGTGAGCCTGGTGGGGGAGTCGTCGGTCGGTGCGTCCAACCGCCGAATCGAGGCGCTCGTCGGCCAGGACGCGTTCCGCGAGCTCGCCGCCGAGCGCGCCCTCGTGTCGCAGCTCACCGCGTCGTTGAAGGCGCCGCGCGATCAGCTCGTCGAGCGCGTCGCCGACCTGTCGTCGAGCCTGAAGGCGGCGGAGAAGCGCATCGCGCAGTTCGAGGCGAAGGAGCGCGCCGGTCAGGTCCCTGCGATCGCCGACGCCTCATCGCGCATCGGAGCGTTCCGTGTCGCGGCGCATTCGCTCGGCGACCTCGCGTCGGCGGACGACCTGCGTGACATCGTCCTCGGTGTTCGCGACCGGCTGGGCTCTGACGCTGCGGTCGTCGCGCTCGGCGGCGTGGTGAACGGTCGACCGGTCGTCGTGGTCGCCACGAACGATGCAGCCCGCGCTGCCGGTGCCAAGGCCGGTGCGCTCGCGAAGCGCGCCGCATCGGTGCTCGGCGGAGGCGGAGGCGGGCGCGACGACGTCGCCCAGGGCGGCGGCACCGATGCTGCGGCACTCGGCACGGCGCTCGAGGCCGTCTCCCAGGAGCTGCAGGCAGCGTGACGGGCTTCCGTCGCGGTGTGCGCATCGGCATCGACGTCGGTCGCGCCAGGGTCGGCGTAGCCCGGTGCGATCCCGACGGCATGCTGGCCGTGCCCGTCGAGACGGTGAAGCGCGACGAGGCGTCGGTCGCCCGCATCGCGGAGATCGTCGCAGAGCACCAGCCCCTCGAAGTGGTCGTGGGTCTGCCCGTGAATCTGCAGGGCGCCGACACCGCCTCCACCGCAGACGCCCGTGACTTCGCGGCTGAGCTCGGAGGCCGCCTCGGCCTGCCGATCCGCCTCGTGGACGAGAGGCTCAGCACGGTCACGGCGCACGCCGCACTGAGATCTTCCGGCAGAACCCAGAAGAACTCTCGTAGCATTGTGGATCAGGTCGCCGCCGTGGTCTTGCTGCAGCAGGCGATAGACACGGAGAAGAGCACCGGAAACCCGCCCGGAGCCACGATTCCGCTCGACGAGGAGTCCCCCTGACTATGCCCGAACGCGAGAGTGCCTCCCCCCAGCACGATCCGGACGCCCGCCTGGGTGACCTGTTCGAGAACCTGCCCGACCCCATGCAGCAGAGCCCGACGGTGGACAACACCCCGCCGGCTCCCGGGTCGCGCCGCGCAGCGCGGGAGGCGGCAGCGCGGTCCGGTGCCAGGGCGGAAGACCCGTCGGTCGGGACCCGCGAGACCGAGGCGCAGACGACTCCCTCCGAGCACGACGAGGGGCTCGGAACTCCGACCCGCGCCGTGCCCGTGTCGGCTCCGACAGCGGGCGCGGGGGCCGCAGCATCCGCAGAACCGGGTGCGCGGTCGAGCGGCTCGACCACAGACACGCCGCGCGCGGCAGAAGTTCCACGCGCCGAAGACCCCGAGACGGAGACCTCCCCGCGCAGCGGGAGTCTCGACGACCTGTTCCACGACGATTCCCGCGATCACGACAAGCCCGCGGCTCAGAAGAAGAAGCGCCGCACCGGCTGCCTCGTCGCCCTCATCATCGTGCTCGCCGTGATCGGCGGCATCGTCGCCGGCGGCGTGTGGGCGTGGAACACGTACGGCGACAAGATCAGCGATGCGATGGGGTGGGGCGAGCCCGCCGACTGGGAGGCCGGCCAGGCGACGGGCGAGGTGCTCGTCACGATCGAGGAGGGCGACACCGGCGGACCCGTCTCGACGGCGCTCTTCGACGCAGGCGTGACCCGCACCGAGGACGTTTTCTACGACTACCTGGTGAACGAGAACATCGCTGTGACCTTCTACCCGGGCATCTATCGCCTGCAGGAGAAGATGACCGCGGAAGCGGCGCTCGAAGCCCTTCAGAACCCCGAGAACAAGATGGAGAACTCCGCGAGCGTGTCGGAGGGTGCCACGATCGAGTCGTCGCTCCCGACGATCGCGGAGTCGCTGGGCATGCCGGTGGAGGACTTCCAGGCTGCGATCGATCTCGGCCCGGCGGCCTACGGCGTCGACGCCCAGAGCCTCGAGGGCTGGCTGTTCCCCGCGGTCTACACGTTCGACCCGGGCGTCACGGCGCAGCAGGTGATCCAGCGCATGGTCGACCGCACTCGTGAGTCGCTGAACGCCGCAGGCGTCCCGGCCGAAGACGCGCAGCGCATCCTGACGATCGCCTCCATCATCCAGCGCGAGGGCGCCACGGCCGACTTCGCCAAGGTCTCGCGGGTGATCCAGAACCGTCTCGACATCGACATGAAGCTGCAGATGGACTCGACGGCCCAGTACGGCTACGGATCGCTGCACGAGGGTGTCGTGTCGAGCTCGGCCGAGGCGCTGGCCGACCCGAACCCGTGGAACACCTACGTCAACGTCGGGCTGCCGGTGACCCCGATCGCGAGCCCGAGCGATGCCGCCATCAAGGCGGCGATGAGTCCGGCCGACGGTCCGTGGCTCTACTTCGTCACGATCAACCTCGCCACCGGTGAGACGCAGTTCTCCGAGACCTACGAAGAGCACCTGCAGGGTGTGGAGAAGTGGGAGAAATGGTGCCAGGAGAACCCCGACGGAGGATGCTCGGCGGGATGACCCGGTCGCATCTCGCGGTCTGGGGCGATCCGATCGCGCACTCCCGCTCCCCGCAGCTGCACGGCGCCGCCTATCGCGCGCTGGGCCTGGACTGGGAGTACACCAGGCGGCGCGTCGACGAGGTCGCGTTCGGCGATGCTCTCGCGTCCCTCGATGACTCCTGGCGCGGCCTCTCGCTGACGATGCCGCTGAAGGAGCAGGCGCACCGGGCGGCCGTGGTCCGCGACCGGCACGCCGACCTGACCGGCGCGGTGAACACGCTGCTGCTCGCCGACGGACCGCAGGGGTTCAACACCGATGTCGGCGGAATCGTCGACGCACTCGGCGAGGACGGCATCGCGGACGTCGAATCGATCCGGATCCTCGGAGCCGGTGCGACCGCGGCATCCGCTCTCGTGGCTGTCGCCGAGATGGGCGCGCGCCGGGTCGACGTGCGCGCACGACGCCCGCGCCGTGCTGAAGGGCTTATGGGCCTCGCCGTGCGTCTGGGACTCACCGGCTCGGTGCAGACGTTCGACGCGCCCGTCGAGCCCGTCGACCTGACGATCGCCACCCTGCCCGGCGGGACGTCGCTCGACGAGGCCGTGGTCGAGCCGCTCGTCGAGGACGGCGGCGTGCTCTTCGACGTCGCCTACGCCCCGTGGCCCTCGGTCCTCGCGGCGCGATGGCCCGGCCGATCGATCTCGGGGCTCGGGATGCTGCTGCACCAGGCCGTCCGTCAGATCCGGATCTTCCACCACGGCGATCAGGATCGCGTTCTGCCCGACGAGGAGATCATGGTCGAGGCGATGCGTGAAGTCCTGCGGTCTTAGGACGACACGGGGCACGAGCGGGGTCGCGGCTCATGGGAGACTAGAGCAATGCTCCGCGTGCTCACGGCCGGCGAATCGCACGGCCCAGAACTCATTGCCGTCATGGAGGGCCTGCCCTCGGGTGTTCCGGTGTCGTCAGAGGCCATCCAGGCCGACCTGGCACGACGCAAGCTCGGCTACGGCCGGGGCTCGCGCATGAAGTTCGAGCAGGATGAACTCTCCATCTCGGGCGGCGTGCGCCACGGCAAGACGCTCGGCAGCCCGATCGCCCTGCGCATCGGCAACACGGAGTGGCCGAAGTGGATCGAGGTCATGAACCCCGAACCCGTCGAGCTCACCGACCGGTCGCGCGGACGGAGCGCCCCGCTCACCCGTCCGCGGCCTGGCCACGCCGACCTCGTGGGCATGCAGAAGTACGACTTCCACGAGGCCCGACCCATCCTCGAGCGCGCCAGCGCGCGCGAGACGGCGGCCCGTGTCGCGCTCGGAGCGGTCGCGCGGTCGTTCCTCAGCGAGCTCGGCATCCGTCTCGTGAGCCACACGCTGTCGATCGGGCCGGTGCGGGTGCCGGACGGCGCCGCGTTGCCCACACCCGATGACGTCGAGGCTCTCGATGCCGATCCGCTGCGCTGCTTCGACGCGGAGACCTCCGCGCGCATGGTGGCGGAGGTCGACGACGCGAAGAAGGACGGCGACACCCTTGGCGGCATCGTCGAGGTGCTGGCGTATGGCCTGCCCCCGGGGCTCGGATCGCACGTGCACTGGGATCGACGCCTCGACGCGCGTCTGGCGCAGGCGCTCATGAGCATCCAGGCGATCAAGGGGGTCGAGGTCGGCGACGGCTTCGAGACCACTCGCCGCCGCGGCTCCGCCGCCCACGACGAGCTGTTCGCGACGGGCGACGGCATCACCCGCGGGTCCGATCGCGCCGGCGGCACCGAGGGCGGCATGTCGACGGGCACCGTTCTGCGCGTCCGCGCCGGCATGAAGCCGATCGCGACGGTGCCGCACGCCCTGCGGACGATCGACGTCGCGACCGGCGAGGACGCCACTGCTCACCATCAGCGCTCCGACGTGTGCGCCGTGCCTGCGGCCGGTGTCGTCGCCGAGGCGATGGTCGCGATCGAGCTCGCCCGCGCCGTGCTGGAGAAGTTCGGCGGCGACAGCATCCGCGAGACACGCCGGAACCTCGAGTCGTACCTCGACGCCATCCCTGCCGAGCTGCGCACCGCTCCGGCCTCCGAGGCGGCGCTCATCGCGCATGACGAGCGAGGCTGATCCGTTGACGCTGGTGCTGGTCGGCCCGATGGCCGCCGGCAAGACCAGCGTGGGTCGTCGCGTGGCGCGCCGGCTCGGTGTGCCATTCATCGACACCGACAAGCGGGTCGTGAGCGCGCACGGGCCGATTCCGGAGATCTTCGCCGAGTTCGGTGAGTCCCGATTCCGCGAGCTCGAGCGGGAAGCCGTCGCCGCCGCGCTGACCGAGGGAGGCGTCATCTCGCTGGGCGGGGGCGCCGTCACGGACCCGGGCACGCGGGCGCTGCTCGGCGCGCATCCCGTCGTGTTCCTGACCGTCGCGCCGGAGGCCGTCGCGCAGCGGATCGGCGGGGGAGGGCGACCCCTTCTCGCGGGGGACGACCCGGTGCGCGCATGGACCCGCATCTTCGACGAGCGCAGAGCCTGGTACGAGGAGGTGGCATCGGTCACCATCGACACGTCGCGTCGGCCGATGCAGCGGATCGCGGAGGAGATCGCCGCGTGGAGGAGAGGACTGGAATGAGCACGACGACCATCAGCGTGACGGGGGAGACCCCGTACGACATCACGATCGGCCGCGGCATCCTCGACCGCGTCTCCGAGGCGCTGGAGCCCGGCGTGCGAAAGGTCCTCGTCGTGCACCCGCCCACGCTCGCCGCCCGGGCCGCCGAGCTGCGCGACCGACTGCTCGCCGACACGGCGAACGGTGCGCGCGAGGTGCTCCTCGCCGAGGTGCCCGACGCCGAGCAGGGCAAGCGCATCGAGGTCGCGGCGTTCTGCTGGCAGGTGATGGGCCAGGCCGACTTCACGCGCACGGATGCCGTGATCGGGTACGGCGGCGGAGCCGTCACAGACCTCGCCGGCTTCGTCGCCGCGACGTGGCTGCGCGGCGTCCAGGTCGTCCAGGTGCCGACGACGGTGCTCGGCCTGGTCGACGCCTCCGTCGGCGGCAAGACCGGGATCAACACCGCCGAGGGCAAGAACCTCGTCGGGGCGTTCTGGGCGCCCCGCGCCGTGATCGGAGACCTCGACGAGCTCGGGAGCCTGAGCGCCAACGAGGCGACAGCGGGGTTCGCCGAGGTCGTGAAGGCGGGGTTCATCTGGGCGCCGGAGATCCTCGACATCATCGAGGCCGACCCGCAGCGCGCCGTCGACACCACCTCCGACGAGTTCCGCCGTGCGGTCGAGCTGGCGATCGACATGAAGGCGCAGGTCGTCTCCGATGACTTCCGCGAGGCCGGTCAGCGCGAGATCCTCAACTACGGTCACACACTGGGCCACGCGATCGAGCACGCGGAGCGCTACCGCTGGCGGCACGGCGCGGCGATCTCCGTCGGGATGCTGTATGCCGCCGAGCTGTCGCGCCTCGCCGGCCGCCTGTCCGACGCGGCAGCCGAGCGCCACCGTTCGATCCTCGAATCCCTCGGGCTGCCCACGTCGTACCGAGCGGGCGCATGGCCGCAGCTGCTCGCGACCATGCAGCGCGACAAGAAGAGCCGGGGCGGGATGCTGCGATTCATCCTGCTCGACGACATCGCCAAGCCCACCGTGCTGCAGGCGCCCGACGAGTCGCTGCTGTTCGCGGCATACCAGGAGGTGGGGGCGTGACGCGGCGAATCCTCCTCGTGAACGGTCCGAACCTCAATCTGCTGGGGACCCGGGAGCCGGAGGTGTACGGCACGGCGACCCTCGCCGACGTCGTCGCGCTCACGACAGACGCCGCCGCCGCGCACGGTTTCGAGCTCCGCGCGATCCAGAGCAACCACGAGGGCGTGCTGATCGACGCGATCCACGCCGCGCGGGAGGACTGCGCGGGGATCGTGATCAACCCCGGCGGGCTCACCCACACCTCGGTATCGCTCCGAGACGCCCTCACCGGGGTGTCTCTTCCGTTCGCCGAGGTGCACATCTCCGATGTCTACGCCCGCGAGGAGTTCCGCCACCACTCGTACCTCCACGACGTCGCGGCGGTGCGCGTCATCGGGGAGGGGGTCTCGGGCTACGAGACCGCCGTGCGACAGCTCGCCGCGCTCATCCCGTAGAATCGACTGTCGGCCGCCCCGGTCTCCACCCGGATGAGAGCGGCCCCACGGACTCACGAACGGAACTCCCGCGCATGGCATCTACCGCAGACATCAAGAACGGCGTCGTCCTCAGCATCGATGGGCAGCTCTGGAGCGTCATCGAGTTCCAGCACGTGAAGCCCGGCAAGGGCGGCGCGTTCGTGCGCACCAAGCTGAAGAACGTCGTCTCGGGCAAGGTCGTCGACCGCACCTACAACGCCGGCGCCAAGATCGACATCGAGAACGTCGACCGCCGCGACTTCACCTACCTGTACACCGACGGCGACGGCTACGTCTTCATGGACCAGACCGACTTCGACCAGATCACCGTCGGCGCGCCCACGGTCGGCGACGCGAAGAACTTCCTGCTCGAGAACCAGCAGGTCACGATCGCGCTCAACAACGGCAACCCGCTGTACATCGATCTCCCCGCCTCGGTGATCCTCGAGATCACCTACACCGAGCCCGGTCTTCAGGGCGACCGCTCCTCCGCCGGCACCAAGCCCGCGACGCTCGAGACCGGCTACGAGATCCAGGTCCCGCTGTTCGTCGAGGCCGGCACGAAGGTCAAGGTCGACACCCGCACGGGCGACTACCTCGGCCGCGAGAAGTAAGGCGTGAGCGCCCGTACGAAGGCGCGCAAGCGCGCACTCGACATCCTGTTCTCGTCCGACGTCCGCGGCGACGACCTCGCGGTGACCCTCGCAGCCGAGGCGTCTCGCGCGGCGAGCGAACCCGCGCGCGAGGCCTCCTGGCTCTACGCTCGCGAGGTGGTCGACGGCATCATCGACCATCGTGACGAGATCGACGAGCACATCACCACCCACAGTCGCGACTGGAAGCTCGAGCGGATGCCCGCGGTCGACCGCGCTCTGCTGCGGATCGGCGTCTGGGAGATCCTCTTCAACGACGAGGTGCCGACCGCCGTCGCGATCGACGAGGCGGTCGAGCTCGCCAAGGAGTTCTCGACCGACGATTCCGGCGCGTTCGTGCACGGCGTGCTCGCGCGGGTGGCCCGAGCGGCCTGAGGCCGCGCCTCATCGCGTCCGCGATGTCGGATGCCGCGGGAAGGATGTCGGGTATGCCCGCGCCGCACGTCGATCTCCGTGATCTCCTGCAGGTCACGGATGCCGGCGGCTACACGCGAGGACTCGCGTACTTCCGCGAGGGCAACGTGCTCGACGTCACGTGGGATGAGGAGTCTCTCGCGCTCGAGGGACACGTCCGAGGCGGACAGGACCTTCCCTACGTCACCGGCGTCGCGTTCGTCTCGTCGAACGGAAAGCCCCGCATCCGCTCCACCCGGTGCACCTGTCCCGTGCGGTCGGGCTGCAAGCACGTCGTGGCGACCGTGCTCGCCTCGAACGTCCACGAGTACTCGAGACAGGCCGAGGCGATAGCATCGCCGCCGCAGCGCGAGGCCGCGGTCGCCGTGCCGCCGCCCGCTGCTCCGTCGTGGCGGTCGCTGATCGGCCCCGAGGCTCCTCGTCAGGCTCAGGAGCTCGCCCTCGGCGTCGAGCTGCGTCATCGTGCGGCGCGGGGCGACAATCATTGGGCGCCGCGTCCCCTCCGCGCGGCGACCGCCCGCGATGTCGCGCGGCGCACCGGCGAGCTGCTGCTCGCCATCCGCCCGCTGGCGCGCAGCGCTCAGACCGGTGCATGGATCCAGGGCAAGGCGACCTGGGACTCGGTTCGTCGTGACGTCGTGCAGTTCGGCCGCGTGCAGACCCGCTGGTTCGGCGACCTGCTCAGCCTTTCGCGCGACTCGCTGCTGTCGGGCAACGCGGGCGATTGGCTCGTCGTCGACCAGATCGAGTCAGCGCTCTTGTGGCGACACCTCAGGGTCGGTGCCGAGCTCGGCATCCCGCTCGTGTCCACCCAGAAGTCGGCGTCGGTGCGGCTGGCGACTTCGGCCGAGGTGACGGCGGCGATCGCCCGTCCTGACGACGACGGGCCGCTCGAGCTGACGGCCGAGGTGTCGATCGACGATCGCTCCGTGAGCGCTGCGGACGCGCACCCGATCGGCCGCACCGGAATCTATGCGGCGACGCTCGGCGACAACCGCATCGAGCTCGTGCTGGCCGAGGCACCGCTGAGCGAGCAGACGCGTGCGCTGCTGACGGCCGCGCAGCCCATCGTCGTGCCGGCCGCCGACGAACAGGACTTCATCGAGACGGTGTACCCGCTGCTCGCGCGGCGATCCGCGGTGCGCACCTCGGGTCGGGTCGCGCTGCCCGAGATCCC
The DNA here is from genome assembly GCF_002362255.1 of Microbacterium sp. SZ1. Lineage (GTDB taxonomy): Bacteria > Actinomycetota > Actinomycetes > Actinomycetales > Microbacteriaceae > Microbacterium. The sequence goes on along the minus strand of NZ_LPVV01000040.1, from coordinate 333,972 downwards.
CGCGCCTGTCCCGGCCCTGGGCGTCTCGTTCGAGGGCGGCGATGTCGTCGAGTACTCGTTCTCGTGGATCTACGAGGGATTCGGCATTCTGCCCTTCGTCCAGGGCGCGAACACGTCCGCGGTGCGCGACCCCGTCGCCGAGTCAGCGTGGCGCGCCGTCGTCGAGGGGGTGTGGCAGGAGCACAGCGGCAGGCGGTTCGCCCCGTCCGGCGCGTTCCACGACATCGACGCCGCACACTTCGTCGCCCACGCCGTCCCCGCCTTCGAGGCGGCCGGCGTCACGGTGACGCGCACGGGGGAGAGCAAGGAGTATCGCGAACTGACCGGGACCCCGGAGGTGAAGGTCACCACGGTCGAGACGACCGATGCGGACTGGTTCGACCTCGGGATCATCGTGACGATCGACGGTCGCACGATCCCGTTCGGACCGTTGTTCACGGCGCTCAGCCGCGGCCGCAGGAAGCTGCTGCTCTCCGACGGTGGCTACTTCTCCCTTGATCACCCCGCACTCGATCGGCTGCGCGAGCTCATCGAGGAGGCAGGAGAACTCGACGAATGGGAGACTGGTCCGCGCATCAGCCGTTACCAGACCGACCTCTGGGAGGAGTTCGAGGATCTGGCGGACGAGGCCCAGCCCGCCGTCAGCTGGCGCTCCACGGCGGAGGGACTCCGCGGCGCCACCGGCGTTCCCCCGACTCCGGTCCCGGCGGGTCTGCACGCCGAACTCCGCACGTACCAGAAGCACGGATTCGACTGGCTCGCCTTCCTCTGGCGCCATCGCCTCGGCGGCATCCTGGCCGACGACATGGGCCTGGGCAAGACGCTGCAGCTGCTCACGTTCGTTCAGCACACCCGCGAGACGGGGGAGACGCGCCCGTTCCTCGTGCTCGCGCCGACCTCGGTCCTGAGCACCTGGCGCAGCGAGGCAGCGCGTTTCACGCCCGGGCTCCGGGTCGCGGTCGTGGAGAGCACGCACGGCAAGCGCACAGCTCGCCTCGCCCACGCCGCCGCGGATGCGGACATCGTGGTGAGCTCGTACACCGTGGCTCGCCTCGACGAGGACGAATTCCAGACCGTCGAGTGGGCCGGCCTCATCCTCGACGAAGCGCAGTTCGTGAAGAATCCGAAGACCAAGCTGCACCGGGCCATCTTCTCCTTCCGCGCGGATGCGGTGTACGCCGTCACGGGCACGCCGATGGAGAACAGCCTGACCGAGCTGTGGGCGCTGCTGAAGCTGGCGGCCCCCGGGCTGTTCCCCTCGGCGCGGAAGTTCCGCGACCGCTACATCCACCCGATCGAGAAGGGCAAGGTTCCCGAGAACGAGGAGGGCGGCGCGTACCGGGCCCGTCGTCTGGCGCAGCTGCGCCGCCGCATCCGGCCACTCGTGCTGCGCCGCACGAAGGAGCTCGTCGCCGACGACCTGCCCCCGAAGCAGGAGCAGGTGCTCGAGGTCGAGCTGAGCCCGGCTCATCGTGCGCTCTACGACGTGGTGCTGCAGCGCGAGCGGCAGAAGGTGCTCGGACTCCTCGAGGATCTCGACCGCAACCGCTTCATCGTCTTCCGCTCGCTCACGCTGCTGCGGATGCTGAGCCTCGCCCCGGCGCTGATCGACGAGGATGACGGCGAGATCGGCTCGAGCAAGCTCGACACGCTCCTCGACCGAGTCGAGGAGCTGCAGGCCGAAGGACACCGTGCGCTCGTGTTCAGCCAGTTCACCTCGTTCCTCGACCTGGCCGCCCGGCGACTGCGCGACGCCGGCATCCCGTACGCGCACCTCGACGGCTCCACGCGGCGCCGGCAGGACGTGATCGACTCGTTCAAGGAGGGGCAGCAGCCGGTCTTCCTCATCAGCCTGAAAGCCGGCGGATTCGGACTCACCCTCACCGAAGCCGACTACGTGTTCCTTCTGGATCCGTGGTGGAATCCGGCCGCCGAGGCTCAGGCGGTCGACCGTACGCACCGCATCGGTCAGACGAGCCAGGTCTTCGTCTACCGCATGATCTCGCTCGGAACGATCGAGGAGAAGGTGCTCGAGCTGCAGCAGCGCAAGGCGCGACTGTTCACGGCGGTGATGGACGACGAGGAGCTCTTCGCCCAATCGCTGACCGCCGCCGACATCCGCGGCCTGTTCGACGACTAGCGGACGGCTCGGCACCGCGGGCGGGGGAACGGCATCCGCCCCGCATATTCACGGCCGGTCACCGCTGCCGTCCAGGAGCCCGCCGGTAGACTCGTACGGCTACTTCAGGAGGTCATACATGAGGATCACGGGACTCGGCCACGCCGGGATGTTCATCGAGACGATCGGCGGGAACATCATCTGCGACCCCGTTCTCGGGCCGTCGTTCTTCGGCTCGTGGTTCCCGTTCCCCGACAACCGCGGCCTCGACTGGGAGCGCTTCGGCCGCGAGGCGGACTTCCTGTACATCTCGCACCGGCACCGGGACCATTTCGATCCGAAGCTCCTGGAGCGCTACATCCGCAAGGACATCGAGGTGCTCCTCCCCGAGTACCCCATCGATGACCTGGAGCAGGACATCCGTGCGCTCGGCTACACGAACATCACCTACGCTCCGGCGGGCGAGATCATCGAACGCGGCGGCACGAAGATCATGATCACCCCGTTGCGCGCGCCGAGCGACGGGCCGATCGGCGACTCATCGCTGAGCGTCGACGACGGTACGGGGTCGGTGCTCAACCAGAACGACTCGCACCCGCTCGACCTCGAGAAGCTGCTGCACTTCGGCAAGCCCGACGCGTACTTCACCCAGGTCTCCGGCGCGATCTGGTGGCCCATGGTCTACGACCTGCCGATGGACGCCAAGCAGAACTTCGCGAAACTCAAGCGCGAGGCGCAGAACAAGCGCGCGATGTACTACATCGAGAAGGTCGACGCTCCGCACGTCTTCCCGATGGCAGGGCCGCCCATGTTCCTCCGCGACGACCTGTTCGACTTCAACGGCGTCGGGCGCAATGGCGAGTCGATCTTCACGGACCAGAAGCAGTTCCTCGCGCACATGCGCGAACTGGCGCCGCAGTACGACGGCCAGCTGTTCGTCCCCGGCACGCTCGTCACCGTCGAGAACGGTGAGGTTCGGACCGAGCAGACGCTCTACTCCGATGCCGAGCTCGCGCACATCTTCGACGAGAAGTGGGACTACCTCGAGGAGCAGCGCGCCTCGCGCCAGCAGGAGATCCGCGACGAGGAGGCATCGCGCGCCGCGGTGCTGCCGACCCAGGAGATCCTGGAGGAGCTCAAGGCGTGGTGGGAGCCGCTGCTGAAGAAGTCGCGCACCATCAGGCTCGGTGTGGGCGGCAACGTGCGCTTCAGGATCGGCGACCTCGACATGGTCGTGGACTTCCCGCGTGCCAAGGTCCGCGAATACGCCGGCGAGGACTGCATCTACTGGTACACGATCCCCGCTGACCTCGTCTCGACGAACATCCGCGACCATGAGATCGACTGGTCGAACTCGATCTTCCTGTCGATGCAGTTCCAGGTGAGCCGCAGCGGCAAGTTCAACGAGTTCCTGACCACGTTCCTCAAGTGCCTCTCCGTCGACCGCATCGAGTACGTCGAGAACTGGTACCAGGAGCAGACCGACCAGACCGAGGATGCCGAGATCGGCGACTGGGTCGTGCAGCGCCGGTGCCCGCACCTGCGCGCCGACCTCACCAAGACAGGGAAGGTCGATGAGGACGGCATCCTGACGTGCAGCATGCACGACTGGAAATGGGACCTCAAGACCGGTCGCTGCCTGTCGACCACCGGTCACCCGATCCGCTCGAAGAAGATCGACGAGGTCACCGACGCTGTACTCCGTGAGGCCAGCTGAGAGACGGACTCGGCGTCTCCGTTAGAGTGGAGTGACAAGCAACCTTTAACACCGTCCTGTGAGGCGGAGAAGGGAGCGGCTGATGAGCGCACGAACCGTGCTGCACGACGCCGATATCACGCGGGCGCTGACCCGCATCGCGCACGAGATCCTCGAGTCGAATCGAGGGGGCGAGAACCTCGTCCTGCTGGGCATCCCGACCCGCGGGGTGGCTCTCGCCCAGCGCCTCGGCCGTCTGATCGCCGAGATCGCGCAGACGTCCGTTCCCGTCGGGTCTCTCGATGTCACCCTCTTCCGCGACGACCTCGCGAAGCATCCGACCCGGTCGCCGCATCCGACCGACATCCCGGCCGACGGCATCGACGACCGTACCGTCGTGCTCGTCGACGATGTGCTTTTCTCGGGTCGCAGCATCCGCGCGGCCCTCGACGCACTGCAGTCGATCGGTCGTCCTGCGGCGGTCCGCCTGGCGATCCTCGTCGACCGCGGCCACCGCGAACTGCCGATCCGGCCGGACTTCGTCGGCAAGAACATCCCGTCGTCGCGCCAGGAGCGCGTGAACGTGCGCCTGCGCGAGTACGACGGTGCCGAGGAGGTGACGATCGAGGCATGAGGCATCTTCTCGACACCCGCACCCTCCACCGCGAGGCCGCCCTTCGCATCCTCGACGTCGCGGAGGACATGTCCGACACGCAGTCGCGCGAGGTCAAGAAACTCCCGACACTGCGCGGCAAGACCGTCGTGAACCTCTTCTTCGAGGACTCGACCCGCACGCGCATCTCGTTCGAGGCCGCCGCCAAGCGCCTCTCGGCCGACGTGATCAACTTCGCCGCCAAAGGGTCCAGCGTCTCCAAGGGCGAGAGCCTGAAGGACACCGCGCAGACGCTGCAGGCGATGGGGGCGGATGCCGTCGTCATCCGCCATCCCGCCTCCGGCGCCCCGCAGACGCTCGCCACGAGCGGCTGGATCTCCGCGGGCGTCGTGAATGCCGGCGACGGCACGCACGAGCACCCCACCCAGGCGCTCCTCGACGCGTTCACCATCCGCAAGCGTCGGTTCGGCGTCGACAGCCGAGGCCGCGACCTGTCCGGCATCCGCGTGGTCGTCGTCGGCGACGTGCTGCACTCCCGGGTCGCTCGGTCCAACGTCTGGCTGCTGACCACGCTGGGCGCCGAGGTCACTCTCGTGTCGCCGCCGACTCTGGTGCCCCAGAACGTGTCGCAGTGGCCAGTGCGCGTGCTCTACGACCTCGACGAGGCGCTCGCGGACGGCCCGGACGCGGTCATGATGCTGCGAATCCAGCTGGAGCGGATGAATGCCGCGTATTTCCCGACTGAGCGGGAGTATTCCCGTCGGTGGGGACTCGACGCACGGCGCGTGGCCGCTCTGCCGGACGATAGCATTGTCATGCACCCGGGACCCATGAACCGCGGGCTGGAGATCTCCTCCGAGGCCGCCGATTCGCCGCGCTCCACGGTGCTGGAGCAGGTCACGAACGGGGTGTCCATCCGGATGGCAGTGCTGTACCTGCTCCTTGCGGGCGAACGAGACGACGAACGAGGGGGAGACCTGTGAGCGAGACCCTCGTCATCACCGGCGCACAGCTTCTCGGCGCCGAGAGCGTCGACATGATCGTGGAGGACGGCCGGATCGCCGAGATCGGCTCCGGACTCCAGCGTGCGGGCGCTCGCGTCATCGACGCGACCGGACTGGTCGCGCTGCCCGGGCTCGTCGACCTGCACACGCACCTCCGCGAGCCGGGCTACGAGGCATCCGAGACGATCCTCACCGGAACCCGCGCAGCGGCAGCCGGTGGATTCACGGCCGTCTTCGCGATGCCGAACACCTCGCCCGTGGCCGACACGGCCGGTGTGGTCGAGCAGGAGCTCGCCCTGGGCGAAGCGGCGGGATACGCGACCGTGCAGCCGATCGGCGCCGTCACCGTGGGGCAGAAGGGCGAGCGACTCGCCGAGCTCGGCGCGATGGCGACGTCCCGCGCTCAGGTGCGGGTGTTCAGCGACGACGGCTTCTGCGTGTTCGACCCGCTGATCATGCGGCGCGCGCTCGAGTACGTGAAGTCCTTCGGCGGTGTGATCGCCCAGCACGCGCAGGACCCCCGCCTGACCGAGGGCGCCCAGATGAACGAGGGCGTCGTGTCGGCGGAACTGGGACTCTCCGGATGGCCGGCGGTCGCCGAGGAGTCGATCATCGCGCGCGACGTGCTCCTCGCCGAGCACGTCGGCTCGCGCCTGCACGTCTGCCACCTGTCCACCGCCGGCTCGGTCGACATCGTCCGCTGGGCGAAGAAGCGCGGGATCGCGGTGACCGCCGAGGTGACACCCCATCACCTCCTGCTCACCGACGAACTCGTGCGCGGCTACGACGCCCGGTACAAGGTCAACCCGCCGCTCCGGCGCGAGGAGGACGTGCTCGCGGTGCGCGAGGGGCTCGCCGACGGGACGATCGACATCGTCGCGACCGATCACGCTCCGCACCCGAGCGAGCACAAGACGTGCGAGTGGCAGGCCGCAGCGAACGGGATGGTCGGACTCGAGAGCGCACTGCGGGTCGTGCACCAGTCGATGGTGCAGACCGGACTGATCGGATGGAGCGACGTCGCCCGCGTCATGAGCGCGGCCCCCGCTCGCATCGGTCGGCTCTCTGGCCACGGCACCGCCCTCGAGGTGGGAGCGCCTGCGCAGATCACGCTGTACGACGCATCCGTCTCCGGGGTGTTCACCGAGGCCGACCTGCACGGTCGCAGCGCGAACTCGCCGTACCTGGGTCGCGCTCTGCCGGGCCGCGTCGAGTACACGATCCACGGCGGCACGCTGACCGTGGAGTCGGGCTCGGTGGTCGAGGAGCTGAACGCATGATCCCCAGGGACGTCGCGATCGCCGTGATGATCGCTCTCGCCGCGCTCGCACTCCTGGCCATGCTCGTCGCCTGGCGACGCCGCCTCCGACGTGACGCGGGGCTCGCGGCCCCGCTCGGCGTCCCCGAGCATGCCGAGGTCCTCGACCGGCACGAGGTGCTGTACGTGTCCACCACGAAGCACGATCAGCCGCTCGAACGCCTCACCATGTCTCCGCTCGCCTACCGGGCGAGGGGAGAGGCCGCGGTCACGGATCGCGGTCTCGCCCTCTGCCTCGACGGCGCGCCCACGGTGTTCCTCGCCAAGGAGCGACTCGCCGGTGTGGATCGGGCCACGGTCACGATCGACCGCGTGGTCGAGCCGGGCGGCCTCGTGCGGGTCGCCTGGAACGCCGCCGACGACACGGTGGTCGACTCCTACCTCCGCCTCACCGACGGCGACCCGAAGAACTTCATCTCAGAACTCCAGCGACTCGTCCCCGCCTCAGGCGGCCGCGACGACATCGCCACGACCGACACAGGAGAACAGTCATGACCGCCCTCCCCGAACCCGCCGTCCTGGTCCTCGAGGACGGCACCCGTCACAGCGGCCGCGCATACGGCGCGCTGGGCACCACCCTCGGCGAGGTCGTCTTCGCAACCGGCATGTCCGGTTACCAGGAGACGCTCACCGACCCGTCGTACGCCGGACAGATCGTGCTGCAGACGGCCCCGCACATCGGCAACACCGGCATGAACGACGAGGACCCCGAGTCGCGCCGTATCTGGGTGGCCGGTTACATCGTGCGCGATCCCTCTCGCGTCGTCTCGAACTGGCGCGCGAACGCGTCGCTCGACGAGATCCTCGTGCAGGACGGCATCGTCGGCATCAGCGGCATCGACACCCGTTCGATCACCCGGCACATCCGCTCCGCCGGCTCGATGCGCGGCGGCATCTTCTCGGGCGAGGCGGCTCGCCTCGACGCCGATGAGCAGCTCCGGATCGTGCGGGAAGCCCCGAAGATGGCCGGGCAGAACCTCTCCGCGCAGGTCTCGGTCGAGGTCGCGACGGTGACGGATGCCGTCGGCGAGAAGGTCGGCAACCTGGCCGTGCTCGACCTCGGCGTCAAGCAGGCCACGATCGACAACCTCGCCGCGCGCGGCTTCGAGGTGCACGTGCTGCCGCAGGACGTCACCATCGACGAGCTCCGTGCCATCGACCCGGTCGCGGTGTTCTACTCGAACGGGCCCGGCGACCCGGCGGCCTCGGGCGACCACGTCGAGCTGCTCCGCTCCGTCCTCGACGACGGGCTGCCGTTCTTCGGCATCTGCTTCGGCAACCAGCTGCTCGGCCGCGCCCTCGGCCTCGGCACCTACAAGCTGCCGTTCGGCCACCGAGGGATCAACCAGCCGGTCCTCGACAAGCAGACGGGTCGGGTCGAGATCACAGCGCACAACCACGGTTTCGCGGTCGACGCCCCGCTCGAGGGCTCGTTCGACAGCCCGCACGGCTACGGCAAGGTCGAAGTGAGCCACGTCGGTCTCAACGACAACGTCGTCGAGGGTCTGCGCGCCCTCGACATCCCGGCCTTCTCGGTGCAGTACCACCCGGAGGCCGCGGCCGGTCCGCACGACGCCAACTACCTCTTCGACCGCTTCCGCGACATGGTCATCGCGAACAACGCGAACAAGAAGGACGCCCAGTAATGCCCAAGCGCGACGACATCAACTCCGTTCTCGTCATCGGATCCGGCCCGATCGTCATCGGTCAGGCCTGCGAGTTCGACTACTCGGGCACCCAGGCGTGCCGCGTGCTGCGCGAGGAGGGCGTCCGCGTCATCCTCGTGAACTCGAACCCCGCCACGATCATGACCGACCCGGACTTCGCCGATGCGACGTACATCGAGCCGATCACTCCGGAGGTCATCGAGACGATCATCGCCAAGGAGAAGCCCGACGCCATCCTGCCGACGCTCGGCGGTCAGACTGCTCTGAACGCGGCGATGGCGCTCGACGAGCGCGGCATCCTCGCCAAGTACGGCGTCGAGCTCATCGGCGCGAAGGTCGATGCGATCAAGAAGGGCGAGGACCGCCAGGTCTTCAAGGAGCTCGTGCTCGAAGCGGGCGCCGACGTCGCCAAGAGCGTCATCGCGCACACCATGGACGACCTGCTCGCCGGTGCCGAGAAGCTCGGCTACCCGCTCGTCGTGCGCCCGTCGTTCACGATGGGCGGCCTCGGCTCCGGTTTCGCCTACGACGAGGAGGACCTGCGCCGCATCGGCGGCGCCGGCCTGCGCGACTCTCCGACGACCGAGGTCCTGCTGGAGGAGTCGATCCTCGGGTGGAAGGAGTATGAGCTCGAGCTCATGCGCGACACGGCTGACAACACGGTGGTCGTCTGCTCGATCGAGAACGTCGACCCGGTCGGCGTGCACACGGGCGATTCGATCACCGTCGCCCCCGCTCTGACCCTCACCGACCGCGAGTACCAGAAGATGCGGGACATCGGCATCGACATCATCCGTGCCGTGGGTGTCGACACCGGTGGCTGCAACATCCAGTTCGCGGTGGACCCGACGAACGGGCGCATCATCGTGATCGAGATGAACCCGCGTGTCTCGCGCTCGAGCGCCCTCGCTTCCAAGGCGACAGGCTTCCCGATCGCCAAGCTCGCCGCGAAGCTCGCACTCGGGTACCGGCTCGACGAGATCCCGAACGACATCACCGGCGTGACGCCCGCGAGCTTCGAGCCGACGCTCGACTACGTGGTCGTGAAGGTCCCGCGCTTCGCGTTCGAGAAGTTCCCCGCCGCCGACGCGACCCTCACCACCACCATGAAGTCGGTCGGCGAGGCCATGGCGATCGGCCGCAACTACGCGACCGCCCTGCAGAAGGCGCTCCGCTCGCTCGAGAAGCGCGGCTCCAGCTTCCACTGGGGCGAGGAGAACCGGTCGGTGGAGGAGCTCCTCGAGATCGCGAAGACCCCGACCGACGGCCGCATCGTCACGTTGCAGCAGGCGCTGCGCAAGGGCGCGACGGTCGAGCAGGCATTCGAGTCGACGGCGATGGACCCGTGGTTCCTCGACCAGATCGTCCTCATCAACGAGGTCGCGGAGCTCGTGCGCACGGCGCCGGAGCTGGATGCTGCGACCCTGCGTTACGCCAAGGAGCACGGTTTCTCCGACGCGCAGCTCGCGCAGCTGCGCGGCACGACGGAGGCGGAGATCCGCGGAGTCCGGCACGGGCTCGGCATCCGCCCCGTGTACAAGACGGTCGACACGTGCGCCGGCGAGTTCCCTGCTCTGACGCCGTACCACTACTCGAGCTACGACTTCGAGACCGAGGTCCAGCCGTCGGATCGCACCAAGGTCGTCATCATCGGCTCCGGTCCGAACCGCATCGGACAGGGCGTCGAGTTCGACTACTCCTGCGTCCACGCGTCGTTCGCTCTCGCGGATGCCGGCTTCGAGACCGTCATGGTCAACTGCAACCCGGAGACCGTGTCGACCGACTACGACACCTCCGACCGCCTGTACTTCGAGCCGCTGACCCTGGAGGACGTGCTCGAGGTGCTGGACGCCGAGGCGGCCAGCGGCACGATCCTCGGCGTCGTCTGCCAGTTGGGCGGCCAGACTCCGCTCGGACTCGCGAAGGGCATCGAGGCCGCGGGCTACACCGTGCTCGGCACCAGCCCCGAGGCGATCGACATCGCCGAGGAGCGCGAGCTCTTCTCGCAGCTGCTCGACTCCGCCGGTCTGCTCGCGCCGCGCCACGGCACGGCGATCGACGTCGAGGGCGCCGTGTCCGTGGCCGAGGAGATCGGCTACCCCGTGCTGGTGCGTCCGAGCTTCGTGCTCGGCGGACGCGGTATGGAGATCGTCTACTCCACCGATTCGCTGCGCGACTACTTCGTGCGCACCGCCGACGAGGTCGTGATCGAGGAGGGCAAGCCGCTGCTCGTCGACCGCTTCCTCGACGACGCGATCGAGCTCGACGTCGACGCGCTGTACGACGGCACCGACCTCTTCATCGGCGGCGTCATGGAGCACCTCGAGGAGGCAGGCATCCACTCCGGTGACTCGAGCTGCACCCTTCCGCCCGTGTCGCTGGGCCGCAGCGACGTCGACCGCGTCCGCGAGGCCACCCTCGCCATCGCGAAGGGCGTCGGCGTGCGCGGTCTGCTCAACGTGCAGTTCGCGATCAGCGCTGGCGTGCTCTACGTCATCGAGGCGAACCCCCGTGCGAGCCGGACGGTTCCGTTCGTGTCGAAGGCCCTGGGCATCCCGATGGCGAAGGCGGCCAGCCGCATCATGGCCGGCGCGACGATCGCCGAGCTCCGCGCCGAGGGCATGCTGCCCGAGCAGGACGGCTCGCGGGTTCCCCTCGACGCGCCCGTGTCGGTCAAGGAGGCCGTGCTGCCGTTCAAGCGGTTCCGCACCGCCGACGGCAAGACGGTCGACTCGGTCCTCGGTCCGGAGATGCGCTCGACGGGTGAGGTCATGGGCATCGACCGCGACTTCCCGACCGCGTTCGCCAAGAGCCAGGCCGCCGCGTACGGCGGGATGCCGACGTCGGGCACCGTGTTCATCTCGGTCGCCGACTCCGACAAGCGCGCCGTCATCCTGCCGGCGCACCGTCTGCAGCAGCTGGGCTTCACGATCGTCGCCACGGAGGGCACGGCAGAGATCCTCTCGCGCAACGGCATCGCCGTCACCGTGGTCGAGAAGTACAGCGACACGCAGGAGTCCGGCGCACGGAACATCGTCGACCTGATCAACGACGGGGAGATCGACATCGTCGTGAACACACCCTCCGGTGGTGCGGCACGAGCAGACGGTTACGAGATCCGGGCCGCAGCGGTCGCCGCCGACAAGGCGCTGTTCACCACGATGGCCGTACTCGGCGCCGCCGTGAGCGGTATGGATGCCGCGCACGAGGGGTTCCAGGTGAAGAGCCTCCAGGAGTACGCGCTCGACCGGAAGGCCGCGGTGTGACCACGTCCTTCGGTGAGCGGGTCCGCGCCGTCCTGGACGAGCGCGGCCCGCTCTGCGTGGGCATCGATCCGCACCCCGGGCTGCTCGACGGCTGGGGGCTCGGGCAGGATGCCGCGGGTGTGCGCGAGTTCGGTCTGCGCTCGGTCGAGGCCGCCGCCGGGCGGGTCGGCATCGTCAAGCCGCAGGTCTCGTTCTTCGAGCGCTTCGGATCCGGTGGATTCGCGGCGCTCGAGGAGGTCCTGTCGGCGGCGCGGGCAGCGGGACTGATCGTGATCGCCGACGCCAAGCGCGGCGACATCGGCACGACCATGGACGCGTACGCCGCGGCCTGGCTCACGCAGGGCTCGTCGCTCGAAGCCGACGCCCTGACCGTCAACCCGTTCCTGGGAGTCGGCGCGCTCGACGGCACCTTCGATCTCGCGCACACGCACGGCAAGGGCGTGTTCGTGCTCGCCGCGACGAGCAATCCTGAGGCGGAGGCGCTGCAGCGATCGCAGTCTGCGACGGGCCGCTCGGTGTCGGCTGACATCGTCTCCGTGGTGTCCGCGCGCAACGCGGAGCAGGGCCGCACGGGGGAGTGGGGGAGCATCGGCTTCGTCATCGGGGCGACGGTCGACTGGACGGATGCCGGACTCGCCGCGTACACCCCGGTCGCTCCGATCCTCGCTCCGGGTTTCGGGGCGCAGGGCGCCTCGCCGGCAGACGTGCACCGCCGTTTCGGCTCGATGAGCGCCGCCGTCATCGCGAGCGAGAGTCGCAGCATCCTGGAGGCGGGTCCGCATGACCTCGCCGCCGCCATCGACGCCCGCGTCGCCGAGTACAGAGAGGTCAGCCGTGGCTGAGGCTCGTCCCGTCCCCGAAGTCGACCGCGCCGCCGCCGCCCGCAAGGCCGTGGAGCGTCGACGCGCGCGTGCTGCGCTGAAGCGCGACCTCACCATGCGGGTCACGACGCCGCAGACCGTGCTCGCCCGTGCCACCGCCGACCCCGACTCGGTGGAGGGGTCGATGCGGATCACGGACTTCCTGCTGGCCCTCCCCGCGATCGGTGCGGGCAAGCGCGACCGCATCCTCGACGACCTGGGCATCTCGCCGGTCAAGCGACTCGGCGGCCTCGGCGTACGACAGCGCGCCGCCCTGACTCGCTGGCTCGACGAGCGCTTCCCGGTCATCGAGCCGCGTGGCGGTCGCAGCCGGCTCCTGGTGCTGGCCGGCCCGACGGCGGTCGGCAAGGGGACCGTGGCCGCGTACATCCGCGAGCACAACCCGGAGATCCATCTCTCGGTGTCGGCGACCACGCGGGCGCCGCGCCCCGGCGAGGTCGACGGCGTGCACTACTTCTTCGTCGACGACGCGGAGTTCGACCGCCTCATCGACGCGGGGGAGCTGCTCGAGTACGCCGTGGTCCACAACCGGTCCCGCTACGGCACCCCGCGTGCGCCGATCGACGCTGCGCTGGCCGCCGGCAAGACCGTGCTGCTGGAGATCGATCTGCAGGGCGCGCGCCAGGTGCGCAAGGCGGAGCCGAGCGCCACGCTGATCTTCCTGCTGCCGCCCAGCTGGGACGAACTGGTCCAGCGACTCGTCGGTCGCGGCACGGAGGGGCCGGAGGAGCGGGCCCGCCGCCTGCGCACCGCGAAGGTCGAACTGGCCGCACAGAACGAGTTCGATCACCTCGTCGTGAACGAGGACGTCGCCGCTGCGGCCGCCGAGGTCGTAGAATTGTCTTCAAGCTCTGCGCGCTGAGTATTCTCGCGCGCCCATTGCGCCGTCTTCGCGACGAACCCGTCGCCTGATCAGGAGGTCACCATGGCCGGACACCACAACAAGGGCATCATCGATCCCCCCATCGACAACCTTCTCGACCGAGTGGACTCCAAGTACGAGCTCGTCATCTACGCGGCGAAGCGCGCGCGCCAGATCAACGACTACTACTCGGACCTGCACGAGGGCAACCTCTTCGACAACGTCGGCCCGCTCGTCGACTCCTCGGTCGAGGACAAGCCGCTGACCATCGCTCTGCACGAGATCAACGAGGACAAGCTCCGCCTGCGTCACGCAGAGTGACCTCCTGTGACCGCGCCGCCGGCTGATGTCGGCGGCGCGGTTCAGAATGGGGTCCGACCCCTTCATCCGATCGATCCCGTTCTGGAGCACCGATGAGCGCCCTGCGTCTGTTCACGTCCGAGTCCGTCACCGAAGGGCACCCGGACAAGATCTGCGACCAGATCTCGGACAGCATCCTCGACGGGCTCCTGGCCAAGGACGCGGGCTCGCGTGTCGCCGTCGAGACCCTCGTGACGACCGGGCTCGTTCACGTCGCCGGGGAGATCCGCACCGACGCCTACGTCGACATCCCCACCATCGTGCGTCAGGTCGTAAACGGGATCGGCTACACGTCCAGCGACACCGGCTTCGACGGCGATTCGTGCGGAGTCAGCGTCTCGGTGGGGGAGCAGTCCTCCGACATCGCGCACGGCGTCGACAACGCGCAGGAACACCGCGACGGCTCGTCGATCGATCCGCTCGACGGCCTCGGAGCCGGCGACCAGGGCATCATGTTCGGCTTCGCGACCAACGAGACGCCGCAGCTGATGCCGATGGCGGCGTGGACCGCGCATCGCATCGCCGAACGCCTCACCGAGGTCCGCTGGTCGGGGGTCCTGCCCTTCCTGCGCCCGGACGGCAAGACGCAGGTGACCCTCGGCTACGACGGCTTCACGCCGAAGACCGTCGATGCGGTCGTCCTCTCCACGCAGCACAATCCTGACATCTCTCAGGAGGAGCTGCAGGCGCAGGTGCGCCAGCACGTCATCGATCCGGTTCTCGCGACCACGGGTCTCGACCTCGACGACATCACGTACTACATCAACCCGGCCGGACCCTTCGTCACCGGCGGCCCCAAGGGAGACGCCGGGCTCACCGGGCGCAAGATCATCATCGACACGTACGGCGGCGCTGCCCGTCACGGCGGCGGAGCGTTCAGCGGCAAGGATCCATCCAAGGTCGATCGCTCGGGCGCCTATGCGACGCGCTGGGTGGCGAAGAACGCCGTCGCCGCGGGTCTCGCAGACCGCCTGGAGGTGCAGGTCGCATATGCGATCGGTGTCGCGCGCCCGGTCGGCCTCTACGTCGAGACGTTCGGCACCGGCAAGGTCTCGGACGAGGCGATCACCCGGGCGATCCTCGATGTCTTCGACCTGCGACCGCAGGCCATCATCGAGCAGCTCGACCTGCTGCGCCCGATCTACGCGCAGACCGCCGCGTACGGGCACTTCGGACGAGAGCTCCCCGACTTCACCTGGGAGCGGACGGATCGCGCCGAGGAGCTGCGGCGGGCAGCCGGCCTCTGAGCGCGCGATGGTGACGCAGAGCCGGCGTGTCGCGCGCGTGCTCCTGGACTCCCCGCTGCCGCAGCTCGATCGGCTGTTCGACTACGCGATACCCGACGAGTTGGGCGAGGTCGGCACGGGTGTGCGGGTGCGGGTGCCTCTGCGCACGGCCGGGCGGGTACTCGACGCCTATGTCGTCGAGCTCGACCTCGAGGACGACGCGGACCGCCCGCTGTCGGAGATCGAGAGCGTCGTCTCCTCGGTGGCGGTGCTTCCGGATCGCCTCTACCGGCTGGCGCGGCGCACCGCCGACCGCGCCGCCGGGTCGGCGTCCGACATCCTCCGTCTGGTGATCCCGAAGCGGCAGGTGCGGGTCGAGAAGGCCTGGACGAACGACGCGCCCGCGGTCAAGGCATCGGATGCCGCGCGCGAGGCGACTCGGGGAGTCATCGACGCCTACGACGGGCTCGATGCCGTGCTGGAGCAGCACGGGCGCGCGGCGGTCGAGGCGATCCCGCAGCAGCGCGACGAGGAGCAGGGCTGGGCATCGCTGCTCGCGGCGGCCGCCACGTCCGTGCTCGACGGCGGCGCGTCCAGCATCCTGATCGTCCCCGACCATCGCGATCTCGATCGCCTGCTCGCAGCCCTCGAGAGCGTCGCGCCGGAGGGCACCGTCGTCCGCTACGACTCCCGACAGACGAATCCCGACCGTTATCGCGCCTTCCTCCGCTCGCTCGAAGAGTCCCCGTGCATCGTCGTCGGCAACCGCTCGGCCGTCTACGCACCGGTGCAGGCCGGCCTGGTGGCGATCTGGGACGACGGCGACCCGCTCCTCGGCGAGCCGCTGGCCCCGTACGTGAACGCGCGCGACGCGGCGCTGCTCCGGCAGGAGCAGGAGGGTTCCGCACTGCTGTTCGTCGGCCACACGCGCACCACGGATGTCGAGCGCCTCGTGGCGCGAGGGTGGCTGCAGGACGTCCGTGCGCGCAGACGTGTTCTGCCTCGGGTGATACTCAGCACTCCGCAGGAGATGGAGGCGCCCACCGCGCAGCGCATGCCCTCGTCCGCCTTCCTCTCGGCGCGCAACGCGGCCGCCGAGGGGCCCGTGCTCGTGCAGGTGTCGCGTCCGGGATTCGCCCCTTCCCTCGTCTGCGCCGAATGCCGGGCGCCCGCTCGCTGCGCCCACTGCGGGGGACCGCTCGGGGCGAAGCATCGGGGTGCCGTGCCGGTCTGCGGGTGGTGCGGTCGCGGCGCGCGCGCCTGGAGCTGCCCGGTGTGCTCCTCGACGAAGCTGCGGCTCGCCTCGTCGGGCAGCGAGCGCACCGCCGATGAGCTCGGTCGGGCGTTCCCCGGCATCCGTGTCATCGTCGCCGACAGTGCGCACCCCGTCGAGCGGGTCGCCGATAAGCCCGCTCTCGTCGTGGCGACGCGGGGGGCCGAACCGATCGCCGAGGGCGGATACCGGGCGGTGGTGCTGCTGGACGGTCCGCGGATGCTGCAGGCGCCGGATCTTCGGATCGGCGAGGCCTGTCTTCGCTGGTGGTCGAACGCCGCCGCCCTCGCCGCCCCGGGCGCGCCCGTGCACCTCGTGGGGGTCGACGGGGCCGTTGCCCGAGCCCTCGCGACGTGGAACCAGGCGGGCTACGCGCGCGCAGAACTCGCCGAGCGAGCGCCGCTGCACATGCCCCCCGCCGCACGAGTCGCGCTCGTCGAGGGGTCATCTGCGGCAGTCGGGCGAGCACTGAGCAGTCTCCGGGAGCTCGCGCTACCCGCGGATGCCGTGCTCGGGCCCGTCCCGGTGGAGTCCGACGACGTTCCGCCGCGGGTCCGCGCCCTGGTTCGCTTCGACTACGGCGCCGGAAGCAGAGTGGCGACGACGCTGCGCGCGGCGGTCGTCGCCGAGGCCGTCGCGGCCAGGCGCGGCAAGGGCCGCTCCTCTCGGAGCACACTCTCGGTCCGCCTCGATATCCTCGATCCAGAGCTTTGAGCGGCTCCGACCGCTCGGATCCCTCCCACTCGACTTCCCTCCGGAGCACCTTCATGCGTCTCGTCTTCGCCGGCACACCGTCGGCCGCCGTGCCAACCCTCCGGCGCCTCGCCGCCGAGCACGAGATCCTCGCCGTCGTCACGCGGCCGGACGCGCCTCTCGGCCGCAAACGCGTATTGACGCCGTCTCCTGTCGCCGAGACCGCCATGGAGCTCGGCCTGCCCGTGATCAAGGCGGCGCGGCTCGACGACGAGGTCACCCGACGCATCGCCGCGCTGGGACCCGAACTCGGCGTCATCGTCGCCTACGGCGGACTCGTGCGCGAGCCGCTGCTGTCAACACCCGATCGCGGGTGGATCAACCTCCATTTCTCACTGCTGCCTCGGTGGCGGGGAGCGGCCCCGGTGCAGCGGGCGCTCATCGCCGGTGATGAGAGACTGGGGGCGAGCGTCTTCCAACTCGTCCCGGAACTCGACGCAGGCGACGTCTTCGCCATGCGCGAGGCGGACATCCCGGGCGACGCGACGGCCGATGCGGCGCTCGAGGAGCTCGCGACGTTCGGCGCCGACCTCACGTCCGACGTCGTGTCGGGCATCGACGCCGGAACCCTGCACGCAGTGCCGCAGAGGGGCGAGCCCACCCTGGCTCCCAAGCTCACGTTGGACGACGGCGCTCTGGACTGGTCGCAGACGGCGTCGCAGGTGTACGCGCGCTTCCGCGGCGTGACTCCTGAGCCCGGCGCGCACACCACGGTGGGCGATCAGCGGGTGAAGATCCTCACAGCGACCCCTGCCGACGGCGCAGAACTCGCTCCGGGCGAGCTCGCCGCGACGAAGACCGCGCTGCTCGTCGGCACCGCGGATGCTCCGTTGGCCGTGACGCGTGTGCAGCCGGCAGGCAAGGGCGCCATGAACGCCACCGACTGGTGGCGCGGACTTCGCGACACCGACGGATTGCGGGCAGGCGTGTGAGCGCCCGGGGCAAGCGTCGCCCGAGCGGTCAGCGGGACGGTTCGCACGGCGATCGGCGGCGACCGTCCGAGCGTCGCGGTGGAGGAGATCGAGGACCGCAGCGTACCGTGCAGCCCGCCCGTCGGGTGGCCTACGACGTCCTGCGTGCGGTGTCCGAGTCGGACGCGTACGCGAACCTGATGCTGCCGTCCGCGATCGCGGATGCGGACCTGACCCCGCAGGACGCCGCCTTGGCCACCGAGCTCGCCTACGGCACACTCCGTCGACGTGGCACCTACGACGCCATCATCCGCGCCGCCGCCGACCGTTCTGTCGACGAGATCGATCCGGCCGTGCTCGATGCGCTCCGGCTCGCCACGCACCAGCTGCTCGCGACGCGTGTCGCCTCGCACGCCGCCGTCAACGAGTCGGTCAACCTCATCGCGTCGGCCCAGGGACGCGGCGCCGCGGGCTTCGCCAACGCCGTGCTGCGTCGCATCGCCCGTGAGACGCCGGGGGAGTGGCAGACGCGCATCGAGGATGCGGCCCGCTCGGACGACGAGCGGCTTGCGCTGCGCACCGCGCATCCCGTGTGGGTCATCCGCGCGATGCGGCGGGCTCTCGCCGCAGAAGGCCGGGCCGATGAGCTCGAGGCTCTGCTCGACGCCGACAACGTCTCGCCCGAGGTGACCCTGGTCGCACTTCCCGGTCTCGCCGAGCCGGGCGAACCCCGACGGCCGTATGCACCCACGGCCTACGGTTCCCCCGGAGGTGACCCGCACCGCGTGCTCACCGAGTCGGGCGGATCGGTGCGCGTGCAGGACGAAGGATCGCAGCTCGTCGCTCTCGCCCTGGCCGAGGCCGCTCCCATCCGTGCAGAAGAGCGGTGGCTCGACCTGTGCGCCGGCCCCGGTGGCAAGACGGCGCTCCTCGCGGCCGTGGCCCGCGAGCACGGTGTCGTGGTGGAGGCCAACGAGGTCGTGCCGGCTCGCGCGGGTCTCGTGCGCAACGCCCTGCGGTCCGTCCCCGGAGACGTCGTCGTGCACGAGGAGGACGGACGGGAGTTCGCCGCCGAGCATCCGGCGATGTTCGATCGCATCCTCGTCGACGCGCCGTGCACGGGTCTCGGCGCACTCCGTCGACGCCCCGAGGCCCGATGGCGGAAGACGCCGGCGGACGTCGCAGACCTCGTCCCGCTGCAGGTCGAGCTGCTGACCGCGGCGCTCGACGCGCTCGCCCCCGGCGGGATCGTCGCGTACGTCACGTGCTCGCCCCACCTCGCCGAGACCACGGGTGTCGTGCAGGATGTCCTGCGCGGGCGCACCGACATCATCGAGCTCGACGCCCGGTCGGCGGTCTCGCGCGTGGCTCGATCGCCGATCGACCTGGGCTCGGACGGCTCCGGGCGGGTGCAGTTGTGGCCGCACCGGCACGGAACGGACGCCATGTTCCTCGCGCTGCTGCAGCGCACCGAATCGGACGCACGCGGCGACTCGGCCGCAGAAGGAGACGACACCCGTGGAACTGCCTGACGCCCCTCGCATCAACCCCAGCATCCTCGCCGCGGACTTCGTCAACATGCAGCGCGACCTCGCGAAGATCGTGACGGCCGACTTCGCCCATGTCGACGTGATGGACAACCACTTCGTGCCGAACCTGACCTTCGGTCCGCAGATGGTCCAGCGCATCCAGGCGACGAGCCCGATCCCGCTCGACGTGCACCTCATGATCACCGATCCTGATCGCTGGGCGCCCGGATACGCCGAACTGGGTGCCGCGAGCGTGACGTTCCACCTCGAGGCCGCGGCGGATCCGATCTCGCTCGCGCGCCGGCTGCGGAGCATCGGAGCGCGGGCGGGTGTGGCGATCAAGCCCGACACACCCGCCGAGGGTCTCTACTCCGTGCTCGACGAGTTCGACCAGATCCTCGTGATGACGGTGGAGCCCGGTTTCGGCGGGCAGGGCTTCATGCCCGAGACGATGCCGAAGCTGCGGGCGCTCGCGGACGAGGCGAAGCGACGGGGCTCGACCGTGTGGCTGCAGGTCGACGGCGGCATCTCCGACGAGACGATCGAGCAGGCGGCCGCCGCGGGGGCCGACACGTTCGTGGCGGGATCGGCGGTCTACGGGGCGGACGACGTGGAGGCCGCCGTCACCCGGCTCAGGGACCGTGCGCGAGCCGCTAGCCTGGAATCGTGAAGACTTTCGACGAGCTGTTCGCTGAGCTCAGCCACAAGGCCGAGACCCGCCCCGAGGGATCGGGCACGGTCGCGGAGCTCGACGGCGGCGTGCACACGATCGGCAAGAAGATCGTCGAGGAGGCCGCCGAGGTCTGGATGGCGTCGGAGTACGAGTCCGACGAGGCCGCGGCGGAGGAGATCTCGCAGCTGCTCTACCACGTGCAGGTGATGATGATCGCGAAGGGCCTGAGCCTGCAGGACGTCTACCGACATCTGTGATGCGCCGCCCCGCCCCCTCCACTCCGAACTGAAGGCTGTTCATGCTGCGCATCGCCGTTCCCAACAAGGGGTCTCTGTCCGAGACCGCTGCCGAGATGCTCGCGGAGGCCGGCTACGCCGGTCGCCGTGACACCAAGACCCTGCACGTCGTCGACACCGAGAACGACGTGGAGTTCTTCTTCCTTCGTCCCAAGGACATCGCGACGTACGTCGGCTCCGGTGCGATCGACGTGGGGATCACCGGTCGTGACCTGCTCCTCGATGCCCGCATGCCGGGCGCTCGCGAGATCGAGGCTCTGGGCTTCGCCGCGTCCACGTTCCGGTTCGCGGCGCCGGCGGGACGCTACACCGACGTGTCGCAGCTCGACGGCTTGCGCATCGCCACGTCGTATCCGGGCCTCGTGGATTCGTTCCTCGACGAGCGGGGCATCGCCGTCGACCTCGTACCGCTCGACGGCGCGGTGGAGTCCGCGGTGCAGCTCGGGGTGGCTGACGCCGTCGCCGATGTGGTGGAGACGGGCACGACGCTCCGCCAGGCGGGCCTCGACGTCTTCGGCCCGGCGATCCTCGAATCAGAGGCCGTGCTGATCGCGGGTCCTCACGACGCCGAAGGATCCGAGACGCTGCTGCGCCGGCTCCGCGGCGTCATGGTCGCCCGACGCTTCGTGATGATCGACTACGACCTGCCCGTGGCGCTCCTCGATGACGCGGTGAAGGTCGCCGGCGGCATCGAGTCGCCGACCGTGTCGCCGCTGCGCGATCCGGAGTGGGTCGCGGTGCGCGTCATGGTCGCCCGGTCGCGGGTGAACCCCGTCATGGACGAGCTGTATGCCCTGGGTGCACGGGCGATCCTCGTGACCGCGATCCACAACGCGAGGCTCTGATGACGCTCGCGAGCCGGGTCATCCCGTGCCTCGACGTCGCGGCCGGCCGCGTGGTCAAGGGCGTGAACTTCGAGAACCTCCGTGACATGGGCGACCCCGTCGAGCTGGCGCGGCACTATGCGGCCCAGGGTGCCGACGAGATCACCTTCCTCGACGTGACGGCCACCGTCGATGCTCGCGCGACGACGTACGACGTGGTCCAGCGGACGGCGGAGCAGGTCTTCGTGCCGCTGACGGTCGGCGGGGGAGTGCGCTCGGTCGAGGACGTCGCGCGTCTGCTCGCGGTCGGCGCGGACAAGGCGGGCGTCAACTCGGCGGCCATCGCGCGTCCGGACCTGATCGGCGAGATCGCCGACCGGTTCGGCGCGCAGGTGCTCGTGCTGTCGCTCGACGTCAAGCGCGCGGATACCGCCCCGTCCGGCTTCGTCGTCACCACGCACGGCGGACGCACGCAGACGACGCTGGACGCCCTCGAGTGGGCACGCGAGGCGGCGGAGCGCGGCGCGGGCGAGCTGCTCGTGAACTCCATCGACGCGGACGGCACCCGCGACGGCTTCGACCTCGAACTCGTCGGCCTCATGCGCGAGGTCGCGGCGGTCCCCGTGATCGCCTCGGGCGGCGCGGGTGCGGTCGAGCATTTCGCCCCCGCCATCACAGCCGGAGCGGATGCCGTGCTCGCCGCAAGCGTCTTCCACACCGGCGCCCTGACGGTCGGAGACGTCAAGGACGCGCTGCGCGCGGAGGGAGTGGTGGTCCGGTGAGCTCGATCGAGGAGCGGATCGCCCAGGTCGTCTTCAACGACGACGGCCTCACGCCGGCGATCGTCCAGCAGTGGGACACCGGCGAGGTCTTGATGCTCGCTTGGATGGATGCCGAGGCGCTGCGCCGCACTCTGACCACCGGACGCGCGGTGTACTGGTCGCGCTCACGCCGCGAGTACTGGCGCAAGGGCGACACCTCCGGCAATATCCAGGTCGTCCGCGAGGCGCGACTGGATTGCGACGGCGATGCCATCCTCCTGCGTGTCGATCAGACGGGTCCCGCGTGCCACACGGGCACCCGCACCTGCTTCGACACGACCGATCTCGAGGCGGTCGACGGGGGCGCGAGCGCATGAGCCTGGCTCGTCGCGGCCGCTCCATCGCGGTGCTCGGTTTCCTCCTCGCCGGGGCGATCGGCATCATCTCGTCGACCCAGACCTGGCTGACGGTGGAACGGGCGGATGCCGGCGAGGCCATTCTCGTCCCCGGGGCCTCCGCGTTGCCGCTCCTCGCGCCGCTGAGTCTGGCGGTGCTCGCGCTCGGTCTCGCCCTGTCGATCGTGGGACCCGTGCTGCGCCTCGTGTTCGGAGCACTCGGCGCGGCATCCGCCGTCTTCCTCGGGTGGACGACGCTGCAGCTGCTCGTCTCCGATCCGCTCGCCGCCGTCGGTCCCACCGTCACCGAGACGACGGGTCTCGCCGGCAGCGCGGCGATCGCCGACGTCGTCGTCGGTATCGAGCGGTCCGCATGGCCGTCGATCACCCTGGTCGGATGGATCGTGCTGCTGGCCGCAGCCGTCGTCGTCCTGATCACCTGGCGCCGGTGGAAGACGGGCGGCCGCCGATTCCGCACCGACGCCCCGCACGCGGCCGAGACCGCCGGTCCCGTCGACGCGATCGATTCCTGGGACGACCTGTCGCGCGGAACCGATCCGACGCGCTGACCCCGATAGACTTGACCCGATCCCGCACGCCGTCCCCGGAGGAGAACATGACCAACCCGATCGCCGATCCCGGCCACGGACACTCGCCTGCCGCCTGGACGGCCGTGATCATCATGCTCTTCGGGTTCACGCTCGCGACGGTGGCGTTCTGCCTCGCCGAGTTCGCCGGATTCTGGGTGCCGCTGATCTACGTCGGTGCCGTGATCGTTCCGATCGGTGCTCTGGTCGGCTGGCTGCTCGCGCGCGCCGGCTACGGCGTCAAGGGTCCGAAGTACTCGCCGAAGGGGCACTAGTGGTCCTCGCCGACCTCACGGCCGGCGCTGTCGCAGACGCCGAGCGTCGCGCACTCACCCGGCCGCTGGCCGACGTCGAGCGCGTCGCTCTCGCGCGGCCTGCGGCGAAGGACGCGCTGTCGTTCCTCGCTCCGGCTGAGCGGGTGAAGATCATCGCCGAGGTCAAGCGTGCGAGTCCCTCGCGCGGCGCCCTCGCCGAGATCCCCGACCCGGCACTGCAGGCCTCGCTGTACGAGCTCGGCGGGGCGTCCACGATCAGCGTGCTGACGGAGGAGCGACGGTTCGGCGGCAGCCTCGCCGATCTCGAGGCCGTGACCGCGCGCGTGGCCCTGCCGGTGCTGCGCAAGGACTTCATCGCGACGCGATATCAGGTGCTCGAGGCGCGGGCCGCTGGGGCCGACCTCGTGCTGCTCATCGTGGCGGGTCTCGAGCCGGGCGTGCTCCGAGAGCTCTACGACTTCGTGCTCGAACTCGGCATGACCCCGCTCGTCGAGACCCACTCGGCCGAGGAGCTCGAAGTCGCGATCGATCTCGGCGCGTCCCTGATCGGCGTCAACGCCCGTGATCTCACGACCCTCGAACTCGACCGCGACCTGTTCGGCCGTCTGGTCGATCGCATCCCGGACTCCGCGGTCAAGATCGCCGAGTCAGCGGTGCTGACCCCCGCCGACGTCACGCACTACCGCTCCGCGGGTGCGGACGTCGTCCTGATCGGTGAGGCCCTCGTGACGGGCGACCCGATCGCCACTCTCAAGAGCTTCCTGGAGGCGTGATGAGCCTGCGTGACCAGCATGGTCCACTGTTCGGCGACTACGGCGGGCGGTACATGCCCGAATCGCTGATCGCTGCCATCGACGAGCTGACCGTCGCCTACGACGCGGCGATCGCCGACCCCGAGTTCCGGGCGGAGCTGTCCTCTCTGCTGAGCTCGTACGCCGGCCGCCCGTCACCCCTCACCGAGGTGGCGCGCTTCGCGGAGCACGCGGGCGGAGCACGGGTGTTCCTCAAGCGCGAAGACCTCAACCACACCGGTTCGCACAAGATCAACAACGTGCTCGGTCAGGCCCTGCTCACCAAGCGCCTCGGCAAGACCCGCGTCATCGCCGAGACCGGTGCCGGTCAGCACGGCGTCGCGACCGCGACCGCAGCGGCCCTCTTCGGCCTCGACTGCACCATCTACATGGGAGAGGTCGACACGGAGCGGCAGGCGCTCAACGTCGCCCGCATGCGCCTGCTCGGCGCGGAGGTCGTGCCGGTGCGGTCCGGATCGCGCACGCTCAAGGACGCGATCAACGACGCGTACCGCGACTGGGTGGCGTCCGTAGAGACGACCAATTACATCTTCGGCACGGCGGCGGGCCCGCACCCGTTCCCGGCGATGGTGCGCGACTTCCAGAAGATCATCGGCGAAGAGGCCAGGCAGCAGCTCCTCGACGAGGTCGGTCGTCTCCCGGATGCCGTGATCGCGTGCGTCGGTGGCGGGTCGAACGCGATCGGCATGTTCGACGCGTTCCTCGACGACGCCGAGGTGAAGCTCTACGGGGTGGAGGCGGCCGGCGACGGCGTCGACACCCCGAAGCACGCCGCCTCGATCGAACGCGGACGCCCCGGCATCCTGCACGGCGCCAAGACCTACGTGCTGCAGGACGAAGACGGTCAAACCGTCGAGTCTCATTCGATCTCGGCGGGCCTCGACTATCCGGGCGTCGGACCCGAGCACGCGTGGCTCGCCGACATCGGTCGGGCGGAGTACATCCCGGCGACCGACGACGAGGCGATGCAGGCGCTGCGCCTGCTCAGCCGCACCGAGGGGATCATCCCCGCCGTGGAGTCCGCACACGCTCTCGCAGGCGCGCTGCGTCTCGGGCGGGAGATGGGAGCGGATGCCGTGCTCGCCGTCTGCCTGTCGGGACGCGGCGACAAGGACATGGACACGGCGGCGCGCTACTTCGACCTGTACGACCGCTCGGCTCTCGAGCACGACGTCGAGCACGAGAGCGCCGAGGAGGCCGCGGCGTCGAAGGGGGAGCCCGAGCTATGAGCCGTGTGGAACAGGCGATCGAGGCGGCGCACGCAGCCGGTCGAAGCGCCTTCGTCGGATACCTCCCCGTCGGCTTCCCCGATCTCGAGACCAGCATCCAGGCGGCCATCACCCTCGCGGAGAACGGCGTCGACATCATCGAGCTCGGCCCGCCGTACAGCGATCCGGTCATGGACGGTGCCGTCATCCAGGAGGCAACGACCGCGGCCCTCGCGAACGGCTTCAAGATGAAGGACCTGTTCACGGCGGTGCGGGCGATCACCGAGGCGACCGAGGTCCCCGTGCTCGTGATGACGTACTGGAACCCCGTGTTCCAGTACGGCGTCGACCGCTACGCCGACGACCTGCTCGCGGCGGGCGGCGCGGGGCTCATCACGCCCGACATCACGCCGGACGTCGCGGGCGAGTGGATCGCCGCGAGCGAGCGCACCGGCCTCGACCGCGTCTTCCTCGCCGCCCCGACTTCGTCCGACGAGCGGCTGTCGCTCGTCGTCGAATCGTCGACCGGCTTCGTCTACACCGTGTCCACCATGGGCATCACGGGCGAGCGCGCCGAGCTCGACCGGGCGGCGCGCACGCTGGTCGAGCGTCTGCGCGCGGCCGGATCGACCCGGGCCTGCGTCGGCATCGGCATCTCGACCGCCGAGCAGATCGCCGGCGTCTCCGAGTACGCCGATGGCGCGATCGTCGGCACAGCACTCGTCCGAGCCCTCCGTGACGGCGGGATCCCCGCCCTCGCCGAGGTCACCCGCACCCTGGCCGCCGGGACCGCATCCGCGCGGCCCGTACACGAGAACTAGAATCGCACTCATGTCCCACGCGCTCCACAGCACCTTCAGCGGCGTGCTCGCCAGCATCCCCAGTCCGCCCGTCTCGTACTTCGACATCGGACCGCTGCGCATCCACTTCTACGCGCTGTGCATCATCGCCGGCATCATCGCCGCCGTGCTGCTCACGAACCACCGACTGACGCGACGCGGAGCGGAGCCCTGGGTCGTCATCGACATCTCGATCCTCGCTGTCCCGCTCGCCATCATCGGCGCGCGCATCTTCCACGTGCTCACCCACCCGGGTTTCTACTTCGGCGAGGGCAAGAACACCTGGAACCCCTTCGAGCCCGGCTCGGTGTGGGCGATCTGGGAGGGGGGCATCGCGATCTTCGGCGCCCTCATCGGCGGCGCCATCGGCGCGTACCTGGGATGCCGCTGGACCGGCATCCGCTTCTGGACCTTCGCCGATGCCCTCGCACCCGGCCTCCTGCTCGCCCAGGCCATGGGACGCTTCGGCAACTGGTTCAATCACGAGCTGTTCGGTCTGCCGACCGACCTGCCCTGGGGTCTCGAGATCGAGTCGGACAACTCCGCCTTCCCCCCTGGCCTGCCCGAGGGGACGCTGTTCCACCCGACGTTCCTGTACGAGGTCATCTGGAACCTGCTCGGCGTCGTCGTCCTGCTCTGGCTCAGCCGCAAGGTCACGAGCCTGCAGTGGGGCCGCCTCTTCGCCATCTACCTCATCTGGTACAGCGCCGGTCGCGTGGTCTGGGAGTCGATCCGCATCGATCCGAGCGAGATCATCCTCGGTCTGCGCAGCAACGTCTGGGCCGCGATCATCGGCATCATCGTGGGTCTCGCGATCCTCGTCGTGCAGTCGCGTCGTCACCTCGGTCTGGAGCCGTCGCCGTACCAGCCGGGTCGCGGGCGGAAGGATCTGGACGCTGATGTAGACTCGCAGGACAATCCCTCCGACTTCGTGGACCTGAGTGAGCCTCCGTCCGAAGAAGTCGCCGCAGGAGCCAGCGCCACAAGCACCGCTCCCACGGACACGGAAGGCGCCCGATAGCCGACCGGTCCGTGCGGACCCCATCGCATCAGCCCGGCCAATGACGTCCCCGGGTCATCCGTAGATCTGAGGACGGTT
Source organism: Microbacterium sp. SZ1 (assembly GCF_002362255.1). Taxonomy (GTDB): domain Bacteria; phylum Actinomycetota; class Actinomycetes; order Actinomycetales; family Microbacteriaceae; genus Microbacterium. The sequence continues at coordinate 306,725 of NZ_LPVV01000040.1, read as the reverse complement.
CAGGTGTATTTTCAGCCTCCCCATGGCGCCTCCGGCGCCTACCCCCCGAAGCAGGGCATGTACAACCCCGCGTTCGAGAAGGACGCCTGCGGCCTCGCCATGGTCGCGACCCTGCGCGGTGAGGCGGGCCACGACATCATCGCGCTCGCTCTGGAGGCGCTGCGCAACCTCGAGCACCGCGGAGCCATCGGCTCCGATGCCGGAACCGGAGACGGCGCCGGGATCCTCACCCAGATGCCCGACGCCTTCCTGCGCGCCGTGACCGACTTCGAGCTGCCGCCGATGGGGGAGTACGCGGCCGGTCTCGCCTTCCTGCCGCGCGACTCGAGCGTGCGCCGCGAGCAGAAGGCCGGGATCGAACGGATCGCGCGGTCGGAAGGACTCCGCGTGCTCGGCTGGCGCGAGGTCCCGACCGCCAACGAGCACCTCGGCAAGCTCGCGGACGAGGCGCGTCCGGCCTTCGAACAGCTCTTCGTCAGCGCCGGCGGAGCGTCGCACTCCGACGCGCCGCTCACGGGCATCGCCCTCGACCGCGTCGCCTACCGTCTTCGCAAGCGCGCCGGTCATGAGCTCGGCGCCTACTTCGTCACTCTGTCGGCCCGCACGCTCGGTTACAAGGGCATGGTCACGACCCTGCAGCTGGAGCCGTTCTACCCCGACCTCCAGGACGAGCGGTTCATGTCGGAGCTCGCCGTCGTGCACTCGCGCTACTCGACGAACACCTTCCCGTCGTGGCCGCTCGCGCAGCCGCTGCGCATGCTCGCGCACAACGGCGAGATCAACACCGTGGGCGGCAACCGCAACTGGATGCGCGCTCGCCAGTCGCAGCTCGAGTCCGAGCTGCTCGGCGACGTCTCGCCGCTGCTGCCCATCTGCACCGACGGCGCGAGCGACTCCGCCTCCTTCGACGAGGTGCTCGAGCTGCTGACCCTGACCGGGCGCAGCCTGCCGCACGCGATCATGATGATGGTGCCGGAGGCCTATGAGAAGCAGTCGGACATCTCGCCCGAGCTGCGCGCCTTCTACGAGTACCACTCGAACCAGATGGAGCCGTGGGACGGGCCCGCCGCCCTCATCTTCACCGATGGCACGCTCGTCGGAGCGACGCTCGACCGAAACGGTCTGCGCCCGGGGCGCTGGACCGAGACGACCGACGGGCTCATCGTCATCGGCTCCGAGACCGGTGTGCTCACGTTCGAGCCGGAGCGCATCAAGCGCCGCGGCCGCCTGCAGCCCGGCAAGATGTTCCTCGTCGACACCGCGCAGCAGCGCATCATCGAGGACGAGGAGATCAAGCGCGACCTCGCGACGATGCACCCCTGGCAGGAGTGGCTGGATGCGGGGGCCGTGCGCCTCGCCGACCTCCCGGAGCGCGAGCACATCGTGCACCCGCCCGCATCCATCACACGGCGCCAGCGCACGTTCGGCTACACCGAGGAAGAGGTCCGCATCCTCCTGACCCCGATGGGGCAGACCGGCGTCGAGCCGCTCGGCGCGATGGGGTCCGACACGCCGATCGCGGTGCTGAGCAAGCGTCCGCGTCTGCTCTTCGACTACTTCACGCAGCAGTTCGCGCAGGTGACGAATCCGCCGCTCGACTCGATCCGCGAAGAGGTCGTCACGAGCCTCAAGCTCGGTCTCGGCCCGGAGAGCAACCTGCTCAGCTGGGGCCCGGATCACACCCGCACGGTGTCACTCGACTTCCCGGTCATCGACAACGACGAGCTGGCGAAGATCCGCCACATCGACAAGGCGCTGCCCGATCGCTCGAGCGTGACGATCAAGGGCCTGTACCACTTCGATGTCGGATCGAACACGCTCGAGAAGCGTCTCACCGAGATGTGCGACGAGGTCGACGAGGCGATCGCGAGCGGCGCGGAGTTCATCATCCTGTCCGACCGCGACTCGAACAAGGACCTCACTCCGATCCCGTCGCTCCTCATGGTCTCGGCGGTGCACCATCACCTCATCCGCCGCGAGAACCGCATGAAGGTCGGTCTGATCGTCGAAGCCGGCGACGTCCGCGAGGTCCATCACGTGGCGACCCTCATCGGCTACGGCGCCTCGGCGATCAACCCCTATCTCGCCATGGAGACGGTCGAGCACCTCGTGCGCACCGGGTACATCACGGGGATCAGCCCCGAGAAGGCGGTCAAGAACCTCATCTACGCGCTCGGCAAGGGCGTGCTGAAGATCATGTCGAAGATGGGCATCTCCACCGTGTCGTCGTACGCCGGCGCGCAGGTGTTCGAGGCCGTCGGCCTGAGCGAGGAATTCATCGACAAGTACTTCACCCGCACGGAGTCGAAGCTCGGCGGAATCGGGATCGAGGAGATCTTCGCCGAGAACCAGGCCAGGCACGACTACGCCTACCCCGAGGATGCCGCGGCGCGCGCCCACGAGCGCCTCTGGAGCGGTGGCGAGTACCAGTGGCGTCGTGACGGCTCGCCCCACCTCTTCAACCCGGAGACGGTGTTCAAGCTGCAGCACTCCACGCGGGAGCGCCGGTACGACATCTTCCGTCAGTACACGAAGCTCGTCGACGATCAGGCCGCCGAGCTCAAGACCCTGCGCGGTCTGTTCGCCCTCCGCACCGGCACCCGCAAGCCGGTGCCGATCGACGAGGTCGAGCCCGTGTCGGCGATCGTGAAGCGCTTCTCGACCGGAGCTATGAGCTATGGCTCGATCTCCAAGGAGGCGCACGAGACTCTGGCCATCGCCATGAACCGCCTCGGCGGCAAGTCCAACACGGGTGAGGGCGGCGAGGACGTCGACCGGCTCATGGACCCCGAGCGCCGCAGCGCGATCAAGCAGGTCGCCTCCGGTCGCTTCGGCGTCACGAGCCTGTACCTCACCGAGGCGGACGACATCCAGATCAAGCTGGCCCAGGGCGCCAAACCCGGTGAGGGCGGGCAGCTCCCGCCGCAGAAGGTGTACCCCTGGGTGGCTCGCACCCGCGGCGGGACTCCGGGCGTCGGACTCATCTCGCCGCCGCCGCACCACGACATCTACTCGATCGAGGACCTCAAGCAGCTCATCTTCGACCTGAAGAGGGCGAACCCCGATGCTCGCATCCACACGAAGCTCGTCAGCCAGTCGGGCATCGGCGCGGTGTCGGCTGGCGTGGCGAAGGCGCTCAGCGACGTCATCCTCGTCTCCGGACACGACGGAGGCACGGGCGCGAGCCCGATGAACTCGCTCAAGCACGCGGGCACGCCCTGGGAGCTCGGCCTGGCCGAGACGCAGCAGACGCTCATGCTGAACGGCATGCGCGACCGCGTGGTCGTGCAGGTCGACGGCCAGCTCAAGACGGGTCGAGACGTGATCATCGGCGCCCTGCTCGGCGCCGAGGAGTTCGGCTTCGCGACGGCGCCGCTCGTCGTGAGCGGCTGCATCATGATGCGCGTCTGCCACCTCGACACCTGCCCCGTCGGCGTCGCGACGCAGAACCCGGTTCTGCGGGAGCGCTTCACGGGCAAGCCCGAGTTCGTGGTGAACTTCATGGAGTTCATCGCCGAGGAGGTGCGCGAGATCCTCGCCGAGCTGGGCTTCCGCTCGCTCGACGAGATCATCGGACGCGCCGAACTGCTCGAGGTGGATGCCGCCGTGGAGCACTGGAAGGCCGAGGGTCTCGACCTCAGCCCCGTGCTGGAGGGTCCGGCGTTCCCCGCGAGCGAGCCGCGCCGCAGCCGCCGTGCGCAGGATCACGAGCTCGACAAGCACTTCGACGTCCAGCTGATCGACATCGCGGGACCGGCGCTGCTGAACGGCGAGCCCGTGATCGCGGAGCTGCCCATCGCCAACACCGAGCGCGCGGTCGGCACCATGCTCGGCCACCAGGTCACGTCCCGCCACGGCGCCGACGGTCTGCCGCGCGGAACCATCGACGTCACGCTGCACGGCACGGCCGGCCAGTCCCTCGGGGCGTTCCTGCCGTCCGGCATCGTGCTGCGTCTCGAGGGAGACGCGAACGACTACGTCGGCAAGGGCCTGTCCGGTGGCGACATCACGATCCGACCTCCCCGGGGGTCGCACATCGCCCCGCACGAGAACGTCATCGCGGGCAACGTCATCGGCTACGGCGCCACGGCGGGGACGATGTTCCTGTCGGGTGTCGTCGGCGAGCGGTTCCTGGTGCGCAACTCCGGTGCCACGGCCGTCGTCGAGGGCGTGGGCGACCACGCACTCGAGTACATGACGGGCGGCGTCGCGGTGATCCTCGGCACGACCGGCCGGAACCTCGGTGCGGGCATGTCCGGGGGAGTTGCGTACATCCGCTCGCTCGACACCGGCAAGATCAACGCGCAGTCCCTCAGCAGCGGCGAGCTGCTGCTCGAGCCGCTCGACCGGGCGGATCTCGAGGTCCTGCGCAGCCTGATCGCCGAGCACGTGGAGCGGACGGCATCCCCGCTCGGCTCCGACATCCTGGCGCGATTCGATGAGGTCGCCGGCCAGTTCACGAAGGTGCTCCCGCGCGACTACGCCGCGGTCCGGAGCATGCGCGAGGAAGCAGTCGCCGAGGGCATCGACCCCGATGGCGACGTCGTCTGGAACCGGATCCTGGAGGTGACCGGTGGCTGATCCCAAGGGTTTTCTGAAGGTCACGGAGCGCGAGGTGCCCGCGCGGCGCCCCGTTCCCGTGCGCATCATGGACTGGAAAGAGGTCTATGAAGCGGGCGATCAGGCCGTGCTCAAGCGCCAGGCCGGTCGGTGCATGGACTGCGGTGTGCCGTTCTGCCACCAGGGCTGCCCGCTGGGCAACCTGATCCCCGAGTGGAACGACCTCACCTGGCGCGGCGAAGGGCGCGCGGCGATCGACCGTCTGCACGCCACGAACAACTTCCCGGAGTTCACGGGCCGTCTGTGCCCGGCTCCCTGCGAGAGCTCCTGCGTGCTGGGAATCAACCAACCGGCCGTGACGATCAAGCAGATCGAGCAGTCGATCATCGACGAGGCCTTCGCCAAGGGCTGGGTCGAGCCGCAGCCGCCCGCACGGCTTACCGGCAAGACGGTCGCCGTGGTCGGCTCAGGCCCCGCCGGCCTCGCCGCCGCGCAGCAGCTGACTCGCGCGGGTCACACCGTCGCCGTCTTCGAGCGCGACGACCGCATCGGCGGCCTCCTCCGGTACGGCATCCCCGACTTCAAGATGGAGAAGGGCCAGCTCGAAGCTCGTCTGCGCCAGATGCAGGAGGAGGGCACCCGCTTCCGCGCCGGCGTGGAGATCGGCAAGGACATCTCCTGGGCCGACCTGCGGGCGCGGTACGACGCGGTCGTGATCGCCACGGGCGCCACTGTTCCGCGCGACCTGGCCATCCCCGGTCGCGATCTCGACGGTGTGCACTTCGCGATGGAGTACCTCGTCGAGTCCAATCACGCGGTCGCCGGCGACAAGGTCCCCGAGCAGATCACCGCCGAGGGCAAGCACGTCATCGTCATCGGCGGCGGCGACACCGGAGCTGACTGCATCGGCACCGCTCACCGCCAGGGCGCTCTCAGCGTCACGAACCTCGCGATCGGCAAGCAGCCGGGCACCGAGCGCCCCGCGCACCAGCCCTGGCCGATGATGCCGACGGTCTTCGAGGTCTCGTCCGCCCACGAGGAGGGCGGTGAGCGCGTGTTCCTCGCCTCGACCGTCGAGTTCCTCGCGAACGAGGTCGGCGAGGTGCGCGCACTGCGCGTCGCGGAGACCGAGTACATCGACGGACGCCGTGTGCCGAAGAGCGGCACCGAGCGCGAGATCCCGGCCGACCTGGTGCTCATCGCGATGGGCTTCACCGGCCCCGAGCAGGACGGCTACACGGACGACACCCGTCCGCAGCTCACCGACCGCGGCGCTTTCCAGCGTGACGACCGCTACGAGTCCAGCATCCCCGGGGTGTTCGTCGCGGGCGATGCGGGTCGAGGTCAGTCGCTCATCGTGTGGGCGATCGCCGAGGGGCGCGCCGCTGCCGCGAACGTCGATCGCTTCCTGATGGGAGAGACCGTGCTGCCCGAGCCGGTGGGCCCGCATCAAGTCGCGATCGGCCTCGCTCACGCGTAGGCTGAGCCAGGCACCGTCGCCCGATTTTTATCCCCCTTCCCCCTGGAGAATCAGTTGAGACGCGCGAAAATCGTCGCCACCCTGGGCCCCGCAACTTCCACCTATGAGACCGTGCGTGCACTCATCGACGCCGGTGTGGACGTCGCTCGCCTGAACCTCAGCCACGGCGACTACTCCGTGCACGAGAACAACTACGCCAACGTGCGTCGTGCTGCGGAGGACGCCGGTCGTGCCGTCGCCATCCTCGTCGACCTGCAGGGCCCGAAGATCCGTCTCGGCCGCTTCGAGGACGGCCCCTACGAGCTCGCGGTGGGCGATATCTTCAAGATCACCACCGAGGACATCATCGGAAATCGCGAGATCTGCGGCACCACCTTCAAGGGTCTGCCGCAGGACGTGAAGGCCGGAGACTTCCTGCTCATCGACGACGGCAAGGTCCGCGTCGAGGTCGTCGACACCGATGGCGTGACCGTCACGACCCGCGTGGTCGTGGCCGGTGCCGTCTCGAACAACAAGGGCATCAACCTGCCCGGCGTCGCGGTCAACGTCCCGGCCCTCAGCGAGAAGGACGAGGACGACCTGCGCTGGGGTCTGCGCACCGGCGCCGACCTCATCGCGCTGTCGTTCGTGCGCAACGCGGCCGACGTCACGCGAGTGCACGAGATCATGGCGGAGGAGGGCGTACGCGTCCCCGTCATCGCCAAGGTCGAGAAGCCGCAGGCGGTCGACGCGCTCGAGGAGATCGTCGATGCGTTCGACGGCATCATGGTCGCGCGAGGCGACCTGGGCGTCGAGCTTCCGCTCGAGGCCGTGCCGATCGTGCAGAAGCGCGCCGTCGAGCTCGCCCGCCGCAACGCGAAGCCGGTCATCGTGGCGACGCAGATGCTCGAGTCGATGATCAACAGCCCGGTGCCCACGCGCGCCGAGACCTCTGATGTCGCGAACGCCGTGCTCGACGGCGCAGACGCCGTCATGCTCTCGGGCGAGACCAGCGTCGGCGACTACCCGGTCGTCGTCGTCGAGACGATGGCTCGCATCATCGAGTCCACCGAGGAGCACGGGCTCGAGCGCATCGCCCCGCTCACGGCCAAGCCGCGCACGCAGGGCGGAGCGATCACGCTCGCAGCCCTCGAGGTCGCCGAGTTCGTCGATGCCAAGTTCCTCTGCGTCTTCACGCAGTCGGGTGACTCGGCTCGTCGTCTGTCGCGACTGCGCTCGCGCATCCCGATGCTCGCCTTCACACCGGAGCCCGACATCCGCCGTCGCATGGCGCTGACCTGGGGCATCCGGTCCAGCCTCGTCGACATGGTGCAGCACACCGACCTCATGTACCTGCAGGTCGACGACCACCTCCTCTCGAACGGCCTTGCGGCCGAGGGCGACAAGGTGGTCGTGATCTCCGGATCCCCTCCCGGGATCGTCGGATCCACCAACGACATCCGCGTGCACAAGGTCGGGGATGCCGTGAACGGCGCCGCTCCGATCTACAAGGAAGCCACGGTCTGACCGGATCCATCGGTCGCGGAGGGGTGGGACTGCGGTCCCACCCCTCCGTCGTCTGCCGACAGCACTCTCGGTTGTCAAGGCTTTCACAGCACCCCGCCCCTCTGGATAGCGTGAGGGGATGAGCACAGCCCGGCAGCGGATCGTCGTCGCGGGCCATGCTCTTCGCGTCGCGGCATGCGGACCGCTCTCGGAGCCGACGTACGTTCTCGTCCACGGCATCGGCATGTCGCACCGGTACTTCGCCCCGCTGCGCGACGCGCTCAGCCGACGCGGCCGGGTCATCACGATCGACCTCCCCGGCTTCGGCGGCCTGCCGGCACCCGGCGAGGATCTCGACGTCGCCGCGATGGGGCGCATCCTCGCCCAGACGCTCGGAGCGCTCGATCTCACCCGCGTCGTTCTCGTCGGGCACTCGATGGGAGTGCAGTGGGCGCTGGAGGCGGCGCAGTCGGAGCCCGATCGTGTGGACGGCCTGGTCCTCATCGGTCCCGTCGTCGACGAGGCACACCGCTCGCTTCCGGCACAAGCCCTCGCCCTGACCGTCGACACCTTCCGGGAGGCGCCGGTCGTCAACGCTCTCGTCTTCTTCGACTATCTCCGCTGCGGGCCCCGCTGGTATCTGACGCAGGCGCGTCACATGACCGCATACAGAACCGAGGCCGCCATCGCGAGAGCGACACAGCCGATGCTTCTGATGCGCGGCGGCCGGGACCCCGTCGCCGGACAGCAGTGGGTGCGGCGATTGCGCTCCTCAGCGGGAAGAGCGCAGGTCGCGGAGATCGCGGATCAGCCGCACAATGTGCAGTACACGGCTGCGCGGGAGGTGGCCGACGCGATCGAGCGATTCGGGCATGCGCTGGGCGGGGGCGACACGACGCGGGTGCCCGAGAGAGGGTGGACGACATCGACGCACTGAGGCGCCTGACGTGGTGGATCGCCGACTACGCGTACGCTGCGGCCTGGCAGCTGCGGGCGGCGTTCGATCGCACGGATTCCCGGGACTTCGCAGGCGGGTCGGGCGTGCCGATCGTGATCCTGCCCGGTGTGTACGAGACGTGGCGCTTCATGCAGCCGATGATCGCTGCCCTGCACGCCCGTGGACACCCGGTTCATGTGCTCGACGCCTGGAGACACAACAGGCGGCCGGTCGACGAGGCCGCCGACATCCTCGCCACCTTCCTCGAGGAGGCGGGGATGACCGACGTCGTGCTGGTCGCGCACAGCAAGGGTGGACTGGCCGGGAAGACAGCGATGATCGGCCGCGCCGGTGCACGGATCCGGGGGATGGTCGCGATCTCGACGCCATTTCGCGGTTCACGGTACGCCCGATGGATGCCGGTGCGCGGCCTCCGCGCGCTCGCACCCACGCACCCGTCGATCCTGGCGCTCGCGCGTCACCTCGACGTCGACTCGCGAATCGTATCCGTCTACGCGCGATTCGACCCTCACATCCCGGAGGGCAGCGAACTCACCGGCGCGCGCCGCAATGTGCGACTGGACACCGGAGGTCACTTCCGGGTGTTGGCCGATCCACGCGTGATCGCGGAGATCGCGGCCATGTCGGAACACTGATCGACGGTCATGGGCAGGTGGAGGGCGGCGGTTGGCCGGCGCTGACCGCCGAGAGCCAGCCGAGCATGTCGGGCAGCGCGGCGTAAGCGGCCAGTCCGTGATTCACGCTCGGGTAGCGGTGGAAGCTGACTCTCGTCTCCTGTCCGCACAGAAGGGCCACATAGTCCTCGGTCGCCGCGGGCTTCACGAGCTCGTCGGCGAGGCCCTGCCCCACGAACACCGGAACACGGATCGGCGATGACCCGGCGCTGTTCTCCTCGAGAAGCGTCTTCCACGGCTCCGTCGTCGCGGGGTCGCTCGTGACGTAGCGTCCGATGAGCGGGTCGGCGATCGCGTGGATCTCCTTGTTCTGCGACAGCAGGCACATCTCGGCCATCTGCGGGGTCGCCGCGGCTCCGCCGGGCGTGAGGATCGCGATGAGTTCACTGCTGCCGTACTGCTCGGCGTATGCCGCCTCATAAGCGGGGATCGCGTAGGAGGCGATCGTGACGCCCGAGATGTTCACGATGTCATCGCTCATGAGCTCGGTCAGGTCAGCCGCGGGGGCGGCGACGGCGACGCTGTGCACCGTCAGGTCCGGCGCGTAACGCTCTGCCCGTTCGGCTGCGAAGAGCACGGCCTGTCCGCCCTGCGAGTGTCCCCACAGGACGACATCCGTGCCGATCTTCGCGGCGTCGATGTCGCCCGCCGCGCGCACGGCGTCGAGCACGCTGTTCGCCTCCGGGACGCCGAGCAGATACGAGGATGCGCCGGCTACGCCGAGACCGGGGTAGTCCGCCGCCACCACGGCGTACCCCTCGAGGAGGAACTCGTGCAGACCCTCGATGAGCTGGAAGGGATCGACGTCGAGCGACGGCGCGCAGTGCGTCGCAGCACCCGTGGTGGGATGGCCCCAGGCGATGACGGCCCGCCCGCGCGCGGGGGCCGGGGTGTCGGGCACGACCACGACCGCCGAGGCTGCCACGTCGGATCCCGCGAGGTCTCTCGTGTGGTAGATCAGTCGCCAGGCCGCGGATCCGAGCGGCGCGCTGTCGATCTCCTCGAGGCGGACGATGTCGCCCGGCTCGCCTTCCGGCAGCGGATCGGGTATCCGGTAGAAAGTCCTGTCGCCCGCGAGGTCGGCCTCGCCCTCGATGTGCCGACGGATCGCGTCGACGGCGAGGACGCCGCCGATCACCGTGACGGCGATCAGCCCGATCACGAGGCCACGCCGACGGTGTCGGGTGCGGCTCCAGATGTCGACGGACGTGCGCGAACGCATGTGACGTGTCTATCGCATCGGCGCCGTCGCCGGAAGCCGAGGCGGCTTGCGGAAGGCGAGGAGACGCGCAAGCCCCTTCTCCCTGCCGTCGGGCGCAGTAGGTTCGGAGAACCCACGAGAGGATGACCGATGACCGATCACGACGACGAACTGGCCGATGTCTGGGACGACTGGCAGCGAGATGTGAACATGGCACCGAAGGAGCTCGAGCAGTGGCTCGAGACCGACGAATCCCGATCCGTCGGCGATTCCGACGGCGGCGAATCGACGGGGCACAGGTCGGGGCGCCGTATCGTCACGCTGCTGAGGACGAAGAAAGCGGAACTCACGCGCGACGACGTCGCGTGGATGCGGAAGGTCGTCGGCTACGTGGCTCGCCACGGAGCGCAGAGGCCGGACGGGGATGTCACCGAGACGCGGTGGCGGTACTCGCTCATGAACTGGGGGCACGACCCGCTGAAGAATCGGGGATGACGACCGCAGGGTGCCGGCGGTGGGACTCGAACCCACACGCCCTCTCGGACAAAGCATTTTGAGTGCTCCGCGTCTGCCATTCCGCCACGCCGGCCCGTGTGTCGCGTCTACGACTGTATCGCAGCGCAGGTGCACAGACGTGCGACCTTCGGGGTCGGCCGGGTGACTCTCCACTAGGATGGAGGGCGTGACAGAGCAAGAACAGGCTGAGCAGCCCACGGCATCCGCCCCCCGACGCGTCGTCGTCGCCGAGGACGAGTCGCTGATCCGTCTCGACATCGTCGAGATCCTCCGCGACAACGGCTTCGATGTGGTCGGCGAGGCCGGAGACGGCGAGACCGCTGTCGCTCTCGCCACAGAGCTGCGACCCGACCTCGTGATCATGGACGTCAAGATGCCTCAGCTCGACGGCATCAGCGCTGCCGAGAAGCTGCACAAGGGCAACATCGCCCCTGTGGTCCTGCTCACGGCGTTCAGCCAGAAGGAGCTGGTCGAGCGAGCGAGCGAGGCCGGCGCGCTGGCATACGTCGTGAAGCCCTTCACCCCCAACGACCTGCTGCCCGCGATCGAGATCGCGCTCGCCCGTCACGAGCAGATCATCACGCTCGAGGCCGAGGTCGCCGATATGGTGGAGCGTTTCGAGACACGCAAGCTCGTCGACCGGGCCAAGGGCCTGCTGAACGAGAAGATGGGACTCTCCGAGCCCGAAGCCTTCCGCTGGATCCAGAAGGCGTCGATGGATCGTCGTCTCACGATGCAGGACGTCGCGAAGGCGATCATCGAGCAGCTCGCTCCGAAGAAGTAGTCGGTGCTCCGGCTCGACGCGGACCACGTCCTGCGTCTCGTCCAGCCGGGGGACGGCGCGCCGCTTGCTCGCGCGTACGCGACGAATCGGGAGCATCTCGCGCCCTGGGAGCCGGTGCGGAGCAACGAGTTCTACACGGCGGCGTGGCAGGAACGGCACGTCGATCAGTGCATCGCCGACGTGGACTCCGGGCGCGGCTATCGATTCGTTCTCGTGTCGGATGACGGAGAGATCCGCGGACGGATGAACCTCAACAACGTCGTGCGGGGTGCTTTCCGCAGCGCCGACCTCGGCTACTGGATCGACGGATCACGGCTGCGCCGCGGTCTGGCCGGCCGGGGTGTCGCGGAGCTCATCCGATTCGCCGAGGACGAGCTGTCGCTGCACCGTGTTCAGGCGGCGACGCTGCTCGATAACGTCGCGTCGCAGCGGGTTCTCCGCAGCGCCCGGTTCGCCAAGATCGGACTCGCGCCGAAGTACCTGCACATCGCGGGGGAGTGGCGCGATCACCTCCTCTTCCAGCGGATACTCGCGTGACGCCCGCGAGCGTTCGACGGGACGGGGTCAGGCCGGTGCGTCCTTGATCATGTTGGTGATCCGGATGGTGGAGCAGCGGCGTCCCTGATCGTCGGTGACGACGATCTCGTGCACGGTGATGCTGCGGCCGAGATGGACCGGCGTGCAGACACCGGTGACCACGCCGGATGTCGCCGATCGAGTGTGCGTGGCGTTGATGTCCACCCCGACAGCGAGGCGTCCTGGGCCTGCATGCAGGTTCGCCGCCATGGACCCCAGGGACTCGCCGAGCACCACGTACGCGCCGCCGTGCATCAGACCGACGGGCTGCGTGTTGCCCTCGACCGGCATCGTCGCGATGCACCGCTCCGTGCCGAACTCGAGGAACTGCATCCCCATCTTCTCGGCGAGGGCTCCCATGCCGCGAGCGGACGCCCAATCGAGTCCCTGACTCGTCGCGGTGGTGTCGCTCATGAATCCTCCTCAGCGGGTGTCTGTCGTCCTCGTTAGGCTGACAGGGTGACGGACTCCGCAAAGCCTACCCTCATGGTCGTCGACGGCCATTCGCTCGCCTACCGCGCTTTTTTCGCCCTGCCGGTCGACAACTTCACGACGAAGGACAACCAGCACACGAACGCCATTTACGGCTTCCTCTCGATGCTGGTGAACCTCATCAAGGCCGAGCAGCCGACGCACCTGGCCATCGCCTTCGACACGTCGCGTCACTCCTTCCGCACCGACGAGTACCCGGAGTACAAGGCGACACGTTCGGAGACGCCCCAGGAGTTCCGCGGACAGATCCCGCTGCTGCAGGACTGCCTCGCAGCGATGTCGATCCCGGTGCTCACGAAGGAGGGGATCGAAGCGGACGACATCCTCGCGACCCTCTCGACCCAGGGAGCGGAGCAAGGGTACGAGGTCCTCGTCGTGTCGGGCGATCGCGACACGATCCAGCTCGTGAACGACGAGATCACGCTGCTGTACCCGAACGTCCAGGGTGTCTCTCAGCTCAAGCGGTACGACCCGGCCACGGTCCGGGAGCGATACGGAGTGCGCCCAGAGCAGTACCCTGACATCGCCGCACTGGTGGGTGAGACCAGCGACAACCTCCCCGGAGTGCCGAAGGTGGGGGAGAAGACGGCGGTCAAGTGGCTCACCCAGTTCGGATCACTCGATGAGCTCCTCGACCGGGCGGACGAGATCAAGGGCGTCGTCGGCGGCAACCTCCGTGAGCACATCGAGGACGTGCGGCGGAACCGGAAGCTGAATCGACTGCTCCGCGACGTCGAGCTCCCGGTCGCACCCGCCGACCTGGCCGTCTCACCGATCGACGCGCAGGCCGTCCGAGACATCTTCGCCCGCCTGGAGTTCCGCACGCTGCTCCCGCGGGTGTTCGAGGCCGTCGGCGCCGGCGAGGTCGCTGACGACCCGGCGACCGTCGTCGATCTGCCGGCTCCGGCCGAGGTCGCGGCCGACGAGTTCCTCTCCTGGGCGGAGTCGCAGCAAGAAGTGGCACTCCGCCTGGTTCTGCAGAGCGGCGCGCCCACGCGGATCGGCGCCGCGACGGAGACCGAACTGCGGGAGCTGAACTGGAACGACGACGCCGCGACCTCGCTCCGCGGCTGGCTCGAATCCGACCGTCCGAAGATCATGCACGACGCGAAACCGCAGGTGAAGGCACTCCTCCGGCTGGGCATCCGCCTCTCCGGCCTCGCCTATGACACGAGCCTCGCCGGCTGGCTGCTGCGTCCGAGCTTCCCCGACAAGACCCTCGGCGACCTCGTCGAGCGGTACCTCGGCGAGAAGCTGCCCGAGGCCGACCCCACCCAGTTGGTGCCCGAGACCGAGGGAGCGACGCCGTCGCAGGAGGCCTGGTTCGCGCTGCGCGTCGCGGCGGCTCTGCGCGACGACATCCCGGGAACCGTCGCCGCGGTGCTCACCGACATCGAGCTTCCGACGCTGCTGACCCTGGCCGACATGGAGGTCGCGGGCGTCGCGGTCTCGCACGAGGTGCTGTCGGCCTTCTCGTCCGAGCTCGCCACCCGCGCGGACGGCATCGCGCAGGATGCGTTCGGCATCGTCGGACGCGAGTTCAACCTCGGCTCGCCGAAGCAGCTCCAGGAGGTGCTCTTCGACGACCTGCAGCTCCCGAAGACCCGCAAGACGAAGACGGGCTATTCGACGGATGCCGCGGTCCTCGCCGACCTGCAGGAATCGCATCCGCATCCGTTCCTCGGTCTGCTGCTGCAGCACCGCGAGGCGACCAAGCTCCGGCAGATCATCGAGTCGCTCGACGTGGCGATCGGCCCTGACCAGCGGGTGCGCACGACCTACGTGCAGACAGGCAGCCAGACGGGGCGCCTCTCGAGCACCGATCCCAACCTGCAGAACATCCCCGTCCGCACGGAGGAGTCACGTCGCATCCGCAGCGCCTTCCGGGTCGGCGAGGGGTACGAGGCTCTCCTCACCGCGGACTACTCGCAGATCGAGATGCGGATTATGGCGCACCTCTCCGGCGACGAAGGTCTCATCGAGGCCTTCAACAGCGGAGAGGACCTGCACCGGTTCGTCGGCGCTCGCGTCTTCGGGGTCGATCCCGCCGACGTCACGGCAGCGATGCGCACGAAGGTGAAGGCCATGTCGTACGGGCTCGTCTACGGGCTCTCGGCGTTCGGTCTGTCGAAGCAACTGCGCATCGAGCAGTCCGAGGCGAAGCAGCTGATGGTCGAGTATTTCGCCCGGTTCGGGGCGGTGCGCGACTACCTCCGGGCGTCGGTGCTCGCCGCGCGCGAGGTGGGGTACACCGAGACGATCTACGGCCGCCGGCGTCCGTTCCCGGATCTGGCCTCGCCGAACCGCGTGCTTCGCGAGAACGCGGAGCGCGCGGCGCTCAACGCACCCATCCAGGGGAGCGCGGCCGACATCATGAAGATCGCGCTGTTCCACATCCATGACGACCTGCGCTCCGAGCGGCTCTCCTCCCGCGTGCTGCTCCAGATCCACGACGAGCTGGTGGTGGAGGTCGCGCCCGGAGAGTGGGATGCGGCGGAGCGCATTGTTCGCCAGCGCATGGGCGACGCCGCAGACCTCACCGTCCCGCTCGACGTGCAGGTCGGTCGCGGGCAGGACTGGAACGAGGCGGCGCACTGACGGACGAGGCGGCCGCCGGGTGGGTGGCACAGGCGTCATCCGGCTACGCTGAAGGGATGACTTCTGAGCCCCGCACTCCCTCCGCCATCGACAAGGTCGCCGATGAATGGGTCGACGCGCTGGTGCAGTTGGCGCCGACGCTCGGCACGTACATCGGTCGCGACGAGGTCAACGATCGCTTCGGCGACCTGAGCCCCGACGGTCACGAGAGCATCGCCGCAGCGACGCGTGCGACGCTTGCCGAGCTCTCGTCGCTGGAGCCGGTGGACGCCATCGACGAGGTCACGAAGGCCGACCTCACTGCGGAGCTCACTCTCGATCTCGAGCTCCACGAGGCGAACTGGCACCTTCGCGACCTCAACGTCATCGCATCTGCCGCGCAGGACGTGCGTTCCGCGTTCGACCTGATGCCCACGGCGACGGCGGACGACTGGTCGGTGATCGCCACCCGCCTCGCTGCCGTGCCCGACGCGCTGCGCGGATACACGGAGACCCTCCGTGCCGGCATCGCTGCCGGTGTGACGCCCGCACGCCGTCAGGTGGTCGAGGTCGCCACGCAGATCGACCGCTACATCGCCGACGACGGATTCTTCGCAGCTTTCGTCGCCGACGCGTCGCCGGAGGACGGGAACCTCCCGGCATCCCTCGCCCGTACTCTCGCCGACAACTCGGCATCGGCACGCGTCGCCTACGGAGCGCTGCGTCGCTTCCTCGCGGAGGAGCTCGCTCCTGCCGCCGGTGAGGAGGATGCGGTGGGGCGCGAGCTCTACGCACTCAACTCGCGCCGTTTCCTCGGCGCCACGATCGACCTCGACGAGACGTATGAGTGGGGCCGCGAAGAGCTCGAGCGCATGGTCGCCGAGCAGACTGCGATCGCGAACGAGATTCTGCCCGGGGCCTCTGTCGAGGAGGCCGTTGCGCATCTCGAAGCGGATCCGGCTCGCAAGCTGGTGGGCACGGAGGCGCTGCAGCGCTGGATGCAGGAGACGAGCGACCGCGCCGTGGCCGAGCTCGGCGCCACGCACTTCGACATCCCCGAAGCCATTCGCACGCTCGAGTGCATGATCGCGCCCACTCAGGAGGGCGGCATCTACTACACGGGGCCGACCGACGATTTCTCGCGTCCGGGTCGCATGTGGTGGTCCGTCCCCGAGGGAGTGACCGAGTTCGACACCTGGCGTGAGCTCACCACCGTCTATCACGAGGGCGTCCCGGGGCATCACCTGCAGATCGCGCAGGCCGTGTACAACCGCGCAGAGCTGAACTCCTGGCGTCGCCTGCTCGCGGGAACCTCGGGCCACGCCGAGGGCTGGGCGCTCTACGCGGAGCGACTGATGCAGCAGCTGGGCTACCTCGACGACCCGGCCGATCGTCTCGGCATGCTCGACGGACAGCGCATGCGCGCAGCGCGCGTCGTGCTCGACATCGGCGTGCATCTCGGCAAGCAGCGTCTCGATGGCGGAGGTACCTGGGACGCCGCCTATGCACTCGACTTCATGCGCAAGAACGTGAACATGTCCGATCAGTTCGTGCAGTTCGAGGTGAACCGCTACCTCGGTTGGCCGGGTCAGGCCCCGTCGTATAAGGTCGGGCAGCGCATCTGGGAGCAGGTCCGCGACGCCTACCGGGCGGAGAAGGGCGCGGACTTCGACATCAAGGAGTTCCACAAGCGCGCCCTCGACATGGGCGGCGTCGGACTCGACACCCTCCGTACAGCACTGCTCACCCGGTGATGGGAATGCCCACGCCTCCTCCGATGTTCATTCACCTGAATAGAAGGAGCTGACATGGACATCGAGTTCGGGCTGGACACGTTCGGAGACATCACCCGCGACGCCGACGGAGAGCTGCTCACCGGCGCGCAGACCATTCGGAACGTCGTGGAGCAGGCGGTGCTCGCCGACTCGGTGGGCGTCGACTACTTCGGGGTGGGGGAGCACCACCGCAAGGAGTTCGCGATCTCCTCTCCGGAGATGGTGCTCGCCACCATCGCCGGGCGCACCGAGCGGATGCGGCTCGGGACAGCGGTGACGGTCCTCTCCTCCGACGACCCGGTGCGGGTGTTCGAGCGCTTCTCGACCCTCGACGCCCTGTCTGACGGGCGGGCGGAGGTCGTGCTCGGCCGCGGCTCCTTCATCGAGTCGTTCCCCCTGTTCGGCTACGACCTCCGCGACTACGACGCCCTGTTCGAGCAGAAACTCGAGCTGTTCGTCGAGCTTCTGAAGGAGGAGCCGGTCACCTGGTCGGGGAGCATGCGCGCCTCTCTCGAGAACGCCGATGTCTTTCCCAAGACCGAGAAGGGCCTTCGCACCTGGGTCGGCGTCGGCGGCAGCCCTGAATCCGTGGTGCGCGTCGCTCGGCACGGGCTCGGACTCATGCTCGCGATCATCGGCGGCCCGGCAGGCCGATTCAAGCCCTTCGTCGACCTCTACCACCGGTCGGTCGCGTCGTTCGGCACCGCTGCGCAGCCGATCTCGGTGCACTCGCCAGGGCACATCGCCGAGACCGACGAGGAAGCCTGGGAGGCCGCGTACTCCGGCTTCGAAGCCATGAACAACACGATCGGCGCCGAGCGCGGCTGGCCGCCCTACAGTCGAGCGCGCTTCCAGAACGACGTCGGGCCGGCCGGCGCCATCTACGCCGGCTCGCCCGACCGGGTCGCCGCCAAGATCGCCGACACCGTCACCACTCTCGGTCTCGGACGCTTCGACCTGAAGTACTCCACCGGCACAATCTCGCATGAGGCCCTGATGCGAAGCGTCGAGCTGTACGGCACCGAGGTGATCCCTCGTGTACGGCGGCTGCTCGCCGCGAACGACTGACGCGGATGACGTGAGGCCGGAGGGCGCACCGACGCCCCTACGATGGGGGCATGGCACAACCCGTCCTGCCGAGCCGTGAGTCGCTCGCCGGCCGTCTCGATGATCTGCCGTTCACGCGCCGCCACCTTCGCCTGCTGACGGGGTCGGGGGTCGGCTGGGCGCTCGACGCGATGGACGTGGGGCTCATCTCATTCATCCTCGCGGCTCTCACCCAGCAGTGGGGCCTGACGAAGACGGATGCCGGGTGGGTGGCGTCCGTCGGCTTCATCGGCATGGCGCTCGGAGCCACCCTCGGCGGCCTGCTCGCGGATCGACTCGGACGCCGCCAGGTCTTCGCGCTGACTCTGCTCGTCTACGGCGTCGCGACGGGGGCGAGCGCTCTCGTCGGCGGTCTGGCGGCGCTTCTCGTGCTGCGGTTCCTCGTCGGCCTGGGCCTCGGGGCGGAGCTGCCGGTGGCTTCGACGTATGTGAGCGAGTTCGCCCCCGCGCGCATCCGGGGACGTCTCATCGTCTTCCTCGAAGCGTTCTGGGCCCTGGGCTGGACAGCGGCGGCCGTCATCGGATACTTCGTGATCCCGGCATCCGAGAACGGCTGGCGGTGGGCGTTCGCGCTGGGTGCGATCCCCGCGATCTACGCTCTCGTCGTGCGCTGGGGGCTGCCGGAGTCACCGCGCTGGCTGGCGTCGAAGGGGCGTATCGCCGAGGCCGACCGCATCGTCTCGGCGTTCGAGGTCGACGCGGAGATCGAGCGGACTCCGGCGATCCGCAAGGAGCCGGCGACGCAGCCGATCGCCGTGACCGTGCGAGCCCGGCTGTCCGCCCTGTGGAGCTCGGAGTTCCGAGTCCGCACACTGTGCCTCTGGCTGGTGTGGCTCTGCGTGAACTTCGCCTACTACGGCGCCTTCATCTGGATCCCGAGCATCCTCGTCGACGCCGGCTTCGATCTCGTGCGCTCGTTCGGGTTCACCCTCATCATCACGCTCGCGCAGCTTCCGGGCTACGCGGTCGCGGCGTGGCTGATCGAAGTCTGGGGGCGCCGCATCACGCTGTCGGTCTTCCTCGTCGGCTCGGCCGCCTCCGCCGTCTTCTTCGGCACGTCGACCACCGAGGTCGCGATCATCGCATCGGGAATGGCGCTGTCGTTCTTCAACCTCGGCGCCTGGGGGGCGCTGTACGCGGTGACGCCCGAGATCTATCCCACATCGCTGCGAGGAACAGGCGCAGGCTGGGCGGCAGGCATCGGTCGCCTCGCGTCGATCGCCGCACCGCTCGCCGTCCCCGTGCTGCTCGTCTCCGGGGGAGTGCCGACCCTGTTCGTCGTGTTCGGGGCGTGCTTCGTCATCGCGGCCGCCGCTGCGTGGGGTCTGGCCGACCGCGGGGGAGTCGCGCTCGACGATCGCTGAGCCGCGCACCATCGTTCCGCCAATATGCTGGCGAGGTGACAGATGTGCGCTACGTGGCTATCGGCGACTCCTTCACCGAGGGGGTGGGCGACGCGCTGCCCGACGGACGAGAACGGGGCTGGGCCGATCTCGTCGCGCAGGGATGGGCGGATGCGTCCGGACATCCGATCCAGTATGCGAACCTCGCCATCCGGGGGAAGCTCGCCTGGCCGATCGTCGAGCAGCAGCTGGAGCCGGCGTTGGCGCTGCGTCCGACGCACCTCTCGTTCAACGGCGGTGGCAACGACATGCTGCGTCCTCGATCCGACCTCGAGCACATCGCGGACGCGTTCAGTCGCGTGCTGCGTCGGTGCGACGAGGAGGGCGTGACCCTGATCCTGCTGTCGGGTGCGAATCCCAGCGGCCAGCTGCCCATGGGCACCGTCGTCCAGCGCCGCGGTGATCTGCTCTCCGAGGCGGTGCTGCGGCGGGTCGAGGACCGCCCCGACGTCGTCCGCGCGCTCAACTGGCCCGACCGGGAGCTCGCCCGACCGCCGTACTGGTCGGAGGATCGCCTGCACATGAATGCGGCCGGGCATCATCGCGTGGCGGCACGGGTGCTGCAGGCGCTGGGGTTCGAGCCACCTGCTGCCTGGTGGTCTCCGACCGCGGCCGCGATGGCCGGGCCGTCGGGACTGGCTTACTACCGTGAATTCGTCGGTCCGTGGGTGCGTCGTCGCCTCACGCGCACCTCGTCGGGCGACGGGCGTGCGGCGAAGTACCCGACCTGGGTCGAGCGGGCGCCCGGCGCGTGACCGATATCGAGATGCGGAGTCTGCCGGCGGGGCGCGTGACGCTGCACGACGCGCGACGCAAGGCGGAGCGCACCGTGGAACTGGAGAGCTTCGAGATCGGCGTGTTCGCCGTGACCGAGGAGCAGCTGGCGGAGATCCTCCCCGTCCCCTCGCGGCATCCGCGCCGTCCGGCCGTCGACGTGAGCTGGTTGCGGGCCGTGCACTTCTGCAACGCGGCATCCGAGTGGGAGGGGCTCGATCCGGTGTACCACTTCGACGGCGAGGACGTCGAGTGGGACGTCACTGCGGGCGGATACCGGCTGCCCACCGAAGCGGAGTGGGAGTACGCCTGCCGCGCGGGATCGGTCGGACCGCACTACGCGCCGCTCTTGGATGCCGCGTGGACGAGCGCCGACGGCATCCGCACGCCGCGAGACGTCGGCGGCAAGCTCCCGAACCTCTTCGGCCTCTTCGACACGCTCGGAAACACATGGGAGTGGTGCTGGGACCTGCTCGATCCTGAGCGCTACGGCGAGTACCGGGTCTTCCGCGGCGGCGCGTTCGCCGATGAGGCATGGAGCGTCCGGGCTTCCGTTCGTCGCGGTGGATCTCCGCGCACAGCCCAGGACGACGTCGGGTTCCGGGTCGCGCGAGGGGAGTTCGACGGCCCGCGGGCCGCCCAGGGTTGGTCGGCGCAGGACGATCGAGAGCGATCGTTCTCGAACGGCCCGATCCCTTTCGGCTGGACACCGCTGCGGCGTTCCCAGGGCTGATCGGGGCGGCCGCGCCGCCGTTTTGCCCGGTATACCGGATAAGTGCGAAGCTGAGAGGATGACCTCCCGCTTCTCGCTCATCGTCTCCCAGGGCCGCGTCGCCGATCGCACGGAGGGCGCGCTCGTGGGCGCGCGTCTCGTGGGGGAGCGGCTTGCCGCACTCCTGGGCACGGCACCCCAGACGGTCGGTGCTCCGAGCGCGGCGAGGACGGACGACTGGACGAGCGCGCTGCCCGAGGCCGAAGAGACGCTGCACGGACTCCGGGACGCCGTGAGCGCGGCGATCGACGGGGGACAGCTGCCGCTGCTCGCCACGAACACGTGCGCCGCGAGCCTGGGCACGCTGCCCACCGTCGCCGAGCGGTATCCCGATGTAGTCGTGCTCTGGATCGATGCGCACGGCGACTTCAACACCCCGGACACCACCGAGTCCGGATACCTGGGCGGCATGGTGCTCGCCGCCGCGAGCGGTCTCTGGGACAGCGGGCACGGTGCAGGGATCGATCCGTCACGCGTCGTGATCGTCGGCGGCCGGGACATCGATCCGGCCGAGGCCGAGCTCCTCGCGGATGCGGGAGCGACGGTGCTCGCTCCGGCGGACAGCACCCCGGAGCGCGTGCTCGAACTCGTCGACGGGCGTCCGGTGTGGATCCATGTCGACTGGGACGTGCTCGAGCCGGGGTACATCCCCGCGGCCTATCGCGTCGCCGACGGCCTTCTGCCCCATCAGATCGCCGGGATCTTCGCCGCGCTGCCGATCGATGCTGTGAAGGGCATCGAGCTGGCGGAGTTCGAAGCCGGCGACGCCGAGGTGCCGGAGCAGGTCAGCCTGGAGCTCATCATCGAGACGGTGCAGCACCTGCTCCGCTGAGTCGGGGACGGAGATCAGCGACGACGTTCCGGATCCAGACCCATCCGGATGCGGGTGCGCTTGCGCTCGATGAGGATGAACGTCATCCCGAGGAGCCAGAGCGGGATCGGCATCAGGAATGCGATGCGGAACGCGTCCAGCGAGTATGTCTCGGGCGTACCCGCGCCCTGCAGATCGAGCGCGAGACCGATCAGGAAGATCGCTATCAGGGCGGCGATGAACCCACCCGCGTTCGTCACACCGGTGGCGGTGCTCAGGCGGTGAGTCGGGTTGTGGGTGCGCGCGTGATCGAACGCGATCATACTGGCGGGGCCTCCCGTAGCGAGGGCCACCGCCAGCAGGTAGAGCAACCAGACCGGGGCAGGCCCGGGGAGCGCGATCACGGTCGTCCACGCGAGGAGCTGCAGTACCACCGCAGGGAGGACGAGTGCGAAAGAGCGCTGGTTCGGCAGCCGCCGCGACAGCTCTCCGATGACCGGTCCGAGTGCCATTCCGGCGACGACGTAGACCGAGATGATGCCTGCGGCGTGGGCGGTGTCGAGTCCCTGCGCCGCGGTGAGGAACGGCATGCCCCAGAGCAGGATGAACGCGGTGCCGGCGAAGGGTGTCGTGAAGTGCGACCAGAAGGCGAGGCGGGTGCCGGGGTGCGCCCATGCCGCACGGATGCCGACGCCGGTGTCGATCGCGGACGTCACGACCCGCACCACGCCGGTGTCCGTGTTGACCGAGACATCGGCATCCCGCTCCGGCGGATGATTGCGGATGACGATGGCCACCAGCACCGTGAAGAGCGCACCGAGTCCCGCGATGCTGCCGAACGTCACCGTCCACGTCGTCGCATGCAGAAGGGCTGCGAGCGGCACGAGCGCGATGAGCTGGCCGGCCTGTCCGATGATCCCCGTGAACTGCACCATGATCGGGCCGCGCTGCGCAGGGAACCAGGTGGCGACGAGGCGCAGGACCGCCGGGAACACGGCGGCATCGCCTGCACCGAGCAGGATACGGGCGACGATCGCGATGCCGATGCTGGGGGAGAGGGCCATCGTCAGCTGCCCCAGAGCCATCAGCAGCATGCCCGCCGTCATGATCGGACGGGAGCCGTAGCGATCGAGCAGGATGCCGATGGGAATCTGCATTCCGCCGTAGACCGCGAGCTGCACCACGGCGAAGAGCGCGAGCGTCGAGGCATCCGCCATGAAGCGGTCGGCCGCGTCGACGCCGACTGCGCCGAGAGAGGTGCGGTTCGTGATGGCGAGGACGTAGGCGGCCACTCCCACCGACCAGATCAGCCAGGCCTTCCATCCCGGGCGCGAAGCGGGGGAGTGGGCGGCCGACGTCACCCCTCCACGCTACTCCTGGTCGGGGACGGCTCTGGCCGCCTCAGACGTCGAACACCTCGAGCATCTGCGAGACCGAACGCCCGTGGGCGAGCTGTGCGACACTAGCGGCGAGCTCGGAGTGCACCTGCACGACCGTCGGTCCGCGCGACGTCCACCGGCCGCCGGATCGAGTGAGTTCGAGGTCGGGGGAGACGTGGGCGTCGGGGAGGGCTTCCCAGCCTTCGGCGGCGCGAACGGCCGCGCCGAGCATGCCGACGAGCCACGCCTCGCCGAAAGCGTGGGGTCGGAGCGACGCGATCGGGCCACCGCCGCCGCGGAAGACCTGGAACATCGTGTCCGCCCGACGAACGACCCAGGCGTCTGCGTCGTGTGTGAATTCGCACGCCACATCGGCGTGCAGGGTGAACTCGGCGCCGTAGTGGCGGAGTGCCTCGACGCAGGCAGTGCTCAGCAGGCGCCCGTCGAGCTCGCGTTCCCGGCGACGCAGCTCTGCCCGGTACCTCTCGCGCGCGATCGGCGCATACTGCTCCTCGAGCGCACGCCGGTCGGGTCTTTCTCCGCGCGCGAGGCGGTCGAACAACCAGACAGGATCGATCTGGGCGAAGTAGCGGAAGAAGACCTCGACCGGTCCGCGCGAGAGCTTCCGGTCAGGGACGAGCAGGTGCACGCCGTGGTCGACGGACCAGACCGCGGCGGCCATGCCATCGACGACAGCGACCCAGGACCATCCAGGTGCCTTGATCTCGGGCGAGCATCGCTCGATCGCCGCGCTGAGCAACGTCCCTCGCGGGACGGACAACACGCCGGCGTGGGAGACGACGTCGTCACCCATCGCGACGCTGTCCCGGTCCACGCGGAGTTCGAGGGAGCGGGGGCGGGGGCGGAACATGGATCGAGCCTAGTCTCAGGGCAGTTCTTCGTGACCTGACATAATGTACATTATCGGTTACTCGGGGTTCCGCCTTCCGGTCGATAGGCTCGCTCCGTGGACGGTGACTCTGTGGAAGTGACGTGGGCTGACGCCCGCGCGGCCAATCGTCGGAACTGGGACGACCGAGTACCCCTGCATCAGGTCGCTTACGGGCTCGAGGCGTTCGATGACCCGTCGCATCTCAGCGACGTCGTCCGCGCGGATGTCCCCGTGCTCGAGCGATTTCTGCCGACCGGCACTCTGTCTGGGCTCGATCTCTGCCATCTGCAGTGCCACATCGGCACCGACACGATCTCTCTGGCGCGAGCCGGTGCGCGAGTCACCGGCGTGGACTTCTCGGAGCCCGCTCTGACCGCCGGCGCGGAACTCGCTCGGCGGACGGGCGTGACCGCCACCTGGGTGCAGACCGACGTGCTCGACGCCCGTGCCGCCGTGAGCGGCGACTTCGACGTGGTCTATACCAGCATCGGCACGATCTGCTGGCTGGATGATCTGGAGCGCTGGGCCGAACAGATCTTCGGTCTGCTGCGAGATGGCGGCACGTTCTTCATCCGCGACGGACACCCCTCGCTCTACGCACTCGACGAGAACGCGCCGGCACTCACCATCCGATACCCGTACTTCGGCGACGGCCATGCTCAGCAATGGGATGACGCGTCGACATACGCCGGCGAGGGCACCGTCGCGCACGCTCGCACCTACGAGTGGCCGCACCCGCTCTCCGAGATCCTCGGCGCGCTGCTTCGCGCAGGACTCCGTCTCGTGCACTTCGACGAGGGGCGGACACTCCCCTGGCGATTCAGCTCGCGCATGGTCGAGGTCCCGGGCGGATACGCCTGGCCCGAGTCCGAGCGCGACCTGGTGCCGAGCACCTTCACGATCGTCGCCCGCAAGGAGCGCACCTGAGAAACCGCCTCGTAGTGCGCTCGCCGGTTCGAGTTCAGGACAGAGAGATCGTGAAGTCGTGCACGCGCACGAGGGACATGGGTTCTCCTCCTCCGGATTCAGGCGCCCACGTACTCGGCAAGATGCTCGCCCGTAAGCGTCGCCCGTGACGCGACCAGGTCGGCGGGCGTGCCCTCGAACACCACGCGTCCGCCGTCGTGCCCTGCGCCTGGGCCGATGTCGACGATCCAGTCGGCGTGGGCCATGACGGCTTGATGGTGCTCGATGACGATCACGGTCTTGCCCGATTCGACGAGCCGGTCGAGCAGTCCGAGGATGTTCTGGACATCCGCCAGATGCAGCCCGGTCGTCGGCTCGTCCAGCACGTAGACGTCGCCCTTCTCCCCCATCTGGATCGCCAGCTTGATGCGCTGACGCTCGCCACCCGACAGAGTCGACAGAGGCTGTCCGAGGGCGAGGTAGCCGAGCCCCACGTCCTCCAACCTCCCGAGGATCGCCGCCGCGGCCGGCAGCTTGGCCTCGCCGTCTGAGAAGAACGCCCTGGCCTCGGAGACGGGCAGATCGAGCACCTCGGTGATGTCCTTGCCCCCGAGCTTGTACTCCAGCACGGCGGCCTGGAAGCGCTTGCCCCCGCAGTCCTCGCACAGCGTCTCGATGGTGTCCATGAATCCGAGCTCGGTGATGATCACGCCCGCGCCCTTGCAGGTGGGGCACGCCCCCTCGGAGTTCGCGCTGAACAGTGCGGGCTTCACACCGTTCGCCTTGGCGAACGCCTTGCGGATGGGTTCGAGGAGCCCGGTGTACGTCGCCGGGTTGCTGCGCCGCGACCCCTTGATCGCCGACTGGTCGATCGACACGACGCCGTCGCGCTTCGAGACCGAGCCGTGGATGAGGGAGCTCTTACCCGATCCTGCGACCCCGGTGACGACCGTGAGCACCCCCGTCGGAATGTCGACGTCGACGTCCCGCAGGTTGTTCGCGTTCGCGCCCCGGATCTCGATGACGCCCGACCTGCTCCTGACGGCATCCTTCACCTGAGCGCGGTCGTCGAGGTGCGAGCCGGTGAGGGTGGCGCTGGACCGCAGACCCGCGACGGTGCCCTCGAAGCAGATCTGTCCTCCTGCGCTTCCCGCACCGGGGCCAAGGTCCACCACATGGTCGCCGATCGCGATGGTCTCAGGCTTGTGCTCCACGACGAGGACGGTGTTGCCCTTGTCTCTCAACCGCAGCAGCAGGCTGTTCATCCGCTGGATGTCATGCGGGTGCAGGCCGATCGTCGGCTCGTCGAACACGTAGGTGACGTCGGTGAGCGAGGAGCCGAGATGCCGCAGCATCTTGATGCGCTGCGCCTCTCCGCCGGAAAGGGTGCCGGAGGGGCGCTCCAAGCTGAGATAGCCGAGTCCGAGCGTGACGAACGCGTCGAGGTTCGCCCGCAGTGCGTCGAGCAGCGGGCCGGCACCGGGCAGATCGAGCCCGCGCACCCACTCCGCGAGGTCGGTGACCTGCATGCGGCAGGCATCGGCGATGCTGATGCCGTCGATCTTCGACGACCGCGCTCCCTCGGTGAGGCGGGTGCCGTCGCACTCCGGGCAGGTTGCGAACGTCGCCACCCGCTCGACGAAGGCGCGGACGTGCGGCTGCAGAGCCTCCAGGTCCTTCGACAGCATCGACTTCGTGATCTTCGGGATCAGTCCCTCGTAGGTCATGTTGATCCCGGAGATCTTGACCTTCGTCACCTCTCCGTAGAGGAACAGGTGCCGCTGCTTCTCCGTGAACTCCGCGATCGGCCTGTCGCCCGGGTAGAAGCCCGATTGGGAGAAGCCCTTCACCATCCATCCGTCGGCCGTGTACCCGGGGACCATGATGGCGCCCTCGTCGAGCGACTTCGACTCGTCGACGATCTGCGAGAGGTCGAGGTCGGAGACCGCTCCCCTGCCCTCGCATCGCGGACACATGCCGCCGAGATAGATCGCATCCTTGACGATCTTCTTCTCGCCGCCCGGCCCCGTCATCACCCCGCTCGCCCTCTGCGTCGGGATGTTGAACGAGAACGCGGTGGGTCCGCCGATGTACGGCTGCCCCAGCTTGCTGAAGAGGATGCGCAGCATGGCGTTGGCATCCGTCACCGTGCCGACAGTGGAGCGCGGATTGGCCCCCAGTCGCTCCTGGTCGACGATGATCGCCGTGGTCAGCCCCTCGAGCACGTCGACGTCGGGCCGAGGCACAGAGGGCATGAACCCCTGCACGAAGGCGCTGTAGGTCTCGTCGATCATGCGCCGCGACTCGGCGGCGATGGTGTCGAAGACGAGGGAGCTCTTCCCCGAGCCCGAGACACCGGTGAACACGGTCAGGCGTCGTTTCGGGATGTCGACGCTGACCTCCTTCAGGTTGTTCTCGCGTGCGCCCTGCACGCGGATGAGGTCGTGGGCGTCAGCGGCGTGGGTCATGGGGGTTCCTCGAACGGTCGGGCGGGCTCAGCCGGCCTGGTTGATACGGAGCAGGTTGCCCGCCGGGTCGCGGAAGGCGCAGTCGCGGACGCCGTACGGCTGATCCATCGGCTCCTGGACGACATCGGCGCCCTTCTCGACGAGCCGTTCGAACAGACCGTCGAGGTCGTCGCTCGCGAGCGTGAGCGCGCCGTAACTGCCTTTCGCGATCAGCTCGTTGATGGTGCGGCGTTCGTCGTCGGTGAGACCGGGATCGGTCGCGGGCGGGTGCAGCACGATCGACGTTCCCGGCTGCCCTTCGGGCCCGACGGTGAGCCAGCGGAGGCCGTCGTACCCGACGTCGCCTCGCACCTCGAATCCGAGGGCGTCTCGATAGAAGCCGAGGGCCGCCTCGGCATCCGTGTGCGGGAGGAATGCGTAGTGGATGCTGATGTTCATGGGTTCAGGTTAGGTTCGCGTCGGTGCGGGGTGCTTCTTGATTCCTGATCGGTCGGATGACCTGCTTGACCTGAAAGGTCGGGATGCCGTCGACGTTGGCGGCGCGTTCACGGTACACCCGGGGTGAGACACCCACCAGCTCGGTGAAGCGCGTGCTGAAGGTGCCGAGCGACGAGCACCCGACCTCGAGGCACACCTCGGTCACCGTGAGGTCGCCGCGTCGCAGCAGCGCCATGGCGCGTTCGATGCGCCGCGTCATGAGGTACGAGTACGGTGACTCACCGTACGCATCACGGAACCTGCGACTGAGGTGACCGGCCGACATGTGCACGCCCCGCGCGAGGGCCTCGACATCGAGCGGCTTCGCGTACTCCCTGTCGATGCGGTCACGAACCCTCCGCATGACGACGAGCTCGCGGAGTCTGGCGTCCTCATCGGGAGTCACCTCTCGATAGTGCCATGCCGCCGTGTGCCTCCGCGTGAACTCCCGCGTCGCCGGCCACGACTCCTCCCCCATTTGCGAGCAGGCAGCGATATTCTGTGACCATCCCTCACAGGATTTTCTCAGAAAGGGTCCCCAACCATGTCTGAAACACTCGCGAACGACGCGAAATCGCTGTTCAAGTCCCTTCGCATCACCCTGGCCGTGTCTGGCGCGCTGGCGCTCATCGCCGGCGTCGTGCTGCTCGTGTGGCCGGTCAAATCGGCGGTGATCGTGACGGGCATCTTCGCCTCGTACCTGATCGTCGCCGGGCTCGTCTACATCGGCCTCGGAATCTTCTCGCACCGCAAGGGAGGGTGGGCGCGTGTCGGCCACATCGTCCTCGGGCTGCTGTACATCGCCGCGGGCGTCATCGCGTTCGCCAATCTCGGCGTCGCCGCGGCGACCCTGGCCCTCGTCGTCGTCATCTTCATCGGCATCAGCTGGATCGTCGACGGCGTCGTCTCGCTGTCGCTGCTCGGCCAGGATGGATCCCGGGTGTGGACGCTGCTCTATGCTCTGCTGAGCATCATCGCCGGCATTGTCGTGCTGTTCTCGCCGCTGTACGCGGCGGCGGTGCTCTGGCTCGTCTTCGGCATCTCGCTCGTCGCCCTGGGCATCGTGCAGATCGTCCGCGCCATCACGATCGGCAAGGATGCGAAGGATGCTGCCGACGCCTTCCGGTCGGAGACGGTGAGCTGACGACCGCCCTCCGGCCGCCACGCAGAGGAGAGAGGGGCGCGTCCGCACGGACGGGGCCCTCTCTCACATCAGGAGCGTCACTCGGCGGCGAAGCCGCTCACGTCGCCCACCAGGCGGGTGTTGTCAGCGGGCACGGGGTCGACGGCCGCGCGTGCGACCTCGGCGGCGAACTCCGACACGTTGTACAGCTTGCCGGCCGACTCACGCCGCTCGGCGATCGCGCCCGGGTTCGCACGCTCCAGGAGCGTCGCGGTGATGGTGCCCTCGATCATGTCGCCGGACACCACCGTGAACCCGATGCCCTTCTCGGCGAGCCCAGGGATGCGCTCGCGCAGAGCATCCTCTCCCGCGCGCTTCGAGAGCGCCACCGGCTCGTACTCGGGCATGGTGGGCGTCGTGCGGATGAAGTGCGCCTGGTGGCTCGTGACGAACACGACCCGGGCGCCGTCGTCGAGCAGCGGCGTCGCTGCGTCGAGCACGTTGAGCTGAGCGTCCCGGTTGAGGGTGAGGGCGTAGTCCTCCGCCATGCCGGACTCCATACCGCCCGACGCGTTCAGCACCAGCACGTCGAGGCGCCCGAACTCCGCCTCGACGGCTTCGAACATCTCCCCCACCGACGTGGGGTCGGTCAGGTCGGCGCCCACGGTCAGGACGCGACGTCCGAGCTCCCGCAGCTGCGTGGCGAGCTTCTCGGCGCGCGGAGCCTTGTTGCGATAGTTGATGACGACGTCGGCTCCGGCCTCGGCGAGGTACCGCACCGTGTCGGCCCCGATGCCTCGGGACGAACCGGTGACAAGCGCGACCTTGCCGTCGAGAGAACCTGCGGGAAGAACGTCGGTCACGGTGACTCCTCAAGTGCGTGGAACGCCGTGATCGCACGGCCGTTCCAGACTAGCAAGGCGCCCTTCGGGACCCTTGGAGCGAACACCTCGCGTGATAGGTTGACCGCAACAGGGAGGCCGCATGGACAACTTCGCGACATTCGTCCAGTTCGTCGATCAGTGGGCATGGGTCGGGTGGCTGGTCCTCATCGCCCTCTTCCTCGTGATCGAGATGCTCACCCTCGACTTCACCTTCCTGATGCTGAGCTTCGGCAGTGCTATCGGGCTCGTCACGGACTTCCTCGGCGTCCCCGTGTGGGTTCAGGTGCTCGTCGCCGCAGGCGCGGCTGCGCTCTTCATCCTGTTCCTGCGCCCACCGTTGATCCGGCGACTCCATCGCGGCGAAGACCCGACCAAGTCGAACGTCGAGGCGCTCGTCGGACTCCGCGGCATCGCGCTGCAGGACATCACTCAGATCTCCGGTCAGGCCAAGCTCAGCAACGGCGACACCTGGACCGCCCGAACGGCGACCTCGATGCCGATCCCCCAGGGCTCGCCGATCGCCGTCGCCGCCATCAACGGCGCCACAGCGACCGTCCGACCCGTCAACGACTAGGAGCACCCCGTGAACGACAGCTCGTTCATTCCGGCCGCCATCGGCTGGATCCTCGTCATCGCGATCATCATCTTCGTGGTGGTCACGCTGGCCCGATCCATCCGGATCATCCCCCAGGCGACGGCCGGTGTCGTCGAACGACTGGGGCGCTATCACAAGACGCTCACGCCGGGCCTCAACATCCTGGTGCCGTTCATCGATCGTCTTCGTCCGCTGATCGACATGCGCGAGCAGGTCGTGTCGTTCCCGCCGCAGCCGGTCATCACCGAGGACAACCTCGTCGTCTCCATTGACACCGTCGTCTACTTCCAGGTGACGGACGCCCGCGCTGCGACGTACGAGATCGCCAACTACCTCGGTGCGGTCGAGCAGCTGACGACGACGACGCTGCGAAACGTCGTGGGTGGGCTCAACCTCGAAGAGGCGCTGACCAGCCGTGACAACATCAACGGTCAGCTGCGCGTCGTGCTCGACGAGGCGACCGGCAAGTGGGGCATCCGCGTGGGACGCGTGGAGCTCAAGGCGATCGATCCGCCCGTCTCCATCCAGGACTCGATGGAGAAGCAGATGCGCGCCGAGCGTGATCGTCGTGCCGCGATCCTCACCGCCGAGGGCTCCAAGCAGTCGCAGATCCTCGAGGCGGAAGGCCGTCGTCAGGCCGAGATCCTCCGGGCGGAGGGCGACAAGCAGGCCGCGGTGCTGCGGGCGCAGGGTGAGGCCGAGGCCATCCAGAACGTCTTCAGCGCCATCCATCAGGGACAGCCGGACGACAAGCTGCTGGCCTACCAGTACCTGCAGATGCTGCCGAAGATCAGCGAGAGCGAGTCGAGCAAGCTCTGGATCATCCCGAGCGAGCTCACCGAGGCACTGAAGGGCATCGGCAGCGCCTTCACGCCGAAGCCCGGTCAGCCGCCGCTCGGCACGCCGGGCGCGTGACGCACCCGTACTTCGACAAGGCCGCGCATCCGCGAGTCCTCGCCCACCGCGGTCTCGTCACGGCGGAGGGCGAGGACTCGGGCGTCTGGGAGAACACGGCGGCGGCGTTCGCCGCCGCCCATGCCGCCGGGGCCGAGTACATCGAGACCGACTGCCAGGTCACTGCCGATGGTGATGTCGTGCTCTTCCACGACTCGTCCCTGCGGCGGCTCGTCGGCGACACCCGCCTCGTCCGCGAGGTGCGCACAAGGGAGCTCGCGAACATGTTCGCCGACCACGGCGGGCTGCTCACGGTCGCAGAAGCACTCGCGGCCTTCCCGTCGACCCGATTCAACATCGACGTCAAGACCGCGGAGGCTGTCGAACCCCTCGGTCGGATTCTCGTGGAGCACACGCATCGCGTGCTCGTGACGAGTTTCGACGACCGGAATCGCCGGGCGACGATCGCGTCCGTGCTGCAGGCCGGGGCGGGACTCCGGCCTGCGACTTCGGGGGGAAGCCGTACCATCGCCGCCCTCCGAGCGCTCTCCGCACTGAGGTTCTCCGCTGTCCGGGCGCTGCGCGACATCGACGCCCTGCAGATCCCGGAACGTCACGGTGCGCTCCGGGTGCTCACCCCCGCTCTGCTCAGGACCGCCCATCGACACGGCGTCGAAGTGCACGTCTGGACCGTGAACGAGCCTGCGGACATGGTCCGGCTCGTCGGACTCGGCGTCGACGGCGTCGTCTCCGATCGTGCGGATCTCGCCCTCGCCGCGCTGCGCCGCTGAGCACCGCCGCCCGACCGCGCGATCGCGCTGGGATTCCGCTGTGAATCGCTCGGGGAAAGCGTTCGCGTGGATGAAGCGCACAGCTCGGAACGTTATACCTGGCAGAGACGAGAGGACCACACAATGGCAGATCGCAGCCTGCGCGGCATCCGACTCGGCGCCCAGAGCCTACAGAGCGAAGAGGGCGTCGTCTTCATGGAGCGCCGCGAGACCACCTACACCTGTGACACGTGCGGACATGTCACGACCCTCATGTTCGCAGCTGATGCAGAAGCTCCGCAGACCTGGGAGTGCCGTGCCTGCGGCGCCGAGGCCCGCCTGAACGTCAACGGTCAGGCCGTCACGCTCGACACGGCCGACGAGAAGGCCGCCCGCACCCACTGGGACATGCTGATGGAGCGCCGCACCCGCGCCGAGCTCGAGGAACTGCTCGAAGAGCGCCTCGCCTTCATCCGCGCCCGTCGCGGAGCCGGCGAAGACCCCACCCGCGAGAAGATCGGCGCCTAGCGCCTCCGGGCGCGCCACCACCCGACGATCAGCGCGCCCAGCCCGCCCCACAGCAGAAGCTGCTGGATCCACGGGCCCAGGACGACACCCGCCGTGAGGCCGGATCGAAGCTCGACGTTCTCGAGCATCGCTCCGGCCTCGTCTGCGTCCAGGCTCGAGACGGTGGTGCCGTCCGCGCGGATGATCTGGCTGGTGCCGACCGTGGAGATGTTCACCACGCTGCGGCCGGTCTCTATGGCGCGCATCCGGGCGAAGGCCAGCTGCTGCAGGTTCTCGTCCGTCCCCCGGAAGTCGGCGTTGTTGGTCTGGAAGACGAGCACGTCGGCGCCGTCGCGCACACCCTGGTCGACGACGTCGTCGTAGATGACGTCGAAGCAGATCGCGAGTCCGACCCGCACGCCGTCGACGTCGATCACGGAGCTGTTCGTGCCCGGGGTGTACTCCCGCTGAATCAGTCCGATGAGGTCGGGCGCGAGGGC
Organism: Microbacterium sp. SZ1; assembly: GCF_002362255.1. Classification (GTDB taxonomy): domain Bacteria; phylum Actinomycetota; class Actinomycetes; order Actinomycetales; family Microbacteriaceae; genus Microbacterium. The sequence goes on along the minus strand of NZ_LPVV01000040.1, from coordinate 273,385 downwards.
GTTGAAGAAGGCGCGATCGGGCACGTACTCGCCGAAGGGCACGGGATGCCGCTTGTCGTGCGTCTGCTCCGCTCCCCCGCCCTCGGTCCACAGCATCGAGGTGTTCCAGTACCGACCGTCGCGCTCCGTCGCGGCGTTCGCCAGGAGCGGTGCCCCGATGCGCGAACTCACGAAGCTCATCCGGCGGGCCAGGGCGTCGGTCTGGAAGGGGTCGTAGTCCAGCGACCCCTCCGGCCAGACCAGGAGGTCGACGTCTTCCCCGAACAGAGGCGCGGTCGCCGTCGCCTGGGCGTCGACGAGCGAAAACGGCTCTCGCTCATCGAAGTAGCCGCTCGGACCGTTGCCCTGCACCGCCGCGATGCGCATCGATCCGGTGCCCGTCGTCGGATACAGCGGCGTGAAGGCGAGGACGACGACGAGAGCCGCCGGCACGACGAGAGTCACGCGCACCATCTCGCGCCGCGCACGGACCATCTCGATGACCACCGCCACGAAGAAGACCATCAAGAAGCTCAGACCGCTGACGCCCAGCCACGACGTCACGGGGGCGAGCGGGCTCTGCGCCTGCGTCATCCCGAGCCGCGCCCACGGAAAGCCGCCATAGGGCCAGGATCCGACGAAGAGCTCCCGCCCGACCCAGAGCGCGGCGACCACCGCCGGGAGCAGCAGAATGCGCGCAGCGGGCCTCGGGAAGGCACGAGGAAGCCATCGATAGGCCAGTGCAATCGGGATGAGTGCGAGCGCGGTCAGGCCGCCCTCGACGACGCTGAGCGCCGCCCACGGCACGGGTCCGAGATAACGCGACGTCCATGACACGAGCAGAGCGAAGAAGACCACTCCGTAGACGGCGCCGACCAGGAGGGCTCCGCCCACCCGGCGACCGACCAGAGCGAGCAGCAGCAGGGCAACGGCAGGAAACGCGAGGATCCAGACGGCGGCCTCCGGGTACGACAGATCCATGAAGACCGCCGCCGCGACCGCGCTGAGGACGGCGGCCCAGAGGGGCACGAGCGGGCGCGGCGCCGAGGATGCCGCCGGGGAGTCCGACATCGATCCCCTGCTCACATCGACGAGTACGCCACGATGCCCCGGCGTACCCCGTCGAGCGCCGCGCGCGCGTTCCGTGCGAGAGTTCCGTCCTCGGCGACGATGGACAGCTGGTCGAGCAGATCGATCGTCTGCTTCGCCCACCGCACGAAGTCACCGGCGGCCATGTCGGCATCGATCAGGACCCGATCGAGACTGCCGCCGCGCGCCCAGGTGTGCATCGCGCCGGCGAGACCCGCGGCGAGCGGCTCGGTCCCGGGCAGGTGGTGCTCCTTCTCGAGGTCGTCCAGCTCGGCCCACAGCGTCGTCGTGCGGTCGTACGCGGCGCGGAACGCTCCCCGCGGGAGCCCGCGCTCGCCCGAGTTCGCCTCATCGCGGCGCGGCTCGTACACGAGACAGCAGGCCATCGCTGCGAGCGACGGGGCGTCGAGGCCCTTCCACAGTCCCTGACGGAGCGACTCGGCGATGAGAAGATCCCGCTCCCCGTAGATGCGCCGCATGGTGCGCCCGGCATCCGTCAATCGGGTCTCGCCGTCTTCGGTGCGGAGGTAGTCGAGCGTCTCGAGGACCTCGCTGACCCTGTCGAACACGCGAGCGACCGTGCCCGTCCGATTCTCGATCTGTCGTCGTGTCCGGTCCGTCTCGCGCTTGAGCTTCCAGTAGCGCTCGGCCCATCGCGCGTGCTTCTCCCGGTCGGGGCAGCGATGGCACCCGTGCCGCTGCATCCGGGTGCGCAGGGATTGGATCTGCTTCATCCGCTTCTCGCGCGCCACTCGCGGCGAGTTCGAGTCCTGCCGGTTCTTCTTCTCGAGATCGCTCAGCTCGCGGCGCATCGCGGCGTACTCCATGAAGTCGCCGTGATCGCAGACCATCGCCGAACGAAATCCCTCGAGTGATTCCTCGGCCTCGCGCACCTTCCGCGCGAGGCCCACAACGGCACGGTCCGCCTGGAACTGCGCGAACGACGACTCGAGGACCTCCCGCGCGCGATCCCTGCCGAAGAGGTCGATGAGGTTCACAGCCATGTTGTACGTCGGACGGAAGCTGGAGTTGAGCGGGTAGGTTCGCCGGGACGCGAGCGCCGCGACGGCCTGCGGATCCATCCCCTCGGTCCACTGGACGACGGCATGACCCTCGACGTCGATGCCGCGCCGACCGGCCCGACCGGTGAGCTGCGTGTACTCCCCCGACGTGATCGCGACTCGCGCCTCGCCGTTGAACTTCTCCATCTTCTCCAGGACGACGGTGCGGGCGGGCATGTTGATGCCGAGCGCCAGCGTCTCCGTCGCGAAGACGGCCTTCACGAGCTTGCGCTGGAAGAGCTCCTCGACGACCTCCTTGAAGGCGGGAAGCAGCCCTGCGTGATGGGCCGCCACTCCCCGCTCCAGATTGTCGAGCCACTCCCAGTACCCCAGGACGCCGAGGTCCTCCTCCTGCAGCGTGCGGGTGCGCTCCTCGACGATCGAGCGGATCTCCGCGCGCTCCTCGGTCGATGTCAGCCGCAGTCCCGACCGACGCACCTGCTGCACCGCCGCGTCGCACCCGACGCGGCTGAAGATGAAGAAGATCGCCGGCAGGAGGTTCGACCGTTCGAGCAGCCGCACGACATCCGGACGGTCCATCCGCTCGATGCGACGCACGTTCGCCGAGCGCACAGGGCGCCGTCCGCCGCGCGGCGGACGCTGGGCCTGCCGACCGGCATGACGGTTGCTCCGGTAGGACTGCGCTTCGCGGTTCTGCTCATAGTGCGAGCCGGTGAAGGAGCGGATGCGCATCAGCTCCTGATTCACCTGCGCTGTCGCGAGTCCCGCCCGGTCGTCGAAGAGCGGAAGCAGATCGTCACGAACGAGCACGTGCTGCTCGAGGGGCACGGGGCGGATCTCGGAGACGATCACCTCGGTGTCACCGCGAACTGTGTCGAGCCAGTCGCCGAACTCCTCGGCGTTCGACACCGTCGCGCTGAGCGACACCAGCCGCACGTGCGACGGCAGATGGATGATGACCTCTTCCCAGACGGCCCCGCGGAAGCGGTCGGCGAGGTAGTGCACCTCGTCCATCACGACGTAGCGGAGATCGCGCAGCGCTGCGGAATCCGCGTAGATCATGTTGCGCAGCACCTCGGTCGTCATCACGACGATCCGCGCGTTGCCGTTGATGTTGGTGTCGCCGGTCAGCAGACCCACGTCGTCGGGCCCGTACACATCGACGAGCTCCCGGAACTTCTGGTTCGACAGCGCCTTCATCGGCGTGGTGTAGAACGCCTTGTCGCGCGTGGTCTGCATCGCGAGGTGGATCGCGAACTCGCCGACGATGGTCTTCCCGGCGCCGGTGGGAGCGGCGACGAGCACGCTGTGACCTCGCTCGAGCGCGTGGCATCCCTCGACCTGAAACGCGTCGAGATCGAACCGCTGACGCGCCGCGAAGGCGGTCGTCTGCGGATGACCTGCGGCCTCGCGCGCGGCGGCGAAGCGTTCGGCGGGCGAGCTCATGCGGTCGCCGGGTCGATGCCGGCTGCCCTCGCCAGCTTGCGCTTGCGCCGGTCGAACAGCATGGAGATGAACGTCGCGGCGAAGTAGAGCACGATCATGGATGCCATCAGGAGAAGCATCGAGAAGACGTCGGCGGGTGGGGTCGTCACCGCGGCGAAGATGGTGCACACCAGCACGGCAACCCGCCATCCCTTGAGGATCTCGCGACCTGAGATGACACCGGCGAGGTTCAACGCGACGAGGAACACGGGCAGGACGAATGCGATCCCGACGACGAGCAGGAATTTGAAGACGAAATCGTAGTAGCCGGAATAGTCGTAGAACTGCGCCATTCCCGTGGGGACGAACGACGCCATGATCTCGATCACGTGCGGCAGGACGAAGAACGCGACGGTGCACCCGCCGAAGAAGAGCGGGATCGCAGCGCCCAGGAACCCCCAGGTGTACTGGGTCTCCTTCTTGGTCAGACCCGGCATCACGAACGCCCAGACCTGCCAGAGCCAGACCGGGGCTGAGATGAGGAGGCCGATGGCGAACGCGATCCGCATCCGCAGGTCGAAACCGCTCGTGACGGTCGTGAAGTTGAGGCCGGTGTACTCGCGGCCGGCCTCCTCCGCGATGGTACGGATCGGGATCGACAGCAGATCGATGATGGGTCCGGTCACGATGAACGCGACGACCATGCCGACCACCAGCGCGGCCGCGGCGATGACGAGGCGCTTGCGCAGCTCGATCAGATGCGCGCCCAGTGACATCCGCCTATCGCGACCGGAAGTCTCCTGATCGGCGGATTCGAGTGCCGACACGACCTAGGCGGATCGAGGCGGCTGACCCGGGTCCGCGTCGCGGATCACCGTGTTCTCCGTCACCGATGCCTTCGGAGCGGGAGCGGCGGTCGCCGCGGGCTCCGTCGCGTCGCCGGCGTCGTCGCTCTTCATCGCCTTCATCTCGCCCTTGAACACTCGGGCCGACTGCCCAAGGCTCTTGGCGAGCGCCGGCAGCTTCGCAGCGCCGAAAAGCAGCAGGATGACGGCGAGGATGATCAGCAGATGTGGCCAACCGAAAGCGCCCATGATTCTCCTTCGTCGTTTTCCCCAGTCTAACCGGCGTCAGCGCCATCCGGGTGGCCATACAGCGCGAGTCCTGCCGCGGCCCACTCGCGGGCGGCCGCGCGGGCGATGCCCGGCTCGATGACCTCCATCACACCGCCGAACCGAGCCGCCAGGCGCTTGATGCCGCGCGGGTCGGCGAGATGCAGTCGCGCCGTGACCACGCCGTCCGCCGCCTCCACGTCGTCGCCGGTGAGGAATCCGCGGAGCAGTGGGGCGATCCTCTCGGGGACGCGCACCCGCACCTCGCCCTCGTCCTCGGCCGCGGCGAACGCCTCGGGGACGTGATCGCCGGCGTGAGTGATCGGGATGTCGGTGAGCCGTGCGTCGCTGACGCGGTCGAGGTGGAACGTCCGCATCGCCTTGCGCATATGGCACCAGCCCTGCAGGTACCACTGGGCGTTGGTGATCAGCACCTGCACGGGATCCACGGTGCGCGTCGTCGGTGCGGCATCGGGTGCCTGGTAGGTGAAGGAGACGGCGACACCGTCGCGGACACCCTGAGAGACGACTCGCCGCACCTCGTCGACAGCGCTGGGGGCGACGACGACCTCTGCGGGCGCATCCGCGGCACCGCGCGAGAGCTTGGAGATCAGGCCGCTCACGAGACCGGAGTCCGACACGGCCGGAACTGCGGCGACCATCTGCAGACCGGCGAGCAGGGCTGCGGCCTCGCGAGCCGTGAACCGCGGCACGCGGCGCAGCGCGACGTCGTTCGTGATCTCGATGACGTCCTCCTCGTCGAGGAGGTCCCAGTTGATGTCGAACATCTCCTGCGGCTGCTGCCAGTAGCCCGAGTCGCCAGGAAGGCCGATGACCGTGAGCTTCTCGACCATCTGGCGCATCTCGTTCGGAGTGACGCCGAACTCCGCCGCCGCCTCCTGCAGCGAGACCTGACCGTGCTCGAGCAGATACGGGACGAGGGTCAGATACACCCGCACGCGGTCGGCGGCGAGCAGCGGCTTCGCCTGCGCGCTCATCGGCCCTCCTCCGCGTCGGTGTTGGCCTCGACCACTGCGGTCAGCCGCGAGATCACGGCGTCGCGCAGGGGTGCCGGCTCTACCACGCGGACCTCGGGTCCGTACGAGGCGAGCTCGTCGGCGAGGATGTGCATGTCGACGAACGGCACCCGGATACCCTGAGTGGCCGGTGTGGCGCGGCGTCCGAGCCGCAGGGACGCCTCCGTCCCCGGCGTCACCTCGAGCAGCGCGGAGTTCTGGGCGGCGACGGCTTCGAGACCGCTGAGGGCCCGCTCCCCCGCCCCGTCACGGAGCGACGGGTCGAACGAGGTCGCCGTCATCTTCACCTTGCCGACGATCCGACTGAGCAGGAACATCCGATCCTCCTCGATCGCGACATCGATCCCGAAGACGTGCCAGCGCGCCTCGTAGTCGACCAGAGCGAGCGGACGGATGCTGCGTCGCCGCGGCGCATCCTCCCCCGGCTTCAGGTAGTCGAACACGACGACCCGGCTCTTCTCGATCGCTTCCTGAAGCACGGGGAACGCCTCGTCGCGGGCGGTGATGCGCGGCGCGAAGCCGATGATCGGCTCGTCGCCGTCGATCCCCAGGGCACGGATCTTGCGCACGCCCGCCTGTGCGTCGCCGGACGCCGACTCCGCGCTCCAGACGCTGCCCGCGAGCCGGAGCACGGCGAGCTCGGCCGGGGTGAACTCGATGTCGCCAGGCAGGTCGTACTCCGCCTGAGGGATGCGGTACCGAGCCTCGCGGAGGTCGTTCGGGTCGGACTGATCTCCCAGCGTCTCGACGGGCACGCCGAGCGTGCGGAGCTCGTCCTTGTCGCGTTCGAACATCTTCTCGAGCGCGTCCGAGCGGGCACCGGCATCCGCGCGCTGGCGGTATCCCGAGACGTTGTCGAGGATCTGCTGCTTGGTGAGCCCGATCTCCGTGGCCATGAGCGCCACGACGAGGTTCGTCAGGCGCTCCTCCGCGGGAATACGGGCCGCCATCACTGCTCCGGAGTCGGGACGATCCCCAGGATGTCGACGACGATCGCCGTCGCCTTGTTGCCGTCGGCCTCGGGCACGACGACCAGCAGCTGAGAGCCGACCGTGGCTCCGACGAGCTCGTTGGCCGCCGGGCCGATGTTCGGCTCGGAGCCCCAGGTGCTCGTCGCGACCTTCTTGTCGTCCCAGCCCACGGCGGTGAGGTTCGTGATGATCGTCTGCCCCTTTTCGACGACCGCGCCGTCGCCCTTGATGAGGGTCTGCGTGACGGACTTCTTCGGGGAGGGGCTGTCGGGGACGATCACTCCCGGCGTGCCGTCCGGGGCGCGCACCACCGTGGGCATCCCCTGGGCGTCGTTGAACTGGGGCGTGCCCTCGGCACGGGCGAGCGACACGTCGAGCACGTCGATGACGGCCACCACGTTCTCGTCGTCATCGAGCCCGAACGCCTCGACGTTCGCCTGGCCGAAGCCCTCGGGCGTCAGGACGGCGACGACGCGGCTGCCGCCGGTCGCGCACTCCAGGACCTTCTCGAGCCCCGCCGACCGCTGCGACCAGTACGAGATGCTGTGGACGCGGCTCAGGTCGTCGTTGTACTCGGTCTCGTAGAGGGGCTTGCCGCTGTCGCCGGCGAAGAACGTCAGATCGAGGACGAACGGCTGGGACGTCGACTCGAGAGTGCGGCCGTCGCCGACGACGGCGTCGGCGAACGACGTCTTCGATCCCTTCACCGGGCCGAACACCTCGACATCGGGCTTCGAGCCCAGTTCGCCATCGACGTTCACGGAATCGAGGATCGCGCTCGAGTCCGCGGCACGATCGCAGGTCTCCCCCGCGAACGACGGGGCGGACGCGCACCCGGTCAGAGCGAGGGCGGCGAGGCTGAGGGTGGCCAGAACGGCGGACGTTTTACGCACGCGCTCCAGTCTATTCCGTCGGGGGCTCCGATTCGCGCGATGCGGCGGCGAGACGCGCGCCCTCCGCGGCTTTGGCCGCTTCCCTCGCGCGCTTGCGCAGGTTCTTGTCGGTGATCTCGCGATCGCCCACGGCGCCGGGCGTCCAGAGCTCGACATCCTCGTCGCCGTAGCTGCTCTTCGACGCGCGGCGCTTGACCGACGGCGCGACGGCCCCGGGAGCGAGACGCCGCGCGGTGAGGAGGAATCCGGTGTGCGCGACCATGCGGTGGTCCGGACGCACGGCGAGCCCTTCGACGTGCCAGCCGCGGACCATCGTCTCGGAGGCGTCAGGATCGGTGAACAGACCGGTGCCGCGGATGTACTCGGCGACGCGCGAGAGCTGGGTGGCGGTGGCGACGTAGCAGAGCACGACGCCGCCCGGAGTCAGCGCGTCCGCCACGACGTCCATGCACTCCCACGGGGCGAGCATGTCGAGGACGACGCGGTCGACCGTGCCTGACTCGAACTCCGTCGGCAGGGCCTCGGCCAGATCGCCGACGACCACGTTCCACGTCGACGGGGTCTCGCCGAAGAAGGTCTCCACATTGCCCCGCGCGACCTCGGCGAAGTCGTCGCGGCGCTCGAACGACACGAGGCGTCCCGCAGGGCCGATCGCCCGCAGCAGCGAGAGCGACAGAGCGCCGGAGCCCACGCCCGCCTCGACGACCACGGCGCCGGGGAAGACATCGGCCTGCATGACGATCTGCGCGGCATCCTTCGGGTACACGATCGCCGCGCCGCGGGGCATCGACATTGCGAAGTCGCGGAGCAGCGGGCGCAGGGCGAGGTATTCGTGTCCGGAGCTGTTCGCGACGACCGAGCCGTCGGGAAGGCCGATGAGATCGCGGTGACGCAGCACGCCGTGGTGCGTGTGCAGCTCGCCGTCCTCACGGAGCGTGACGGTGTGCAGGCGGCCCTTCGGGCCGGTCAGCTGCACCCGGTCTCCCTCGCGGAACGGTCCGCTGGGTCGATGTGCGAGGGGCTGGCTCATCGGGTTGCTCCTGTCATGGCCTTGCGGTCGAAGAGCTCGACGAGGTCGGCGGCGGTGCGGTCCTGAAGGGTCGGCCACAGCTCGTGCGCGCCCACATGGTCGAGTGCGACGATGTGCGGCACGCCGAGGGTCACGGCACCGGAGGCGAGACCTGCGCGGAGACCCGTCGGCGAGTCCTCGATCACGAGGGTGTCGGCGATGTCGACCTCGAGCAGCGACGCGGCGTGCAGATAAGGCTCCGGGTGCGGCTTGGGGTTCGAGACGTCGTCGCCTGCCACCACGATGTCGAACGCGTCGAACTCGATGAGGTCGACCACGCTGAGTGCCATGCGACGCAGCGACATGGTCACGAGACCGGTCGTGATGCCGGCGGACTTCAGATCGAGGAGCAGTTCGCGGGCCCCCGGCCGGAACGGCACGCCCTGCACGCGCAGCGCCTCCTGCACCCCATCGGTGAGAAGGGAGATGATCGCGTCGGCCTCCATGTCGACGCCCGCGTTCTGCAGAATCACCGCGCTGTCGATCAGACCGTTGCCGACGAGCTGCAGAGCCTGCTCGTGGCTCCAGCTTCCGCCGAAGGATTCGACGAGCGCCGTCTCCGCTGCCATCCAGTACGGCTCGGTGTCGACGAGGGTTCCGTCCATGTCCCAGAGGATCGCGCGGGGCTGTCTGCTCACCGGTCCATGTTAGCCGTGGCGCCGCCCTCCCCCTGTTCGGTCGGACTAGCCTGGGTAGACATCGATCCGGAACCACGAGGGGAGACCACGATGGATGTTCTGGGTTCTCGCATCATCATCGCCGCCTTCGATGGCTGGAACGACGCGGGCGAAGCCGCGAGCGGCGCCATCGCCGCACTGCGCGCCGAGAACGAGTACGACCTCGTGCACTCGATCGACCCCGAGCTGTACTTCGACTACCAGTACACGCGGCCGGCCACGAAGATGGATGCCGAGGGGCGCCGCCAGCTGACCTGGCCAGAGGCCGGGCTGTGGCGTCCGCGCGATCCGGGTCCCGGCCCCGAGCTGTGGATCCTCACCGGGGTCGAGCCTGCCCGCACCTGGCAGGCGTTCGCCTCGGAGTTCATGGACGTCGCGCTCCGCGACGACATCACCGGACTCGTCACCCTCGGAGCCATGCTCTCCGACGTGCCGCACACCCGTCCGATCTCGATCTTCGCGTCCAGTCAGAACGAGCAGGTGCGTGAGGCGCACGGCCTCGAGCGGTCGATGTACGAGGGGCCCGTCGGCATCCTCAGCGTCTTCGAGCACTTTGCCGAGACCTCCGGCATCCCGACCGCGAGCCTGTGGGCGAGCGTCCCGCACTATGTGGCGTCGGCGACCCCTTCTCCGAAGGTGACCCTGGCACTGCTCGACCGCCTGGAGGAGCTGACCGGGGTCGATGTGTCCCGTGACCACCTGCGCACCGAGGCCGCCGCGTGGGAGGCGTCGATCGACGCGGCCGCGGCCGACGACGAGGACATGACGGAGTACATCAGGCAGCTCGAGCGCACCCGCGACACGTGGGATTCTCCCGACGCCTCGGGCGATGCCATCGCCCAGGCTTTCGAACGCTACCTGAAGCGCAGGGGCGACGGACCCGCGGACCGCAAGGGCTGAGTCCCCCGTCGCTCAGGCCGGGATGACGCCGAGGCCGAGGAGGACCAGCAGCACGGATCCGAGCAGGATGCGGTAGATCACGAAGGGCAGGAAGCTGCGCTTCGAGATGTAGTTCATGAAGAACGCGATCACCGCGAGGGCCACGACGAACGCGACGCCGGTCGCCGCGAGCGTGTCGCCGAACGAGAAGAACGACGGCTGGTCCCAGCTCTTGAAGACCTGGTAGAAGCCGCTTCCGAACACCGCGGGGATGGCGAGCAGGAAAGCGTAGCGTGCGGCGGCCGCCCGCTCGTACCCGAGGAAGAGCCCCATCGTGATCGTGCCGCCCGAGCGGGAGACGCCGGGGATCAGCGCGAGCGCCTGAGCGAATCCGTAGGCGACGCCGTGCGGGTACGTGAGGTCGTCCAGCTTGCGACGCTTCGAGCCGACGTAGTCGGCCACGCCGAGCAGGATGCCGAACACGATCAGCATGACCGCGACGATCCACATCGACCGGAAGACCGTCTCGATCTGATCCTGGAACAGCAGCCCCAGCACGACGATGGGGATGCTGCCGATGATGATCATCCAGCCCATGCGCGCATCGGGGTCGCTCTTGGGGGCCTTGCCGATCAGCGACCGGAACCACTGGCGGATGATGCGCACGATGTCACGCCAGAAGAACACGACCACCGCGGCCTCGGTGCCGATCTGCGTGATCGCGGTGAACGCGGCCCCGGGGTCCTCGCCGGAGGGGAGGAACGTGCCGAGGATGCGCAGGTGCGCACTCGAGGAGATCGGCAGGAACTCGGTGAGTCCCTGCACGAGGCCGAGGATGAGCGCTTCGAGCAGGTGCATGGAGGAGCCTTCGGGATGTTCGGGAGCGGCGCGGTCGCGCGGAAGGAGCGCTCAGTACGTGCGCAGCAGATCGGCCAGCACCTGCTGACCGAAGACAAGCGATTCTACGGGCACGCGCTCGTCGACTCCGTGGAACATGCCTGTGAAGTCGAGGTCGGCCGGCAGCCGCAGCGGAGCGAAGCCGTACCCGGTGATGCCCAGGTACGCGAGCGCCTTGTTGTCTGTCCCTGCCCCGAGAAGGTACGGGATGACGGGGACGCCCGGATCGTGTCGCCCCAGGCTGGCCACCATCGCGTCGACCAGGTCGCCCTCGAACGAGGTCTCCATGCCGATGTCGCGCACGACCGTCTGGATCTCGATCTCGTCGCCCACGATCTGCTGCAGCTCGCGCAGTACGTCGTCTTCGGTGCCGGGGATGACGCGGACGTCGATCAGGGCCTCGGCGCGCTCCGGGATGACGTTGTGCTTGTACCCGGCGCTCAGCACGGTCGGGTTCGTCGTCGTGCGGAAGGTCGACCGCAGGAACGCCTCTGCGGGCCCCGCGGCCGCGGCCAGGGCGTCGGGGTCGTCGACCGGGCGCCCCGTGAGGTCGCTCAGGCCCTGCAGCAGTGCCTCCGTGGTCGGTGTGAGTCGGACGGGCCACCGCGTGCGACCGATCGCCGCGACGGCCTCGGCGAGCTTCGTCACCGCATTGTCGTCGTGCAGGCGGCTTCCGTGCCCCGCACGGCCCTTCGCGACGAGTCGGATCCAGATCAGCGCCTTCTCCCCCACCTGCAGCAGATACGCGCGACGGTCGTCGACCGAGATCGAGTATCCGCCGACCTCGCTGATCGCCTCGGTCGCGCCCTCGAACCACTCCGGTCGGTCGCGGACGACGAGAGCAGAGCCCTCGACACCGCCGTTCTCCTCGTCGGCGAAGAACGCCAGGACCAGGTCGCGCTCGGGCTGCTCGCCGGCGCGCAGGATGTCGGCGACCGCGGCGAGGATCATCGCATCCATGTTCTTCATGTCGACCGCTCCGCGGCCCCACAGCATCCCGTCCCGGACGATGCCGGCGAAGGGGTCGACCGTCCAGTCCTCCGGCATGGCCGGCACGACGTCGAGGTGGCCGTGCACCACGAGAGCGGGCTTGCTGCGGTCGCGTCCCGGCACCCTGGCCATCACGTTGGTGCGCCGCGGGATCGGTTCGTAGTACTCGACCTCGAGGCCTAGCTCCGTGAGGTACGCGCCGACGTACTCCGCCGCTTCCCGCTCGCCCTTGGCGTCTCCTCCGCCGAAGTTCGACGTGTCGAAGCGGATCAGGTCTCGGGCCACACGCACGACTTCGGGGAGGGACTGCTCGGTCATGGCTCCAGGCTATCGAAGCGACGAGGCGCGCCCGGGCGACCCCTTCGGTTTCTGAGTGCATCGAGGTGCGTGCTAATGTAAATCTTCGTTCGGCAACGAACATCCAACACCCGCGCGGGTGGCGGAATGGTAGACGCGCTACGTTGAGGTCGTAGTGCCCGTAAGGGCGTGGGGGTTCAAGTCCCCCTCCGCGCACGGACAGGCCCCGGAAGATCACTGATCTCCCGGGGCCTTCTTCGTACCCGGTGTCCGGCCGGCGCGAGGCACCGGCCGGACACCGACGTCATACCGCGCCGACGCCGAACACCAGTCCGAGGATGTACGTGACGGCCGCAGCCCCGAATCCGATCGCCAGCTGGCGCAGCGCGCGACGCAGCGGCGGTCCGCCCGACAGGATGCCGACCATCGCGCCCGTCGACAGCAGCGCGACGCCGACGAGCACGAGAGCGACGACGACCGCCGCTGTCCCCTGGAGGCCGAAGATCCACGGCAGCACGGGGATGATGGCGCCAGAGGCGAAGAGCAGGAACGACGAGATCGCCGCTGTCCAATCGCTGCCGACGATCTCGTGATCGTCGCCGGAGTGCACGTGCACAGGACCGGTGGCGGTGCGCTCGACACCGGCTCTCGCGGCAGCCACGATGCGACGGGCGCGTTCGAGGGCTTCCTTCGGGCCGACGCCGCGCGCGCGGTAGACGAGGGCGAGCTCGTTCTCGTCGATGTCGAGATCGGCGGCGGAGGCTGCCGCGTTCTCGTTCGCCTCGGTCGCCGCGAGCAATTCGCGCTGGGAGCGCACCGAGACGAATTCGCCCGCACCCATGGAGAGCGCACCGGCCAGCAGACCCGCGATGCCGCTGAAGAGCACGAACCCGGAGCTGACCCCGGTCGCGCCGATGCCGAGCACGAGGGCGAGGTTGCTGACGAGACCGTCGTTCGCACCGAACACCGCGGCTCGGAAGGAACCGGACAGTCGGCGCCTCCCTCGAGCGGCGAGTCCGCGCACGACCTCGTAGTGCACCTTCTCGTCGGCCCGCATCGCCGGGGTGGCGTACTGCTCCTCGTCGTACGGCGACCGCGCCTCGGCGCTCTGTGCGAGGGCGAGTACGAAGATCGAGCCGAACCGTCCGGCCATCCGTCCGAGCAGACGAGAGCGGACACCCGCTCTGGGCAGACGTGCCGGCTCGCCGCCGAGGAGGTCGAGCCAGTGCTGCTCGTGGCGTCGCTCGGCCTCGGCGAGTCCGAGCAGGATCTCGCGCTCCTCGCCCGAGCGGCGGTGAGCGAGCCGCTGGTAGACGAGGCCCTCGGCCCGCTCCTCGACGAGGTAGCGGGCCCACCGACGTCGATCGGCGTCGGTCGCGGGGGCGGGCGCAGGTGCGGTCATGACGTCTCCTCGGTACTGCTGGGGGGCGCTTCCACGCTAATCGGCGCGGCGCGGCGAACACGCCCAGATCCCGTGATTGACAGCTTTTCGGGGCGGCGAAGGAATGCGGCCGGAGCCTTCGATCAGGAGCGGACGCGTTTGCGCAACACGTCGATCCTCGCCTGCAGCTGCGTGACCGTGGCCTGGGCGACAGCCGGACCTCCGCAGATGCGCCGCAGCTCGGCGTGCACTGCTCCGTGCGGCTCGCCCTTCTGCCGGGCATAGAGGCCGACGAGGCTGTTCAGCAGCTGCCGCTGCTCCTTCAGCGTGCGGTGCAGGGGTGCCGGCAGCGTCGTCGTCTCGCTGGGTCCGGCCGCGGCCTCTCGCGCCTCACGCAGCCGGGACTGCCGCGCCTGACGCTGCATGAGGAGCTCGTGGACGTGCTCCGGTTCGAGCAGACCGGGGAACCCGATGAACTCCTCCTCCTCGGGCGTGCCCGGTTCGGCGAGCTGGCCGAACTCCTGCCCCTCGAACACGAGCCGATCGAAGTGCGCGATCGACGACAGTGCCTGGTAGCTGAACTCCTGCGTCAGCGCGTCGGATGCCTCGTCCTCGCGGTTCGCGCTGTCGAGGAGCGAGTCCTCGAGCCCGTCGTCGTCCTTCGACTGCCGGTCCAGCGCGTGGTCGCGCTGCTTGTCCATCTCGTTCGCGAGGCCCATCAGCACGGGCACCTGCGGGAGGAACACGCTCGCTGCCTCGCCCCGTCGGCGGGCACGCACGAAGCGACCGATGGCCTGCGCGAAGAAGAGCGGCGTCGACGACGAGGTGGCGTACACGCCGACGGCGAGCCGCGGTACGTCGACGCCCTCCGACACCATGCGCACCGCGACCATCCAGCGATCGTCGCTCGCGCTGAACTTCTCGATCCGCTCCGACGCCGTCGCATCGTCCGAGAGCACGATCGTCGGCTGCTGACGCGTGATGCTGTGGAGGATCTTGGCGTAGGCCCGCGCCACGGTCTGGTCGGTCGCCAGGACGAGTCCGCCGGCGTCGGGGATGTGGTGGCGGATCTCGGTGAGGCGCCGGTCAGCGGCGGAGAGCACCGCCGGCATCCACTCGCCCTCGGGATCCAGGGCCGTCCGCCAGGCCTGTGACGTGACGTCCTTCGTGTTGTCCTGGCCCAGATGCGTCTCGAGCTCATCGCCGGAGCTCGTGCGCCACCGCATCTTGCCCGCATACATGTGGAAGAGCACCGGCCGGACGACGCCGTCGGCGAGGGCTCGCCCGTAGCCGTAGTTGTAGTCGGTCCGCGAGATCCGCGCGCCGGACTCGTCGGGGTGGTACTCGACGAACGGGATCGGCGCCGTGTCGCTGCGGAACGGCGTGCCGGAGAGGAGCAGACGCCTCTTGGCCGGGCCGTAGGCATCGCGGATCGCGTCGCCCCAGCTCAACGCGTCCCCGCCGTGGTGCACCTCGTCGAGGATCACGAGCGTGTTCGCGTCCTCCGTGAGGTGACGGTGCACCGAGGACTTCGCGGCGACCTGCGCGTAGGTCACGACAGCGCCGTGATAGTGCCGCGCGGGCGCCCAGTGACTGTTCTTGAAGTGCGGGTCGAGCCGGATGTGCACACGAGCAGCGGCATCGGCCCACTGCGTCTTCAGGTGCTCGGTCGGGGCGACGACGATGACGCGGTTCACCTCGCCGCTGCGCATGAGCTCGACGGCGAGGGTGAGGGCGAACGTGGTCTTGCCTGCCCCGGGTGTCGCGGCGACGAGGAAGTCGCGTTGATCCGCCTCGAAGTACTGCTCGAGAGCCTCCTGCTGCCAGGCACGCAGCTTGTTGGCGGTTCCCCACGGGGCGCGCTGGGGAAAGGACGGAGAAAGCATCGAGACAACGATAATCGGTGCCGCCGACACCGGATCGCACCGGCACGGATGCCGACCGGCGGAGTAGGCTCGGTCACTGCGCCGCCGCCATCGATGCGCGGCGCACGTTCGCGAAGGAGAGCTGGATGACCGACCAGGATTCGACTCGGACCCCGTACGTGGCCAACGACACGCCCCACCCGTGGCGCCGTTTCGTGGCCGTGGGCGACTCGTTCACCGAGGGGATCGGCGACCCCGATCCCGCCGTTCCCGGCGGTCACCGCGGCTGGGCGGACCGCGTCGCCGAGGTCCTGTCACAGCAGGTCGACGACTTCGCCTACGCGAACCTCGCGGTGCGCGGCAAGCTCATCGCGCAGATCGTCCAGGACCAGATCGAACCGGCCGTCGCGCTGCGCCCCGATCTCGTGTCGATCTGCGCCGGCGGGAACGACGTGATCCGTCCGGGTACCGATCCCGACGCGATCGCCGCACAGCTGGAGGATGCCGTCGCCCGGCTCTCCTCGACGGGTGCGGCGGTGCTGCTGTTCACCGGCATCGACACGGGTTTCACGCCCGTGTTCCGTCCGTTCCGCGGCAAGGTCGCGATCTACAACGAGAACGTGCGGGCGATCGCGGAGCGCCACGACTGCATCGTCGCCGATCAGTGGGCGCTGAAGGTCGTGCAGGACATGCGGTTCTTCGACGACGACCGCCTGCACTACAACGCGCTCGGCCACCACGAGGTCGCTCGGATGGTGCTGCGGGCGCTCAACGTGCCCAACGACCTGGAGTCGATGCAGCCGGAGGCCCTCCCCGTTCGCACCTGGCGCGAGGCGCGTGCCGAAGACCTCGGCTGGGCACGCGAGCACCTCGTCCCGTGGGTGCTGCGTCGGCTGCGTCACCAGTCCTCCGGCGACCACGTCGCGGCGAAGCGCCCCGAGGCGGCGCCGTTCCTGCGGCTGCCCGAGAACCGCTGACCTCGGCGCCCGGGCTGAGGGTCACTCCTCGCCGAGCGCCCACAGGGCGACGGCAGCCGCCGATGCGACGTTGAGCGAGTCCACTCCCCCGCTCATCGGGATGGTCACGACGTGATCGGCCAGCGCCAGCGCCTCGGCCGACAGCCCGTCGCCCTCCGACCCCATCATCAGCGCGACGCGCTCCGGACGCTCGCGCACGAAGTCGCGCAGCGGGACGGCGCGCTCGTCGAGAGCGAGAGCCGTAGTCGCGATCGCCTCGTCACGGAGCGCGTCGACGCTGCTCTTCCAGTCCGGCATGCGCGTCCACGGCACCTGGAACACCGTGCCCATGCTGACGCGCACGCTCCGGCGGTAGAGCGGGTCGGCGCAGCCGGGTGACACCAGCACCGCATCCGCGCCCAGCCCCGCTGCCGCGCGGAACGCGGCGCCGATGTTCGCGTGGTCGCCGATGTCGGCGAGGATCAGGACGAGCCGTGCATCCGCCACGACCGAGGCAACGCTCGGCAGCGCGGGGCGATGCATGGAGGCGAGGGCGCCGCGGTGGACGGCGAAGCCCGCGACGGCCTCCGCGACGGCATCGGGGACCACGTAGACCGGCACATCGTGATCGGCCATGATCGAGCGGATGCCGTCGACCCACCGCCGCTGCACCATCACCGATCGGGGGCGGTGCCCGGCGACGACGGCGCGCTCGATGACCTTCGCCGACTCCGCGATGTACAGACCGCCCTCTGGTTCCGCGATTCGGCGCAGCGCGGTGTCGGTGAGCCCGCGGTAGTCGTCGAGTCGCGGGTCGTCGGCATCCGTCAGTTCCAGCAGTTCCACGCCTCCACTCTCCCATCTGCGACCCGCTGTCGGCGTCACGCCGTAGACTCGCTGCAGGAGGTCCCGTGAGTGATTCGAGTCCGGCCGCGCTGTCGGCCGTCGTCGCTCGCACCGCCGAACTCCTGG
Organism: Microbacterium sp. SZ1; assembly: GCF_002362255.1. Lineage (GTDB taxonomy): Bacteria > Actinomycetota > Actinomycetes > Actinomycetales > Microbacteriaceae > Microbacterium. Next base: position 255,874 of record NZ_LPVV01000040.1, on the reverse strand, counting down.
CCGGCCGCCGCATCGCCCTTCTCACGGGAGCCGGGATCTCGACCGACTCCGGCATCCCGGCCTACCGCGGCGAGGGCGCGCGCACCCGCTCCGACCCCATGACCATTCAGCGCTACCTCGGCGACGAGGCGGCGCGTCGTCGCTACTGGGTCGGCGGCCATCTGGGCTGGCGGGCCTTCGCCCGCGCGGAGCCCAATCCCGGACACGTCGCACTCGCGGAGATGGAGAGCGCAGGTCGCGTGAGCGGTGTCATCACCCAGAACGTCGACGGTCTGCATCTGCGCGCCGGAAGCTCGCACGTGATCGAGGTCCACGGCACAATGCGCCGCGTGGTATGCCTGCACTGCGGGCAGGTGTTCGACCGTCGCGACATCGCCACGCAGATCGAGGAACGCAACCCCTGGATCACGGTGCCCGAGAACGTGAAGCTCGCTCCCGACGGCGACGTGCTGCCGGAGAGCACCGAGGGATTCGTCGTGCCGTCGTGCACGGTCTGCGACGGGATGCTGAAGCCGGACGTCGTGTTCTTCGGCGAGTACGTCCCGCTCGACCGCTTCAAGGCCGCCGAGTCGCTGCTGCGATCGAGTGACGCGATGATCGTCGCCGGGTCGTCGCTCGTCGTGAACTCCGGCGTGCGCCTCGTCGAGCGGGCGCGACGTCGAAGCATCCCGCTCGTCATCATCAACCGCGAACCGACGCGCGCCGACGCCTGGGCCGATGTCACCATCGCCGCAGGCACGAGCGACGTCCTGCCCGCCCTTCAGGAGCTTCTCGCATGACCCTCATCACCCTCGTCCGCCACGGTCAGACCGACTGGAACCTCGCCCGTCGCATCCAGGGGTCGACCGACATCCCGCTGAACGAGACGGGGCGCGCCGACGCTCGCACGGCCGCCGGACTGCTCACCGATACGACCCACCACGCGATCTACGCCAGCCCGCTCGTGCGCGCTCGCGAGACCGCGGAGATCATCGCGGCGGAGCTCGGGCTGGGCTCCCCCACCCTGGTGCCGGACATGCGCGAGCGCGAGTTCGGCGAGGGCGAGGGCAAGCTCGTCGCCGAGTATCTCGAGCTGTACGGCGACTGGCTCGCCCCGGTGCCGGGCGCGGAGACCCTCGAGGGTGTCGCCGACCGCGCGCTGCGTGCTCTCGACGGGATAGCCCGCGACTCGCGGCGACGCTCATCCCCCGTGGCCGAATCCGTGATCGTCGTGACACACGGAGGAGTGATCCGGTCGCTGATCGACCACGTGTCCGGTGGCACGCTCCCCCGGGTGGGCGAGGTGCTCGCCAACGGCTCGGTGCACCGCTTCGAGGCGTCGCCCGGGTCCCTGCGACTGCTCGAGCCGGCGATCCTGCTCTGATCGACCGTCCGCTTCTCGGCGCCGGGCGACGCTCCGCTCAGCGCGCGCGAGCGAGGATCGATCGGGCGTGCCGCAGCACGGGCTCGTCGATCATCCGCCCGCGGAACCGGAACACGCCCCGCTCCGACTCCGCCGCGCTCATCACGGCATCGGCCCATTCCACCGTCTCGGCGTCGGGCGCATACGCGGCGCGGATGACCGCGACCTGACTCGGGTGGATGCACGCGGTCGCGGCGAAGCCCGACGCCACGGCATCGCGCGCCTCGGACTCGAGCCCCGCGATGTCGTCGATGTCGATGTGGACGGCGTCGATCGCCGCCTTGCCCTGCGCGCCGGCCTCGAGGAGAACGCGAGATCGCGCGTAGCGGGCGATGTCGCGGTAGCCCCCGGCATCCGTCCGACTCGAGGTTCCGCCCAGCGAGGCGACGAGATCCTCCGCGCCCCACATCATCGCCACGACACGGGGATGGGCGGCGATGCGATCCGCGGCCTGCACGCCGCGTGCCGTCTCGCACAGCGCGATCAGCTCGAAGCGCTCGTCGAAGGCAGACAGCGCCTCGGGGTCCTCGGTCTTCGCCACCATCACGCGGCGGAAGTCCGTCTGGTTCAACGTCGCGAGATCCGACACGAACTCCGCCGACCCGGGAGAGTTCACCCGCACGATCACTCGGTCGGGATCGAGGTGCGCGTCGACGAGGTTCCCCCGAGCCGCGACCTTCGCATCCGGGAGGACGGCGTCCTCGAGGTCGAGGATCACGGCGTCCGCCTTGCGGAGCGCGCCCTCGAAGCGCTCCGGACGATCGGCGGGGCAGAACAGCAGGGCCGGTCCGAGCTCGAACGTCATCGGGTCTCCTCCTCCGGGCTGCAGCGGACGAGCACTGATCGGGTGGCCGTCGCGACGACGACGCCGTTCTGATTGCGACCCGTGTGGGCGATCGACACGATGCCCTGACCGGGGCGGGACCCCGACAGTCGCTTCTCGGAGATGACGCTCTCGGTGTAGAGGGTGTCGCCGGCGAAGAGCGGATGCGGGAACGCGATCTCACCGAACCCGAGCTGCGCCACGAGGGTTCCCTGCGTGAGCTGAGCGACGGACGACCCGACCATGGTCGACAGCGTCCACATCGAGTTCATGAGGCGCGCGTGGAAAGGCTCCCGGGCGTCGGCGAACGCCGCGTCGAGGTGGAGCGCCTGCGTGTTCATCGTGAGCGTGGTGAACAGCACGTTGTCGGCCTCGGTCGCGGTGCGCCCCGGACGGTGCAGGTACCGGGCGTCGACCTCGAACTCCTCGAAGTACAGCCCGCGCTGGACGATGTCGTGCGTGGTCATGCCGCCACGCTACCCGGCGAGCCCGAGGGCCCGTGCGATCACGAGCAGCTGGACCTCGGTCGTCCCCTCCCCGATCTCGAGGATCTTCGAATCCCGGTAGTGCCTGGCGACGGGGAACTCGTTCATGAAGCCGTTCCCGCCGAAGATCTGCGTGGCGTCGCGCGCGTTGTCCATCGCGGCCTCGCCCGCGACGAGCTTCGCGATCGCTGCCTGCTCGGCGAACGGTCGCCCGGCGTCACGCAGACGGGCAGCGTGGTGCCAGGCAAGGCGAGCGGTGTGCACGCGGGCCCGCATCCGCGCGAGCGTGAACTGCGCGTTCTGCCGCGTGCTGAGCGCGCTGCCGAAGATCGTGCGGCTCTTCGCGTAGTCGACGGCGGCTTCGAGGCATCCCTCCGCGGCTCCCGTGGACAGGGCGGCGATCGCGATCCGCCCCTCGTCGAGGATGCTGAGGAAGTTGCGGAAGCCGCTCCCCCGCTGTCCGAGCAGATTGACGGCGGGGACCCGAGCGTCGTCGAAGGTCAGCGGGTGCGTGTCGGATGCGTTCCAGCCGACCTTGTCATAGGGGGCCTCGACGGTGAACCCGGGGGTGCCGTTCGGCACGATGATCGTCGAGATCTCCTTGCGTCCGTCGACCTCGCCGGTCACCGCCGTCACGGTGACGAACCGTGTGATCGGTGTGCCGGAGTTCGTGATGAACTGCTTCGAGCCGGTGATCACCCACTCGTCGCCGTCGAGACGCGCCGTGGTGCGCGTGGCGCCCGCATCGCTGCCTGCCTCGGGTTCGGTGAGGCCGAAGCCGGCGAGAGCGCGTCCGGCGAGGAGGTCGGGAAGGAGCTCCTGCTTCTGCTCCTCCGTGCCGAAGCGGAAGATCGGCATCGCGCCGAGGCTGACCCCCGCCTCCAGGGTTATCGCGATCGACTGGTCGACGCGTCCGAGCGCCTCGATGGCGATGCCGAGCGCCATGTAGTCGCCACCCTGGCCGCCGTACTCCTCGGGGAACGGGAGGCCGAACAGGCCCAGGTCGCCCATCGCCGCCACGACGTCCATCGACAGGGTGTGCGTGCGGTCCGCCTCGTACGACTGGGGCGCCACCACGGTGTCGGCGAACTCGCGCACCATCGCGGAGAGCTCGCGCTCCTCCTCGGTCAGCTGATCCATCATTCGTTCTCCTCCGTCACTCGCGCCACCGGCTGGTCGCGTCGAACCTGGTCCCCCACAGCGACGAGCACCTGCACGGTGCCGTCCTGCGGGGCGAGCACAGGGTGCTCCATCTTCATCGCCTCGATCGAGACGAGCGGATCGCCCGCCTTCACGGTGGCGCCGTCGACGACGTGCACGGCGACGACGCTGCCCGGCATGGGCGCACGGCCCTCCGGACCTGCTCCGCCCGCTCCCTCGTCGCGTGTCCGCAGGCGCCTCATGGTCGTGGCCCGTCGGTCGAGCGGCGCGAGACGGGCGGATCGCCCGGCCTCGCTCACCCACACCGCGCCGTCGGCATCGAGTGCGGTCGAGATCCCGGAACCGCTCGTTCCCTCGACGCCGTCGATCACCTGACCGTCGTCCGTGAGGAAGGCGAGAGCGCGCTGTCGCGGATCGGAGAGGGCCGCCCACACACTGCCGGCGCGGGCCGCACGATCGGCCTTCGCTTCCTGCGCACTCAGGACGCGCTCACGCGCCGCGCCGAGCATGGCCGGTGAGGGCGGCTCCGCCACGACGGGCAGAAGCGTGTCGATGATGCCGGTGTCGAGGTCTCCTTCGACCACCCGAGGATCACGGCAGAGCTGTCGGAGGAACTCGATGTTCGTCTCCACGCCGAGCACGACGGTCGAGGCCAGCGCCTCGTCGAGCCGGCGCAGTGCGGCCTCCCGGTCGGCGGCCACGGCGATGACCTTCGCGATCATTGGGTCGTAGAAGCCCGACACCTCGGAGCCTGACTCCACCGCGGCATCGACCCGCACACCTGTGGGCGGCTCGAACAGGAGCACCTGTCCCGTCGAGGGGAGGAATCCGCGGTGCGGTGATTCGGCGTAGATCCGCGCCTCGACCGCGTGGCCGTTGAGCTCGGCAGCCGGGTCCAGCGTGCCGCCCGCGGCCACGCGCAGCTGCAGCTCCACGAGGTCGAGGCCGGTGACCTCCTCTGTGACGGGATGCTCCACCTGCAGGCGCGTGTTCATCTCGATGAAGAACACGTCCTCCGGCGCGTCCGCGTCGACGAGGAACTCCACCGTTCCCGCTCCCACGTACGAGACGCTCTCCCCCGCCTGCACGGCGGCAGCGAGAAGAGTCCGCCTCGTGGTCTCCGGGATGCCCGCGGACGGCGCCTCCTCGATGACCTTCTGGTGTCGGCGCTGAAGCGTGCACTCGCGCTCGCCGAGGGCGATCACCGTGCCGTGCGTATCCCCGAAGACCTGCACCTCGATGTGACGGGGCCGGCGGATCAACCGCTCGAGGATGAGCGAGTCGTCGCCGAAGGCCGCCTTCGCGACGCGACGCGCCGACGCGAGGGCGGGTGCGAGGCCCGCGGCGTCCGCGACGACCTCCATGCCCTTGCCGCCGCCACCCGCGCTGGGCTTGACGAGAAGCGGAAAGCCCACGGACTCCGCTTCGTCGGCGATCTCGCGGTCCGACAGGCCGCGCGCGTCGAACCCCGGCACCACGGGAACGCCCGAGCGCATGACGTGGTCCCGCGCTCGCGCCTTGTCGCCCATGATCTGCAGGGCGTCGACGCCGGGGCCGATGAAGACGATGCCGCTCTCCGCGCACGCCTCGGCGAGACCGACGCTCTCCGACAGGAAGCCGTAACCGGGGTGGATCGCCTGCGCGCCGGTGCTCCGTGCGGCGGCGATCACGGCATCGATGTCGAGATAGGACTCGGCGGCCGGAGGGGGGCCGATCCGCACGGCGCTATCCGCTTCGCGCACATGCGGCGCGTCCGCGTCGGCATCGCTGTACACGGCGACGCTGCGGATGCCGAGAGATCGGAGCGTACGGATCACCCGTCGGGCGATCTCGCCGCGGTTGGCGACGAGGACGGTCTGGAAGTACGAGGTCGTCGACATGGCGGTCACATCCTGAAGAGGCCGAAGCGGGGCTCGGGCAGAGGGGTGCGCGCGACGACGTCGAGCGCGAGACCGAGGAGGTCGCGGGTCTGCGCCGGATCGATGATCCCGTCGTCCCAGAGCCGTGCCGTCGCGTAATACGGCTCGCCCTGCGTCTCGTACTGCTCGCGGATCGGCTGCTGGAATGCGGAACGCTCATCGGCGCTCCACGACTCGCCTCGTGCGGCGAGCTGGTCCTCCTTCACCGTGGCGAGGACGGATGCCGCCTGCGCGCCGCCCATGACGGAGATCCGACTGGCCGGCCAGGTCCACAGGAATCGAGGCGAGTACGCGCGTCCGCACATGGAGTAGTTGCCGGCGCCGAATGAGCCGCCGACGATCACGGTGAGCTTCGGCACCCTCGTGCTCGCGACGGCGGTGACCATCTTCGCGCCGTCCTTCGCGATCCCGCCGGCCTCGGCATCCGATCCGACCATGAAGCCCGTGATGTTCTGCAGGAACAGCAGGGGGACGCCGCGCTGGTCGCAGAGCTCGATGAAGTGGGCGCCCTTGAGCGCCGACTCGCTGAAGAGCACGCCGTTGTTGGCGACGATGCCCACCGGGTGACCGTGCAGCCGTGCGAATCCGGTGACGAGCGTGGTGCCGTACTCGGCCTTGAACTCGCGGAAGCTGTCTCCGTCGACGAGACGGTCGATGACCACGTGCACGTCGTACGCCTCGTTGACGTCGACCGGCACGACGTCGTACAGAGACCCGAGCTCGGCGGGAGGTCTGTTCTCGTGCACCTCCCACGCGGGCGGGGCCGGAGCGGGGAGCGTGGCGACGATGTCGCGGAGGATCTCGAGCGCGTGCTCGTCGTCGTCGGCGAGGTGGTCGACGACGCCGCTGCGACGGGCGTGCAGTTCGCCGCCGCCGAGCTCCTCGGCTGTGACGACCTCGCCGATCGCGGCCTTCACGAGCGGCGGCCCGCCCAGGAAGATCGTCCCCTGGTTGCGGACGATCACCGTCTCGTCGCTCATCGCCGGCACATATGCGCCGCCGGCAGTGCAGGATCCGAGCACGGCGGCCAGCTGCGGGATGCCCTCCGCCGACATCCGCGCCTGGTTGTAGAAGATGCGGCCGAAGTGCTCGCGGTCGGGGAACACTTCGTCCTGCTTCGGCAGGAACGCACCGCCGGAGTCGACGAGATAGAGGCACGGCAGCCTGTTCTCGAGCGCGATTTCCTGCGCGCGCAGGTGCTTCTTCACGGTGAGGGGCAGATAGGTCCCTCCTTTGACCGTGGCGTCGTTGCACACGACCATGACGTGCCGACCGTGCACGAGGCCGATGCCGGCGATGACTCCTGCCCCCGGCGCTTCACCGTCGTACAGGCCATCGGCGGCGAGGGGTGCGATCTCCACGAAGGGGCTGCCCTCGTCCAGCAACCGGGTCACCCGGTCGCGCGGGAGCAGCTTTCCGCGGGCCACGTGCCTCTGCCGCGAGGCCTCCGGCCCGCCGCGTGCGGCGGTCGCGAGGCGCTGGCGCAGATCCGCTGCCAGGGTCTCCTGGGATACCGGCATCGTGTTGTCCTCCTCGACCCACATCGCGCCTCTGTAACGATCGGCGCGCTCGATGCGCTTTTCGGTTAGTGTTCACTAACCGATTGCATCAGGTTAGCGAGGATTAACTGAGATGACAACCCCCGTGACGGCCCGCGACCGCGCCAAGGCCGAGCGCTCCGACGCCATCCTCCGCGAGGCCGCGCGGCTCTTCGCCGAGCGCGGCTACAACGGCGTGAGCCTGGAGGACATCGGTGCGGCCGTCGGTGTGTCGGGCCCGGCCGTGTACCGCCACTTCGCCGGCAAGCAGGCGCTGCTGGGCGCCGTGCTGGTGCAGGTCAGCGAGGACCTCATCTCCGGCGGCACGGACGTCGCGGCGCGGGCCGCGGACGATGCGGAGAGGATGCGGGCGCTGATCGCGTTCCATGTGGAATTCGCGCTCGGTCACGCCGACGTGATCCGCGTGCACGATCGGGACGTCGTGCAGCTCGCTGCAAGCGATCACGCCGAGGTGCGGCGACTGCAGCGGGCCTACATCGAGCTGTGGATCCGCACGCTGGCGCCGCTGGTCGAGGCGGACCTCGACGAACTGCGCCTGCGCGTGCAGGCCTGCTTCGGTCTCATCAACTCCACGCCGCACAGCACGCGCTCCGCATCGCGCCGCCGCTCCGCGACCGCCGCGGTGCTCGGGGCGATGGCGGAGGCGGCGCTGCGCGCACCTAGCTGAACAGCATCGCCCGACCCGGCTCCTCCAGCACGTCGGCGACGTCCTTGAGGAACCGCGCACCCTCTGCCCCGTCGACCAGTCGATGGTCGAACGAGAGGCTCAGGGTCATCAACTGCCGCAGAGCGATCTCGCCGCGGTACTCCCACGGCTGTCGCCGGACAGCACCGACGGCGAGGATGCCCGATTGCCCCGGCGGCAGGATCGGGGTGCCGGCGTCGACACCGAACACGCCGATGTTCGAGATCGAGAAGGTGCCGCCGGCGAGCTCAGCCGGCGACGTCTTGCCCGACCGCGCCGTGCTCGCCAGGGCGGAGATCGCGTCCGCCAGCTGTGTGAGCGTGAGCGACTGAGCCTCCCTGATGTTCGGGACGATGAGACCGCGATCAGTCGCCGCGGCGATACCGAGGTCGACGTACCCGTATTCGACGATCTCGCCCGCCTGCTCATCCCAGTGGGAGTTGAGGCCCGGCGTGCGCGGCAGGGCCATGCACACCGCCTTGGCGACCACGGCCAGCGGTCCGATCCGATGCTCGGCCAAGCGCCGATCCTCCCGCAGCGAGGCGACGAGGTCCATGGTCGCGGTCACATCGACCGTGTGAAAGACCGTGACGTGCGGCGCCGTGAACGCGCTCTGCACCATGGCGGCCGCCGTGTGCTTGCGGACTCCGCGGATCGGGATGCGCGTCTCGCGGTCCCGCGCGCCGAGCCCGGCCGGACTGTCCGGTACCGCCGAGGCCGGCGCCGCCGCCGTCGTCGACGGCGGAGCCATGACCGGCGCCGCTCCGACGCGGGCCGCGTAGGCGTCGACGTCGGCACGAGTGATGAGCCGGTCACCGACCTCCGCGGCGATCAGCACCAGGTCGACGCCGAGGCGCTTCGCGTGCGCGCGCACCGGCGGAGTGGAGCGCGGTCGCTCGACGACCGTCTCCGACGACAGCGAGGGCGTGGCGTCGTGCGGCGCCGCCTCGAGCACGGCGGTGTCGGTTTGCGGCAGCACTCCCCCACGACGTGCGCGACGAGCCGGGCGGCCGGATGCCGTGGGCGCCGCACCGTAGCCGACGAGGTTGGGCTGCGCCTTCTCCTCGGCATCCGCGGTCGCGCGCTGTTCGGGCGCGGATACCTGTTCATCGGCACCCTGCACGTCGAACGCGATGAGCGGCGCGCCGACGGCCACGGTCTCCCCCGCCTCGGCATGCAGAGTCGAGACGGTGCCCTCGTACGGCGAGGGCAATTCGACGACGGCCTTCGCGGTCTCAACCTCGGCCAGGGTCTGGTTCAACGCGACGGGGTCGCCCGGGGAGACGAGCCATTGCACGACCTCCGCCTCGGTCAGGCCCTCGCCCAGGTCGGGAAGGCGGAACTCTGCGATCATGCGTCGGCCCCCGTCAGGCTGTTCGGTCGGTCCATGACCCGGTCGACCGCGTCGAGCAGCCGGTCGAGGTCGGGGAGGTGGTGCTTCTCGAGCTTCGCGGGCGGGTACGGGATGTCGTGACCCGTCACCCGCAGCGGCGCCGACTCGAGGTATTCGAAGCAGCGTTCGGTGATGCTCGCGATGACCTCGGCAGCCACACCCGCCTCGCGGGAGGCCTCGTGCGCGACGACCACGCGTCCCGTCTTGCGCACCGATGCGGCCACGGAGTCGTAGTCGACGGGCGACAGTGACCGGAGGTCGATCACCTCGAGCGAGACGCCCTCGTCTTCCGCGGCATCGGCGGCCTGCAGCGCGGTGCCCACCATCGCCCCGTAGGTGATGAGCGTGGCATCCGTGCCTGGTCTCACGACGCGCGCGAGTCCCATCGGCGCAGCGTCCGCGAGGGGCGCCTCGAGGTCGACCTCCCCCTTGTGGTGGTACAGGCGCTTGGGCTCGAAGAAGATCACGGGGTCGTCGCTCGTGATCGCCTGCCGAAGGCTGCGATAAGCGTCTTCCGGATTCGAGACGGCGATCACACGCAGGCCCGCCGTGTGCACGAAGTACGCCTCCGGCGACTCCGAGTGATGTTCGGCGGCACCGATGCCTCCCGCCCACGGGATGCGGATCGTGATCGGCATCCTCACCCGTCCCTGGGTGCGATAGTGCAGCTTCGCGACCTGCGCGACGATCTGGTCGAACGCCGGGTACACGAAGCCGTCGAACTGGATCTCGACGACCGGGCGGTATCCGCGGAACGCGAGTCCGACGGCCATCCCGACGATGCCGGACTCCGCCAGCGGGGTGTCGATGACGCGCGCCGGCCCGAACTCGTCCAGCAGCCCGTCGGTGATGCGGAAGACCCCACCGAGCTTCCCGATGTCCTCGCCCAGCAGCACGACCCTGTCGTCGTCGCGCATCGCCTGACGCAATCCTGCCCCGAGAGCCTTCCCGAGAGTGAGCTCCGCCACGATCAGACCTCGCCCTCGAACGTCGAGAGATACGCCGCGTACTCGTCGCGCTGGCGCTCGAGCCCGGCGTGCGGCTCGGCGTACACGCCGTCGAAGACCGCGAGCGGCTCACGGGTGACCATGCCGAGGCACTCCGCCCGCATCTCCTTCGCCACGGCGTCCGCCACCGCCTGCGTCTCGGCGAGGTGCTCGTCGTCGAGCTCGCCGATCCCCCGCAGGTAGGTCTCCAGACGGGCGATCGGGTCGCGGTCGCGCCACGCGTCGAGCTCCTCGGCCGGGCGGTATCTCGTCGGGTCGTCGGCCGTCGTGTGCGGCCCCATCCGGTACGTGACGGCCTCGATGTAGGCGGGGCCCTTGCCCGACCGAGCGTGGTCGAGCGCCCACCGCATCGCCGCCATGCATGCCAGGACATCGTTGCCGTCCACACGCAGGCTCGGGATGCCGAAGCCCGGCGCCCGCCCTGCGATGGGGTACTGCGACTGCAGCGCCACCGGTTCCGAGATCGCCCAGTGGTTGTTCTGACACACGAACACGACGGGCGCCTGATACGACGCGGCGAAGATCATCGCCTCGTTCACGTCGCCCTGGCTCGTCGCACCGTCGCCGAAATAGGTGACGGCCACCTCATCGGCACCGTCGTGACGGATGCCGAGGGCATACCCGACCGCGTGCAGCGACTGCGCCCCGATGATGATCTGCAGCGGCGCGACGCGGAGTGCCGCAGGGTCATGCCCCGCACCTTCCTCACCCCGCCACATGCGCACGTAGTCGCCGGGCTGAGCGCCGCGCGCGTAGATGACGCCGGTCTCCCGGTAGCTCGGGAACACGTAGTCATGCGGGGCCAGAGCCCGTGCCGTGCCGATCTGCGTGGCCTCCTGCCCCTGGCACGGCGCCCAGAGGCCGAGCTGCCCCTGACGCTGGAGGGCGACGCCCTCCGTGTCGATACGGCGGAGCACGACCATGTCGCGGAGCAGCGCGCGCAGCTGCGCGGGGTCGACGTCCTGTACGAAGCGGTCGAGCTGCGGGTTGGGGATCCGCACGCCGTCGGGGGTCAAGATGCGCTCGGCGAGCTCCAGATCCTGCGCGGTGTCGGCGATCGGGGTGATCTGCGGTGACATCATCGTCCTCCTCATTCGCGGCGTCCTCGCGGGGCGCGGCACGCGGGGCCGGCATCGTCACCGGCTAACCAGAGCGTACGTCCGCTCATCACCTCGCTCAAGCAATGGAAGAGCGCTTGAGCATGTTGCTCAATTCAGCGGAATACCGCCCTGCTACTCTTTGGCACTATGGCTGGCCTCGACCGCATCGATCTGGAACTCCTCGCCGCGCTCGCCGACGATCCGCGAGTCACGATCGTGGCGCTCGCTGAAAATCTCGGCCTCTCGCGCAACACCATCCAGGCGCGCATGGCGCGTCTCGAGCAGACCGGCGTCTTCCTCTCCTACGAGAGGTCGTTCTCCACCGACGTGCTCGGATTCCCCCTGCAGGCCTTCGTGAGCATCGGCGTGCGTCAGACCGAGCTGCCGCGCATCATCAACGAGCTCGCGCGCATCCCCGAGGTCGTGCAGGCGCACGGTCTCAGCGGCTCCATCGACCTGCTCGCGCGGGTCGCGTGCCGCGACGCCCGTCACCTGTTCGACACCGACGCGCGCATCCTGTCGATCGAGGGGGTCGAGCGCACCGAGACGTCGCTCGCCATGGGCGAAGTCATCCCGTTCCGGGTCGCCGGGCTCATCGGGCTCGCGAAACGGGAATCCTGAGGAAGCGACGGATCGCGCCGGCGGCCTCGGCCGGCGTCTCGTAGTGGATCAGGTGCCCGACATGGGCGATCTCGACGAGCTCCGCGTCGGGGAAGCGCTTCACGAGCTCCCGCTCGACCTCGATCGGCGTGATGTCGTCGCGTTGCGCCGCGATCAGCAGTGTCGGGACGTCGATGGACGAGGCGAACTGGCTCACGTCGTGCGAGACGCTCGCGACGAAGGCGTCCCGCAGCACGTCGCGGTCGGCGAAGCGCGAGAAGTACGTGTCGTGCTGATCGTGAATGAATCGTCGCAGTGCCGGGTCGGAGGTCTTCGCCATGGCGATGCTCATGACCCGCACGATCAGTCCGTTCCTCAGCAGTGCCGTGCCGAGCCTCTCGGGCAGCTTTGCTCCGAGCGCGTAGTAGAGCACCGCGAGGCGGGTCATGACGCCCTTCGGCCCTTCGAGCGCCGGCGCGCCGATCGGATTCATCAGGATCAGCTTCGGGGTCGCAAGTCCTGACGCCACGGCGGCGGAGGTGACGATCGATCCGAAGGAGTGACCGAGGACGACGGCCCCCGGAGCGACCCGGGCGGCGAAATCGATCAACCATGCCGCGTACTCGTCGAGGTCGTACGTCCTCCCGGGGACGGGGGCGGACTCGCCGAAGCCCGGCAGGTCGGGAGCGATGACCCGCGCCTCGGGGAGGAAGGCGAGCACGGACTCGAGGCCGTGATGCTCGCCCCGGAACCCGTGCACCGCGATCAGGGTGACCTCGGCGTCTGCCGGGCCGTACACCCAGTAGGCGGTGTCAGCGCCGCGCACCTGCACATCGTGCCGTTCCACCGGCAGTCTGCTCAGGCGGTCTGCGTACGGCGAGTTGACGGTCATTCCCCAAGTCTACGGATGCCGGGGAGCGCTCCCGTGTCCTTCACGACCGATGTCGGTGCCCGGCTCTACCGTGATCCCATGCCCCGCGACGCCCCGCTCCCCGAGTGGATCACGCGCGTCGGGGTGTTCGACCTCGAGACGACCGGGGTCGACGTCGAGCACGATCGCATCGTGACCGCGCACATCGGTCTGCTCGACGCTCGCGGTGTGGAGATCGCGGCCCGGAACTGGATGGCCGACCCCGGCATCCCGATTCCGGACGGAGCGACCGCTGTGCACGGGATCACGACCGCGCATGCGCAGACTCACGGTCGTCCCGCGCTCGAAGTAGTGACGCAGGTCTCATCAGCCCTCGCATCGCTGCTCTCGCAGGGAGTGCCCATCGTCGCCTACAACGCCTCCTACGACTTCTCCCTGCTCGCGCACGAGGCCAGACGTCACGGCATCCCTGCGCTCAAGAACCCCTCCCCCGTCATCGACCCCCTTGTCATCGACAAGGCTTATGATCGATATCGGCCCGGTAAGCGCACGTTGCAAGTCGTCGCAGCGCACTACGCGGTGCCACTCGAGGACGCGCACGATGCTTCCGCCGATGCCGTCGCGGCCGGTCGCATCGCCCAGGCGCTGGCCCGTCAGTTCGTGCTTCCCGTGACGCTCTCCGAGCTTCATGAGAGGCAGATCGGCTGGGCCCGCTCCCAGGCCGCGAGCCTCACCGACTACTTCATCCGCATCGGCCGCATCGATCCCGAAGACACCATCGACGGGTCATGGCCGGTGCGCCCCCGCAGAGCGCCCCTGAGAGAGGATCTCCCCCGTGCGTTTCCACACCCGTGACGTGGCCCGAGTCGAAGAGACCTGGCAGCAGTACGTTCCCTCGGCGAAACTGCACGACGTCGACCCTCAGCGCTTCCGCTTCGACTGGCACTCCGAAGTGCTTCCCGGAATGAGCGTGGTTCGCTACGACCTCGCCGCTCGCGTCCACTCCACGGCTGAGCCTCAGGATCAGTTCCTGGCCTGTCGCGTCGATGGGGCCGGCGTCCGCCTGCATTCCGACAGGTCGGATCTCGACCCCGCGCGTCCCTGGCTGACCGACGGACCACGCGTGCACGCGCACTGGGACGAGAGCGTCCGCGTCACCGCACTGATCTTCGACCGTGAGCCGCTCGAGCAGCTCGGGCGCCGTATCACCGGCGACGACACCATGGCCCTCCACGTCACCGACCTCTCGCCCTCCACGGCCGCCGCGGCGGCGGCATGGGACCGGATGTTCGACTACGTCGAGCGCAGCATTCAGGAGCTGGAGGATGGAGACGTGCTGCTTCGCGCGGAGCTCGCCCGGCACGCAGCGACGACCACGCTGTCGTCGTTCTCTACGACGATTCTGAGCAGGCGCTCCCGCTCCCCGCAGACCGCGCCGGCACCCGCGACGGTGCGTCGGGCGCTCGCGTACATCGCCGAGAACGCGCACCGACCGATCACGATCGACGATGTGGCGGCCTCGGTGCACATCTCCACGCGCGGACTGCAGTACGCATTCCGGCGTGCGCTCGATGTCACGCCGGCCGAGTGCCTGCGACAGGCGCGCCTCGACGGGGCTCACCGCGAACTCCGCTCGGGGGTGCCGACGACCGTGGCTGCGATAGCCCGACGCTGGGGATTCGCCCATCCGTCGCGCTTCGCAGCGGCCTACCGCGAGGCGTTCGGCGTGCTTCCGTCGGTGACGGCCGGCAAGCACAGGAGATGACATGGAGCGAAAACCCTGTTCGCTCTCGTGGCGTGGCGCATCGCCGCGGCGCGGCCGGGCTTTCGCGACAGCTTAGATTTTGAGGCATGGGTTCTCTGTACTACGGCGACTCCGAGCCGATCCAGATCGACGACCGAGCGCTCGCGCACCTGAAGGTCGTCGTCGCCACGAAACTCCGGCGCAACGAGAGCTTCACCGTCTCCTGGCGTCACCCGGACGGTCAGCCGAGCGGACGCTCGACGATCTGGCTGCACCCGTCGATCCCGTTGCGCTTCGTCTTCCAGGACCCGGAGGCACCCGAGCTCAGCCGTCGATGGATCGAGGACCTCGCACACTCCGCCAACTCCAGCGGCGGAATCACGCTCGTCGACGAGCACCTCGAAACCCCGGAGCCGATCGAGACCGGCCCCGGGGCGCTCGAGTCCGCAGCGGACTGAGTCCGCAACCGACTCCGTCCGCGTCAGATCACATCTCGCTCGACGACGGTGTCGCGGCGACCGCGACGGGCGACCAGCAGGATCAGCCCGATGATGAAGACGAGTGCGCCCGCCGCCATCAGGATGTAACCGACCATGTCGAGGTTGACCCAGTCCACCTGGATGTTGAGGGCGAACACGAGGATCGCCCCGATCACGAAGAGCACGACGCCGGTGCCGATGGTCATGATGCCTCCTAGATTCCGGACGAACCGGGCAGGTGAGCCGGTCGTTCCGTTCCTCAGAGTGTCAGGGCTTCGTTTCCGGCGACAAGGGCTTGACACGCTCGCCTGTGCGCGGATTCAACGGTAGGGCGGGCGGGACTTGAACCCGCGATCGTTGGGTTATGAGCCCACTGCCTTAACCAGCTTGGCCACCGCCCCGTAGGCACAAGCCTAGCGGTCGAGCCTCTCAGGCCGGGGTCGCGTCCTCGTGCGTCCGCAGGTGACCGAGATAGATGTCGGCGTTCGCGATCAGCCCCTCACGCTCGTCCTCGGTGAGTGACCTGCGCACTTTCGCCGGGACGCCGGCGACGAGCGAGCCCTCCGGCACCTCGGTGCCGCTCAGCACCACGGCACCGCCGGCGATCAGGCACCCCGGTCCAATCACCGCGCCGCTCAGCACCACCGCGCCCATGCCGATCAGCGAGCCGTCGCCGATCGTGCATCCGTGGACGACGGCGTTGTGCCCGATCGACACCTTCGCGCCGATCCGCACGGGATGTCCGGCATCCACGTGGATCGAGACGTTGTCCTGCACGTTGCTCCCCGCGCCGACGGAGATCTGCGCCGAGTCGGCGCGGAGCACGGCGTTGTACCAGACGCTCGCGCCGGGCTCGATCCGCACGTCCCCCACCACACGGGCCCCCTCGGCGACGAACGTGGCCTGGGCGATCGACGGGGTCTTGTCGCCGAGGGCGAGGACGGAAGCTCCGGCTGCGATGCTCATGAGGCGAGACTACCCTCACAGGCTCGATTTTCCGCGTGATTCCGGGGCAGTAAGCCCAGCCTGTGCTTGCTTGCGGAATGATTCCAGACGAGTAGCGTTGTCTTCACCAGGCAGAAGAATCAACTCCGGAGGAGTCACGATGAGCAAGGCACAGACCGTTCCCACCACCGCCAGCGACCCGACCGTCGCGGCCGCAGCCGCCCAGTTCCTCTCCCCCGTCGTCCTCGGCCTCCAGGCCCTCACGATCAACGGCAAGCAGGCGCACTGGCACGTCCGCGGCGCGAACTTCGTCGGCGTGCACGAGCTGCTCGACACGATCGTCGCCCACGCCGGCGACTTCGCCGACACCGCCGCGGAGCGCATCGTCGCCCTCGGACTGCCGATCGACGCACGCGTCAACACCGTCGCGGGCAAGGCAGGCGACACCTCCGTGCCGGCCGGCTTCACGCAGTCCGATGAGCTGGTCCGCGCGGTCATCACCGACATCGACGCGATCCTCGTCGACCTGAAGGCCGCGATCGACGGCCTCGATGAGGTCGATCTGACGAGCCAGGACGTCGCGATCGAGATCATGCGCGGCCTCGAGAAGGACCGCTGGTTCCTCGTCTCGCACATCGCCGCGTAATCGCACTGTCAACGAGGAGGGGCACCGGGAGCGATCCCGGTGCCCCTCCTCGTTCGCACGGGCGAGCCGCGACCCCCTTCAGCCGCGGTGTGTGAGACGTCCGCCGAGAAGCGTCGCGACGATCGGCATCCTGCGCAGCGTCTTTCCGTCGGCGGAGCGAGGATCGGCACCGCACAACACGAGGTCGGCGACCTCGCCCGGTCGCGTCGACGACCGAACGCTCGCACCGAGCGCTTCGTCGAATCGCAGAGCCTCCTCGGGGTGCCATGGCGCCCGCTCGTCGTCCGTCCGCGCGACGGCCGCCGAGATGGCCTGCCACGGATCCAGAGGCGCGACCGGTGCGTCCGAGCCGAACCGCAGCTCCACCCCTGCGTCCTGCAGGGCTCTGAGCGGATAGCCGATCGAGGTCTGCGACGACCAGTGCGTACCGACGATGTCGCGATCGTCGAGCGCGTGCTGCGGCTGCACGCTGGCGATGACCCCGAGCCGACCGAACCGAGCGAGGTCAGCGTGACGCACCAGCTGCGCGTGCTCGATCGTGCCGACGGCGCCGCTCGTTGTGAACGCATCGAGCGCGGCGGTCACCGCTCGGTCGCCGATGGCGTGCACGGCGACCGCCAACCCCGCACCCGTCGCGGTCGTCAGCAGCTCCGTCAGCTCCGCCGGGGGAACGGTGAGCACTCCGTAGTTCTCCGGGTCGTCGGGGTAGGCGTGCGAGCAGGCGGCGGTGCGGGTGCCGAGCGACCCGTCGCTGATGATCTTCAGCGGACCGACATGGATGAGACCGCGACCCGCCTCGGGCGCGTCGGCCAGCTCATGGACCTCGCCCGTGCGCAGGCCAGCTGCGATGGCACGCGCGAGGTCGAAGGGATAGACGGCGAACTCGACCCGATGCGCAGAGAACCCCGCCTGTACTCGACGAGGCCACGCATCCGCGTTCCAGGCCATGTCGAAGTCGACCAGGCCGGTGACACCGCGAGACGCGGCCTGCGCGCCGGCCTGTGCGACCGCGCGATCGCTGTGGGCAGGATCGGCGGCGTTCAGGCGACGCGAGATCTCGAACGCATCGGCCTCGCGCAGCACGCCGTCGGCGGCATCGAACCCCTCCCGACGCAGAGCGGCCGAGTTCAGCCAGGTGCTGTGGACGTCCGCGTTGATCAGGTAGGCGGGCACGCTGCCCGTCGCCGCGTCGAGCAGAGCGAGACTCGGCTTGTCGGGCCACAGAGCGTCGCGAAACCCGCTGCCGACGCGACGTCCGTCGGGCAGCGGCACCGCCCGCGACATGATGCGGGCCGCCTCTGCCGCGGAGGCTGCGTCGCCCAGCGGCGTTCGCTGCGACTCCAGCGCCCACTGCACGGTGTGCACGTGGTTGTCCCAGAGTCCCGGCACGACCCAGGCCCCGTCACCGTCGAGCACCTCGCCCCGGGTCGGCAGCGCGCCCACCGGGGCGATGTCGGCGATCCGCCCACCGTCGAGAAACACGTCGACGGGTTCGTCGTCGATGAGGAACTCGCGACCGGGGCCGGCGATCCGCACCGAGGTGACTGTGCCGACGACCTCGCCGTTCGCGCTCACCGCGCAGCGCCTGTGCGAGCGTCTCGGGCCCGGCGCATCTCGGCGGCGAGCTCGGGGTGCGCGTACGGCCCGCCGCTCTCCAGTGCCTCGATCACGGCATCCACCGTCTCAGCCGGCTTGTTCTGGCTCAGTTTGCGCTTCGCGACGACTCGGCGCGGGGTGAGCCGGAACCCCACGGTGCCCGAGGCGAGGCGGGTGACGAACGCCGGATCGTTGGGACGCTCCCACATGCGGCGGGGGTCCGGCATACGCCCTTCGAACCGGTCGACGAGCCGGTCGAGCACGGCGAGGTTCTCCTCGTCGGAGAGGATCTCCGGGATCCCGGCGAGGTGCACGGCCGTGTAGTTCCAGGTGGGAACCGCCTGCACATCGCCGTACCACCCCGGCGAGATGTACCCGTGCGGCCCCTGGAAGATGACCAGCAGCTCGCGCTCTCCCATGCCGTGGATCAGGTCGTCCGGACGACCGACGTGACCGACGATCGTCAGGTCGTCGCGGTCCTCGTCGAGCAGGACCACGTAGTGCGACGAGACGAGCCCGTCCGGGCCGTGGCTGACGATCGTCGCCCACGGATTCGCGTCGACGACACGACGGATCTCCTCGACGTCGGCGAGGGTGAAGCTGGGATTCTGACGCATCCTCCCAGCCTAGGACCGCGGCGTCACGCCTGGCAGCGAGGGCACCAGTAGAGCTTCCGGGCGCCGATCTCCTCGAGGGCTATCTCGGTGCCGCAGACGCGACACGGAAGTCCTGCACGGTGGTAGACCCAGTGACGGTCGTCGCGACTCGCCATCGCTGCGCGGTAGGCCTCGGGCGACAGGTCGTCCATCGTCATCATCTGGCCGGTCTCGACGCCGATCGCCAGCAGACGCACCCAGTCGCGCCAGAGCGCGCGTACGACGTCCTCTGGCACCCGCTTGCCGGGGGTGTGCGGATTCAGCCGCTGCCGGAACAGCATCTCGGCGCGGTAGACGTTCCCGATGCCGCTGACGACCGACTGGTCCATGAGCAGGAGGGCGATCACGGTCTGCGTCTTGCGCACGGCGCGCACGAATCGCTCCTCGTTCTCGACCGGGTCGCCGACGAGCGGATCCGGGCCGAGCTTGGCGATCGTCGCCAGCACCTCATCCGGGGTCTGCAGCACGCACGCGGTCGGTCCGCGCAGGTCGGCGGCCGTGATGTCGGTCATGAGGCGCAGGCGCACCTGTCCGACGACCGGGGGCGGCCACTCGACGAGATCCTCGTCCGAAGCCTCACCGAGCCCCTTGGTCTGTTCCGACATGCGGACGTGCACGCGCGTGCGACGCGGAGCGCCGATCGACGACAGCGAGTTCTCGCCCGCATCGTCGAGGATCGGATCGTCGAGAACGGTGCCGCGCTGATTGGTCTGTCCCATCCGGCCGTTGGCGGAAGCGATCGTCGGGTCGACGACGATCTCGCCTGCGAAGTCCCACGCGCCGTAGAGCCCGAGGTGCACACGCAGCCAGACGTCGCCCTCGGCCTCGAGGAACATCTGCTTGCCGACCGCCTGGACGCTCACGGCCTCGCGACCGTCGAGGACGGCAGCGCCCTCGGCGAACCGGCCCTGCGGACTCGACGCCGACATGGTCTTGCCGACGAAGTTGCGGTCGAACTGTCGCGCGATCCGATGGACGGAATGACCCTCGGGCATCTCAGGCCCGCGGATCCGGCAGCAGCGACCCGTCGCGCTCGAAGTCGGCGATCTGAGCGATGCGACGCACGTGGCGCTCCTCGTCCGAGAACGGCGTGGCGATGAAGGTGTCGATGAACGACGTCACCTCGTCGAAGGTGTGCTGACGCGCACCGATCGAGATCACGTTGGCGTCGTTGTGCTGACGCGCGAGCTCTGCCGTCGATGTGTTCCAGACGAGCGCGGCGCGCACCCCCTCGACCTTGTTCGCGGCGATCTGCTCGCCGTTGCCCGAACCTCCGAACACCACTCCGAGCGTCTCGACGCCGGCGGCCTGGTCGGCCACCACCGCCTGAGCTGCGCGGATGCAGAAGGCCGGGTAGTCGTCGAGTGCGTCGTATTCGACCGGACCGTGATCGACGACCTCGTGCCCCGCCGTGCGCAGGTGGTCCTGCAACTGCGTCGAGAAGTCGAGGCCGGCGTGATCGGTGGCGATGTGGATGCGCATGGCTCCCATCCTAGGATCGGGCGCTGACACGCGGCATCACGGTGCGACGCCGGCCGCGGCCGGCTTGAATCCCGCGCGGATGTTCTCGCAGCATCCCGGTCGGCAGACGTCGAAACCGCCGGGGAGCGAGGTGACGTGCGGACGCTGCTCGTTGGGACGCCCTTCGAGGCGCTCTTCGATCAGGTCGACGATGCCGGCGACGAAGGACGGCGCGACACCAGGTGTCGGCGTGCGGGTGAATGCCAGTCCCGCTTCCTCCGCGGCTTCGGCGGCCTCGGTGTCGAGGTCCCACAGCACCTCCATGTGATCGCTCATGAAGCCCACGGGGACGACCGCGACCGCCGTGCGCCCGCGCGACGGAAGCTCGGCGATCACGTCGCACACGTCCGGCTCGAGCCACGGCTGGGAGGCGGGTCCCGAGCGCGACTGGTAGACGAGCTCCCACGAGACGTCGGCCGCGGCGGGGATCGTCGCTCGGACTCGATCCATGACCCAGGCGGCGACCGCGAGGTGCTGCGCGGCGTACGCTCCCCCTTCGCCCCAGTCGATGTCGCGGGCGCCGGAGCGCTGCGCGTCCTCCGTGGGGATGCTGTGGGTGGAGAAGAGGATCTGGATGTCGGATGCCGCGATGCCCTGAGCGAGGAACGACTCGACGGCCTCGCGCACACCCGTCTCGAACGACTCCACGAATCCGGGGTGGTCGTAGAAGGGGCGGATCTTGTCGATCGTCACCGTCTTGCCGAGCCCCGTCTCCTGCAGTACCCGGGCGAAATCCTCGCGGTACTGGCGGCAGCTCGAGAAGGAGCTGTACGCGCTCGTCGCGAACGCGAGGAGGGTCGTGTGACCGGCGTCCGCCGCCTCGGTCACGACCTCCTCCAGATACGGGCTCCAGTTGCGGTTGCCCCAGTACACGGGCAGATCGATGCCGCGCCGCTCCAGCTCGGCTTCCAGCGCCTCCTTCAGGATGCGGTTCTGGCCGTTGATCGGGCTCACGCCGCCGAAGTGGCGGTAGTGGTGCGCGACCTCCTCGAGCCGCTCGTCGGGGATGCCGCGACCGCGGGTCACGTTGCGCAGGAACGGGATGACGTCGTCCTGCCCCTCGGGGCCTCCGAAGCCCGCGAGCAGGATGCCGTCGTACGCGACCGGGGTGGTCACGAAAGGTGCTCCGCTCGCGGCGGCGGCTGAGGCAAAGGGGACGGTGTTCGGCTCGATCGCAGTCACCCCTCCATCCTTTCACCTCCCGGACGTGAGACAGGCCGGGATGCTGGCGTAGGCTGTCATGGTTGCCGTGGGCGCCAACTGCGCCGGGTTGCGGTGACATCCCCTCACCCCTGGGAGTACAGCTGTGCCTGGAGAGAACCTCACCCGTATCGAAGCGCAGGAGCGCCGCGACGTCATCGACACCCAGTCGTACGAGGTGTCGCTCGACCTCACCAAGGGCGCCGAGGTCTTCGGTTCCCGCAGCGTGGTGCGCTTCACCGCGACGCCGGAGAGCTTCACCTTCATCGACCTGATCGCACGCGAGGTGCGTGAGATCTCGCTCAACGGCGAGCAGCTCGACCCCGAAGAGGTCTTCGCCGACTCGCGCATCGCCCTCTCCGGCCTGCAGGCCGAGAACGTGCTGGTCGTCGACGCCGACTGCCTCTACACGAACACCGGCGAGGGACTGCACCGGTTCGTCGATCCGGTCGACGGCGAGGTCTACCTGTACTCGCAGTTCGAGGTCCCCGACTCCCGTCGCGTCTTCGCCGTCTTCGAGCAGCCCGATCTCAAGGCGACGTTCCAGTTCACGGTCACGGCACCCGCCGCGTGGAAGGTCGTCTCGAACTCCCCCACGCCCGAGCCGATCCTGCACGACGACAGCACGATCGCCACGTGGGGCTTCGAGCCCACCCCTCGTATCTCCTCGTACATCACCGCACTGATCGCGGGTCCCTACGAGTCGACGTTCTCGGAGCTCACGAGCGCCTCCGGCCGCGTCATCCCGCTCGGCGTCTACGGACGCAAGAGCCTGTGGCAGCACCTCGACGCCGACTACATCTTCGACAAGACCCGCGAGGGCTTCGCCTACTTCGAGTCGAAGTTCGGAGTCCCGTACCCGTTCGCGAAGTACGACCAGCTCTTCGTCCCGGAGTTCAACGCGGGCGCCATGGAGAACGCGGGCGCCGTCACCTTCACCGAGACCTACGTGTTCCGCAGCAAGGTGACGGATGCGGTGAAGGAGCGCCGCGTCGTCACGATCCTGCACGAGCTCGCTCACATGTGGTTCGGCGACCTCGTCACGATGAAGTGGTGGAACGATCTCTGGCTGAACGAGTCGTTCGCCGAGTGGGCGTCGACCATCGCGACCGCCGAGGCCACCGAGTGGACCGAGGCGTGGACAACGTTCAACGCGATGGAGAAGACCTGGGCGTACCGGCAGGACCAGCTGCCGTCGACGCACCCCATCGTCGCCGAGATCAACGATCTCGAGGACGTGCAGGTCAACTTCGACGGCATCACCTACGCGAAGGGCGGATCCGTCCTCAAGCAGCTCGCGGCCTGGGTCGGCATCGAGCAGTTCTTCGCCGGCGTCTCGCAGTACTTCCAGAAGCACTCCTGGGGCAACACCGAGCTCAGCGACCTGCTCACCGAGCTCGAGGCCACCAGCGGTCGCGAGCTGAGCACCTGGTCGAAGAAGTGGCTGGAGACGGCCGGCGTCAATACGCTCGAGCCCTTCATCGTCGAGGACTCCGACGGCACCATCTCGCGCTTCGCCGTGACGCAGACGGCGCCGGCCGACTATCCGACGATCCGCCCGCACCGCCTGGGCATCGGCTTCTACTCGCTGCAGGACGGCGCGCTGGTCAGGGTGCACTACGTCGAGGTCGACGTCGACGGCGACCGCACCGAGGTGCCCGAGCTGCAGGGGCTCAAGCGTCCCGACCTGGTGCTCCTGAACGACAACGACCTCGCCTACGCGAAGATCCGACTCGACGAGCGCTCGCTGGCGACCGCGATCGCCCACCTCGCCGACATCAGCGAGCCGCTCCCGCGCTCGCTCGTGTGGGGTGCGGCCTGGGACCAGACTCGGGATGCCGAGACGGCGGCGTCGGACTACATCGACCTCGTGCTCGGCAACATCGGCCGCGAGACCGAGTCGACGACCGTACGCACCACGCTCGCGCAGCTTCGCACCGCGGCGACCCTGTACGTGGCCCCCGAGCAGCGCGAAGCGGCACGCCAGAAGGTCGCAGACGGCCTGTGGACCCTCGCCGAGGGTGCGGAGTCGGGCAGCGACAGCCAGCTGCAGTTCGTGACCGCGTTCGCGAGCTCGCTCGTCACTCCCGAGCACGCGGGCATCGTCGGCCGGCTCCGCTCCGGCGAGGAGACTCTGCCGGGCCTCGAGATCGACGCCGACCTGAACTGGCAGCTGCTCGTGGGACTCGCGACCATCGGAGCGACGGATGCCGCGGCGATCGACGCCGCACTGGCCGCCGACAACACGGCGAAGGGCGCGGAGTTCGCCGCACAGGCTCGCGCCGCGCTTCCTGACCTCGACTCGAAGCGTGCCGCGTGGGCGTCGCTGATCGAGCGCGACGACGCGCCGAACACCATCGTCCGCTCCGCTGCGCTCGGGTTCGTGCACCCGGCCGGCGTCGAGTCGCTCCGCGAGTTCGTGCAGCCGTACTTCGACATGCTGGTGCCGATCTGGGACTCGCGGACGTATCAGATCGCGCAGTACCTCGTCGTGGGTCTGTTCCCGACGGCGATCGCCGATGTGGCCCTCCGCGACGCCACGCGCGCCTGGCTCTCCGAGCACCAGGACGCGGCGCCCGCTCTGCGTCGCCTCGTGATGGAGAACCTCGCCGACGTCGAGCGCGCACTCGCCGCGCAGTCGCGCGACGCAGACGACTGATACCCGGCTGAGCGAAGGCCTCAGTGCGGCGCTTCCAGCCCGCGCTGAGGCCTTCTCGCTACCCTGGAGGGGATGATCCCCCTGCCTTCCCAAGTCACTCCCCCGCCCGAAGAACCGGCTCTCTCCCCGGAGTGGACCGAGTTCCTGCGCGTCCTCGGCGACGTCGGGATGAAAGCGCTCAACGTCGCGATCATCATCATCGCGTGCGTCCTCATAGCCCTCGTGCTCCGCGTGGTCATCCGCCGCGTCGTGCACCGGATCGTCGACACCGCGAAGAACAAGGCCTCGGTCGACGACACCCAGGCCTTGGAACGCTCGCCGCTCGCCGACATGCGACTCGTGCAACGCACCCGCACCCTCGGCACCATCCTGCAGAACATCGTCAACGTCATGCTGGTCGTGATCGCCGTGGTGCTCGTGGTCAATGCGCTCGACAACAGCCTGCTGGGGTCGCTGACGCTGCTCACCGCGGCGGTCGGCGCCGGTCTCGGCTTCGGCGCCCAGAACATCGTCAAGGACGTCCTGAACGGAATGTTCATCGTCGCGGAGGACCAGATCGGCATCGGAGACGTCGTCGACCTCGGCCTCGCGTCCGGCGTGGTCGAGTACGTGAGCGTCCGCATCACGCAGGTGCGCGACGTCAACGGCACGCTCTGGTACGTCCGCAACGGCGAGGTGACCCGGATCGGCAACATGTCGCAGGGGTGGGCTCGCGCGATCATCGACATCGGAGTGCCCCTCGACGCCGACCTCGACGAGGTCGAGCAGGTCATGCTGGAGACCGCTCAGGGGCTGGCGAAGGATCCGAAGTGGCGGACGCGCATCATCGAGAAACCCGAGCTGTGGGGCCTCGAGTCGATCGGCGGCGAGGCGCTCGTCGTGCGGATCGTCATCAAGGCGCGCGCCAACGCGAAGGACGACGTGGCGCAGGAGCTGCGCAAGCGACTCCGCGCGGCGCTGCTCGAGAAGGAGATCGCCCTGCCGAGCATGGCGACCATCGTCCCCACCGGTCTCGACGGCGCGAGGCGGGTGCGCGGCGCCAACCCGCCGAAGACGCGTCCGAACGCGGTCACGGGGGTGCCCGTCATCCCCGACCGCGGGATCTGGCGGCGCAAGAAGCAGCAGAACGACGACGGGAGCACCCAGAAGTGACCTTCTACGACGAGGTCGGCGGGCGAGAGACCTTCGCGAAGATCGTCTCGGTCTTCTACCGCGAGGTCGCGCTCGACCCCGTGCTCAAGGCGATGTACCCGGAGGAGGACCTGGGCCCGGCAGAGGAGCGGCTGCTGCTGTTCCTCGAGCAGTATTGGGGCGGTCCGACGACCTACGGCGAGACGCGAGGTCACCCTCGACTGCGGATGCGGCACATGCCCTTCCATGTCGACCCCGACGCGCGCGATCGTTGGCTCCGGCACATGCGCACGGCCGTGGACGAGGCGCAGTTGTCGCCCCTGCACGAATCGACGCTCTGGGACTACCTGGAGCGAGCTGCGTATGCGATGGTGAACTCGTTCGAGCCCCGCGGCATCGGCACGTCCGCCGACGGCCGCCCCACGCTCGAGACCCGATCGCGTCAGGAATCAACGGAGAGCACATGACGAAGAAGACCCTGTCCGCAGACGTCCTGGTGATCGGATGGGGTCTCGCCGGCCTCGTGGCCGCGGGCGAAGCCCTGGCTGCAGGGAGACGTGTCGTCATCGTCGACCAGGAGCCGCGCACCAACCTCGGCGGGCAGGCGTGGTGGTCGTTCGGCGGCCTGTTCTTCGTCGACTCCCCCGAGCAGCGGCGGATGGGCATTCGCGATTCGCTCGACCTCGCCACGCAGGACTGGTTCGGCACCGCCGGCTTCGACCGGCCGGAGGACGAGTGGCCGCGCCGCTGGGCGGAGGCGTACCTGCAGTTCGCCGCCGGCGAGAAGCGCGCCTGGCTGCGTGAGCGCGGAGTCGGCTTCTTCCCGGTCGTCGGGTGGGCCGAGCGCGGCGGATACGGCGCGCTCGGCCCCGGCAACTCCGTCCCGAGGTTCCATATCACGTGGGGCACAGGGCCGGGCATCGTCGCGCCGTTCACCGTGGCCGTCGAGCAGGGCGAGCGCGACGGTCACCTCACCGTCCTCGCCCGTCATCGGGTGACCGAGCTCGTCGTGACGGACGGCGTCGTCACCGGCGCGCGCGGCAGCATTCTCGCTTCGAGCGCGTCGGAGCGAGGCGTCGAATCCTCACGCGAGGTGATCGGCGACTTCGAGATCACCGCAGGCGCCACGATCGTGAGTTCCGGCGGGATCGGCGGCAACCACGACCTCGTGCGGGCTGCCTGGCCCTCTCGACTCGGCACTCCGCCCGACCACATGCTCACGGGGGTCCCCGCCTATGTGGACGGATCGATGCAGTCCGTGAGCGCGGCCGCCGGCGCTCGACTGATCAACGGCGACCGCATGTGGCATTACGTCGAGGGCATCACCAACTGGGACCCGGTGTGGCCGTCGCACGGCATCCGGATCCTGCCGGGTCCGTCCTCGCTGTGGCTCGACGCCACCGGCGCGCGGCTGCCCGTTCCCCTCTTCCCGGGGTTCGACACCCTCGGCACGCTCGCACACCTGCGTCGCACCGGACACGACCACTCCTGGTTCGTCACCTCCCGACAGATCGTGGAGAAGGAGTTCGCGCTCTCGGGCAGCGAGCAGAACCCGGACCTGACCGGGAAGGATGTCGGTCTGCTCCTGCGGTCGCGCTTGGCGAAGGGACCGACCGGCCCCGTGCAGGCGTTCCTCGACGAGGGTGCGGACTTCATCGTCGAGAACGACCTGGAGTCGCTGCTCGAGCAGATGCGGCAGCATCCCGGTGGCGAACTCCTCGATCTCGATCGGGTCCGTCGCGAGATCGTCGCGCGCGATCTCGAGATGGAGAACGACTTCACCAAGGATGCGCAGATCGGGATGCTGCGCTCGATGCGCGGCTATCGCGGCGATCGTCTCATTCGCACAGCAGCGCCGCATCGTCTTCAGGATCCTGCCGCGGGTCCGATGGTCGCCGTGAAGCTCCACGTGCTCACACGCAAGTCCTTGGGCGGGATCACCACCGACCTCGACGGTCGAGCACTCGACGGCGACGGCTCCCCGATCCCCGGCCTGTTCGCGGCCGGAGAGGCGAGCGGCTTCGGAGGCGGCGGCGTGCACGGTTATCGTGCTCTCGAGGGCACGTTCCTCGGAGGCTGCCTCTTCTCGGGCCGTCAGGCGGGCAGAGCGGCGTCGCGCTGACGTCAGCGCGGACCGCCCCGTCAGTCGGCGGTGCCCGTCCCGCGCACCGCCGTGAGTCCGATCGCGGCGGGTCCGCGCGTCAGCACGTGTCCCCGGCGAAACGCGAGCCGCGTCCAGCGTCCGGAGCGCATCACGGCGACGTCCTCCTCGCCGGAGATGAACCCGAACGCGTCGGCGGCGAAGGCGACGCCTCTCGGGAGACCGAGCAGGTCGTCTTCCGGCTCGCCCCATATCGCGGCGCGGAGCGCTCGCACGGCCTCCTCACCCGCGCCGTCGGTCGCCCCACGGGCGACAGCGCTGATGCCCCACTGCGCGCGCTGCGCGACGACGGATGCCGCGACGCTTCCTATCCGCTCCCACTCGCCGCGCGGAGGAGCGATGCCGGCCCAGGCGGGCGAGAGTCCGGTCTCGGGCAGATCGAGCACCCGCTCGTCATCGGTCGCGGTGAGGGAGGCGACGACGATGTCGCAGACGAGCTCCGGATCCGCATGGACCACTCGCATGCCGAGCACCGTCGGCGTCTGGTCGAAGAGGCCCTGCGGTGCGAGCGCAGCGGCGGAGAGCGCGAGGACTCCCCCGGTCGCCTGCAGTCGGACGCCCTCGTCGGAGATGCGGCCGGCCCGCCCGACGAACGTCAGGACGTCCTTGGTGGTCGGGGCATCGGCGAGGACGAGCTGCGAGGACACAACCTCTAAACTATCAAGGCCAGCGGACGCCCCAGCCGCTGGGGAGGGATGCCATGACCGCCGATTCGCATGCGATCCGCACCGTCGAGCAGTTGCTGGGGGTGCTCGACCTGGACGACACCCGGGCTCGCACCACGGAGGACATCTTCACGGGTCGCTCGCACCCCATGCCGTCCGGCCGGATCTACGGGGGCCAGGTGCTCGCGCAGAGCCTCCTCGCCGCGGAGCGCACCCTGCCGGAGGACCGGGCCGCGCATTCGATGCACGGCTACTTCCTCCGTCCGGGAGACGCGAGCCAGGGTCTCACGATCGCCGTGGACCGCATCCACGACGGTCGGTCGTTCTCGACACGGCGCTCGCAGGCCTATCAGAACGGCGTGCCGATCTTCTCGATGATCGCCTCGTTCCAGGACGAGGGACCCGGTGTCGAGCATTCGACCCCCATGCCGTCCGGAGTGCCCGACCCCGAGACCCTCCTCCCCGATGAGGAGCGGGTCGACGGACTGCCGCCGGGCACTTCACGGATGCTGAGCGACCGTGCGGCCGATGTCCGGCATGTCGAGGGTCCGCTGTTCCTGCCCAGTGAGGACGAGAAGGTGCCGCAGCAGGGCGTGTGGATGAAGATGCGCGCACCACTGCCCGATGACCCTCGCATCCATCGGGCGGCGCTCGCGTATCTGAGCGACATGACGATCCAGGAGTCGATCCTGCGGGCGCACGGCGTGTACTGGGCGCTCCCCGGACTCAAGGTCGCGAGTCTCGACCATGCGATGTGGTGGCACCGACCGGCGCGCGTCGACGAGTGGCTGCTGTACCTGCAGGAATCGCCCAATGCCCGCGGCGGCCGCGGACTCGCCCAGGGGCGGATCTTCACGCGCGACGGCCAGCTGGTGGCGTCGGTCGCTCAGGAGATCATGGTGCGGGTGCCCGAGCACCCGTGACGCCCCGGCGCACCGCCCGCGGCGCTGGCTCGGTCAGCGGTGCGCGTATTCGATCGACGGTCCGACGAACGGCTCCCACGCGTCGCGCATCTCCTGCGTGAGCCGGGTCGGCCGTCCGGTGCGGGCGTCGACGAGCACGATGACGGCGGTCGACCGCGCGTAGATCCTGCGCGGCTCCGCCGTCGGGTCGTTGTGGACCTCGTAGCAGACCTCGACGCTCGACCCACCGAGCTTGCCGAACCACATCTGGACCTCGAGCGGACGCCGCTGGTACGGCACCGGCGCGAGGTACTCGATCTCCTGCCGCGCGATCAGCGTGAGCACGCCCTCGTCGATTCCCGAGTCGAGCACAGCCGTCGAAGGCGCCTGCTCACCGGGACCCGCCCGCCAGAAGGCTCGCACACGCGCTTCCTCGAGCAGTTTGAGCATCGAGGTGTTGTTGACGTGGTTGAACGCATCCAGATCCCCCCAGCGGAGGTGAATCGGGATGTGCAGGCGGGACCCGGATACGTGCTCGCTCATCGCGTCAGTCGCGCGTGAGCTTGCGGTGGGTGGAGCGGTGCGGCTTTGCGGCATCCGGACCGAGGCGCTCGATCTTGTTCTCCTCGTACGCCTCGAAGTTCCCCTCGAACCAGTACCACTGGTCGGGCTTCTCGTCGGTGCCCTCATAGGCGAGGATGTGCGTGGCGATCCGGTCGAGGAACCACCGGTCGTGGGTGATGACCACCGCACACCCGGGGAACTCGAGCAGAGCGTTCTCGAGGGAGCTGAGGGTCTCGACGTCGAGGTCGTTGGTGGGCTCGTCGAGGAGGAGCAGGTTGCCGCCCTCCTTGAGCGTGAGCGCCAGGTTCAGTCGGTTCCGCTCGCCACCCGACAGGACTCCCGCCTTCTTCTGCTGGTCCGGTCCCTTGAAGCCGAACTTCGAGACGTAGGCGCGGGACGGGATCTCCGTCTTGCCGACCGTGATGAAATCGAGTCCGTCGGACACGACCTCCCAGAGTGTCTTGTCGGGGTCGATGTTCGCGCGCGACTGATCGACGTAGCTGATCTTGACCGTCTCGCCGATCTTCAGGTCGCCGCCGTCGAGGGGCTCGAGGCCGACGATCGTCTTGAAGAGCGTCGTCTTGCCGACGCCGTTGGGGCCGATCACACCGACGATGCCGTTCGGCGGAAGGCTGAAGCTCAGGCCGTCGATCAGCGAACGCCCGTCGAAGCCCTTCTGCAGCTTCTTCGCCTCGATGACGACGTTGCCGAGACGCGGGCCGGCCGGGATCTGGATCTCTTCGAAGTCGAGCTTCCTGGTCCGCTCAGCCTCGGCAGCCATCTCCTCGTAACGGGCGAGACGGGCCTTCGACTTCGTCTGGCGTCCCTTCGCGCTGGAGCGCACCCACTCCAGCTCCTCCTTGAGGCGCTGGGCGAGCTTCGCGTCCTTCTTGCCCTGGATCTCGAGGCGCTCGCCCTTCTTCTCCAGGTACGTCGAGTAGTTGCCCTCGTAGCCGATCAGCCGGCCGCGGTCGACCTCGGCGATCCATTCGGCGACATGGTCAAGAAAGTACCGGTCGTGGGTGATCGCGATGACCGCGCCCTTGTACGACTGGAGGTGCTGCTCGAGCCACAGCACGCTCTCGGCGTCGAGGTGGTTGGTGGGCTCGTCGAGCAGGAGCAGGTCGGGCTTCTGCAGGAGGAGCTTGGCGAGGGCGACGCGTCGCTTCTCACCACCCGAGAGCGGCGCGATCGCGGCATCTCCCGGCGGGGTGCGGAGGGCATCCATGGCCTGCTCGAGTTGGGAGTCGAGGTCCCAGCCGTCGGCCGCGTCGATCTCCTCCTGCAGCGTCCCCATCTCGGCGAGCAGCGAGTCGAAGTCGGCGTCGGGGTCGGCCATGAGGGCGGAGATCTCGTTGAACCGGTCGAGCTTCGCCTTGATCGCGATGCCGTCCTGGATGTTCTCCAGCACCGTCTTGGACTCGTCGAGTTCCGGCTCCTGCATCAGGATGCCGACCGAGAAGCCGGGCGTGAGCTTCGCTTCTCCGTTCGACGGCGTGTCGAGACCCGCCATGATCTTGAGGATCGTGGACTTACCGGCGCCGTTGGGGCCGACCATGCCGATCTTCGCACCGGGCAGGAACGACATCGTGACGTCGTCGAGGATGAGCTTCTCACCCACCGCCTTGCGTGCACGGACCATCGAGTAGATGTACTCAGCCACCGAAAACCGCTCCTTCTCTTCGCGTCGAAGTTCGACACTCCAGCCTACCGGCCCAGCCTCGGCGAGGCCGACGGGTTCCGCGTCGAATCCCGGTCAGGCGCTGTCGCGCGGACGCGACGAGTCACCAGTCGATCGGCCGCGTGCTGCCGACCAGGCAGCGCCCCTCGGCGAGCTGCGGCAGCACCGCAGTGACCGGTTCCCCGGTGGACGGCCCCACCTGCCCGACGAGGCACTCGGTCTCACCCCACCTGACTGAGAACTGCAAGCTCTCGGCGGGGTTCCCCACCGTCGACACGTCCTGCGTCACCTGCATGGCTCCTCGGTCGAAGCCTGCCGCGATCAGAGCATCGATGTAGGCGCGACCGGCGCCGCGCTGATCGGACGCCCAGACCTGCGCGGTGACGTCCGAGAAGAGCGGCAGGTTCTCCTCAGCAGTGCCCTCCGGAACGAGCGTGGGGCCGCTCGGCGTCGGCTCGGCGCTCGTCTCCGCCGCGGTCGGCGACGGGGTGGGCTCGCTCTGCGGACCGCACGCCGACAACAGGAGAGCCGCGCCCATGGCGACGGAGAGGAAAGCAGCAGCGCGTGCCGTTCTGGAGGCCGATCGTCGAAGCACGCCCCGAGTCTACGGGGGCGCCCACGAACGCCCTACGACACGCGCTGCGACGCCTCAGGACGACGCACTCCATGCATCCCCCGCGGCGCCGGAGGCGACCAGCTCCCCGCTCTGAGGATCGACCGAGGTCAGCGACGGATCCGCCCACGGAGTCTCGATGTCGCGTGTGCTCGCGGTCGCATCGGCCGGGACCTGCGGTGAGGAGTCCGGGTCGCCGGACTGTCGACCGTGGTCGGCGGAGTCCGATCGAGAAGCCGACTTCCGGTACGCCGTGGTGCCCCAACGGAGGTCGTGCCCGACCGCATCCGCGTCGATGTCGACGCTCGTCCCCTGCTTGCCGTTGTTCTCCCAGGCCCGGATCTTCATGCGCCCCGTGACGATCACGCTGTCGCCCGCGCGCAACGACGCCTTCACGTTCTCCGCGAGATTGCGGAACGCCGCGACCGAGTACCAGTTCGTGCCGACGTCGATCCAGGTCTGCGTGGCCTCGTCGAAGCGCCGATGCGTGCTGGCGAGGCGGAAGTTGGTCACGGGCACTCCCCCGGCCGTGCGGCCCTGGGTCGGGTCGGTGGCGACGTTGCCGATGATCGTGACGGTGTCCTGCATGTCTGTCTCCTTCGCGAGCCGGGTCGGACGCCCGGATGCTCACAGCATGGTCAGAGAGGAACCGCCGCGTTCGGCGCTGGAGACCGGAACGCCGGTAGCTGGGGACAACTCGACGCGGCACGCGCGTCGTGCGGAAGAGGTCGGGGGGCTCGCTGGTGACCTGCGCGGAGGGAATGTCGGTGGTCGATCGTATGTTCGAACAAGAGAGGAGATACCGATGTCCGACACACAGCTCTTGACCGCACCCGAGGTCCCGTACGCAGCGCCCCGCCTGTCCTCGCCGCACGAGCACCTCGTACGCGCCTCCGCGCATCTGTGGCGCGTGCAGGACGTCCGTGGACGCGTGCTCGGGCACCTCCGAATCCTCGCCGATCCCCTCGGCCTGCGGTACCGCGCGGAGCGTCTGCACCTGCCCACGGGCACATTCCGGCTGGTCGGCGACTTCTGGCGAGCGGACGACGCCGTCGCGGCTCTGCGCAACGGCTGAAGGACGCGCGAGGTGCCGAGCACGGGAGCCGAGCTGCGGGAGATGCAGGCGCGACACCGGCAGCGGAACTTCCTGCACATGATCGAGTACCTTCGCGGGCATCCGTGCCGAGACTGCAGAGAATGCGATCCCGTAGTCCTCGACTTCGATCACCTCCCTGGATACGCCGAGCGATTCGAGATCGCGCGTGCGGTCGGCGCGTCGACGCGCTCGTGGGCGTCGATACTCGCAGAGATCGAGAAATGTGAGGTGGTGTGCGCGAACTGCCACCGTCGTCGGACGGCCCGTCGATCCGGGCACCGCAAACACCCTGTCACGCGGAGAGCGCGTCGGTCCGGATACGGTCGTCGGTGACGGCACCACTGACCCCGGCGGCACGAACTCCGCGCGGGAATCGGTATCCTGAACGTCTACCCCCAGTAGCTCAGTGGATAGAGCATCGATCTTCTAAGTCGCCGGTCGCACGTTCGAATCGTGCCTGGGGGGCCAATGTCCCGGTGTCGGAGCCGTCGATAGGATGGCGGCATGGTATCTGCGTCTGAGAACGACCGACTCGTCTGGATCGACTGCGAGATGACGGGCCTCGACCTCGCAGTAGACGAACTGGTCGAGATCGCGGTCGTGGTCACCGATTTCGAGCTGCGCCCTGTCGACGCCGGGTTCCAGGTCGTCATCCGTCCAAGCGATGAAGCGATCGCGCACATGAACGACTTCGTCACGAAGATGCACGAGACCTCCGGCTTGAGCGAGGAGATCCCGCACGGCGTGACGCTGGCGGAGGCCGAGGCGCAGACCCTGGCGTACATCAAGCGGTTCGCGCCCGTCGAGAAGAAGGCACCACTCGCGGGCAACACGATCGGCACCGACCGCATGTTCCTCGCGAAGTACATGCCACAGGTCGACCAATGGCTGCACTACCGGAACGTCGACGTGTCGAGCATCAAGGAACTCTCCCGGCGTTGGTACCCGCGCGTGTTCTTCCAGGCGCCCTCGAAAGACGGCGGTCATCGCGCGCTCGCCGACATCCTCGAGTCGATCCGTGAACTTCGCTACTACCGTGAAGCGGTCTTCGTCGACGAGCCAGGGCCCTCCAGTGACGACGCCAGAGACATCGCGAGTCGCACCGTGTCGGAGTTCACTCCAAACATGTAATAGACTCGTCTGGTTGCCGATTCCGATCGGCACATGGTGGGTATAGCTCAGCTGGTAGAGCGCTGGCTTGTGGTGCCGGATGTCGCGGGTTCGAGTCCCGTTACTCACCCCACGAAGGCCCGGGTCGTTGACTCGGGCCTTTTTCTCCCCCCATGGAATACCCCCTGGGGGTATTCTGTTCTGATCGATGCAGAGAACGGAGACTCCCGATGATGCACGATCACTCACGGCACGGCGTCGGCGTGCAACACGCAGGCGCGGCGCACCACAACCACGCGAATCACTCCGGCCATGACCACCACTCCGCACACACGGAGCGATTCCGTCGCCTGTTCTGGATCATGCTCGTGATCGCGGTCCCCGTCGTCGCCGCCTCACCGATGTTCGCCATGATCCTGGACTACGACGTTCCATCGTGGGCCCGCTGGATCGCCCCTGTCCTCGGCTCGGCGATGTACGTCTGGGGCGGGGCTCCGTTCCTCACCGGGGCGATCGCGGAGCTGCGTTCCCGGCGGCCTGGGATGATGCTGCTGATCGGCCTCGCCATCACCGTCGCGTTCACGGCATCGTGGGGTGCCAGCCTCGGCCTCGTCCGCCACGAGCTCGAGTTCTGGTGGGAGCTCGCCCTCCTCATCGTCATCATGCTGCTCGGACACTGGATCGAGATGCGCTCTCTCGCGCAGACGACATCCGCCCTCGATTCACTCGCGGCGCTGCTGCCCGACGGGGCCGAGCGCATCGACGGCGAGACGACCGTGACCGTCTCCCCGACCGACCTCCGGGTGGGCGACGTCGTCATCGTGCGCCCCGGCGGTCGAGTGCCGGCCGACGGTCGCATCACCCAGGGATCCGCGAGCATCGACGAATCCATGATCACCGGGGAGTCGAGGACCGTCACACGCGGCGCGGGCGATGCCGTCGTCGCGGGCACCGTCGCCACCGACTCGGGCATCCGCGTCGAGGTCACGGCCGTCGGCGCAGACACCACGCTCGCCGGCATCCAGAGGCTGGTGTCCGATGCCCAGGCGTCCTCGTCGAGGGCCCAGCGCATCGCAGACAGGGCTGCGGCCTGGTTGTTCTGGTTCGCGCTGGGCGCCGCCGTCATCACCGCCGTCGCCTGGTCGACCCTCGGCCTTCCCGACGAGGCGGTCGTGCGCACCATCACGGTCCTCGTGATCGCCTGCCCGCACGCCCTGGGCCTCGCGATCCCCCTCGTGGTGTCGATCGCGACCGAGCGCGCAGCCAGAGCCGGAGTGCTCGTCAAGGACAGGCTGGCTCTCGAGACGATGCGTACCGTCGACACCGTGCTGTTCGACAAGACCGGCACCCTCACCGCGGGCAAGCCCGAGGTCACCGCTGTCAGCACGGTCGCCGATGTCACCGAGGACGAGGTTCTCGCCGCCGCGGCGGCCGCAGAGACCGACTCCGAGCACCCCCTCGCCTCGGCGATCGTCTCCGCCGCGAGAGCGCGCGGACTCACGATCCCGGCTGCGAGAGACTTTCACTCCTCCCCTGCCGTCGGTGTCAGTGCTACTGCCGATGGGCGACACGTCGCCGTGGGCGGACCGCGTCTCCTCGCTCAGGAGGAGCTGGCGGAACTCCCGGCTGCGCGCGGATGGCGGACGGAAGGCGCGATCGTCCTGCACGTGCTGATCGACCATCGCGCGGTCGGTGCGCTCCGGCTGGCTGACGGTATCCGACCGGAGTCGCGGCCCGCTGTCGCGGCCCTGCAGCGACGCGGCATCGAGGTCGTCATGATCACGGGCGACGCGGAGGCCGTCGCACGTCACGTGGCCGACGACCTCGGCATCCGGCGGGTGTTCGCGGGCGTGCGCCCTGAGGACAAGGCGTCCACGGTCCGTGAGCTGCAGGCTGAAGGTCGACGCGTCGCCATGGTCGGAGACGGCGTCAACGATGCACCGGCGCTCGCTCAGGCCGACGTCGGCCTCGCGATCGGAGCGGGTACCGATGTGGCGATCGCGTCGGCCGGTGTCATCCTGGCGTCGGACGACCCGCGCACCGTCGTCTCGGTGATCGAGCTCTCCCGCGCCGGATACCGCAAGATGACCCAGAACCTCTGGTGGGCCGCGGGCTACAACCTCATGTCCGTGCCGTTGGCCGCCGGGATCCTCGCTCCGCTCGGGTTCGTGCTCCCGATGTCCGTCGGCGCGATCCTGATGTCGCTGTCGACCGTCGCGGTCGCCCTCAACGCGCAACTCCTGCGCCGACTCGATCTGAGGCCCGACACCGTGGTCCCGCGCGCGCCGGAGAATGCGAGCCGACGGCCCTAGACTTGCGGGGTGTCGCCGGCAGTCTGGTTCTCGCTCCTCCTCGCCTGCGTCGTGATCAGCTTCACCCCCGGCGCGGGCGCCATCAACACGATGTCGAACGCGCTGAACCAGGGGTGGATGCGGTCGATCTGGGGCATCATCGGCCAGCAGCTCGCTCTCATCGTGCACGTCGTGATCGTCGCCGCCGGGGTGGGGCTCCTCGTCTCGCGCTCCGAGATCCTGTTCACCGCGATCCGGTATGCCGGAGCGGCGTATCTGATCTACCTCGGCGTGCGTCTGATCTTGGCGCGCCCCTCGATGGCGGAGAACGTCGAGGGGCAGCGCCTCGCTGAGCGCGAGAGCCACTGGTCGATGATCCGCCGAGGTTTCTGGGTCAATCTGCTCAACCCCAAGGCGATCGTCTTCTTTCTGGCGTTCATCCCCCAGTTCATCCGCCTCGACGAGCCGCAGCTACCACAGTACCTCATCCTCATCACGACGGTGATCGTGGTCGACATCCTCGTCATGTGGGGGTTCTTCGCCGCCGCCGCTCGCCCGTTCCGCCGCTTCACCCGCTCGCCGCGCGGGCAGCGCACGCTGAACACGGTGTTCGGGTTGCTGTTCATCGGGGTCGCAGCTCTGCTCGCGTTCCTGCACTGACCATCGCCTGCCGCACGGCAATAGGCTGGTGAGGATGGATATGACTGCCGACGCCTTCGAGGAGCTCGTCGTCGACGAACTCGACCGCCTCCCCGATGACATGGTCGAGGGACTCGACAACGTCGTCTTCGTCGTGGAGGACCGGCCGGAAGACGGCAGCCTCGATCTGCTCGGGCTCTACGACGGGCTCGCGCTCACGGAGCGCACGCAGTACGGCATGGGTGAGCTCCCCGACCGCATCGTCGTGTACCGGGAGCCGCACCTCGCCGCGTGCGACGACGAAGACGAGCTGCGCGACGAGATCCACACCACTCTCGTGCACGAGATCGCTCACTTCTACGGAATCGACGACGAGCAGTTGCACGAGCTGGGGTGGGCATGATGAGTCCGCTCGCCACCCCGGAGATCGACGAGCAGCTCGAATTGAGCGCTGCTCCCATGGAACCGTGGGAGGTCATCGTGTGGAACGACCCCGTGAACCTGATGAGCTACGTGGTCCGGGTCTTCCGCACGTACTTCGGATACTCGACCGAGCGTGCCACCCAGCTGATGCTGGCTGTGCACCACGAGGGCCATGCGATCGTCGCGACCGGGCCACGCGAGACCATGGAGGTGCATGCGCAGGCCATGCACGACTACGGCCTCTGGGCCACCGTGCGAAAGGTCGCCCAGTGACCGTCGACCGTCGAGTGACTCTCCAGATGGCTGCGATCGAAGGTCATCAACTCGTGCAGCTGCTCGACGACTTCATCGAGCTCCTCGGCGGCGACCGCGATCCACTCGACACTGCGATCGATCGCCTGACGCCGAGCGCCTACCCCGACGACGAGGAGGCCGCCCGCGCCTACCGCTCGGCCACCGCCGACGACCTCCTCGCTCGCCGTCGCACTGACGCCGTCACGGTGCGGACCTCGATCGCCTCGTCCTTGCCCGACGCGGGGGTCGCCTCGGAGGAGGACGCGTTCGCGTCGATCGACGTCGTGGCGGCGCCCGCCGACCTCGACGCCTGGATGCGGACATTGACCGCACTCCGGCTGGTCATCGCCGATCGCCTCGGCATACAGTCCGATGACGAGCACGACATCGATGACCCGCGATACGCGGTCTACGACTGGCTCGGTTACCGGCTCGAGGTCGTTGTGCTGGCCGCCGACCGTCTCGACTGACGATCAGGGCACGGTCACGACGCGCGTGGCCAGTGTTCGTGGTTCGTCTCTCCGCACGTGCTGGTCCTCCTGCCGCGCCCAGCGGTCCCAGTGCGGGCGGTACGTGTCCCCGTCACGAGCGAGCGCCCGTGCTTTCCTTCTCGGCTCGGCGGAGTCGACCCATACCGTCACGTCGGCGATCTTCGCCGTCGCCGGTGTGAGGATCCCGCTCCCTTCGACGAGCAGGCTGAGAGCGGGATCCACGGCGTGGCTTTCGGCATCCGCCTCGCGCTCCCAGTCCCAGCGCCGCCAACTCCCGAGCAGACCGCGGCCATGAGGCCTGAGGATGCCGTCGAGTGCGCGCTCCACGCCGGCGTCGAGCCCGTCCCACCCGGGGTAGAGCGAGTCGAGGGCGATCGACTGGACCCGTCCCTGAACGGGCCAGCGTGCGACGAGCAGGCGCGCGAGCGTCGTCTTGCCCGCTCCGCTCCGGCCGTCGATCAGAACGACCGGGTTCGACACCGCCAGACCGCGGATGTCGTCGACGATCAGCGTCGCAGCGCGCTCCAGGGCGACCGCGACCGGATCGTCACTTCTTGAGGGCACGGATGATGCGGGAGAGCGCCCGTCCGGCGACCCACACGAAGGGCACGGCCACGACGAGCAGAGTCACGAGGTTCGGCTCGAACCGAAGGCCCTCTTCACGGCGCACATACACGCCGACCGGTACCGAGACGCCGCCACCACCGCCGCCCTCGGCGCCGTCGCCGCTTCCTCCGCCGAAGCCGGAGTACGTGAAGGCGACCGGAGTGATGCTCACGCCGTCGACATCCTGCGGCTCACCGTAGGCGGTCTTGACCCCGAACGACGCGGCCTGCTTTCCGAGTTCCAGTGCAATGTTGGGCATGGGTCCACGCTAGTCCAGGCGCGGGTGACGCGCAGGGGTCATTCCACGCCGTGGGCCTTCGGATGCTGCGCCGCGCCGCGTCCGTCTCCGCGACCGAGGTGCCTGGCCCGGGTGATCGTGGCGGAGCCGAAGCGCGCGACGGCGTCGTCCATGGCGCCCTCGACCCGACGCCAGTCCTCATCCTCGTCCCACAGTCCGATGCCGCCCGCGCCGGCAGGCCGGAGCTTCTCGGCACGCACCCCGACGAGGCGTACAGGGTCGCGTCTGTCGATCTGCGCGAACAGCGCCTGCGCGGCCTCGCCGATGCGCTGACCGACGGCGGTGGGCTCAGCCAGGGTCTGGGATCGGGTGAGGGTGCGGAAATCGTCGAAGCGGATCTTGATCGACACCGTGCCGGTCTCCCACTGCGCCTTGCGGAGCCGCGCTGCGACGCGATCCGCCAGGCGCAGCAGCTCGGCCTTCAGGAACTCGCGGTCGGTGACGTCGGTGTCGAACGTCTCCTCGTGGCCGATGCTCTTCTCGATGCGCTCGGTCTCGACGGCCCTGGCGTCCTCTCCGCGGGAGAGCTGTGACAGGCGCGCGCCGAGCGCAGGCCCGACGGCGCGGTCGAGCATGTCGCGCGACGACTCGCGGATGTCGCGGATCGTGCGGATGCCTCGCCCCTCCAGTGCTTCTGCGGCTTTCGGACCGACTCCCCACAGCGCACGCACCGGCCGCGGGTCGAGGAACGCCTGCGTATCGGCCTCCGCGACGACGAGCATCCCGTCGGGCTTCGCGATCGTCGACGCCATCTTCGCCACGTGCTTCGTGGCGGCGACACCGACGCTGCAGGTGATGCCGACCTCGTCGTAGACCCGACGCCGCACGAGCTCGGCGATGCGGACGGGACTCCCCCACAGGCGACGAACGCCTCGCACATCGAGGAAGGCCTCATCGACCGAGAGGGGCTCGACGAGGGGCGTGATCGACTCGAAGATCGACATGACCTGACGAGAGACAGCCTGGTACCGGTGGAAGTGCGGCGACACGATGCGGGCCGACGGGCACAGGCGCAGCGCCTGAGAGACCGGCATCGCCGAGAGCACGCCGTAGCGGCGCGCCTCATACGAAGCGCTCGACACGACCGAGCGGCCGTCGGGCGAGCCGATGATCAGCGGCAGCCCGCGGAGACTCGGGTCGTCGAGGACCTCGACGGCCGCGTAGAACGCGTCCATGTCGACATGCAGGATGCCGGTTCCCGTGTCGTCGGCATCCGCCGTCGACACGAGGCGCCCTCTGCCGTCACCGTGACCCATCAGTCCATTCTTCCTCGGACAGCGGACATCAGGGGCGGGCTCGGCCGCCGTGGAGCGGCCGAGCCCACGGTGTCACTGCGCGGCGCGCTCGAGCACCAGCTCCCGCACGCGCGCGGCGTCGGCCTGGCCCTTCATCGCCTTCATCACCGCGCCGATGACGGCGCCGGCCGCCTGCACCTTGCCGTCCTTGATCTTCGCGAGGATGTCGGGCTGCGCGGCGAGGGCCTCGTCGATCGCCGCGATCAGCGCACCGTCGTCCGAGACGACGGCGAGACCGCGCGCGTCGACGACCTCGTGCGGCGTGCCCTCACCGGCGATGACGCCCTCGAGCACCTGGCGAGCGAGCTTGTCGGTGAGCGTTCCCGCATCGACGAGCTTCTGCAGGGCGGCGACGTTCTCGGGCGAGACCAGCTCGGTCGCGTCCTTCTCCTGGGCGTTCGCGAGGCGAGTGATCTCACCGGTCCACCACTTTCGCGCGGTCGCGGGGCTGGCGCCGGCCGCGACCGTGGCTTCGACGACCTCGACGAGACCGCCGTTGCGCACGTCCTGGAACTCCAGGTCGGTGAAGCCCCACTCCGCCATCAGACGGCGACGGCGAGCGACCGGCTGCTCGGGCAGCGCCGCACGCAGTTCCTCGATGAGCTCTGCCGCGGGCTCGACCGGCAGCAGGTCGGGCTCGGGGAAGTAGCGGTAGTCGTCGGCATCCGACTTCGGCCGCCCCGGCGAGGTGGTGCCGGTGTCCTCGTGCCAGTGCCGCGTCTCCTGCGTGATCGTGCCGCCGTCGGCGAGGATCTGCGCCTGGCGCTGGATCTCGTAGCGCACTGCGCGCTCGACGGACCGCATCGAGTTGACGTTCTTCGTCTCGGTTCGCGTGCCGAGCTTCTCCTCCCCCCGGCGTCGCAGCGACACGTTGGCGTCACAACGGAGGTTGCCGCGCTCGAGACGTGCCTCCGAGATCCCGAGTCCGCGCACGATGTCGCGGATCGCGGCGACGTATGCCTTCGCCACCTCGGGGGCGCGGTGCTCGGTGCCGAAGATCGTCTTCGTCACGATCTCGACGAGCGGGACACCCGCGCGGTTGTAGTCGACGAGCGAGTACTCGGCGCCCTGGATGCGACCGGTGGAGCCGCCCATGTGGGTGAGCTTCCCGGCATCCTCCTCCATGTGCGCGCGCTCGATCGGGACCTGGACGATCGTGCCGTCCTCGAGCTCGACCTCGACCGAGCCCTCGAAGGCGATCGGCTCGTCGTACTGGGAGATCTGATAGTTCTTGCCGAGGTCGGGGTAGAAGTAGTTCTTCCGCGCGAAGCGGCTCGACTCCGCGATCGAGCAGCCGAGCGCGAGGCCGAGGCTGATCGACGACCGGATGGCGGTCTCGTTCACGACCGGCAGCGACCCGGGCAGGCCGAGGTCGACCGGCGCGATGAGCGTGTTCGGCTCGGCCGCGTGGTAGAGCTCGTTGGCCGGGTTCGGCGCGTCGGAGAACATCTTCGTGTTCGTGTTCAGCTCGACGTGCACCTCGAACCCGAGCACGGGCTCGAACAGCTCGAGCGCCTTGTCGAAGTCCATGAGCTTGGCGGCGGCCATCAGCGGATCCCTCCTGCGAGCTGGGGTGCGCGGGTGAGGAGCGGCGCCCCCCAGGAGTCGACCAGCACGGTCTCGAGCGCGGCGCCGACCTTGTACAGGCGGGCATCCTCACGCGCAGGTGCGATGAACTGGATGCCGACCGGGAGGCCGTCGTCCGACGCGAGACCGCTCGGGATCGAGATCCCGGGGACACCCGCGAGGTTGACCGGGATCGTCGTGACGTCGTTGAGGTACATCTGCAGCGGGTCGTCGATCTTCTCCCCCAGCTTGAACGCCGTGGTGGGCGCCGACGGGGTGGCGATCACGTCGACCTCGGCGAAGGCGTTCGCGAAGTCCTGCTGGATGAGCGTGCGCACCTTCTGCGCGCTGCCGTAGTACGCGTCGTAGTACCCGGCCGAGAGCGCGTACGTGCCGAGGATGATGCGACGCTTGACCTCGTCGCCGAATCCGGCGTCACGGGTGGCCGACATCACGTCCTCGACCGTGGGGTTGCCGGTGGGCGTGACGCGCAGTCCGAAGCGCACGGAGTCGAACTTCGCGAGGTTGCTCGACGCCTCGGCGGGGAGGATCAGGTAGTACGCGGCGACGCCGTACTCGAAGTGCGGCGCGCCGATCTCGACGATCTCGGCACCCTGCGCCTCCATGAGCGCGAGAGCGCTGCGGAAGGACTCCGCGACGCCGGGCTGGAAATCGCTGTCGGCGAGTTCACGGATGACGCCGACCCTGAGGCCCTTGAGCACGTCGCCCCGCGCGCCCTCGCGGGCGGCGTCGGCGAACGACGGCCAGGCGTCCGTGAGCGAGGTCGAGTCCTTCGGGTCATGGCCACCGATCGCGTCGTGCAGCAGACCCGCGTCGAGCACCGTGCGCGTGACGGGACCGACCTGGTCGAGGCTCGATGCCAGCGCGATCGCGCCGTAGCGGCTCACGCCGCCGTACGTGGGCTTCACGCCGACCGTTCCCGTGACATGCGCGGGCTGGCGGATCGAGCCTCCGGTGTCGGAGCCGAGCGCGAGAGGCGCCTCGAACGCCGCCACGGCGGCCGCCGAGCCACCGCCGGAGCCGCCGGGGATCCGGTCGAGGTCCCAGGGGTTGCGCGTCGGCCCGTAGGCGGAGTGCTCGGTCGACGATCCCATGGCGAACTCGTCCATGTTCGTCTTGCCGAGCGGCACGAGGCCCGCAGCGCGCGACCGCGCGACGACCGTGGCGTCATACGGCGAGCGGTACCCCTCGAGGATGCGCGAGCCGCTGGTGGTCG
This sequence comes from Microbacterium sp. SZ1, assembly GCF_002362255.1. Taxonomy (GTDB): domain Bacteria; phylum Actinomycetota; class Actinomycetes; order Actinomycetales; family Microbacteriaceae; genus Microbacterium. The sequence goes on along the minus strand of NZ_LPVV01000040.1, from coordinate 212,360 downwards.
GCTGGTCGGTCGTCACCAGGACGTCCTTGATCGCGAGCGGGACGCCGGCGATCGGACCGAGCTGCTCCCCCGCCGCGCGGCGGGCGTCGATGTCGGACGCCGCGGCGATCGCGCCCTCGTTCACGTGCAGGAAGGCATGGACGTCGCCGTCGACGGCGGCGATCCGGTCGAGGTGCGCCTGAGTGGCCTCGACGCTCGAGATCTCGCGCGACGCCAGCTTGTCGGCGAGCTCTGCGGCGGTCAGACGGATGATGTCGCTCACTGCTCTTCTCCCAGGATCGCGGTGACGCGGAACCGGCCGTCGGCCTGGTCCGGGGCGTTCTGGAGCACCTGCTCATGCGTGAGCGTCTGCCCGACCTCGTCGGGGCGGAAGACGTTGCTCAGCGGGATCGGGTGGCTGGTCGCGGCGACGTCGGCCGTCGCGACCTCCGACACCTTCGCGATGTTGTCGACGATGGCGTCGAGCTGGCCCGTGAGCCGCGTCACCTCGTCGTCGTTCAGCTGGATGCGCGCGAGCACGCCGAGATGGCGCACAAGATCAGGGGTGATTTCAGACACCCCTCCAGTCTAGTTCGCGCGCGACCCCGCTCCCGCAGAGCGGCGAGCCCCCGCCCTATGCTGGGCTCGTGAGCACGTATGAGCCTCCTCGCCCGTGGATCGCCAGCTACGCCGACGGCGTCCCCGACGACCTCGCGGCCGTCTCCGGATCACTGATCGACATCGTCGCCGCGTCGGCCCGCGATTACCCCGACGCTCCCGCCCTGCAGTTCTTCGGCCGGGAGACGACCTACGACGAGTTGCAGCAGGCGATCGACCGTGCCGCATCCGGTCTCCGCGCCCTCGGTGTCCGAGCGGGCGACCCCGTCGCGATCGTGCTGCCGAACTGTCCGCAGCACATCGTGGCGTTCTACGCCGTGCTCCGACTCGGCGCCGTCGTCGTCGAGCACAACCCGCTCTACACGCCTCGCGAGCTGCGCAAGCAGTTCGAGGACCACGGGGCGAAGCATGCGATCGTGTGGAACAAGGTCGTCTCGACGGTGCAGGGCTTCCCCGCCGATCTCGCCGTCGCGAACCTCATCTCCGTCGACGTCACGCGCGCCATGCCGTTCCTCACCCGCACGGCCCTGCGTCTGCCGATCGCGAAGGCCCGCGAATCCCGCGCGGCGCTGACCGAGCGCGTTCGCGGAACCGTCACCTGGGAGACGCTGGTCGGTTCGGAGCCGCTGCCCGCCTCGCACCCTCGCCCGTCGACCGACGATCTGGCGATCATCCAGTACACGTCCGGCACGACGGGAACTCCCAAGGGCGCTGCGCTCACACATCGGAATCTGCTCGCGAACGCCGCTCAAGCACAGGCATGGGTGCCGTCGATCGAGCGCGGCAAGGGATGCGTCGTCTACGCCGTTCTCCCGATGTTCCACGCCTACGGACTGACCCTCTGCCTCACGTTCGCGATGTCGATGGGGGCGCGCCTCGTGCTCTTCCCGAAGTTCGACCCCGGACTCGTGCTCGACGTCATGAAGAAGCACCCCGCGACGTTCCTCCCGCTCGTGCCTCCGATCGCCGACCGGCTGCTGAGCGCCGCGACCGACCAGGGCGTGTCGCTGACGGGCATCGAGGTCGCGATCTCGGGAGCCATGGCTCTCCCCCACGAGCTCGTGGTGCCGTTCGAGGCGGCGACCGGCGGTTTCCTCGTCGAGGGATACGGCCTAAGCGAGTGCTCACCGGTACTCATGGCCAACCCGGTCGCCGACAACCGTGTGCCGGGCACGGTCGGGCTCCCGCTGCCCGGCACCGAGTGCCGCGTCGTCGACCCCGAGAACCCCACGGTCGACGTCCCGGCGGGTTCCGCGGGCGAGCTGCTGGTGCGAGGACCCCAGGTGTTCTCCGGCTACTACGGCAAGCCGGAGGAGACCGAGTCGGTCTTCGTCGACGGGTGGTTCCGCACGGGCGACATCGTGACGATCGACGACGGCGGGTTCATCCGCATCGTCGATCGCATCAAGGAACTCATCATCACCGGCGGCTTCAATGTGGCACCGACCGAGGTCGAGAGCGCCCTGCGTCAGCATCCGCAGGTGATGGATGCCGCGGTCGTCGGCCTTCCGAGCGAGCACTCCGGCGAGGAGGTGGTGGCGGCGATCGTCGCCGATCCGGCGTCCGACGTGGACGTCGAGGCGATCCGCGCGTTCGCCCGCGGCATCCTGACGCCCTACAAGGTGCCCCGTCGCATCTTCGTCGTCGACGAGCTACCGAAGTCGCTGATCGGCAAGGTGCTGCGTCGTCAGGTCAAGGAGAAGCTGCTGGCGCTCAGCAGCGGCTCCTGATCGAGAGCTCACAGGTGGCGTCGGCGGCGAGACGCTACCCTTGATCAGTGACTCCTGAAGACGCTGCGCCCACCGACGCCCCCTCGACACCCGGATTCGAGGAACTCGGAATCACCGGGTCGGTCCTCAAAGCCATCAAGGACCTCGGCTACGAGACGCCCTCCCCGATTCAGGCCGCGACCATCCCGACCCTGCTCTCCGGACGCGATGTCGTCGGCATGGCGCAGACCGGCACGGGAAAGACCGCGGCGTTCGCCCTGCCCGTGCTCGAGCGGCTCGACGTCGCGCAGAAGACACCGCAGGCGCTCGTGCTGGCCCCGACGCGTGAGCTCGCGCTCCAGGTCTGCGAGGCGTTCGAGTCGTACGCCTCGAAGATGAAGGGCGTGCATGTCCTCCCCGTCTACGGCGGCCAGGGATACGGCGTCCAGCTCTCAGCGCTGCGGCGCGGAGTGCACGTCGTGGTCGGCACCCCTGGTCGCATCATGGACCACCTCGCCAAGGGCACCCTCGACCTCTCCGAACTGCAGTACCTCGTTCTCGACGAGGCCGACGAGATGCTCAAGATGGGGTTCGCCGAGGACGTCGAGCAGATCCTCGCCCAGACACCCGTCGAGAAGCAGGTCGCACTGTTCTCGGCGACCATGCCCGCGCAGATCCGCCGTCTCGCGCAGCAATACCTCCGTGATCCCGAAGAGATCACGATCAAGTCCAAGACGGCCACGAACACCAACATCACCCAGCGCTACCTGGTCGTGTCGTATGCGCAGAAGGTCGATGCGCTCACCCGCATCCTCGAGGTCGAGAACTTCGACGGCATGATCGTCTTCGTCCGCACGAAGAACGAGACCGAGACTCTCGCCGAGAAGCTCCGAGCCCGCGGCTACTCTGCCGCGGCGATCAACGGCGACGTGCCACAGGTGCAGCGCGAGCGCAGCGTCAATCAACTCAAGGACGGCAAGCTCGACATTCTGGTCGCCACGGATGTCGCCGCCCGTGGTCTCGACGTCGAGCGCATCAGCCACGTCGTGAACTTCGACATCCCGACGGACACGGAGTCGTACGTGCACCGCATCGGCCGCACGGGCCGCGCCGGTCGCACCGGTGACGCGATCAGCTTCATCACTCCGCGCGAGCGCTACCTGCTCAAGCACATCGAGAAGGCGACGCGCCAGCAGCCGACGCAGATGCAGCTGCCGACGACCGAGGATGTGAACACGACTCGCCTCGCCCGCTTCGACGATGCGATCACAGCGGCGCTCGGCGAGACGACGCGCATCGAGAAGTTCCGCGACATCATCGCGCACTACGTGCGCAACCACGATGTGCCGGAGGCCGACGTCGCCGCCGCGCTCGCGGTCGTCGCACAGGGCGACCAGCCGCTGCTGCTCGACCCCGAGGACGACGCCCTCGCCCGCGCCGTGGAGTTCGACAACCGCCCGCCGCGCGAGCGGGCCACGCGTGAGCCGCGAGAGGCGCGCGAGCCGCGCGAGCGTCGCGGTCGCGGAGACTACGCGGCCTACCGCATCGAAGTCGGTCGCCGCCACCGCGTGGAACCCCGCCAGATCGTCGGCGCGCTCGCGAACGAAGGCGGACTGGGGCGCGACGACTTCGGCGCGATCAACATCCGTCCGGACTTCTCGATCGTCGAGCTGCCCGCGAATCTCGACGCCTCGGTGCTGGAGAAGCTGCGCGACACGCGCATCTCCGGCCGACTGATCGAGATCAAGCCGGACCGTGGCCCCGGTGCTCGACGCGCACCCCGGGACGGTGGACGGGACCGCTTCGAACGACGCGACGACCGTCCCCGATTCGACCGTCGCGACGACCGCCCCGCCCGCGATGACCGCGCGGCTCGCAAGCCGCGTCACAAGAACTGACGTCGGGCTTTCGCGCTTCGGCGGGTGCGCCCGCAGCCGGTAGGGTGACCGGACGCTGATGATCAGGGATGCCACCGTCGCAGATGCGCGCGGCATCGCCGTCGTGCATGTCGACTCGTGGCGTGCGGCGTACGCCGGCCTCATCGACCGGACAGTGGTCGATCAGCAGAGCGTGGATGCACGCGAGGCGATGTGGTCCGCGTGGATCACTCGATCGCTCGCTGGGGCGTCGACCGACGCGTATGGACCGGTCGCGCACCGTCTCGTCGTCGCCGAACTCGACGACCGCATCGTCGGCTGGGCGAGTTTCGGCGGAGGACGCGACGCCGATTTCAGGGATCGCGGAGAGATCGCCGGTCTGTACGCGCATCCCGACGTCTGGTCGCAGGGCGTCGGTCGCGCGCTCATCCGCCATGCTGAGGACGAGTTGCGGACGAGCGGCTGGTCGCGCGCGTACCTGTGGGTGCTGAAAGGCAATGAGCGAGCGATCGGGTTCTACCGTGCGCACGGCTGGACAGCCGACGGCGGTGAGAAGTTCGGCGAGGGTGGCAGTGTGCAGGGCTTGCACGAGCTTCGTCTCGTCACGGACCTCGCCGATCCCGCGGAGTGATCGCGGGTCGCCGACTCAGCCGAGCGCGTCAGGCCCCTCTGTGACCAGGATGCGGAACTGCGCGGCGTCGAGGATGCGGATGCCGAGCTCCTCGGCTTTCGCGAGCTTCGACCCAGCGCCGGGTCCGGCAGCGACGAAGTCCGTCTTCTTCGAGACGCTCGAGGCAGCCTTGCCACCCGCCTGGATGATGGCCTCCTGGGCACCGTCTCGCGTGTAGCCGTCGAGAGAGCCGGTCGCGACCACCGTCAGGCCCTCCAGCACGCCTCCCTCGGCGACGGCTCCTCCAGGGCCGGGGTGGCCGGGGGTGGCCCACTGCACTCCGGCTTCAGTCCACTGGCGCACGATGTCCTGATGCCAGTCGACCTCGAACCACGCGAGGAGAGAGTCGGCGATGATCCCACCCACCCCTTCGACGGCGGCGAGTTCGTCGCGGGACGCTGCCCGGATCGCGTCGAGCGAACCGAACCACTGCGCGAGCGCGCGAGCGGCCGAGGGACCGACGTGACGGATGTTGAGAGAGACGAGCAGACGCCAAAGATCCTTGGTCTTCGCCTTCTCCAGCTCCGCCAGCAACGTCACCGCCTGCGACGACGGCTGCGGCCCGTCGATACCCGACTTCTTCTCGGCAGCCGTGGGATTGCGACGGAACGGTGCTCGCGTCTTCACCAGGCCGTCCTCGTCCTCCTTGGGCAGTCCCGTCTCCGCATCCTTGACGACGAGCTCGATCGGGACTATCTGCTCGAGAGTGAGCCCGAACAGTCCCGCTTCGGTCTCGAGGGGCGGAGTGGACGGCGACGTCGGCTGCGTGAGAGCCGCGGCGGTCACCTCGCCGAGCGCCTCGATGTCGAGACCGCCGCGCGAGCCGATGTGCTCGACCCGACCGCGCACCTGAGCGGGGCACGAACGGGCGTTCGGGCACCGCAGGTCGATGTCGCCCTCCTTCATGGGGCGCAGCGGGGTGCCGCACTCGGGGCAGTCCGTCGGCATGACGAACTCGCGCTCGGTGCCGTCGCGCTTCTCGACCACCGGACCGAGCACCTCGGGGATCACGTCGCCCGCTTTGCGGAGCACGACCGTGTCGCCGATGAGGACGCCCTTCGCCTTCACGACGTCTTTGTTGTGCAGCGTGGCCTGACGGACGACCGACCCGGCCACGTGCGCGGGCGCCATGACGGCGAACGGCGTCGCGCGACCGGTGCGGCCGACGGAGACGACGATGTCGAGCAGCTTCGTCTGCACCTCTTCGGGCGGGTACTTGTAGGCGATGGCCCATCGCGGCGCACGGCTCGTCGCCCCCAGCTCGTCGTGCAGTGCGAGCTCGTCGACCTTGACGACGATGCCGTCCAGTTCGTGCTCGACGTCATGACGGTGCTCGCCGAAGTACTCGACGAACTCGACGACGTCGTCGACCGTCGTGCAGACTTTGGTGTGCGGACTCGTCGGTAGGCCCCACTCGGCGAGGAGCTCGTAGACCTGGCTCTGCGCGGCGACGGGCGGGTTCTCCCACGCGCCGATGCCGTGCACGTAGAGGTCCAGCGATTCGATGCGGAGCAGGCCCGCCTCCAGCTCCATGCCGTTCTTCTTCTCGATCTGCTGCCGCAGCCCGCCGCTCGCGGCGTTGCGAGGGTTCGCGAAGGCGGGGAACCGTCGAGCCGCCGCCGTACGAGCCTTCTCTTCGTCGAACGGCTTCTTCGCTCCCGCCCGTGCTTCCCAGCGCTCGAGGGCTTCGGCAAAGGCCCGCTCACGGAACTCAGCCTGCGCGGCGTTCAAGCGCTCGAACGCCGCCACGGGGATGAAGACCTCGCCACGGACCTCCACGATGGACGGATGCCCGGTACCGCTCAGCCGCGCCGGGATCATGGGCAGTCGCAGGGCGTTCTCGGTGACGATCTCGCCGACACGGCCGTCGCCTCGCGTGGCCGCCGACGTCAGGCGCCCGTTCTCGTATCGGAGGTTGATCGCCAGTCCGTCGATCTTGAGCTCCGTGAGCCAGTCCACGTCGCGCCCCGCTGATGCCCGAGTCTTCGCGGCCCAATCGCGGAGCTCGTCGATCGAGAAGACGTTGTCGAGGCTCAGCATCCGCTCGGCGTGCTCGATCGTCGCGAGGCCGGTGGCCTCCGCGGCTCCCACCATCTGCGTCGGCGAATCCTGCCCCTGAAGCTCAGGATGCAGCCGTTCGAGCTCTTCGAGCCGATGCATCCAGCCGTCGTAGGTGAAGTCGTCGACGATCGAGGTGTCGCGCCCGTAATAGGCGTCTTTCGCCTCGAGGATGCGGGTCGTCAGCTCCGCGGCCTCGGTACGGGCGTCTTCCAGCGAGATGTTCTCCGGCACCCCGTCAGTCTACGAGCGGGCACCGACATACGAAGGGGGCTACGCGCCGACCGGCACCGCTGATACGGTGCGGTCGATCGTGAACTGACCGAGCACCCGGGTGTCGATGTAGAGCACGGCGGTCTGGCCGGGAGCGACGCCGTCGAGCGGCTCGTCAGGCACCACGCGGACGCCGTCCGGCTCGACGAAGGCGTGCGCGGCGACGGGCTCCGCGTGCGCGCGGATCTGGACGTCGCACCGGAAATCGCTGTCGATGGGGGCCGCGCCCGCCCAGCTGAATCGCGCACCGGCGATCTCACGGGTCGCAAGCGCCTCCTTCGGCCCCACCACCACCGTGTTCGAGACGGGGCGCACCTCGAGCACGAACCGCGGCTTGCCGTCGGACGCCGGAACGCCGAGCTTGAGCCCGCGGCGCTGCCCGACCGTGAAGGCGTGGGCACCTTCGTGGGAGCCGACGACGGCGCCGGTCCGGTCGACGATCTCACCGGTCGCGGTGCCGACCTTCTCCGCGAGCCACCCGCGGGTGTCGCCGTCGGGGATGAAGCAGATGTCGTGGCTGTCGGGCTTTTGGGCGACGCTCAGCCCTCTGGCCTCGGCCTCCGCACGGACCACCGCCTTCGACGGCGTCGTGCCGAGCGGGAAGTACGTGTGCGCGAGCTGCTCAGCCGTCAGGACGCCGAGCACGTAGGACTGGTCCTTCGCGTTGTCGGCTGCTCTGTGCAGCTCGAGACCCGACTCCGTCGGAACGAGCGTGGCGTAATGGCCGGTGCAGACCGCGTCGAAGCCGAGTTCGATCGCGCGCTCCAGCAATGCCGCGAACTTGATCTTTTCATTGCAGCGCATGCACGGGTTCGGGGTGCGCCCGGCCTGGTACTCCGACACGAAGTCGGCGATCACGTCGTCGCGGAACCGCTCGGAGAAGTCCCAGACATAGAACGGGATGCCGAGCAGGTCGGCGGCCCGCCGCGCGTCGAGGGCGTCCTCGATCGTGCAGCAGCCCCGACTGCCGGTGCGCAGCGTGCCGCCGGCGCGCGAGAGCGCGAGGTGCACACCGACGACGTCGTGCCCCGCCTCGACGGCTCGGGCAGCCGCCACGGCGGAGTCGACGCCTCCGCTCATGGCCGCGAGAATCCTCATGCGTCCAGTCTACGAGCGCGCGGCTGAGCCGGACCCGGATGCCCTGGCGTAGGCGTCGGCGATCGTCGACAGCACCGCGTCGACATCGGCATCCGTCGACGTGCGTCCCAAGGAGAAGCGCAGCACGCTCCTGGCGTCCTGCTCGCTGCGCCCCATCGCCATCACGACGTGAGAGGGCTCGGCGACGCCCGCCTGGCAGGCGGATCCGGTGGACGCCGCGACCCCGGCCATGTCGAGCAGGAACAGCAGGCTCTCCCCCACCGCGCCGGGGAACAGGAGGTGCGCGTTCCCGGGCAGGCGATGGACCGGATCGCCGAGCAGTTCCGCCGTCGGTACGCGCGCCAGGATGCCGGAGACGATCCGGTCACGCAGGGCGCTGAGCCGCACCGACTCGCCTTCTCGCTCCGCCTCCGCGAGTTCGAGCGCGGTCGCGAAGGCCGCGGCGCCCGCGACGTCCTGCGTCCCGGCGCGGAGGTTCCGCTGCTGCGCGCCGCCGTGCAGCAGCGCGGTCAGGCGAGCCGTCCGCGAGGTCACCAGCGCGCCGACGCCGACGGGGGCGCCGATCTTGTGACCGGCGACGCTCATCGCGACGAGGCCGACCGCGTCTGGAGCATCGCCGCGCAGTTCGCGGAACGAGAGCGGGACGTGACCGAGAGCCGAGACGGCGTCGAGGTGCAGCGGCACGTTCGCCGCCGCCGACGCTCGGGCGAGTGCATCGCCGTCATTGACGGTTCCGACCTCGTTGTTCGCGATCAGAGCGGTCGCGATCGACGCTCCTGGCAGCTCCTCGCGAAAGGCGTCGACATCGATCGCCGCGAGTGCCGTCACGGCGACCGGGCGCGGCACGGCGCCGTCGGCGACGAGCGCCGCCACCGTATCCATCGTGGCGTGGTGCTCGGCATCCGGCATGACGATCGCATCGGTGCCCGTCCGACGGGCGGCCCAGAGACCCTTCAGCGCCAGGTTGATCGACTCCGTGCCGCCCGAGGTGAAGACCACCTCGATCGGGTCGCAGTCGAGCACGGCCGCCGCACGCTCGCGGGACTCCTCGAGCAGCCGCCTCGCATCCTGCCCCGCGCCGTGCGTCGATGACGCGTTGCCGACCACCTCGCTCGCCCGCAGCCACGCCTCGCGGGCCTCCGGGCGCAGCGGGCTCGTGGCTGCGTGGTCGAGGTAATGCCGCATGCCTCCATAGTCGCGCATTTCGCACGCGCCGGCTCGTGAGTGGTCTCAGGCGGCGCGGGAGCGCCGCGGAGATGGGACCGTGTGCGCACGATTCTGGCACTGAGGTTCAGACCTCTAGGGTGTACTCATGCCCGCGACTCGAGACAGCACCGTGCCCGGGGGATCCACCCTCGACCACCTCGGCGTCCGTCTTCACGACGGCGTCGGAACGCTTCGCATCTGGTCACAGAACGCGTCGTCGGTCGAGCTGGTGATCTTCGACGCCGAGGACCTCGATTGGGCGACCGATCAGGTGAGCCTCGAGCGCCTTCCCGGAGGCGTCTGGGAGGTCACCACTCCCCTGCTGCAGCCCGGAACCCGCTATGCGATCCGTGTCGGCGGACCGCACGGCCCCGGCAACACCTTCAATTCCGAGACGCTGCTCCTCGACCCCTACGCGCGCGGCCTTGCGCAGGGCGGCGGTTACGAGGAGTGGCGGTCGGTCGTCATCGCCGACGGCTTTGACTGGGGCGATTCCGTCAAGCCGCGCATTCCTCTCGATCGAACCGTGATCTACGAAGGCCACCTCAAGGGCCTCACGAAGCGGCAGCCGGACATGCCGCCCGCGTTGCACGGCACCTACGCCGGCCTCGCGCACCCCGCGATGATCGAGTACTTCCACTCGCTCGGCATCACCTCGATCGAACTGCTCCCGGTGCACGCGTTCGTACCCGAGCCCCGCCTGCTGGAACGGGGGCTCACGAACTACTGGGGCTACAACACCCTCAACTTCTTCACCCCGCACACCGCCTACGCGACGGAGGACGCCCGCAAGGGCGGCCCCGAAGCCGTCCTCGCCGAGTTCAAGGGCATGGTGCGCCTGCTCCACGAGGCGGGCCTCGAAGTCATCCTCGACGTGGTGTACAACCACACCTCCGAGGAGGGCATCGGCGGCCCGAGGTCGAGCCTGAGGGGTATCGACAATGCGAGCTATTACCGCCAAGACGCATCCGGCGTCTACATCGACACCACCGGCTGCGGCAACACGCTCAACACGGCGACGGATGCCGGGGCGCGCCTGGTTCTCGACTCGCTGCGCTACTGGGCGCAGGAGATGCAGATCGACGGCTTCCGCTTCGACCTCGCCACGGCGATCGCCCGGGATGGGAGTCACGCCTACACGCCCGAGCACCCCCTGCTCAGCGCGATCGCCGCCGACCCCCTGCTCGCGGACACCAAGCTGATCGCGGAGCCCTGGGACGTGGGCCTGGGCGGGTGGCAGACCGGCAACTTCCCGTCGGGATGGCACGAGTGGAACGACCGCTATCGCGATCGCGTCCGCAACTTCTGGCTGAGCGACATCGACTACGCCCGACGGGCATCCGCACCGGTCGGGATCGGCGGCTTCGCGACCCGCCTCGCCGGTTCGTCGAACACGTTCTCCGAGGAGCGCGGGCCGCTCGCGAGCGTGAACTTCGTCACGGCCCACGACGGCTTCACGCTGCACGACCTCGTGTCGTACGACGTGAAGCACAACGAGGCGAACGGCGAGCACAACCGGGACGGGGCCGACACCAACCGCGCCTTCAACCACGGGATCGAGGGACCGACCGACGATTCGGCCATCCTCTCCGCGCGCCGTAAGGCGATGCGCAACCTCCTCGGCACCCTGCTCCTCTCCGCCGGCATCCCCATGCTCACGGCCGGTGACGAAGTGGGCCGCAGCCAGCGCGGCAACAACAACGCGTATGCGCAGGACTCGCCCCTCACCTGGCTGAGCTGGGATCCGGAGCCGTGGCAGGAGGATCTCCGTGCGCACGTCACCCGTCTGATCGCCCTGCGCGAAGAGAACCCGGCGCTGCGTCCCAGCCGATATGCGCGGCTGGGCGAGCACATCCCCAACGCCTCGGTCATGGACTGGTTCGACCAGAACGGCGACACCATGGAGAGCGAGCAGTGGAGCGACCCGGGCAACCGGACCCTGCAGTACGTCGCCGCCTCGACGCCCGACCGCGAAGCGGCCAACCGCATCCTCCTGATCGTGCACGGCACCGAGTCGCCGATCGACGTCCGACTGCCCGACGCGCTCGAAGACGCGACGCGATTCATATCGCTGTGGTCGAGTGCGGACGAGCGTCCGAACAGTCACGGCGAGGCGTACGCTCCTGGCGACGTGCTGCCCATTCCCGGCACGTCCATGCACCTGTTCCGCGTGGAATGACCCGCGGCGCGCCGGTCCTCGGCGCGCTACCCGCTGTCTGGCCGTCGCGGTACTGTCGGGGGGTGGCCGCACGCACGAGTACCCGCCCGAAGGCTTTCCGGAGTCCCGCTGAGATCCCCCTGCGCCCGCTCGGCGCCGTGCAGGATCCGATAGACCTTCGCGCCGGCCGCATACCGCTGACGGCGGCGACCCCGGCGGTGCCGGGAGGCTTCACGCCGAAGGCGTTCGTCGGCGAGGTGGTGCCGTTCGGAGTCGTCGCGTTCCGTGAGGGCCACGACCTGATCGGCGTCCAGCTGCGCCTGACGTCGCCCGCCGGTGAGGAGAGCCTGCACCGGCTTCATCCCCTGCTCGACGGCACCGACCGGTGGGCCGCCGAGATCGCGCTCGACGTGCAGGGAACCTGGTCGTTCCGTTTCGAGGCGTTCTCCGATGACTTCGCGACCTGGGCCCATGCGGCGGAGGTGAAGGTCGCAGCGGGTGTCGACGTGCCGGTGATGGCCGCCATGGGTGCCGAGCTTCTCACTCGTGCTGCGGCTGAGAAGGACCGACCGGCCGCCCAGCGACGACTCCTCACAACCCTCGCTGCAGAGCTGCGCGCCGGCGACGCCGACCGCACGCTCGCGCTGTCGACCGATGCCGACCTCGCGCGTGTCTTCTCCGAGAGGCCGCTGACCACACTCCGCTCCGCATCCGAGATCAGTCCCCTGCGCGTCGAGCGCACTGCCGCCGGCGTCGGCGCCTGGTACGAGTTCTTCCCGCGATCCGAGGGGGCGAAGCGCCTCAAAGACGGCACCATCAAGAGCGGCACCTTCCGCACCGCCGCGAAGCGCCTCCCCGCCGTCGCGGACATGGGCTTCGACATCATCTACCTTGTCCCCATCCACCCGATCGGCACCATCAACCGCAAGGGCCGCAACAACACGCTCACCGCGGAGGCCGGGGACCCCGGCTCGCCGTACGCCATCGGCGCGGCCGAGGGCGGGCACGATGCGATCCACCCCGAGCTCGGAACCCCGGCGGACTTCCGCGCCTTCGTCCGCGCCGCCCAGAAGGAGGGTCTGGAGGTCGCACTGGACCTTGCGCTGCAGGCCTCCCCCGACCACCCCTGGGTCGCCGAGCACCCCGAGTGGTTCACGACGCTCCCCGACGGCACGATCGCGTTCGCCGAGAATCCTCCGAAGAAGTATCAGGACATCTATCCCCTGAACTTCGACAACGATCCGACGGGGATCTACGCCGAGATGCTGCGCATCGTGCAGCACTGGGTGCGTCAGGGAGTGAAGATCTTCCGCGTCGACAACCCGCACACGAAGCCGCTGCAGTTCTGGGAATGGCTGATCGCCACGGTGAACGCCGCCGACGCCGACGTCATCTTCCTGGCCGAGGCGTTCACCAGGCCCGCGGTGATGCGCGCGCTCGCCGCTGTCGGGTTCCAGCAGAGCTACAGCTACTTCACCTGGCGCAACACCAAGGCCGAGCTCGAGGAGTTCCTCGACAGCATCGCGCATGAGACCAGCGACTACATGCGCCCGAACCTCTTCGTGAACACCCACGACATCCTCACCGAGTACCTCCAGTTCGGCGGCAGGGCGGCGTACCGCATCCGCGCGTGCATCGGCGCCACTGCGGCGCCGGTGTACGGGGTGTACGCCGGCTACGAGCTCTTCGAGAACGTCGCTCGTCCCGGCTCCGAGGAGAACATCGACAACGAGAAGTACGAGTTCAAGCTGCGGGACTGGGATGCCGCGGAGCAGTCCGGCGACTCCCTCGCCCCGTTGCTCCGCCGTCTCAACGGCATCCGTCGTGAGCATCCCGCACTGCGTCAGCTTCGCAACCTCTCGGTCCACTGGAGCGACGACGACGCGATCCTCGTCTACAGCAAGCATCTCGACGCCGCCTTCACCGGCACGGGAGAATCCGACACGATCATCGTCGTCGCCAACGTCGACCCGCACTCGGTGCGCGAGACCACCGTCCACCTGGACACCACGGTCTGGGGTGTCACGCCCGGCGAGCCCTTCGAGGTCGAAGACCTGCTGACGGGCGCCGTCTGGACCTGGACGGACCACAACTACGTGCGCCTCGACGCCTTCGCCGAACCGGTGCACATCCTGAAGGTGAGGGGACGAGCATGAGCTACGTCGAAGACGCGACCGCATCGACGGAGTGGGGTTCCGTCGCCGCCGGCACACATCACGATCCGCACTCCGTCCTCGGCGCGCACCCCAAGCACGACGCATCCGAGCGCACCGTCACGGTGATCCGCGTGCGCCGCCCGCTCGCGTCGACCGTCGCCGCCGTGTTCCGCGACGGAACCCGTCTCGACCTGCATCACGTCGCACACGGGATCTGGGAGGCGCAGCACGACGGCTCTGCCGTGGCATATCGCGTCGCCACCGCGTACGGCGAGGACGACGAGACGATCGTCGGCGATCCGTACCGGCACCCGCCCACGCTCGGGGAACTCGATGTGCATCTCATCGCGGAGGGACGCCACGAACGCCTCTGGGAGGTGCTGGGAGCGCACCCGAGAGACGCCGACGGCGACGCCGGAGTATCTTTCGCGGTCTGGGCGCCCAACGCCACGGCCGTGCGCGTCGTGGGCGATTTCAACGGGTGGAACGGCGAGGGCCACGCGATGCGCTCCATGGGCGTGAGCGGCCTCTGGGAGCTCTTCATCCCCGACGTCTCCGTCGGGTCGACGTACAAGTACGAGATCCGCACGCGCGAAGGCTCCTGGATCTTCAAGGCCGACCCGATGGCGCAGGCGGCCCAGACTCCGCCCGAGACGGCGTCGATCGTCACCGCGCCCTCGTACGACTGGTCGGACGGGGCGTGGATGACGCGCAGAGCGGCCACCCATGCCGTGGCGCAGCCCCTGTCGGTGTACGAGGTGCACCTCGGATCGTGGCGGTCCGGCCTGGGATATCGCGAGATCGCCGACCCGTTGATCGAGCATGTCACCGAGGCGGGCTTCACCCACGTGGAGTTCATGCCCCTGGCCGAGCACCCGTTCGGCGGCTCGTGGGGCTACCAGGTCAGCGGCTACTACGCCGCGACGAGCCGGTTCGGCTCACCCGACGACCTGCGTTACCTCATCGACCGCCTGCATCAGGCCGGAATCGGCGTGATCATGGACTGGGTCCCCGGCCACTTCCCGAAGGACGCGTTCGCGCTCGCTCGCTTCGACGGGCAGCCGCTCTACGAGCACCCCGACCCGCGTCGCGGCGAGCACCAGGACTGGGGCACGCTGATCTTCGACTACGGGCGCCCCGAGGTGCGCGGGTTCCTCGTCGCGAACGCGCTGTTCTGGCTGCAGGAGTTCCACGTGGACGGCTTGCGCGTGGACGCTGTCGCATCGATGCTCTACCTGGACTACTCGCGGAACGCGGGCGAGTGGGAGCCGAACATCCATGGCGGACGCGAGAACCTCGAGGCCATCCGGTTCCTGCAGGAGGTCAATGCGACCGCGTATCGCCTGCACCCCGGCATCCTCATGATCGCTGAGGAGTCGACCAGCTTCCCCGGTGTCACCGCGCCCACCGACCACGCCGGCCTGGGGTTCGGCTTCAAATGGAACATGGGGTGGATGAACGACTCGCTCCAGTACATCGAGCGCGACCCGATGTACCGCGCGCATCATGAGGGCGAGATGACGTTCTCGTTCGTCTACGCGTTCGGGGAGAACTATCTCCTCCCCATCAGCCACGACGAGGTCGTGCACGGCAAGGGCAGCCTGCTGTCGAAGATGCCGGGAGACCACTGGCACAAGCTCGCGAACGCACGCGCCTATCTCGCATACATGTGGGGGCACCCTGGCAAGAAGCTCTTGTTCATGGGGCAGGAGTTCGGCCAGCTCGCGGAATGGTCGGAGTCGCGGGAACTCGACTGGTGGCTGCTCGACCAGCCTTCGCACGCACAGCTGCAGCAGTTCGTCAGCGAGCTCAACCATGCTTATCGAGCACAGGCTCCGCTCTGGGAGCGCGACAACGACGCATCGTCGTTCTCGCGCCTCGGGGCGCCCACCTGGGACCCCACGGTCATCGCCTTCGAGCGGCGTGACGCGCACGGCGGCCGACTCATCGTCATCAGCAACTTCGCCGGCGTGGAGCGCACGGGCTATCGACTCGAGTTCCCCCGCGCAGGTGTGTGGCAGGAGATCCTGAACTCGGATGCCGCGGCGTTCGGCGGTCGCGGATCAGGCAACCTCGGCATGGTCGTCGCGGAGAGCCCCGACAGCGGAGCGCCGGTCGCGTCGGTGACGCTGCCCGCGCTGTCGACGATCTGGCTGCGCCTTCAGAACGATCCTCACGTCCCGACCGTGAACCGGGGCTGAGGCCGACGGACGCCGAGAGGGCGGCGAGACCTCGTCTCGCCGCCCTCTCGGTGCGCGTGGTGACGACCTCGTCAGAACAGCAGCGACGACAGGCGGTTGCGAGCCGAGACGACGCGCGGGTCCGCGGCGCCGATGAGTCCGAACAGCTCCACCAGACGCTCTCGGACGGGCGTTCGCTGGTCGGACGGCAGCTGCGCGAAGAGGTCGAGCAGCCTCCCGAACGCGTCCTCGACGTGGCCACCGGCCAGATCGAGGTCGGCGACGTCGAACTGCGCCTGCACGTCGAGGGGTGCAGCTGCGGCAGCGGCCCTGGCCTGCTGAAGGTCGAGCTTCTGCACGCGGTCGAGCAGACGGACCTGACCGAGGCCCGCGATCGCGTCTTCGTCGCGCGGGTTTTCCGCGAGCGCCTTCTCGTACGCGGTGATCGCTGCGGCGTAATCCCCCACTTCGATCGCGGCGAACGCCTCGGCGTGCAGAGGCGGGAGAGGCGGCTCAGCGTCGGCATCCGCCCCTTCGGCCTCTGCACCGCCGAACGGAAGCGTGCCGGTGACACCGTTCTGCGCGGCGACCTGGAGCAGCTGCGCGAACACCTCGCGCACCTGCTGCTCCGGCACGGCGCCGGTGAACATCGGCACCGGCTGCCCGGCGATCAGCGCGACCACCATGGGGATCGACTGCGCACGGAAACCCTGCGCGAGCTGCGGGTTCGCGTCGACGTCGACCTTCGCGAGCAGGACCCGTCCGCCGAGCTCGCGGGTCACCTTCTCGATGATCGGGCTCAGCTGCTTGCACGGCCCGCACCACTCGGCCCACAGGTCGACGACCACGGGGACCGTGCGCGAGATCTCGAGGATCTGCCCGAACGATTCGTCGGTCGCGTCGACGACCACGTCGGCCAGCGGCCCGGCGGGGGCTGGAGCGGTTCCCGAGGGAGGAGCGGCAGGGCGGTTGCGCAGGCTCGACAGGTCGACGGCGCCACGCATCGCGGCAGGAGAGATATCGGTCACTTGATCACCTCGACGGAGAGTAGGTCCTGACGGACGGCGAGAAGCTTGATCTGCTCCGTCGATCCCTGCGCGGGAACGGAGAAGAACAACTGGAACTCGTACTTCGTGGTCACGCCCTTGGCCGACTCGGTCACTCCTGTGAGCGCTTTCGCCTGAACGTTGTCGCCGAAGCGGATCACCGCGTCGGCCGAGGTCGGCGTCACGCTCTCGGTGTCGATCAGCGAGACGCTGACGATCGCGCCGCTTCCCAGGGTGGTCATCGATACCGGCGCGGAGTCGGCCGGAACGATGTCGAAGGAGGTCTGCGATGTCTCGGCCGCCCCGTTGTCGGCGAGGTTCTGCACCACGGCCTGGCGACTGTCCCTGATGGACTTCGCGAGGTTCAGGGCATTGTCGTCGAAGAGGCCGTACGACGGGCTCTGCTCGGCCGCGTCCACGACGTCCGAGAACGCTGCCGCGAGCTCCCCCGGGGGCAGACCGAGGAACGCCGAGTCGGCAGGCACGAGGGATGTTCCGAGCCAGGAAGCCGCGACATCGGGGAAGACGGCGTCCGCCGACATCTCCGCCATGTTGGTGACCTTGTAGTTCGACCACGGGTCCTGCTGGCTCATGGTCAGGATCACGGGGGGAACGGTGTCGTCACCCTCGCTCTTCGAGAGCATGAGCACCGTGCGCGGCCAGCGGTCGGTCGCCTCGGGGAGCACGACCTCCACGTCGTCGGTCGGTATCACCGCAGGGACGGGTGTCTCGGGGACCGCGGTCCGCAGGGCGTACTCGGTCTTGCGGGCCGCGAGGGCAGGTCCGTCGAGGCGGGTTCCTGCCAGATCGATGTCCATGGCGGTGTCGGCCTCGGCGAGGGTGGCTGAGGCCTCCTGGAGGATGCGCTTCGCCTGCGCCTCGGTGACCGCCGGCGGCTTCTGGTTCTCAGGGGCGATGACGGTCTCACTCGGCGAGGGCGTCGGCGAGGCCTGATCGAACTGCGGCCACGAGTCCGGAGAGCATCCGGTCGCCAGAACGGCGGTGAGTGCGACCACGGGGAGCGCCAGCATCCGGCCGCGACGCCAGGGCAGCTGCGCGCGATTCTCCGAGCGCTTCTCGCCGGCGCGATCACCGCTGGGTCCGTTCGCCTCGCCCGAGGAGCCGTCCGCGGCGTCGGCCGACGGCGCGCCGCCGTGCGGGGCCGGTGACTCGATGGCGGCGCGGTCGGCCGGGGGTAGCTGCGCCACGTCGATCGGCTCGGTCGCCGGAAGCGGGCCCAGCCCCTTGCGTCGGGGGCCCCGGCCGCGCCGCTGGTGCCGGATGGCGAGGACGTAGAGCACGAGTCCGACGGCCAGGACGATCGCACCGGCCGTGAGGAGCGGACCCGCGAGCGGAGTGGAGTTGTCGAGCGGCCATGAGACCGCGATGTCGTCGGGCGCGTCTTGGGTGCCGTCGTAGGCGATGAGGACGCTCACACCGTCGGGGACCTGCATGTCGGCGATCAGCGAGTCGGTGTCGGTGAACGAGTCGAGCCACAGGTCGGATCCGACGGGGCTGCGGCCGGCTTGGTCTGCCGTCGCGTCGTCGGCGGCTGCTCCGTCAGCGGCGGGGGTCTCCGCCGGCGCGGGGGTGGGCGTCGCAGCATCGGAATCGTCCTCCGACGACTGCACCGTGACGTGCTCGACGTCGAGGCCGCCCTCGTCTCCCACCGTGACGTGGTTGTAGTCGGCGTCCGCGAGCCACGCCTCCATGTCGGCGGTCCGGCCGTAAGCGGCGAAGATGTCACCGTCACCGCGGACGAGCAGCGTCTGCGCGCCCGGGTTCTCGCGGAGCACTTCGCCGTCCATGAGCACGAACGGCGCAGGCTGGTCCACCTCGACGCTGACCTTCTGACTCGACGGGCCCATGAAAACGGTGCGCTGGGCGATGCCCGCACCGATCAGTCCCGCGGCCAGGACGAAGGCCACGACGGCCCATACGAAACGCACGAATAGTCTCCTCACGCGCCCCGGACGCACGCCCGAGTCGCAACACTCGACATTTCAGACTAGCGAAATCACCTGTGTGTTGCCCACGAGGGACGAGGCTGCGGTCGCCGGCGGCACGTCGCGCCGCGGCTCCGTCGGCGCGATGGATAACCTTGAGCAACCGGATTGCCGAGGAGTACAGATGAAGATCCACAATCCCTTCCGCTCCGCCCTCGTGGCGACGCTCGGAGTGGGACTGGGGATCCTGCTCATCACCAGTGTGCAGAGCCTCTCCACGGTGCTCCTCTACGTCGGCACCGCGCTGTTCCTGAGTCTGGGGCTCGACCCGCTCGTCTCGTTCCTCGAGCGGCGTCGGCTCCCCCGCTGGTCGGCCGTGCTGGTCACGATCGTCGCGGTTCTGGGCATCTTCGCCGGGATCATTCTCATCGTGCTCCCCGTGCTCGTCGATCAGATCTCGCAGCTCGTGAGCCAGATCACCGTGATCGTCAGCCGCCCCAGTCTGCTTGGCGACATCGAGGAGTGGATCACCGGAGCGTTCCCGAACCTCGACGTCGAGCGCGTGCTGCAGGAGGCGCAGGCCTGGGTCATCGCGAACCTCGGCGACATCACCAACCGCGTCATCAACGCGAGCCTGTCCGTGGTGACCGGCCTGTTCGGCGCGTTCATCGTGCTGATCCTGACGATCTACCTGACGGCATCGACGCCGTCGCTCAAGCGAGCCGTGTACCAGCTCGCTCCGGCGTCGAAGCGCGACCGCTTCATCGACCTCTCCGAGCAGATCACCGACTCGGTGGGCTACTACGTCATGGGGCAGGTGTCGCTCGGCGTGATCAACGGCGTGCTCAGCATGATCTTCCTGTCGATCATCCAGGCGCCGTTCCCCGCCGTGCTCGCCGTCGTCGCCTTCTTCTTCTCGCTGATTCCGCTCGTCGGGACCCTCACGGGGTCCACCCTCATCGTCCTCGTCTGCCTGATCCCCGGTCTCGGCTCCCCCGCGACGGCGATCGCCGCCGCGATCTACTACCTGATCTACATGCAGATCGAGGCGTACGTGATCTCCCCACGCATCATGAGCCGGGCGGTGTCGGTGCCCGGCGCGGTCGTCGTCGTCGCGGCTCTGGCCGGGGGCAGCCTCCTCGGGCTCCTCGGGGCGCTCATCGCGATCCCCGTGGCCGCCAGCATCCTGATCATCTATCGTCAGGTGCTGATCCCGCGGATGAACGAGCTCTAGGCCAATGGCCATTCCGTCGGCAACGGCAGGGCAGAGGGGTTCACCGCAGCGACGATCTCGGTGAGCACGCGGCGGGTCTGGCTCTCCCCCACCCACAGGTGCTTGCCGCCCTCGACCGCGATGAGCTCGGCGTGCGGGATCGACGAGAAGCGCTTGCGCGCCTCTTCCGGGCGCAGGTAGTCATCGAGCTCCGGCACGAGGACGACGACCTTGCGACCGTCGCCCGCCCAGGCGGCCACCTCGTCGTCGGTGGCGCGGTGCAGCGGCGGGGAGAGCAGGATCACGCCCTGGACATCGTGCTCGCGGCCGTACTTCAGCGCGAGCTCGGTGCCGAACGACCACCCGAGCAGCCACGGGCGCGGAAGCGCGCGCTCGCGCGCGAAATCCATCGCCGCCGCGACATCGAATCGCTCGGAGGCGCCCCCATCGAAGGCGCCCTCGCTGGTGCCGCGCGGTGAACTCGTTCCGCGTGTGTTGAACCGCAGCACCGCG
This sequence comes from Microbacterium sp. SZ1, assembly GCF_002362255.1. Lineage (GTDB taxonomy): Bacteria > Actinomycetota > Actinomycetes > Actinomycetales > Microbacteriaceae > Microbacterium. Next base: position 191,660 of record NZ_LPVV01000040.1, on the reverse strand, counting down.
AGGTCGGCGAGGGCGGGAAGTCGTGCGGCGGCCTTGCGCAGGATGTGCGAGTCCATGAAGCCACCGGCCGTCGGCAGCGGATGCAGCGTCACGAGAGTGGCGATCGGTTCAGCGGTCTCGGGGAGCGACAGCTCGCCCACCAGGGTGAGGTCGTCCGCCGTGCGGAGTTCGATGTCCTCGCGGCGGGCGGGCAGTTCCAACGGTCCACGGATTTCCATGCTCACCCGATCCTCCAACAGTGCGAATGCCAGTGTCTGCGCGCGGCCAGATCGGCGGCGTCCCCGAGCACGCCGTCGGCGCGCCACACGACGACGTGTGGGATGCCCGGAGCGATGGCGCGCCCGCAGCCCGGACAGCTGTACTCCTTCTGCGCCTGGGCCGCCGAGACGGGCTGAACGGTCCATTCGGCACCGCGACGCGTCTCGGTGCGCTTCCAGGAGGAGAGCAGTCGCTCGAGGGAGTCCTCGGCGTCAGGGCGCGCCGGACGCCGTCTGCGCGAACGGGGCATGACCCGAGGTCACCACCAGTGGTTCTTGGTCCAGAAGGCGTGGGCCCCGGCCCAGCTTCCGTAGCGACCCGTCGCGTATCCCGTGGCCCAGCGGAGATTGTCGACCGGGTCGTAGCCGTTGCCCGGCACCTTGCTGCACGGGAGCGCCTGCACGAGGCCGCATGCTCCGGACGACTTGTTCGTCGCGTTCGGGTTCCAGCCGCTCTCCCGGGACACGATGTAGTCGACGTAGCCCCAGTCGGACTCGGCGATGCCAGCCGCCGCCATCCACTCGGCCGGCGCGCCACCGCCCGTGTAGAACAGCGGTCCGCCGCCGCCGGAGCTCGACTTCTCGAAGGTGCTGGCGGCGACGGTCGGAGTCGGCGTCGGCTTCGGCGTCACGTACACCGAGAACGTGCCGCGCTGGACGGGCGCGATCTCGGCGCCCTCGACCGTCACCGTGATGTTCTGCGTGTCGGCGAGTGCCGCCGCGTACGCCGACTCGGGGCCGGCCTCGACGGGCTGCTCGGCGAGGGCCACTCCGGTCGGGGCGACGATGGCCGCGGCGAATCCGACGACCGCGAGTGCGCTGAAGAACCCGACGATCCCCCGGCGTCGCGTACCTGCGCGCGGCGAGAGGACTCGCGATGCGGGCACCGGCGAGCGATCGTTGCGATGGGTGATCATGTCGTTTCGGGAGTTCACGATAGGGGGCAGTCTACCCAATCGGGTCGGGATGGACCACGGAAACGTTCAGCGAACAGCCAGGATCACGTCGATGGTCGCGTCGAGGAGAGCGTCGACCTGCTCTTCGCGGTACCCACCACGCTGCATTCGGAACGCCGCGCCTCGCAGCTGCTCCGCGGTCAGCGGTTCGCCGTCGCGGAGGTACCGGACTATGCGGGAAGCCACGTGGTCGACCTCGTCGACGCGATAGCCGAACGTCAGGACTCCGGTGCGCGCGAATCGGTGGCGCTTGGGGCGGGCGAGGTGGTCCAGGATGACCTGGGCCTCGGCCCTGGCCTCCTCGACCCAGGCCCCGGCGCCCTTCTCACGCACGGACTGCTCGCGGGCGCGGCCGGCGAGAGCGTCCTCCACCCGTCCCAGAGCCGCGTCGACCTCCGAGATCACGTATCCGTTCTTCACCAGCGGGAAGGACGCCACCCGGACGTCGGCCGCGGTGAGATCTCCGCCACCCTCGAACGCCGTGCGGGCGGCGGCGAGGAAGGTGTCGACGGCGGCGCGGTGATATCCGCGCGTGCGTCCGGTCGTCAACGAGAAGGCGGGACGAGGATCGGCGACCTGTGTCGAGTCGAGTCGTTCTTCTGTAGCCATCAGAGCACCGTCCAGGAGGAGAAGAGGAAGTAGAGGCAGAGAGCGGGGATCGTCGACGGCAGGATGCTGTCGAGCCGGTCGAGCAGACCGCCGTGTCCCGGAAGCCACGAGCTCATGTCCTTGATCCCGAGGTCGCGCTTCAGCATGGACTCGCCGAGGTCGCCCAGCGTCGCCGACAGGAGGATCGCAGCTCCGAAGATGACGCCGATCCACCACGGCAGCTGGAGCAGGTAGATGGCGAGCAGCACTCCGGCGGCGACCGACCCCACGACGGCTCCGCCGAAGCCCTCCCACGTCTTCTTCGGGCTGATGCGCGGAGCCATCGGATGGCGTCCGAACGCGAGGCCGGCGGCATACGCGCTGATGTCAGCGACGACGGCGATCACGATGAAGCTCAGCACCCACCACTCGCCGCCCTCCTGACCGAGAAGGATGAGCGCGACCGCAGCGAGGAACGGGACGTAGATCTGCACAAATCCGCCGATGACGGCGTCCGCGAGCACGTCTCCGTATGTGCGTCCGTCCTTGGCGACCATCTGTGCCATGAGGCGCCACACGACGACGAAGGCGACCGCGAGGAACAGCGTCACCCAGACGAGCCAGAGATCGAGGAAGTAGGCGGAGAGCACAAGGCAGCCCGCAGCGATGAACTGCGGAACGAGGTCGATCCGACGACCCGAGCCGCGCAACGCCAGCGAGAGCTCGTAGACGCCCAGCAGAGCGGCCGCCAGGGCGAACGGGACGAAGAGGATCTTGATGAACAGCAACGAGGCGAGCAGCGCGGCACCGAAGGCCAAGCCGATCAGGATCGCCAAGATCAGGTCGCGACCCGTTCGCTCCTTGATGCGCTCGTTGGCGAGGTCGATCTGGTCGCGCGCGTGCGAGACGTGAGTGCCGAACTCGTCGCGCGCGGCGCGCCACTGCTCACGGATCGCGTTGTGGTCGGCGGTCGCCAGCGTCGGTGCGCGCACGACCGGCGGCTCCGCCGACACCGGCTCCGCCGGCAGCGGTGGGCGCGGCGGGATGCTGTCGGCGTCGAACCCGGGGAACGCGGCGTCACCCAGGGGGGCTCCGTCTGCAGCGGACGCCGAGTCACGCGCTTCGCGGCGCGTCTGCGGCGACTCGGGTCCTTCGCCGATGCGATCGTCGGACATACCGCCTACACCTCGAGGAGTTCGGCCTCTTTGCGCTTGAGAGCGTCGTCGATGAGGTCGACGTGCTGGCGCGTGATGACGTCGAGTTCTTTCTCGCCGCGGGCGATCTCGTCCTCGCCGAGATCGCTCTTGAGCGCATCCAGCTCGTCCTTGGACTTGCGACGGATGCCGCGGACGTGGACCTTCGCGTCCTCCGCCTTCGACTTCACGAGCTTGACGTACTCCTTGCGGCGCTCGGCCGTGAGCTCGGGCATGGTGACGCGCACGAGGTTGCCGTCGTTCGTCGGATTCGCGCCGAGGTTCGGCATGTCCCGGATAGCCTGCTCGATCGCCTTGAGCGCCGACTTGTCGTACGGCGTGATGATGAGGGTTCGAGCCTCCTGGTTGGCCAGGGAGGCGAGCTGCGCGAGCGGGGTGGGCGTGCCGTAGTAGTCCACCAGGACCTTCTGGAAGAGCTGCGGGTTCGCCCGCCCGGTGCGCACCGTGGAGAAGTCCTCCTTGGCGGCTTCGACCGCCCGCGCCATGCGAGTGGTGGTTTCAGCGAGGACGTCCGCGATCACGGTGGCTCCTATCGTCGGGGTGTTCAAGAATTCTATCGGGCCGGGCGCGGAACGCCCGTCAGGTCACGCGGTGACGAGCGTGCCGATCGGCTCGCCGAGCAGCGCCTTGGTCACATTGCCCGCGGGCTCCATGCCGAACACGCGCATGTCCATGTTGTTGTCCATGCAGAGGCTGAACGCGGTGGAGTCGACGACCTTGAGTCCGCGCTGCAGGGCGTCTCGGTAGGTGACGCGGTCGATGCGCTCGGCATCCGCGTGCTTGTTGGGATCTGCTGTGTAGATGGCATCGACGCCGTTCTTGGCGACGAGTACCTCCTTGGCGCCGATCTCGAGCGCGCGCTGCGCGGCGACCGTGTCGGTGGAGAAGTACGGGAGTCCGGCGCCGGCGCCGAAGATGACGACGCGGCCCTTCTCCATGTGGCGCTCTGCGCGGCGCGGGATGTACGGCTCGGCGACCTGGGTCATCGAGATGGCGGACTGCACGCGCGTCGGCGCGCCGGCCTGCTCGAGGAAGTCCTGGAGCGCGAGCGCGTTCATCACGGTGCCGAGCATTCCCATGTAGTCCGCACGACCGCGATCCATACCGCGCTGACTGAGCTCGGCTCCGCGGAAGAAGTTGCCGCCGCCCACGACGATGGCGATCTCGACGCGGTCGACGGCCGCAGCGATGTCCCGCGCGATCTGGCTCACCACGTCGGGGTTGACGCCGAGCTGCCCGGCGCCGAACGCCTCTCCGGAGAGCTTGAGCAGGACGCGGCGGCGTCCGGTGCGTTCGGTCATGGGTGTTGTCCTCTCGTCCCGATTCAAGATACTGCCTCGTGGGCATGAAGAAGGGGTTCGGACCACGTGGATCCGAACCCCTTCGACCGTGCTACGCGCCGACCTTGAAGCGCGCGAAGTCCGTCACGGTGATACCGGCGTCCTTCGCCACCTGGGCGACGGAGAGCTTGTTGTCCTTCGCGTAGTCCTGCTCGAGCAGTGCGACCTGCTTGATGAACGCGGAGACGCGGCCCTCGACGATCTTGGGCAGAGCCGCCTCGGGCTTGCCCTCGTTGCGAGAGATCTCGGTGACGATCTCGCGCTCCTTCTCGACGGCCTCGGCCGGCACGTCCTCGCGGGACAGGTACGACGGGTTGGCGAACGAGATGTGCTGAGCGATGCTGCGCGCGGTCTCGGCGTCGTCACCCGAGTAGGCGACGACGACGCCGATCTGCGGCGGCAGGTCCTTGCTGGTGCGGTGCAGGTACACCTCGACCTTGTCGCCGGTCACGGTGCGGACCTGACGCAGCTCGACCTTCTCGCCGATGATGGCGGCCTCTTCCGAGATGACCGTCTCGACGTTCTTGTCACCGGCCGGAGCCGCGAGCGCGGCCTCGACGGAGTCCGCCTTGACAGCGGCGACGGCGTCGGCGACCTTGTCGGCCAGCGCGATGAAGCGCTCGTTCTTCGCGACGAAGTCGGTCTCGCAGGCGAGCTCGATCAGCGTCACTGCGCCGTCCTGCTCGCGAGCGACGACGAGGCCCTCGCTGGTGGAACGGTCGGCGCGCTTGGCGTTGCCCTTCGCACCCTTCAGGCGCAGGATCTCGGTGGCCTTCTCGACGTCGCCGTCGGCCTCCTCAAGCGCCTTCTTGGTGTCGACCATTCCCGTGCCGAGCTGCTCACGCAGCGCCTTGAGGTCGGCGATGGTGAAGTTGGCCATGTGTGGTGGCTCCTTGCTTCGTGATGTGTGTGGTGGTCGCGGAATTACTTGGCGTCTGCTGCCTCGGCGGCGGCGACCTCGGCGGTCTCCTCACCGGAAGCGGCGGCGATCGCCTCGTCGTGAGCCTCGGCGCCTGCGGCGTCGGCGGGGGTCTCAGCGGTCTCAGCCTCGGTGACCTCCTCGGCGGGGGTCGCGAGCAGCTCCTTCTCCCACTCGGCCAGCGGCTCGGCGTCGCCCGACTCGGGGTTGTGCTTCTGCTGCAGGCCCTCGGCCGCGGCGTCGGCGATGATGCGCGTCAGCAGCGAGACGGAGCGGATCGCGTCGTCGTTGCCGGGGATCGGGTACTGGAAGTCGTCGGGGTCGGCGTTCGTGTCGAGGATGCCGATGACCGGGATGCCGAGCTTCTTGGCCTCGTCGATCGCGAGGTGCTCGCGCTTGGCGTCGACGACCCAGAGGGCGGACGGCGTCTTGGTGAGGTTGCGGATACCGCCGAGCGACTTGTGCAGCTTGTCGAGCTCACGCTTCTTGAGCAGCAGCTCCTTCTTGGTGAAGCCCGATGCGGCGGGGTTCTCGTAGTCGAGCTCCTCGAGCTCCTTCATGCGGGCGAGACGCTTCGCGATCGTGGAGAAGTTGGTGAGGAGGCCGCCGAGCCAGCGCTGGTTCACGAAGGGCTGGCCGACACGGGTCGCCTGCTCCGCGAGGATCTCCTGCGCCTGCTTCTTGGTGCCGACGAAGAGGATGGTGCCGCCGTGCGCGACCGTCTCCTTGACGAAGTCGTAGGCCTTGTCGATGTAGCCCAGCGACTGCTGCAGGTCGATGATGTGGATGCCGCTGCGCTCCGTGAGGATGAAGCGCTTCACCTTCGGGTTCCACCGACGGGTCTGGTGTCCGAAGTGCACGCCGCTGTCGAGCAGCTGGCGGATGGTGACCACAGCCATGGTCGTCTCCTGGTTCTGGCGCGAGAACACGCCGTTGAGGTTTGTCGAACCGATCGGACGATCGGATTCCCTGGCGCCCGGCGCACTCCCGCCCGTTCGAGAACGGGACCTGTGGGAATGGATGCCGCGACCGGAGTCGCTGTGGGCACGCGTAGTCACCCCGATATCGAGGTGCTCCTCCAGCATACAGGATCGCCCGGCGTCACTCCTCCTCCACGACGGACGGACGAGACGGGTTCTCCCCCGCGGTCGGCAGGTCCCGGAGTTCTCCGACCCGTCGTATGCGCCGCACCGCAAGCTGTCGACATGAGACACCGACTCGCACTCGCCGTTCTGCTCGTGATGGCGCTCCTCCTCCTTTTCCAACCGGGTCGAGCCGCCGGCGACGGATCGGCCCCGCCCGATCACGGCGAGTACCCGCGATGGCAGTGGCCCGTCGAAGCACCGCACGAGGTGGTCGAGCCGTATCGCGCTCCCGCCCACCGGTACGGTGCGGGACATCGCGGCATCGACCTCCGCGCCGACGTCGGTTCCGAGGTGCGCGCTCCCGCCGATGGCGTCGTCGCCTTTCGCGGAGTGGTCGTCGATCGGCCCGTGCTGACCATCGAGCACGCGGACCAGCTCGTATCCTCCTACGAGCCGCTGACGTCGGACCTCGCTCCGGGCACGGCGGTCAGGGGCGGTGACGTCATCGGGACGGTCGGTGTCGGAGGCCATGCTGTCGCCGGCACGCTGCATGTCGGCGTCCGCCTTCGGGGCGAGTACGTGAATCCGCTGCTGCTGTTCGGCGACGTAGCACGCGCAGTGCTGCTGCCGTGCTGCGACGACGGATGATCCCGGTCGGCCGGCTCAGGCCCGGGGATGAGCCAGACGGTAGGTGGCGGCGAGCCGCTCCGACGAGACGTGGGTGTAGATCTGCGTCGTGCCGAGGCTGGCGTGGCCGAGGATCTCCTGCACGGCGCGGAGGTCGGCTCCACCGTCGAGCAGGTGGGTGGCCGCCGTGTGGCGCAGAGCGTGCGGCCCGACGGTCTCCGCTCCGACGAGAGGGGCGAGCACCTCCGCCACCAGCGTGTACACCGCCCGTGGCCCGACCCGGCCGCCACGCGCGCCGAGGAAGAGCGCCGGCGACGTCGCTGACGCTCCTGCTGCGAGCGCCGGACGTCCGCGGGTGAGATACCCGCCGACCGCGTCGCGAGCAGGTGCGCCGAAGGGAACGACCCGCTCCTTCCCGCCCTTGCCGAGCACGCGCGCGGTGCCGCGGTCGAGGTCCAGGTCGTCGACGTCGAGGCCGCACAGCTCCGAGACCCGGATACCGGCGCCGTACAGGAGTTCGAGGATCGCATGGTCTCGCAGCGCGATCGGGTCGCCGCTCGCCGCGGCTGCTCGCTGTCCATCGAGGAGCGCCGTCATGGAGTCCTTCGACGCCACGGTAGGTAGGGTGCGTCCGCGCCTGGGTGCGACCAGGCGGAGGCTCGGGTCGTGCCCGATGAGCGCCTGCTCCTGCGCCCAGGCGAAGAAGGACCTGACGGCGGCGGTTCGCCTGGCGAGCGTCGAGCGGGCGTCACCCCTCTGCGTCGCCGCCCACAGCCAGTCACGCAGGTCTTCCAAGGTCACCTGATCGACCGCCGCCTGTCCGAGTGTCGCCGAGAGATCACGGAGGTCGGAGCGGTACGCCCGAACGGTGGCGGGAGACAGCCGACGCACCCGATCGAGGTGATCGACGAATGCCGACGCGGCCGCGCTGAGCTCCATGGGGAAAGCCTGCCGCAGACTTCCCCCTTCCCGCGTCAGCCTCGCCGCTGCCCGGATGGGGACGGCAGCGCCCGGATCACTCCCGCCGCTCGCCCGTGGTCCGTCGCTTCCACCCGTGCTCGGTCCGCTGCACCGAACCCTCCAGTTCGAGAGCGCCCAGGAGTGCGCGCACCGATGCCGGCGCGATACCGCTGCGGCGGGCGAGTTCATCGGCATCCCACCCCGTTCGCGCACTCATGGCGTCGAGGAGTCTGGTCTGCTCCGGCGAGTCACGGAACCCGACCGATGTGGCATCCGTCGACGGACGCCACAGCTCGCGCACCTCCCCCGCAGTGGTCACGCAGCGGGCGTCGTACTCTCGCAGCAGTCGATGGCATCCGGCCGACGCGGGAGACGTCACCGGACCCGGCACGGCACCCAGCGGACGTCCGAGGGCGGCGGCATGGCCCGCGGTGTTCAGCGATCCGCTCCGCCACCCCGCCTCGACGACCACCGTCGCGTCGCCGAGCGCGGCTATCAACCGATTGCGCGACAGGAAGCGCCACTTCGTCGGCGCGGTCCCGCAGGGCACCTCGCTCACCACCGCCCCCGCCGACGCGATCCGCTGCAGGAGATCGCGGTGTCCCTGCGGGTAGGCTCGATCGACACCACCGGCGAGGAAGGCGACGGTCGTGCCGCCGACGCCGAGGGCCGCACGATGAGCGGCGCCGTCGATGCCGTACGCGCCGCCGGAGACCACGGCCACACCTGTCGCCGCGAGGTCGCCCGCGATCTCGCCCGCCACCTGTTCGCCGTAGGCGGTGGCCGCTCGCGCTCCGACGATCCCCACCCGTTCCGCCGTGCGCAAAGCGGCGACATCTCCCCTGACCCACAGCGCGAAGGGCGTGTGGACCTCCAGGTCGTCGAGCGGCGTCGGCCACGCGTCGTCCCCGGGCAGAAGCAGTCGCGCCCCCAGGTGCGCGGCATCCCGCAGCGCAGACGCGACGGCGCCGGCTGACAAGCGCGGACGCCAGCGCGCGAGACCCTCACGGAGTGCCCGGCCGTCCGGACGAGGCGAGAGGAGCCCATCCATCACTCCTCGCACCATGGTCTGCCAGGCGTCCGCCGCGCCCATCTCCGCCACGAGCGCGCCGGCGACCCCGTCGCCGGGCTCGGTGACAACGGACCACGCGACTCGCGCCAGCACCTCCTGCGAGGTCCTTTCCGCGTTCGCGGAGGGTCCCCTGAGGAGCGCAAGACTCTCGCGGATCGATTCGTCCCTGAGCAGGTCGTCGATCATGCGACGTACCCCCGCTTCAGGTAGAGGGCTCGTCCGACCTGCTCCCGCCCTGGCCGATCGAGTCCGGCAAGGTCGGCCATCGTCCACGCGAGCCGCAACACGCGGTCGTAGCCGCGCAGCGTCAGCATCCCTCGCTCGAGAGCGCGGTCCAGGGCTGTGCGCGCATCCGAAGGGATCCGCACGTCGATCTGACGCAACCGACTCCCGGGCACCTCGGCGTTCCTCGACCACGGCGTTCCCTGCCAACGCTCCGCAGCTCGGGCGCGGGCTCTCACGACTCGATCCGCGGCGTCTCTGGTGTTCGTCAGCGCCGGCGCCCCGGCCACTGCTCGCGCAGGCGTCACACGCGCCACCTGCAGCTCGATGTCGACACGGTCGCGCAGCGGACCGGAGAGCCGCGACGCGTATCGGCGAATGGCCGCCGAGGGACAGACGCACTCGGCCCCTCGTACCCCGTAGTTGCCGCACGGACACGGATTCATGGCCATGACGAGCTGGAATCGCGCCGGGAAGCGCGCGGTGAATCCAGACCTGCTGATCTCGATGGTGCCCGACTCGAGCGGCTGTCGCAGAGCGTCGAGCGCAACGCGCGAGAACTCCGCTGCCTCGTCGAGGAAGAGCACGCCGCGGTGCGCTCGGACGATCGCCCCGGGACGCGCCGCACGCGAACCGCCCCCGACGAGAGCGGCGACCGATGCGCTGTGATGCGGCGCCTCGAGCGGAGCGACCGCGTCGAGGATCCGCACGTTCTCGCCGCACAGCGATCTGATCGAGGCGACGTCCAGCGCTTCCTCGTCGGTGAGGGGAGGGAGAATGCCCGGAAGTCGCCTCGCGAGCATGGTCTTGCCTGCACCCGGGGGTCCGCTGAGAAGCATGTGGTGGCCCCCGGCCGCCGCCACGACGAGCGCCTCCACGGCGTCGTGCTGTCCGACGATGTCGGCGAGGTCGAGCGAATCGCTGTCCGGGAGAACGACAGGCGGGTGCTCGACCGGATCGAGCTCCGGAACGACGACGTCCGCTCCGTGCCACAGGGCCACCTCTGCGAGCGAGACGGCGGCGCGCACCTCGACCCCCGGCACGAGCACGGCTTCGCTCAGGTTCGCCGACGGAACGACCACGCGGTCGAATCCCGCGCGCGCTGCCGCGAGGACCGCGGGGAGCACTCCGGGTACAGGGCGCAGTCGCCCGTCCAGCCCCAGTTCGCCGATGTGCACGGTACGACGGATCGACCGGACGTCGACGGCTCCCCCGGCGGCGAGGGCGCACACGGCCACGCTCAGGTCGAAGGAGGATCCCTGCTTCGGCAGGCTCGCCGGCGAGAGGTTGATGGTGAGCCTGCGCCTCGGAAGATCGAGGCCGGAGTTCTTGCAGGCGTTGTGCACGCGCTGAACCGCCTCTCCGAGCGACTTGTCGGGAAGGCCGATGATGCGGAAGTCCGGTGTCTGATTCGACAGATCCGCTTCGACCTCCACGAGGTGCCCGTCCACCCCGGTCAGCGCGACCGCCCAGGTCCGTGCGATCGTCATCAGAGGTCCACCAGGTGCTCGATCTCACCTGAGGCGGGATCCGCCCCCACGATCGAGATCGCCTCGACGCGCAAACCAAGCCCGCGCGCACGGTCGGGATGCGCGGCGATCCACGCGTAAGCCAGGTGCCACAGCCGCCCGAGCTTGCGGGAGTCGATCGCATCGAGGGGGTGCCCGAAGGCCGCCGACGTGCGTGTCTTCACCTCGACGACGCAGAGCCATCCCGATGTGACCGCGACGATGTCGATCTCCCCCTGGGAGCACCGCCAGTTCCGAGCGAGGATCTCGTATCCGCGGTTCTGAAGGTATCGTGCGGCGCGCTGCTCGCCCGCCCTGCCGAGTTCGTCTTTCGCTGCCATGCCGACAGCCTGTCGCCCGACGTGTCTGTTCTCCGCCGACGCATCCCGCGAAAGGCGGCTATCCGGGAGAACTCCCCTGTTCCGCCTCCCGTGCAGAGGAGATCACGCGTGCAGAACAGATCACACACGCAATAGGGAGGACGCGTGCCGAGTGATCACTCGCCGTCGAGCGAGAGCTCCTGAGGCAGTTCGAACTCGCGGCGCTGGAGCTCCTCCACGTTGACGTCCTTGAACGTCAGCACCCGCACGGCCTTGACGAAGCGGTCGGCCCGGTAGATGTCCCACACCCAGACGTCGCTCATGGAGATCTCGAAGTAGAAGTCGTGCTCGGTGTCACGACGGACCACGTTCACCTCGTTGGCGAGATAGAACCGCCGCTCCGTCTCGACGACGTACTGGAACTGCGAGACGACGTCGCGGTACTCGCGGAACAGAGCCAGCTCGAGTTCGCGGTCGTAGTCGTCGAATGCTTCCTCATCCATGATGAGTCCATCCTAGAGTCGGCGCGGGCAGTCGTCGCACGCTCAGAACAGGGTTGGCGCGTCGGCGATCGACCAGGACGACCGGTGGTGGGGCGAGAGCCCGAGCGAACGGATCGCGTCCCGATGCTCGACGCTCGCGTACCCCTTGTTCCGATCCCACTGGTACGGAGGGTGGTCGACGTGCAGCTCGGTCATGTATGTGTCTCGCGCGACCTTCGCTATGACGGACGCCGCCGAGACCGAGGCGCAGTCGCGGTCGGCCTTGACGACCGAACGCACCCGCAGCGGCACGGGATGCACGGCGGAGACGTAGTCATGGTTGCCGTCGAGGAGCACGAGCGCGTTGGACACCGCGACGCCCTGCTCCACCACGCTCTGCACAGCCCGCGACGCTGCCAGACCGAGAGCCCGCATGATGCCGACCTGATCGATCTCCGCGGCCGTCGCCCATCCGACCCCTGAGGCCTGCACCCACGCTGCCGCGCGGGCCGCGACGTCGGGACGCCGTCTCTCCGTCACCAGCTTCGAGTCGCGGAGGCCCTCCGGGACGCGTCGGCGTGCGCCTTTGGCATCCATCACCGCTGCGCCGACCGCCACGGGGCCGGCGAGGGCTCCACGGCCGACCTCGTCGAGCGAGATGATCAGCTCGCACTCCTCGGTCAGGAGTCTGCGCTCGAGCGTGAGCTTCGGTGCGACGACGGTCATTCCGCCTCCGGCACCCCGTTGAAGCTGTCGTGGTGACCGTCGATCGTACCCATGCGGTCGAGCGGCCAGGTCGTGAAGAACGCCTTGCCGACGACGTTGTCGAGGGGCACGAAACCGCCACTGGGGAGGTCCTGATGCGCGCGGGAGTCGCGCGACCGATCGCGGTTGTCTCCGAGCACCCAGATGGAGTCATCGGGCACGACCACGTCGAACGGCTCGTTGGAGGCCGCCGTGTCACCCTCAGGGAGGTCGAGGTAGTCCAGCTCGTCGATGGGAGCGCCGTTGACGGTGATCTGGCCGAGCGCGTTGCAGCACACGACGTGATCCCCCGGCAGCCCGATGACGCGTTTGACGAGGTGGTCCTGCGAGTCCGACGCCGAGATGCCGACGACGGTGAGAACCCAGTCGACGGCCTGGATGAGCGGTGGCTGTGCGGGCGTCTGCGGCTGCCCCTCGAGCCACCCACCCGGATCCTTGAAGACCACGACGTCTCCGCGCTCGTAGTCGGTCCAACGCGGGGTCAGCTCGTCGACGAGGATCCGATCGTCGACCATGAGGGTCCGCTCCATCGACGCCGAAGGGATGAAGAACGAGCGGACGATGAAGGTCTTCACGACGAACGAGACGAGGGCGGCGATGACGATGATGATCAGCACGTCTCGCAGGAAGATCAGGAATCCGCGGCGCCGTCGTGTTCGAGGCGTGGATGCGGCGGCGGAGTCAGTCGTCATCAGGTTCCTTCACAGAGTCGCACCGCGCGCACGCGGCACTACCAAGGGTCGCACACCCCGGGGAGAACAAAGCACCCCGGGACATCGTGTCCCGGGGTGCTTTGAAGTCGGTGCGCGTCAGTTGTCGCGCTTCTCCTTGATCTTCGCCTTCTTGCCGCGCAGCTGGCGCAGGTAGTAGAGCTTCGCGCGACGCACGTCACCGCGGGTGACGACCTCGATGTGGTCGATCACCGGGGAGTGCACGGGGAAGGTGCGCTCGACACCGACCTGGAAGCTGATCTTGCGGACCGTGAAGGTCTCGCGAACGCCGTCGCCCTGGCGGCCGATGACGACGCCCTTGAAGACCTGGATACGGGAGCGGCTGCCCTCGGTGATGTTGACGTGCACGTTGACCGTGTCACCGGGGTGGAAGACAGGAATGTCGGAACGGAGCGAAGCCGCGTCGACGGCGTCGAGGATCTGCATGATCGTCTCTCTCTGCACTCGCCACAGGTCGGATGCATGATTTCGGAAGGAACAAGAAAGGTGTGTGCTGAACGGCGCCGAAGCGTCCGCGGGCTCCCCTGAGGCAGAGCCGGTCACGGCACAAGGAACTATTCTGCCACGGATGCCGCACACCGCCAAAACGCGGCGCTCACCCGTCAGGCGTCGCGCTGATCCGTCTCCCGGACGACGATGACCTCACGCGCCCGGCTCGTGGAGGTCGGCTCGTCGACGCGCGGGATGGTCGACCAGCTGATGGTCTCCCGGATGCGCGCACCGCTTCCCCTCGCCTCGTTCCAGAGCTGCCAGAGCTGGAGCCAGATCAATGCGATTCCGACGACGATCGCCGCCGTGAGGAGCCACCCGAACGCCCCGTCGATGAAGAGCCCGACGGCGATGGTGAGGCCGTGCCAGACGGTGAATCCGGCGACATCCCACCAGGAGACGGCTCGCTCGGCACGCACCGACGGACGAGACCGGGTGAGAAGGGTGAGAAGCAGCTGCCCGAGGAACACCGACGGCACGGCGATGAACAGGACCCACAGGATCGCCCACCCGCCCTGGAACACGCCCCATCCGACGAGGAGCCACAGTGGCAGCAGGAACGCGGCCGGGAGCAACCACCGGAAGAACGCCTGACGCAACCACATACCTCGATGGTACGACGGCACGCCGTGCACGTCCGGGGTGTTCGCTCTGAGCGCGTGCGGTCCGCGGGCGCTCCGATCAGGGAGAATGGGAAGGACGAGAGGACACCCGATGATCGAACTGCGCACCCCCGCCGAGATCGACGAGATGCGCGCGGCAGGACGCTTCGTCGCCGAGACGCTGGCGACGCTGCGCGATGACACGAAGGTCGGCACGAACCTCCTGTCGATCGACCGTCGCGCGCACGACATGATCCGCAAGGCGGGCGCCGAGTCCTGCTACATCGACTATCACCCCTCGTTCGGCGCGAGCCCGTTCGGCAAGGTGATCTGCACGTCGGTGAACGATGCCGTCCTGCACGGACTCCCCCACGACTACACGCTTCGCGACGGCGACCTCGTCTCCCTCGACTTCGCGGTGTCCGTCGACGGCTGGGTGGCCGACTCGGCGGTGTCCTTCGTCGTCGGAACACCGCGCGATGAAGACCTCAGACTCATCGACACCACCGAGCGCGCTCTGGCCGCCGCGATCGATGCGGCGACCGTGGGCAACCGCATCGGCGACATCTCGGCCGCCATCGCGGCGGTGTCCCACGGCGAGGGGTACTCGATCAACACCGACTTCGGCGGCCACGGCGTCGGTCGCATCATGCACGGCGACCCTCACGTGCCGAACGACGGCCGAGCCGGACGCGGCTTCCCGCTGCGCGAGGGACTCGTGTTCGCCCTCGAGCCCTGGCTGCTCGCGACCACCGACGAACTGGTCACCGATCCGGACGGGTGGACGCTGCGCAGCGTCGACGGCTCACGCGGCGCGCACTCCGAGCACACGGTCGCGGTGACGGCCGAGGGCCCGATCGTGCTGACCGACCGCTCGTTCCTCGGAGTGGACTGACACCGCTGCTCAGTCCTCGGCCGACGCCCGCTCCCACCCGGCGACGGGTCCGTCCAGCACATGGAACAGCGGGTGAGGCTCGGGCGTCGTCACGCCCGACCACAGCTCGCGGAGGTCGGGACTTCGCACGGCGAGCTTCGCGGTGAGGTGGCCCCACTCGAAGGCGAGCTGCCCCGTGGTGACGGAGAGCGCATCGGCCTGACGTGCTGCAGCACGGTCGATGCGACTCCGGTCGAAGCGGTAACCGCGTTCATCCGCCTCGACGGCTATCGCTTCGAGGTAGGAGCCGAGCGCGTCGAGCGGGTCGGGCGCTGCTCGGAACCTCTCGAGCTGTGGATGCCTGTCCCACCCGCGAGTGCGTCCCGCCAGGACGGCTTGCGCGAGCAGGGTCTCCCGCCAGCACGCCACCAGCCCCTGACGATCGAGATACTGCGGATGCAGCGACCAGATCCTCATACCCGGGTGTAGAGGTAGACGTCGGTCAGATGCGGCAGCTCGAAGCCGTCGAGACCGCGCGTCGCGGCATCCGCCTCCAGGATCTCCTCGATCGCTGCCGTCATCGCCGCCTTCCCTGATGGAGGGGCGACGAGGAACGTGCTCACGGTCGACCACCGTGCGAGGTAATCGTCGCGCGTGATCGGCTCGCTCCAGTGGAACGTCTCGAGGCGCTCGAAACGGAATCCGGCTAACTCCTCGGAGGTGCTGCCGGTCGTCTCGTCATCGTCGCCCACGGCGGGGTGGATGACGCGTGCTGCCGCCGTGTCCCACGAGCATGAGGGATCGGAGCGGTTCCACAGCAGGCCCAGCGTTCCACCAGGCCGCAGCACCCGCGCGATCTCCGCACAGGCTCGCACGCGGTCGAACCAGTGGAACGCCTGCGCCACCGCCACGACGTCGACGACCGCGTCCTCGACAGGGATCTGCTCGGCGTTGCCCTCGAGAGCCTCCGCCGTGGGCAGCTTCTCGCGAAGGACCTCGAGCATGGCGGCCGACGGCTCGACAGCGATGACCCGGTCGGCGCGATCCACCAGATGCTCGGTGAACTTCCCTGTACCGGCTCCCAGGTCGAGAGCGACCCCGACGTGGCCAGGGACGATGGCATCCGCCGCGACCGAGGGGAAGCCGGGCCGGTATCGGTCGTAATCCGCTCCGATGCCCTCGAACGATCTCGCCAGCGCCTCATCGACCATGCTCCGACGGTATCAGTCCGTCGCTTCGACCCTCCGTCGACGCCTCGCACCGCCTATGCCATCCTGGGGGCATGATTCCCCAGGACCGTCGCGTGCCGGAGCGAGTGCTCCTGTCCCGTCACGGCCAGACGGAGTGGAATCTGGAGCACCGGCTCCACGGGCAGCTGGACTCGCCTCTGACCGCCGAGGGCGAGCGGCAGGCAGCATCCATAGCCGAGCGACTCGTCGGCCAGGACGTCACGGTCGTCTGCTCCAGCCCGCTGGGGCGGGCTCTGCGCACCGCCGCCGTGATCGCCGAGCGGCTGGGAGTCGACCTCGTCGAGATCCCGGAGCTCGCCGAGATCCATCACGGGCGGATGGCGGGAATGACCTGGGACGAGATCGACGTGCGCTTTCCCTCCGCCAGGGAGGAACGCGCAGCGAACCGCTACGGCTGGGCGTTCCCCGGCGGCGAGAGCTACGCGCAGGCGCGTGCGCGCGCACGCCGAGCGCTGTCGTCCTGCGGATGGCTCGCATCGGGCACCCCGCTCATCGTCAGCCACGAGATGATCGGGCGGATGCTGCGCGCCGAGCTCCGCGGGCTGGATGCCTCGAGCGCGCTGGCGCTCCGGCATCCGCATGGAGTGGTCTTCGAGATCGACCGTCGCGGCGAGCGGATGCTCTAGGACTCGTCGTCCGACAGCAGATCGGGACGGCGGAGCCGGGTGCGATCGAACTGCTGCTCGCGCCGCCACGCGGCGATGGCGGCGTGGTTGCCGCTGAGCAGCACCTCGGGCACGGGCCGGTCCCGCCACAGGGAGGGCTTCGTGTACGACGGGTACTCGAGCAGACCGTCCTCGTGAGATTCCTCGACGAGGCTCTCGGGGTTGCCGACCACGCCGGGGATCAGTCGGCCGATGGCCTCGATCATCGCCATCGTCGCGACCTCTCCCCCGTTCAGCACGTAGTCGCCGAGGCTGATCAGCCGCACCTCGCCGCGTGTCGCCGCATACTCGAACACGCGCTCGTCGATGCCCTCGTAGCGCCCGCATCCGAAGATGAGGTGGTCGCTCCCGCTCAGCTCGCGCGCCGAGGCCTGCGTGAACACCTCGCCTGCGGGAGAGGGGAAGATGATGGTCGGTCGAACCGACGCGTCGATCGCCACGAGGTCGTCGAGCGCGGCGGCCCACGGCTCCGGCTTCATGACCATGCCGGCGCCACCGCCGTACGGGGTGTCGTCGACCGTGCGGTGCCGATCGTGGGTCCAGTCGCGCAGATCGTGAACGTTCAGGTCGAGCAGACCGGTGCTCCGGGCCTTGCCGAGCAGCGAGAGGGTCAGACCGTCGAAGTACGACGGGAAGATCGAGACGACGTCGATGCGCACGAGGGGAACCGGGTCAGCGCTCAGGAGGTCGCGTCGGAATCGGACGACTCACCGGCATCCGCGTCGGTCTCCGCGTTCCCGCCGTCGTCGGCGTCCGGCACCTCCTCGAACAACCCGGCGGGCGGCGTCACGATGACCCGTCCCGCGGCGATGTCGACGGTCGGCACGATGGCCTCGACGAAGGGGACCATGATCTCCTGCTCGCGCGCCTTGACGATGAGAAGGTCCTGGGCGGGCAGGTGCTCGACGCGGATCACGCGACCGACGACGGAGTCGTCGCGCACGACGTCCAACCCGACGAGCTGGTGGTCGTACCAGGCGTTGTCCTCGGGCTCGTCGGAGTCCTGGTCGATCCAGAGGATCGCGCGCACGAGGCTCTCGGCGGCGTCGCGATCGTCGACGTCCTGGAAGAAGACGACGGAATTCGCGTTCATGACGCGGTACTCGCGGACCGTGACGGTCTTGCCGTGCCACGGAGATGCCTCGGGCACCTGCAACGTGAACTCGGCGCCCGGAGTGAAACGTCGCTCGGGGTTGTCGGTGTACAGCTCCAGCTTCAGCGCACCCTTGAGGCCGTGGGCCTTGACGAGACGCCCCACGCGGAGCTGGTTCTTGCCCTGGTTGCGATCTTTCGGCACCACGTCAGTCGTCCGCGACATCGACGCGGACGCGGCGCCCGTCCGCCAGGGCGGAGACGAGCGTGCGCAGTGCTTTCGCGGTGCGGCCGCCGCGCCCGATCACGCGTCCACGGTCATCGGGGTGCACACGCACCTCGAGGAGATCGCCTCGCGGCGACGTGGAGGCGTTGATGCGGACATCCTCAGGGTGATCGACGATCCCCTTGACGATGTGTTCGAGCGCGGCGGCGAGCACGGCGGATTACTCGGAGTCGGCGGCGGGAGCCTCAGCGGCCTCCGCGTCGGCCTCGGCGGCGGGAGCCTCCTCAGCGGGGGCCTCCTCCTTCTTCTCCGCCTTGGGCTTGATGACCGACTTCTTCGACGAGTCCGCCTCGAAAGCGGCCTTCTCGTCGGCGACCTTGAGGGTGGACTTCGCGTCCTTGTCACCCTTGAAGGTGCCCCAGTCGCCCGTGATCTTGAGGAGCGCGGTGACCTGCTCGGTCGGCTGGGCGCCGACGGACAGCCAGTACTGCGCACGCTCGGAGTCGATCTCGATGAACGAGGGCTCCTCGGTCGGGTGGTACTTGCCGATCTCCTCGATCACGCGACCGTCGCGCTTGGTGCGCGAGTCGGCGACGACGATGCGGTAGTAGGGCGCACGGATCTTGCCCAGGCGCTTGAGACGAATCTTGACAGCCACGATTCTCCTGAATTGTGTGGAAGGAAACGAACCGGTCGCCTGGAGAGTGGGGTGCACATCCGGCGGAAGCTCAGAGGGAGGACTCGTGCTGGATAGAGGGTCGAGCACGTCGTCCGACCCTCTATTCTGCCAGATCCGTCGACCGCTCGCGAAACGCGGCGACACGATGCTCGTCGTGTCGCCTCTGTCGCGTGCCAGACTGTGCGGGTGACACTCGAGTTCGCCGCCTCCGACCGGTCCACCGTCGGTCTGGAATGGGAGATCATGCTCGCCGATCCGGCGACCGGCGACCTCGTCGGGCGCGCTCCCGAGCTGTTGGAGGCGCTGGAGGCGAACAGCGCGGACGAGCGGTACACGGTGACGGGCGAGCTCCTGACGAACACCATCGAGGTCACGAGCGGAGTCGGAGACTCGGTCGCACACGCCGTCGACGACATCGCGAACGCGATCGCGGCCGTGCGGACCGCGACCGACCCGGCCGGCGTCGAGCTGCTGTCGGCCGGCAGCCATCCCTTCGCCCAGTGGTACGACCAGGAGGTCACGGACAAGACCCGGTATCACACGCTCATCGAGCGCACCCAGTGGTGGGGACGCAACATGATGATCTGGGGCATCCACGTGCACATCGGTGTCGAGGACAAGCGCAAGGTCATCCCGATCATCAACGCCCTCTCGGGGTACCTCCCCCATCTCCAGGCCCTGTCGGCCTCCAGCCCGTTCTGGGCCGGTGAGCGCACGGGGTACGCGTCCAACCGCGCCCTCGTCTTCCAGCAGCTCCCCACTGCAGGTCTGCCCTGGCAGCTACCCGACTGGTCCGCGTACGAGTCGTACCTCGACGACATGGTCAGGACCGGTGTCATGGCCGATGCCACCGAGGTCCGCTGGGACATCCGGCCGGCTCCTCGCTGGGGAACCATCGAGGTCCGCGCGTGCGACGGGCTCTCGACGCTGCCGGAGCTCGCCGCCGTCGCCGCTCTCGTGCAGGTCCTGGTCGAACACTTCTCTCGCGAGATGGACGAGGGGCGGGAACTGCCGACCATGCCGTCGTGGTACCACAGGGAGAACAAGTGGCGCGCGGCGCGTTACGGACTCGACGCGCGTCTGATCGTCGACGCCGATGGCACACAGCGACCGGTGCGGGATCACCTCGCCGAGGTCCTCGACGAGCTCGCGCCCGTGGCGGTGGAGCTGGGATGCGTGCGGGAATTCGGGAGCATCTCGACGATCCTCGGCAACGGCGCCAGCTATGAGCGGCAGCTCATGATCGCGAACGCCACGGGCGGCGACCTCCGGGCTGTCGTGCAGCACCTGATCCGGGAGTTCCGGTCGGGCCCGGAGGGCTCGACCGAGGCGCCCTGACTGTCAGTCGTCCACCAGACGGCGGGCGAGCCCCTCGTCGAGGACGACATCGGTGACGAGGTCGGCGGCGATCGCCGCGCGCAAGCTCGCCAGTTTCGGGATGCCGGACACGACGCACACGCGACGCGGCACCCGACGCAGCCTGTCGAGACCGGGTCCGGTCGCACGTGCGTTGACGCGGATGTCCTTCCACGACCCGTCAGCCCGGAAGAACACCGTCGCGACGTCACCGATCGCGTGGTCTTCGCGGAGGCTGCGGTAGTCGTCCCGGCTCAGGTAGCCGCCGACGTAGACCCGGCTCGGGACCTCGGCGGCCGGCGACCCGAGACTGAAGACGGCGATGTCCATCTTCGCCTGAAGGTCGAGCACCCGGCGCGTGCTGCGCTCGCGCCACATGGCCTCACGCGTCGACGGATCGTCGAAGAACGCCGGCACGGGGAACTGCTGCACCTGGGCGCCGAAGGCGCTGCCGAAGCGCTGCAGGATGTCGCTCGAGTACTCGACGCCGCTCGTCTGCGTGTTGCCGGCGCCGTTGAGCTGCACGAACGTGGTGTTGTGCGTCTCCTTCTGCGTGAGTCCACGGCTCACCGCGCTGATCGTCGACCCCCACGCCACTCCGACGATCATGTTCGAGTCGACGAACTGCGAGAGCAGTCGGCCGGCCGTCAGCGCCACCCGTTCGAGCCGCTCCACCTCGCTCACGATCTCCGGCGTCGGCACGACGTGCGCCACCACTCGGTGCCGGTCGCGGATCCGCTGCTCCAGCATCCCGAGCCGTTCGAGCGGCGAATTGATGCGGATGTCGACGAGACCGCTCTCCCGCGCGAAGCTCAGGAGACGCGAGACCGAGGACCGGGAGGTCTTCAACTCCTTTGCGATGACCTCCATGGTCTTGTCCTGCATGTAGTAGAGCTGCGCGGCAGTGAGCGCCGCGATCAGCTTGGAGTCGCGGGATCCCGGCTCAGTGTGGGGCATGGCATCCTCCTCGACACCGATCCTTGCACATATGTGCAGCGGGCTTGCGCGCGAGGGTCGTACGGGTCGATGCTGGGGGCAAGCACCACAGGGAGGTCGAAGATGATCGAGTCGACACACTCGTCACCGGAGCGCGCAGAGGTCCGCGCCGTTCGCGAAGCAGGGCGCACCAGCGTCCTCATCATCGGAGCAGGGATCAACGGCATCTCCACGTTCCGCGACCTCGCCCTGCAGGGCGTCGACGTCGTCCTCGTCGAACGCGGCGACTTCGCCTCGGGGGCATCCGCAGCGTCGAGCCACATGATCCACGGCGGCATCCGCTACCTTGAGAACGGCGAGTTCCGTCTGGTCCGCGAGTCGGTGGAGGAGCGCAACGGTCTGCTGAAGATCGCTCCCCACTACGTCAAGCCGCTGCAGACGACCATTCCGATCTACTCGACGTTCTCCGGCATCCTGTCCGCCCCGCTGCGCTTCCTGACGCACAAGAGCGGCAAGCCGCAGGAGCGCGGTGCGTTCCTGATCAAGATCGGCCTGACGATCTACGACACGTTCTCGCGCGACGGGGGCACGGTTCCGCGTCACCGCTTCCTCGGTCGCAAGAAGTCGCTCGCGGAGCTCCCGCACCTCGACCCGAACATCAAGTACACCGCCACGTACTACGACGCCTCGATGCACGACCCCGAGCGCCTCGCTCTGGACGTGCTGCAGGACGGTCGCGCCGCCCACCCCGGCGCCGTGGCTCTGAACTACGTCGAGGCCGTCTCCCGCGACGGTGACAAGGTCGTGCTGCGGGACCGCGAGAGCGGCACCGAGTTCTCGGTCGCGGCCGACGTCGTCGTCAACGCCTCCGGCCCGTGGACCGACCTCACCAACGACGCGCTGGGCGCCGACACACACTTCATGGGCGGCACCAAGGGCTCGCACATCGTGCTCGACCACCCGGAGCTCCTCGAGGCCACCCGCGGCCGCGAGATCTTCTTCGAGCACTCCGACGGTCGCATCGTGCTGATCTACCCGCTCAAGGGCCGGGTGCTCGTCGGCACGACCGACATCGACGCCGACCCCCGCGAGGTCCCGGTGTGCACCGAGGAGGAGATCGACTACTTCTTCGACCTCATCCACCACGTGTTCCCGCAGATCGCTGTGACGCGCGAGCAGATCGTGTTCAACTTCTCCGGCATCCGCCCGCTCCCCCGTCACGAGGACACCGCGCCCGGGTTCGTCTCGCGTGACTACCGCGTCGAGGTCGACAGGAAGGGCGCGACCCCGCTCGTCAGCCTCGTGGGCGGCAAGTGGACCACCTTCCGCGCACTGGGCGAATCGCTCTCCGACGTCGTGCTCGACCTCATCGGGCGCACCCGGACGGTCTCGACCGCCGGTCGTGCGATCGGCGGAGGGCGCGACTTCCCGCGCACCGAGAAGGCCCGTCGCATCTGGATCCAGGAGCACCTGGGAGGCGCCGGCGAGCGTGCCGAGAAGCTGCTGGCCCGCTACGGCACTCGCGCCGCGGAGGTCTGGGCCTTCATCGAGCAGGGTGACGACGCTCCTCTCGCCGACGGCGACCTCTCGACGCGGGAGCTCGAGTGGATGGTGCGCAACGAGCTCGTCGCACGGCTCCAGGACGTCGTCCTGCGCCGCACCAGCATCGCCTTCACCGGCAGTGCCGACGCCGAGGTGCTGGACGAGCTGGCCGACGCCCTGGCGTCGCTGCTCGACTGGGATCGCGACCGCCACGACGCCGAGATCGAGGAGACTCGGACGCTGTTGAACGAGCGCCACGGACTTCACATCCCGTCCCGCACCCGCGGCTGACGGGACCTCCGACCGTCGCCCTCCTCGCGACGAACCACAACAACAGAAAAGTGTCGGGGCAGAGGGGCCCTGACACGCGAGAAAGGTCAAAGAAGACATGACTGATGTGAATCTCGGTCTCTACTTCCTGTCGGAGTTCGTCGGCACAGCGCTGCTGATCCTCCTCGGATGCGGAGTCGTCGCCAACGTCGCCCTGGCCAAGAACAAGGGCTACGGCGGCGGCTTCCTGATGGTCAACTGGGGTTGGGGTCTCGCGGTCTTCGTGGGTGTCCTCGCCTCGGCGTACTCCGGTGCGATCCTCAACCCCGCGGTCGGCATCGGTCTGCTGGTCGCCGGCAAGATCGACTTCTCGCAGTTCGCGACCGCGACCGGCGCGGAACTCCTCGGCGCGATCGTCGGCGCCATCCTCGTGTGGCTCGCGTACAAGCAGCACTTCGACGAGGAACCCGAGCCCGCCAACAAGCTCGGCGTGTTCTCGACCGGCCCCGCCATCCGCTCCTACGGCTGGAACCTCGTCACCGAGGTCATCGGGACATTCGTGCTCGTGTTCGCGGTGTTCGCGTTCGCCGACTACGGCGTCGCCGACATCGGCGTCCCCGGAGGCCTCGGACCGCTGAGCGCGCTGCCCGTCGCCCTCGTCGTGGTCGGTATCGGCGCCTCGCTCGGTGGACCCACCGGATACGCCATCAACCCTGCCCGCGACCTCGGTCCTCGCATCGCTCACGCCATCCTGCCGATCAAGGGCAAGGGCTCCAGCGACTGGTCCTACTCGTGGGTCCCGGTCGTGGGTCCGCTCGTCGGTGGCGTGCTCGCCGCCCTCGCCGCACCGGCCCTCCTCGGCCTCGCCTGAACCGCCACCTGACTTCGAAGGAGAACATCCATGGCTGACTACATCATCGCGATCGACCAGGGCACGACCTCGAGCCGCGCGATCATCTTCGACAAGAAGGGCAGCATCGTCGCGACCGGCCAGAAGGAGCACGAGCAGATCCTCCCCAAGGCGGGCTGGGTCGAGCACGACGCCTCCGAGATCTGGCGCAACGTGCAGGAGGTCATCGGCCTCGCTCTGAGCCGCGCCGACCTCACCCGTCACGACATCGCCGCGGTCGGCATCACGAACCAGCGCGAGACGGCGGTCGTCTGGGACAAGAACACCGGAAAGCCGGTGTACAACGCGATCGTCTGGCAGGACACCCGCACGCAGGAGATCGTCGACCGTCTGGCCGGAGAGGAGGGCGTCGACCGCTTCAAGTCGATCGTCGGCCTCCCCCTCGCCACCTACTTCTCGGGAACCAAGATCACCTGGATCCTCGAGAACGTCGACGGCGCTCGTGAGAAGGCGGAGGCCGGCGACCTGCTCTTCGGCACGACCGACAGCTGGGTGCTCTGGAACCTCACGGGCGGCATCGACGGCGGCGTGCACGCGACCGACGTCACCAACGCCTCGCGCACGATGTTCATGGACCTCGAGACGCTGGAGTGGCGCGACGACATCCTCGAGGCGTTCGGCGTGCCGCGCTCGATGATGCCGGAGATCCGCTCCTCCTCCGAGGTGTACGGCGCGGCCGAGAGCTCGTCGCTCCTGCGCGAGACACCGATTGCCGGCATCCTCGGCGACCAGCAGGCGGCGACGTTCGGGCAGGCCGCGTTCGACAAGGGCGAGAGCAAGAACACCTACGGCACCGGCTGCTTCCTGATCTTCAACACGGGCGAGGAGATCGTCCGCTCGAAGAACGGGCTGCTCACGACCGTCGGGTACAAGCTCGGCGACCAGCCGACGCACTACGCGCTCGAGGGATCGATCGCCGTCACCGGATCCCTGATCCAATGGCTGCGCGACCAGCTCGGCATCATCTCCTCCGCCCCCGAGGTCGAGGAGCTGGCCGACAAGGTCGAGGACAACGGCGGTGTCTACATCGTCCCCGCGTTCTCGGGTCTGTTCGCTCCGTACTGGCGTCCGGACGCACGCGGCGCGATCGTCGGACTGACCCGCTACGCGAACAAGAACCACATCGCGCGTGCGGCCCTGGAGGCAGTGGCGTTCCAGACCCGCGACGTCCTCGACGCGGTCAACGCGGATGCCGGAGTCGATCTGTCGGAGCTGAAGGTCGACGGCGGCATGGTCGCCAACGACGCGCTCATGCAGTTCCAAGCGGACGTGCTCGGCGTCCCGGTCGTGCGCCCGGTCGTCGCGGAGACCACCGCACTGGGCGCCGCGTACGCGGCCGGCCTCGCCGTCGGCTTCTGGAGCGGCCTCGACGATCTGTCCGCCAACTGGCAGGAGGACAAGCGCTGGGAGCCCTCGATGGACGAGGGCGAGCGCGACCGCCAGCTGCGACTGTGGCGCAAGGCCGTCACGAAGTCGATGGACTGGGTCGACGAAGACGTGAAGTGATCTCAGGATGCTGAGGGAGCGGGCTCGGAGGATTCCTCCGGGCCCGCTTCCGCGTTCCCCGGTGGTTCGCCGCCGATCACTTCGCGGAAGGCGCGCGTGACCGCTCGGGTCGACCGCTCGTCCCACGCGAGGTACTCGACCCGCGACGGCCCGTCGCGGAGGGGGATGATCCGCACTCCGCCTCGCGAGCGGTCGGGGACGCCTGCAGCCAGCAACGTGACCGCGAGTCCGGCGGCGACCAGACCCAGGATGAGCTCGGCGGAGTCGGCCTCGAATGCGACATCGCGCGGGACGTCCGCGTCGGCGAACGCCGCATCGCTCTGCGCACGCCCGGAGGTCCCGGCGGGGAAATCGGCGAAGACCTCGTCGGCGAGATCCGAGAGCCGGATACTGCGCCGGTTCGCGAGCCGGTGATCGTCGGGAACCACGGCGACGAGCTTCTCGCGCGCCAGCTCGCTTGCGGCCACACCGTGCGGCTCGATCTCGGCGCGCAGCCCCAGCAGCGCCGCATCCAGACGCCCGGCGCGCACATCGCTCATGAGGCTGTCGCTGTTGCCGACGACGAGTTCGACTCGCGTGTTCGGGTGCATCGAGCGGAAACGCGCGATCACGGTGGGCACCTCGACGGCGGTGACCGTCGGGATCACCCCGAGTCGAAGTGTCCCCGTGATGTTCCCTGCGGCGGCAGACGCCGCCTCACGCGCGTCGGACGAGGCGCGCACGGCGATGCGCGCGTGCGCGAGGAACGCTTCACCGGGCTCGGTGAGCCGCACCGCACGGCTCGTGCGGACGAACAGCCGGTGCCCGATCTCGCGCTCGAGAGCCGCGATCTGATGGCTGAGAGCCGACTGCGTCACGAAGCTCTTCTCGGCGGCGCGGGTGAAGCTCGATTCCTCGGCAAGCGCGACCACGTACCTCATCTGCTGCAGATCCACAGGACCATGATCGTCATTCATACCTGAGATGACAAGCATGCGTTGGACTCATGGGGCGATCGGAGCGAATCTGGATTCATGAACCGACTGACCGTCCTCATGCTCACCGCCATCGCGCCGATGTCGTGGGGAACGACCTACGTCGTGACGACGGAGCTTCTCCCGGTCGGCCACCCCCTGCTCGCCGGACTCCTCCGCTCCCTTCCGGCCGGCCTCATCGCGCTCGCCATCGGTCGCACCCGGCCGTCCGGGTGGTGGTGGGTGAAGTCCCTCGTGCTCGGCATCCTCAACATCGGAGCGTTCTTCCCGCTGCTGTTCCTCGCCGCCGAGCGACTCCCGGGTGGAGTCGCCGCCGCCGTCGCCGGGGCGCAGCCTCTCATCGTGCTCGCTCTGGGAGCCCTGGTCCTCCGCGACCGAATCCGCCCAGGCTCTGCCATCGCCGCTCTGGCGGGAGCAGCCGGCGTCGGGCTCGTCGTGCTGGGCCCGGATGCCGCCCTCGACGCTCTCGGTATCCTCGCCGCGCTCGGCGGCGTCGCCTCGACCGGGCTCGGCATCATCCTCACGAAACGATGGGGACGCCCTGCCGACGTGGGTCCGGTCGCGTACGCGGGATGGCAGCTCACCGCGGGCGGACTCTTCCTTCTGCCGCTCACGCTGAGTGTCGAAGGCCTGCCGTCACACATCGACGGCGACGCCGCACTGGGCTACCTCTGGCTGGGCACCGTCGGCGGGCTGATCGCATACACGCTGTGGTTCCGCGGCATCCAGCTGCTCTCGGTGGTGGCGCCCGGGCTGCTGGCGCTTCTCTCCCCCGTCGTCGCGACCGTTCTCGGCGTGGTCATCGCCGGCGAGTCGTTCAGCAGCGCGCAGGCACTCGGGATCGGGGTCGTGGTCGCGGCGCTGGTCGGCGGGCAGCTCGTCGCGCGTCCGCGGCGCTCTGCGGAGCCCGCGAGCACGTCTACCGCCGAACGCGTCGACGCGAGAGCCTGAACCGCGTCAGTTCTTGCCGAAGAGCTTCTGGATCTCGGCGAGATCCGCCTCGGTCGGCGCCTTGGCTCCCCCGCCCAGACCGAAGCCGGATCCGGTCGGCGTCGAGGCCGGCGTGAGCCCGGCGTTCTCGGCGGCGCGCTTGGCCGGGTTGCCCGATCGCGATCCCGAGGGCTTGCCCTTGCCCTTCTTGCCGCGCTTCGATGAGGCGCCGGGGCGCCCCATCCCGGGCACGGGACCCATCCCGGGGATGTTCGGGGTGCCGCCGCGGGCGACGGTCTTCATCATCTTCGCGGCCTGGTCGAAGCGCTGCACCAGCTGATTCACGTCCGTGACGGTCATACCCGAACCGCGCGCGATGCGCAGGCGGCGGGATCCGTTGAGGATCTTGGGGTTTCGGCGCTCCCCCGGGGTCATCGAGCGGATGATCGCCTCGGTGCGGTCGATCTCGCGCTCGTCGAAGTCCTCGAGCTGCTGCTTCATCTGGCCCATGCCCGGGAGCATCCCGAGCATCTTCTTCATCGACCCCATCTTCTTCATCTGCTGAAGCTGGTCGAGGAAGTCCTCGAGCGTGAACTGCTCGGTCGCGAGCTTCTCCGCCATCTTGGCGGCCTCTTCCTCGTCGAAGGCCTGCTGGGCCTGCTCGATGAGGGTGAGGATGTCGCCGAGGTCGAGGATGCGGCTCGCCATGCGGTCGGGATGGAACGGCTCGAGGTCTTCGAGGCGCTCACCCGTCGAGGCGAAGATGATCGGGCGTCCGGTCACCGACGCGACGGACAGCGCGGCACCACCGCGGGCGTCTCCGTCGAGCTTCGACAGCACGACACCGGTGAAGTCGACGCCCTCTTGGAAGGCCTTGGCCGTGTTGACGGCGTCCTGCCCGATCATGGCATCGATCACGAAGAGCACCTCGTCGGGGTCGACGGCTCGACGGATGTCGGCGGCCTGCTTCATGAGCTCTGCGTCGACGCCGAGACGACCGGCGGTGTCGATGATGACGACGTCGTGCTGCTGACGGCGGGCGTGCTCGACGCCGTCGCGCGAGACCTTGACCGGGTCTCCGATGCCGTTTCCGGGCTCGGGCGCGTAGATCGTGGCACCGGCCTGCTCGGCGACGACCTGCAGCTGGTTCACGGCGTTCGGGCGCTGGAGGTCGGCGGCGACGAGGAGCGGAGTGTGGCCCTCGCCCTCGAGCTGCTTGGCGAGCTTGCCGGCGAACGTCGTCTTGCCCGAACCCTGGAGTCCGGCGAGCATGATCACGGTCGGCGCGGTCTTGGCGAACTGCAGACGACGCTGTTCTCCACCGAGGATCTGAACGAGTTCCTCATTGACGATCTGGACGACCTGCTGCGCCGGGTTCAGCGCCTTGTTGACCTCGTCGCCGAGGGCACGCTCGCGCACCTTCGCCGTGAAGTCCTTGACGACGGCGAGGGCGACGTCGGCATCGAGCAGAGCGCGCCGGATCTCGCGGACGGTGCCGTCGACATCAGCCGCACTGAGCTTTCCCTTCGTGCGCAGATTGCGGAAGGTGTCGGTGAGACGATCGGAGAGCGTGCCAAACGTAGCCATGGTGATAGCGATTCTACGCGAGCGGTGCCTCGTCGAACGCGTCAGCCCCAGCGGAGGTCGTCGAGGGTCGTCAAGGCGTCCGCGAGCACGGTCTCAGGTGCCGAATAGCCGGCACCCTGCTCGGCCCACTCGCGAAGCGACGACAGCACGGCGGCTGCGTGAGCTGCGCCGACCACATCCGCACGGATGCGGGAGATCCCGGATGCGGATGCCGCGGACGCGACGATGGATGCGAGGCGCGCGAGCCGGAGCGCGCTGTCGCGGGCGAGCTCCTCGTCGAGCCCCATGGCCGTCCGGTTGCGCAGCGCCAGCGCGAGCGGGTCGGGAGCGAACCCGCGGAGGGCGTCGACGAGGATCGACCGGACCGCCGCGGCATCCGCGTGGTCGCCGAGCTCGCTCAGCGCCGTGCCCACTCCGTCGATGCGTGCATCGAGACCCGACCACAGCACGTCGCTCTTCGACGAGAAGTAGTTGAAGAAGCTGGAACGACTGACTCCCGCGCGCTGAGTGATGTCGGCGACGGAGGTCGCGTCGTACCCGCGCTCGAGGAAGAGCTCGCAGGCGGCCTCGGCGAGCGTCTCGCGCGACGACGCCTTCGGGCGCCCTGCTCGGCTCGTCGTCGTCATGAGGACACGGTATCGCGCGGCGACCGCCGAGCGCCCTGACCCGACCCGGAGGAGTATTGTTAGACGCGATCCATTTATGCCACGGTCGCCTCACGAGGGAGTGCTCGCATGCTCGACGTCGTCACCGCCGGTCTCGCACCGGCCTACGTGCCCTACACGGAGGGCTGGGATCTGCAGCGGCGCGTCCACGCCGAGGTCGTCGCGGGCTCACGGCCGGACACCCTCCTGCTCCTCGAGCACGAGGCGGTCTACACGGCCGGCAAGCGCACGGAGGAGCATGAGCGGCCGCAGGACGGGACCCCCGTGATCGACGTCGACCGCGGGGGCAAGATCACCTGGCACGGTCCCGGGCAGCTCGTCGGCTACCCGATCGTCCGCCTCGCCGAGCCGATGGACGTCGTCGCGCACGTGCGACGGATCGAGCATGTGCTCATCGACGTGCTGCGACCGCTCGGCGTCGACGGCCATCAGGTCGAGGGTCGGAGCGGCGTCTGGGTGCGTCGCCCTCTCTCCGAGGACAAGGTCGCCGCGATCGGGGTCCGCGTCCAGCAGGGCGTGACGATGCACGGCTTCGCGATCAACTGCGACAACACGCTCGCGGGCTTCCGCGACATCATCCCCTGCGGGATCACCGACGCCGGCGTCACCACCGTGAGCGACGTCGTCGGCGCCGACGTCTCCCCCGCCGATATCGCGGATGCCGTCGCGTCCGCCTTCACCGCCGCCTACTCGACCGCCGACCTCGCAGGAGCATCCGCATGACCGCCGCCGCACCCGAGGGACGCAAGCTCCTCCGCCTCGAGATCCGCAACTCGGAGACCCCCATCGAGCGCAAGCCCGAGTGGATCAAGACGAAGGCCAAGATGGGCCCCGAGTACACGGCCCTGCACTCGCTCGTGAAAAGCGAGGACCTGCATACGGTCTGCCAGGAGGCCGGATGCCCGAACATCTTCGAGTGCTGGGAGGATCGGGAGGCGACGTTCCTCATCGGCGGTTCGCAGTGCACGCGGCGCTGCGACTTCTGCCAGATCGACACAGGGAAGCCGGACGCGTACGACACGGACGAGCCCCGCCGCGTGGCCGAGAGCGTGCAGCGGATGGGTCTGCGCTACGCCACGGTGACGAGTGTCGCGCGCGATGACCTGCCCGACACCGGGGCGTGGCTGAACGCCGAGACCGTGCGCCGCATCCACGCCCTGAATCCGAACACCGGCGTCGAACTACTCGCGAACGAGCACAACGCCGATCCGGCCTTCCTCGGTCAGATCTTCGAGGCGCGTCCCGAGGTGTTCGCCCACAACGTCGAGACCGTCCCGCGGATCTTCAAGCGCATCCGCCCGGCCTTCAAGTACGAGCGCTCGCTGAACGTGATCACCCAGGGGCGGGATGCCGGACTCATCACGAAGTCCAATCTGATCCTCGGAATGGGCGAGGAGCCGGAAGAGGTCGTCCAGGCCCTGAGCGACCTGCACGAGGCCGGCTGCGACATCATCACGATCACGCAGTACCTTCGCCCGTCGCCACGACACCTCCCGGTCGCCCGCTGGGTGAAGCCCGCGGAGTTCGTCGAGTTCAAGGAGGAGGCGGAGCGCATCGGCTTCCTCGGCGTGCTCGCGGGTCCGCTCGTCCGCTCCTCCTACCGAGCCGGACGGCTGTGGGCGCAGTCGATGACGTCGAAGGGACGCGAGATCCCCGCGCACCTCGCGCACATCGCAGAGGGCGCAGACCTCGGCTTCGCTCAGGCGGTCTGAGATCGGGCAGGGCGCCGACGGTCAGTCGGCGCTCATGACCGACAGCACGGCGCCGTCGGAGCCGAGGTTCACGAGCAGCACGTCGTCGGTCGTGTCGGCGTCGAGCGCGTACTCGAGCACCGCGAACGGCTCGGAACCGCCGTGCTCGTCGGCCAGGATCGTCATGCTCATGAGCCGCAGCGATCGGATGATGTCGACCGCTGCATCCCCGCTCACGTCGATCAGCACGTCGTCGAGTTCGTCGCCGTAGGCCTCCTGCTGCTGCAGGATGTACTCCGTCACCTCGCTGGTGCGGTCGTCGACTTCGGAGAGCATGCTGCGCCGCGCCGTGCCGTCGACCGTCTCGAGGCCGGCGATCAGCGACGCCGCGATGTCGAGGGCGTCCGCCGACACGTCATCCTGATCCGGAGCAGTGAGGTCGACCGTCACACTCTGATCGCCGAGTTCCACGGTCTCCGACCAGAAGATCGAGCCGTCGGGGCCCGACGACAGGAGTCCGAAGTAATCGTGTTCGATCGCCATAACGCTATGAAACCAGCCTCGTGGTCGCGGCGGTAGTCCTGTGCGTGTCGTGTCGTCAGCCGACGAGTGACTGCACGAAGACGTGCGGGGTGAAACCGGTGAGGTCGTCGATGCCCTCGCCCTGGCCGAGGAGCTTGACGGGGATGCCGGTGCGCTCCTGCACCGCGAGGACGAAACCGCCCTTCGCCGAACCGTCGAGCTTGGTGAGAACCAGCCCCGTGACGCCCGCGTGCTGCAGGAAGGCCTCGGCCTGCATGACGCCGTTCTGACCGGTCGTCGCGTCGAGCACGAGCAGCACCTCACTGATCGGAGCCTGCTTCTCGATGACCCGACGGATCTTCGTCAGCTCGTCCATGAGTCCGCCCTTGGTGTGCAGGCGTCCCGCGGTGTCGATGATCGCGATCTCGATCCCCTCGCGCTGCGCGAACTCGATGGTCTGGTAGGCGACGGACGCGGGATCCTGCCCCTCCTGCTGCGGACGGACGATCGCCGCTCCCCCACGCTGCGCCCAGGTCGCGAGCTGGTCGACCGCCGCGGCACGGAAGGTGTCGGCGGCACCGACCACGACACTGCGCTGGTATCCGCGGAGGAACTTGGTGAACTTGCCGATCGTCGTGGTCTTGCCGACGCCGTTCACGCCGACGACGAGCACGACGGCCGGACGCTCGGTGAGCTTCAGGGTCGTGTCGAACTTCGCGAAGTGCTCCTCGAGCGTCTCGCGCAGCATCCGCTGCAGGTCCTTCGGGTCGGTCGTGCGGTAGCGCTCGACCTTCGCGCGGAGCTCGTCCACGACTCGCTCGCTGATGTCTGGGCCGAAGTCGGCCGTGATGAGCGCGGTCTCCAGGTCCTCCCACGTCGTCTCGTCGATCGTGGGCTTGACGAACATGCCGCGCAGCGCGCGACCGAGGGACCAGGACTTCTCCGCCATGACTCCAGCCTATCCGCGCCGGACGCTTACACCGCCGCGGCCGCGGCGCGGTCGCCGACGCGCTGTCCCACGACGGCCGACACGCCGTCCTGGCGCATCGAGACGCCGTAGAGGGCGTCCGCGATCTCCATCGTGCGCTTCTGGTGCGTGATGATCAGCAGCTGCGAGCTCTCGCGCAACTGCTCGAACACGGTGAGCAGGCGTCCAAGGTTGGCGTCGTCGAGCGCGGCCTCGACTTCGTCGAGGATGTAGAAGGGACTCGGCCGGGCCTTGAAGATCGCCACGAGGAGTGCGACGGCCGCGAGGGACCGCTCACCACCCGAGAGGAGCGACAGCCGCTCGATCTTCTTGCCCACCGGTCGCACCGAGACCTCGATGCCCGTCGTGAGCATGTTGTCGGGGTCGGTGAGCGAAATGCTTCCCGAGCCGCCGGGGAACAGCAGCGGGAAGACCTCCCCGAAGGCCTCCTTGGTGTCCTCGAACGCACTGGCGAAGATCGTCTGCATCCGCTCGTCGAGGTCGGCGATGATCGTCAGCAGGTCCTGTCGCGTCTGCGTGAGGTCGGCGAGCTGCTCGGTCAGGAAGGCGTGCCGCTGCTCGAGCGCCGCGAACTCTTCCAGAGCGAGCGGGTTGACGCGCCCCAGCTGAGCGAGCTTGCGTTCCGCGTCGGCAAGGCGTCGCTGCTGGATGCGGCGATCGAACGGAATGGCCGTGTCGTCGATTAACTCCCCCTCTGCGAGCTCAGCGCCCGGATCGCGAGGCACGAGTTGATCCGGCCCATATTCCGCAACGAGAATATCTTCGTCGAGCGCCAGCTCGGACGCGACGCGTTCGAGCAGACTGTTGAGGTGCAGCTTCTTCTCGTGGATCTGCAGTTCCAGGCCGTGGACGCTCTCGGTGAGACCTGCGAGGCGCTCGCGGAGCGACGTCTCCTGCGCACGGAGAGCGGTCAGCTCCTCGTTCTGCGCGGAGCGCGCAGCCTCCGCCTCCCCCAACGCGAGACGGGCTTCGGCCACGGAGCGGTCGATCGAGTCCAGGATGCGCGGGAGCTCTGACGCGACGCCCGACGCCGCTTCCCGCTGAGCGCGACGGATCACCGCGCGACGCGCTGCCTCCGCCGCCGCATCCCGTTCCTGCTCGCGCTGTCGCTCCAAGCTCGCGACGCGCGCCTGGGCCGCGCGGACGCGCTCCCGCAACGTCTCGATCTCCAGGCGGGCTCTGACCTCGCCCTCGCGCGCATGCTCCAGAGCCTCCAGCAGACCGTCTCGGGCCGATGCGTCGAGGACGGGCCGGGGTGCCGACACCGCCTCGTCGAGCTCGGTCTTCGCGCGGCCGGCCTTCGCCTCTGCTTCCTCCACGGCGGACTGCGCCTGAGCCAGTCCCGCCTCGAGCCGGTCGCACTCCGCGACCGCCGACTCGTGCGTGACGGTGATGCGGTTGACCTGCTCCGCGTGGCTGGCCAGCGCCGCGTCATGCTCCCGGAGCGCACGCAGCGCGTCCTTCGCCTGACGCCGCGTCGTCTCGACGAGGTCGTTCGCGTCCTCCCGCGCCTCGCGCAGCGAGTCGACGATGACCTGCACCTCCGCGAGGCGCTCGCTCGCGGCATCCCGCTCGGCGGCGAGTTCGAGTCGTGAACGCTCTCCCCCGGAACCCGTGCGCAGAGTCTGCGCGGTGACCACGTCTCCCGTGGTCGTCACGACGGTCGTCGTGGTGTCGTCGAGAGCGTCCAGCGCGCTGCGCGCTGCGCGAGCCTCGTCGAGGTCGCCGGCGATGAGCACGTGCGACAGGATGCCGAGCACCCCGGCGGGCGCTGTGACCGTGTCGACGGCGGGCGTGACGCCCGGAAGCTCCGGCAGCCGGACGGCAGGACGGATAGCGTCGGCCACGACGAAGTCGATCACGCCCCTCCCCTGCGACTCGGCATCCCCGGCGAGGGCGAAGGCATGAACAGCCTCGTCCACCAGGACGCCCTCGGTCAGCGGACCGAGCACAGCGGCGATCGCCGCCTCGAAACCCGCTTTGACCTGCACGGCGTCGCCGACGAGACCGCGGATGCCGTCGCCCCCGGTCTTCACGATCTCGGCCGCACCACCGGAGAGGGCGAGTGCACTCCCGAGGGCTGCGGCCTTCGCGGTGAGCGCATCGACCTCGCGCTCCGCCGCGTGCAGCCGCTCGCGGAGCGTCTCCCGCTCCGTCTCGGCTGCCGTCGCGGCGCGTTGCGCGCTCTCGTAGGCCGCGGAGTACTCGGCCGCGGTGCCTTCGGGTGCTTCCGCGGTGTCGATGGCCTCCAGCGCCTCTGCTGCCTCCCGGCGCCGGATGTGGGCGGCCTCGAGAGCGTTCTCCTGCCGCAGCACCGCGCCACGCACCGCCGCGAGAGCCGACGCCGCAGCATCCGCGGCACCGCGCAGCGAGGTGAGCCTCATGTCGTACTCCGAGACGAGAGCGCTCTGCTCGGCGATGTCGACGTCGAGCGTGTCGAGCTCTGCGCGCGCGCTGACGACCTCGCGGCTGGCGGCCGCCGCGGCGTCCTGCGCATCGCCCAGCCCCTCAGAGATCTCGGTGATCTCGGCCTTCGCCTCGTCGATCGTCGCCTGTGTGACGGTCACCGCGGTCACCGCCGCGTCGTCCTCCTCCGAGCCGAGCAGCGCGAGGCGCTGGTTGGCGAGTGTGTACAGACCGCGCATGCGCTCCTGCACCTGCTCCAGCCCGAAGGCGACGCTTCGCGCCTGGTCGACGGCCACCGAGTTCTGGTCCTGCTCGAGGCGCGCGATACTCGCCCGCACGGCCTCGGCCTGATCGGAGAGCACGAGTCGCTCGGTGTGACGCTCGTGCTCGGTGCGGGTGTGGTCCGCCAGGGCCGTGCGCAGTGCCACGACGTCGTCGGCGAAGATGCGGGCTTTGGCGTCGCGCACGACCGCCGCGATGGTCTGCGCCTCACGCGCGATCTCCGCCTGACGACCCAGCGGCTTGAGCTGACGGCGGATCTCCCCGGCGAGGTCGCTCAGACGCGTCAGATTCGTCTCCATCGCGTCGAGCTTGCGGAGGGTCTTCTCCTTGCGCCGCCGGTGCTTGAGGATTCCTGCGGCCTCCTCGATGAAGCCGCGGCGGTCCTCGGGCGAGGCCTGCAGGACCGTGTCGAGGCGGCCCTGGCCGACGATCACGTGCATCTCGCGGCCGAGACCGGAATCGCTCAGCAGCTCCTGCACGTCGAGCAGTCGGCAGGACTCGCCGTTGATCGCGTACTCGCTCGATCCGTTGCGGAAGAGCGTGCGGCTGATCGTGACCTCGGCGTACTCGATCGGCAGCGCGCCGTCGGCGTTGTCGATCGTCAGCTGCACCTCCGCACGGCCGAGCGGACCTCGCGTCGACGTGCCGGCGAAGATGACGTCCTCCATCTTGCCGCCGCGAAGGGTCTTCGCCCCTTGCTCCCCCATCACCCAGGCGAGAGCGTCGACGACGTTCGACTTGCCGGATCCGTTGGGGCCGACGATGCACGTGACGCCCGGTTCGAAGACGAAGCTGGTCGGCTGCGCGAAGGACTTGAACCCCTTGAGGGTCAGGCTCTTCAGATGCATGCGCGTACCGCGCTTCCGGGCTGGATCACGCCCATACGCTACCGGAATTCCGCGTCACGACCGGCATCCCGCGCGGTGCCGGGGCGATCGTCCCGACGCCGCGACACGCCGGACACGCCCGGGATGCTTGACGTCAGCTGTGGGCCTTCGCTACCGTGAACCTCCGGATCGCCACACGAAAGGAGGTTACCGATGATGATCACTCAGCTGAACGCACAGGCCACACGCCTCGCCGCGCCCTTTGCGCCGCGCCTTGCGCACTCGGTAACCGCCGGCGTCCGTCGCAGCAGCGCTCTCTCCTAGAGCCGCAGCAGCAGGACTCCGCCCGCTCTCGGGCGTCCGCCTCGCGCGCCATCGCGCCGCTTCCGCACTGATCCCGCAGGATCACGGCTCACCGCCGACCCCGGCATCCGCTCTCCGCAGTCTCCCGGGCTCGTGCTCTCACCGCGCCACCCCTCTCTGAACGGGGTCCGCGCCGTCTGCGTCATCGCATCACACCATCACCACTCGAAGGAATCATCGTGAACACCACGCTGTACCGCTCCACCACCCACCCACCGGATACCGAGGACCAGCAGGTCCTCCACATCCCCGCACCCGACGACCTGCGTCGCCTCGCGCTCGCAGACCGTCTCTCCCTCCGCATCGGCCTGTGGCTGCTGCAGAGAGCGCAGCGCCCTCGGCGGGAGCGCCGCTCGTCTCGCGTCTCCGGCGATCTGCTCGCTCTCGACCGGCGGGAACGCTCCGCCGCCGAGACGTACGCTCTGCTCACCTTCGACCTGCAGCGCCAGCTGCGCTGATCGGAAGGACATCATGAGCATCGTGCTCACCGAGGATGCCACGCTGCATCCGCTCGTGCTCCCGGCACGGGCGGATGCAGCAGACGCGGGCGAGTTCCGCGAACTCGCCCGCGTCCGCAACGACGTCTACCGCGCGATCACCGGACGCGACGAACAGGACCTCGAGCCCGAGGCGCTGCTGCCACTGCTGAGGTCGCGTCCGGAACGCACCACGACCGTCTGGGCCGTCCGCGTCGCGGGCACGATCGTCGGACGCGCTGTCGTCGACATCCCCCACGAGGAGGGGTCGCGCACGGCGATCGCGAGCATCGAGATCCACCCGCGCGTCTGGGGTCGGGGCATCGGCAGTGCCGTGCTCCCCCACATCGAAGCAGCGGCCCGGCGACACGGCAGGACCGTCATCCAGAACTGGACTGAGCAGCCGGCGTCCTCAGGCGACCGGATCACCGCGCGCACCGGACACGGAAGCGTGCCGGACGACCACGTCTCCCGATTCCTGCTGCGCCACGGCTTCTCACTCGAACAGGTGTATCGGGTCAGTCGGCTCGACCTCGACGACGCGACCCATGAGTTCGACGCCCTGCACGCCGACGCGCGCCGCGCGGCTACCGGGTACCGGGTGCTGCAGTGGGAGGTGCCTACACCGACCGAGCACCTCGACGGCTACGCCTGGCTCAAGTCTCGGATGTCGACCGACGCGCCGTCGGCGGGGCTCGAAGCCGACGAGGAGCAGTGGGACGCCGATCGCGTCGTCGCCGGCGAGAAGCGCATCGTCGAGATGCGCCAGCGGATGCTCGTCACCGTTGCGCAGCACGTCGACAGCGGCGAGCTCGCGGCGTTCACCGAGATCGGCATCGGCCCGGATACCGCCGCCACCACCCACCAGCACGACACGCTCGTGCTGCGTGAGCACCGAGGTCACCGCCTCGGCCAGCTCGTGAAGTGCGCCTCGCTCGCGACCTGGCGGGAGATCGCGCCGCAGTCGCGGGCGGTGATCACCTACAACGCCGAGGAGAACCGGCCCATGCTCTCCATCAACGAAGCCCTGGGCTTCGAAGCCATCGCCTACGAAGGCGCCTGGCGGAAGGACCTCTCATGACCACCTCCACGCTGACGATCACGCCCCTCGTGGTCCCCGGTTCGCTCGACAGCGACGAGGCCGCGGACTTCCTCGCGTACGGTGAACTCAATCGCCTCGTCTGCGATGAGGCCACCGGTATCCCGGATCTGGCTCCGGACGCCGCCCAGATGCTGCCGGCCTGGCAGGACCAGACCGACACCCTGCACACCGGATTCGTGGCGAGGATCGATGGTGAGATCGTCGGCATGATCACGATCGACTACGCCAGGGAAGCCGATGCGCAGGCAGCCGAGATCGACGTGCTCGTACCGCATCGGTTCGCCGGGCTGGGCGTCGAGGCGGCGCTGCTCGACCTCGCCGAGGAGGAGGCGCGCGCCCACGGGCGGTCGCTCATCCAGGCCTGGTCTCTGCACCGCCCGATCGAGACCGATCGCATGATCGT
The DNA here is from genome assembly GCF_002362255.1 of Microbacterium sp. SZ1. GTDB lineage: Bacteria > Actinomycetota > Actinomycetes > Actinomycetales > Microbacteriaceae > Microbacterium. The sequence goes on along the minus strand of NZ_LPVV01000040.1, from coordinate 153,001 downwards.
GCCCCGGACCGGGTGGGGGCGGATCCCGTCCACTGCTCTCTCCGACGCGCTGGCGGTCGAAGGCTTCGTCTGCGAGCAGGTCGAGCGCAACAGCGAGCTCGATCTGCGCGCGGACCTCTCCGCGCTCGAACACGCCCTCGACTCCGCCCTCGATGTCGCAGGACCGGACTACCGGATCGTGCAGTGGATGGCGCCCACTCCCGAGGAGTACCGGGACGGGTACGCGGGCATCCTCGCACGTCTCTCGACGGACGCGCCGAGCGGCGACATGGAGTTCGTCGCGGAAGAGTGGGACGCGCAGCGCGTCGAACGACGTGACGCGAGGTTGACGTCGGCGGGTCAGGCGTTCGCGGTCACCGCGGTGCAGCACGTGCCCACCGGCGATCTCGTCGCGTACAACGAGCTGCTCATCGGCGCGGATCGCACCGGCACGACACATCAGTTCGGCACGCTCGTCTCGAGCGCTCATCGCGGACACCGCCTCGGCATGATCGTGAAGTGCGCCAATCTGCTCCGCTGGCGCGAGCTGATGCCGGACTCTCCCGTCGTATCCACCTTCAACGCCGAGGAGAACCGGCCGATGCTCAGCATCAACGAGGCGCTCGGCTTCCGGGCGGTGTCGTACGCAGGCGCCTGGCAGAAGCGGCTCGCCTGAGGATCATCCGCGCGATGTAGGCGCGGGACGGCGGATCATCCGCCGGTGCGATGACGCCGGGTGGCGTCGTCGCGAGGCTGGAAGCATGAACACTCACGTCCTCGAGGCACGGGCCCTCACGAAGTCCTACGGCACCACACGCGCACTCGCCGGGGTGGACCTCCAGGTCCTTCCCGGCGAGTCCGTCGCGATCATGGGCGCCTCCGGATCGGGCAAGACCACCCTCCTGCACGTCCTCGCCGGCATCATCACCCCCGACTCCGGGACCGTCTCGTTCCGACCAGCCGCGGGCTCCCCGGTCGAGCTGTCCGGGCTCGGAGAGTCGGCCCGATCGCGCTTGCGACGCGAGCGCTTCGGCTTCGTCTTCCAGCAGGGTCTCCTCATCCCTGAGCTCACCGCCGTCGAGAACGTCGCCCTCGCCTCCATGATCAACGGCGTGAAGAGAGCGGATGCCGTGCACCACGCGGCATCGTGGCTCGCCGCCCTCGGGCTCGCCGGCATGGAGGACCGCCGCATCGGCGAGCTCTCGGGTGGCCAGGCGCAGCGCGTCGCGATCGCGCGCGCTCAGGCGACGGGTGCCGAGCTCGTCTTCGCCGACGAGCCGACCGGCGCCCTCGACTCGCACACCTCGCACGAGGTCATGGACGCCCTGCTCTGGTCGACAACGGGTCAGGGGCGGACACTGCTCGTCGTCACCCACGATCCGGAGGTCGCGGCCCGCTGCTCCCGGATCGCCTCCGTGCGCGATGGACAGGTCGTCTCGCCGGCGGTGTCCGCATGAACCCTCGCGTCCTCGCCCTGCTGCTGCGTCCGGCGCAGGGTCAGACGGCGTTCCTCGCACTCCCCGCGACGGCCTTCGCGATCGTCACCGCACTCGTGCTCACCGTGGTCGGCGGCGCGCAGTCCTTCTGGAGCTGGACCGATGACTTCGCCCCCGTCTACCAGGCACTCGCCGCGATCGCGCTGGTGCTCTTGGTCGTCCCGCTGATGAACCTCGGCGGAGCCGCCGCACGGCTCTCCGCGCGGCGACGTGACGAGCGTCTCTCCACACTGCGCCTTCTGGGGGTCACCCCGCTCGGCGTCGGTGTCGCGACCGTCGTCGAGTCCGTGCTCGTGGCCGCCGCCGGCGCGGTCGCCGGAGTGCTCGTCTCTCTCGCGATCAGCCCGCTGATCGGCCTGATCCCTTTCCGCGGCGAAGCACTGGGCGTAGAGGCCGTCGTGCTCCCACCGCTGGTCGTACTCTCGGTGGTCGGCGGCATCCTCGTCGTCGCGGCAGGCAGCGCCGCGCTCGGCCTCCGCCGGGTCATCATCTCGCCGCTCGGCGTTCGCCTGCGCACCACCGCGTCGAACGTGCACTGGTTCCGCGCGATCATCGGCGTCTCCGTCCTCGCGCTGGTCTTCGTGCTGATCAAGGTCTTCCCCTCGGTCGCCGGCATCGTGACGACGATCACGGTGCTTGCCGTGCTCTTCGCGATCGCGCTCACCGTGCTGAACGTGCTCGGCCCCTGGGTGATCAAGCTCATCGCGTCGGGGCAGCTGCGTCGGGCCGAGCACCCGGAGCGGCTGCTGGCGGCGCGCCTCGTGCTCGATTCCCCGAAGAGCGCCTGGCGGCAGGTGAGCGGGATCGCGATGGCGAGCTTCATGGCCGTGTTCGCGGGCACCGGAGTCTCGCTCATGAACGTTCTCGGCAGCGACGACGCCGCCTCCGAGGAAGCCGCACTCGCCGTCGACATGCGTACCGGCCTCATCATCACGCTCGTGGCGTCGTTCCTCATGGTCGCGGCCTCGGTGGGCGTGAATCAGGCGGCGGCGATCCTCGATCAGCGCGAGCTCCACGAGAGCCTGCATCACCTGGGGATGCCGCTCGAGACGGTCGACCGCGCACGTCGTCGGGCGATCATGTCGCCGCTGCTGATCACCGCGATCGGCTCGGCGCTCTGCGCGGCAGTGCTCGTCTTCCCGCTGCTCGGGATGGCCCTCATCACGGCGCCGGAATCGGTGCTGACGATCGTCGTCGTCGTCGCGATCGGGATCGGCGTGGTCGGAGCCAGCATGCGCGCGACCCGACCGCTCCTGGCGCGTTCGTTCGCGGCGGGGTGAGCGCCGGTCGGGTCAGCGGCGGCGCTGACAGCGCGGGCAGTAGTGGCTCGACCGGTTCATGAACGCGGTGCGCCGAATCGGGCCACCGCACCGCGGACACGGTTCACCTCCCCGTCCGTAGGCGTTGAGGGAATGGGCGAAATACCCGGCCTGACCGTTCACGTTGACGTACTGCGCGTCGAAGCTGGTGCCGCCCTCGGCGAGGGCTTTGGCCAGCACGGCGCGGATGTCGGCGAGCAACCGCGAGGCTGCTCGCGTCGAGAGAGCGGATACCGCGGTCTCGGGATGGATGCGGGCCGCCCACAGCGACTCGTCAGCGTAGATGTTGCCGACACCGCTGATCACCTGCTGATCGAGCAGGACGCGCTTGATCCCGCTGCTCCTCCGCCGCAGAGCGGCGAGGAACGTCGCGTCGTCGAACAGCGGGTCCATCGGATCGCGAGCGATGTGCAGCACCTGCGAGGGGATGCGCGACGGTCCATCGTCGCGCAGCTCGTCGACGGCCAGCGAGCCGAAGGTCCGCTGGTCGGCGAACACGACGGCCAGTTCGCCGTGGATCGGATGCTCGAGGCCGATCCTGATGCGCTCATGCCGTTCGGCGGGCGCGTCGGGCGCACGGAGCAGCATCTGGCCGCTCATACCGAGGTGCGCGATCAGCGCCGTGTCGCCGGAGTCGAGCGGAAGCCAGAGGAATTTGCCGCGTCGGTCGGCTGCCGCGAAGCGGTGTCCCTCGAGCCGGGCGACGAAGTCCTCGGGTCCGGCCGCATGCCGGGTCAGGGCGCGTTCATCGAACACGCTGACAGCGGTGATGAGCGAGCCGATCGCGGCAGGTGCGAGACCGGCACGCACGACCTCGACCTCGGGAAGCTCAGGCACGCTCGTTCAGGAGACGCCATGCACTCAGCGCGGCGGCCATCTCGGCCGTCTTCTTGCTGCTGCCGAGACCGGTCATACTGACGTCGCCGACGGTCACCGTCGCCGTGAAGCGACGATCGTGATCAGGGCCGCTGGCCTCGATGGAGTACTGCGGAGCCGTCAGACCGAGGCGTGCTGCCAGTTCCTGCAGGCTCGTTTTCGGGTCCATCGCCGCGCCGTAGCGCTCGGGGTCGGCGAGCAGAGGTTCGGTCAGCCGCAGCACGAGCTCGGTCGCGGCCTCCGGCCCAGCCGACAGGAACGTGGCGCCGATCACGGCCTCCATCGTGTCCGCGAGGATCGAGTCCTTGTCGCGTCCGCCGGTCTGCTCCTCACCACGGCCGAGAAGCAGGTGGCTGCCCAGCTCGATGCCGCGCGCGACCTCCGCCAGCGCGACCGTCGACACGACGCTCGCGCGGCGCTTCGCGAGGGCGCCTTCGTCGAGTTCGGGGTGGCTCGTGAACAGCATCACGGTCACGGCCTGCCCGAGCACGGAGTCGCCCAGGAACTCGAGGCGCTCGTTGTGAGGGATGCCCCCGTGCTCGTAGGCGTACGAGCGGTGGGTGAGCGCCAACTCCAGAAGCTCCGCGTCGATGTCGACGCGGAGCTTCTCAGGGAGAGGTCTCGTCCCCCCAGGGACCTCTGTCACGAGCTGGAGTCGCGACTCAGACGTCAGCGACCTTGCGGCCCTTGTACTCGAGGAAGAGCTCGGTGCCCTGCGAGTCGGTGACGACCTTCGCCTGGTGCGGACGGCTGTAGACGACCTTGCCGTTCTCGACGGTCTTGACGAGCGCGGGGGCCTCGGCCTTCCACTGCGCACGACGCGAGCGGGTGTTGGAACGGGAGACCTTGCGCTTCGGGGGGTTACCAGCCATGACTAGCTCTCTTCTTTCTCGGCGGCGCTGCTCTCTGCCGCGCCGTCTTGGTCTGTGATCTGCTGGAGCGCGCTCCATCGAGGATCGATGGGAGCCGCCTGCTCCGATCCGGTGCTCTCGGTCAGCCTCTCGCCCGTGACCGGGTCGAGCCCGGGGCAATCCGGCTGACACACCGGCTGAAATGGAAGCGACAATACGGCCGCATCCCTGACAAGAGTTTCAAGATCCACGTGGTCGTCTTGAACCTCGAAGTCAGTTTCTTCCTCACCAGGATACGCGAAAAGCTCCTGGAACTCGACTTCGACGGGCCGGGCGATGTCGGTCAGGCATCGACCGCACACTCCGGAGTACTCCCCGTCCGCCGCGCCCGACACGAGAATGCCCTCGTGAACGGACTCGAGCCGCACGTCGAGATCGAGCTGCGACCCCTGAGCGAACGACACGATGCCCTCGCCCCACGGCTCGTCGAGTGTCACCGTGAAGGCATGCTCGCGCATCTCCCCCGGCTTGCGAACGATGTCGCGGACGGGGAGGACGAAGGGGCCGTTGAATCGGGAACGCACCCCGCAATGCTACCGGCTCGGCAGGAGGCGGGGCTGGCCGGCGCCTGAGTGCGGAGGTCGCGGCCTGGCACCCGTCAGATGCCCCGGGAGCCGGTGTCCAGGAACGACGCGACGGCGGGCGGCACGAACGGTGAGATGTCTCCGCCGAGACCGGCGACCTGCCGCACGAGCGAGCTCGACACGAGGGCGTGCGCAGGATCCGGCAGCAGGAACACCGTCTCGATGTCGGCGAGGTGGCGGTTGACGATCGCCATCGGAGATTCATAGGCGACGTCCACCTGCGACCGGATGCCCTTGACCAGGACGCCGGCGTCGACGTCGCGGGCGTAGTCCACAAGCAGCCCCATGCTCCATGACCCGACGATGACGTTGCCGTCCATCCCGTCCTCGGCGATCGACTGCTCCAGCAGCGACATGCGCTGCGCGATCGGCAGCATCGCCTCCTTGCCGGGGTTGTGAACGACGAGGACGTGCAGCTCGTCGTACAGCTTCGCGGCACGCCTGATCACATCGAGGTGACCGAGGGTGGGCGGATCGAAGGAACCCGGGACGACGGCGATCCGGCTGCTCATGCATCCAGCCTAGGGCACCTCGAACGGAGGTCAGTTCTTCGCGAGGGCGGCGCGGTCTTCCTCCGTCACGCGACGCGCGATAGCGGCGCGGAGACCGGAATTCGCGGTCAGATCGGGGTCGTCCGCGAGGATCGCCTCGGCCAGCTCCCGAGCCCGCACGATGAGCTTGGAGTCCTTGACGACGCGCAGGAGCTTGAGCGAGGAGCGCACTCCGGCCTGGGCCGCTCCGAGCACGTCGCCCTCTCCGCGCAGCTCGAGATCGACCTCCGCGAGGGCGAATCCGTCGAGCGTCGCGGCGACGGCATCCACGCGCTCGCGCGCGACCGAGCCCGCTTCGGCCTCTGTCACGAGGAGGCAGAGACCCGGTACGCCTCCTCGACCCACGCGCCCGCGGAGCTGATGCAGCTGCGAGACGCCGAAGCGGTCGGCGTCGAGCACGATCATGGTCGAGGCGTTGGGCACGTCGACGCCGACCTCGATCACGGTCGTCGCGATCAGCAGGTCGATGTCTCCGCGGGCGAAGGACTGCATCACGGCATCCTTCTCGTCCGACGGCATGCGCCCGTGGAGCACCGCCCTGCGCAGACCGCCGAGCGTCGGGTGCGTGGCCAGGGCCTCGTCGAGCTGCACGACGCCCCACTTCGGACCGGAGGCGCCCTCGCCCTGGAGAAGCGCCTGCTCCCCCACCTCGGCGGTCTTCTTGGTCGTGTCGATCGCCGCGCACACGGCGAACACCTGGCGGCCCTGCGCGATCTCCTCGGCCGCACGCTCCCAGACGCGGTTGAACCACCCCGGGTGCTCGGCGAGGGGTGCGACGAACGACTCGATCCCGGCTCGCCCCTTCGGCATCGTGCGGATGACCGACGTGTCGAGGTCGCCGAACACGGTCATCGCGACCGTCCGAGGGATCGGCGTCGCCGTCAGCACGAGGGCGTGCGGGCTCGACCCCTTCGCGCGGAGCGCCTCGCGCTGCTCGACGCCGAACCGATGCTGCTCGTCGACGACGACGAGTCCGAGATCGGCGAACGTCGTCTTGTCGCCGAGCAGAGCATGTGTGCCGACGACGATGAGCGACTGGCCCGATGCGACCCGCAGCGCGGCCTTCCGTCTCTCGGCGGCCGGCATCTGCCCCGTCAGCAGAGTCGGCATGACCAGAGGAGCGAGCTGCGGCCCGAGCATCTTCGTGATCGATCGGAGGTGCTGCCCTGCGAGCACCTCGGTCGGTGCGATGAGCGCGGCCTGACCGCCGGACTCGGCGACCTGGAGCATGGCACGCAGGGCCACGAGGGTCTTACCCGACCCCACCTCGCCCTGAACGAGCCTGTTCATGGGCCACGACCCGACCAGGTCGTGGGCGATCTGCTCGCCGACCGTCTGCTGGTCGGGCGTGAGCGAGTACGGAAGCGCCGCGTCGAACCTCTCGAGGAGTCCTCCCGGTCTCGCCGGACGGGTCGTCGCGGAGAGCGCGCGCACCGCATCGCGCTGCTGCAGCAGGGCCGTCTGCAGAGTGAGCGCCTCGTGCATGCGCAGCGTGCGGACGGCAGGGTCGATGTCGTTGCGGGTCTTGGGACGATGTATCTGCTCGAGCGCCTCACGCGCCGTCAGCAGCTCCTCCCTGGTCCGGACCTCGGGGGCGAGCGGCTCCGGCACATCGCCGAGGTCATCGAGCACCCGCCCGACGAACTTCGCGATCTGCCACGTCTGCAGGCTGGAGGTCGCCGGGTAGATCGGAATGAGGACGGCGGCACGGGCGTCCGCACGCCGCCGCGCGGCATCCTCGTCGTCGAAGAGCTCGTACTCGGGGTGCGCGAACTGGGTCACGCCGTTGAACTCCCCGACCTTGCCGGAGAACACGCCCCGGCGCCCGACCGCCAGCTCCTCGGCCCGCCATTTCGCCGCGCCGAGGTTCTTCGCGAAGAACGTCAGCGACATCTTGCCGATGCCGTCGCCGATCACCACGTCGGCCATCGCGCCGCGCCGGTTGCGCATCGCTCGAGCGCTCGACGACAGCACCTCGGCCACGATCGTGACGGTCTCGCCGATCGGGAGCTCTCGGATCGGGGTGAGCTCACCCGGATCCGCGTACCGCCGCGGATAGTGCGAGAGCAGGTCGCCCACGGTCGTCATCCCGAACGCCCGGTCGAGCGCCTTCGCCGGGGTCGCACCGAGCGTCTCCTGCAGAGACGTGTCGAGCGAGAGCGGCATGATCCGAGTCTAGAAGAAGGCGCCGACACGGCGCGCACGGGCGCTGTCGTATCGTGAACGGGTGACGAGGATCATCGCCGGAGCCGCCAGAGGCGCCCGACTGGACGTGCCGGGAAGCGGAACCCGCCCCACGAGCGACCGGGTGCGCGAGTCGCTGTTCGGCGCGCTCGAATCCGCCGACGCGATGGTCGGCGCGCGTGTCCTCGATCTTTACGCGGGCTCGGGGGCGCTCGGTCTGGAAGCGCTGAGCCGGGGCGCCTCATCCGTCGATCTCGTCGAGCACGCTCGGACCGCAACCGGGATCATCCGGCGCAACGCCGGCGTCGTCGCGAAGGCCGGGGGGCTCTCTCCTGCGCGTGTGCATCAGAGCAGCGCTCGCGCGTTCCTGCAGCGTGCGACCGGGCCGTTCGACCTCGTCTTCACCGACCCGCCCTATGACCTCGTCGATGAGGCGATGACCGGCGACCTCGTCGCCCTCACGCCCCTCCTCGCGCCGGAGGCGCTGGTCGTGATCGAGCGTGCGCGACGGTCCACTCCGCCCGACCTCGCCGCCGCCGGACTCGAGCTGCTCCGCGAGAAGACCTACGGCGACACGACCCTGTGGTGGGCGGTGCCCCGAGGGTCGGCCGACGACTCAGCCTGACGCCGAGTCCCAGTCGCGGTAGGGATCCCAGCCGCTGATGTCGACCGGCTTCCCGTCGAGGAGCAGGTCGTGCTCCGATCGCTCTGCAACCTCGCCGATGCGCCGGAAGCCCGGCGGCAGAGCCTCACCGGGGAACGCGGCCAGCAGCGCATGGTCCTCTCCTCCGGCGAGAGCGCGTACTGGATCACTGCCGAGCGCCGCCGCCGACAGGTCGATCGTCACCCCGGATGCCGCCGCCATGCGCCGTGCGTCCAGTGCGAGCCCGTCGGAGATGTCCATCATCGCCGTGGCACCGGCGGTCGCGGCCATGGGTCCGAGCCCGATCGGCGGCGATGGGCGCAGCTGAGCATCGAGTGCCGCACGATCGCCTTCGCCTAGCGCGGCGGCGTCCACGGGCACCGGGGTCTCGCCGTCGCGGAACCGGCCGAAGAGCAGCTGGAGTCCCTGCGCGGCATGACCGAGCTCGCCCGCGACCGCGACCGTGTCGCCGGGACGCGCGCCGCTGCGGGTGATCGGAGCCCGCCCTTCCAGATCGCCCAGCGCGGTGACGGCGACGGTGAGCACGTCCGACACGGTCAGGTCGCCGCCGACGACCGCGCAGCCTGGCGCCAGCGCCGCACACGCCTCGCGGAATCCGTCCGCGAGGCGCTCCACGAAGGAGAGCCGGAGGTCGCGCGGCACCGCCAGAGCCACGAGAAGGGCCGTCGGACGCGCGCCCATCGCGGCCACGTCGGCGAGATTGACCGCCGCCGCCTTCCAGCCCAGGTCGAATCCGCTCGACCAGGCGAGTCGGAAGTCCGGACCGTGCACGAGGGTGTCGGTCGTCGCGACGACGGATCCGGATGGAGCGGCGATGACCGCTGCGTCGTCGCCGGGCCCGATCAGCGTGTGCGACGCCTGTGACGTCCGCGCGAGGATGGCGCGGAGGATCTCCCCCTCCGACAGGTCGCCCAGGCGCGGGTCGTCGGCATCGGGTCGGGAGGGCATGCAGTCAAAGGTAGCCTGGATGCATGCCCCCTTCTCGCCGTCTGCTTCTCGTCGCGGGCATGCTGGTCGCCGCGGCCGGACTCGCCGGCTGCTCGACCACGATCCACCTGGAGCCGGCCGACGACGCGAACAACCCGGCGTGCGCCGAGGTCTCGGTGCTCCTGCCCGACGCGGTGGGCGATCTCGACCGGGTCTGGACCGACGCTCAGGCCACCGGCGCCTGGGGCGATCCGACCGTCGTGCTCCGCTGCGGCGTCGAGCCGCCGGCACCGTCGACCGACGTGTGCACCACGATCGGCGGTGTCGACTGGCTCGTGCTCGATCAGGAGGAGGAGCGCCAGCGTCTCGTCACCTACGGACGGGACCCGGCTGTCGAGGTGATCATCCGTCGCGGTTCCGAGATCGACTTCCGCACGGTCGTGGAGCAGTTGTCGACGAGCATCAGGGCCGGCCTGGTACCCGCCACGGCGCGGTGCACGGATCGCGTCCCTACCGACGACGGCACAGGCGAGAGCACCGACGACGGCTCGGCCGAGGGCTGATCGCCAGCGGTCGAGCCGCTGCCTTGAGCGCGGCCGAGGCGCCTCGTCAGCGCCGCCGAGGCCTGGCGTTCAGCGACGCAGACCGGCCTCGATCAGCTCGGAGATGAGATCTCCGTAGCTCAGCCCCGAGACGACCCAGCACTTGGGGAACATCGAGATCGGGGTGAAGCCGGGCATCGTGTTCAGCTCGTTGACGACGAGCTCGCCCGACGCGGTGAGGAACATGTCGACACGGGCCAGGCCGCGACCATCCACCGCCTCGAAGGCGCGGATGCCGACATCCTGGATGGCTGTCACCTCTACCTCGTCGAGGTCGGCCGGACAGACGACGTCCACGCCGTCGCCGCCGAGGTACTTGCCCTCGAAGTCGTAGAAGCCGCGCGAGGTGAGCACGATCTCTCCGGGAAGAGACGCACGGACGCCCTCGGCGCCCTCGAGCACCGCGACCTCGATCTCGCGGCCGACGACACCGGTCTCGATGAGAACCTTGTCGTCCTCCGCGAAGGCGATCGCGAGGGCCGCGTCGAGCTCGTCGAGCACTTCGACCTTCGACACCCCGACGCTCGACCCGGCCCGAGCCGGCTTCACGAAGAGCGGCGATCCGAGCTCCGCAGCGGCGGCGCGCACGGCATCCGGATCCGACGCCCACTCTTTCGCACGCACCGTGCGCCACGGGGCGACGGCGATACCGGCGGCCTGCAGCGCCACCTTCATGAAGTGCTTGTCCATGCAGAGCGCCGAGTCGAGCACGCCGCCGCCGGCGTACGGTACCTCGAGCGTGTCGAAGTAACCCTGGATCGTGCCGTCCTCGCCGTGCGGGCCGTGCAGGATCGGCAGCACGACGTCGATCTCGCCGAGCCCGTCGATCGTTCCATCCGCCTGCACCACGCGCAGGGTGCGATTCCCCCCTGGTTCGGGCCAGAGCACGCGAGTGCCGTTGTCGACCACCTCGGGAAGATGCGCGGCATCGAGTGGGAACTTCGCCGGGTCGTCGTCCTCGAGGACGAAGGCGCCCTCCCGCGTGATCCCCACCGGGATCACGTCGTAGCGGTCACGATCGATCGCGCCCAGCACTCCGCCCGCCGTTGCGGAACTGATCGAATGCTCGCTGGAGCGCCCGCCGAAGAGCACCACCACCCTCTGCTTGTCCATGGTTGGTCCTCTCCCCCTGCGGGGTGTCGTCGTCCGTCGTGAGGTGGGGTGCGATGTCGCGGGGATCCATCTTCCCGTCGAGCACCATCTTCACCTGTTCGACGATGGGCATGTCCACGTCGGATTCGCGGGCGAGCTGCAGCACCGGCGCGACGGAAGCGAGTCCCTCGGCCGTCTGCTGCATCTGCTTCACCACGTCCTGAAAGCTGTATCCCTGGCCGAGCAGACGCCCGGCCGTGTTGTTCCGACTCAGCGGCGACTGGCACGTCGCGATGAGGTCGCCGAGCCCCGCGAGTCCCTGCAGCGTCTCGGGATGGGCGCCGTTCGCGACCGCGAAGTCGGTCATCTCGACGAGCCCCCGGGTGATGATCGACGCCTTGGTGTTCTCGCCGTAGCCGACCCCGTCGACGATGCCGATCGCGACGGCGATGAGGTTCTTCAGCACGCCGCCGAACTCGGTGCCGATCACGTCGGTGTTCACGAAGGTGCGGAAGTAGTCGTTGCGAGCGGCGCGAGCGACCTCCTCAGCCGTCTCCTGGCTGCGCGAGGAGATCACGGCAGCCGTCGGCTGCTCCCGCGCGATCTCCAGCGCGAGGTTCGGGCCGGATGCGACGGCGATGCGCTCGGGATCGCACCGCAGCTCCTGCTCGATGACCTGGCTCATGCGCAGACCCGTCGAGCGCTCGACGCCCTTCATGAGGCTGACGATCTTCGCATCGTTCCCGGCGAGCAGGGGCCGCAGGGCCTTGAGGTTCTCGCGCAACGACTGGCTCGGCACCGAGAGGTAGACCTGGTCGACGCCTCGCATCGCGACGGCCAGCTCGTGTGTGGCGCTCATCGTGCGCGGCAGATTGATGCCGGGCAGATACTTCGAGTTGCGCTTGGCCTCATCGATCTCGTGCGCGAGCTCGGCGCGACGCGCCCACATCGTCACCTGCGCGCCGCCGTCGGCGAGGATCTTGCCGAAGGTGGTCCCCCAGCTTCCGGCGCCGATCACCGCGACCCGGGGACCGCTCGGAATCGTCCGCTTAGGAGTCAAGGCGACCCGTCTCCTTCTGTCCGTGGGCAGTGGGGTTCCAGCGCTCGGCCGGTGCCTTCTCGTCGCGCAGCTCCTCGAGCAGTGCCGTGATGGCGTTCATGAGCCGGTTTGTAGCCTCGTTCAGCGCGGCCGGCTCGCTCGCACGACCGCGGAGATCCGAGACGTCGACGGGGTCGCCGACCACGACCTCCACCCGCTTGCGCAGCGGCCAGAGGCTCAGGCCCTTCTGATACCGCCCCATGATCGCCTGGGTGCCCCAGTGCGCCATCGGGATGAGTGGGATGCCGTCGGCGAGAGCGAGCCGGACCGCGCCCGACTTTCCGCGCATCGGCCACATGTCGGGGTCGCGCGTGAGCGTGCCCTCGGGGTAGACGATCACTCCGCGGCCGTGCTCGACGAGCTCCTCCGACTGCTTCATCGTCTGCTTGGCCGCCGACGCCGACGACGTGCGCGCGACGGGGATCATGCCCGTGTGGGTGAGGAACCATCCCAGCACCGGCACCCGGAACAGGCTCTCCTTCGCCATGAACCGCGGCGCGCGACCGATGCGCCACACCGCCAGCGCCACGATGAGCGGGTCGAACTCGGAGTAGTGGTTCGGCGCCAGGACGAAGGCACCGTTCTGCGGGAGCTTCTCGGCACCCGTGATGCGGATCTTCGCCAGCAGCGAGATCGCCGGGATCACGATCGCCGCGAGCGGCCAGAACAGGCTCGGCCGCGTGGTCTCCGTCGACCGGGAACCCATCGGGGTCACCGGAGGACGTCGAAGTCGGCGCCGAGAGCGTCGAGCTTGGCGAGGAACTTCTCGTAGCCGCGGCTGAGGATGTCGACACCCGACACCTTCGACTCGCCTTCAGCCGTGAGCGCAGCGATCACGTGGCTGTAGCCGCCGCGGAGGTCCGGCACGACGATGTCGGCGCCGTGCAGCGGCGTCGGGCCCGTGATGACGGCTGCCTGCTCGAGGTCGCGGCGCGGCACACGACGGGGTCCGGCCTGCAGTCCGCGCGGGTGCACGACGATGTCGGCGCCCATCTTGACGAGGGCGTCGGTGAAGCCGAGGCGGTTCTCGTACACCGTCTCGTGAACGATCGAGCGGCCCTTCGCCTGGGTGAGGGCGACGACCAGCGGCTGCTGCCAGTCGGTCATGAAGCCCGGGTGCACGTCGGTCTCGACGACGACGGGCTTGAGCTCGCCCTCGCGACGGAAGAGGATGCCGTCCTCCTGGATGTCGAACCAGCCGCCGGCCTTGCGGAAGACGTTGAGGAACGTGAGCATCTCCTGCTGCTTCGCGCCGCCGACGAAGATCTCGCCGTCGGTCGCGAGCGCGGCGGACGCCCAGGACGCCGCCTCGTTGCGGTCGAAGATCGACCGGTGATCGTAGCCGCGCAGCTTCTCCACGCCCTCGATGAGGATCACGCGGTTCGGCTCGTACGAGATGATGGCGCCCATCTTCTGCAGCACCGCGATCAGGTCCATGATCTCGGGCTCGATCGCGGCGTTGCGCAGCTCGGTCACGCCCTCGGCGCGCACCGCGGTGAGCAGCACCTGCTCCGTGGCGCCGACGCTCGGGTACGGCAGGTGGATGTTCGCGCCGTGCAGACGGGTTCCACCCGTGGAGAGGCGGATGCCGCTCGGCAGCTTCTCGACCGTGGCGCCGAACTTGCGGAGCGCGTCGAGGTGGAAGTCGATGGGGCGGTCGCCGATGCGGCATCCGCCGAGGTCGGGGATGAATGCCTGTCCGAGCCTGTGCAGCAGAGGGCCGCAGAAGAGGATCGGGATGCGCGAGGCCCCGGCGTGGGCGTCGATCTCCTCGAAGTGGGCGGATTCGACGTCGCTCGGGTCGAAGGTGAGCGATCCGGGCTCATCGCCCTCGGACACCCGCACTCCGTGCACTTCGAGCAGCGACCGCACCACGGCGACGTCGCTGATCGCGGGTACGTCGCGTAGCGTGCTGGCGGTCTCCCCGAGCAGAGTCGCCACCATCGCCTTGGTCGCGAGGTTCTTCGCGCCCTTGACGTCGACGCGACCGCGCAGCGGTCGCCCTCCTCGAATGGCGAGGACGTCTCCGGTCAGCGGGGGCACCCCGTCGGGGAGAGCGTCGCGCACAGGTGTCGTCATTCGGGCCTCACTTCGTTCAGGAAATCGGGGCGGGGTCGCCCTCGGCTCCCCCGCCCCTCCGTTCACTGAACAGGGAGAGTCCGGGGCCGCCACGACTCGCGGCGGGCCTCGAACTGCGCGATCTTGTCTTCGTTGCGCAGGGTGAGCCCGATGTCATCGAGCCCTTCGAGGAGCCGCCATCTAGTGTAATCGTCGATACCGATCACGGCCTGGATGTCGCCGATCGACGCGGTGCGCGCCTCGAGGTCGACGGTGATGGATGCGCCGGGATTCCGGTCGATCTCCGCCCAGATGCGCTCGAGATCCTCTTCCGAGATCGTCGCGGCGAGCAGACCCTGCTTGCCCGAGTTGCCCCGGAAGATGTCGGCGAACCGCGGACTCAGGACGACCTTGAATCCGTAATCGCGCAGTGCCCAGACCGCGTGCTCGCGGCTCGAACCGGTTCCGAAGTCGGGACCGGCCACCAGCACGCTCGCGCCCTGGAACGGCGCCTGGTTCAGTACGAAGTCCGGATCCTGTCGCCAGCCGTGGAACAGGGCGTCGTCGAAGCCCGTCTTGGTGACGCGCTTGAGGAAGACGGCGGGGATGATCTGGTCGGTGTCGACGTTCGACCGCTTCAGCGGTGCGGCGATCCCCGTGTGCGTCGTGAACTTCTCCATGGTCAGACCTCCACCGTCTCGCTCAGGTCACTGGGACTCGACAGGGTGCCGCGGATCGCGGTCGCCGCGGCCACCAGGGGCGACACGAGGTGCGTGCGGCCGCCCTTGCCCTGGCGGCCTTCGAAGTTGCGGTTCGACGTGGAGGCGCAGCGCTCGCCCGGTGCCAGCTGATCAGGGTTCATGCCGAGGCACATCGAGCACCCGGCGAACCGCCACTCCGCCCCGAAGTCCTTGATCACCTGGTCGAGGCCCTCGGCCTCGGCCTCCAGACGCACGCGAGCTGATCCGGGGACGACCATGACGCGGACGCCGTCGGCCTTCTTCTTGCCCTTGATGATCGATGCGAAGGCCCGCAGGTCCTCGATGCGGCTGTTGGTGCACGAGCCCATGAAGACGGCGTCGACCGGCACCTCCTTGAGCGGCGTGCCCGGCGTCAGATCCATGTACTCCAGCGCGCGCTCGGCGGCGGCTCGCTCGTTCGGATCGGCGATCTCCGACGGGTTCGGCACGGATGCCGACAGGGAGCTGCCCTGGCCGGGGTTGGTACCCCAGGTGACGAACGGCTCGAGCTCGTCGGCGTCGATGAACACCTCGGCGTCGAACTCGGCGCCCTCGTCGGTGGGGAGCGTGCGCCAGTAGGCGACGGCATCCTCCCAGTCCTGCCCCTTCGGCGCGTGCGGACGCCCCTCCAGGTACGCGAATGTCGTCTCGTCCGGCGCGACCATGCCCGCGCGGGCACCGGCTTCGATCGACATGTTGCAGATCGTCATGCGCCCCTCCATCGAGAGGGCGCGGATCGCACTGCCGCGGTACTCGAGCACATAGCCCTGCCCGCCGCCGGTGCCGATCTTCGCGATGACCGCGAGGATGATGTCCTTCGCCGTCACCCCGGGGCGCAGCGTGCCCTCGACGGTGATAGCCATCGTCTTGAAGGGCTTGAGCGGCAGGGTCTGCGTGGCCATCACGTGCTCGACCTCGCTGGTGCCGATGCCGAACGCCATGGCACCGAACGCGCCGTGGGTCGAGGTGTGCGAGTCACCGCAGACCACCGTGATGCCCGGCATCGTCAGGCCGAGCTGCGGGCCGACGACGTGCACGATGCCCTGCTCCGCGTCGCCGAGGGAGTGCAGCCGCACGCCGAACTCCGCGGCGTTGCGACGCAGGGTCTCGATCTGGGTGCGGCTCGTGAGGTCGGCGATCGGTTTGTCGATCTCCCAGGTGGGGGTGTTGTGGTCCTCCGTGGCGATCGTGAGATCGAGACGACGGAGCGGACGCCCCTCCGCGCGCAGGCCGTCGAAGGCCTGCGGGCTCGTCACCTCGTGGACGAGGTGCAGGTCGATGTAGATGAGGTCGGGCTCGCCGTTCTCGCCCTTGACGACCAAGTGGTCGTCCCAGACCTTCTCGGCGAGTGTCCTGCGGCGTGCGGGAGCGGACTCCGATGCGGGGGTGTTCAATGCGGTTCTCCTGAAGCTGGCGGTTCGGCCCACGATGGACTCCGCGACGAGGAGGGGCTCAGAACGAGGTCTCGTCGCGGCCGCTAAGAAGGAGCACGATCCGCATGACGTCAGGTTACCACCGCTTCCGCGCGGCGAGTCACGCCGTGACACAGTACTGTGACCCGCACCATCGAGAGGCACCCGCATGACCGACGACTCCCTCGGCTTCGCCACCAAGGCCGTTCACGCCGCCCGGAATCAGCAGCCGGCGACGTCGCGCGCGACGCCGATCTACCTCACGGCGGGCTTCGAGTTCGATGACTTCGATCACGCGGCGAACCACTTCGGTACGGGCGACGGATTCGGGTACACCCGCACCGGCAATCCGACGGTCCGAGCCGTCGAGCGTCAGCTCGCCGCCCTCGAGGCCGGAGCCGACGCGGTGCTCGTCGCGAGCGGTCAGGCAGCGGTCGCCACGGCGCTTCTCACGGTGGCGGGCGCCGGCGACCACGTCGTCTCGTCCACCCACATCTATGAGGGAACACGCGGCCTCTTCCTCGACAACCTCACCCGTCTCGGCATCGAGACGACGTTCGTCGATGACATCGACGACCCCGATGCGTGGCGAGAGGCCATCCGCCCCAACACGAGGGCGCTGTTCGCGGAGTCGATCGCGAACGCGCGGAACGACCTGCTCGACATCGCAGCCGTCAGCGCCGTCGGCGACGAGTCGGCGATCCCGCTCATCGTCGACAACACGCTCGCCACCCCGTACCTCATCCGACCTATCGAGCACGGAGCCGCGATCGTCGTCCACTCCGCCTCGAAGTTCCTCGCCGGGCACGGGTCGGTGCTGGGCGGTGTGCTCGTCGACGACGGACGCTTCGACGCGGCGAAGGCCGGTCACAACGCCCCGCACCTCGTGCTGCCCGGCCGCGGCGGCCTCGCGAGCGTGGCCGCACGACACGGGGGCAACGCACGACTCGCGTACGCCCGCGAGTCGGTCGCGCCACGGTTCGGCGCGTCGCCCTCGCCGCTCAACGCCTTCCTCATCGGACAGGGCGCCGAGACGCTGGGACTCCGCGTCGAGCGGCAGTCGCGCAACGCGCTGGAGGTCGCCCGCTGGCTGACGGCGCAGGACGCGGTCGAGAGCGTCGACTACCTGGGGCTCGAGAGTCACCCGCACCACCGCCTCGCGGCGACGTACCTGACCGGCGGATACGGCTCGATCTTCACCTTCACCCTGCGCGGCGGTCTCGAAGCCGCGCGCGCCTTCGTCGAGGACGTCCGCGTCTTCACGCACATGACGCACATCGGCGACGTGCGCTCTCTCGTGCTGCACCCCGCCACCACGAGCCACGCCTCGCGCACGGACGAGGAGCGTGAGGTGCTCGGCGTGCGCCCCGGCACCCTCCGCCTGTCGATCGGCATCGAAGACGTCGCCGACCTGATCGCCGACCTCTCGCGCGTCCTCGCCCCCGCCCGCGAGGCCGTGGCATGAGCAGGCTCCAGCACTTCGGGTGGTTCCTCGCCCGCGGTTTCGGACCGCAGGGCTGGGGCTACCCCTCGCTCGACTGGGACTACGACTGGACGCGCCCCGAGATCTACCAGGAGGCGGCGCGCACTCTGGAGCAGGCCGGCTTCGACCTCGTCATCATCGAGGACGCGCCGTCGATGGGTTCGCGGGAGACCATCGACCTCCGGGTCCGGCATGCGTTCGGCGGACCCAAGCACGACCCGCTGCTGCTCGCGCCGTATCTCTTCCAGGCGACGCGGCATCTCGGCGTGGTGCCGACGGTCAACCCCGCGGCTTACCTCCCGTACACGGCCGCCCGCCAGTTCGCGACGCTGCAGCACCTGAGCGCACACCGTCTCGGCCTCAACGTCGTCACCGACACCGGCAGCGCACGACACTTCTCGGATGCCGCGCAGCTCGGCCACGACGAGGCGTACGACCGCGCAGAGGAGTGGCTGGACGGCATCCGCTCGCTCTGGCGCAGCTGGGAGGACGGTGCGCTCGTCGCCGACCGCTCGACCGGCGTGTACGCCGACGGCACCCGGCTCTCCGCGACGCAGCACCGGGGCGAGCACTACTCGTTCGACGGTCCGCTCAACGCGATTCCCTTCACGGACGGCGAGCCGGCGATCGTCTCACCCGGAGGCTCCGGGCGCGGTCTCGGTTTCGCTGGTGCGAACTCCGACGTGCAGCTCGCACTCGCCCCGCTGGACGAGGCGTCGATCCGGGCCTACCGTGCGAAGATCCACGACGCCGCCGTCGCGGCGGGGCGCACGCCCGACGACATCCGGATCCTCTTCGCGATCCAGCCGGTGATCACCACCTCCGCGGAAGAAGCGGACCGTATCGTCGCCGCCTCGGCACACCCCGACGACGCCGCACTCGTGCAGATCGCCCGCAAGCAGTCGAGCGACCTGGAGACCGATCTCACGACGCTGGACCTCGACCGCCCGTTGGACCTCTCGATCTTCGGGCCGCACGTCTCGCGAGGCAGCATCCAGCGATTGGTGGGCGACCGCGGTGACGACGCGCCGCTCCGCGCTCACCTCACGGCCCTCGCCAGAGCCGGCCGCATCACCGACCGCACGGGCTTCGTGGGTACGGCTGAGGAGTTCGTCGACCTCGTGGAGGAACTCGGCGAGTGGGGGAACGACGGCGTGCTGCTGTGGGGCGACTTCCACCCGGTCACACTGCACCGCACGCTCGACGAGCTCGTTCCGGTGCTGCGCAGACGCCGCATCCTACGCCGGGAGTACGTCGACGGCGGGCTGCAGGCGAACCTGCGTGCCTTCTGAGCTGACTGACTTCCGGGCTACCAGCCCATCGAGCCCGGGATGCCCTTGAAAGGTCCGGCGACGGTCGACGTCACCCACCCGCCGTAGAAGCCTCCCGGCTGCGGCGTGACGACCTCGTCTCCGACCGTGCAGGCGTCCATCGGCCCGGCGTACACCGCGACCCGGTCGGCGAGCACGGCGAAGCCGGGCGACGGCTGCGGGTAGTTCCAGGCCGCGCCCGGGGCGCTCGTTCCGCCGCCTCGGACGTCGAGATAGCGGGCCGCTCCCTTGAACTCGCAGAACGACGAGCCTGGGGCATCCACGAGCGCGCCGTCGACGAAGTCCTCGATCGGGAGGTAGTAGACGGGCGGGTGGCTCGTCTCGAGAACGCGCACGGCATCCGTCGTGTCCGCGATCACCTCGCCGCCCAGCCTGATCGTGACGCGCTCCGGCACGGGCTCGACCCGCGGGGGCCGTGGATAGTCCCAGACGGATTCCTGTCCGGGGCCGGGAGTGTCGGGGCGGGGTCTGCGCATCTGTTCACTGTACGTCGCGCGGTGTTGACTGGGGTCATGACTGCAATACCGATGTTCCCGCTCGGCTCGGTGCTCTTCCCGTACACCCCGCTCCCCCTGCGGGTGTTCGAACCCCGATACCTCACGATGATCGGTCAGCTGCTCGATGACGACGACCCGCAGTTCGGCGTCGTGCTCATCGAACGCGGACACGAGGTCGGAGGCGGCGATCGACGCAGCGGCGTCGGCACCCTGGCCCGCCTGGTGAGCGTGACGGCGGGTGCGGAGGTGCTGCGCACGGTCGCCGTCGGCACTCAGCGCTTCACGGTCGAGCGATGGCTGGACGACGACCCCTATCCGCGCGCGGAGGTCTCGCTGCTCCCCCATCTCACCTGGAACGAGGCGCTCACCCCGCTGCGCACGGAGGCGGAGGCGATCGTTCGGCGGGTGCTCTCTCGCGCCGACGGGCGGTGGGATTCGGACACCGAGATCTCCGACGACCCCCTCGCCGCCTCCTGGCAGCTCGCCGCGATCGCCCCGCTCGGCGAGTACGACCAGTTCACCCTGCTGCAGTCGACCACCGTCGGAGCACTGCTCCGTCAGGTCATCGACCTCACGCTCGAGGCCGAGCAGCTCTGGTCAGCCGGGTGAGACGCTCACTCCACCGATGCGCTCCGGGTCACCGCGCGCTTCTCCCGTGAGGAGGCGATGAGGCTCGCGATCGTCGCCACGGCCATCGATACGACGATCACGCCGAGGGACACGAGGTTGTCGATGTCGGGCACCCATTCGACGTGCTCGCCGCCGTTGATGAACGGCAGCTCGTTCTCGTGCAGGGCATGCAGGATGAGCTTGACGCCGATGAAGCCGAGGATGACCGCGATGCCGTAGTGCAGGTACCGCAGGCGGTCGAGCAGATCGCCGAGCAGGAAGTAGAGCTGACGGAGACCCATGAGCGCGAAGATGTTCGCCGCGAACACGAGGAAGCCGTTGGTGGTGATCTCGAAGATCGCGGGGATCGAGTCGATCGCGAAGATGAGGTCGGTGACGCCGATCGTGATGAACACGATGACCATCGGCGTCCACATCCGCTTCCCGTCCACGGTGGTGCGGATCTTCGAGCCGTCGTACGTCTCGCTGATGTCGATGCGGCGACGCAGCAGCCGCACGATGAAGTTCTCCCGCTTCACGTCGTCGTCGTGCTCGCCCTCGGGCATCGCCTGCTTGATCGCGGTGTAGATGAGGAAGGCGCCGAAGATGTAGAAGATCGGCGAGAAGTGCTCGATGATCGTGACACCCACGAGGATGAAGGCGCCACGCAGCACGAGCGCGATGATGATGCCGACCATGAGAACCTGCTGCTGGAGCCGCCTCGGGACCGCGAACTGCGCCATGATCAGCACGAAGACGAAGAGGTTGTCGACCGAGAGGCTGTACTCCAGCGCCCAGCCCGTGATGAAGTCGCCGGCGTTGCGCCATCCGGCGACATTGCCGAGGATCACGGCGAAGAGCAGAGCGAGTCCGACGTAGAAGGCCACCCAGAGGGTCGACTCCTTCGTGGACGGGATGTGCGGGCGCAGCCGGATGAGCAGCAGATCGCCGATGAGGATGAGGCTCAGCGCCACCATCGAGGTGATCTCGAACCAGAGGGGGATGTCCACAGTCGCGGGGACCTTTCGGAAGGCAGGGAAAGAACCGAAAGTCTCTCCCCCGCACACTGGTGCGTCGCGCGCCCGGAGCAGCTTCGCCGATGCTCGTGATGACGTTACGCGCGGGTCCGGGATACTCCCTCTCGCAGTAGTCCATGCTAGACCCCGGCTCGTGATGGAACACCCGTCGGCTGATTCTGAGACGATGAGGCGTTCGCCGACACTTTCCGGGTGAGAGACACCGAACGGAAGCAGGATGCCGTGCACACGAGTGATCAGAGATGGGTGGCGCAGGCCGCAGCGGGCGACGAACGCGCCTTCCGCGAGCTGTACCGCTCGTACGTGCGACCGGTCTACTGGATCGCCCACGGCATCCTCGGCTCGGCGCCCGATGCCGAGGATGTGACGCAGGAGACCTTCGTGACCGCGTGGCGCAAGCTGCCAGGACTCGAGCTGCAGGGAGATTCCGTCCTGCCGTGGCTCGCGACGATCTGCCGGTTCCAGGCGGCCAACCGCCTGCGCCAGCGTCGCCGCGACCAGGCCCACACCGCGGACGCCGTCGACGAGACGCTGCCCGCGACGGTGAGCGTCGAGGAGCAGGTGATCACGGCGGCCCTGGCCGACCGGATCGCCGAGGAGGTCGGAACGCTCGGCGAACTCGACCGGGAGATCTTCCGGCTCTGCGCGGCCGAGGGATACGCCTACCAGGCCGCTGCCGAACATCTCGGAGTGAGCCACGCGGTCGTTCGGAATCGTCTCTCGCGAGTGCGCACCCACCTGCGGGGTGCCGTCAAGGAAGCGAGCGACGCATGAACGACAAGACCCCTGACCTGCCTGAGCTCTCGGACGACGCCGTCGCCCGCATCGAGCGCGCGGTCTTCGCCGAGATCGCCGAGGAACGGCCTCGCCCCGCGCCGGTCGCCGACCGGTCGGGTGCGCGCCGCCGCCGCTGGCTGACCGGCGCCGGCATCGCCGCCGCCTTCGTCGTCGGAGTGCTTGTGACGCCGCCCATCCTCGACAGCGTCGGCGGGAGCGCGACGAGCACGGCGGAGAGCGGTGAGATGCTCACGGGCGGCACAGCGCAGGACTCGAGCGCCATCTCACCCGATCGCAGTGCTCCGCAGGGTCTCTCGGAAGCCGCGCCGGGGGCAGACGCTTCCGCGAACGCTCCGGGCGCGGTCGACGGAGCCGACCGCGAGATCATCGCGACCGGATACGTCACGCTCGAGGTGAAGGACATCGCGAAGGCGGCCGACGAGATCAGTGCGCTCGCGGAGTCACGGGGCGGTCACGTCGAGAGCACCGAGGTCGGCAGGAGTTCCTCGGTCGACGACACGTCGATGCCCGCGCCGCCGGCTTCCGGGTACGGCTGGATCAGCATCCGTGTTCCGTCCGCCGACCTGACCGCGGTGATCGACGAGCTCGGCGACTCCGGTGAGGTCGTCTCGTCGTCGATCTCGAAGCAGGATGTCACCTCGACCGCGATTGATCTGCGAGCCCGCGTCGACGCCACGAGGGCGTCGGTGCAGCGGCTCACAGAGCTCATGGCGCAGTCGGGCAGCGTCTCGGAGCTCATCGAGGCCGAGGTGGCCCTCACCGACCGCCAGGCACAGCTCGAGTCGTACGAGCAGCAGCTCGCCGCTCTCGACGACCAGGTCGCGATGTCGAGCGTGCAGGTGCAGCTCACGAAGGCGAACGCACCGACCACCGCCGACCCCGCCGGTTTCGGCGACGGCGTCCTCGCCGGATGGAACGGCCTCGTGGTCTCGCTCAATGCGCTGGTGATCGCTGTCGGATTCCTCCTCCCGTGGCTCGCGGTCGCCGCGGTGATCGTGCTGGTGGTGTGGTTCGTCCGTCGCACTCGTCGCCGGCGTCGCCTCGCGCGAGCGGATGCCGCGCCTGCGCCGACTGAGGACTGACACGCGCACGGCGCAAGGAGAGAGGAGGGCCGTCCGTGCGGGGCGGCCCTCCTTCGCTGACCGTCGATGCATCGATGACGGTGAACGGGGTCGTGACGACGCACGCCGCTAGAGTCGTCGGCATGAGCAGTGCCGCCACCGACACGACCGCCCGCGCGATTCCGGTCGGACGTGACCTCACCCTCGACCTCGCCCGCGTCGCCTGCGTCGTGCTCGTCGTGTTCGTGCACATCCTCTTCACGGGAGTCGGCCGGGCACCGGACGGCTCGCTCCTGATCGAGCGGACCGTCGAGGCGCAGCCCTGGTTCAGCGCCGCGACCTGGGTGGCCAACATCATGCCGCTCTTCTTCGTCGTCGGCGGTTATGCGGCCCGCGCCGGATGGCGCTCCGCGCAGCGCCGCGGGGAGAGCGCCGACTCGTTCGTGCGCGTCCGCCTGGCGCGCCTCGCTCGTCCTGCCGTACCGCTGTTCGTCTTCTTCACGGTCGCGCTGGGTGCCGTCCGCCTGCTCGGCATCGATCCAGCGCTCGTGGACGTCGTCGCGGTCGGAGTGGGCTCTCCCCTGTGGTTCCTCGCCGCGTATCTGATCGTGCAGGCGGCCGCACCGACGATGATGCGTCTGCACGAGAAGCACGGCGCGCGCGTGCTGCTCGTGCTGCTCGGCCTCGCTCTGCTCGTCGACGGGTTCCGCTACATCGTGGTCGGCGGTCTGCTCGGCATCCACCCCGTTCCTCCCGAGGGGTACGGCGCCGGGCAGGAGCTCTTCGGGGTGCCGAACATCGTGTTCGTCTGGCTGTTCGCGCAACAGGTCGGCTTCTTCCTCTTCGACGGCTGGTTCTCGCGACGGTCGTGGTGGCAGCTGGTGTTCGTCATGATCGGCGGGTATCTGGCGCTCTGGGGCCTCGTCTCGCTCGACGGGTACTCGTGGAGCATGCTCGGCAACCAGTGGCCGCCGACCACGCCGATGGCCGTTCTCGCCGCGATCCAGGCGGCAGGTCTCACCCTGCTGCACAGGCCCCTCACGGCACTGATGGAGACCAGGGCCGCGCAGGGTGCGGTGTTCGTCATCGGCTCGCGCCTGATGACCATCTACCTCTGGCACCTGCCGATCATCATGATGCTGATCGGCATCGAGCTGCTGCTACCTGTGCCGATGCCCGCACCGGGCGGTGCGGTCTGGTGGTGGACGCGTCCGCTCTTCCTGCTGCTCGTCCTCGCGGTCGTGTGGGCGGCATCGCTGTGGCTCGTACGGTTCGAGGCGGCGCCGCGCCCCGGCCTCCCGCGGTTCCCCGGAATGCGCATCTGCGTGCTCGCCGTCGTGGTGTTCATCGCCCCGATCATCGCGATCACGACGTACGGCCTGGACTTCCCGCTCGCGGCGCTCTCGCTGGCCTGCACGGTCGTCGCTCTGTGGCTCACGGGATCGACGCGGCCGGCCGGCCGGCCGAACACCTGATTCCCCCGGAGGGTGCCGGCGCTCGGCAACGGCTCCGCCTGCGGAGACGACGAAAGCCCTCGGAGAACCGAGGGCTTTCGCGTGTTGTGTGACCCCAGCGGGATTCGAACCCGCGTTACCGCCGTGAGAGGGCGGCGTACTAGGCCGCTATACGATGGGGCCGTCTTGCGGAGCGTTTCCGTCCCGCAACAACCGTTCAAGTATGCCACGGCGATTCTCACTGCGCCAAATCGAGGCCGGAGAGAGCGGGATCCCGGGCGTGGCGTGCTGTCAAGCCGTTTGCGAGACCGATCGCAACGGAGTTGACTCGGCTCATGCGCGTCACGAAATTCGAACATGCCGCTCTCCGCATCGACAAGGGCGCCGACGTCCTGCTGATCGATCCTGGCTCCTTCACCAGCCCGCTCGACGACCTCAGCGGCCTCGTGGCGGTCGTCCTCACGCACGAGCACCCCGATCATTGGACGCCCGAACACCTCGACCGGATTCTGCGCGCCGCTCCCGGCACGCCGATCTTCGGGCCTGCCGGTGTCGCGAAGGCGGCCGAGGGATACGACATCACGGTCGTCGCACCGGGTGACACCGTGACAGCGGGATCGTTCGAGCTGCGATTCTTCGGAGGGACGCACGAGGTCATCCACTCGTCTCTGCCCGTGCCCGAGAACGTGGGCGTGCTCGTCGACGGTGAGTTCTACTACCCCGGCGACTCGTATGCCGTCCCGGAGGGCGTGGAGGTGGGCACGCTCGCGGCCCCGCTCGGCGCACCGTGGCTGAAGATCGGCGAGGCGATGGACTACGTGCTCGCCGTCAAGCCGCGCCGCGCCTTCGGCACGCACGACATGACGCTGTCGGTCGCCGGCAAGACGATGCACCGTCAGCGCCTGCAGTGGGCGACCGAGCAGAACGGCGGCGAGTTCTTCGCGCTCGAGCCCAACGACTCGCTCGATCTCTGACGGTGGCGGACTCCCCCGCCGCCGAACTCGCACTCGACGAAGACGAGATCCGCGCGCTTCTGCGCGGCCAGGAGGACTCGGCACGGCTCGCGGGTCTTCCGCTGCGCAAGGTCGCGGAGGGCTGGGACAACGCGATCTGGCGACTCGGCGACGAGCTCGCCGTGCGTCTGCCGCGGCGGGCGCTCGCTTCTTCGCTGATCCGGCACGAGCAGCGGGCGCTCCCGGTGCTGGGCCCGCGTCTGGCCGTGCTCGGCATCCGCACGCCGGTTCCGCTGATCGTCGGCGCCCCGACCGAGGCGTTCCCCTGGCCGTGGTCGGTGGTGCCCTGGATCGACGGCACGCCGGCCCTCGGGCTGAGCATGCAGGCCAACGCCCCGTGGGCGCCGATGTTGGCCGCGGCTCTCGGCGCCCTGCACCGGCCTGCGCCTGCCGATGCGCCGGGGAATCCGGTGCGCGGCGTTGCTCTCGCTGAGCGAGACGAGGCGATGCGGGCGCGACTCGTGCGACTCGGTGACGCGCAGCCGATGCAGTCCGCATGGGATGCCGGTCTCACGGCGTCTTCCGCGTCCGAGAAAGTGTGGATCCACGGCGACCTGCACCCGGGCAACATCCTCATCATGAACGGTTCGCTGGCAGCGCTCATCGACTTCGGCGACGTCACGTCCGGCGACCCCGCCTACGACCTCGCGGCGGGCTGGCTCCTCTTCGACCATGCGGGCCGATCTGCGTTCAGGGAAGCCACGGCGGGGCGATACGACGACGACACGTGGGTGCGCGCTCGCGCCTGGGCGGCCTACCTGGCGGCGGTGTTCCTCACCGAGAGCGACGACCGCCCCGCGCTGCGCGCTCTGGGCGAGCGCGCGGCGGGGGAACTCACGTCCTCCTGAGCGCCTACTGAGCAGCGCGCACGCGGAGATCGCGCGCGAGGTGATCTCGCTGCTCCACGACGATCCGTCGCAGCGCCGCAGGGGCGTCGGGGTTCTCCTCGAGCCACGCGTCCACGGGCCCCAGCGAGTCCGCCGCCGGGAACATCCCGACGACGAGGCGCTGTGCCAGCTCGATGCTCCTGGTGCGCCAGACGCCGGCGATTCGGGCGAAGTACTCGTCGTCGAAGCCGGCGATGAGGTCGCGTCGGCCGCCAGCACGGAACCCGGCGATCTCGGCGTCCAGGTGATCGTTGCTCAGCGATTCGTCGTCCCACGCCGTCCGCCAGGCGTCGGCACGCACCGACGCCTCCGGGCGGGATGCTCGTGCGCGACGGGCCGCCGTGTGGCCGCTGCCGGTGTCATCGGACTCTGCCTCGCGATCGATATCGGCGACGTCCGCATGCCCCGTCGTGACGAGACCTGTGAGCAGCTGCCAGCGCAGGTCCGGATCGACAGAGAGACCCTCGGGGACTTCGCCGTCGAGGAGCGCCCTTACCTCGAGATGCCGAGCGTCGTCGAAGGCGGATGCCGCGGCAAGGGCCCGCGCCCAGGAGAGCTGCGCATCGCTCCCGGCGTCGGCGTCCTGAAGGGCGCGCCACGTCGCCTCCACCCAGAGCCGCTGCTCATCGACTCGGCGGTCGCCGGCGACGAAATGGCGGATGGCGAAGGCCGCGTTGGCGAGCACGCCGACGAGGAGTCCGATGTTCGACTCCGCCGGAGCATGGGCACGGACGATCGCCGTGTATCGCGAGGCGGCCAGCTCGCCGTCGCGCGTGGCGTTCCACAGCGACGACCACACGAGCGCACGAGCGAGCGGGTCCTCGATCGTCGACAGGGACTCCTCGACCGTGGCGAGCGAGCGCTCGTCGAGGCGCACCTTCGCGTAGGTGAGATCGTCGTCGTTCACGAGGACGAGGTCGGCCTCGGCGAGCTCGATCTCGGTGCGCTCATCGGAGACGTCGAGGGAGATCTGGTCCCGCCGCACGATGCGATCGTCGACGCGATCGTAGAGGCCGATCCGCAGGCGGTGCGGCCGCGGATCCTGCTGGACGAGCACCGTGGCATCGGCCGTGCGCTCGAGCCAGAGCGTAGAGAGGCCGGTGGTCTGCAGCCACGCGCGGGACCACTCCGTCATGTCGCGGCCGGAGACGGCGCTCAGCTGCACGAGG
The DNA here is from genome assembly GCF_002362255.1 of Microbacterium sp. SZ1. Taxonomy (GTDB): domain Bacteria; phylum Actinomycetota; class Actinomycetes; order Actinomycetales; family Microbacteriaceae; genus Microbacterium. The sequence continues at coordinate 125,168 of NZ_LPVV01000040.1, read as the reverse complement.
AAGTCGTCGAGGGTGGTGTTGCCGTAGGCGTTGGCCGCGAAGTACCGGCGGGCGCCCTCGAAGAACGCGTCATCGCCGACGAAGGCGACGAGCTGCTTGAGCACCGCGGCGCCCTTGGCGTAGGTGATGCCGTCGAAGTTGAGCTTCGCCGCCTCGAGGTCGGTGATGTCGGCGACGATCGGATGCGTGGTGGGCAGCTGGTCCTGCTGATATGCCCAGGCCTTGCGCCGAGAGGCGAAGGTGACCCAGGCGTCATGGAACCGGGTCGCCACCGCCGAGGCGTGAGCGCCCATGTAGTCGGCGAACGACTCCTTGAGCCAGAGGTCGTCCCACCACTTCATGGTCACGAGGTCGCCGAACCACATGTGCGCCATCTCGTGCAGGATCGTGTTCGCTCTGGCGGCACGCTGGGCGTCGGTCGCCGCTCCGCGCGACAGGTACGACTCCGTGAAGGTCACGAGCCCGGGGTTCTCCATGGCGCCGAGGTTGTACTCGGGAACGAAGATCTGGTCGTACTTGCCCCACGGGTACGGGAAGGCGAAGGCATCCGTGAAGAAGTCCAGACCCTGTCGCGTGATCTCGAGGATCTCGTCGGATTCGAGGTACTGCGCGAGCGATTGGCGGACGAACACGCCGAGGTCGACGCTCTGGTCGTCGCGCTGCCAGACGCCATCGACCTTCGTGTACGGGCCGGCAGCGACCGAGGTGATGTAGCTCGAGATCGGAAGCGTGGGGGCGAACTCCACGCGCTGCACTCCGACGCCCACGTCGACGGAGGACGCCGACTGGTTCGACAGCACCTGCCACCCGGCCGGCGCATCGACGACGAACGTGTACGACGCCTTGAGGTCGGGCTGCTCGAAGCATGCCATCACGCGACGGGAGTCGGCCGGCTCGTACTGCGTGTACAGGTAGGTGAGTCCGTCGGCGGGGTCGTGGAACCGGTGCAGCCCCTCGCCGGAGCGGCTGTACGCGCCAGTGCCCTCGACGCGCACCACGTTGTCGGCGGCGAGATCGCGAAGCTGGATGCGGGCACCGTCGTAGTCGACGTCGCGCTCCTCCCCGTTGACGACGACGCGATCCACGGAGAGCCCGATGAAGTCCAGCCAGGTCGTCTCACTCGTCGAGGAGAAATCGAGGGTCGTCGTCGTCGCGAAACCCGCGCGCGCCCGCTCGGGCGCGCCCGTCAAATCGAGCTCGACGCGGATGCCGCGCACGGTGATCGCAGCGGATCGCGCGGCGGTCTCCTCGCGGGTGAGATTGGCTGTGTCCATGGTTCCATCCTGTCATCCGACCTCGCGAGGTGCCGCCCCGGCCGACCGGGCGCGGGCGGCCGACCGAGATCACTTGCCGAGCAGTCGCCGGATCGCGGTCTCGGGCGACACCGACAGATCCAGCGTGCGACCGCGCGCGTACAGGCGGAACACCCGGGGATCGATGTAGCTGTTGCGGGCGACGGCGATCGTGTTGCCCAGGGCGGATGCCGTGGCCTGCACGGCGAGCCGCTCCGCCTTGCGGCGCTCGTTCTTGCCCTCGAGCGGGCCGATCCGCGCGAGAGCGTCGGCCGCGAGGATCGTGCCGTGAAGTGTTCGGAAGTCCTTGGCCGTGAAGGCCGTACCCGCGACCTCCCTCAGGTAGTCGTTGATCTCCCCCGACGTCAGCCGAACGCGTCGGCGACCCTTGCGATACGCGAGCAGCGTCGCTCGCGGAGAGCCGACCGCGAACTCCGACAGCGCCTCGGCGAGCGGCCCGTCCGTGATCTCGATCGACGCGAGCTGCTTGCTCTTGGCGGGGAACTCGAGGGCGACGGTGCTCCCGTCGATCCGCACGTCCCGTCGGCGGAGGGTGCTCAGACCCCGGCTCCCGTGCTTGACGAGGTAGCGCTCCGAGCCGATGCGCAGAGCTCCGTCGTCGAGCAGACGGAACGCGACCGCGAGAGCGCGTTCCTTCGACAGCCCCGGTTGGCCGATCGCCCGGGTCACCCGTCGGCGAGCCGACGGCAGGGCAGCCGCAAGCCGGAGTGCTCTGGCGAACTTGCGCTGGTCTCGCCCGGCACGCCACAGCGGGTGGTAGAGGTACTGGCGCCGACCCGCGTCGTCGGTGCCGACGGCCTGGATGTGCGCGAGCGGATCGGCCGCGATCCAGACGTCGGTCCACCGCGGCGGGATCACGAGGTCCTGGATGCGCTCGCGATCGGCATCGACGACCGGTTGATCACCGGCGTCGAGGTAGCGGAACCCCGATCCGGAACGAACGCGACGGATTCCCGGCTCCTCGCCCGGGACCACTCGCCTCAGCGCCATGCGCATCCTCCCCTGATCGGTCGTCTCGGCACGGTGTCGACGATGCCTGAGAGCCTGGTGCGCGGGAAGGGCGTGGCGTCGGATGCGGACCATCTGCTAGGTGACCGCGCGTCCGCGCGCGGCCACACCCGCGGTGCCGCGATTGTCGACGACGACGACCGTCTGCCATCCTCGTATGTATGACGATGTCACTCGAGCAGTTCCGTGCGGCCCTCAAGCGAGCGGACATGCGCGGACCACTCGGTCTGCAGCTCAGCGACGTCGACGCGCAGCTGGTCGCCGACGATCCGGCATCCTCTCAGAGCTGGTACACGTACTGGCTCTCCACCCAGCCGAGCGCCGCCCAGCCGAGTCCCCCGGCACCCGCGCCGGAGCCCGCCCCGGCCGAGCCGGCCGGCGCTCCCGCCTTCGACGCTGCGCCGCCGCCCTACTCTCCCGCACCCCCGCATTCCGGGGCACCAGCGTCTGCGTACCCCGGCGCACCCACCTCCCCGTACCCGGGCGCGCCGACGGACCCGTACGAGGCGTCCCCTTCTTTCGAGTCCGCGCAGTATGCCGGGATGCCGTCGGACGGCGCCCCGGCGAAGAAGCGCAACGTCGGCCTCTGGGTGACGCTGTCGATCCTCGGCGCCCTGCTCCTGATCATCGCCATCGTGGTGGTCACGGCCTTCGCGACGGCGCGGCACTGGACCAAGGTCGACGTGCCGGAGCAGCCGGAGACGTTCCACAGCGAGGAGTACGAGACGGGTCGGTACGACGTGTCGATGGACACCGTGAACCCCTGCTACGTCAACCAGGACTGGACCGACTGCACGAACCTGCTGCAGGCCAGCTACGACGCGAACTGCGCGGGGGTGGAGCTGACGGAGACCGCGACCGCGATCTGCGCGGACTACAGCAACGCGATCAGCCAGATGCGGGCGCAGGACAGTGAGGGCGCCTATGTCGCGACCCTCGGGACATACGGGAATCTGACGCGGACGCCTGAGATCGACACTCGGCAGGTGTCGAACGACGACTACCGGCCCGCCGAGACCCACGAGGCCGTCTGCTACCTCGGCTTCCTCGGGGAGTGCGAGTAGCCGCGCGAAATCCCACTACCGAAAACGACGAAACCCCCGCCTGAGCGGGGGTTTTCGTTCTGCTGGGGTACCTGGACTCGAACCAAGAACAACTGAACCAGAATCAGCCGTGTTGCCAATTACACCATACCCCAAGGGCGAAACCGGAGCCTCGCACCGAGAGTCAAGCCTACCCGAGCGGCGACCGGAATGCCAAAACGCTCGGCTCCGATCGCCCGCCCGGGCGCGCCGTCACTGCGCCAGGAAGTCCGCCAGACTGCGGAGGCGGCGGAGCGATTCGTCCTTGCCGATGAGCTCCATCGACTCGAACAGCGGCGGCGACACACGCCGACCGGTGATCGCGACGCGCGGCGGGCCGTAGGCGACCCGCGGCTTCAGCTCGAGGTTCTCGACGAGGGCCGTCGCGAGAGCATCCTGGATCTTCTCCGGGGTGAACTCCTCGACGGGCTCGAGAGCGGCGACGCAGGCCTGCAGCACCTCCGAGGCGTTGGCCGGGAGGCCCTTCAGCGCGTCGGCGTCATACGACACCTCGTCGACGAACAGGAAGCCCAGCATCCCCGGCACATCGCCCAGCAGCTGCACGCGCTCCTGAACGAGCGGCGCCGCGCGGAAGGCGAGGACCAGCTGCTCGTGGGTCGGCTCGTCGAAGAGGCCGGCGGCGGCGAGGTACGGGATCGTCCGCTCGGCGAAGTCCTTCTCCCCCAGCATCCGGATGTGGTCGCCGTTGATCGACTCGGCCTTCTTCTGGTCGAAGCGCGCCGGGTTCGGGTTGACGTTCATGATGTCGAACGCCTCGATGAACTCCTCGAGCGAGAAGACGTCGCGGTCGGGGCCGATCGACCACCCGAGCAGAGCCAGGTAGTTCAGCAGCCCCTCATGGATGAACCCGCGCTCGCGGTGCAGGAACAGATCGGCCTGGGGGTCGCGCTTCGAGAGCTTCTTCGTGCCGGTCTCCCCCAGCACGAGAGGCATGTGGGCGAAGCGAGGCACGAACGTCGTCACTCCGGCGTCGATGAGCGCGGCGTACAGGGCGAGCTGACGGGCCGTCGAGGGCATGAGGTCCTCGCCACGCAGCACGTGGGTGATGCCCATGAGCGCGTCGTCGACCGGGTTCACGAAGGTGTACAGCGGGATGCCGTTGGGGCGGACCACGACGAAGTCCGGGAACGACCCTGCGGGGAAGGTCACCTCGCCGCGGATGAGATCGACGTATGTGACGTCCTCGTCCGGCACGCGCAGGCGCAGCGCAGGCTGACGACCCTCGGCGCGGAACGCGGCCTTCTGCTCGTCGGTCAGGTTCCGGTCGTAGTTGTCGTACCCGAGCTGCTTGGCACGACCCGCTGCCTCGTTGCGGGCGTCGATCTCCTCGGCGGTCGAGTAGCTCTCGTAGAGCGCGCCGGTCGCGAGCAGCTTGTCGATGACGCCGCGGTAGATGTCGTGCCGTTCCGACTGCCGGTACGGCGCGTGCGGGCCGCCGACCTCGACACCCTCGTCCCAGTCGATCTTCAGCCAGGTGAGCGCGTCGACGAGCTGCCGGAAGCTCTCCTCGCTGTCGCGCGCGGCATCGGTGTCCTCGATGCGGAACACCATCTTCCCGCCGTTGTGTCGGGCGTAGGCCCAGTTGAACAGGGCGGTGCGGACCATGCCGACGTGCGGCAGACCGGTCGGCGAGGGGCAGAAGCGGACGCGGACGTCGGCGCCGCTGGCCGTCGTCGTGAGGGGGTGAGGAGTAGCCATAGCCCTTCGATTCTACGGCGCGGGCGTCCTGCTCCCCGCGCGCGTCCGTTGTGCGCCAAGCGGCGACAGCGCGACGATCGCGACGACGAGCACGGATGCCGCGATCCCGAGCCCCGCGTACTGGAAGTTCGACAGGACGACACCGGCGAGCACCGCTCCAGCAGCTGCGCAGAGGCTCATCAACGAGTCGCTGCGCCCCTGCCTGCGCGTCCGCAGTTCCGGCGCGCTCGCCTCGGTCAGCAAGGCTGCACCGGCGACCGTCGCTGCGCTCCAGCCGAGTCCGAGCAGGATGAGGGCGACCATCACACCCCATTCCTGATCGTTCACGAACACGGCGAAGGCCAGAGCGCCGCCGAGCAGCGCCTGCCCGAGCAGGACGACGCGCAGCCGACCCCACCGGTCGGCGAGGATGCCGAACAGAGGTGACAGCGCGTACATGCCGCCGACGTGCAGGGCGATCGTGATGCCGACGAGGGCCGAGACGTCGGCCGGCGTCGGCGCCATGCCGTGTGCGCCGTGCGCCATGTGAGCGAGGTGCACGGGGGTCATCGCCATGACCGAGGCCATCACGACGTGCGAGCCGGCGATAGCGAAGACGGCATAGCGCGCCACCACGGGGCGGTCCTCGATGACACGACCCGTGGTCGCCGCCGTGGCGACAGCCAGCTTCTGCGCCGTGAGCAGCGGATCAGGACGCAGGGCGATGAGATACAGCGCCAGGGCCGCGCACTGCGCGACGAACGAGAAGGCGTACGAGCCCGTCTGCGGCGGCATCCCGATCATCTCGCCGACGACCTCGCCCGGGCCGAGGAGAAGCGGTCCAGTGACTCCCCCGATGGTCGTCGCCCACACGACGATCGAGAGGTCCCTGCCCCGATGCTGCGGAGAGGCGAGATCGGTCGCGGCGAACCTCGACTGCAGATTGCCGGCGTTGCCCGCTCCGATCATGACGATGCCGACGAGCAGAAGCGGGAAGATCCGAAGCGACGCGGCTGTGATGACGACGGCGATGCCGATGAGCGCGAAGAGATTCCCGAGGGTCAGTGCGCGTCGACGTCCGACCCGCGCCGCCAGCCGGGCGAGCGGAATCGCGCACAGCGCGGCGCCGAGAGTCACCGACGCGGTGGCGAGACCTGAGAGCGCATCGTCGCCCGAGATGTCGGCGGCGAGAAGCGCCCCCAGCGAGACGGTCGCCCCGAATGCGATGCCGCCCAGCACCTGCCCGATCGACAGGGTCAGGACGGTACGCCGCTGAATGCGGAGGATCTGCGCCGCCGACAGGGCGACGTCGCTCATGACGCGGCTGCGGCGTCGCGCACGGCGTTGCGCAGAATGCCGAGGCCCGTGATCTCGACCTCGACCGTGTCGCCGGCGCCGAACGCCCCCACCCCGGCAGGGGTGCCGGTGAGGATCACGTCGCCCGGCAGCAGCGTGAACACCGCCGACGCGTGGGCGATGATGTCGGCGACGGAGTGGATCATGTCGCTGAGCGGCGCCTGCTGCTTCACCTCGCCGTTCACCCGGGTCTGAAGTGTGGCCGTCGACGGGTCGAAGTCGGTGTTGATGGTCGGGCCGAGCGGGCAGAACGTGTCGAAGCCCTTGGCCCTGGTCCACTGACCGTCCTTGCGCTGCAGGTCGCGGGCGGTCACGTCGTTCGCGATCGTATAGCCGAGCACGTGGTCGAGCGCGTTCTCCGCCGAGACGTTCTTCGCGACGCGACCGATCACCACGGCGAGCTCGCCCTCGTACTCGGTCTGCTCCGAGATGGCGGGTCGCACGATCGCGTCACCGGGGCCGATCACCGAGGTGTTGGGCTTGAGGAACAGCAGCGGCTCCTCCGGGGCCTCTCCGCCCATCTCGGCGGCATGGTCGTGGTAGTTCTTCCCGACGCAGACGATCTTGGAGCGAGGGATCACGGGAGCGAGGATGACGGCATCCGCGATCGGCACCCGGTCGCCGGTGGTCTCGTACCCGGCGTAGAGCGGGTCGCCCGTCAGGACGACGAGGTCGGACTCGTCGACGATCCCGAACAGGATGGCGTCGTCATGGCTGAACCGGGCGATCTTCATGCATCCAGCCTATCCAGCCCGCAACGCCGAGACCCCGCCCTGCTGACGCCAGCGGGGCGGGGTCTCGATGTGAAGAGACGGAAGATCAGGCGTCGAGGCGCAGCAGCCAGCCGTGCTTGTCCTCACGACGCCCGTACTGGATGTCGGTGAGCTCCTCGCGCAGCGACAGGGCGAGCTCGCCGAGCGGCTGCGGCTCCTCGAAGCCCTCGCCGACGAGGGCGCCGATCGGCGTGACCACGGCGGCGGTTCCGCACGCGAAGACCTCGACGATGTCTCCGGAGGCGACACCCTCACGCCACTCGGTGATCGAGATCGGTCGCTTCTCGACCGTGTAGCCGCGGTCCTCGGCGAGCTGCAGCAGCGAGTCGCGCGTGATGCCCTCGAGGATGCTGTCGGATTCCGGGGTGACGACGCGGCCGTCCTTGAACACGAACACCACGTTCATGCCGCCGAGCTCCTCGACGTTGTCGTCCTCGTTGAGGAAGACCACCTGATCGCAGCCCTTCTCACTGGCGAGGGCCTGGGGCAGCAGGCTGGAGGCGTAGTTGCCCCCCGTCTTCGCCTTGCCGGTGCCGCCGCGTCCGGCGCGCGCGTGCTCTTCCGACAGCCAGATGCGTACCGGCTTGATGCCGCCGGTGAAGTAGGCTCCGGCCGGGCTGGCGATGACGTAGTAGGCGACCTTCTGTGCCGCGCGGACGCCGAGGAACGCCTCCTTCGCGAACATGAAGGGGCGCAGATAGAGGCTCTGATCCGCGCCGGAGGGCACCCAGCGACCGTCGACGGCGATCAGCTCGCGCAGCGACTGGATGAAGTACTCGGTGGGAAGCTCGGGCAGTGCCAGACGGCGGGCGCTCGCCTGCATGCGCGCGGCGTTGCGATCGGGTCGGAAGGTGTGGATCGACCCGTCGGCGTGGCGGTATGCCTTGATCCCCTCGAAGATCTCCTGCGCGTAGTGCAGCACTGCGGCGGCGGGATCGAGCGGAATGGGACCGTAGGGCTGCACCCGCGGACGGTGCCAGCCGCCCTTCGCCGACCAGCAGATGTCGACCATGTGGTCCGTGAAGACGACGCCGAATCCGGGGTTCTCGTGCACCTCGTCGACGCGAGCAGGTGTCGCCGCAGCGAGGTTCTTGGTCACCGCGAATTCCAGGGGAGCCAGGGTCGCCTCGGCATCGATGGTCGTCATGTGTTCATCCGTTCCTTGTGGGTGGGCGCATCGTCGCGCCGCTTCAGCCTACGCCTGCGATTCAGAGTCTCGCAGCGATCGCGGAGCCGATCTCCGCGGTGCTGCGCGCGCCCGAACGAGCGGCGATGTCGGCCTCGACGGCGGCACTGACACGCGCCGATTCCTCGGCGAGGCCGAGGTGGTCGAGGAGCAGCGCGATCGAGAGGATCGCCGCGGTCGGGTCGGCCTTCTGCTGACCTGCGATGTCGGGCGCGGAACCGTGGACCGGCTCGAACATCGAGGGGAACGAGTCATCCGGGTTGATGTTCCCGGATGCTGCGAGACCGATGCCGCCGGTGACGGCACCTGCCAGATCTGTGAGGATATCACCGAACAGGTTGTCGGTGACGATGACGTCGAAGCGGGAGGGATCGGTCACGAGGAAGATCGTGGCGGCGTCGACGTGCAGGTAGTCGACCGATACGTCGGGGTGCTCGGCGGCGACCTCGTTCACGATGCGCTGCCAGATGGCACCGGCGTGAACGAGCACGTTGGTCTTGTGCACCAGCGTGAGCTTCTTGCGCCGGCGCTCGGCGAGATCGAAGGCGTAGCGGACGACGCGCTCGACGCCGAAGGCCGTGTTGACGGAAGTCTCGTTCGCGACCTCGTGCGGGGTGCCCTTGCGGATCGCTCCGCCGTTGCCGACGTACGGGCCCTCGGTGCCCTCGCGCACGACGACGAAGTCGATCTCCCCCGGCTCGGCGAGCGGTCCGGGAGCACCCGCGAAGAGCTTCGACGGGCGCAGGTTGACGTAGTGGTCGAGCGTGAAGCGAAGCTTCAGCAGGAGGCCGCGCTCGATGTTCGCGTCCTTCAGGCGGGGGTCGCCAGGCGTCCCGCCGACTGCGCCCAGCAGGATCGCGTCGTGCTGGGCGATGGCCGAGAGGTCATCGTCGGTGAGTGTGTCGCCGGTCGCGAGGAACCGGTCGGCGCCGAGCGAGAATCGGGTCCTGTCGAAGGTCACGTCGGAGTCGGCCGTGACAGCGTCGAGGACCTTCTCCGCCTCCGCGATGACCTCGGGACCGATCCCGTCACCGGGGATGACGGCCAGCTTCACGACACGCGACATGACACTCCTTGCATCGGGATGGACCGGCCGCATCGTCGACGCGACGAGCGGGCCGGTCCTCCCAGCGTAGCGGTCAGTGAACGGGGGCTTTGCGCAGTGTGACGGCGGCGACGACCCCCGCGACGACCACGAGTCCCGCACCGATCAACGACGTCACCAGGACTCCGGATCCGAACGCCGCGGATGCCGCAGCCCAGAGGGCCTCGCCCGACTCCCCCGGCAGCGCGGCCGCAGCCGTGTACGCCCCCGCGAGGGTCTCGGATGCCGCGTGCGCGGCCTCCGCGGGAATGCCGTCGGGTACCACGAGCGCGCCGCGGTAGAACGCCGTGATGAGTCCGCCGAGAACGGCCGTGCCGAGCACGGCTCCGAGCTCGTACGCGGTCTCCGACACCGCGCTCGCGGCTCCCGCCTTCGCCGCCGGAGCACTCGACAGGATCAGCTCGTTGGAGATCGTCTCGGCGGCGCCGATCCCGACGCCCAGCACGACGAAGGCGATGATGAGCGGCGCCACACCGTGATCCTCGGTCGACAGGGCGACGAGGAGGTATCCGGCGACCGAGAACACGAGTCCGGCCGGTACGAGGATATGCGGGCGAACCCGGCGCGAGATCGGCACGACCCCGAGGCCTGCGACGATCATCGCCGCCATCCCGGGCACGAGGGCGAGACCCGCGACCATCGGCGAGAGTCCGAGTACGAGCTGCAGATGCTGCGAGACGAAGTACAGGAAGCCCACGAGCGCGACGACGCTCAGCAGGTTCACGAGGATCGCTCCGGAGAACGACCCTCGGCGGAAGAGCGCCATGTCGAGCATCGGGACGTCGGCGCGCAGCTGACGTCGCACGAACAGGTACCCCATGACGACGCCGAGCAGAGCCCAGGCACCCGCGGTGAGCGAGGGGCCGTCTACCGCGAACGACTTGATCGCGTACACGACGGGGATCATGGCGGCCATCGACAGCAGGATGCTGACCGGGTCGATCCGCCCGGGGTGCGGGTCACGGCTTTCGGGCACGAGCAGCGGCGCGGCGATGAGCAGCGGGATCAGCACCGGGACCGCGATGAGGAAGACGGCTCCCCACGCGAAATGCTCGAGGAGGAACCCGCCGACGATCGGTCCGAGCGCCGCGCCTGCCGAGAACGCGGACGCCCACACCGCGATCGCGAGCCGTCGCTGATCGCGGTTCTGGAAGATCGACCGCAGCAGCGACAGCGTCGACGGCATGAGCATCGCGCCGAAGAATCCGAGCAGGGCGCGCGCGGCGATGAGCAGGCCCGCGGTGGGCGCGAACGCCGCCAGCGCCGAGACCACCGCGAAGCCGGTCGCGCCGATCAGCAGCATCCTGCGGCGCCCGAAGCGGTCGCCGAGCGTTCCCATGGTCACGAGGAGCCCGGCCAGCACGAGCGGATATACGTCGATGATCCACAGCTGCTCGGTTCCTGAGGGGGCGAGCGCGATGGAGATCTCGGGCAGGGCGAAGCTGAGCACCGTGTTGTCCACCGAGACGAGCAGGACCGGCAGCATGAGGACGACGAGGGCCGCCCAGCCGCGAGCCCCGACGCGGGGCGCTTCCGTCTCCGTCGTCGGGATCGACGCCGTGCGGGTCATGAGGAACACCTTTCGAGTTGAGTCGGCCTGAATATAAACCGTCCGGATGGTATAGTAACAGGAACACCGCTCCCTTGGCGTACCGTGAAGGCAAGAACCCGCCGAGCAGAGGACCCCGATGCCCAGACCTCCCCTCGCCCGCGAGCGCGTGCTCGACGCGTTCGAGAAGATCGTGATCAACGACGGCGAGCGAACGGCGACCCTGGACGCCACGGCGAAGGAGGCCGGCGTCTCGAAGGGCGGCCTGCTCTACCACTTCGGTTCAAAGGACGACCTCGTCGCCGGGCTTCTCGACCGTCTCGATCGGCTCACGACGGCCGACCTCGAGCGCATGAACGCACACGAGGACGGACCGGTCGCCTACTACGTGCGCACCTCGGTGATGGAGGACGACGCGCTCGACCGCGCTCTGATCGCCACCTCGCGCCTCGCCCAGGGCGGTTCCGTCGCGGCGGGCGACGCCCTCCGTCACGTGCGCCGAAGGTGGGAGGACACGATCCGCCCGCACGTACGCGACCGTGCGAGCCTCGACCTCGTGATGCTCGTGAGCGACGGCCTGTACTTCAACAACTCGCTCGACGTGAACGGCGAGGAGCACCTGGTCCCCCACCGCGAGGAACTGGAGGCGCTGATCGCCCTGGTCCTCCGCGCCACGGCGCCCTGACACCGTCGAACGGAACGAGAAGAGGGAGGATGCTGCAGCGCGCGGCATCCTCCCTCTTCGTTGTTCGGATCAGACCTCGGTGATCTCGATCTGACGGAACAGGTCGGCGTCGATCGCGTCGCGGACGTCGTCGAGGAGTTCGTCGGAGACGGGCGAGTCGAGGGTCAGCACGCTGAGCGCCTGGTCGCCGGCGGCGAGACGGCCGATCTGCATGCCGGCGATGTTGATGCCCGCCTCGCCGAACTTCTGCCCGTAGACCGCGACGATGCCGGGGCGGTCGGTGTAGAGCATCACCACGTGGTGCTTCTCGATGGGCAGCTCGAGCGCATGATCGTTGATGCCGACGAGCTTCTCGGTCTGCTTCGGACCGGTCAGGGTTCCGGAGACGGCAAGCTGTGAGCCGTCGGACAGCGCACCCCTCAGCGTGATCACATTGCGGTACTCGTCGCTCTCGTCGTCCTTGAGCAGACGGACCGCGATGCCGCGCTGTTCGGCGAGCAGCGGAGCGTTCACGTACGACACCGTCTCGCTGACGATGTTGGTGAACACGCCCTTCAGCGCCGCGAGCTTCAGCACGCTCACGTCGTAGTCGTTGAGCTCGCCATGCACCTCGACGTCGAGGCTCGTGAGCGGCGACGTCGCGAGAGCCGCGAAGATCTGGCCGAGCTTCTCGACGAGCGAGATGCCGGGACGCACGTACGGGTCGATGACACCGCCGGCGACGTTGACCGCGTCGGGCACGAGGTCTCCGCCGAGCGCGAGGCGCACCGACTTCGCGACCGAGACGCCGGCCTTCTCCTGGGCCTCCTCGGTGCTCGCGCCGAGGTGCGGGGTCACGACGACGTTGGGGAGGTCGAGGAGTGCCCTCGCGGAGCCGCCGTCGGCCGGGGGCTCAGAGGTGAACACGTCAAGGCCCGCACCAGCGATCTCGCCCGCGACGAGCGCCTCACGCAGCGCCTCCTCATCGATGAGGCCGCCGCGGGCGACGTTCACCACGAAGGCGGTCGGCTTCATCGCCGTGAACTGCTCGGCGCCGATCATGCCCGTGGTCTCGGGCGTCTTCGGCATGTGGATCGTGAGGAAGTCGGACTCCGCCACGAGCTCGTCGAGCGAGAGCAGCTGCACGCCGAGCTGCTGGGCGCGCGCCGACGTGACGTAGGGGTCGTAGGCGACGACGCGCATGTCGAACGCGGCGAGCCGAGCCGCGACCAGGGCGCCGATGCGGCCCAGCCCGACGATGCCGACCGTCTTCTCGAAGAGCTCGGCGCCGGTGAACGAGCTGCGCTTCCACGCACCGGACGACAGCGAGGCGTGAGCGGCGGGGATACGGCGGGCCAGGCTCAGGATGTGGCCGACCGTGAGCTCGGCGGCGGAGACGATGTTCGAGGTGGGAGCGTTCACCACCATGACGCCGGCGGTGGTCGCCGCCTTGATGTCGACGTTGTCGAGACCGACGCCGGCACGAGCGACGACCTTGAGCTGCGGCGCGTGCGAGAGCGCTTCTTCGTCGATCCGGGTGGCCGAGCGGATCAGCACCGCGTTCGCCTCGGCGAGAGCCGCGAACAGAGCCTCGCGATCGGTGCCGTCGACGTGCCTGACGTCGAAGTCGGGGCCGAGGGCCTCGATCGTGGCGGGAGAGAGAACTTCGGCGATGAGCACGACGGGCTTCGGCACAGTGGATCCTTCGGGGCAGCGCGACAGGCGGGAGGGGCCGATGCGCCGCACACCGTGGGGGCGCGATCACCTCAACTGTACCCGAGCGCTCCCCCGCCTCCCGGACGTGTGACGGTCGACGACTCCTCAGCCGGTCGGCAGCGTGAGGCTGTACGCGAGCAGGCTCAACCAGAACACCGCGACGATGCCCAGACCGGCCAGCAGTGCGAGGGCGAGCTCGCCGGCACGCCGGCGGCGACCGATCAGATACGCGAACACGAACACGATCGCGGGGAAGGCGACGCCGAACAGCAGCGTCACCCACCCGGCGCCGTCGATGCCGCTCTGCGCCATCGTGATCAGGTGCGCGATCGCGTTCCAGACGGCGTAGGCGTAGAAGAGTCCGGCGAGGCCGAGCACGAGCCCCGTGACCCAGCGGGGCGAGGCCGGGGTCGTCGAGGATGCAGGAGGGGTCGCGGTCATGATCCGATCGCCCCCACCGTCACGAAAGGCCAGGGCACGAGCAGAACCACTCCCAGCAGAAGGACGGACAGACGGATCCAGGTCGCCTTCCCCCGCGTGAGCACCCACCCCGCGAGGAACCACAGAGCCGGAGCCGCGACGGCGAGCACGAACCACGGGAGGAACATCGCGTCCGCGACGAAGAAGTTGGCGAGCGGCTTGAGTCGCAGACCGCCCACGACCCAGCCGACGCTGTAGAGCAGGTAGATCCCGCCGACGACGCCGAGTGCGAGCAGCACGCCCGTGCCCAGTGCGGAGCTCTCGTCATCGAGCAGCACGGCCGCGTCGTCGTCAGAGCCGACCGGCTCCGCAGCATGCCGCGAGGAAGCACCATCGGTCGAGGACCCGATGATCGACGGCTCAGCGGCGGCATCCTCGGCGGGCGCTCGCCGACCGGCATCGTCCCGAGGCAGTCGCTTCGAGGCGCGGGCGTCGTCACCGTCCCAGCTCAGGGCGTCGTCGTCGGAATCGGATGTCATGTCTCCAGCGTAGGACACCGGCTCCACTAGGCTCGGGGGCATCCGGGCCGGAGGCGCCCACGGCGGGGAAGGATCGCAGTGACCGAGAACGACAATCGAACAGACCGTTCGCGGTCGACCAGCGAGGTCGGGGAGCCCGCAGCGGGCTGGACGCCGACCGCTCAGGCCACATCGAAGGCGACGACGTTCCGATGGATCGCGGTTGCACTGTGGGTCGTCGCGATCGCCGCCGAGGCGGTCGCGATCTTCTGGCTGCTGCGTCAGCGCGTCGTGGTCGGCGAGGACGGCACCTACGTCCGCGACTCCGACACCGGCCTGCTGGAGAGCCAGAACGCCACGGCCCAGTTCCCCCAGTGGGCGTTCGTCACGCTGCTGGTCATGCTCGTCGTGATCGCGGCGCTGTCGATCACCGGCTCGATCCTGTGGAAGAAGGCGAACCGACTGGACCCGGCACGCAAGTCGGACAAGGTCCGCTTCTTCGTGCAGAACCAGCTCGGCGCGATCATCGCGGTCGTCGCCTTCCTCCCGCTGATCATCCTGATCTTCCTGAACAAGGACATGGACAAGGGGCAGAAGGCCACCGCCGGCGTCGTCGGCATCGTGCTCGCCGCTCTCGCCGTCGTCCTGGGGATCGACTTCGACCCGCCCTCCGTCGAGCAGTACACCGCCGACCAGTCCACCGTCATCCAGCTGCTGGGAAAGGACGAGGTGGTGTGGGTCGCCGGGGGTGCGGTCTATCACGTGTGCGACGAGGTCTCCGACATCCAGACCGGGAGCGAGAAGCTGACCGGGACGACTGCTGAGGCCGTCGAGGCCGGCAAGATCCGACTCACGCTGAAGTTCGCCTCGGAGCTGCGGACCTGCGGTCTCGCCGTGCCGGAGAACGCCGACGAGATCACCGAAGCGCTGCGCGCGATCCAGAGCGGTCAGGTCGACACTCCCCTGCCCGCGCCCGTGTGGGCCGACCCGTCGGATGCGCCGATCGAGGTGGAGGACGCCGCTCCCGCGGAGTGAATCCTGACGCAGAACGGGCCCGGTGCGATTCGCACCGGGCCCGTTCTCGGTCTACGGGGAGATCAGCGCGCAGCGCTGCCGTCGACGTAGTCCTCGTCCTGCTGCTTCCAGGCGAAGAGCGAACGCAGCTCCTTGCCGGTGGCCTCGATCGGGTGCGTCTCCTCCTTGGCACGCAGCGCGAGGAACTCCTCGGCACCGTTGTCCTGGTCCTCGATGAAGCGCTTGGCGAACGCCCCCGACTGGATGTCGGACAGGACGCCCTTCATGCTCTCCTTGACGCGCTCGTCGATGACGCGCGGGCCCGAGACGTAGTCGCCGAACTCGGCCGTGTCGGAGATCGACCAGCGCTGCTTGGCGATGCCGCCCTCCCACATGAGGTCGACGATGAGCTTGAGCTCGTGCAGCACCTCGAAGTAGGCGATCTGCGGCTGGTAGCCCGCCTCGACGAGAGTCTCGAAACCGGCCTGCACGAGGTGGCTCATGCCACCGCAGAGGACGGCCTGCTCGCCGAAGAGGTCGGTCTCGGTCTCCTCGGTGAAGGTCGTCTTGATGACGCCGGCGCGGGTGCCGCCGATGGCCTTCGCGTACGAGAGGGCGGTCGCCCAGGCGTTGCCCGATGCGTCGCGCTCGACGGCGATGATGTCGGGGATGCCGCGGCCGGCGACGAACTCGCGGCGCACCGTGTGACCGGGGGCCTTGGGCGCGACGAGGATGACGTCGACGCCCTCGGGCGCGTCGATGTAGCCGAAGCGGATGTTGAACCCGTGCGCGAAGGCGAGTGTCTTGCCCGCGGTGAGGTTGGGGGCGATCGACTCGCTGTAGATCGTGCGCTGGTGCTGGTCCGGCGCGAGGATCATGATGAGGTCGGCCCATTCGGTGGCCTCGGCGACGGTCTTGACGGCGAAGCCGGCCTCCTCCGCCTTCGGCGCGGACTTCGAGCCCTCCTTGAGGGCGATCGCGACCTCGACGCCCGAGTCGCGCAGGTTCTGCGCGTGCGCGTGGCCCTGCGAGCCGTAGCCGACGATCGCGACCTTCTTGCCCTGGATGATGGACAGGTCGGCGTCAGCGTCGTAGAAGATCTCGGTGCTCACTGGTTCTTTCTCCTTGATTGTTGGCGTTTCGTCTCGCTTCGCTCGTTCGACGACGGCGAAGCTCGGGATGGTTCTGGTCAGCCGCGCAGGACGCGTTCGGTGATGCTCTTGCCGCCGCGGCCGATCGCGAGGAGGCCGGACTGCGCGATCTCTTTGATGCCGAAGGGCTCGAGCGCGCGCAGCAGAGCCTCGACCTTGCCGCGGTCGCCGGTGACCTCGACGACGAGGGCGTCGGAGGCGTAGTCGACCACGGAGGCGCGGAAGAGGTTCACGACCTCGATCACGTTCGATCGGGTGGTGTTGTCGGTGCGCACCTTGATGAGCATGTGCTCGCGCTGCACCGAGGTGGCGAAGTCGAGCTCCACGATCTTGATGACGTTGATCAGCTTGTTGAGCTGCTTCGTCACCTGCTCGAGAGGCAGATCGTCGAGATCGACGACCACCGTGATGCGCGAGATGTTCGGCACCTCGGTCACGCCCACCGCGAGGGAGTGGATGTTGAAGCCCCGTCGGGCGAAGAGTCCGGCGACTCGCGTCAGCAGACCGGGGGTGTCCTCCACGAGGAGGCTCAGCACGTGCGTCGTCATGGTCAGTCCTCCTCGTCGAATGCGGGCGCGTGGTCACGCGCGTACTGGACGTAGCTGTTGCTGACGCCCTGCGGCACCATCGGCCACACCATGGAGTCCGCGCTCACGACGAAGTCGATCACGACGGGGCGGTCGTTCGTCTCGAGCGCGAGGGTGATGGCGGCGTCGACCTCCTCCTCCTTCTCCACGCGGATCGCGAGGCAGCCGTACGCCTCGGCGAGCTTCACGAAGTCGGGGATGCGGATCGTGCCGTGTCCCGTGTTCAGGTCGGTGTTCGAGTGGCGCCCGTCGTAGAAGAGGGTCTGCCACTGGCGCACCATGCCCAGCGAGGAGTTGTTGATGACCGCGACCTTGATGGGGATGTTGTTGATCGCGCAGGTGGCGAGCTCCTGATTGGTCATCTGGAAGCAGCCGTCGCCGTCGATCGCCCACACGTGGCGGTCGGGCTCGGCCACCTTCGCTCCCATGGCGGCGGGGACCGAGTAGCCCATGGTGCCCGCTCCCCCGGAGTTCAGCCACGCGTTCGGGCGCTCGTACTTGATGAACTGCGCGGCCCACATCTGGTGCTGACCGACACCTGCGGCGTAGATGCCCTCGGGGCCGGTGAGCTCGCCGATGCGCTGGATCACGTACTGCGGAGCGAGGAGCCCGTCCGTGGTCGGCGCGTACCCGAGCGGGAACTCGGTGCGCAGGCCGTCGAGGTACGACCACCACTCCTCGGTGTCGGGTGCGGTGTCACCGGCCGCAGCGCGGAACGCGCTCTCGAGGTCGACGAGCACGTCGCGCACGTCGCCGACGATCGGCACGTCGGCCGTGCGGATCTTGGAGATCTCGGCGGGATCGATGTCGACGTGCACGACCTTGGCGTTCGGTGCGAACAGCGACGCCTTGCCGGTCACACGGTCGTCGAACCGCGCCCCGAGCGAGACGAGCAGGTCGGCCTCCTGCAGCGCGAGGACGGCCGGGACCGTGCCGTGCATGCCGGGCATGCCGAGGTGCTGCGGGTGCGAGTCGGGGAACGCGCCGCGCGCCATGAGGGTCGTCACGACCGGCGCGCCCGTGGTCTCGGCGAGGGCCAGCAGTTCGGCCGAGGCGCGACCGCGGATCACACCGCCGCCGACGTACAGCACGGGCTTCTTCGCCTCGGCGAGCAGGGCCGCGGCGGCCTGGATCTGCTTGCCGTGCGCCTTGGTCACGGGACGGTAGCCGGGGAGGTCGATCTTCGGCGGCCACACGAACGGGGCGACGGCCTGCTGCGCGTCCTTCGTGATGTCCACCAGCACCGGGCCCGGACGACCGGTCGAGGCGATCTCGTACGCGGCGGCGATCGCGCCGGGGATGTCCGCGGCATCCTTCACGAGGAACGAGTGCTTCGTGATCGGCATCGTGATGCCGACGATGTCGGCCTCCTGGAACGCGTCCGTGCCCATGAGGGTGGAGAAGACCTGGCCGGTGATGGCGAGCAGCGGCACCGAGTCCATGTAGGCGTCGGCGATCGCGGTGACGAGGTTCGTCGCTCCCGGTCCGGAGGTCGCGATGCACACACCCACCTTGCCCGACGACGAGGCGTACCCTTCGGCGGCGTGACCGGCGCCCTGCTCGTGGCGGACCAGGATGTGACGCAGCTGCGCGGCATCCATCAGCGGGTCGTAGACGGGCAGGATCGCGCCGCCGGGCAGGCCGAACACGTCGGTGATGCCGAGGAGTTCGAGCGAGCGGACGACGGCTTCCGCACCCGTGATCTCGGGAGCGGATGACTTGGGTGCGGGTGGCCTCGGCACGGCCGAGACGGAGTCAGCAGTCATGACTTTCCTTCTGATGGTCTGTGGGCGACGTCGGATGCCGCAGAGGCGTTCGACGCGGATCAGCCGGTCGTCGCGCCTTCGGCGGCGGACCGCACGAGGCGCGAGTACTTGGCAAGGACGCCACGGGTATAGCGCGGGGGAAGCGGCTCCCAGCCGGAACGGCGGGAGGCGAGCTCCGCCTCGTCGACGAGTAGGTCGAGAGAGCGAGCTGCGATATCGACCCGTATCAGATCACCATCGCGCACGAAGGCGATGGGACCTGCGTCCACCGCTTCGGGTGCTATGTGGCCGATGCACAGGCCGGTTGTGCCGCCTGAGAATCGTCCGTCCGTCAAGAGTAGTACATCTTTTCCGAGCCCCGCGCCCTTGATGGCCGCGGTGATCGCCAGCATCTCGCGCATGCCCGGGCCCCCCTTGGGGCCTTCGTAGCGGATGACGATGACGGTGCCCTTGTCGATCTCGCCGTTCGCGACGGCATCCATCGCGGCGCGCTCGCGCTCGAACACGCGCGCCGGCCCCTCGAACACGGCGGCATCGAAGCCCGCCGTCTTGACGACCGCACCTTCCGGGGCGAGCGATCCGTGCAGGATCGTCAGCCCCCCGGTGGCGTGGATCGGGTTGTCGAAGGTGTGGATGACCTCGCCGTCGATCGGCTGCGGGTCGAGCTCTGCGAGGTTCTCGGCGAGGGTCTTCCCCGTGACCGTGAGCGCGTCGCCGTGCAGCAGCCCCTCATCGAGCATCGCCTTCATGATCACCGGGATGCCGCCGTGCCGGTCGACGTCGTTCATGACGTACTTGCCGAACGGCTTCATGTCGGCGACGTGCGGGACCCTGTCGCCGATGCGGTTGAAGTCGTGCAGGCTGAGCTCGACCTCCGCCTCCCGGGCGATCGCCAGCAGGTGCAGCACGACGTTGGTCGAGCCGCCGAGGGCCATCGCCAGCGCGATCGCGTTCTCGAAAGCCTCTCTGGTGAGGATGTCGCGGGTGGTGATGCCCTGACGGAGCAGGTTCACCACGGCCTCGCCCGAGCGGTGGGCGAAGTAGTCGCGGCGACGGTCGGCCGCGGGCGGTGCTGCCGACCCCGGCAGGCTCAACCCGAGCGCCTCGGCGACCGAGGC
Source organism: Microbacterium sp. SZ1 (assembly GCF_002362255.1). Taxonomy (GTDB): domain Bacteria; phylum Actinomycetota; class Actinomycetes; order Actinomycetales; family Microbacteriaceae; genus Microbacterium. The sequence goes on along the minus strand of NZ_LPVV01000040.1, from coordinate 105,144 downwards.
CATGGTGTTCGCGGTGTACATACCGCCGCAGGCGCCTTCGCCCGGAGCGATCGCGCACTCGATGCGCTTGAGGTCCTCCTCGCTCATGAGCCCGGCCCGGCAGGCGCCGACGGCCTCGAACGAGTCGATGATCGTGACGTCCTTCTCGGTGCCGTCCGAGAGCTTCACCCAGCCGGGCGCGATCGAGCCGGCATACAGGAACACGCTCGACAGGTCGAGGCGAGCGCTGGCCATGAGCATCCCGGGGATGGACTTGTCGCACCCGGCCAGCAGCACCGAGCCGTCGAGGCGCTCGGCCATCATGACGGTCTCGACGGAGTCGGCGATCACTTCGCGCGACACGAGCGAGAAGTGCATGCCCTCGTGGCCCATCGAGATGCCGTCGGAGACGGAGATCGTGCCGAACTGCAGCGGGTAGCCGCCTCCGGAGTGCACACCCTCCTTCGCGCCTTGCGCAAGCCGGTCGAGGCTCAGGTTGCAGGGGGTGATCTCGTTCCAGCTCGAGGCGATGCCGATCTGGGGCTTGTCCCAGTCCGCGTCGCCCATGCCGACCGCGCGGAGCATGCCGCGGGAGGTCGTCGCCTCGATGCCGTCGGTGACGACGCGGCTGCGAGGCTTGATGTCGATGGACTCGTGGGGGGCGGTGTCAGACGAGGACATGACGGAAGTCTATTCCCGACGGGCGGCCCGCTCGTCCGCCAGCGCCTCCAGAAGAAGCGCGATCTCCTGCGGATTCTCCACACGCAGGGTCGCAGCGGTCTCCCCCGGTCCGACACGCACCCCGAGGTCGTCGCCCCCGAGCACGCGCATCGCGTCCTCGTCGGTCACGTCGTCGCCGGCGAAGAGGATCGCTGTCGCCGCGAAGTGGGCGCGGAGCGCCGCCATCGCGGCATCCTTCCCCTCGGTCCGCGACGAGAACTCCAGCACGCGGTGTCCGGAGCGACGACGCCAGTGCGGGAAGCGCGCGGCGACCAGCTCGTCGATCTCGGCGAACACCGCCTGTTCGACCTCGCGGGTGGCCGTGCGCGTGTGCACGCCCATGCCGAAGGTCTTGGGCTCGAGCTCCGCGCCCTCGTATCGGTCGATGATCGGACGGGCAGCGGCCCACAGGGCCTCACGCTCGCCGTCGCCCGGTGCAGGGCCGTCGGCGTCGGCGTCGCCGAGTCCCGGATACCAGTACTGCGCACCGTGCGAACCGGCGAGTGCGATCAGCGAGTCGTCTGCGTGCTCGGTGATCACCCGCAGGTCGTGCATGCTGCGCCCGGAGACGTAGGCGACCACCGTGTCGGGGAGCTCGGCCAGACGCGCGACCTGCGCCGCGACCTCGGGCAGCGCTCGCGCGGCCATCGGGTCGGGAACCAGCGGAGACGCGGTCCCGTCGAAGTCCAGGGCGACCACGAGCCGCGGTGTCGCCGCGATGGCGCTCAGGGCGGGGTCTGACGATCCGGGGGTCCAGCTGCGGGTCACGGGAAGATCTCCAATCGACGGGTCCCCTCCAGTATGGCCGTCCGGGTCAGCGCGACCTGACCTCGGAGAGAGCCCTGAGGAAGGAGTTCGACCACGCGGTGACGTCGTTCTCGAGCACGCGACGGCGCAGCGACCGCATCCGCTTCGACTGCTCGGCCGGCGTCATCTCGACGGCCTCGATGATCGCGTCCTTGAGTCCGGCGATATCGTGGGGATTCACCCGCACGGCCTGGCGGAGCTCGTCGGCGGCGCCGGTGAACTCGCTGAGCACCAGCACTCCCCTGTTGTCGGCACGTGTGGCGACATACTCCTTGGCGACGAGGTTCATACCGTCCCTGAGGGCGGTCACGAGCATCACGTCGGCAGCGAGATACAGCGCGACCATCTCCTCGCGCGGGTAGCCCTGGTGCAGGTAGCGGATCGCCGTGTGGCCCATCGTGTCGTTGTCGCCGTTGATTCGTCCGACGGCGAGCTCGATCTCGTCGCGCAGGTGCACGTAGGCGTCGACGCGCTCGCGGCTCGGACTCGCGACCTGCACGAGGGTGACGTCCTCGACGTTCAGGCGGCCGTCCTCCAGCAGCTCCCCGTACGCCTTGATGCGGTGACGGATGCCCTTGGTGTAGTCGAGACGATCGACCCCGAGCAGGATCTTCGACGGGTTGCCGAGGCTCTCCCTGATCTCCTGTGCACGCGCCCTGATGTCGGGGCGAGCGGCGAGCTCGATGTAGGGCGCGGTGTCGATGGAGATCGGGAAGGCCCGCGCGACCGCGGAGCGTGTGCCGCCGTCGGCCGTCGGCACCGCGACGTTCGAGCCCCTGACCTCGTACTTGAGACGGCGGCGCACCGCGGTCAGGAAGTAGGTCGCGTCCTGAGCGCGCTGGAACCCGATGACGTCGGCGCCGAGCAGGCCGGTGAGCACCTGATCGCGCCAGGGCAGCTGAGCGTACAGTCCGTGCGCGGGGAACGGGATGTGGTGGAAGTACCCGATCGTCACGTCCGGCCGCAGGTCGCGCACCATCTGCGGCACGAGCTGCAGCTGGTAGTCGTGCACCCAGACCGTGCCGTCGGGGGCCGCGACGGACGCGGCCGCCTCGGCGAAGCGGCGGTTGACCCGCACGTACGCCTCCCACCACTCTCGGTGATACTGCGGGGGCGCGATGACGTCGTGGTACAGCGGCCAGATGGTGTCGTTGGCGAAGCCCTCGTAGTAGTCGGCGACCTCATCGGCGCTCAGCGCCACCGGCACGAGATCGATGCCGTTGATCTCGAACGGCTCGAGCTCGGTATCGGGCTGACCCGGCCAGCCGACCCAGGCGCCGCGGGCGCTGCGCATCATCGGCTCGAGCGCCGCCACCAAGCCGCCGGGCGACGTCCGCCACTCCTCCGTGCCGTCCGGACCGGCGACACGGTCGACGGGGAGACGGTTGGCGACGACGACGAAATCTGCGGGCATGGGGGAAGGCTCCTGACGATCCGGTGCGGTGCTCCTCAGGCTACAGAGGCTCAGACCGAGGCTACGCGAGGCGCCGCGGGACTCAGACGCCAGTTGACAAGCGCCGCGGTGAACGCTATCCCGGCCGCGGCGATCGGGAGGGCGAGCGCGCCCGCCGTGCCGACGTTCTCGGCGAGCTCCCCGGCGACGGCTGCGCCGATCGACTGCCCGACGACGACCGCGGATCCGAGCATGGTCATCACGGTGGCCGAGCGGCCGAGCGGGCTGCGGGCGGCTCCGAGGCTGTACTGCGTGACGAGGGTTGGGCCGATGCCGACCCCCATGATCGCCAGAGCCACCATCATCGTGGCCGGCGTGTCGACGAACAGCAGCAGCAGGGTTCCGCCGAGCAGGATCCCCGAGAAGACGAGCCAGCGCGCGCGCAGCGTGAACCGAGCGGGGAGCCAGGCGACGCCGAGCGCGAGGAGCGCCGAGCCGACGCCCATTACGCCGTAGAGCAGTCCGGCCTCCTCCGCCGCGCCGCGATCGGCCATGAACGAGGTGAGCGACGTCAGCATGGTTCCGAAGAACATTCCGACGCCGAGGATGCCGAGGACGACCACGAGCAGGCGCGGGCGGAAGAGGTCGGATGCCGAGGACGGCGCCCTCCCGTCGTCGCCGCGGTGGATCGATACTGCCCTGGCGCTCGGATGCAGCGCGAATCCCCCGACGAAGACCACGGTGAGCAGGGCCGCGCCGACCAGCGGCGCCCACGGCGCGATGACGGACGCGAGGATGCCGACGAGGAAGGGTCCGAACACGAACACGGTCTCATCCGCGGCGGATTCGTACGCCATGGTCCCCGACAGCGTGCGGGGGCGCGCAGCCTCCGGCATCCGCTCCGTGATCATCGTGACCAGGCGCGAGCGCGACATCGGAGCCACCTGCGGCGCGGTCGCGCCGATGCCGAACGCGGCGACGAGCACGAGCGCGTCGGCGGCCCCGCCGTAGACGACCAGGGTGAACACGACGAGCATCGCGCCGTTGGCGATCGCAAGAGCGAGCAGTACGAAGCGCTGGCCGAATCGATCGGCTGCCGCGCCCAGCAGCGGACCGAAGCACGCGGTGCCGAGTCCGACCGCCGCGGAGGTGAGTCCGCCCAGCGAGAGAGACCCGCGCGCCGAGACGACGACCGTGAGCACCCCCACCACCATCATCGCGAACGGCAGGCGCGCGATGAACGCGATGAGGAAGTAGGGGATGCCCGCCGTGCGGATGAGGCTGGGGGCCGGAGGCGTCGCCGTGGCGACGGAGGATGTCGAGGGGGAAGCGTGTGTCATGGCTCTCGCGCGTCCGCGGACGCGGGGTCGGGTGCCGCCGCTGTCCGCCGGGGAGCCGACGGCCGGTAGATACACGGGTTGCGGCCGCGGACCAGCCGCGACCCGACCATTCTACCGCGTGGCGGTTCGCGTTCGCTGGGAACGAGGCCTGACAGCATCCCGCCGGGTTGTCAAGGCTGGGCGGACCGACCACCCGCCCGGGTAGCGTGAAGGTCATGAACTACCTCACCAGCACCGGACTCCTCGGCGCGATCATGTCGGGCGCCTCTCTGCTCCGCGGTTCCCGCGAGACGCCGATCACCTGGCGCGCCGCGCTCGCGTGGGTGAGCTGGGGCATCACCTTCGCCCTCGCGATCGGCGCCGTCATCGACACCCGTCGCGCCAAGCAGGGCAAGCCGGTCTCGAAGGACTCCCCCGTCTACGCCAAGCAGCAGAAGGAGCGGGAGAAGAAGGAGAAGAACCTCTCCAAGGAACTCAAGCGCTCACGCTGAGTCCCCTTGCCCGCCCGACTTGGCGTCAGCGGCTGAGGATGAGCGCCTCGCCCTGACCGCCGCCTCCGCAGAGCCCGACGGCTGCGATGCCGCTGCCGCGCCTGGTCAGCTCGTGCACGACGTGCACGACGAGACGGTTGCCCGATGCTCCGATCGGGTGACCGATCGCGATGCCCCCGCCGTGGATGTTCACGATCGCGCTGTCGAGGCCGAGTTCGGTCTGAGATCGCGCGACGACGGCCCCGAACGCCTCGTTGATCTCCACGAGGTCCAGGTCAGCCGGCGCGATGCCCTGCTTCTCGCAGGCCTGTTCGATGGCACGAGCCGGCTGCGCGTGCAGCGAGTTGTCCGGACCGGCCGTCTGTCCGCTCGCACCGACCGTGGCGAGCACCTCCCACCCCTTCGCCGCCGCGGTGCCACGGGTGGTCACCACGACGGCCGAGGCGCCGTCGGAGATCTGCGACGAATTCCCGGCCGTGAGCGAACCCCCCTCGGCGAAGGCCGCGCGCAACCCCGCGAGCGACTCGACCGTGGTGTCCGGGCGCACCCCCTCATCCGTCGACACGACGACGGGCGCACCCTTGCGCTGCGGCACCTCGACCGGCACGATCTCCGCGTCGAAGACGCCGGCCTGCTGGGCGGCCGCCGCGCGCTGGTGCGAGAGCGCGGCGACGGTGTCCTGCGCCTCCCGTGTGACCTCGTAGCGCTCGTTGTGCCGCTCGGTCGACGCCCCCATGCTTTCGCGATCGAAGGCGTCGGTGAGGCCGTCGTAGGCCATGTGGTCGAGCACCTCGACCGAGCCGTAGGCCCAGCCGTCACGTGAGCCCATCAGCAGGTGCGGGGCGCGCGTCATCGACTCCATCCCCGCGGCGACGACGACCTCGGCATCGCGGGTGCGGATCATGCGGGCCGCATCGATGACCGCGGTGAGCCCCGACAAGCAGACCTTGTTCACGGAGTGCGCGGGGACGTCCCAGCCGATGCCGGCGCCGATGGCGGCCTGGCGCGCTGCGTTCTGGCCCGACCCGGCGGCGAGCACCTGACCGACGATCACGGCATCGACGTCCGCGGCATCCACCCCTCCTCGTTCCAGGGCGCCGCGGATCGCGAACGCGCCGAGCTCGGGTGCGGAGAATCGCGCGAGCTGCCCTTTGAGACGGCCCTGCGGCGTGCGCGCTGCGGCGACGATCACGACGTCGTGGTCGTCGGGTGCGGTGAGGTCGGTCATGTCTGCATCCTTCCGATGTCTGCGGTCAGTCCGCGGTCAGTGTGCGAGTCCAGGTGCGATGACGAGTGGCGGCTCTGTGGCGTCGATCACCTGCTGCACCGACACCCCCGGCGCCGTCTCGACGAGCACGAGACCCTGTGCGGTCACGTCGATCACGGCGATGTCGGTGATGATCCGGTCGACCACCCCACGACCCGTGAGAGGGAGGGTGCAGGTGTTCACGATCTTCGCGGACCCGTCTTTCGCGACGTGCTCCATGAGCACGATCACCCGGCCGGCCCCGTGCACGAGGTCCATGGCTCCGCCCGGCCCCTTCACCATCTTGCCCGGGATCATCCAGTTCGCGAGGTCGCCGCTCGCCGACACCTGCATCGCTCCGAGGATCGCGGCGTCGATCTTCCCGCCGCGGATCATGCCGAAGCTCGTCGCCGAATCGAAGAACGCGGCGCCGGCGAGCACCGTCACGGTCTCCTTGCCCGCGTTGATGAGGTCGGGGTCGACGGCATCCTCGTGCGGATAGGGCCCCACACCGAGGATGCCGTTCTCGGACTGCAGCACGACCGTGACATCGCGGGGCACGTGGTTGGGCACGAGCGTCGGCAGCCCGATCCCGAGGTTGACGTAGGAGCCGTCGTGGAGTTCCGCGGCGGCACGCGCGGCCATCTCGTCGCGGGTGAGCGCCATGTCAGGCTCCTTCCGTGGCGACGGTGCGCCGTTCGATGCGCTTGGGGATGTCGGTGCCGACCTCGACGATCCGGTGCACGAAGACACCGGGGAGGTGGATGCCGTCGGGGTCGAGTTCTCCCGGTTCGACGAGACGCTCGACCTGCGCGATGCAGACGCGCCCTGCCATGGCGGCGAGCGGGTTGAAGTTGCGGGCAGCCTTGTTGAACACCAGGTTGCCGTGTCGGTCACCGAGCAGCGCGTGCACGAGGGAGAAGTCAGTCGTGATGGCCTCTTCGAGGACGTACTCGCGGGGCGTGCCTGCGACGTCGAACGTCCGGACGTCCTTCGCCGGCGACGCCACGTCGACCGTGCCGTCGGGGTGGTAGCGCCGCGGGAGGCCGCCCTCGGCGACCTGAGTACCCACTCCGGTCTGCGTGTAGAAGGCCGCGATGCCCGAGCCGCCGGCGCGCAGCTTCTCGGCGAGCGTTCCCTGCGGCGTGAGCTCGAGTTCGAGTTCGCCGGAGAGGAACTGCCGCTCGAACTCCTTGTTCTCCCCCACGTACGATGACGTCATCTTGCGGATGCGCTGAGCGTGCAGGAGGACGCCGAGGCCCCAGTCGTCGACACCGCAGTTGTTGCTGACGATGCTGAGGTCCGTCGTCCCCTGTGCGAGCAGCGCCTCGATGAGGGCGATCGGATTCCCGGAGAGCCCGAAGCCGCCGACCGCGAGGGAGGCCCCGTCGGGGATGTCGGCGACGGCGTCCGCTGCAGATGCCCACTGCTTGTCGATCACGTGTGCTCCTTCGAAGACGTGCGTTCGTCCAGCGTGCGCTCTCGCCGCATTCCAGCGAAAGCCCGCTCTTGCGATGTGGCCGCTCTCTCACCTAGCGTCCACATTATGGAACGACAGATCCGCACCATCCCGGGGGCGCAGGCGATCGCCCGCGCTGCCTCGCTGCTGCGGTTGGTAACGGCCGGCGGAACCGACGGAGCCACACTGCAGTCGCTCGCGCAGGCGGCCGACCTCTCCCGGTCCACCGCGCACCGCCTGCTGTCCGCGCTGCGTGCCGAAGGCCTGGTCGACCGCTCCGACGACACCGGGCGCTGGATGCCCGGGCCCGAGCTCTTCCTCATGGGTACGGTCGCCGCGGCCCGCTACGACATCACGGCGCTCGCCCGTGACATCGTGCGCTCGCTCGCCGTGAAGACCGAGGAGAGCGCGTTCCTGTCGGTGAGACGCGCGGATGAGACGGTGTGCCTGCTGCGCGAGGAGGGCTCGTTCCCGATCCGCTCGTTCGTGCTCAGCGAGGGCGTGCGGTTCCCGCTCGGAGTCGCGAGCGCCGGACTGGCCATCCTCGCGTTCCTCCCCGACCACGATGTGGATGCCTATCTCGACCGACACCCGGAGCTCGCCGACGGCTGGGGTCGCACCCACGGCGAGGCAGCCCTGCGCACCCGACTCGCCGAGACGAAGGAACGCGGCTACTCCGTGAATCCCGGGCTCATCGTGGAGGGCAGCTGGGGACTCGGCGCTGCGGTCTTCGATCGCCAGGGACGGCCGGAGTGGGCGCTGAGCCTGACCGGCGTGGAATTCCGGTTCGGTCCCGACCGCACCCCCGAGCTCGGTCGCATTCTGCTCGCGCACGCCCATCAGCTGTCCGCACGACTAGCCGGCGCACGTCACTGACTCCCTTTACATACCATTAGGTATATACTCGGTGGTATGAATCGTCAGGACGTCATCCCCTCGCTCGTCCTCTCCTCCTATGCCCTCGCGCGGATCGCCGCGCAGGAGGCCGGGAACGAGGCACCGGCCGCGCAGTGGCGCGTCCTGAGTCTGCTCGAGCAGAACGGACCGAAGCGGGTCGGCGAGCTGGCCGTGGCTGCGCGGACCACGCAGCCGGGCATGACGCGGTTGCTCGGCACGCTGGAGCGGGATGGGCTCGTGCTTCGCTCCCCCGTTCTCGAGGACTCCCGGGCGACCGCGGTCGCGATCACTCCAGAGGGGTCACACGCACTCCGCGCCTGGCGGGTGGAGTTCCGAGACACCCTGGCGCCGCGATTCACCGATCTCGGCGACGACGACTGGCGCGCCCTGAACAGGGCCGCCGAGATCCTCGCCGCGCACACCACCAACGATCAGGCAGGAGCATCGCAGTGAGCAGTACCACCACCTCCGTGTGGAAGCAGCCGGCACAGGTCTGGGCAGTGGCCTTCGCCTGCGTCGTCGCCTTCATGGGCATCGGGCTCGTCGATCCGATCCTTCCGGCGATCGCGGATTCGCTGCAGGCGAGCCCGTTCGAGACCGAGCTGCTCTTCACGAGCTACCTCGCCGTGACAGGCGTCGCGATGCTCGTCACCAGCTGGATCTCGAGCCGCATCGGCGCTAAGCGCACGCTGCTCATCGGCCTCGCCCTGATCGTCGCGTTCGCGCTGCTCTGCGCGCTGAGCGGCAGCGTCGACGCGGTGATCGGGTTCCGCGCCGGATGGGGACTCGGCAACGCGCTGTTCATCTCCACCGCACTGGCGACGATCGTGGGCGCCGCATCCGGAGGCAGTGCCGCGGCGATCGTGCTCTACGAGGCCGCGCTCGGCCTCGGCATCGCCATCGGTCCGCTGCTCGGCGGCATCCTCGGCGAGCAGAGCTGGCGTGCCCCGTTCTTCGGTGTCGTGGTGCTCATGGCCATCGCGTTCGTGGCGGTCCTCGTGCTGTTGCGCGGGCCGCAGGAGAAGCGCACACCCGTGCCTTTCTCCCCCCGTTCACAGCGCTGAAGCGCCCGGCACTGGCGATCCTCGCGGTCGCCGCACTGTTCTACAACATCGGCTTCTTCATCCTGCTCGCGTTCTCGCCCTTCCCGCTCGGCTTCGGCGCGATGGGCATCGGCTTCACCTTCTTCGGATGGGGCGTCGCCCTGGCGGTGACGAGCGTCTGGGTCGCGCCGCTCCTCATGCGCCGGATGCCGCGCACCCGCGTCATCCTCCTGGTCCTTCCGCTCCTCGCCATCGACCTCGTCGTCGCCGGGCTGCTGGTCTCGTCCGCCGCCGCGCTCGTGACGTGCATCGTCATCGGCGGTCTGCTGCTCGGCATCATGAACACCGTGCTCACCGAGGCGGTCATGGAGGCCACCGACCTGCCCCGCTCCGTCGCCTCCTCCGCGTACTCGGCCGTGCGGTTCCTCGGCGGCGCCATGGCACCGCCGCTCGCAGCAGCCCTCTGGCACGCGCTCAATGCCACCGTGCCGTACCTCGTCGCCGCGGCCGCCGTCCTCATCGCCGCCCTCACCGTGTTCCTCGGACGCAAGGCTCTCGCGCACATCGACGACGAGCCGGCGGACGCCGAGACCGAGGATGCCGCGGCGATCCTCATCGGCGACGCGGCGTGATCGGACAGCCCCACCTCTGAGGGCGGTTGCTCTCGGTACGGTGGTTCTCGGTACGGTGGGGCCATGACCGACCTTCCCGAGCGCAGTATCCTCGTCCAGCAGCACCTCGCCCGCGCGGGTGTCGAGACCCAGATCCGCGTGCTGCCGGACTCCGCTCGGACGGCCAGGGCGGCAGCCGATGCGATCGGCTGCGACGTCGCGGCGATCGCGAACAGCCTGGTGCTGAAGGCCAACAGCGCCCCGATCCTCGTCATGACGAGCGGCGGCCACCGGGTCGATCTCGATGTGCTCGCCCGCTCGATCGGAGCGGTCGACGTGTCCATGGCTCCGCCCGCCGTCGTGCGAGAGGCCACGGGCCAGGCGATCGGCGGTGTCGCCCCCGTGGGGCACCCCTCTCCCCTGCGCACGTTCATCGACGAGGCGCTGCGCGACCACGACGTCATCTGGGCGGCGGCAGGTCACCCGCACACCGTGATGCCGTTGACGTTCGAGACCCTGCAACGGCTGACGGACGGCACCATCGTCGCCGTGGAGTGAGCCTCATGCGCAGCGCTGCTGCGGCGGACGCGAAAAAGCCCCGGAGTCTGGCGAGAGATTCCGAGGCTGATCCGTGCACCCCCAGGGACTTGAACCCTGAACCCACTGATTAAGAGTCAGTTGCTCTGCCGATTGAGCTAGAGGTGCGTGGCCCGGTTTCCCCGGCCGAGGAATTACATTACCAGTCGAGCAGCGCTGGGGGAAATCGGGACGCGGGCACCTCAAGCCCGCGCGTGTCGCCGCATGTCGCCGCTGCCGCTCGCCCGGAAACGGCGCCGGTTATCCTTGAGGCGTGACCGCCGCCCCCGCTGCCGCCGACCTGTCCCGCGACCTCGAGCTCGCCCTTCGGCTGGCCGACGCCGCCGACGCGCAGTCCCTGCCCCGCTTCGACTCCGCCGACCTGCAGGTATCGAGGAAGGCGGACAGCTCGCACGTCACGGATGCCGACCTCGCCACCGAGCGCGGGATCCGCGACGTCCTGTCGACCGAGCGCCCGAACGACGGCGTCTTCGGCGAGGAGTTCGGCGCCGAGGGCGACACTCACCGGCAGTGGATCATCGACCCGATCGACGGCACGGCGAACTTCCTCCGGGGCGTCCCTCTGTGGGGCACGATGATCGCGCTCGCGATCGACGGAGTGCCGCAGATCGGCGTGGTGAGCATGCCGGCACTCGGACGGCGGTGGTGGGGCGCTGCGGGCCTCGGCGCGTGGACCGCGACCGATCATGACCCACGCCGCATCGAGGTGTCGGCGGTCGACTCGCTCGACGACGCCAGCGTGAGCTTCCAGAGCATCGCCCAGTGGACGCGTGCCGGCCACCGCGACCAGCTCCTGCGCCTCGCAGATCGGGTCTGGCGCGACCGCGCGTACGGCGACATCTACGCCTACATGCTCCTCGCCGAGGGGCGCATCGACATGGTCGCCGAGTTCGACGTCAAGGAGTACGACATCGCCGCGGCCGTGCCGATCGTGCGCGAGGCCGGCGGACGCATGACCGGCTTCGACGGCGCTGAGACGATCTCGGACCTGTCGACACTCGCCACCAACGGCGTCCTCCACGACGCGTTCCTCGAGCTCCTGCACGACTGACCCGGAAGCCAGCGATGAAGCCCCTCACCCCCGCCGCCGCGTTCGGCGCCCTCGCTCTCGCGCTCGCTCTCACGGCGTGCGGAGCAACGCCCGACTCGGAGGCCTCGCCCATACCCGAGGCTGCGACGCCGACGACGAGCGCGACATCCGAGCCCGCCTCGTCGCCGGCCCCGACCGCTGACGCCGCTGAGCCGGCCTGCGACACGATCATCTCGCCGGGCACCGTCGACGCCCTCACCTCGCAGGGGTGGACGTTCGAGGAGAAGGAGTTCGTGATCGGCGACGTCGCTCTGCCCGACGGCCTGCTGTGCTTCTGGGCCGACTACAGCGTCGCATCCGACCACGGACAGCTCTACGGGTGGTCCGAGATCACTCCCGACGACGCGTCCCGCGCGCAGACCTCGCTGCTCGGCGAGGGGTGGACTCGAGAAGACGGGTCGGACGGGATCTATCTCACCGAGAACCCGCAGTTCTCGATGGGAACCGACGAAGACGGCTACGGCATGACGTATCTTTTCGGCGACGGCTGGGTGAAGTTCGCCGACACCCGGCAGGGACTCATCCTCATCGACTGGGCGGGCTGAAGAGCACATTCCGCGCACGCATGATTACACCGGGCGAAGAGCAGGCGCGCCCGTCCCGATCTCGGTATACCGGTCTTGCCGCCGCGTGTGAGAGTGAGAACGTCTCCACCCAGCGATCACCTCGATCGCGGCTTGTGACGCGGGCTCCCGTGGTGACGCAGCAGGAGGACCGAGCATGGGCAAGTTCATCTACGAAGGCGGACCGAAGGTCGAGATCGAGGACCGCGCCCTCACGCACATTCAGCTGGTCATGACTGCGAAGCTCCGCCGAGGCGAGCCGTTTCCCTTTTCGTGGCGCGAGGACTCCAGCGTCGGCGGCGGACGAACCACGGTCTGGATCCACTCCGGCAGCTCGATCGTCTTCAAGTACTTCGGCAGCCGCTCCCCTTCCGTCAACCGCGCCTGGGTCGAAGCGCTCGCCTACACGGCGAACACTCCGACCGGGATGTACCTCGTGCCCGAGCCGGCCGAGACCGCGGCGATCGACAAGGTCGGCGAGTCCGCCGCGGGCGCCGCGGTGTAACCTCGCTCGCATGAGCGCGGCATCCTCCCTCTCCGAGATCGCGGCCGAGCTCTACACTCATCCGCTCGGCGAGTTCATCGCCGCCCGCAACGCGCGTGCCGCCGAATCGTCCGACAAGGCCCTGGTGGCTGGCATCCGCGCCCTGCGCAAGCCGTCGGTCGCCGCGTGGGTGGTCAACGTCTTCGCGCGCGAGCGCGGCTCCCAGCTCGGCGAAGCCCTGCAGCTCGCCGCAGAGCTGCGCGAGGCGCAGGAGGATCTCGACGCGAAAGCGCTCGCGCAGCTGGGACGCGACCGTCGGGCGCTGACCGCACGGCTCGCGGCCGCCGCTGCGGACCTCGCGGAGTCGAGGGGCGAGCGGGTCACGCCGTCGACGAGGGATGCCGTGCAGCAGACGATCTCCGCGGCGTTCTTCGACCCCGATGCTGCGGCCGCCGTGGCCTCGGGGCGGCTGGTGCGGGAGCTCGAGCCCACCGGGACCTTCGCCGACGCGCTGGACACGATCGTCGGTGGTGGCGCTCCCTCCGCACCGGTCGAACCACCGGCGCCGCCCGATGAGCTGAAAGCCCGCCGCGCACGGCGAGACGCGGAGCGCGCGCTGCGCGAGGCCGAGCAGGCGCACGAACGCGCTGCCCGAGATGTCGCCAAGGCCGAACGCGTCGCGGACGAGACCGCGAGCCGAGCCGACGAGCTCATCGCACGTGTATCCGAACTCGAGAAGGAGCTCGCCGCCGCACGAAGGGAAGCGAAGCACGCCGAGGCCGACGCCGCGAAAGCGAAGGAACGCCGCGCAGACGCCGCGCAAGCCGCCGACCAGGCCGAGGATGCCGTGGCAGCGGCGCGCAGCGCTCTCGACGCGCTCGGCCGCCCCCGCTGACTCCGCCGCCGGTTCTGCGCAGCGCCCGGACACGACGAAGCCCCGCCGCCGCGGCTGCTGAGACGGGGCCTCGTCGGTGACAGCGACCTGGTGCGCACAAGAATCGCTTTTTACGTGTCTCATGTCTCTTACCGGCAGCCCACGCAGAATCTTGAGCGGGTGTCGATGAGACACTTATTGGGGCTGCGCGCCCGGTGTGCACGGATCCGAGCGTAGTGCCGCGTCCCTCACGAGAAGCGAATCGTCTCGAGGACCGGCGCTCCAGCCTCGGATAGGACTGATGATGTGGTCGACCATCCGGCTTACATGGTTCGCGAGAGATTCTCGCCCGAGACGCGATCCGTCTGCTGTCGAACCACCTCCGACCGCTTTATAGCGCCAAGGCAGACCTGCTATTCTCACCGTCTATCTTCCTCGTGACCTGGCGGGAAAGATCCATTCCAGGCAGCGAAACGCCGTGCCGCCCGCCGCGTCACTTCAGCGCGCTGCTGCCAGAGCCGCTCGGCGTGGGGCGCAGTGTTCGTCCCAGTCCGGGATGCATCACTCATCATCGACTTGAAAGCCTCGAGCTGGGCACGTTCAGCGTTGAACATGTTCCGCATCAGATTGGCTGGTGTGAGACTAGTCCCGCTCAGCAGGGCTGCCGCCCGTGTAACAAACTCCATAACATCCCAAAGCAGATATTGAGTGTCTCGCCACTCATTCTCAACGCGAATGACCAACCCAAGTGGAATCTCCTCGATTCCAACGTGAGTAATAGGGTCAGCACACCGGTAGTAGGCGAATTCAACACGATTCTCGACTTCTGGGAGCGGGTCGACCCAATCGATCCAATGCTCACTTGTGCGTGGCTCCACCTCGCTGAACATCATGATGAACTCAGGATCGGGTATCACCCCTAGCACTAGCGGAGTTTCGTGCTTGTCCGAGTTATGCACTTGATGAAACAAGGAAATCACAGGATCTCTCGTCACGAACGGTTGGATCGCGCGGAGTGCACGGACAGTTCTCGAAGGCAGCGCCTTGACATGTGGCTGACCGAGCATAGACCTCCAGGCTGCCTCACTATTCGCTAGAGGAAAGTAGGTGTTACGGCGTTGCTTGTCCGTGAGCGGAGGATTAGCCGCGTCGGTCACTGCCTGAGTCATCGCTATGTCGAGGACCGACTGAGCCCTCCCGAGGATATCGCGTAGGTCCTCGATGAAATCGTCGGGAATCAGAGTTCCACGCACACCGTATCGAAAAATGATCCGTCGGTCTCCGTCCATAACTGGGATACCGCGAACCACCACGTTCCTGCTGAGGTGTTGCGACGAAGAACGCAGGAAGTCAAAGGACTCGTCGATTAGGCGCCGATGGCGTTTTGACCACACTGGCTTCGGCTTCGTCGCGGACATCCAAGTTCTCCTTTGCGTGATTGAATCTGAGAGATCGTAGCGCGCCAGGTGGGAAAGCAGAGGACTAGTAGACATCTGACGAACGAGAGAAGCGCTCACAGAACGGGGGCGGCGTCGATGCGTCCGAGAACGTCGGGCCGACCACTTTGCGCCCCGCAATTCATGATGGACGCGCACCCGCCTCGATGCCTTGCGCGGGCGGTACGGTGTCGAGGCGCTCAGCGAGTCGTCACGTCGGGGACGTCCGAGGGTAACAGTTCGTGAAGAGGAACTTCGAGCACCTGCGACAGCGCCAGCAGAATTCTGAGAGTCGGATTCGCGGGCCCCTGGGATTGAGCCTTACCCAACTCATACATCTGGTAGGTGTAGCGAGTTAGACCTGCACGGTAAGCCACCGAGCCCTGCGTCATGCTTCGTCCGACCCGCGCTTGCTGAAGGTTGTGACCCAGCTGGACAGCGAACGCCTCCCAACCTGCCTTAGCGCTCGCGTCTTGCCGTCCCACCGGTCAAGCCTGACGAGATTACCCCGACCCATGGCCTTTTCTATATGGCATAATCGTGTTCAGCCATACGAAACATTCACTCCATCGACTGACGCTCCGCGCGTCTCGACCTGCACGTGTGCCGCCGCGCATCGGCTCCGGGTCGCCTCGATGCGTAGGTCCCGTTCCGGTCGACCCCGATTGTTGAGTAGCAGTGACTGATCCCCGACCGATCTGGTGGAGCGCCGTGGAGGTCGAAGCACCTGATGCTTGGATCGCGGCGTTCAGAGCGCTCACCGATGACGAGCGAGCCGACGAAATGGGCCTGACCGCGGCCATCTTCATCGCCCGCGTACGGCGACGCACCGGCCGCGGCCCGACTTTCTCGGAACTTTTCGCTGAGCTCTTCCCGCACGACCAGCTGCACCCCGAGTGGCCCCCCGGCCTCACATACCCCGTTCGCGCGACGATCCACCACGCGTTCCGACTGCACGTAGCGATTCAGTGGAAACGCGGCGGATGGATCAGTTGGGATCCGGGCGTGGAGCGCAGCCTGCGAGTGGGGCCGACCTTCCGCGCACGGTCGCGAGCACGCCAGGCCGCGAGGGCGCGATGAGAGTGCTCGAACACGCGTCGACCCTTGACCTCCCGGATCAGCGAGTTGCGGTGTGCGGAGACTGGCACGGCAACGTTGGATGGGCGCACACGATTGCCCGTGTGCTTCCCTACATGGCGCCCGATGTGACGACCTTGCTCCACCTCGGCGACTGGTGGATGCCTCCAACGGAGATCGACGACGTGTTCGCTGCAACTGACATCGACCGAATTCTCGTCACCCTGGGCAACCACGAACCCTGGAACCAGATAAGCCCGCTCCTCGACGAGCGTCCCGGTCACGCTATACGCGTCTCGAAGCTGATCTGGTTACTCCCTCGACCGGCTCGCTTGACCATCGGCGGCCGTCGGGTTCTGTCCCTGGGAGGGGCCGCGTCGGTCGACCGTCAGTCCCGCATCGAAGGATCGACTTGGTGGCCGGAGGAGGGCGTTACCGACGACCACGTCGCTGCGGCCATCGCAGGAGGGCCTGCCGACCTCATGCTCACGCACGAAGGCCCGGCGGGTACACCAGTTCGTCCAGTCCGCGAGATCCTGCGCACAAATCCCCATCGATTCCCCGAAACCGCGCTTGAAGCGTCCGCAGCGTCGCGTGCTCGAATCACCGAAGTGTGGAACGCGGTGCGCCCCGAGCTGCTCGCTCACGGGCACATGCATGTCGCAGCCGGCGGAAAGACCGACGACGGCAGACGCGTTGCCAGCCTCGGGCGAGAAGGCCACGAGGGGAACCTGGGGATCCTCGACATGGCCACGCTGAAGATGGCAACGCCCAGTCTCGCGGTGATCCGCGGGATGTCCGAGCGCGCCGATATTGACCGCGACTGGCGGATCCGCAACGTTGCCGAATCGCTGCACGACGGAACGTTGGACGGACGCAAGCCCAGCACCCACGCTCTGCGCGACGCGCAAGACTACGTCGACGGACGCCGCACCCTCGACGAACTCATCGAAGACGTCCGCCGGCGCCACACTCGCGATCCTGAGGGGAAGCCATGACCGACGACGAGCCAAACCCCTGGGCCAAGATCGTCGGTCCCTGCTACACGGTCGCGAGCATGGCCCGCGCCCTCGAGTGGACGGAGACCGAGGTCATGGAAGCCGGGAGCGACCTACGGCTCCTCATGCTGCACACATCCGACGACGTCTACCTGTTCCCGTCGTTTCAGCTCCAGGAGGGGAGCATCGTCGAGGGGCTACAGGAAGTTCTCCGCGTCCTGGCGACCGGGACCGCCGATAGCTGGACCTGGGCGCAGTGGTTGAACGTCGCGCTACCCGACGAGGACCCACCGCGCAACATCACCTTGCTTTATGAGGGGCGCCTTGAGGAGGCGTTGCGCGATGCCAAGCACGACGCCTGGGCATGGAGATCATGAAACGTCCGGAGCCGACTCACCTCTGGCGAGGACCCGTCTGGTCTGGTCTGCGCTCGACTGCGGTCAGGCGCTGCGGCTGGTCAACGAAACTAGGCGTCAAGTAACCGACGAACCGTACCAACGACCGACATCGGCACAAAGGTCGGATACTGCGCCAAGACGCGACTGACGACGGAATCGATGAGCCGATCTCGGGCCGCGTATCGCCGCAGCCAGCTGAGCTTCTCGAGAATCAGATCGTGAAGGTCATGGCCCCGACCAGACAACCATGAGCTCGGGACTTCGATCTCGAGCCCTCCGGCGAAACGCATGGTCTGCGTAACACCTCGAGCGGCGTCCCCTAAAACGTGAGCACTTACGGCGTCAACCAGGGCCTGGGCGTCCACAGGTCGAAACTCGACGAAACGAGATTCAGGGACAGCTGTAACAGCAGCGGCGTGGCTGTCCGACAAGAGCAGGAGTCCAATAGCGAGAGGGTTCAACAACAGATTCTCAATGGAGTAGCCCTCGTCGTTGAAAATGACCGAGTCGGAAGGCTCCCTATGGCGGTTGTCGCGGTCCACCAAGCCCCACACTGCGAGGTTTCCGTTGGAACGAAGCTTGTGAACGAGTCCCACTACCGCATCACACCCGTCAGCGAGGCCGGAACCACCAGCAGCGACGAACTCCAAGCTCCGCTCCGAGCTCAGCGTCGGTTGGATGACGGCGTAAATGCTGGAGTACCAACGTGCATCGTTCGGGCTCTCGACGAGAACGACTCGACGGTTCTCCGCGGAGACGCTGATGGCGGGGACGCCGACGAGCAGCCGACGCAACGCCGCATCCTTCGACGCCCGCGTGAGCCGTTCCACTCCCGTGCGTTCCATTACAAAGATGGCATCGTCGGGACTCAGCGCCACGGTGGTCGGCGAGTGCGTCGTCATCACCACTCGCATGTCGAGCCGTTCGACGAGGACCTCTCGGATGACTGCCAACATGCTTCGTACCATCGACGGATGCAACGCAGCGTCCGGTTCATCGAGAAGAAGCACTTTCGGAATCCGGGAGACCTGTGCGCGGTGCGTGCCGGAGTACATCGACAGCGCAAGCTGGAGGAGTGTCTTCTCGCCCGAGGACAAGTCGGCGGGGGCGAGCTCGAAGCCATCCGCGAGCGAGCGCAGGCGCACCGAGAACGGCCCGTTATCGAGGTCCATTGGCGGCGCCACAAATTCATACGGAAGAGCGAGGTGTACGAGCACCTCGTTCAACAGATCCCACGGGGGCGGGCCATACGCACTCTGAAACTGCTCTTCGGTCAACCAGGCATCTACTGCTTTACCCTGAGAGGCTCGCCACGCCCTGAAGTCGTTCGCAGTGAGCATGGCTTGATACCGAGTGAACGCATCCGTGACGGCCATTCCAAAGAATCCGTGTCCGAGTTCGAATGGGGTCCATAGCTCGAAATCGGACAACTGCCATTCCTCGATGGGTTTCCCTGCGTGCGCTTCGGCAGCGCGCATTGCTCCTTCTGAAATCCCGAAGCTCAGCCGGAGGTTCTCGTAGATGCCTTCCAAGTCGGAGGTGCGCCGATAGCCATTGGGACGAAGGAAACCGTCGACCTGAGCCTTGAACCGCTCGACGACCGCGCGTCGTGGTTCTTGCGCGCTCAACTCGAATACAGGCTCGCCCAGCTGAGCCGCGCTGAGAAGAAGCGTCTGGTCGACCGACCGATCCCAGTCCCCGGTGAACGCGCCAACGTTCAGGGCCTCGAGAAACTGAGTCTTGCCAGACCCGTTGGCTCCGGTGACCACCATGAAGTTCGGAAGGTCCGCTGACGAAGGCAGTGCCTCGAAGGACTTGTAGCCGATGACGAAGTTCAAATGCAATTCGGCTCCCTAGGGTCTCTGTGCCGGTGGTGATTCCGATCCTGACAGTACCGCCATCGCCGGTGACGTCCGGGATCCGTCGGGATGTCGTTCGGCGCTGCGAACCGCGGTCGTGCGTTGAGCCGCCGATGGCAGAGCGAGTCGACTTGTTGGCCGTCATCAGTCGTCTTCCACCGTGTGAACGGCATTGCCCCACACCCAGCATCGAAAGACTCGCTCTTCCGCCCGGAACTCGATACCCGCTGCGCGCGGGGTCGACCGCACGAGCTTTGCGTTGACGCAGATCGCCTCCGGTCCGAACCGCACCCACGCCCGGACTGCGGAGAACGGATGAGGGTAGATAATCACCGGTTGCTCACGCAGCGCCAGCTCCCGGTCGGTCAGCGACTGCAGCGGGCCGGCGCGGGAGGCGTCAAGGATGGCACGATGCTGCGCGCATGTCGTAATGAGCTGCCAACCTCTTGCTCGATCCCATGACAGGCTCCTCTATTCGAGTAACGCTAGCAAGATTCGAACAAATGTTCCATGTCGGTCACCGGCACTCACCGAGGGCTTCTCCCCCGTGACCGTAGAAACAGTCGAGTGCATGGCCCTCGGGAAGCCGTCCGCGGGTTGCCGATTGTGAGTGTCCGGCGCTCTGACTCAGTTGCGGGGCTGCGCCTGCCCCTCGTCGGCCGAAGACCATCGCGGCCTCGGAAGCTCACGGCCTCTAGGCGCCATCGAGGACGGCTCCTCGACGGTCTTCGCTGTCCCTGAGCTGGAGGCGGACGGTTCGCGCACCCTTGCATGACTGATGAAACTGCTCCTCGTGTGCAACGCAGGTATGAGCACCGGAATCATGCAGGTGAAACTGACCCAGTCGGCGAACGCCCGCGGGATGGCCACGGAGGTGCTCGCCGTTCCCCTCGTCGAACTCGACGACCACATCGACACCGCCACGGCCATCCTGCTCGGCCCACAGATCCGATTCGCGCTCAATGACGTGCAGAAGAAGGCCCCAGACGGCGTGCCGGTGCTCGTGATCTCGCCCCCGGACTTCGGCACCATGAACGCCGAAAAGGTCCTCAACGATGTGATGGCGGCCGTCGCGAAGTGAATGCGAGGTGGGAGGAGCGGCCTCCGACATCAAAGCGCGCTCCTCTCACCGCCCCGGAGAACTCATGCTGACCATCGGAACGTCGGCACCAGTCGGATCGCCGGCGAACTCGCCCTCGCAGCAGCCACGGTCGGCGGTGTCTCAGTCCGCACCGCGTTCTCGAGAGACCAGGGGCGCGCTGAAGACTTCGCCCGAGAGCACAACATCGCCAAGGCGGTCTCCACACCCCGCGAGTTGTGGGATGACAGCGGTCTCGACGCCGTATACATCGCCACACCGAACAGCACGCACGAGCGGTGGGTGTGCGATGCACTGGATGCCGGAAAGCACGTCCTTGTTGAGAAGCCCGCCGTATCCCGCTCCGCGAGTTTCGTGGCTCTTGCGCAGTGGGCGTCGGCCCATGACCTCGTGCTGATGGAGGCAATGCGATCCGTCTACGAGCCGGGGTTCGACCTCATCGAGGAGTGGCTCAGCGTCATCGGGCCGGTCCGCCACGTGTCGTTCGCGCTGTGCCAGCGGTCCTCCCGGTACGACAAGGTGCTTGCCAGCGAGAAACCCGCGATCTTCGACCCCAAGCTCGGTGGGGGTGCGTTGCGAGATCTCGGCGTCTATCCCATCGCAGCCCTCATACGACTGTTCGGTGAGCCGTCGGACGCTATCGGTCGGACCCTCTCACTACCCACCGGAGCTGACGGAGTGGGAACGGCGCTATTGACCTACCCGGAATTCATCGCCGAGGTCACCTACTCCAAGTTCACAGCGTCGCGACGACCAAGTGAGATACAGGGTGAGCGGGGCAGGGTGCTCATCGACCAAATCGACCAGCCTCGGGAGATCGTGCTGGCTGCGAGCGGTCGACCACCTGTCCGGAGGATCGTGGATCTTCCGCCCAGTGACTTGCGTCCGGTTCTCAGGCGATTCCGTGACCTCGTCGGCGGCGACCACGACGCGGGTCGCGACCAGCGAGCGACAGCGGCGACATTGGCAGTCGTCGAACAGGTCGCGCGCTCATGGGTGGACGTAGTGGAGCACTCCGCTCATCGGGGGCGAGCCTGAGTCCGCGTCACAATCTGCGCGAGGAGCGGCCGCAGATCTCATGTCGACAGATTCAGCAGCCCATGGTCCTTTGCACTCAGTCGTCAGTCGAGTTCGGGGTGAGGTGAGAAATCATGTCGGCAAGGAGCTGCAATACATCGCTGCTAAACAGCTCGTACCGGATGTTGCGCCCGTCGCGAGTTCCAGCGACCAGGCCGAGCTCACGGAGTAGTTTGAGGTGATTCGAGACGGCGGTCTGGCCAGCTCCAACAGCTTCGCACAGCTCACCGACCGTGAGTGGCGAGTACATAACGGCGCTGAGAATTCGCAGACGCACGGGCGAAGCGAAGCCCTGAATGATCTCGGACAATCGAACGGAGTCGACTGGAGACAGCATGCTCTCCGCCTCTGACCCTGTCCCGCTACCCACGGTGAAGAGTCTATGTTGACGACACTCGGCCATGTGACAACATATCAGTGAAGGCTGATGTATTTTTGCGTCGTGACCATCGACCTCATGCGCCCGGGCCACCTTATTCCGACCGTTGCCGAGGATGCGTTCAACCGACGCTTCCCGGAAGCTGGCCTCGAGAATACGAGCGTTTCATGAACACGGCCCGCGACGAGGCTGAGCGTGCTGCCTTGGCCGCTTCCGATGATTGCGGATGTGGTCCGACAGCAGCGGAGAGAGAACAGTTCTGGAAGCGGCCAATTGGCCGTCGTAGCGTTTTCGGGCTCGGCGCGATGAGCGTCGTTGCTCTCGCCGCCTTCTGGATCGGCTCTGGGGTGTCGGCCGCTTACGCCGCCACGTATCCCTCCTGGGACGACGTGCAGCGCGCCAAAGGCAACGAGGCCGCGAAAGGCGCTGAGGTTCAACGTATCCAAGGGCTCATCCAGTCACTGACCCGGAACGTCGCCGACACACAAGCTGCCGCTCAGGTCGCGTCAGACGAGTACTACACGGCGCAGCAGGAGTTCTTCGACGCGATTACCACCGCTGACGAGCTGCAGGCCCAAGCGGATGAACAAGCCGCAATTGCCGAGGAGGCATCTCGCAAAGCCGGTCAGCTCGCAGCGCAGCTCTACCGAAACGGGGGCGACGACACCACCCTCCAGCTCTTCCTTGCGGGCTCGGCCGCAGAGTCGGACGAGCTCTTGTCGCGATTGGGAACCCTCGACAAGTTCATGCAGTACAACCGCGCGGTGTACGACGACGCGATCTCGTCGAAGAACACTGCGCAGTCCTTCTCAGACCAGGCGGCTGTCGCGCGCGACGAACGCGACCGACTTCAGCAGGTCGCTGAGCAGAAGATGCGCGCCGCACAGGACGCTGCGGACGCTGCCCAGGCGGCATTGGATGAGCAAACTGCGTATCTCGGGACGCTGGAGGCGCAGCTCGCCGCGCTTCAAGACACGACGGCGCAGACGGTGGCCGGTTACCAAGCCGGTGTCGCCGTGCGCGCTGCGGAGGAGAAGGCCAGGCGGGAGCGAGAGGCTGCGGAGGCCGCCGCGAACAGCGGTGGAAACAGTGGAGGGGGCGGTCAGGCCGGGACAGGCGGATGGGTGCGACCGCATGGCGGTGCGCGCAGCTCGAGTTATGGACCACGCACTCCCATCTGCGGACCGCAGGGCTGCTCATCGAGCTATCACTATGGCGCCGACCTGGCGAACGGATGTGGTGCGGCCATTTTCGCCGCCAACTCCGGGACGGTCGAGTACGCCGGCGCCAACGGGAACTACGGCAACTACGTGCGCATCCAACACGGCGGAGGTGTCAGCTCCGGTTACGCGCACATCAAGCCCGGCGGGATCGCTGTACGTCGCGGTCAGTGGGTGGAATCTGGACAGGTCATCGCGTACGCGGGGAACACAGGTCGCTCTTTCGGTTGTCACCTGCACTTCGAGGTGTACATCAACGGCGGGTACACGAACCCTGTGCGGTTCATGGAGGACCGCGGCGTCTACGTATGACGGACGCCGCGGCCCCGCCTGTCAGGTGAGCCCTGAGTATGAGTGGAGACCGGGGAAATAGATGTTCACGATGGTGAAATTGAACAGCACCGCCGCGAAGCCAACGATGGACAGCCAGGCGGATCGCGCCCCGCGCCATCCCCGCGTGGCCCGCGCATGGATGTACCCCGCGTAGAGGACCCAAATCACGAACGTCCACACTTCCTTGACGTCGAATCCCCAGTAACGGCCCCACGAATCGTTTGCCCAGATCGCCCCCGCGATGAGGGTGAAACTCCAGAACATGAAGCCGACGATGGTGAACCGGTACGCGAGAGTCTCCAGAGTCTCAGCCGACGGGATCGTGCGGAGGAACCGGGGCCCCTTCCGCGCGGCGTTCCCCGCGGCGTCGGCCGCGAGTAGTCGCTCACGTCGCCCCTGCATGAGTTGAGTGACCGACACTCCGCAAGCAAGAGCGAACAGTGCAGTGGCCAGCGAGGCGACGAAGACGTGGATGACGAGCCAGACGCTCTTCAACGGATCCATCAACGGCGCTACCTCGACATAGAACCCGAGTGTGGCGCCGCCGAGGAGTAGCACGGTCATACCGAGCAGGAACGCTCCCAGGAACCGCAGGTCGTACAATCGCAGCACGACGAGGTAGACGGCGACGATGAGGAGCGTGCCGGTGAGCGCGAACTCATACATGTTCGCCCATGGGACGCGTTCGGCGGCGATACCTCGGCCCAAGGTTCCTCCGAGGTGGAACAGGAGCGCGAGGACGGTGAGCGAGGTCCCGATCCTGGCCCACATCCGGCGTGGTGGCCCCCCGGTCCTACCAGAGCTCTGATGAGGCTCCGATCCCTGCAGATCTGATCTATTCGGTCCCGCCACGACCACGCTCCTCGCCGGCACGGTGGAGGCCGCGCTGCGTTGCGCGAGATCGATGGTGTAGGCCGCGAAGGCGAGGACGTATGTGGCAATCGCCGTCCAGACGAGGAGGAGAGAGATGCCGTCAAGGCTGAGGTCGGTCATGACGGGTTCCTTTCGGAGGGGTCGTGGGAATGGTCGATGGCGGCTGCAGATGTGTCGTGTGCATCAACGGATGTGGAGTGGCGGCGGGCGAGTTCATCTATCGCCCGTTGCAGTGTCGGGTCGTCCCCTCGGGCGAGGCCGGCGTATTCGATACGCACCAGGCCTTCATCGACACGCGCTTTCACCCAGACGCGTCGGCGTGGCACGAACAGTCCGGCGAACAGCCCGACCATCGCAATAACGGAGAAGAGGAGCACTCCCCCGCTGCTGGGGTCCTGTTGAATCTGCAATGACGCGAACCGCTTCACCGGTTGTTGCTCTTCCGCGATCTCCCACGTCACAGACCCCCACCCGTTCGGAAGGTCAACGGTGTCTCCGGGGCGAAGCTCCAACGAGTCAACCTCGCTGTCACCTCCGGTCTCCTGGTTGAGCCCGCTCACGTCCAGCGTGTACACCGAGCGCGGCGTGCCGTCGTCGATGCCAAGGTCGCCACTGAAGACATTGAATGTCAGCACTGGGTCAACGACATCGGGATAGATCGATGTGAAGGCTCCCGATGGGAGGGTCCCCTGAGTGGGGTAGAAGAAACCAACAAGTCCGACCTGTTTCGGCAACCCATCCGGGATCTTGATGATACCCAGCGACGTCATGTTGGAGTCTTGCGGAAGGAACGGCTGCGATTCGCTGAAGACGATGTCACCGTCGCCGTTCCTCACGGTGAGCGTTGGAGCGTACCCGTTCCCGAGCAGGTAGATGCGGTCGTTCGCAACGGTAATTGGGTGGTTCACCCGCACGCTCGTCGCGGTGTCCTCCTCCCCTGGCTGGCGAACGGTGATCTGCGCGTCGAAGTTCTCGGCCTGCCCTGCCCCCGGGGTTCCAGGTAGCCGATACGCCACCCGGAAGTCGTCGAGCGTGAGTGAGTAGGGCACGAGACCGGTGCCGTCGACGAAGCGTCCGGGGTTGAACGAGGAGTAGTCGCTGAGGGCGTTGACGAAGGTTGTCCCTTCAACCACGACTCGTTGACCGGTGAAGGCGAAAGATCCGCCGACGGCAACGGAGACGAGCACGCCCACCAATGCAACGTGGAAGACGAGGTTCCCTGATTCTCGGAGGTAGCCGCGTTCAGCGGACACCGAGAAGGAGCCTCGCTGGTCGTAGCGCTCAACGCGATAGCCAGACCGGCGCAGCATGTCCGACGCAGAGACAATGGCACGTTCCGCGTCTGCGGCGACCACCAGTTCGCGATGGGCGGGAAGTCGTGACAGCCGCGACGGTGTCCGCGGGGGACGCGAGCGCAACGCAACGTAGTGGTGCTTCGCGCGGGGGATGACGCAGCCAATCAGCGAGAGGAACAGCAGAAGGTGGATGGCGGAGAACCACGGTGAGATGTAGACGTCGAACAGTCCGAGGCCATCGGCCAGAGGAAACATCTCGGGATTGTTCCGCCGCCATTGCACGACACCGTTCGGGTCCGCGCTGCGTTGCGGGAACAGCGAGCCCGGTATTGCCGCGATTGCCAATAGAAGCAGAAGAAGCAGCGCGGTGCGCATGCTCGTCAACTGCGTCCACCCCCATCGCAGCCACCCGGTGACGCTGAGCGAGGGGTTGGTCACTTCTACCGCAGTGTCGGTTTCGGCGTGGTCGCTGGGTCGGAGCGGGTCGCTTGTCGTGCGGGAGTCAGAGCGGGAGCGGGACATTGATAATCACCTGCTGGAGTTGGGACATGAGCGAGGTCCACGCCCCTGAAACCATGAGGATTCCGAGGGCGACGAGCATCGCGCCGCCGATGAGATTGAGAGTGCGGACATGGCGTCGGAGGAACGCCACCGAGGAGGAGGCCCATCCCCATCCAGCGGCGAGGATCAGGAAGGGGATTCCCAGGCCCAGCGAGTAAGCGAGACCAAGCAAGCCTGCCCGCGCCGGATCCCCGAGATTCCATGACATGGAGATGATGGCCGCGAGTGTCGGCCCGATGCAGGGCGTCCACCCGACTCCGAGGGCAAACCCGAGAAGCGGCGCACCGATGAGCCCAGCGCGGTTGCTAAGGAGGGGGCGCACGGATCGCTGAGCGATGCTGAAAGCTCCGATGAAGACGAGTCCCATCACAATGATGACCACACCGAACACGCGGGTCAGGATGTCCGCGTACCGCAGCAGAACGAATCCGAAGGTTCCTCCAAGGATGGTCACCACGACGAAGACCACGGTGAAGCCTGCGATGAACAACGTCACCCCCAGCATCAACCGGCCACGTGCCGGACGTCGGCCCCCGGTCCCGGTTGGCACCGTTCCGCCGAGATACCCGAGATATCCCGGGACGAGCGGCAGCACGCATGGGGAGACGAAGGAGACGAGTCCCGCGAGGAGAGCGACTGGGAGCGCGACCCAGAGAGCGCCGTCGACGATGAGTGCGCCGGGGGTCACGGCGCCCTCTCCTCGAGGACGTCGTCGACGAGGGTGGCGAGGATTGACGCGCTGTCCAGTTGACCGATGACGCGCGCGGCGACCCGTCCGCCGCGGTCAAGCACCAATGTCGTCGGCGTCGCCTGGATCGGTGTCACCTGCACGAACGCCAGCTTGACCTTGCCGTCGTTGACGTCGATGACACTCGGGTAGGTGACACCGTTGTCCTTTGCGAATGACAACGCGGTTGCAGCCTGGTCGTACGTGTTGACTCCGAGAACGGCGACTCCCTCATCTTGGTAGTCCTGCCATACCTGTTCTAGGTACGGCGCCTCGACGATGCACGGGCCGCATGCGGCGTACCAGAAATTCACGACGAGGACCTCACCCCGGTAGTCGTCGCTCGACACCCTTTCGTCGGTCTCAGTGACGCCTTCGAACGCAACTGGTTCGCCGCGCTCGGCTTCCGGGATCTCAACGACTTGAAAGTCGCCGGCAATGAATCCTTTTTCGTTGCCTTCCCGATACTGCTGAGAGAGGGAATCGTTGGAGGCGCAGCCCACTAAGGCGACAAGAGCGGCTATCGACACGACAGTGAGAGCGGTGCGACGGCGTCGATGCGCTCGCGGCGTCTTGACCGAGTCGGGCGGTGGGTGAACGGATTCAGGATGCATGAGGGTTCCTGTTCAGGTACGAATGTCGGAGGGTGCAGCACGGTCGCTCGCGTCCAGAGCACGTGCCGATGGCACGGTCGAAGAAGGACAGCGAGTCCTCGGCGGCGCCCAGAATCCTCCCGGCCCGCGCTGGTGCGGTCGCCGGGATGCCGGTTAGTTGCCGCGCGCCGGCAGCGACGAGGTGAAGACGCGATACGACGCGGAGCTCAGGTCCGGGATACGCGGAGTTGCGTCAGCGTGAGTGTTGTCACTCGGATATCGACACGCGGGAGAGCGCGGATGACACGGGCGAATCTCGAGAGAGGGACGCTCGTTGAAGACGGTTGACGCCATCGGGCGGAGATAACGAGAAGCAGAGCACCGCAGAGAACGGTAATCGAGCACAGAGCGGTGCCGAGGCCGTCACTCAGCGAGGTTGACGTGCTCCCCGGCGCGATGTGAGCCATCTCGGGTGGGTTGTCGGAGGCTGCGAAAAGCACCGTCGAATCGGCGTACGACGTGGTCGCTGGGACGGGCGCAGCTTTGTCGGTCGCGCACGCAACGCCGAGCATGAGCAGCATCGATGACAGAACGATGGCGACAAGGCTCAGGGTGAAGGAGGGATGGCGGTGAACCCAGACGGAGCGGATTGTCGCCCTTGCGGTGCCGGAGCCCTTGAGACCCGTCCGCTCATCCACTTGTCTTCTCCTGCAACCAGGACACGGGATCGAGCGTGCCGTCGCCTGTCGACACCTCAAGGTGCAGGTGCGCACCGAAACTGCGGCCGGTGTTACCCACTCTTCCGACCACAGTCCCGGCCGACACGATGTCTCCCTCGCGGACGCCGAGCGACCCATTCAGCATGTGCGCATACCGACTGAACACCGTTTGACCGTCCACGATGCTCTCGATGTAGACGGTCACCCCGAACGCTCCGCCGTTCTCGGTAGCGATACGCACCGTTCCCCCAGCGACTGCCCGAATCTGGGCGCCCTCCCCGGGCGTGAAATCCGCCCCCTCATGCATTCGTCCCCATCGCGGCCCGAAACTGGACGATGTGGGCACGCTGACAGGGAACGGCCACTGCACGACCGCATCCGGGTCTATCTGTAGTGATCCATAGAAATAGCGGATCCCCGCGGCCGCGGCGAGTTGCGGAGCCGAGGTAACGCTGTAGTCGTTCTCCCGACGAAGGTCTACTGCTGCGGTGTCCTCGGGAACCACGAAAGCCTGAATGTCGTCGCTCGCGAGACTCTGAGTGGAGGAGAACCGCGCAGTGGTGTCGGCTCCGGATGCTTCGATGGTCGCCGCGGGGATGGTCATGCCGACCGTGAATGAGGAAGCGAGTGCGAGCGTGCCGACCGCGATGAGCTTCTTTCCGATGCTCCGGGTTCGGGATCCGGCAGGCGAGGGCTGTTGACGTGGGAGGTCGCTGTCCGCCGCGTCGTGGCTGGGGACCGTCGACACGATGAGATCCGCCTTGCTAGGTGGTGTGGCCTCGCGAGCGCGCCGAAGCTCGGCGCGAGTGAGTTGCGGAACATGAGCTGTTGCAGCTGCGGCTCTCTGATTTCGGAGGTCCGCGCGAGTGAGTGCCGGTTCGAGTCGGGAGTCAGCAGTCGCGGCCTGGCGAGTCTCATGCGTGGTCACTGTTCGACCTTTCGGGTTGGGTCGTCGTGGAGACGTGGAGGGCGCGTTGAACGCCGACGAGAGTAGATGGCGAGCCCGACGATGGCTCCGAGCGCGAGGAGGAGGATGCTGGACGAGGCCCACTGGTCAACGAAGATCCCGGGCGCCGTGCCGGTGCGAAGGGGAACGTTCGTAACCTCAGCGGCGACCTCATCCACGCCAGCGGTCGCGAGGATGCTTCCATCCGGGGCGATGACCTGGCTGGTGCCGACGGTGGACACGTTGACCACGCTCTTCCCGGTCTGAATGGCGCGCATGCGAGCAAAGGCGAGCTGCTGAAGGTTCTCATCCGATCCACGGAAGTCGGCGTTGTTGGTCTGGAAGACGAAGAGTCCCACGTCTCGTTCGGCGCCGGCGCGGATCACGCCGTCGAAGATGACGTCGAAGCAGATCGCCAACCCGATGGCGGTCTTCCCCACCGTGACAACGGGCGGATTAGTGCCCGGTGTGTATTCGCGTTGGATCAGCCCGACGAGATCCGGGGCCAACTGCTCATAGAACCATCGGTCGGGGACGTACTCACCGAACGGGACTGGATTGACCTTGTCGTGGATTTGGGGATCGAGCGAGCCCTGCGTCCAGACGAACGAGGTGTTGAACGTCTCGGCGCCTCTCGTCGTCGCGGCATTGCCGAGGAGGGGGCTCCCTGCCCTGGTCACGATCTCGTCGAGCACAGCGGCAGCTTGTTCGTCCCGGAAGGGATCGAACTCAGCCGCTCCTTCTGGCCATACGAGCAGATCGGTCCGCCGGTCGAGGAGCGGTTCCGTCGCGTCGGCTTGAGCGCTCAGCAGGTCTCCAGAGGATCGCTCATCGAAGTAGCCTGAGGGGCCGTTGCCCTGAACCCACCCGACTCTGAGGATGCCCGCATCGGTCGTCGCGAACTGCGGGATGGCGGCGAGCCCGATGAGGAGGAGCGCAGCAGGCGCTGCGGCGGGCAGGAATCGCAGCCCCGCGCGCAACCACTGCACGACGCTGGCCGAGATCGTCGCGATGACGAGTGAGAGACCGGTCACGCCGACCCAGGAGGCGACCTCGGGGAAAGGTCCCTCCACCTGTGTCATTCCGAGACGCGCCCACGGGAATCCCCCGTAGGGCCATGAGCCGAGCGCTACCTCTCGCCCGACCCAGAGCACGCCGATGAGTGCGGGCACGATGATGACCTGCAGCGCGGCGCTGCGGCGGAGCTCGCTCGTCCACTTGTACGCGAGCGCTATCGGGATCGCACCGATTCCGAAGATCGCGGATTGAAGCCCGACCAATGCGATTCTGGGTACTGGGCCGAGGAATTGACCGACCCAGTCCAGGTGAAGCGAGTAGAAGGTCGCTCCGAACACAAGCCCGACGAGCAGTGCCCCACCGATACTGCGCCCGACGGTGGTCACCAGGGCGACGACAACGCTCACGAATGCGAGCGGCCACCAGCTCAACTCTGGGCTCGCGAGATCCATCGCGAGTCCGGCGGCCGCGGCAAGCGGAAGCGCGAGCCACAGTGTGATGAGTGGACGCACCGGGTCGGTCTCCGGTGAGCAGGGCTCATGTAGGGACGCGGGTCTGAGTGCCACTGTCATGGTCAGGTGTCCCGCTCCCGCAGCTTCTCAAGATAGGCGTTGTACTCATCGAGCTCGGAGGAACCGTGCAGGTCCTCGTAGCGGTCTTGCGCCTGCGACCGTGCGGTGTCGTCCCGGAACCACCGATGCATGACGTAGATCAACATCAGCAGCGTCGGCGCTTCGCCGTACGACCATGCGAGTCCACCGGCGAGCCTCTGATCCTCGATGGGATCCAGGCCCATCGCCTGCGTGGGAGCGACGAAGTGCGTGATGAGCATGGTGGTCGACATCATGAGAAACACGCCGAAGAACGCATGCAGGGCGGCTTCGGCGAATACGTCCAGGGCGCGACCGCCATGGCTGAGCCGGACGGGAAGCGGATCGGAACTGAGGATGGGGATGGTGAAGATGATGCCCGCCGCGAGGAAAGCCACTTCCAGTGCTATGTGACCTGTGGTTGAGCCTAAGATCGTGTCCGCGAGCCCTGCCAGGTATAAGCCATAGAACGCCGCGAGGTAGAGCGGGAGCGCGGTCCACGGGCTCAATGTCCACCGAGCGAGTCTGCTGCGCAGGCCGGCATGAGCCATGGTCAGAACCACACGCCCCATTCCCCGGTGCGGGGTCGCGCGAAGCAGCAACGTCCCCGGGGATCCCAAGACGAGCAGTGGCGGGATCGCCATCATCAAGGTGAGCTGCTGGAACATGAACACCGACATCAGCGCGTAGCCGTAGTTTTCGACCGCCAGTCCGGTCGTCGCCGCAAGACCTGCGCACCCGCTGAGGAAGCTGAGTGTGCGCCACACTGACCATCTCCGACCGTGCACCCACATCCGAATCGCGCCGGCGGAGTAGAAAACCGCAAGGAGCCCTGCGACTGCAGGCAGCACGGGAAGCGCCCCCGGGACCACGGCGAAGTAGTCGGGGAACGAAGGTGGGGCATCGGGGATCCACGGGGTCATCGACGGGCGCTCTCCGTGATGTCGAGGTGTGGAGCACGTGAGAGGAACATCATGGACGCGGGAACTTGATGAGACTTCCGGCGACCAGGAACACGACCGCCGCAGCAGCCTGAACCCCAACCCACACCGGTCCTTCGAACGGGAATGGTGCCACGGGGTTCCACAGAACCGCGATGGCGACGAACACCGGCGCCCACCACCAGTGACGCGCCTGCACAGCAAACCACCCCACGATGATGGCCAGGATCGACGTCACGTAGAGCACCACAGCTGCCCATTCGGTCGTCAGCAGCACAGGCGCGAGGAACAGGACCGCTGCGGCAATGAGGCTGGGCGCGAGCGCATTTCTCTGGTAGGTGGAGGGAGTGCGCTTCTTCTGCGTCATATCTGGTCACTCATCTCGTTGTCGTTCAGATGTGAGGAAACACTCTGAGGGTCCTCAGGGGTGTTGCGTCGTCGGCGTAAAAGGCCGATGGCGAGCACAACAGCCCCCACCGCCAACGCGACGTCGGCGATATTTCCGATGAACAGGTCGGAATAGGCGAGAAAGTCCGTCACGTACCCGCGACCAAAACCCGGCGGCGCGAAGAGGCGGTCAAGCACGTTGCCGATAGCTCCCCCGAGTATGAACCCGATACCGACCGCCCACCATGCGGTACGGGACCGGATGGCGCTGATGAAAAGGGCGACCGTTGCGATGACGCCCACCGCCGTAAGCAACGGGGTCGCGCCGGAGCCGAACGAGAGGATCGCGCCGGGGTTGAACGCGAGCTGCAGCCCGAAAAGGTCACCCAACAGCGGTATACGCTCCGTGGTGCTCAGCTCCGCGAGGGCCATGGCCTTCGACACCTGGTCAGTGGCAACCGTCGCACCTGCAACCGCGAAGGCGAACGCGTTTTTCGGAATCCGGGCGTTCATCATCACCCTTCGATCTCGGTGTCAGCCGCCGCGCGGTCTTCGCGGCGTCGCTTCCGCCCGGCGACTGCGACACCGACGGCTCCCGCGGCGAGAACGAATCCGATACCGATTACGAAGATGATCCCGAGGAACCCGAGATCGTCCCGCTCTACTGGTCGCTCCCCGTTCTGTCTTTCGTGACGTTCCTTGTCCGACTCAGTCTCGGTCGGAGTTCCCGAAGGGGTAGGTGCTTCCGAAGGGCTGGGACTTGCGGTCGGCGACGGCGTCGAGGACACAGCCGGCGGCACGGTTTCCGTCGCCGCGGCCGCGGACGTTGCCTGCGAGCCCAGCATGAAGGTCGCGGCCGCCACCAGCAGCACCGCAGCGACTGCGTGTTCCAGTCTCTTAGTGATGTTCTGATGTCTCATGCGTTCTCCTCATTCCGGGGTTCACTGATGTGGGCGTTGTTCAGGGGCGTTTCATGATCCGCCGTGCGATGAGCATCGCGTCGCGACGTGCTCCGTCGAAGGTGTCGGCGTCCGGCTTGCTGTACAGCGGCATGCCGGCGATGAACAGACCAGGCACCGCTGTCGTTCCGCGTCCGCGAGGCGAGTCTCGAACTTCAGTCGGGAGCCAAGTGTCGGCGGGCAGATAGCCGGTCGCGAAGATCACCGACTGCGGAGCGGTTCGCTGACCATCTTCGAAGATGATGTGTGCTCCGTCGACGGCCACCGCAGCGGGCATCAACGTGACGCCGAGCGCCTCCCAGTCAGGAGCGTGTGATGTCCTACCGTCGCGCAACTGCCGCCCCATCCAGCGGCCCCATCCCGCTCCGGGACTGTGACCTTGCGGCGACCTGGACGACAACGTAACGCGGTGGGAGCTGCTAAGTTCGCGCGCAACCTGCTGTCCGCTGTGACCCGCCCCGATGATGAGAACGTCGCCCGCGGGAATCTGTGTCGGGCCACGATAGTCCGCGCTGTGTAGGACTATGCCCGGCGCCTGCGTCTCTACGGCCCAGCTAGGAATACGCGGACGACCTGCGGATCCGCTCGCGCAGACGATATTGCGTGTCTGAACCTGCCCCTCATTGGTGGAGAGGAGAAGGGTCGACCCATCGCCAAGACGCTGCACGCCGGTCGCACGAATGCCCCACATGGTGGTGATGCGCAGCGAGGACTCCACCGACAAGAGGTGCTCTTCGACCTCGCGCGGTGACGGGTGGCGGTAAGGGTCTCCCGAAAGATGACGACCCGCTATCGGACTGCGTCCCGCTTCGGTCAACAGCGTCATCGATGACCAGCGATAACCCCACGAGCGGCGACCGTCGCAGTTACTGTCGATGACGGCGAAGTCCCGCTGCGGAACCAATCCCATTCGAGAAAGTTCCGAAGCGACGGAGAGGCCAGCGTGGCCCGAGCCCACGATGATGGCCCGACGGTGAGTTAGCGCTGCTAGCGTCACTGCGCCTCGCTTGCAGCAACGATGGCGTTCTCGAGGTCCTCGTACCGCTCGAGTGTGACCGGCTCACCGTCGACGAAGAAGGTCGGTGTACCACTGACGCCCAACGCCTGGCCGTCGTTATAGTCGAGGTCGACGCGTTCGGCCGTGACCGAATCTGCGACCGCCGCGTCGTACGCGGCCATGTCCAGGCCGATCTCTTCTGCAAATCCTCGGAAGACGCTCGCCCGGGATTCCTGGGCTTCACCCCACTGCGACTGGGTCTCGAAGAGCATGCGGTACATCTCCTCGAGACGGCCCTGTTGTGCCGCTGCTTCCGCCGCGTAAGCAGCGTTCCGAGAATTCAAGTGACCCGGCAGCGGGAAGTACCGGATCACATACGTGATCTCGCCGTCGTACTTCTCCCGCAGCTCTTCAACCACAGGATAAAAGGCACCGCATGCTTCGCATTCGAAGTCGAGGAACTCCACGACGGTTACGGCCCCCTCTCCCCCATCATCGAGGACGTGAGAGTTGTCTCGGAGCACTTGAGGCGTAGTTCCCCCATCCTCGGACGCAGGCGGCGCGGAGTTCCTTTGACTCACGAGGACGAAAATCACAGCGGCAACGATTAGGACGATGGCAACGGCAACAGCAACGAGGCCGGCTTTCACGGCAGGTTTCATTGGGTACTCCACAGACAGGTGACACGGTCGAAGGTCGAGAAACGGCCCGCGCTCGTTGCGCGGTCCTTCGGTGTGTCAGGTGCGGGAGAGACCGAGAGCCGTCAGAGGCAAGGACATCTGCCTTGGAGTGGGGCGAGCCGTGGGTGCAGACGACAGCATCGTTCTGACGGCTGTCGAAAACGTCCAACGCGCGTCACGGTACAACATGCGGTATAGGAGGACGGCCGCCACGAGCCCGCACAGAATTCCGAGGACGCACAGTACAGCGCCTGTGGCGGGGTCCAGTTCCGAACTGGGCGACGACTCCTCAGCGACGCTCGTCGCTTCATCGCCAACGACACTCGAATCCCCGGACGCCGTCAATACGACACTCGGCGCGGCCTGCGAGGCGAGTTCGGCGCTGCCATGCGCTGCGGCGCAGATTGCGAAAACGAGCAAGAGCGCTAGTCCGATGGTGGTAATGAGCCGCATTATCAATTGGCTCCGACTCCACAGCCCATCACGGGCAGGTCGAATCGAATGAACCACACGTCGATTGTAGCCAGCGCGTTGTAGCGATTCTTTGAATCAGCCGTCCTACCGAACTCACTCGGACCTTTTCCGTCGACGGCTCAAGATCGAGATCGTCGCGATTGTCAGGCCACCGAGAACGATGACCCCCGCGACGATGCCAAGAACGACGACGATCTCGCCGGAAGCGTTCGGCGCTTCGCTGTCCTCGAGCGGCTGCGGTGTCGAAGTGACATCGTCCTCCATTGGGGCCGGGGTGCTGGTGGGTGCCGCTGCAGGTTGAGCGCGCGTGTCCTCGTTCCCACACGCCGGGGCATCCCAACCGAGTGCGACGGTCGCGTCCGGAGATGCCACGTACTCGAACTGATACGACTCGGAGATAGGGTGCCCGTCGCTGGATACGGCGTTCCACAACACGGTGTACGTGCCCGAGGCACCGAGAGCCACGGGGGTTGTGAGCACATTGAGCTCGATTGTGGAGCAAGCGGACTCGTAGAAGAGCCCGTCAGCCCCCTGAACCTGCGCGAAGCTGGTCTGGCTGAAGTCGATGAGTTCACCGCTAAAGGTGAGAGCGACCGCATCCAAGCTGGTCACTGTCTCGCCAGCAGCGGGTACGGCATCAGTCAAGTTGTCATGAGCGACAGCTGGGGCGGCGCTGAGCAGCGTGACAACGAGGGCCGTGGCGAACGCGCCGCCGCCGATCCGGCGGATTTGAGCGGACAGGGATGTCATGAGTGAACCTTTCGAGAAGCATGGGACCGGATCTGCCCCGAGGCTGAGAATGTTGGATAAGAAGACCGTGAGCGGCTGACTGCGATCCCGACGAAGACCAACAGCGGACCGGAGACAAGGATGACGATGCCGGCGATTCGCTGGTCCGCCATCGGCTCGAGACCCCATTGGCGGCCCATCGCCCCGAACCAGTTGGCGGCAATCAGGCCGCTCTGCAGAACGACCCAGCCACCGACGCCGACGAGCGCGGCGGCAGGACCCACGATGGCCGTCCACCACGTCCAATGACCGCGCATAGCCCTTCGACGAAGGACCAGAGAAAAGAGAAGGCTCCCGACGAACAGAAGACCAGCTACGCGCAGCTCATGCAGCAACGGGTCAGCCAGGGTGCTTCGGAGCACACCCGTCGCCGACGTGGACCACAGAACAAGCGCGAAGGCGCAGACCGTGGCAACGGGGCGTGCGATGAAACGTATGACGCTCGATCCGGCAGCGGCCTGCAACCACTCGCGAACTCCACGACTTCCATCAGTACGACTGGTGATCGTCGTCATCGCGAGCTGCCAAGGCGCACCGAGAACAAGGAAGAAGGGAACCACGAGCAGCAACAGCACTCGCCCCACCGCGTCAATACTGTGCAGGTACTCGGCGTAAACCGCGACGGCCCCGCCGTTGGCCCACGCCAGCAACACCATACCCAGCACCCACGCCGACGTTCGAGACGCTTGCCACTCCCCGCCACGCTGCCGCAGCCGGCGAACTCCCGCCAGATAGAAGAAGATCCCGAACGCCGCAATCAGCAGCCACAGCACGTTCACATCGTTGCCCGCAAACCATCGAGCCAATGTGAGCTCAGGTGGCAGAGGTGCCTCAGTGAGAATCTCTGCCGGCGTAGTCAGCACCGGGGCCGTAGTGTCGGCCGGCGCAGGGGTGCGCGCGAGCGCCGCTGCAGCACCGCTGGCCACGCCCATGATGGCAAACTCGACGCCCACGAAGGTCCAAAATGGCGCACGCTCTCCGACACTCCGCCGGATGAACCAACGTCGGTGCGCCACTCCGACGAGCCCGAGCAACGTCAGCGCGACCACCTTGAGCATGAGCACGACACCATACGCACTGGCGAGGTCACTCCAGCCCCGCACCGAGGCAATCGTACGAGCGACCCCAGAGGCGGTCACAATGACGAACGCCACGAGCGCGATGGTTGAGTACCGCTCAACAATCACACGCAACCGATGCTCCCGCAGATTCGGCCTCAAGTACGCGAGCGCTATCAGCCCACCCATCCACACGGCGGCGCTTGTGATGTGCAACACCAAGGCCATCACGGCTGCGTCGTGGTTCGCGAGACTACCCGAATGGCCCTGTGTCGCCATCGGGACCAGCGATGTGAGGGAGAGAACGACTAGGACCAGCGTGGCCCCCCAACCGCGGAAGGCGTAGGAAATCACGGTGATGACGGCAGCTATCACTGTCGTGATCAACCAGACACGACCGAGCTCGGTTTCGAGGAGAAACCGACCGAACTGCTGTCCAAAAGCGGGACCCAGTGATACTTCGGGGTTGAACGATGACAGGAACGTGAGGTACCCGGTCGTTCCGCTGCTGATGGTGAGGGCGGCAGCGCCGATGGACGTGACGTCCAGCGCGATGTCGAACTCTTTCTCGCCACGTCGCAGGGCGAACGCGGCAAGAACGACCGATCCTGCCATGACGGCGGCGCTTAGATTGACGATGAACTTGGCGGCCGGAAGTCCCCACCGAACGACGGCGCCGGGATCACTGGCCACGCGCGGGTCGGCGCCCCCTCCGACGACGAGACCCAACAGTAGAGCGACAACGGCTGCCGTCAACAAGAGCGCGGGACCGATAACGCGCGTGCTTCGCACGCTCATGGGAGGTCTCCTGAGCCACTTGTCGTGGGAGCGTCGTCGTCGTCCGATGTACCTTCATCAGGCGCAGAACAGGCAGCCGTTTTCGGGAGCATCTGCACCGCCGGCGCGAGTGCCTGCAGCACAGTGTCGGCAGACAGGCGAGTCGTGTCGACGTACGCCTGGGCCGCAGGTTCCCGTCCGTAAGTCGTCAACCGCAGGTTCGGCAGTTCTTCGTCGTCAACGATCCAGTCGACGGAATTGATAGTCACGCATTGCAACGTCGTCGGCGCTGGCGGTTCAAGGCCGCAGGCGAAGACAACAGCCGTAGGGTCTCCCCACGCGGCCGTCGCCTGGCCATCGGTCGTCCGGCTCTCGAGCTCGCCGACAGCATCCGGAAGGCGCACCGATACGTCAGCGCACTCTGGGGCGTTCGCATCAGGGGCAGGTCTTGTTGCGACAGTTGCCGCGCATCCGGACAGAACCGCGAGCGATCCGACGAGCGCGACAATGCATAGCGCTGTCTTCCGCAATGCGGTGCGACGATGCGAGACGCCCTCGGCGGCGCGTTGGTAAGGGGTGTTCTTCAAGTTTTCTCTCCAGGCTGTCGACGACGCGCGTCGATCTGCATCCGCGTCAACGTACGGACGAAAACGGCTTAAGAGCCGGAGAGTCAGGTTCGAGACACCTGCAGCTCGGAGGGATTAGGTCGCAACAGATGCAGATGACGCACGCTCGGGCGCACCGTGACCCTCAGGGCGAACTGCTCCGCGCGCACAGGCGTAAGTGGTCTGCTGCTCAGGAACCGTCCGAGCACCAGCATGCCGAAGAACACACCGACCATGCATGCGACAGCGACCATCTCGGATGATCCTGTCAAAGCTTGAGAGGAGCTGCCTTCATCTGTGTGCTCGTGGGCGACGTACGAGATTGCCGTCGGGGCGGACGCCGAAGCCGTCGCCTCAGCATGAAGGCTACTTCCGATTCCGAGAACCACGAGCAGCGCGACAACGAGGCTGAAGATGAATCGCGCCGCCGGCGAGCGGAACGGGACGAGCGCCGAACCATCGGAGTCAGTTGGCGGCATCATCTCTATCAGTCTAACCACCACTTCTGCCGTCAACCTCAACGCACTTAGCCGACCTCGGACGGTCGACAACGAGCATATGTCAGTGGGTGATGTATAGTCACTGCATGCTGACCATTGCTTCCCGTCTCGACGTGATGAACAGGCTCGGGCGGGCGATGGCCGACCCGACTCGTTCGCGGATTCTGCTCGAACTCCTTTCTGGGCCGGCGTATCCGGCTCGCCTTTCGGAATCGCTGGGCTTGTCCCGCACGAACGTCTCGAATCATCTGGCGTGTCTGCGCGGGTGCGGGATCGTCGTCGCGACCCCGGAAGGACGCCAGACGCGGTACGAGATCGCAGATCCACACGTGACGAAGGCGATCACGATTCTGGTGAACACTGTGCTCGCAGTCGACGACGGTGAGCCGTGCACCGACGAAAACTGCGACGTCCCCCTGTGCTGCGCACCGGCCGACTCGAACGTAGAGGAGAACCGATGAGCGAGGAATGCTGCGGACCCGACGACGCACGCCCCACGAAGACCATTCGGCGACTCGAGCTGCGTCAGCCTTCTGCGCCCGGTGACGCGTGCTGCGGCCCCGAACCGACGGCCAGAGCATCACATGGATCGTCCATACGCCACGAGGGCGATGCATGCTGCGGGCCCGCCGGGACTGAAAGCGAGCACGACGAAGCCGAGCACGAGGTGCGACCGCCGCTGTGGCGCGACACCGCCCTACTTCCCTCCGCTATCGGCGGAGTGACGCTGCTTGCCGGTTATCTCTCCGAGTGGACAGGGTTCCCGATCCCCGCGCTCGTGCTGCAGTCGGTCGCGCTTCTCGCCGGTGCCTACACCTTCGTGCCCGGCGCGATCCGCCGCCTGGCACGCGGGCGCCTCGGCGTGGGCCTCTTGATGACCATCGCCGCCATCGGTGCCGTAGCCCTCGGGCACATCGGAGAGGCGGCCGCGCTCGCCTTCCTGTTCTCCCTCGCCGAAGCACTCGAGGACCGGGCAATGGACCGGGCCAAAGAAGGCCTACGCGCCCTGCTGTCGCTGATCCCCGACACGGTTCGGGTGTCGCGCCTGAGCGGAGACGTGACGATCCCCGCTGCCGAGGTCCGTAAACTGGATATCCTCGTGGTCGGAGCCGGAGAACGCGTCGCGACAGACGGCGTCGTCGTCGAGGGCCGCTCCGGCATCGACACCTCGGCGGTGACGGGCGAGTCGATCCCCGTCGAGGTCGGGCCGGGCGATGCGGTCCCCGCAGGATCCGTGAACGGCGCCGCGACGCTGCGGATCGAAGCGACCGCGGACGGTCGCGACAACTCCCTGACGCAGATTGTCGAGCTGGTCGAGCAGGCGCACGCCCGCAAGGGCGAGCGTGCACGTCTGGCCGACCGGATCGCCCGCCCCCTCGTGCCGGCCGTGCTCATCATCGCCGCGCTCGTCGCCGGGTTCGGGTTCATCGCCGGCGATCCCGGCCTGTGGATCGAGCGAGCTCTCGTGGTGCTCGTCGCCGCATCGCCCTGTGCGCTGGCCATCGCCGTGCCGGTCACCGTAATCAGCGCCATCGGCTCGGCGTCGAAGTTCGGTGTCGTCATCAAGTCCGGTGAGGCGTTCGAACAGTTCGGCACCATCCGCACCGTCGCGCTCGACAAGACCGGCACCCTCACCCGCAACGAGCCGGAGGTCGTCTCCGTCGCCACCGCCCAGGGACGCTCCCGCGAGGACATCCTCGCCTTCGCCGCCGCGCTCGAGAACACCAGCACCCACCCGCTCGCCGCCGCCATTACCCGCGCCGCCTCTGACATCTTCGCGGCGACGGATGTCGTCGAAGACGCGGGCCACGGCCTCACCGGTCGCGTCGGCCCGACCCGAGTGCGGGTCGGGAACGTGCGATGGCTGTCGGATCTGGGCGATCTCGCCGGGCCCGCGGACGAGATGGCCGGCGACGGGATGACCGTCGTCGTCGTCGAGACCGACGGTCAGGTATCGGGCCTCATCGGCGTGCGGGACGAACTGCGCCCCGAAGCGGCCGAGACCATCTCCCTGCTGAACAAGCAGGGCATCCGCACCGTCATGCTCACGGGCGACAACGAGCGGACGGCGCGCGCCCTCGCCGCTCAGGCAGGCGTCTCCGATGTGCGCGCCGAGCAGCTCCCCGCGGACAAGGCGGCTGCCATCTCGTCACTCGCCGCCGAGAGCCCGACCGCGATGGTCGGCGACGGCATCAACGACGCCCCCGCCCTCGCCACCGCCACCGTCGGCATCGCCATGGGAGTGAAAGGCTCAGCCGCCGCCATCGAGTCCGCCGACATCGCGTTCACCGACAACGACCTGCGCCTCATCCCCGCAGCCCTCGCCCATGCCCGCCGCGGACGCCGCATCATGACCGTCAACATCGCTCTCGCCCTGGCCATCATCATCGTGCTGTTCCCCCTGGCCCTCTTCGGCGTGCTCGGCCTGGCGGGTGTGGTGTTGGTCCATGAGGTGGCTGAGGTCATTGTGATCCTCAACGGTGTCCGCGCCGCCCGACGAACCGGACCCGCAACGCAGAAGGCTTCAGCTGCGCGGCCCGTCCTCGCGTAGGCGATTGCCCGAGCGCGATCCTCTATCTGCACTCGAGGACGCTGGGCCAAGCAAGAGATCGGATGCCTGGATCCTCGCTTCGGACAGACGCCTCGCAAAGAGAGAGTCTGCAGTCCTTTACGCGTGCCGGGTCGAAGCGGACTCTCCGTCTTTCACCTGCTCGGTTTCCAGCTGGAACGTGGAGTGAGTGACGGCGACGTCGAAGTGTTCCGCAACGCACTCTCGAACGTCGCTCAGCACCTGCATAGCATGACCGTCCTCGAAGCACTCGTCCTTCACAACAACGTGGGCACTCAATGTCGGGAGCCCAGTAGCAACCGTGGAGGCGTGAATGTCGTGTACGTCAACGACGTACTTCTGGCGAAGGATATGCGCTCTGACGTCCTCGAGATCCAATCCTTTCGGCGTGAACTCCATCAAGACGGCGCCGGTTTCTCGCATCAGGACGAAGGCGCGCGGGACAATGAGTGCAGCGATAAGGATGCCAGCGAGGGCGTCAGCTTGCTGGAATCCCGTCGTTGCAATGACGACTGCCGCGACGATAACCCCTAACGAGCCGAGCGCATCGTTGAGGACTTCGAGGAAAGCCGCGCGCATGTTGAAGTTGGCACCACGGCTGGACGCGAGGACGACGATTGCAATGATATTGGCGGCGAGCCCGATGATACCGAAGACAAGCAGCTCGCCGGCCGGCACCTCGGGAGGCTCGAACAGGCGTCGGATCCCTTCAATCGCCGCATAGGTGCCTACCGCGAGTAACAGCGCCGCCTGGGCAAGCGCCGCAATCACCTCGATCCGCCGGAAGCCCCACGTGCGTTTCGCGCTTGCAGGCCGCAGCATCAGAGTTGCTGCGATAAGCGCGACCAGTAGACCGGAGGCGTCGGTGACCGCATGCGCCGTATCGGTGAGCAGCGCCAAGCTACCGGTGATGACGGAACCGACGGCCTGGGCCGTCACGATTGCTGCGGTGATGATGAAGGTGATCCAGAGCCGACGACGGTAGTCGCCGGGCATGCCCTCATCCGTCAGAGCGGGGCCGTGCTCGTGTCCTGCACCCATCAGTTTTCTCCTTGATGCTCGCTACGGAGGTGCGCGCAGAGCGCAAAGTCTTTGCCCGTTGCTC
The DNA here is from genome assembly GCF_002362255.1 of Microbacterium sp. SZ1. Classification (GTDB taxonomy): domain Bacteria; phylum Actinomycetota; class Actinomycetes; order Actinomycetales; family Microbacteriaceae; genus Microbacterium. The sequence goes on along the minus strand of NZ_LPVV01000040.1, from coordinate 62,512 downwards.
CTAAGAGCGCTTCCGCCGCCACCATCACATCGCGCACCGCCCGGGGGTGGACCAGCGCATACCAGGTCGCGCGCCCATCGGGGCGGGCGGAGATCAGATCACATTCGGACAGGAAGCTCAGGTGCTTGCTCACGGTCGACTGGGCAAAGCCCATGTGCTCGACGAGGTCACGCACTCGGTGCTCCCCCGAGGCAAGATGTTGGACGATAGCAAGCCTTGTGGGATCCGCGAAGGCATGGAAGAGATGTGCGTAGGCATCGGTTGCTTCTGAGTCCAAGCTGCTGAACGAGCGTTCTATCATCGCCATACGACGATGATAGATCGCGCCTTCATTCTCGTTCAAGCATCAACCGGAATTTGATAAGGACACTCACTTTCACCGCCCGGAATCCGTTTCGACCCATGTCCGCCGTGTTCCTAATTAGGCCGAGGGGCGCGGATGAGTCGGCTGTCCCGCCCGCGTCAACATCACCCTTTTCCCCCATTCCTCACCCTCGACGAGGTACCGCTCTACGGGCTTCGACGACGGAGACCGCGAAGCCTTGCCGTTCGTCGGCACAGGGTCGACGGCATGGACGAGCTCTTGCCGGACGTCCACGCCGAAGAGATCAGCAAGTACTGCTCGCTCGTCGAGCGTGTGAACGCGGATGCCGTTCGACCTACCGCCGGCGATCTTCGGTTCGAGTACACGGCGGCACATCTTGCCGTCATCCTGGACCTGGCCTACGAGCTCGGCCTCCGGGCATGGGACGCGGTGTCGTTCACCGCGCAGCAGGTCTTCCCCCACCTGACCATCCTCGATTCGACGACGACACCGATCTCGACGCTCGATGCCCTCCCGAAGCACGGCGGCGGCGACCAGCGCTCTTCCACCGCGACTCGAACTTCCTGCTGAGGCTCGAGCCGCCGTCCTGGTTCCCGAAGGATGGGATGTCGAACGTGACGTTCAGCCGGCGCTAACGAGGGCGGAAACGTCGGCGGCTCGGGATGGTCCAGCGCGACCATACCGACAGTACTTGCACAGGAGTTCGCGCTTGCGTTGTCATCCGACCTGACGCGTCAACTCGGCGCTCGGACACCGATCCCGAATCTACCTAGTAGCGGCGATAGCGCTCAAGCGTTTCACGATGCGAGATCAGAGCGGCATCAAGCGTTACTCCGTCGCGCTCCAGGAGCGTGGCCCACCTGCCTTGTCCGCTTCTCTCCAAGTCACGACGGAACTGCGTCTCGGCGTTGGGCATCTCGGCCAGCCATTGCCACTCCCCCACGTAGTCCCCAGAGATTGCCCGGTAGCCGCGCGGCCGAAGAGATTGGAGGAGGCCAAGGCGATACTCGAAGCCGTAGAAGGCAGCCTTGAAAGCCTCGTCGTCGGCGAGGAGATCCTGGAAGAAGCGACGCGTCTCCAACGAGAAAACGTGACTCACTGGATACATGTAGCGAGTTTCCTCGCATCTCGGCATCGCACTGACCCAACTGTCGTCCGCGATGCGCGCGTAATGGAGGAAATGCACGCAGTCCTGTGGTTCGGTGTCGCGGTAGCGGTCGACGACCTCAATCTTGTCTGTGAGCGTAGGTAGGAGGTCCTCGCGTCCGCGACGCATTGACGTGATGGACAGCACCTCGAGTGCGACCAGCGCGGGAATGCGTCGCGCACCCCGGTAGCCCTCGTTAAAGGTCTGCTCGAAAACCGCGGCGGCATCGACGAGGCGCTGAACGACGTCCTGCCACAGTTGATCATGGCGGCCGTCTGAATCGTGCCACACGCCTTCGATGAGGAGAGGCGCGAGTCGTTCCATGGATCGGAATCGGTCATCCCATACGGACTGCAGATCGGCACCGGTGACGGTCGCACCTCCGCCGGTAATCACTTGGGTTTTGATCCCCTCTACAACTTCATCGACAACGCTCATTACAAGGTCGTGGAGGTCGATGCGGCGTGCGGGGTCCGGTAGGTACTTCTTCAGACGTGCAACGGCGAGAGCGGTCGTGAGCGGGGCAGCGCTCATGCGGTCTAACGCATCGAGATCCTCTGCAAGCTCGGTAAACAGGACGTCGGCGTTGCTCGACGGGATGGTGACCCCGCGTCGTCCCGATAGTAGGCGCTGAGCGTTCTCCTTTCGGGAGCTGCGAGCATCCCAGAAGAGCGAATACCGATGACGCGCCTCTTCCAACGCATGCACGAGCGCTTCATCCCACTCCGCGGACCAACCAGACACAAGCAGTCCGTACTCTTCGAATACCTGCGAGAGAAGCCGAGTCCACTCCTCCGGATACGTCGACAGTTCGTCGGGAGTGTTGCGAGAACCGAGATCTTTTTAGTCACCATGCAACTTGATGACCGTGGCGGAAGCGTGAGCGAGTGGCATCATGCCGTTGACGGCCTCCGGTCGGGCGATGACCTGCGGGGACACACCGACGGCTTCCAGCGCCTGCGCCATGAGGCGGTCGAAGTTCGTCGTGATAATCACACGTACAGCACCCCGCGCCACAAGCCGGGCTATGGCGTGGTGAGCGCGGCTCGGGACGAGTCTGTCCCCGTCTGCGGTTTCGCCTTCGAAGAACTCTGCAAGGAGCCCCTGCCGGGCCGCCGCCGTGGGCGCGAGCTGCTCGAGCAAAGTCGAGTACCCGAGCTCGCCTTCGCCGTGTTCGGACCACCATGCCTCGGCATCCGCGCGTGCCTGCGCTGCGCCTTCATCGCCGCCTTGGAGCGCCGCCGTACGCGCGACCAGTTCGGTGACCACGCCCCATCCCGTCGGGACGCCAGCGCCGGTAGACACGCCCGATCCAAGGAGCAGCGCATAGACACCTGGCTGAGCGTGCATCGACGTTGCGAGTGAAACGAGTGCTGGAATTCCTAGAGGCATCAGGTGTCCTTCCCGTAGCCTTTGCGATGTTCGTGTGAGTGTGCCCCCGTGTTTGCGCCTCGGTCGTGATACCGGCTAGCCCAGCGAGCTGAGGTCGGAGCCAACAAGGCCAAGAAGCCCTGTGGCTAGGCCGAGTACCTCAAAGCCGGCGCCAATGAGTATCGGGAGGAGTTTCGCATCCGACTTCTGACACCATCTGATACCGCCGACGACGAGAACAGCGAGTCCCGCCAGCGCGCTAAGGAGCGGAAGAAGCCCGGCGTTCAGGATGACCAGCGCGATGCACACCAGCGACGCAACGAACCCTGCGCTGAACACGACGACGATCCTGGTCGTGCGCTGCCTAGCCCATGCGAGTTCATCCTTGAGCTGCTGCCCTTCTTGCCTCGAGGTCACAGAGTCCGCAACCGCGGAGTCGGCGAGTCTGCGCTGCTCGCTCGCCTCGCGCCGTGCGGCGTCAGCGTTGCGGAGCGCATCCGCCTCCGATTGCTTCGCCCGCTCAACGCTCAGCGCACTCTGCCGGTCTCTGCGCTGGTTCCTCCCCTCGAGAACTTCGGCCGCGATGGATGTGGCCGAGCGATTCGGATCCGCACGTAGCGCCGTGTCGAAACTGAGTTGCATGTAGCGGAGATCCGACTCCGATCCCCCACGGTCGGGAGAGATCTGCCGTGCCAAGTCCATAGCTACGTCACTAGGGAAGCGAGACGGAAGCAACCACATGGCCTCGTCGACGAGTTGGCGCGCGGCCGCTCCTGCAAGGTCCACGACCTCCGCAGGAGGCACCGTCACTGAGAGAAGAGTCGACCATTGCGCCAACGAGAGTGTCAGGGAGACGGCATCGGCGCGCTCCACCGCCCGATACGCCGCCGACATGTGGCGGTCCGGCGTTATCACCCATCCACCAGACCAGGCACTGCCATTCGCCTCTCGACGACGCCGTCGCCACATCATGGCAATGGTGTCTGCGTCTCTTTGAATAGCGCTCGTCGAGCGTCCAGAGTTCGTCTGTTCTAGGTCGTTCTCGAGTGCGGCGCGACAACGCTCCACTCGCACGATGTCGTTCTCGTTGTAATGCGCTCGCACCACCACGCCGAGCTCGCTCAGGACATCTGCGATGCTCTGAGCAGCGTCCACCATCTGGTCAAGATTGGTGTACGTCCCCTCCTTGACTGCCTCGATGCAGTAGCTCGGCAGTTGCTCTTCGACTAATGAGGCGTACCACTCGGCGCGGACCCCGCGGTCATGGGCTTCGTGAAGGCTCTCTTTAATTCGTGGGATCTCGCGCTCCATCAACGAGTCCAGCTCTTCAATGGTGTGATCCGCTACGACAACGTCCCATCCAGCAGCCACCGCCGCACGAATGGTCGTGGCTGCCGGAATGCTCACGCGCGCCGGGCCCACGAGATCGACGAGAACCGGTGTGTCGATGATGGCCCGTTGACCCGCTGGCGTCCCAAGACGTTCGATAACGGCGGCAGAGTCCCTCCCCGCCACGTACGAATGGAGCACGCAACCGGTTGTGATGTGACTGACGATCTCCGCGCCGAATGGATCGAGGGGGTCAAGCGCTGCGATAGCGCAGGCTTGCAAGAACGACACAACATCTGGATCCGCATCGACCCGGGCTATCTCAGCGAGCACCGTCTTCTGATGGATGCCGCGCGGCGCCAGCCGCTTCGTCACCAGGTGCTCGACCTGGCCGAGGTACGCGTCCTGCGAGGCAGTGATACCCACGACTAGCGCTCCGACAATGCGCTCGAGCCACAATTCCGCGGTTTCACGTGAGATGTCCCTGCCCGCGTCCGCGAGGGCTCGCGAGCGCAGCTCCTCCGCTGCGGAGGCCTTGACCGATGCGACCCAGGCCACTTGACGGTCGACGTCGTCAGCACCATTGGCGGTCAGACCCCAAAGTTCAGTTCCGTCAAGCCCGTTTTTCGGCTGCAACAGGTTGAGTTCCTGACCGACCAGAAGCGCTTCTCCCACCGAGGCTTCATCAGTCCGTGCGCCCGGCCAGACTTGGCTGACGACCGCGGTGACTTCTCCTGCAGATTTGTCACCGCTTCGCAGGCTGTGTGTCGCAGCAGCCAGAAGGAGATCCCGCTTTGTGGCAGCGCCTTGCGCCTTCACCAGATTGTGCACCGCCCCAATGAGCGCGTACCCACCGTCCAGAAGCGCATCAGATGACGTCGCGTAGTCGTCCTCGATCACTGCGTCAGTCATCGTTTCCCCCAGTACTCCGAACCCAGAAATTCTGACGTTACTGGATCGGGACTTGAGCGGCATGCGGGACGCGCGGGTTTCCCCTCGGCGCGCAAGGCACACCTGGTCCTTCAGGTCGAGAGTACTCAGAGGCGCGGCACTGATGGTCCCGACCGAGTCCGACAGCAGAGAAATTGGCATTGCCTCGGGCCCCGTCCCCTGCCCGGTTATCGTTGAGCAGAGGGTCTCGAGTGTGCTGCTACTGGAGGTTCGGAGAGCGCGGCCGCTTGATCCGGACAATTGGAGCCGCGGACTGGTCGGGCTGGGAAGCCAGCCACAGCGCGTAGATCGTCTGTAGATGAACCGCTCGTTCACCTTCCAGCACCTTGATGCGCTCCTTACCCTGCTCTAATTGTTCATCCTTATTGCGCTCTTCAACCCCCTCGGCCGACAGACCACCGGTCTCGCCCTGAAGCGCGTTGAAGCGTTCATTGATGGCGTAGCGTGTGGGTTCACGCAAGTCCTGGGCGAAAGCGCGGGCGACCGTGGCATGCGCCAAGCCCGCGACCTTCTCGATCTCTCTCTTCGTCCGCCTCAGGGTCGCACTGCCAGCCATCACCTCGATAGCTGCGAGCACTCGCTCGAACACGTCGTCGCTTACCGCGGCTGGCTTTATGGACATCAATCGTTCCTTTCGTCAGGCGGCCCGGTGATCTCGTCTCGCAGCTTGACCATTCCTGCCCTTCCGCTGCGCACGTTCTTCTCGAACCCAGGATGAAGGCCGTCCGTATCGAGGAGTGCGTCGGCTCTCGCGATCTGATGGTCCAGCACAGCTACATGTTTGGCGTGCACCACTGCGTTCGGGCAGGCTCCGGTTGCGCAGAACCGGTCGGCGAGCTTAGGCCCGCCAGGACCGCAGGCAGCTGTCTCTTCCCGATGTGCACAATCGTTTGTCGCCCCGAGGTGATAGTTTTCGGCAGCGCGCGAGATCAGCAACGCGGCGCGAGCCGGATCGGCCACCACCTGAGCGCGCAGCTCCATCAGCCGTCCTCCTGACGGACCGCCGATTGCCTCCTCTGAATAGACCAGCTCGGCGACCGCCCGACGAACTACCTTGGCGCGTTCGTCGTCAAGTACTGCACTCGCGACATGATGACGGTCGCGAGTGTAGTTGCCGGTGACCCTCAATGACGCGTGTCCTAACTGGATGCCAATCCCAATGTCCATTCCGGGGTAGGCCGCGGCATAGACGCAGAACGACCGCCGTAATGACATCGCATTGATGGTGTGACCGGGCGTGAGCCGGATCGGCGAAAGGTGAAGTTCCCGGCCTCTCCCTGGACGCCTCTCAGGAGGACTGTTGGCGAAGTCGATCAGTCTCCTGATATCGCGTTGCGCCCTGTACTCGCCGTCTTCCCCGCCGTCTCCTCGTCGACCACTGCGAGCGAACACCCGATTGGTGGCCGTCAATTGCTCGAGGGCCGTTGTCGCTTGTGTGACAACTTCGGGGATCCACCAAGTCCTGGGCCGCCCGAAGACACCTGCGTGTTTGAACGTGATCGAGGAGATCTCCGGCACGTCCAGGTCACGGTTTACCGAGCCGCGTCGGATCGCTTGAATCTCGCTGTCGCGCATCGCGGACAAGCTTGCGATCATCACATAGCACGCGGCGCGTAGCACACTAGGCAAGTACTCTGCCTCATCCATTCCGATCTCGGCGAACGGTGAATCAGGCGCGCATTCCACTAGGCCACCGTATTCAGTCTGACCCTCATCGACTGCTCTCTGTATCGTTCGACGGATCTCTGGGTTATAGGCCCGATGAGATGGTTTCGTGATGTTTTCACTGAGGTTCAACTTCCTGCGAAGCATCGCTAGGTTTGGGGCGCCCCGCGTACGCTTCTTGTTGCGCCCGAAAGCCGTGATCAGCGGAACTCGTCCTCCTCCCTCGAGATACGCCTCAAGGACGTTGACGGCATCACGACCGGAGAAGCCTCTGCCCATCTCCGGCGACGTCCGACTATCACGTAGCGCTGCATGGGCTTGAAGAATCGTGTCTTTGCACTCGAAGATGACGAAGGCCGATGCAGCAAGCAGCGGCTCCCATGTCTCTTCGCGAGGAAGCGGCGGAGTCCTCGCCTCAAGGTCCGGCTCATCGCCGGCAACTTCAGCTCCCGTCAAACCGAACCAAGGGTTGAATGACAATGGATTGGGAGCCGCCGGAGCCATCACGCGCAACTGTTGGAGGAGAGTGGCATGGGCGCGGACGGAACTGGGGCCGTTCGGCTGCCCGTTTGCGTAATGTTTGCCAGCTCGGAGGTCCTCGATGTAGGCGTTTGCGTGCTTCTGCGACCATTGCTTGAACGAAGCCAACTTGTTCGCTTCTCCCCACCTCGTTATGAGAGAAAAACGGGCGAGCTGCGCGACCATCGCCTCGAGCGGCGCGGGGTTCCTTCGCAGTACAACTCCGGCATTCACGGCGTGTGAGTGGTGGGGTCGCCCCTGAAAGAGAAGGAACAGCTTGACGTCGGGGCGGTAGCCGGAGGGTATGTCTTCGAAGTTGAGATAACGGGTCGCGAAGCCCTGGCGCCGGATCGACTGACAATCCCAACGGTTGTCGCTAAATCGCGGTCCGTCCGGCATGTCATCATGGACGTAGTCTGACGCGCGGACCGCGACCTTTCCCGCGCTATCCACGATGTGCCTCGAACTACTTCTCATCATCGCCTCGAAGTTCCTGTCGTATGCCCAGATCAACCAGCACCTCGGACGTGCGTCTGCGGGCCTCGTCAACACTTTTCGCCGGGAAGAGAGTGAGCATCGTTGCGGTCGAGCGGTGTATGTCTCGCCACAGCGAGGTCCACGTGTCGAGACGCCCGGCTGCTTCCGGGTCAGAGGCTTCGTTGAGGAGGATCATCGCAGGGAGGTGGGCTTCGGTAATTACCGCGTTGGGACAAGTGAAACATTTCCCCGCGCGCGCTACAGGGCATGTCTCGCCCTCGTCTGCGTACGGGGACTGCTCAGGCGCTGCGCATCCCGTGAGTGCTCCCTCGTATGCCCGTGGGACCGACTTGGACTCAATCGGACGGGCTTGCTGGGTGGCCACGTCCAGTCGCACAGGGCTTCCTCCTACAACCACTGCGGGGCCGACGGCTCGGTCGAACATCTCAGCGGCAGTTCTGCCCCAAAGGCGTCCCATGTGGGCGCGCATGTCAGGGCTCGCGGTATATCGTCCGAAGAAAGTTGACGGCGAATGTCGATGCTGCAATTCGAGGAAGGTATCGGTGTTGTCCATCACGTCCTTCGCGATGGCTGACTTCCTTATACGTCTCCAGTCGTGGTTGCGACTGACAGGTTCCTCGACGTGACGGAACAACCACGTTGAGAGCCGAGGTCGGCTCCAATCGTGCCGTTCGATCTCACCGGTTCGCCCTCGAGTGAGCCAGAGAGAACGGAGTCCACTCTGCTGCCGAAGCGTGTTCGTTCGTGAGATCAAGTCGTCGAACAGACTGACAACGCGACGATCATGCTTGCGCGTGTAGACCTCTTCGTCTACCGAGTGCGCACGCAGCTTGAAGATCGTGACTGCGTAACTCGTCGCCAGCCCTGAAGCAGCCAGAACGGCGGTATCCATGTCGGCGCCCCGCGGGTCGGTAGTCGATGCGACGACGTCGTCAACCGTAAGCACGCGCAACACCTCGGGCGGCTGACCGGTCGCCACGGATAGGAGGACGTGCAATGCTACGAGAACGTCAGGATCACAACTCTCTCGATCTTGGTGGGTGAGTTCCCTCGCGGCCTTTCGCATTAGAAACATCTCGCGTCTTGAGAAGTCCTGCAACGGGTTCGACGACACGAGTGAGAGCCGCGTCTTCTCCCTGACCCGTTCTACGACGCTTGGATGCAGTTTTCCTGGCTGTTCGTCTTCGATCCAGCGAAGAAATGCTGAAAGGAAGACGGCTAAACGGTAGGGTTGCTCTGTTTTCTTCTTTGCTTGCTCATCAAGCAGCTCTCGCTCCCACGCATCGAGGTGGCGACGACGAAGAGCTTCGATGCCGTCAGTCGACGCGTCGAAGCCGGGTTGGCGAGCAACGATTGCGCAGAACTTTGGAATGGCCGTTCTCAGAATGTTCACCGGCGAGATGTACTCTCGGCATAGGGCCACCCACGAACTAGCCAGTTCTCTTGCAAGCTCAGGTGCACCAAGGTTTGCTGGGACCAGCCGCAACCGCCTCGGGCCAGCGGGAGGGAACCACTCCACAACGAACTCTTCACGCATTCGTCGAGACCATTCGAACTGCAGCGTCCCGAATGACGTTTGGAACTTGATCCGAGTAACGATGAGCGTGATGGAGGTAGAGCTCGGTCGTGTCCCTTCGAGCGTGGCCAAGCAGTTCTTGCACGACAAGTAGAGGGTGAGTCAGGTGGAGGTTCGGGTTCCCGGCAGTCTCACGGCCGTGACGCATGAGCGCAGCGAGCATACGAACGGCGAAAGTATGTCGCATGATGTGCGGGGTGACGCTGAGGTGCGCAGGTGGAGAGTCCCGGTGCGGGCCAAAGAGAGCGACACGCTCGCTGGCCTCGTTGAACGTCGCGTTGAACCGTTTTAGAGATGGTCCACGGCCACCTTGCATAACGAAGAGAGCCAAAGGATCAAGCATGCCGTCAGGTCGCACGCGTACTGCATGTCGGCGTAGGTCATCGCCAATCTGTTCCGCTCGCATCATGACTCCGTCGATTCGAAACCTCGGCTCGCCATGTCGTTCGAGAACTTCAGCCATCACTAGTCTGCCGTCGCGCTTCGCTTTCCGAAGTGCGCGTTGAGCTCGCTGGACGACGTACTCGCGTTCTATGAGCCGATAGTGATCAATGGCGGTAGCAACGGCCTCGGCGACCCAAATCTCTCGAGGGCGATCCCCCTTCCCCACGCGCCAGAACACATGGACGCCGCTTGCGTCGACGGACTTGGGGATTTCTGCCTCGAGCAGCAAACTAGCTTCGAGTCGACGCAATCCGGTCGAGACCAGTGTTAGACCGAACGCGTAGTCACGTTCTGGGAAAGTCACTCGCGCCTCAGGAGCCGCCCCGTCGCCTCGCAATCCCGCTTCCAGGAAGAAGCGCGCTTGCCCCTCCGTCAAGAAGCGGATTCGTTTGACGTGTTGCTCCTTGGCTTTCATAGTTACGCGGCCGGTGGAACCCCACCGAGCCACAGGATCTCGCGCTATCCACTCTTTCTCGCGCGCGTAGCGGAAGAAGTTCGAAATGATGCTGAGTTCGCTGTTCCAGGAACTGCTCTGCAACCTGCTTCTGCGATGGTCGCGGTACTCGAAGAGGTCCTCGCGTGTGACATCGATCAGGTCTGCGCACGGATCGCGCTTATCTCGGACCCGCTCAAGCAGACGGCGGAACACCGCCGCATGTTGAGTTCGCAACGTGCCTAAGGGGTACGCACGCTGCTGCGCGGCGTCCAACAGGTATGCGTTGACGAAACGAAGCAGCTCAACCTCTCCGTTCGCTTCCGCGAGGAACGGAGTTCCGTCGGGAATCTGTAGGCCGTCAAGGGTTCCAGTGATGTCGCTCGCACGCAGAAGCGCGTCATTGATCCGAAGATCAATGACGCGCTTGCGGGAAACCTCACCAAGAACAAGAGTGTGCTTCTCGTGTTCCGGCGAGGCATCGTTCTCCTCAGCTGACAACGGCTTACCTCCGAGTCATCCTTGATGACTCGGATGATACATCTCAACCAGACCGATCTGAAGACCGATCTGAAAGTCGTGAGACACTCATTTCACGCGACATGTGGAGCTGGGGGGAATCGAACCCCCGTCCAACGCTGAGTCTCCACGCCTTCTCCGGGCGCAGTCTGTGAAAGCGTTCTGCTCGGCTCCGACCTTTGTCACAGACACCCAAGTCGACGAGCCCAGCCTGGGAGGAGTCCCACGTGACGTCCAGACGCCGTCACGCAGCAAGATTCCTAGATGACGCCAGAATCCATGCCGGAATCACACATGGTCTGACGGACTATCGGGCTCGCTTAGGCAGCGAGGGCGAAGTCGTTGCGCTTGGTTTCGGCAACTATTGTTTTGCAGAGAGCGTTTACGAGATAACTCTGCATCCTCGGCCCGCTTCTCGTGGATTCACAGGCGCTGTCGAAACCGATCAGCCCCGTCGTCCTTCTCTCGAAGGAGCCGCTGTCACTCTGTGGATTTATCACCTCGCGAACCGAAGTCCCCGAGCATCACAGACTACAACGTCGGAGCGGTCTCTGCCATTCCGCCCCTCCTTGAGCGCTGGCGTAGAGTCGCCGTCATGAGCGAAGTCACCATCACGGTCCGCGGAGAACACGAGAGGCGCATCGCACCCGAACGGGCGACCATCCAGGTCAGCGTGCGCGCCGACGGCCCCGACCGCGGCGCCGTCATCGACCGTGTGATGCGCCTGACGGAGCCGGTCCGCGCCTCGATCACGAGCAGAGCGGACGCCGGAATCGTGGTCGACTGGACGAGCAAGCGGCTCTCCGTACGCGCCGAACGCCCCTGGAACACCGAGGGCAAGCGTCTCGCTCTCGTGCACTACGCGAGCGTCGATCTCACCGCCACGTTCACCGAGGCGTCGGACCTGTCGGAGTGGGTCTCCGAGGTCTCGCCGTGGGACGGCGTCGAACTCGGCTGGGTGGACTGGCACCTCACGCCCGCGACCCGCGCCGAGATCGAGCGCGCCGTCGCCGCCGAGGCCGTCCGCGTCGCCGTGACGCGCGCCGAGGCTTATGCCGGAGCGCTGGGCCTGAACGAGGTCGCGCCGCGCGAGATCGCCGACGTCGGCCTGATCTCGAGCGGGCAGCCGTCGCCGACGCCCCCGATGATGATGAAAGCGGCCCGAGGCGCCGCCTTCGCCGCCGACGCCACGCCGGCGATGGAGTACGAGCCCGAGGACATCGCCATCTCGGCGACCGTCGAGGCGCGCTTCCTGGCGCGCTGACCTTCGCGCGGTCAGCCCGGACCGTCAGGCGTCGATCGCGAAGGGTTCCAGGTCGGCGGCGAGCCGTTCCGACACCCGTGCGTGCACGAGGGTTCCGTCCTCGCGGTGATCCACCGACAGGAGCATCCCCGTCTCGTGGATCGCCGCGACGAGATCGCCCCGGTCGTACGGCACGACCGCGCGTACCTCGACCGCGGGCTTCGGCAGAGCCTCCTCGATCGCGGCGCGCAGCTCGTCGATGCCCTCGCCCGACCGCGACGACACGAAGTGCGCCTTCGGCTCGAGTCCCTGCAAAACGAGGCGCTCGTCGGGCGCGATGAGGTCGGCCTTGTTGAAGACGACCAGTTCGGGCAGATCCCTGACTCCGACATCGCCCATCACATCGCGAACGGTCTGCAGCTGACCCGCAGGATCGGGGTGCGAACCGTCGACCACGTGCAGCACGACGTCGGCGTCACCCACCTCCTCCAGCGTCGACCGGAAGGCCTCGACCAGCTGGTGCGGCAGGTTGCGCACGAACCCGACTGTGTCGGTCAGCGTGTACACGCGGCCGTCGGAGGTCTCGGACCGGCGTACGGTCGCGTCGAGGGTCGCGAAGAGCGCGTTCTCGACGAGCACGCCCGCGCTCGTGAGCGCGTTCAACAGGCTCGACTTGCCGGCGTTCGTGTATCCGGCGATCGCGACGGACGGGATCGTGTTGCGCTTGCGCTCGGCGCGCTTCGCCTCGCGAGCAGGGCCGAAGTCACGGATCTGCCGACGGAGCAGCGCCATCTTGGTGCGAATGCGGCGACGGTCGAGCTCGATCTTCGTCTCACCCGGACCGCGGGATCCCATGCCGGCACCTCCGGCACCGACCTGGCCGCCCGCCTGACGGCTCATGGACTCACCCCATCCGCGGAGACGCGGCAGCAGGTACTCGAGCTGGGCGAGCTCGACCTGAGCCTTGCCCTCGCGGCTCTTCGCGTGCTGGCTGAAGATGTCGAGGATGACGGTCGTGCGGTCGATGACCTTGACCTTCACGACGTCCTCGAGCGCACGACGCTGGCTGGGGGCGAGTTCAGTGTCGGCGATGACGGTGTCGGCGCCGACGGCCGCGACGATGTCCTTGAGCTCCTGCGCCTTGCCGCGTCCGAGATAGGTCGCGGCATCCGGGTGCGGTCGACGCTGCAGGACGCCGTCGAGCACGACGGCACCGGCCGTCTCCGCGAGTGCGGCGAGTTCACGCAGCGAGTTCTCGGCATCCTCCTGTGCGCCCTGCGGGTACACCCCCGCAAGCACGACGTTCTCGAGTCGGAGCTGCCGGTACTCGACCTCGGTGACGTCCTCGAGCTCCGTCGAGAGTCCGGCGACGCGGCGAAGCGCGTGGCGGTCCTCAAGATCCCACTGATCGCCGTCCGACGTCGCGTGTGCGGCCGTCTCGCGGTCCTGCAGCGCCTGGGCTGCACCGAAGACTCGCGGCTCGGTGCGCCGTTCGGCGTTCGCGAGCACGCGGTCGAGCGCGTCGTCGCCGGTCGAGTGTGTCGTGGTATCCGTCATCCGTCCCTGTTCTCTGGGTTTGGTTGCGAGCCTTAACCTTAGCCCGCGCCGTCCGCTACGCTCACGGTATGGGGTCCGACCATTACTTCACTGCGGCCCCGGCGAGTCCCGAGAACCTGCGCACGATCCGTGTATCGCTCGCAGGCCGCGAGCTGGACGTCACCACAGCGGGTGGCGTCTTCAGCCCGGATCGGCTGGACGCCGGAACTGCGGTCCTGCTCGCCAACATGCCTCCGGTTCCGCCGGGAGGTCACCTTCTCGACCTCGGCAGCGGCTGGGGTCCGATCTCCCTGTCGATGGCGCTCGCCTCGCCTCACGCGACCGTCTGGGCGGTCGACGTCAATGAGCGTGCCCTCGACCTGGTCCGCCGCAACGCGGCGGCTCTCGGCCTCACCAATGTCAACGCCCGTCGCCCCGAAGATGTTCCCGGCGACGTGATGTTCCGCTCGATCCGGTCGAACCCGCCGATCCGGGTGGGCAAGAACGAGCTGCACGGACTGCTGGAGAAGTGGATCCCGCGCCTCGATGAGCGCAGCGACGCGTGGCTCGTCGTGCAGCGCAACCTGGGCGCGGATTCGTTGCAGCGCTGGATCAGCGCGACCTTCCACCCCGGTTTCAGCGTGTACCGCACCGCCACGGCCAAGGGGTACCGAGTGCTCAAGGTGCGAAAGCACGGGACTCCCCCCACTGAGCCCATCGCCCTTCCGCTCGCCGAGGACTGATCCGCCCACGAAGCACGGCGCGGGTCAGACCAGCTCGACCTCGCCGCTGAACACGAGCTGCGCTGGTCCGGACAGACCGACGTGCTCGCCGTCTTCGGCAGGGAACATCCGCACCCCCAGGACGCCACCGGGGACCTCGACGCGCCAATGATCCGGCGCCTGCGCGCCGGCCCAGTGCCGCACCGCCAGCGCAGTCGCCGCGACGCCCGTGCCGCAGCTCAGCGTCTCACCGACACCGCGCTCCGACACGCGCATGCGCACGTGACCCACCCCGTCGCGAACCAGCGGCTCAGCGGGGACGACGAACTCGACATTCGCACCGTGCGGCGGCGCGGGGTCGAGTTCGGGAGCGCGATGCAGTTCGAGGGCCGCCAGCTCGGCGTCTTCGGCCAGCGCCACGACCACGTGCGGGTTGCCGACGTCGATGCCGAGTCCCGGACGCGTGACCGCGAGCCCGTCGGCCTTCACGAGGGGGTCGCCGCCGGAGAGTCGCCACGCGCCGAGGTCGACCTGGTATCCGGTATCGCTCCGGGTGATGTCTCGGACTCCTGCGCGGGTGCCGATCGGAAGGGTCGACCCGGGCTCGAGCGACGCGAGGCCCGACCGCAGGAGGTAGTGGGCGAAGACGCGGATGCCGTTGCCGCACATCTCCGCGAGGGATCCGTCGGCGTTGCGGTAGTCCATGAACCACTCGGCGGCGGGCTCCTCGTCGAGCGACGCGCGGCCCTCCGGGATCGCCGAGGAGCGCACGACCCTGAGGATGCCGTCTGCGCCGATCCCGAAGTGACGGTCGCAGAGCGCGGCGACCTGTTCGGCGGTCAGCTCGAGCGTGCCGTCGGGGTCGGCGATGATGACGAAATCGTTGCCTGTGCCGTGCCCCTTGGTGAATGCGACCATGCCACCAGTCTATGGATCGCGCCTATGCGTCGACGATCAGTCGCTTCCCTGTGTTGCTCACCGAGAACCGTTCGTATCCGAGGCTGTCGTAGAAGGCCAGCACCGACTCGTTGCCCTCGCGGACCATGAGCTGGATCTTCGGGCACCCCATGGCGAGGAGCAGCCGCTCGGCTTCTTCGACGACGGCGCGGGCGACACCGCGCTTGCGGTGAGTGAGCGCCGTCGCGAGGTAGTACAGCCATCCGCGGTGCCCGTCGTACCCCGCCATCACGGTTCCGACGATGCGCGACTCAGTGCCGTCGCCGTCATCGAACGCGACGAGGAACAGCTCGGGCTGCACCTGGAGCTTGCGTTCGATGTCTCGGCGCGGATCGTTCCAAGGCCTGGTGAGCCCCGCCTCCTCCCAGAGCGCGACGACCGCCTCGGTGTCTCGGGGGTCGAATGCGCGGATTTCCCAGGCCATGCCTCGAGTCTAGGATCGTGCGGTCTCAGTCTTTGACGACGCGATAGCGCCCGCAGAGGAACGCGCGGTTGCGGGCGACGTCCAGCAAGTCGAGGGTGAGCCTACGGGGCAGCAGCGGAGCGCCCGAGCCGAGGGTCACCGGCGCGTACTGAACCCAAACCTCGTCGAGGAGTCCGGAGTCGGCGAACTGACCCGCGAGCTCTCCCCCGCCTACCACCCAGACGTCCCTCCCGCCGGCAGCCTCGACCATCTCCGCATGGGCGGCCGCGATGTCACCCTGCGCGAAGCGGACGTCCCCGCTCGTCGGGCGCTCGAGGTCGCGGTGAGTGAACACCCACGTCGGCTGCGTGTACCCCCACTTCCCCTCCTCGTGCCGCATCACCCACTCGTACGTGGACGCCCCCATCGCGAGCACGCCCATCCCCCGCTCGAACTCCTGGTACGCCATCGGGCCGTCCTGGTCGATGTCCTGGGAGAGGAGCCAGTCGAGGGAGTGGTCGGCGGTCGCGATGAAGCCGTCGAGACTGGATGCGGTGTAGTAATGGGTCGCCATGGCGACAGGGTCGCACGGACGTCGGACATTCACCCGCCGGCGCCCAGGCAGGGTCAGTCCGGGAGGAGCGATCGCGCCTCGACCGGCGAGTCGTGCCATTCCAGGCCGGGGTACCGCTTGAACCACGAGACCTGCCGACGCGCGTATCGACGGGTGAGCGCTTGGGTCTGCTCGATCGCCTCTCTTTCGGAGAGGACCCCGTCGAGTTGTGCGAGTGCTTGCGCGTATCCGATCGCCCGACGAGCGGTCACTCCGCGCTCCAGTCCCTGCTCTCGGAGCGCGGCGACCTCGGTCTCCAGCCCCGCGCGCCACATACGCTCCACGCGCTCATCGAGGCGCTGCACCAGGCGCGGTCGGTCGACGTGCACACCGATGATGCGAGTGCCGGCTTGCCAGAGCGCGGGATCGGAAGGAAGAGCAGCTCCATGGGTGGCGCTCCCCTGCTCGAGCACCTCGAGGGCGCGCATCACGCGTCGCGCGTTCCTGGTGTCGATACGATCCGCCGTCCCGGGGTCGAGTCGGCGCAGTCGGGCGATCAACGCGTCGAGTCCGCTGTCGTCGAGTTCGCGTTGGAGCCGTTCGCGGATGGCGGTGTCACGGGGCGGGAACGTGAAGTCGAAGACGACGCTGGAGACGTACAGACCCGATCCCCCGACGACGATCGCGTCCCCGCCGCGAGAATGGATGTCGGTCACGGCCGCGCGTGCCAGGGGCTGGTACCAGGCCACGGCCGCTTCCTCCTCGACGTCGCGTACGTCGAGAAGATGGTGCGGGATGCCGCGGCGCTCGTCGACCGCCAGCTTCGCCGTGCCGATGTCCATGCCCCGATAGAGCTGCATGGCATCGGCGTTGACGATCTCCGCGTGGTTGCCTCGGGCACGCAGAGTCTCGGCGAGGTCGAGAGCGAGATCGCTCTTCCCCGTGCCCGTGGCGCCGACGATCGCCCACAGCTTCGGAGTACCCGACGTCGTGGTGGAGTTGTCTTCGGTCACACGCCGACGCGGAGCGTGGGGAGGCCGAGTGACACCGCTCGTGTCCCACCGGTCGAGGCCGGAGCGGGCACCGCGCAGGATTCCGCCTGAGCACGATCCCACGCGTCGCCTCCGCGCGTGCGACGGATTCGCAGCGGCGCGCCGGTCGGATCGTCGGCGAGCAGGTGGAACGGCGCTGCGTGGCTGATCGTGACGGTCACGACATCACCCGGGCGCGGCAGATCCGAGCCGGGAGTCACCTCGAAGTGCACGAGACGGTTGTCCTGCCCTCGACCGGTGAGGCGGTGGGTCTCGGCATCCTTCTTACCCTCGCCCGTCGAGACCAGCACCTCGACCTCGCGGCCGACCTGCTTCTGGTTCTCCTCGAGAGAGATGCGCTCCTGCAGCGCGATCAGGCGGTTGTAGCGCTCTTGGACGACGGCCTTGGGGACCTGGTCCTCCATCGTCGCCGCCGGGGTGCCCTCGCGGATCGAGTACTGGAACGTGAAGGCACTCGCGAAACGCGACTGCTCGACGACCCGCATGGTGTCTTCGAAGTCCTCGTCGGTCTCACCCGGGAATCCGACGATGATGTCGGTGGTGATCGCCGCGTGGGGAATCCGGTCGCGCACCCGCTCGAGGATGCCGAGGAACTTCTCGCTGCGATAGGACCGCCGCATCGCTTTGAGGATGCGGTCGCTGCCCGACTGCAGCGGCATGTGCAGCTGCGGCATCACGTTCGGCGTCTCCGCCATGGCGTCGATCACGTCGTCGGTGAAGGCCGCGGGGTGAGGGCTGGTGAAGCGGACGCGCTCGAGACCCTCGATCTCCCCGGTCGCACGGAGAAGCTTGCCGAAAGCCTGGCGGTCGCCGAATTCGACGCCGTAGGAGTTCACGTTCTGGCCGAGGAGCGTGACCTCGATCGCGCCGTCTTCGACCAGCAGTCGGATCTCGTTCAGGATGTCGCCGGGTCGGCGGTCCTTCTCCTTGCCGCGCAGACTCGGCACGATGCAGAACGTGCAGGTGTTGTTGCATCCGACGGAGATCGACACCCATCCGCTGTGGGCGAAGTCGCGCTTGGTCGGGAGCGTCGATGGGAAGATCTCGAGCGACTCGAGGATCTCC
Organism: Microbacterium sp. SZ1; assembly: GCF_002362255.1. Classification (GTDB taxonomy): domain Bacteria; phylum Actinomycetota; class Actinomycetes; order Actinomycetales; family Microbacteriaceae; genus Microbacterium. Next base: position 44,204 of record NZ_LPVV01000040.1, on the reverse strand, counting down.
AGCTCCGCCTCGCCGTTGTGACGCGCGCGTTCCAGCAGACCCGGGAGCGAGCCCATGTTGTGCGTGCCGAAGACGACATCGACCCATGGGGCTTTATCGAGCACGGCTTGCTTGTCCATCTGCGCGAGGCAGCCGCCGACGGCGATCTGCATGCCGTCCTTTCGGCGCTTGACGGCGGCGAGCTGTCCGAGTGTGCCGTAGAGCTTGCCGGCCGCGTTGTCGCGCACCGCACAGGTGTTGATGATGACGACGTCGGCTTCGTCTCCGGCCTCCGCTCGCACGTACCCCGCGCTTTCGAGTGAACCCGACAGGCGCTCGGAGTCGTGCACGTTCATCTGACACCCGAAGGTGCGCACCTCGTAGGAACGCTGCCTGCCGTCGTGGTCGATCGCCGCCGACGATGAGGAGATGATCGTCGGCTCGCTGCGCGGGATAGTCATGATGAAGCCATTCTACGAGCGTGTCGCGAGGGCGCCCGCGGCCGCCGATGAAACGTATGTGGAGGGTGATGACCCGCTGGTCGTCGAGGCAGTCAGATCGTCGGGTCAGTCAGAGTCGACGAAGCGCACTCCGCTCGAGCTGCGACCGGACGCTTCCGCCAATGCGGTCTTCGCCGCGTTCATCGCGACCCCGCCGTTGTAGCCACGTCGCGCGAGCTGTCCGACGAGACGGCGGAGGGCGGTGTCCGGGTCGAGCCTGGCCAGAGACTTCGCCTTGGTCCTCGCGAACTCGAGGGCCCGCTCCGCGTCGTCGTCCGGCAGCTCTTCAAGAGCGCCGTCGATGATCTCGCGAGGAATCCCTCGCTGAGCGAGTGCGCGAGTGAGAGCCACGCGACCCTGCCCCTTGCGTGCCACTCCCCCTGTGACGAGTTGCTCGGCGAGAAGCGCATCGTCGAGGTAGCCGCGGCGCTCGAACTCTGCGACGACATCGTCCATCTGATGCGGGTCAAGACGTCGTCCGTCGCGCTCGTAGCCCCGCAGCACAAGACGAGCTTCGGACACCGACAGCGATCGTGAGCGGAGCTTGCGCACGAGCAGCTCCTCCGCTGCCGCACGGATCTCCTCATCGCTCTGCGGAGACCGCGCACCCGCTCCGGCCTCTTCTGATGCGTCGCCCGAAGAATCGGGCACGGTGTTGAGCGGACGCAGCCGAGGACTTCGCCCTGCCGCACCGCGAGCAGGATGGCGGTCGCTCGGAGAGCCGGCCGATTCCTCATCGCGCGAGGAGTGCGAGATGTCGTTGCCGTCCCACGTCGACCGCCAGAGCCCCGCGTCCCCGGTGCGCCGCGGCATGACGGCTTCCGCTGCGCGCCGCTTGTCATCGGGTCCTCCAGCGGTCGTAGCGCCTCGATGCGGCCCGTGCTCGTCAGCGCGGGGGTTCTGGTCTCCCACTGAAGCGGAACCCGAAGTCCGGCGCCGCCCGCCGAAAAGCGGGGTCACGGGAGCGAGCCGCTCGGACTCGCCCCCGCGATCACTCATCGCACACTCCGGCCATCGGAGCGTTCGTTCCTCGACCGTCGAACTGCCTGCGCATAGCTCTTACGCGGGGCGACGCTCAGCGAGCTCGTCGCCGGGAGCCGCAGCAGCCGGCCCGCCGATCCCGAGCTTTTGCTTGATCTGCGTCTCGATCGTGAGAGCGATGTCAGGGTTCTTGATCAGGAACGTGCGGGCGTTCTCCTTGCCCTGTCCGAGCTGATCTCCGTCGTAGGTGTACCACGAGCCCGACTTCTTCACGATGCCGTGGTCGACGCCGAAGTCGATGAGACTGCCCTCGCGGGAGATGCCGACGCCGTAGAGGATGTCGAACTCCGCCTGCTTGAAGGGAGGTGCCATCTTGTTCTTGACGACCTTGACCCTGGTGCGGTTTCCGACGGCGTCGGTACCGTCCTTGAGGGTCTCGATACGACGGATGTCCATGCGCACCGACGCGTAGAACTTCAACGCCTTTCCACCGGCGGTGGTCTCCGGCGATCCGAAGAAGACACCGATCTTCTCGCGCAGCTGGTTGATGAAGATCATCGTCGTGTTGGTCTGGTTGAGACCACCGGTCAGCTTACGGAGAGCCTGCGACATGAGGCGGGCCTGGAGACCGACGTGAGAGTCTCCCATCTCACCTTCGATCTCGGCTCGGGGCACGAGAGCGGCGACCGAGTCGATCACGATCAGATCGATCGCCCCGGAGCGCACGAGCATGTCAGCGATCTCGAGCGCCTGCTCACCCGTGTCGGGCTGCGAGACGAGCAGTGCATCGATGTCGACGCCGAGCTTGGCCGCGTAGTCGGGGTCGAGCGCGTGCTCCGCGTCGATGAATGCCGCGATGCCGCCGGAGCGCTGGGCGTTGGCGATCGCATGCAGCGTGAGCGTGGTCTTACCCGAGGACTCGGGTCCGTAGATCTCCACGATGCGGCCACGCGGGAGCCCGCCGACGCCGAGAGCGACGTCGAGAGCGATCGATCCGGTCGGGATCACGGCGACCGGTGCGCGCTCGTCGCTGCCCAGTCGCATGACGGAGCCCTTACCGAACTGCCGGTCGATCTGAGCGAGTGCGGTCTCGAGGGACTTCTCGCGGTCTGCGGGTGATGGCATGACGTGCTCCTTATGCTCGCGTGGTGCCGCCTGTAGGCTGTCGCGGTCGTCCCGGGATCGGGACGAACTCTCCGACAAGGCGTATGGCTCTTCGGCCTGTTATCACCGTACGAGGGGCCACCGACATTGCATCGCGTGAGCCAGTGAACGGGGAGAACGAGATCTCCGAACCACTTGTGCAGAACGTTACGCGCATATCGAACACATCTTCGACGACACGCCGAAACGAGTCGGGCGAATCTCGAAGTGAACCGCCGAAGCCGCCGTTCTCAACGCTTGCGCGGTTCCAGTCGCCCTGCACCATGGCGTCGCTCGAGAGGCACGTCCGTCTCGGCGCACAGCGCGAGCCAGATGTCGCGCGGGGGAACGCCCGCATCCAACGCGGCCTCAGCCGTGCGGCCGGACAGCTGCGTCAGCACGAGATCGCTCACCAGCGAAGACGAGCGTCCGCCGAACTCAGCCTCCACGGCGCGGAGGAACTCACTGCGACGCATGGAGAGTCGAAGAACCCGGCGTCAGCGGAGTGAGAGCTCGGGCTCGACGGCTGCCACCAGGTCGTCGGGGACGACATCGGGGAACACCTGGATGCCCTCGAGAACCGAGATGCGGTCGCCGACCTCGCGCATGATCGTCGAGATGGGGACATCGAGCGCGTCCGCGACCGAAGCGAGGATCTCGCTGGAGGCTTCCTTCTGACCGCGCTCGACCTCGCTGAGGTATCCGAGAGCGACGGATGCCTTACTCGCGACCTGGCGGAGCGTCCGCCCCTTCTGAAGTCGGAAGTCCCTCAGAACATCGCCGATTTCCTGCCGTACGAGAATCATCGGAACCTCCTCCCAGATCGCCTACTCGAGGTCTCCCCCGATGGAATCGTCAGTCTAGTCGTATCGACTGTCACAGAATCTACCCTTGCACGCTGTGCTTTCGGTGTGAGCACATTTATGACAACGGACACGCTGACGTCACTATTCCCGGGTCAGTCGCCGCAGAAGCGAGAGCACGGCATCGACCGCGCTGGAGCGGATCTCCGCCCGGTCGCCGTCGAACCGGAACGACTCGCTGACCGAGCACTCCGGGGTGACGACGGCGACGTGCACGGTGCCGACGGGCTGTCCGTCGGGCGAGTCCGGACCCGCGATGCCGGTCGTCGCGATCCCGACGTCGGCTGGTCTTCCGACGCCGACGGCGCGGCGCACACCGTCAGCCATCTGCAGCGCCACGCGCGGGTGAACGGGCCCGTGCGCCGCCAGGAGCGCCTCGTCGACCCCGAGCAACGAGTGCTTGACCGGAGTCGCGTAAGCCACGACGGCACCCCACAGCGCCGCCGAGGCGCCGGGAACCCTCACGAGCTCCGCCGCGACGGCGCCGCCAGTCAGGGACTCGGCCACGCCCAGCGTCCAGCCGCGTCGGGTGAGGGCACCGACGACGTCGGAGGCGTTCGTCACGCAGACCGCCTCGATCCTCTGACCTGAGCGACGATGTAGTCGATCCCGCTCGCCACCGTGAGGATCAGAACGATGATCATCAGCACGGCTGTGACGACCACCCATGGCCAGAGACCGATCACCACGTGCAGCGGGAGCAGCGCCCATGCGAGCGCGACCCCCTGCGCAGCCGTCTTGAGCTTGCCCATCCACGCCGCTGCGACCACGTGCTCCTTCGCGACGATCAACCGGTGAACCGTGATCCCCCACTCTCGCACCAGGATCACCACGACGACCCACCAGTTGATCTCACCGAGGATCGCGAGACCGATGAACCCGGCTCCGGTGAGGAGCTTGTCGGCGATCGGATCCCACAGCTTGCCGAAGTCGCTGACGATGTCATAGCGCCGGGCGAGGTAGCCGTCGACCCAGTCGGTGGAGATGGCGACGACGAAGAGGACCGCCGCGATCCAGCGCACCGTCAGATCGGCCAGGCCGTACGCGCCGCCCAGCAGGAGCAGAACGAAGAACACGATCGCGAGCGGGATGCGGGCCACCGTGATCGCGTTGGGCAGCTGCCGAGGAATCGCCATCAGTCGCGTCCCGTCAGGCCCCAGGCGTCTTCGTCGCCCTCGCCCTCGACGACGGGCAGTCCTTCGAACTGCGCCTCCACCGGATCGCGCGGAGCAGCGGGTCCCGCGGCCGCCGCCGCCGCCGCGGGCGCAGCGCCGACGGGCGCCGGCACGTCTTCGCCGCGGAGCTTCGCCATGACCTGCGGAAGCTGCTCGGGCGTCGCAAGCACATCGCGAGCCTTGGATCCCTCGGACGGGCCGACGATCTCCCTCGACTCGAGCAGATCCATCAGGCGGCCCGCCTTCGCGAAGCCGACACGCAGCTTGCGCTGCAGCATGGACGTCGAGCCGAACTGCGACGACACGATGAGCTCGGCAGCGGCCAGGAGGAGCTCGAGGTCGTCTCCGATGTCCTCGTCGACCTCCTTCTTCTTGCTCGGCTCCATCGCCTCCTGCACGTCGGACCGGTACTCGGGACGCGCCTGGCGTGTGACGTGCTTGACGACCGCGTCGATCTCCTTCTCGTCGACCCACGCACCCTGCAGCCGGAACGGCTTCGACGATCCCATCGGCGAGAACAGAGCGTCACCTTGACCGATGAGCTTGTCGGCGCCGGGGCTGTCGAGGATCACGCGGCTGTCGGTGACGCTCGTGACGGCGAATGCCAGACGTGAGGGGACGTTGGCCTTGATCAGACCGGTCACGACGTCGACGCTCGGGCGCTGCGTGGCGAGGACGAGATGGATGCCGGACGCACGCGCGAGCTGCGTGATGCGGACGATCGAGTCCTCGACATCACGCGGGGCGACCATCATGAGGTCCGCGAGCTCGTCGACGACCACGAGCAGGTACGGGTACGGCTTGAGCACGCGTTCGCTGCCGACCGGTACCTCGACCTCGCCGGCGCGCACGGCCCTGTTGAAGTCGTCGATGTGACGGAAGCCGAACGACGCGAGGTCGTCGTACCGCATGTCCATCTCCTTCACGACCCACTGCAGCGCCTCGGCTGCCTTCTTGGGGTTCGTGATGATGGGCGTGATGAGGTGGGGCACCCCGGCGTAGCTGGTCAGCTCGACGCGCTTGGGGTCGATCAGGACCATGCGCACGTCCGATGGACGTGCGCGCATGAGCAGGCTCGTGATCATCGAGTTGACGAAGCTCGACTTACCCGAACCGGTCGAACCGGCCACGAGCAGGTGCGGCATCTTCGCGAGGTTGGCGACGACGAAGTTGCCGCCCACGTCCTTGCCGACGCCGATCGTCAACGGGTGCGTACTCTTGTGCGCCGCCTGCGAGCGGAGGACATCTCCCAGCGCGACGGTCTCTCGGTCTGTGTTCGGGATCTCGATGCCGATCGCGCTCTTGCCCGGGATCGGCGAGAGGATGCGCACGTCGTTCGACGCGACCGCGTACGCGAAGTTGTTGCTGAGCTGCAGGATCTTCTCGACCTTGACGCCGTGCCCGACCTCGACCTCGTACTGCGTGACCGTCGGACCGCGCGAGAAGCCCGTGACCTTCGCATCGACGTTGAACTGCGAGAGCACGCTCGTGATCTGCTCGACGATACGGTCGTTCGCCTCCGAACGGGCGACCGAGGGCGGCCCCTCCGCGAGCACGCCCGGCGACGGGAGGATGTACGGCGCGACGGGAGCCTGCGGGCCGCCGTCTCCGGGGCCGTCCGTGCCGAACCCGTCGAGTCCGGGAAGCTCGGGCATCTCGCCGGTGTCCGACTCGTCGTCGAGGAGCGCTGTCGTCTGCTGCTCTGCGAGGGCGTCGGTCACCGAGCGCACATCGGACAGCACCTCCGTCGCCGCGTCGTACGGGTTCGCGACCGTGACGGCCTGGTCGTAGGCGGGAGTGGCCTCCTGAGTCCCGAGGAGCGCCGTGATGTCGTCGGAGCCCAAGGTTCCCTCGTCGGGGTCCTCCTCGCGACCCGTCTTGTTGCGACGCCACCACGGCAGCACGTCGGGGTCGTCGACCTTGTCCGCGTCGTCGATCGCCGCAGCATCCTTCACCGGCTTCTCGATGCGCTCGGCGTCGAACATCCACGCGTAGAGATCGCCGAGGCGCTGTCCGATGCGGTTCGGCGGCGTCTTCGTGAGGATCAGGATGCTGAGCACCACGAGGAGCGACAGCACGAGGTACGCCGGGATGTCGGTCAGATACGTCAGGGGCTGCCCGACCAGCCACCCGAGCAGGCCGCCGGATTCGCTGAGCGCCGGCATCCCCTGGTTCGGATGCGGTCGAGGACCAGCCACGTGGAAGATGCCGGACAGCGCCAGCACGAACATCCCGAAGCCGATGCCGATGCGCCCGTTGTCGTGCACCGACGAGGGGTGGCGGAACAGCCACCCCGCAAGCAGGAGGAGGAGCACGGGCATGATGAATGCGACGCGCCCGACGAACAGACCGACCGAGTAGGCGCTGATGTTCGCTGCGACCTCGTTGCCGATGAAGAACCACTCGTTCACGGCGCCGGCGATCGCGAGCAGCACGAGCAGGAACGGGAAGCCGTCGCGGCGGTCGTCCTTCTCGAGGGTCTCGGGTCCGAACGCCCGGAACAGACCACCGACGCCGTGTGCGAGACCGCCCCACGCGCGCACGATCACCGGAGGCTTGTCGAGGTCGTCGATGTACTTCTTCGGTGCGGCCTGAGCCTTCGGCGCGGCCTGGCGCTTCGGGCGCGACGACGCGCCGCTCGAAGCGCGCTCAGTCTTGGTGGTACTCCTGGCCATGCTTCCACGGTACGACCAACCTCCGACGATGCCGCGTAATGACGCGGCACTCGCGGGATCCGCGACTCTCCGGTCAGACCGTCACCCTGACCATCGTCTCGCGGGATCCGGTCGACTCCACGACCGAGAACCCTTCAGCGCGGTACAGGTTGCGAGCGAAGTTCTCCCTTTCGACGCTCAGGCTGATTCGCGCGTGACCCTGTGAGCCGGCGAGCTCCACGACTCCGCGCAGCAGTGACCGGCCCACGCCGCGCGCCCGCCAGAGCGGGTGTACGCCGATGATGAGCTCGGGCACCGCGATGCCGACGAACCCGAGGCCCGGCTCGTTCTGCGGGAGCATGCGGTACCAGGCAGCTCCGATAGGCACGTCGTCCGCATCGATCGCCACGAGTCCGTCATCCGCCGTCCGCTTCCAACCGGCCAGGTAGCGACGATGCTCCGCGGAGGCGAGCACCTCGTGTCGAGGTCGCAGCCCACCGGAGCGCCAGTTCGCGGCCTCGACGAGCATGTCGCCGAGGAACTTCGCATCGGTCTGGACGGCCCTGCGAGACGTGAACGCCCTGTACATGCCGGGAGCATAGGGCGCGCGTGTTACGTCCGGATGTCGGCCACCCGTGAGAGCGAGCGGACCCCCGTCAGGCCTCGATGACGAGCGGCACGATCATCGGGCGACGACGGAGCTTCTGGTTGACCCACCGGCCGATCGTGCGGCGAACGACCTGCGACAGCGCGTGCGTGTCGCGGACGCCGTTGCCCGACGCCTCCTTGAGGGCGGCGACGATCTTCGGCGAGACGTCATCGAAGACCGAGTCGTCCTCGGCGATGCCTCGCGCGTGGATCTCGGGCCCCGAGATGATGCGCCCGGTCGCGGCATCCACGACGACGATGACCGAGACGAAACCCTCTTCGCCGAGGATGCGGCGGTCCTTGAGGTCGGCATCGGTGATCTCGCCCACGGTCGAGCCGTCGACGTAGACGAAACCGAGGTCGAGCTGACCCGCGACGCGCGCGTCGCCGTCCTTCAGATCGATCACGGTGCCGTTCGACGCGATGATCGTCCGCTCGGCGGCGATTCCGGTGTCCTGAGCGAGTTTCGCGTTCGCCATGAGGTGGCGGTACTCGCCGTGCACGGGGAGGACGTTCTTCGGCTTCAGGATGTTGTAGCAGTAGAGAAGCTCGCCGGCGGCGGCGTGGCCGGACACGTGCACCCGGGCGTTGGCCTTGTGCACGACGTTCGCGCCGAGCTTCGTGAGTCCGTCGATCACGCGGTACACGGCGTTCTCGTTGCCGGGGATCAGGCTCGAGGCGAGGATGACGGTGTCGCCCTCGCTGATCTCGATCGCGTGGTCGAGGTTCGCCATCCGGCTGAGCACGGCCATCGGCTCGCCCTGCGATCCGGTCGACATGTAGACGATGCGGTCGTCCGGAAGGTCGCGGGCCTTCTTGAAGTCGATGAGCACGCCCTCCGGCACCTTGAGGTATCCGAGCTGCTCGGCGATCGTCATGTTCCGCACCATGCTGCGGCCGAGGAAGGCCACGCGGCGACCGTGCGCGTGAGCCGCGTCGATGACCTGCTGCACACGGTGCACGTGGCTGGAGAAGCTCGCGACGATCACGCGACGAGGCGCCTTCGCGATCACCTGGTCGAGCACCGGCCCGATCGAGCGCTCGGTCGGGGTGAAGCCGGGTACGTCGGCGTTGGTGGAGTCGACGAGGAACAGGTCGACGCCCTCCTCCCCCAGACGCGAGAACGCACGGAGGTCCGTGATGCGACCGTCGAGCGGCAGCTGGTCCATCTTGAAGTCGCCGGTGGCGAGCACCATGCCGGCCGGCGTGCGGATCGCGACGGCGAGAGCATCCGGGATCGAGTGGTTCACGGCGACGAACTCGAGGTCGAACGGCCCGACCTGCTCGCGCTGGCCCTCCGTGACGGTGAGCGTGAAGGCCTTGATGCGGTGTTCCTTGAGCTTCGCCTCGACCAGCGCAAGGGTCAGACCGGAGCCGATGAGCGGGATGTCGCTCTTGAGGCGCAGCAGGTACGGCACGGCACCGATGTGATCTTCGTGACCGTGCGTGAGCACGACGCCGACGATGTCGTCGAGCCTGTCTTTGATCGGCTCGAAGTCCGGCAGGATCAGGTCGACTCCCGGCTGGTGCTCCTCGGGGAACAGCACTCCGCAGTCGACGATCAGGATCTTGCCGTCGAACTCGAAGATGGTCATGTTGCGGCCGACCTCGCCGAGTCCGCCGAGCGGGGTGACGCGCAGCGTCCCCCGTTCGAGGTCGGTGGGATCTGCGATCGGGATGGACATGCGCTCTCCTCTGTCGAACGCTTCCCGCGTCCGGTCGTTCATGATGTCGCGGCGCACCGCGACCCGTGTCAGCGTGTCGTGCCGTGCACCTTCGGCAGGGCGCCGCCTGCGGCCGCGTTGCGGTCGGGGCGGAAGTTCGAGAAGTCGGCACCCGGGACGTCCCTGACGAGGTCGAGCTCGTCCTCGATCAGGGCCGCCTCCCACTCCTCCGGTCCGACGAGGGGCAGACGGACGCGCGGGCTCGAGATGCGGCCGAGCCCGTGCAGGATGTACTTCGCCGCGACAGTGCCGGGCACGTGGGTCATGACGGCGCGGACGAGCGGCTCGAGACGCTTGTGCTCTGCGGTCGCGGCCGCGAGGTCGCCGCGGTTCACGGCATCCACGATGGTGCGATACGGCGTCGCGGCGATGTTCGCGGTGACGCCGATCATTCCCGTCGCGCCGATCGCGAGGTGCGGCAGCACGTTCGCGTCGTCGCCGGAGAAGTACATGAGATCCGTCTGGTTGAGCACGCGGCTCACCTCGGAGAAGTCGCCCTTGGCGTCCTTCACCGCGAGGATGTTCGGATGCTTCGCGAGACGGAGGATCGTCTCGTACTTGATCGGCACGCCCGTGCGGCCCGGGATGTCGTACAGGATGACCGGGAGGTCGGTGGCGTCCGCGACGAGCCGGAAGTGGGTGAGGATGCCGGCCTGGGTCGGCTTGTTGTAGTACGGCGTGACGATCATGATGCCGTCGGCGCCGGCCTTCTCGCTGGCCTTGTAGAGCTCGATCGCGTGGGCGGTCTCGTTGGAACCGCCGCCGGTGATGATCTTCGCGCGACCGGCGGAGACCGACTTGCCTACCTCGACGAGCTTGAGCTTCTCGGGGTCCGTCAGGGTCGAGGTCTCGCCGGTCGTTCCCGTCACGACGATGCCGTCCGCTCCAGCGGTGATCACGTCATCGATGTGCTTCTCGACGGCGGGCCAGTCGACTTCGCCGTCGGCGGTCATCGGAGTGACCAGCGCGACGAGAACCTGTCCGAAGGGGTTGCCCGAGTGCGTCATGATCCCAGCGTATCGGTCGGCCGGGGTTCACGCCGACGCTGCGGGCCGGATGACGTCGCCTCGACCCCTGACGGAGACGCCTAGGCTCTGACTCATGAGTTGGGTCACGCACGATTCGTCGACGGTCTACGAGAACGCCTGGATCTCGGTGCGCGAGGATCGCGTGACCGGACCCAGCGGCGATGGGATCTACGGAGTCGTGACGATGCGCAATCCGGCGGTGTTCGTGGTCGCCGTCGACGACCAGGACCGGGTCTGCCTCGTCACACTCGAGCGCTACACGACGGGACGGTCGATCGAGATACCGGCCGGCGGCAGCGACGGCGAGGAGCCCCTCGTCGCCGCGCAGCGGGAGCTCGCGGAGGAGACCGGCTTCGAGGCGGCCGACTGGACACGGATCGGCACGATGAACGCTCTCAACGGCATCGCGGATGCTCCGGAGTACGTCTTCCTCGCGCGCGGTCTTCGCCCGATCGCGGGCGCCGACACGCGCACGCAGAACGAGGAGGGTATCGACGCGGTCGCCTGGGAGCCGTTCTCCGAGGTTCTGGCCATGATCTCCGACGGCCGCATCACCGACGGCGAAACGGTCGCTGCGATCGCCATGGCCGGGATCCGGCTGGGTCGCTTCCGCTGAGCGGCGCTGGATGTCAGACGCGTCCGCGGCGAGCGATGCGGGACGTGAGGGAACTCGGCAGCACGCGCGTCACCGCGACCAGCGCCTTGTAGCGCAGCGATGGGATCGACACCGCCCTCCCCCGCGCCGCGTCGCGCAGACCCTCTCGCACGACGTTCCGCGCGTCGAGCCACATGAAGGCCGGCACGCCCTCCTGCCCGGGCGGAAGCCCCATGCGCTCGTGGAACGACGTGTGCGTGAACCCCGGGCACACTGCGGTCACACTCACGCCGTCGCCGGCGTACTCGCTGTTCGCCCAGCGGCTGAAGCCGATGAGCCAGCTCTTGCATGCGGAGTACGTCGAGCGGGAGATGAATCCGGCCACGGAGGCGACGTTGATGATGCGTCCGCCGCGGCCCCGCATCGTCTGGAGGGCGGCGTGCATGAGTCGCATCGATGCCTCGACGTGGACCCGCAGATGCTGCACCTCGTCGTCGATGTCGTTGTCGGCGAACTGCAGCGGCAGCCCGAATCCCGCGTTGTTCACCAGCAGGTCGATCGGGTCGCCGGCATCGCGCAGTCGAGTCGCGACACTCTCGACACCCGCCTCATCCGCCAGATCGGCGACGAGCACCTCGACCGCGACGCCGTGCTCGCTGCGCAGATCGGCAGCGAGTTCCTCGAGAGCGTCGGCCGAGCGCGCCACGAGCACGAGATCGGCACGGCGACGCGCGAGCTGACGGGCGAACTCCTCGCCCAGGCCGGCACTGGCACCGGTGATCAGAGCGGTGGGCATCAGCGCTCGTACCCGAGGAAGCGGTAGCGGATGCCGGTGCGGGAGGTCTGCCACTCCCCCTCGTCGACGACGCGCCATCCCGCGGTCGACGGCGCGAACGCGTCGCCGCCGACGTCGAGATCGAGCTCCGTCACCTCGAGGCGGTCGGCGTCGCCGATCACCTGACGGAAGATCTCGGCACCGCCGATGATCCAGACGCGGTCGTGGCCGCGCACGGCATCCGCGACCGTCGCCGAGCGATGCGCACCCTCTGCCGACCAGTCCTGCTGGCGGGTGATGACGACGTTCTCGCGGCCCGGCAGAGGTCGGAAACGTTCGGGGAGCGAGTCCCATGTCTTGCGCCCCATGATCACCGGGGCGCCCATCGTCACATCCTTGAAGTGAGCGAGATCCTCGGGGACGTTCCACGGCATGCCGCCCTCGGCGCCGATGACGCCGCCCGCGGCCTGCGCCCACACCAGCCCGACCCAGGTCATACCGCCACCGCCGCGCGAATCGGGGCGTGATGCTGGTAGCCCTCGACGACGAAATCGTCGTACTCGTACTCGAACACCGAGTCAGGAGTGCGCGCGAATCGCAGAGTCGGGTACGGGAAGGGCTCTCGGGTCAGCTGCTCGCGTACCTGCTCGAGGTGGTTGTCGTAGATGTGGCAGTCGCCGCCGGTCCAGACGAAGTCGCCCGGCTCGAGGCCTACCTGCTGCGCGATCATCATCGTCAGCAGCGCGTACGAGGCGATGTTGAAGGGGACTCCGAGGAACAGGTCGGCGCTGCGCTGGTACAACTGGCAGGACAGGCGTCCGTCGGCCACGTAGAACTGGAAGAGCGCGTGGCAGGGCGCCAGCGCCATGTCGGGGATGTCGGCCGGGTTCCAGGCCGAGACGATGAGGCGGCGGGAGTCCGGGGTCTGACGGATCTGCTCGATCACCTGGGAGAGCTGATCGATGCTCTCGCCGTCGGGAGTGGGCCACGAGCGCCACTGCACGCCGTACACGGGCCCGAGGTCGCCCTCGGCATCCGCCCACTCGTCCCAGATCGTCACGCCGTGCTCCTGCAGCCAGCGCACGTTCGAGTCGCCGCGGAGGAACCACAGCAGCTCGTAGGCGATGGATTTGAAGTGCACCCGTTTCGTGGTGATGAGCGGGAACCCCTGGGAGAGGTCGAAGCGGATCTGACGGCCGAACACGCTCGTGGTGCCGGTTCCGGTGCGATCGGACTTGTGTGTGCCGTGATCCAGCACGTCGCGGAGCAGGTCTTCATACGGCGTCGGGACGGCTGCGCTCATGAGAGTCAGACTACCCGCCGCGGGCGACATCGGAGCCGTCCGTCACGGTCGGAAACATCGCGTCCGCCCCATCCGCAGCGGGTTTACGCTCGACCCATGTCACCCGGACTCGCGCTCGCCATCGCGGGAGCACTCGTCATCCTCGCGGTCGTCGCGGGGCTGGTGGTGCGAGCACGGGACGGCCGTCGCAGCGCGGCCGGCGGCCTCCGGTTCGACCCTTCCGACGGAGGAGTCCCGCTCGCAGAGCGTGCGACCCTCGTGCAGTTCAGCACCGAGTTCTGCACCCGCTGCCCGCAGGTGCGGCGCCTGCTGACCTCCTACGCAGATCAACACGAATCCGTCGCCCACGTCGAGGTCGACCTCACGCATCGCCCGGACCTGTCGTCCCGCTACCGGGTCCTGCAGACCCCCACGACATTCGTCGTCGACCGATCGGGCGCCGTGCGCGCCCGGTTCCACGGCGTGCCACGACCGGCCGCCCTCACCGAGGCAGTGGCCGCCCTCTGACGCGGCAGACTGGAGCAGAGATGAGCACTCCCGCCGGCATCGACCCTCGCGGACCGCGCTTCGCCGCCACGATCACGACCGCACTGCTGCTCGTGGCGACGTTCCTCGGGCTCGTGGGCACCTCGCCCGACGCCCCATCTGCGCCCCTCGGGCAACGCGCCCTCGACCCCGGCTTCCTCCTGGCGGTCGTCATCGCCGCGCTGTTCCTCTGGAGCGTCGTCTCGCCCTCGACCGCCCCCTGGGGAGCGGTCTTCCGCCGATTCGTGAAGCCGCGACTGAGCCCGCCGTCGGAGCTCGAGGACCCTCGACCTCCGCGCTTCGCTCAGGGCGTCGGCCTGTTCGTGGTCTCGGTGGGCCTCGTCCTCCACCTGCTCGGGATCCCATGGGCCCTGCCCATCGCGACGGCGGCGGCCTTCATCGCCGCGTTCCTCAACGCCGTGTTCTCGCTGTGCCTCGGCTGCCAGCTCTACCTGCTGCTCCAGCGCGCCGGTCTGCTCGGACGCTCGGCGACCACCGCCTGAGCCGGTTCCCTCCCGCCTGCCCGCTCGGTAGGCTGACCGGACACGCGACCCGCACACCGAGCATCGCGAGAACCGGAGGAATCATGCCCGTCACCAGCGAAGCCACCACCACCTGGACCGGATCCCTCGCGGAGGGCTCGGGCACCGTCGCCTTCTCGTCGTCGAACCTCGGCACCTTCCCGATCGACTGGAAGGCCCGCAGCGAGGGCAGCGACACGACCACCACGCCCGAGGAACTGATCGCCGCGGCTCACGCCTCGTGCTTCAGCATGGCTCTCTCCCACGCCCTCTCGGAGAACGGGACCCCGCCGGAGCGCGTGAACACGAGCGCATCGGTGACCTTCAAGCCCGGCGTCGGCATCACCGGCAGTCACCTCAACGTCAATGCCGTCGTGCCCGGATTGTCTCCTGAGGCGTTCCAGGAGATCGCCGAGGGCGCGAAGACCGGCTGCCCGGTCTCTCAGGCTCTCGCCGGTATCGACATCACCCTCGAGGCGACGCTCGCCTGACCCGGGCCTCAGCGGCGGGCGAGCCGGATCGCCGATCTGATGCTCGCTCGCGCATCCTTGCGGTGCCCGGACGCGTCCTGCACGACGCCGAGCCGGTACCGTGCCCGCCAGTCGTCGGGCGCGGCATCCGCCTCCGCCTCGTAGCGGGCGATCATCGGCGCTGCGTCCTCGGCACGGAGCCGACCGCTGGGCGTCAGCTCGGTCTCGGCCTCCGGCATGCCGCCCTCGGCGTCCAGCGTGCGGCCGAGACGATCCGCCGCGAAGCCGAATTGCATCTCGCGCCCGAGGGCCCAGGCGCCGAACGGTGCGAGCACGAGGAGCGCGATGCCCATGCCGATCGACACGCCCGTGCCCACGGCGAAGAACATGATCGCGAGCCACACGGACACCGCGAGGTAGACCAGGAGCGACGCGGCCATGAGGCCGACTCCGATGCGAGACATCACGAGCGGATGCCGATGTCGATCATGCTCTCGAGTCCGACCACGACACCGGTGGCCTGTGCGGCGTACGGCACGGCGAGGCGGATGCCGGGCGCGTAGGCCAGAGCAGGCTCGACGGTGTCGTGCACGAAGCTCAGGGATTCTCCCGGCCCGGACAGCACGACCTCCTGCTTGGCGATAACCCCGGGCCGACGCAGCGAATGCACGGGGACCGTCGCGACCTGCTGGCCCCGCGCTCGCTGATCGGCGTGCGGCGCGCTGACGGGTCCCCGGTCGGCGCGCGCCGCCGCGATGAGCTCGGCGGTGCGCACGGCGGTGCCGCTGGGCGAGTCCACCTTGCGCTCGTGATGCGCCTCGACGATCTCGGCCGACGGGAAGAACGGAGCCGCAGCCGCGGCGAGAGCCGAACCGAGGACCGATCCGAGCGAGAAGTTCGGGATGAACACGACGCCGTTCCCCGCGTCGTCGACGAGTGGGCGCACCAGTGCGATCCGCTCGGCCGACCAGCCCGACGTCGCGACGAGCACGTTGATGCCGCGCTCGACCGCCGCGCGCACGACGTCGATGCTCACCTGCGGGGTCGTCGCATCGACGACGAGGTGGGCGCCGTCAATCTCGGCCAGGTCGCTCGACGACGTCAGCACGCGGCTCACCTCGAACCCGTCCAGCTCGTCGATCACAGCGTGGATGATCGAGCCGAGCTTCCCGGTGCCGCCGACGAGGGCTACCTGCGTGGTCATGTTTCGAGTCTATTTCGCGGACGGTCGCCTGATCGGCGGCTGGCCGTGCAACGTCGTATCAGACGGGCATCGTGTCGGGTATGCCCGTGCGGAGCTCGACCGGGAGGTGCCCGGTGTCGTTGTGGGTGAGCAGCGTCCAGGGGCGTCCCTGCTTCTGGGCGATCACCGTCAGGCCGCAGTGGGCCTGGTTCAGAGTCATCCACCGCCACTCCGGTGCGCCCAGCACCTCCCTGACGAACCACGAGATCACGAAATTGTGGGTGATGAGCACCTCGTGCACGTCACCGGGTTTGCGCACGAGGAACTCGTTGACGGCATCCGCCATCTGCGCGCGGCCGGCCTCGATCTCGGCATCCGTGATCGAACCGAAGAAGGGCTCGAAGACCGCAGGGGTCTCTTCCGTCATCCCGGTCGGCACGCAGTCGAACAGAAGCGCGGTCGGCTCCGGGTCGACCGATGGGAGGCGGGCGGCGATGGCGCGAGCCGTCTCGTTCGCTCGCAGCAGCGGGGAGTGCCACACGGCATCGAGCGGAAGACCCGACAGACGGTCGGCGATGAGCTCGGCCTGACGAGCTCCGCGCGGAGAGAGCGGACCGTCGGCGAGACCGTGCTCGGCATCCTGGTGTTCGCCGTGCCTGACCAGGTATATGTAGTGCGTCACAAACTCGCTCGCTTCATCGACAGCATCCGTGGGGATCTCTCCCAGCCTATGTCAGGTCTGTGAGAGAGGCGGGAGGACGCTCAGTTGCCCGCGCGAGTGAGGTCGGCGACCTGCACGCGAGACAGACTCACACCGGCGCCCTGCATCAGCTCGTCGACGTGCTCGGTCGCGAACGTGTTGACGATCGGTGCGGCGACGGTGCGCTGGGCGAGCAGCCAGGCGACGGATACGGCGGCGACCGGGACGTCGAGCTCGGCGGCGACCTGGTCGAGGGCCTTGAGGATCTTGGTGCCGCGCCGGTTCAGGTGTCCGCGCAGCTGCTCGCCGCGCACGCCCCGCGAGGTCAGCGCCTTGCTGCGGTGGCGGCCGGAGAGGAAGCCGTGCTCGAGCGCGTGCGAGGGGGTGACGGCGAGGTTCTGGGCTCCGGCCACGAGTCGCAGGTTGCCCTCGAACGGCTGACGTCGCACGAGGTTGTACGGCGAGTCGATCACCTGGATGCGCGGGTAACCCGCCGAGGCGAGGATGCGCGCCTCGACGAGACGCTCGGGTGCGAGTCCGAAGGCGCCGAGCGCACCGATCTTGCCCGCCTCGGTCAGCCACTCCACCGTGGCGAGCGTGTCTTCCAAGTTGGTCGTGCGGTCGAGCGTCGCGTCGAGGTAGAGCACGTCGATGCGCTCCACACCCAGGCGGGTGAGCGAGCCCTCGACGGCGCGGACGAGGTTGACCGACCCGAGCCCCGGATTGTCGGCGTGCGCGCCGATTCGCACACTGAGCAGAGTCCGGTCGCGACGGCCGCGCGAACGCAGCCACTGTCCGATGATGTGCTCGCTGCGGCCGCCCGAGAATCCGTCGGCGGTGTGGATGGCGTTGCCGCCGAACTCGACGTAACGGTCGAGGATGCCGTGGCTGGTCTCGAGATCGACGTTCCAGCCGAACTCCGCCGCGCCGAGCATGAGAGGGAAGGTGTCGAAACCGGTCTCTCCGAGCGGCACCCTGATCGACTCGCCGATGCCGGGGCCGACGATCGGGATGGGAGCGGAGGGGTGTTCCGCGTCGTGCGGGGCGCGCTCTGCGGAGGCGCCTGCGCCTACGCTGAACAACCGCATCTTCCTCACCCCCGCGTCGATCGAACGATCCGATCTCCGTCACTGCCTGGTCTGCACCCCCCGGTGCGTACTTCGAGGGTATGCGATGACCGCGAACCCGCCGGCCAATACGGGGAACGGCGGAGAAACTTCCCATAACGGTTTGGTCACGCCACGGAACGACGGAACCCGGGCCCGTCGCGAAGACGGACCCGGGTTCGATGTCGCGGCGGCGATGCTTACTCGGCCGCGGTCTCCTCGGCGGGAGCCGCGCCCTCGGCAGGCGCGTCGTCGAGCACGGGCTCGAGCGAGAGCTTGCCGCGGTCGTCGATCTTCGTGATCTTCACGAGGATCTTCTGGCCGACGGAGAGCACGTCCTCGACGTTCTCGACGCGCTTGCCACCGGCGAGCTTGCGCACCTCGGTGACGTGCAGGAGGCCGTCCTTGCCCGGAAGCAGCGAGATGAAGGCGCCGAACGTGGCGATCTTCACGACGGTTCCGAGGAACTGCTCGCCGACCTCGGGGTTGGTCGGGTTGGCGATCGCGTTGACCTGGGCACGGGCTGCCTCGGCCGAGGGTCCGTCGGTCGCACCGATGTAGACGGTGCCGTCCTCCTCGATGGAGATCTGCGCGCCGGTCTCGTCCTGGATCGCGTTGATCGTCTTGCCCTTCGGGCCGATCAGCTCACCGATCTTGTCGACCGGGATCTGGACGCTGATGACGCGAGGCGCGGTGGGCGCCATCTCGTCGGGAGCGTCGATAGCGGCGTTCAGGACGTTGAGGATCGTCAGACGTGCGTCGCGGGCCTGGGTGAGTGCTCCGGCGAGCACAGACGACGGGATGCCGTCGAGCTTCGTGTCGAGCTGGATGGCCGTGACGAACTCGCTCGTACCGGCGACCTTGAAGTCCATGTCGCCGAGCGCGTCCTCCGCACCCAGGATGTCGGTGAGCGCCGCATAGCGGGTCTCACCGTCGACCTCGTCGGACACGAGGCCCATCGCGATACCGGCGACGGGGGCGCGCAGCGGCACACCCGCGTTCAGCAGCGACAGGGTCGACGCGCAGACCGAGCCCATCGACGTGGAGCCGTTCGAGCTCAGCGCCTCGGACACCTGACGGATCGCGTACGGGAACTCCTCGCGGCTCGGCAGCACCGGCACGAGGGCGCGCTCGGCGAGGAAGCCGTGCCCGATCTCGCGACGCTTCGGCGAACCCACGCGGCCGGTCTCACCGGTCGAGTAGGGCGGGAAGTTGTAGTGGTGCATGTAGCGCTTGCTCGTCGTGGGCGACAGCGAGTCGATCTGCTGCTCCATCTTGAGCATGTTGAGCGTGGTGATGCCCAGGATCTGGGTCTCCCCGCGCTGGAAGATCGCCGAACCGTGGACGCGCGGGATGACCTGCACCTCGGCGTCGAGCGGACGGATGTCGGCGAGACCGCGACCGTCGATGCGCGATCCCTCGGTGAGGATGCGGCCGCGGACGATCTTCTTCGTGACGGACTTGTACGCCGCGGAGAACTCGAGCGGAGCAGCAGCGGGCAGTTCGCCTGCCTCGGTCGCCTCGATGAGCTCGGCCTTGACGCGGTCCTTGATCGCGTCGTCGGCGGTCTGGCGCTCGGTCTTGTCGGCGATCTGGTAGACGCCGACGAGCTCGTCGTACGAGCGGCCGGCGACGAAGTCGTAGACCTCCTGGCTGTACGCCGGGAAGACCGGGTAGACGCCCGGCTCCTTCGACGCGGTGGCGGCGAGCTCGGCCTGGGCCTTGACGAGCTGGGCGATGAACGGCTTCGCGGCCTCGAGGCCCTCGGCGACGACGTCCTCGCTCGGCTTGGTGGCGCCGGCCTTGATGAGGTTCCAGCTGTTCTCGGTGGCCTCGGCCTCGACCATCATGATCGCGACGTCTTCGGTGCCGTCGGCCTTCGTGACGACGCGACCCGCGACGACGAGGTCGAACACGGCCTCGTCGACCTGCGCGGCAGTCGGGAACGCGACCCACTGGTCGGCGTGCTCGCCGTGACCGGGGATGAACGCGAGGCGCACACCTGCGACCGGGCCGGAGAACGGCAGGCCGGAGATCTGCGTCGACGCGGACGCCGCGTTGATCGCGAGGGCGTCGTAGAACTCGCCCGGCGCGATCGAGAGCACGGTGATGACGATCTGGACCTCGTTGCGCAGGCCGTCGACGAACGACGGACGCAGAGGACGGTCGATCAGACGGCAGACGAGGATCGCCTCGGTGGAGGGGCGGCCCTCGCGGCGGAAGAACGAGCCGGGGATCTTGCCGGCGGCGTAGGAGCGCTCCTCGACGTCGACGGTCAGCGGGAAGAAGTCGAAGCCTTCGCGCGGGTGCTTGCCGGCGCTGGTGGCCGAGAGGAGCATGGTCTCGCCGTCGAGGTAGGCGGCGACGGCGCCCTGCGCCTGCTGCGCGAGGCGGCCGGTCTCGAAGCGGACGGTGCGGGTGCCGAAGCGGCCGTTGTCGAGTACGGCCTCGGTGGCGGTGATTTCAGGACCTTCCAAGAGGTCTCTCCTTCTTTGTTTAGACTCGCGGATCCGTGTGATGCGCGAGCGTGTTCATGAAGGAGCGGAATCGACGGGGTTCGGGCGCGCGGGCAATCCCGCGAACATCGCCTGCGCTGGCCACCAGTAGAAAGCCACCCGACGACATCCGCCGAGGAACCCACCACAGGGGACCAGCTTCTCCGCCGATCGCTCCATGAGTCGATATGAAATTGTGGTGGCGACAGACGTCGACCGCTGACAGCCTATCAGCGCGCCCTCAGAACGTCCGCGAACCGCGACTCCCCTGGTGCCCGTCGTCGAGCGGACACCGGCCGGTCATCGCGCGTTCACACGCCGGACGCCGCACCGTGGGGCGCATGGGCTGTGGTGTCCCCATGCGCATGTCAGTGATCGGCTGCGGGTACCTCGGTGCCGTGCACGCCGCAGCCATGGCCTCGATCGGGCACGACGTGATCGGCATCGACGTCGATGCCGGAAAGGTCGACGCCCTGCGCCGCGGATCGGCGCCGTTCTTCGAGCCGCAGCTCGACGAGCTTCTCCGTGACGGCGTCGCCACCGGCCGTCTCCGCTTCAGCACGGACATGGCGGACGCCGAGGGCGCGGCGGTGCACTTCGTCGCCGTCGGCACGCCGCAGGTGCCCGACGGACACGCCGCGGATCTGCGCTTCGTCGATGCGGCAGTGACATCACTCCTCCCCCACCTCCGACCCGGCGACGTCGTGGCGGGCAAGTCGACGGTGCCGGTCGGAACGGCAGCACGACTCTCGAGTGCGGTCGAAGCCACCGGTGCCACGCTCGTCTGGAACCCGGAGTTCCTGCGCGAGGGATGGGCCGTGCACGACACGATCACCCCGGACCGTCTGGTCGTCGGCATCCCGACCGGCGAGGCGGGCGCGCATGCCGCCGAGCTCCTGCGCGACGTCTACGCGCCCGCGATCCGGGCGGGCGCGCCCTTCCTCGTCACCGACCTCGCCACGGCCGAGCTCGTGAAGGGCGCCGCGAACGCCTTCCTGGCGACGAAGATCTCGTTCATCAATGCGATGGCCGAGATCGCCGAGGCGGCCGGCGCAGACGTCGCTCTGCTCGCCGAGGCGCTCGGCCACGACTCCCGGATCGGGCGCCGGTACCTCGGATCCGGCATCGGCTTCGGAGGCGGGTGCCTGCCGAAGGACATCCGCGCGTTCGCCGCCAGGGCGGAGGAGCTCGGACGAGGCGAGGCCGTGGGGTTCCTCCGCGAGGTGGACGGCATCAACATGCGGCGGAGGGACCGCGCCGTGCGGTTGGTGGTCGACGCCCTCGGCGGACTCGTGTTCGGACGCCGCATCGCGGTGCTCGGTGCGGCGTTCAAACCGTTCAGCGACGACATCCGCGACTCCCCCGCACTCGACATCGCGGTGCGACTGCGCGGACTCGGCGCGGATGTCGTGGTCACCGACCCCGCCGCACTCGCGAACGCCGCGGCCGCGCACCCGCAGCTCGGCTACGCGGCAGAGCGCGACGACGCGCTGCGCGACGCCGACGCGGTCGTCGTCGTCACGGAATGGGACATCTACCGCCGCGAGCTCACGCCCGAGCACGCGGGCTCACTTGTCGCGGGGCGCGTGATCGTCGACGGTCGCAACTGCCTGGATGCCACGGCCTGGCGCGCGGCCGGATGGGCGTACCACGGCATGGGCCGTCGCTGACCCCTGCCACCGAGACCACGCCGTCTCGTCGAGACCCCGGGCTGCGGACGTCTGCGGCCCCGGGGTCTCGGCGGTAGCCCGGAGCGTCGGCGGAGATCGCGGGCGGGTCAGGCGACCGGCACGTCGCGCTGCGCGGCGGAGCGGCCGAGGTACACGTAATCGTCGTGCTTGGCGACGCGGCCGTCGCCCGCCGCCCTGCCGTGCATGCGGCGCCAGACCCAGGGCAGCGCGTGCCTGCGCCACCAGAGTCCTGCGCCGATCGGCTCGTTCTCGTGGAGCGCCGCGTCGAGGGCGCCGAGCGCGTCCGCATGCGGGACGCCGAGCACCTCGCCGGCCTGGTACGCGAGGAAGCGGTGACCACGGCTGCTGAGGTGCACGAGGTCCTCGCCCCAGTTCTCGCGATCGGGCAGCGTCGGGTGCATATCGGTGTCGATGAGGATCGCTCCGGTGCGCACGGCGATCCCGGCGAGCGCCGTGGCGAAGGCCGAGAACCGCCTGGCGTAGATCTGCGCGGCCCGTCGACGCGGAAGGAACGGCGTGACGAGGAGCACGTCCGCCCCGCCGTCGCGCAATCGCACCACGGCCTGTTCGAGCTGGGCGGCGATCCGGCGCACGTCGACCCTGCGACCGACGAGATCGTTCGCCCCGACGAGGATCGACACGAGGTCGGGGCGCAGCGCCAGTGCCCGGTCGAGCTGCGCGCCGCAGACGTCGCGCACGCGCTTCGATCGGACGGCGAGATTGGCGTAGTGGAGGCCTCCCCGAGCAGCCAGCAGCAGCGCGAGCCGGTCGGCCCAGCCGCGGAGCGAGCCGTCGGGCGCGGGGTCGCACAGCCCCTCGGTGAGCGAGTCACCCAGTGCCACGTAGCGGTTCCAGCGTCTGCTCGGCACGGCGACGGACGGCTCGGGCCTGGACAGGCGGCGAGCGCGCAGGGCCGTGTCGACCGTCCGCAGGCCGATCGCATCGTCGAAGTGCCCCAGGAGCTGGTCGCAGACGCTCCCCCAGCTGCGTCCCTGCACCGCCTCGCATCCCGCCTCGCCGAGGGCGCGGCGTTTGCGCTGATCGCCCACGAGGTCCTGCACGCGCATGGTCAGGTCGTCGAGGTCGCCCGGGCGGTAGAGCCAGCCGTCGATCCCCATGCGGACGAGATCGAGCGGACCTCCTCGTCCCGTGGCGACGACGGGCACTCCGCTCGCGTGCGCCTCTTGGAGAGTCTGCCCGAACGTCTCGCTCTCGCCCGGGTGGACGAACACGTCGAACGACGCCATCGCTGCGGCGAGCGCATCACCGCTCAGGTGGCCGAGGAAGAGGGCGCGAGGCATCAGCGTCTCGAGCTTCGCGCGGCTCGGACCATCGCCGACGATGACGACCCTGGCGCCGGGGATGCCGTCGAGCACGGCCAGGTCCTCGACCTGCTTCTCGGGCGCGAGCCGGCCGACGTAGCCGATCACGACGTCCGCTCCCCAGGAGGCGCGCAGTGCTCCTGACCGCCGAGACGGGTGGAAGCGCTCCGCATCGACACCGCGCCCCCACCGACGCACCCTGTCCACTCCCAGGTCGGCCAACTGCCGGGCCGACTCCGCCGACGGCGCGAGCGTGAGCGTCGCCCTGCGGTGCAGCCGCGCGATGTGCGACTGCGCGATGCCGGTGGTCGCCGGGATGCCGTAGCGCTCGGTGTACGCCGCGACATCGGTCTGGTACGCCGCGACCGCTGCGACGTCGAGGCGCTCCGCGGCGAGCGCTCCGCGCCACCCGAGCGCGAACGGCGAGGCGAGGTGCACCACGTCGGGCTGGAAGCGACGGAGGGATGCCGCCACTCGGTGCGCCGGCGAGGTGCCCACCCGCACGTTGCGGTAGCCCGGGAGCGGGAGGCTCGGGATGGCGTGCACCGGGGCGCCGGAGATCTCGGTGGGGATGCCGACGGCATCCGGAGCGAGGACGTGGGCGTCGTGCCCCGTGCGCTCGAGGTGCTTCAGGATCTGCAGCACGGATCCGGTGACACCGTTCATGTGCGGAAGGAAGGACTCTGTCACGATCGCGACTCTCACACCCTCAGGATGCAGCGGCCGCGGGTGGCCGCATCACCGAAACGGCCCGACGCACCAGAAGTTCACCGGATGCTGGATCGCTGGTCACCGGCTATCCGCGCTTTGGTTCCCGTTCACTTGCGCCGCGCAGGGTGGAGCCGTGCCGACCGACCTGCTCACCGGGCCCTGGGCTCTCGCGATCATGAGCGTGCTCGTGCTCGGCGACTCCTTCTTCGTGGTGATCCCGGGCGAGATCGCGGTCACCGCCCTCGGTGCGATCGCATCGACGGCCGGATCGCCGCCGCTCTGGTCGGTGATCGCCTGCGCGGGGGCGGCGGCGTTCCTCGATGATGTCGCCTGCTACCTGATCGGCCGCACAGTGGGAACGGAGCGGTGGCGGTGGATGCGGGGACCCCGCGTGCAGCAGGCGCTCGCCTGGGCCCGGCGCCGACTCGACACCGGGACGGCGAGCGTACTGTTCACGGCACGGTTCATCCCCTTCGCGCGGCTCGCCGTAAACCTGGTGGCCGGGGCGTCGCGCCTGCACCCGCTGAGATACCTGTGCCTTGCGGCCGTCGCGGCGGTCGGCTGGGGCGCCTATCAGGCGTCGGTGGGCGCGGTCGTGGCGCTCGTCGTCCCCGGCGGTCCCGTCGTGGCCGTGATCGTGTCGGTGGGGGCCGCCCTCGCGCTCGGCGCCGCGATCGACGTCGTCACGACGCGCGTCCGCAGGTGACGGACCGGCCGGACGAGCCGTGCCCTAGGCTGGCGGGCATGAGCACCGACGAAGGCGCGTCCTCGACCGAGGACATGAAGCGCAAGTTCAAGGAAGCGCTCGAGAAGAAGAACGCGCACCACCGCCAGGGTGAAGCCCACCTGGACGGCGACTCCGCCGTCCACGGCACGCACGCCCCGCAGACCCGGCGCGAGTTCCGACGCAAGAGCGGCTGATCGCACGGATGCGGGAGCCGACGACGTCGACTCCCGCATCCCCTTCTTCGGTCCCGCCGTCAGCTCTGCACGGCCCTGGCGCGTGCGCGCTCCTGCTTCGCCGACATCTCGTCGAGTGCCGAGTCCTTGAGTCCCTGTGCGTCGACGGCCGTGCGCTCGTCGGCCATGCCGTGGTCGTCGACGCCGTCGAGAACCGACTCGTCGAACGGCAGTTCGCCGCTGAGGACCCGGCGCACGCGCTCCCGGTCGATCTCGCGGGTCCACGTGCCGATGAGCAGCGTCGCGACGGCGTTGCCCGTGAAGTTGGTGAGCGCGCGGCCCTCGGACATGAACCGGTCGATGCCGACGATCACGCCGACCCCGTCGACGAGGTCGGGGCGGTAAGCCTGCAGACCGCCCGCGAGCGTCGCGAGCCCGGCACCGGTGACGCCGGCCGCTCCCTTGCTCGCGATGATCATGAACACCAGCAGACCGATCTGCTCGCCGATCGACATCGGCTGCCCCATCCCCGTGGCGATGAAGAGCGACGCCATGGTCAGGTAGATCGCTGTGCCGTCGAGGTTGAACGAGTACCCGGTCGGGACCGTGATGCCGACGACCGGCTTCGAGACGCCGACGTGCTCCATCTTCGCGATGAGTCGAGGCAAGGCCGACTCCGACGACGAGGTGCCGACGATCAGCAGGTACTCGCGGGCCAGGTACTTGATGAGACTGAAGATGTTGACCCGCGTCACCGCGAACAGCAGCACGCCCAGCACCACGACGATGAACACGACGCAGGTGATGTAGAAGGCGATCATCAGCACGCCGAGGCTCCAGATGGCCGCGATGCCGGTCTTGCCCACGACGGCGGCGATGGCTCCGAACGCGCCGAGCGGCGCCAGCCACAGGATCATGCCGAGGATGCGGAAGACGAGCTTCTGCAGGTTCTTGACGGCGTCCATGATCGGAGCGCCCTTCTCCCCGAGTCCCTGGAGGGCGAAGCCGACGAGCAGCGCGATGAACAGCACCTGCAGCACGCTCTCCCCGGTGAACGCGGAGAAGAACGTCGTCGGGATGATGCCGAGCACGAACTCGGTGGTCGTCTTCGCCTCGGTCTCTGTCGCGTCGTAGGTCGCCGACGCCATGTCGAGGCCCGCACCGGGGTGGATGATGTTGCCGACGACCAGGCCGATCGCGAGGGCGAACGTCGACATCACCATGAAGTAGAGCAGCGCGAGTCCGCCGATCTTGCCCACGGTGGCCGCCTTGGCGATGGATCCGACGCCGACCACGATCGTGCAGAAGATGATGGGAGCGATCATCATCTTGATGAGCGACACGAAGCCCTTGCCGATCGGCTCGAGGCTCTGACCGACCTCGGGCCAGATGAGGCCGACCGCGGCTCCCAGCACGACAGCGATGATGACCGACACGTACAGCCAGGTGTGCCTGTCCCACGACTGCTTGCCTCGTCGCCAATGGAATCCGGGAAGGGTGAACCCCGTCGTGATGGCCATGGCATCCTCCTTGATAATGAACGTCGTCGTCCGTCTGCGCCGGCGTCGTCGCCCGCGGTGTGTCCACACTCCCCGACTTCCCGCGTCGTCGATATTTGTGGTCGTATTGGTCACTACCGAGATCCCGTCACGGCGATCACCGACGATCGGAAGCACCAGATGCGACACGCCCGCCGCAGCCGCAGCACCGCCTCGGCGGTGTTCCTCGTCGTCCTCGCGGCGGCCGTGGTGATCGGCGCCCTCGTCGCGGTGTTCCTCGTCGTCGAGGCGCAGCGCGCGACGCACGCCGAGGCCGAGCGGGTGACCGCGGCGACCGCGGTGACGCTCGCGACGTCGCCCGCCGTCGCCGAGGCGCTCGCGACGGGCGACACGGATGCCGCGACCCGCGCTCTCGAGCCCTATGCACTCGACGTCATCGCTGCGGCGGACCTGGATTTCGTGACCATCATGACCCCGGACGGCGTGCGGGTGACGCACCCCGACGTCGACCGGCTCGGCGAGCGCTACCTCGGCACCATCCCCGCCGCACCCTCGCAGCTGACGGAGGTGTTCACGGGGACCCTCGGACCGTCGGTCCGCACGATCGTGCCCGTCCTCACCGCGGGCGACGAGCTGATCGGCTGGGTGTCGGCCGGGGTGACGATCGAGTCGATCTCCGACACCCTGCTGCGACGGCTGCCGCTCTCCCTCGCCATCACGGTCGGGCTCGTCGCACTGGGAGCGCTCGGCGCCTGGATCGCCCGGCGCATCACACGACGGATCGCCGGCGACCTGCCACCGGGACAGCTGCGCGACGCCGTGTCGTCGTACGAATCGCTGCGGACACTCGGAGATGCCCTCCGCGCGCAGACCCACGAGCACGGGAACCGCATGCACACCGCGGTCGCGCTGCTCGAGCTCGGACGCAGCGACGAGGCGATCGAGATCCTCACCGAGACCTCTCGTCAGAGTCAGTCGCTCGTCGACCAGGTCACCGCACGCCGCGCGGGCGACCCCGCCGTCGGCGCCCTGCTGCTGGGCAAGGCCTCGCAGGCGAAGGAGCGGGGCATCGACTGGCGGATCCGCATCGAGCCGGACACCCCGGCGTCGCCGCTCTCGGCCGTCGACAGCGTCGCGGTCCTCGGAAACCTCGTCGACAACGCGATGGATGCCGTGGCCGACGTCGCCGAGCGCTGGGTCGAGGTCGTGCTGCAGCCCACCGAGGACGGCGGTATCGTGCTGGAGGTGTCGGACAGCGGCCCCGGGATCCCCATCGACCTGCGCGATCGCGTCTTCGAGCAGGGGTTCTCCACGAAGCCGGCAGGCGCCGAGGGACGCGGAGTCGGACTCGCACTGGTGCGCGCCGTCGTCGTCGACGCCGGCGGCATCGTCGAGCTGCGGTCCGCCCCGACCACGTTCCGCGTCACTCTGCCGCCGAAGAGACGGAGGATCCGGTGATTCGAACCCTGATCGTCGACGACGACGCCCTGACGCTCGAACTGCACCGGACCTACCTCGAGCGCATCGACGGCTTCGTGGTGGGTGCGGAATGCTCGGGGGCGCGGGCGGCCCTCACCGCCGTCCTAGGGGCCGACGGCTCCGAGCGCTTCGACCTCGTGCTGCTCGACGTGACCATGCCCGACGGATCCGGCATCGACGTGCTTCGCACGCTGCGCGCCCGGGCTGCGGCGATCGACGTCATCGCGATCACCGGTGTGCGGGACGCCGAGACCGTGCGGCAGATGGCGGCCCTCGGCGTGTACCAGTATCTTGTCAAGCCGTTCCCGTTCGCGATCTTCCGAGAACGCCTCACGGCCTACCGCGAACATCGGGCACGAGTCGACGAGACCGACGGAGAGACCACTCAGGCCGAGATCGACGCGCTGCTCGGACGAGCGACCGGAACGATCGCCCTGCCGAAGGGACTGTCGGCCGCGACCCTGGAGGCCGTCACGCATGAGGTGCGGGCTGCTGGTCCGCTCTCGGCCAGTGAAGCCGCCGACCGGCTCGGCATGTCCCGCGTGTCGGTGCGACGGTATCTCGAGCATCTGGCGTCGGAGGGCGTCGTCATGAGAGCGGCCCGTTACGGCGCGCGGGGCAGGCCGGAGACCGAGTACTCCTGGCAGCGCCCGACCCCGGGTCGCTGAGGCCGGTCGCCGCGGAACGGCGGAGAGGGCCACGGGTCACCGTGCGATGCCTCAGACATCCTTGGCGGCTCGTGGCCCTCCGCGCGACGCCTGTCGCCGCCGTGCGCTCACTCCCCCGCGAGACCGCCGAGCATGTGTCCGAACGAGCGACCCTCACCGAGGTACGTCGCGGGATCGAAGGGGTCGGAGACCGTGGCCGCGTCGCGCTGCGCGATCACGTCCGCGAGCTCCTTCGCCCCCTTCTCCACGCGGCGCGCGAGCGGGGCGACGTCGTCGCCGGCACCTCCCCAGTCGCTCGATGCCGCGAAGACGCCCGTCGACACGGCATCCGCGTGCAGGTAGGCGAACAGCGGGCGGATCGCGTAGTCGATCGCGAGCGAGTGACGGGCCGTCCCGGCGTTCGCTCCGATCAGCACCGGCTTCCCGGTGAGCGAATCGGGGTCGAGCACGTCGATGAACGACTTGAACAGCCCCGAGTAGCTCGTGGAGAAGATGGGAGTGACCGCGATGAGCGCGTCGGCGGAGACCACCGTGTTGATCGCGGTCTCGAGCGCCGGCGGCGCGAAACCCGTCAGAAGGTTGTTCGTGATGTCATGCGCGTAGTCGCGCAGCTCGATCACGTCGACTGTGGCGTCGATGTCGCGTGCGGCGAGCGCTTTGACCGTCTCCGCGGCCAGCCGATCGGCGAGCATGCGGGTCGACGACGGGTTCGACAGCCCTGCCGAGACCACGGCGATGCGGCGCGTGGTCATCTCAGGCTCCCTTCCGGGACAGGCCGAACGCGGATCCGGCGGGTGCCGGCGTGTCCTCGTAGGGCGAGTCGCCGGTGAGGTTGTCGCCGCGGTTGGCACCCGGACGCGCCTGGCGTGTGGGCCCATCGCCGTACACGGCCTTCACCCGGGCCGCGTGGGTCGGGGCGTCCGGAACCGTCTCCGGACGGTCCTTCGCGAGCTCCTTGCGGAGCACCGGCACGACCTCCGAGCCCAGGATGTCGAGCTGCTCGAGAACCGTCTTCAGCGGCAGACCCGCGTGATCGATGAGGAACAGCTGGCGCTGGTAGTCGCCGAAGTGCTCGCGCATGCCGGCGTAGCGGTCGATCACCTGCTGCGGCGATCCCACCGTCAGCGGAGTCATCTCGGTGAAGTCCTCCATGCTCGGGCCGTGGCCGTACACCGGGGCGTTGTCGAAGTACGGGCGGAACTGCGAGACGGCATCCTGCGACTTCGCGGCCATGAACACCTGGCCGCCGAGACCGACGATCGCCTGCTCCGGCGTGCCGTGACCGTAGTGGGCGTAGCGCTGACGGTAGAGCTCGATGAGCCGCTGGTAGTGCTCCTTCGGCCAGAAGATGTTGTTCGCGAAGAAGCCGTCCCCGTAATAGGCGGCCTGCTCGGCGATCTCGGGCGTGCGGATCGAGCCGTGCCACACGAAGGGCGCGATGCCGTCGAGCGGGCGCGGGGTCGAGGTGAAGCCCTGCAGCGGGGTGCGGAACTTGCCCTCCCAGTCGACGACGTCCTCTCGCCACAGCTTGTGCAGCAGCGCGTAGTTCTCGATCGCGAGCGGGAGTCCCTGGCGGATGTCCTTGCCGAACCACGGGTACACCGGGCCGGTGTTGCCGCGCCCGAGCATGAGATCCATGCGTCCGTCGGAGACGTGCTGCAGCATCGCGTACTCCTCCGCGATCCGCACGGGGTCGTTCGTGGTGATGAGCGTCGTGGAGGTCGACACGATCAGTCGCTCGGTCTGCGCGGCGAGGGCCGCGAGGAACGTGGTCGGGCTCGAGGACCAGAACGGCGGGTTGTGATGCTCGCCGATGGCGAAGACGTCGAGGCCGACCTCTTCGCTGTGCTTGGCGATCGCGAGAGTCGCCTTGATGCGCTCCTGCTCGCTGGGCGTGACGCCGGTCGTCGGGTCGCGGGTGATGTCGCTGACCGACATGATGCCGAACTGCATCTGCGTGCCTGTCTGCTCGCTCATGATTGCTCCGTCTTCTCCGAATCGGGTGCCCTGCATCCGGTTTTATTCATTTGAATGTATCTGAGTCAACGCGATCGGACCAACTTTATTCCCGGCGGTAGCCTCAGAGCATGAACAGTGCCGGAGCCGACCCGAACCCCGTCACCGCGACCGCACCGAAGCCCCGCCGACGCGTCCCGTTCTGGGACAACGCGCGCTACGCGTGCATCGTCCTGGTCGTGCTCGGGCATGCGGTGCAGCGCCTCACGTACGACTCCGACATCGCGCTGGCCGCCTACCTCGCGCTGTACGCCTTCCACATGCCCGCGTTCGCGATCATCTCCGGCTACTTCTCGAAGTCCGGGTCCCCCACCAGGGTGCAGATGGCGCGGGTGATCACCGACATCCTCGTGCCGTACGTGATCTTCGAGCTGCTCTGGACGCTGACGAAATGGCTCGTCGAGGGGCAGGCGGAGCCGAACTTCACCAAGCCGTCGTGGACGCTGTGGTTCCTCCTCGCGCTCGGCATCTTCCGCCTCGTGCTCCCCTACCTCGCGCTGCTCCGGTGGCCGCTCGCCTGGACCGTCGTGATCTCCCTGGGCGTCGGCTACCTGCCCAACGTCGACAGCACGTTCTCCCTGTCACGGACGCTCGGGCTGCTGCCGTTCTTCACGCTCGGATGGTGGTTGCGCGAGCACGACGTCGTCGCCCGACTGCGGCTGCTGGATGCGCGCCCGTGGTGGCTCCGCGTCGGCGCCGTCGGTGTGCTCGCCGCCGCAGGATTCACCGCCTGGCACTGGGTCGACCTCTGGGAGATGATCGACCTGCGGCACTGGCTGTTCTACGAGGACGCCTACGCCGACCTCGGCGGCGAGCAGTGGTGGGCCGGGGGCGTCCGCCTCGCCCTGATGGTGCTCGCGCTCGTGCTGAGCGCGGCGTTCTTCGTTCTGGTTCCGCGCGGAACCTACTGGTGGACCCCCTTCGGGCAGTACACGATGTACGTCTACCTGCTGCACTCGTTCGCCCTCTACCCCTTCCGCGAGACCGGTGTGCTGCGCGACCTCGACCCGACCTGGCTCTGGCTACCGCTGGTCACCCTGCTGTCGGTCGCTCTCGCCCTCGCGCTCGCGACGAAGCCCGTGCGGTGGGTGTTCCGCCCGCTCGTCGAGCCCCGACCGAAGTGGCTGTTCGCCGATCCGGACCTCGCCGGCAAGCAGGGGCACCGCAGCGACCCCACGGGCTCGCGTCGACCGCGTGCTGTTCCGGGCACTCCCCGATGACCCGGGCTGCATCGCTCAGAGATCGCCTGGTCGCCGAGGTCGAGTCCAGCGGTTTCGGCGCGCTCGGTCTGCACGTGCGGGTGGGCGACGACACGGCGGATCATCGCTGGGCCGCCGATGAGAGCACGGAGATCCACTCCGTCGCGAAAGGTGTCAGCGTCCTCGCGGCGGGCAGCGCGGATGCCGAGGGACTGCTCTCCCTCGACGAGCCGATCTCCGGGATCGTCGAGGACGTCGCTCTCGGTCGGGGCGTCGGTGCTCTCACGCTCCGCCGCCTGCTGTCGATGTCGACCGGCATCGATCTCCCGTGGTCGCCGACGCTGATGACGGACTGGCCCGATCTCGCCGCCGAGTTCCTGAGCCGCGACTCGCGCGGCCGGGCGTTCCAGTACTCCAACGCCAGCACCTATACGGCGATGCGACTGCTGGAGCGCGTGGTCGGCGATGTCGAGGACTATCTGGGGCCGCGCCTCTTCGCACCGCTCGGACTCGAGGACGTCGAATGGCGGCGCTGCCCGCTCGGGCACATCCTCGCCGGAGAGGGCCTCGCGCTCCGCACGGAGGAGATGTCGCGCATCGGCCGCCTGCTCCGCGACCGCGGCGTCTGGGACGGGGAGCAGATCGTGCCCGGATCCGTCGTCGATGCCATGCACTCGGATTGGGTGCCTGCCGGAACGAGCGAGGGATACCAGCGGTACGGCCTCGGAGCGTGGG
Source organism: Microbacterium sp. SZ1 (assembly GCF_002362255.1). Classification (GTDB taxonomy): domain Bacteria; phylum Actinomycetota; class Actinomycetes; order Actinomycetales; family Microbacteriaceae; genus Microbacterium. Next base: position 11,616 of record NZ_LPVV01000040.1, on the reverse strand, counting down.
ACGGCCCCGGATCTGCGTGGCGGCTGCACGGAGCCTACGGGCAGCTCGTGATCCTCCATGCGGACACGGTCGTCACGGTGTCGGCCGACGACCACTTCGGGGCGGACGCCTTCGCCGCGGCAGCCGTGCGTCTCATCGCGAGCTGACGGCTCAGTCGAACAGGGGCGCCCCGACGTAGGATCCCTGCTCCGCGCCCGCGGGGATCGCCCAGATCCCGGAACCCACGTGCCGGATGTACTCGTTCATGCGGTCGGTCGAGAGCTTCCGCTGCAGCGTGATGAACTGCGCGGGGTCGCGCTGGTACGACAGGAAGAAGAGTCCGGCATCGAGGCGCCCGAGGTCGTTGTTGCCGTCCACGTAGTTGAAGCCGCGACGGAGTATGCGGACCCCGTCGTTCTGCTCCGGATGCGCGAGGCGCACGTGCGAGTTCGCGTCGATGCGCGTGGACGTGAAGTCCGGGGCGGTGTCCTCGTCGCCGCCGGACAGCGGCGCGCCGCGTCCCTTGTCACGCCCGATGATCGTGTCCTGCTCCGACAGGCGCACCCGATCCCACGTCTCGATGAGCATGGCGATCTTCCGCGCGACCAGGTACGAGCCGCCGGCCATCCACGCCGGCTCGTCGGATGCCGCAACCCAGACGTTCTTCGCAAGGGCCTTCTCGTCGTCGGCGAGGATGTTCGCCGTCCCGTCCTTGAAGCCGAACAGGTTGCGCGGGGTCGCCTGATCGGCGGTGGTGCGAGAGGTCTTGCCGAACCCCAGCTGAGACCAGCGGAGCTTCGCGCGGCCGAAGGCGATTCGACTGAGGTTGCGGATCGCGTGCACCGCGACCTGCGGGTCGTCGGCGCACGCCTGGATGCAGAGATCGCCGTTCGACAGCTGCGGGACGAGGTCGTCACCCAGGAACGCGGGAAGCCGTTCCAGCGAGGCGGGACGCTGCGCCGCGATGCCGTACCGGTCGCCGTCCTCGTTCTCGAACAGACTGGGTCCGAAGCCGATCGTGATGGTGAGACCGGCCGCCGGCAGACCGAGCGCCTCGCCCGTGTCGTCCGGCGGCACCTCGGCATCCCCGCCGACCGCCCCCGTGGCGCTCACCTCGAGGCCCTGCGTCAGGCGGGAGGCCGCATAGCTCCAGTCCTGCAGCAGCGTCACGAGGTCGTCCCGGTCGGTGCGCGGCATCATGTCGAACGCCGCGAAGTGAAGGTGCTCCTGCACGGGCGTGGTGATGCCGGCCTGATGCGCGCCGAAGAAGGAGTATGCGTGCTCGGCATCCTCTGCGGCCCGTGCTCGACCGAGCGCCACGCCGCCCGTGAGGCCGGCGCCGAGGCCGACCGCGAGCGATGCGGCACCGCCGCCGAGCGCGAGTCCGAGGAGTCCCCGACGGCTCAGCCCCGCGGGGACGGATGCCGCCGCAGACGCGTCCCATGCGTCTGCGGCGGCCCCGTTCGTGCTGTCGTCCACTCGCGTGATCGTACCCGTCGCTCAGTCGAGGATCGTGCCGGTGAGCTGCGAGAGCGGCTCGGCCAGGGCGTTGATCAGGTCGGTGAACTCGCGCTTGTCGTCGTCGGTGAGTTCGGAGTAACCGACGAAGCCGCCGGCGAGCGACCCGTGCGCGGCGAGCGAGGCCTCGAGAGCGGCGTAGCCGTCTTCGATCTCACCGACGAGAGCCTCGCCCTCGTCACCCTGCGCCGCGGCGAAGTCCTGCACGAGCGAGAACGCCATCTTCGATCCCTCGACGTTGGCGGCGAAGTCATAGAGGTCGGTACTCGACCACCAGTCCTCCTCGCCCGAGATCTTGCCGGTCGCGACCTCGTCGAGCAGGGCGATCGCGCCGTTCGAGATGCCGCCGATACCCTGGTCCTCGAGGGCCTTCGTGAAGTCGTCGGAGTGGACGTAGTCGTAGAGCTCCTGCACGTCGGCGAGGAGCTGGTCGCCGTACCCGACGCGCTCCTCGGGGGTAGACGGCACCCAGTCCTGCCAAGCCGGCGTCTCGCCGTCGGCATTCAGCGCGTCCTGAGCCGGAACCCAGAGGTCTTTCTCGATGCGGTGGAAGCCCGTCCAATCGAGGCCTTCGGCGACGGCATCCACCTCGCGGTAGTCGATGCGGGGGTCGAGCGAGCCGAGCGCCTCGGCGACCGGCTCGATGCGCTCGTAGAAGGCACGCGTCTGCGGGAACTTCGTGCGTGCGGTCTCGTCGTCGCCCGACTCGTACGCGGCGACGAGCTCCTCCACCGCAGGCACGAGCTGGCCGACCTGATCCTTGACGAACGCCGCGTAGAGGTCGACCGCCTGCTGCTTCTGCTCCGAGTCCTCGCCGGCGACCGCGACGCGGTCACCCGTCACCGTGAACTCGGCCTTCCCGACGCCGTCACCGATCATCCCCGGCTTGCAGAGCGTGTAGTACTTTCCCGGCTGGGCGACCACGGTGAGCGTGCGCGACGCGGCGGGGGCGATGTTCTCGACCTCGCCGACGATGCGCAGACCGTCTTCGGCGAGCAGGTAGAACTCCGACGTCTGGGCGCTGTCGTTCTTGACGTCGAAGGTGAGGGTGCCGCTCGTCGCGGTCGAGCCGGACACGGCGCACTCGGAGTCGGTCGACGCCACGTCGAACGCGGCGCCCGCGGCGGCGTCGCTCTTCGCGACGCATCCGCTCAGCACGAGGACGGCCGCACCGGCGGCCGCGACGGATGCCAGGACTCGGCGGGAGGTGGTCATACTGCTCCTTGATCGGTGAGGGACTGCACCGGGGCGTCCGCGTCGGCGGACGACGGTGTCGTGTGAGGGGCGGAGGACCGACGGGATCGGAGCCCGCGGACGAAGAGGATGCCGACGACGGCGAGGTAGACGACCCACGCCGCGACCTGGAGCCAGGTCATCCGGGGCATGAATCCGACGGTCGCCTGCAGGATGCTGGCGACCGCTCCTCCTGGCGCGATGGCGGGGCTCACGTCGAACGCCCAGCCGAAGGGGAACGCGGGCCAGCCGGTCGCGACGGCGCCGGTGAGCGCGTCGACGGGAGCCAGGGCGGTGAAGGGACCCGGCAGCGCTCCGGCCTCCTGGAGATCCATGACGGCATACGCGAGCACGCCGGCGGCGACGACGACGAGGAAGCCGCTCGTCCAGGTGAAGAACCGGCGCAGGTCGAGACGCACGGCGCCTCGCGCCAGCAGCCAGCCGATCGCCACGGCGGTGCCGAGACCGAGCACGGCGCCGAGCAGTGCCGTGGGCGTGTCGCCGAACGACTGCACCATCGACCAGAGCAGGAGGGTCGTCTCGATACCCTCTCGCGCGACGGAGACGAAGCCGATCGCCACGAGCGCCCAGACGCCGCCCTGGGTCAGCGCCCGGTCGAGGCCGCCTTCCAACGTGGCCTTCATGGTGCGCCCGGCCTTCTGCATCCAGAAGATCATCCAGGTGACCATGCCCACAGCGAGCAGCGACATGAGGCCCCCGATGAGCTCCTGCGCCTCGAAGGTCAGGGAGTACGCGCCGAAGGTGAGGATCGCGCCGATCCCCAGGGCGAGCGCGATCGCGAGGCCCACCCCCGCCCACATACGGGGCAGCGCGTCGGTACGTCCGAGCCGGCGGAGGTAGGCGACGAGGATGCCGACGACGAGTGCGGCCTCGAGGCCTTCACGGAGGCCGATGAGAAAGGTGGCGAGCACGGAACGGGAACTCCCTGACGAAACCAAGGTAAGGCATCCCTTACCCAGGAGGAGACCTTAGCATCACGTCGCCGATTGTTTCGACTCGGCGCCTCCGGACGCGCGTCGGGTAACGCGGCGCAACACTCGTCCGCACCGCTGGCACGGCGACTTACGCTCGGGGAATGGCTGATCTCTCGCTCCCCATCCTCGACCTCTCTCAGCTCGATGCCGGCCCCGAGGCAGCAGCACGGTTCCGCGACGAGCTGCGTGCCGCCACCCACGACGTCGGGTTCTTCTACCTGACGGGAACGGGCATCTCCCCCGAGCTGGAGGCGCGCCTGCACCGGGCCGCGCTCGACTTCTTCGCCCTGCCCGACGAGGACAAGCTCGCGATCGAGAACGTGAAGAGCCCCCACTTCCGCGGCTACACGCGCGTCGGTGGAGAGCGGACGCAGGGCAAGGTCGACTGGCGCGAGCAGATCGACATCGGACCGGAACGCGAGCCCGTCGAGGGCGGTCCGGCGTTCAACCGCCTCACGGGCCCGAACCTCTGGCCCGCAGCGCAGCCGGAGCTCAAGGAGGTCGTCACGGAGTGGCATGACACCCTGACGGAGATCGCCCGCAAGCTGCTGCGCGCCTGGGCCCTGACCCTCGGCGCGGAGGAGAACTACTTCGACGAGTCGTTCCGCGACCCGTCGACCCTGATCAAGATCGTTCGGTATCCGGGCACGAATGAGCCGGAGCCGCAGCAGGGCGTCGGCGCGCACAAGGACTCGGGCGTGCTGACGCTGCTCTGGGTCGAGCCTGGCAAGGGCGGTCTCCAGGTCGAGCGCGACGGCGAGTGGGTGTCGGCACCGCCCGTGCCCGGCGCCTTCGTCGTGAACATCGGCGAGCTGCTGGAGTACGCGACCGGCGGGTACCTCAAGGCCACCAACCACCGCGTCATCTCGCCGAGGGCACCCGAGGAGCGCATCTCGATCCCGTTCTTCTTCAACCCGGCCCTGGATCAGCAGCTGCCGCTCCTGGAGCTTCCCGCCGACCTCGCCGCCGAGGCGACGGGCATCACCGAAGACCCGAGCAACCCGATCCACGCGACCTACGGCGAGAATGCGATGAAGTCGCGTCTGCGGGCGCACCCCGACGTGGCGGCGATCCACCACCCCGATCTCGTCGGGCCCGCCGCCTGAGGCGACGCGGTCAGTCGCCCTCGACCGACCGCGTCCCGTCGGCGTGGCGTCCGCCGAGTTCGACGATCTCTCGCAGTGCTCTGAGATGGCCGGTGAATGCCGCCTCCCCCAGCGCCGTCGATCGGATCCAGGTGCGGGGGCGGCTCCCGACCTGACCCTTGCGCGTCTGCACGTACCCGGCATCCACCAGGTGAGCGATCGCCTTGCTCAGCGTGGAGTCGTTCGCCTGGATGACCTTCGCGAGAGTCCCGAAGTCGATCTCCACGCCCTCGCCGAGCGAGGCGAGGACCGAGAACCGGGTCGGCGTCGAGAAGTTGTCGTCGAGTCGCATCCTGGGATGGATCTCCGCGATGCCCTCACTCGACATCGCGGCGCTCCGTCGGGGTCGGCGCGATCGCCACGACGACGGTCGACAGAGCGACCACGACGGCGGCCGCGACACCGAGCAGCGGGTCGACCGGTGATCCGGCTGATGCGTTCAGGGTGACGCCCAGCAGCGCAGTCGCACCGAGAGCACCGACGCCGTACTGCGGCCATCGCCACACCTGCCCCAGGTGGGAGAGACCCCAATCCGTGCGGGCGCCGACGACTCCCACCACGAACGCCGAGCCGATGACGATCGCCAGCACGCTGCTCAACAGCAGGTCGTCGAGGGAGACCACGGCGATCGTGGCTGCGAGCAGCGACCCGACCACCAGCGTCGTGAGACGGGCAGGTCCTTCGAACGGCGGCTGCGGCACGATGCGCCCGTCGCCGGTCGCGGTTCGGAGATGCGCGACTCCGAGGCCTGCGAAGATCAGACAGGACGTCCAGAGCGGCGCTGCGATCACCACGAACGGCGCCTCCGGCGCCACGATCTGCACAGCGAAGGATGCGAGGATGCCGAGCACGCTCAGCACGACGATGGCGACGAAGGCTGCGCGATTGCGAGGCACGCGCACCCGCACGCCGTCGCGCTCCGTCGCTCCCGAGACGATCTGCGCCGCGATCATGATGACGAAGACGAAGACCGGCACGACGGCGGGTCTCCCGGAATCCACCACGACGAGGTGCGCCGTGAGGAACACCCCGGTGACGATGGCCGTGACGATGATCGCCCACCCCTGCACCTGCGATCCGCCCTGACGATCACGCCGAGCACGCACGGCATCCGCCTCCTGCAGATACTGGCGAGCGACGTCGGGCGAGGGCGGATCGAGGGGCGCGAGACCGCGCATCGGCTTCTGTTCCACGTCGCTTCCCCGTTTCGACTCGTCCTGCTTTCCTAAAGGAAAGTCAGCACGAGGTCAACGCTCCGCGCGGCCGTGCCGGACATGACGAAGGCCGCCCCACACCTGGGGCGGCCTTCTCAAGAATGTTCTGCGCGATTGAACGCTGGGTCCGTGGTGCCTTATCGGCGAAGACCAAGGCGCGCGATCAGCGAGCGGTAACGCTCGATGTCGACGCTCTGGAGATAGCCGAGCAGACGACGGCGCTGACCCACGAGCAGGAACAGACCACGACGCGAGTGGTGGTCGTGCTTGTGCTCCTTCAGGTGCTCGGTGAGGTCCTTGATGCGCTGCGTCAGCATCGCGGCCTGCACCTCGGGGGATCCGGTGTCACCGGGGTGCGTCGCGTACTCTTCGATGATCGCCTTCTTGACGTCTGCTTCCAGTGCCATAGATTCGATCCCCTCTCTGCTTGTTGCGCGGCGCCCGACGCCTGATGCGCGAGCTCTCTTTATCCGCGGCCGATCGAACGGCAACCTGACGAGTCTACCAGGCGCGGAGCCGCGAGGTGACCATGCCCACGTCCGCCTCCACGCAGAGCGGATACGCTCGAGGAATGCATGACAGGCACCCGGCGTGAGCAGCGCGCGCGGCCATCTGATCGACCTCAGCCCGCTGAAGGCGAGCCCGGCGTTCGCCCGTATGTGGATCGGCTCCTCGCTCGCGGGGATCGGCGGCCAGCTCACCATCGTCACGGTCATGCTGCACGTGTTCGAGCTCACCGAGAGCACCTTCGCGGTGTCGATGATCGCGGTCGCCGGTCTCGCGCCGATGGTGCTCGCCGGCCTGTACGGCGGGATGCTCGCCGACGCCTTCGATCGGCGCAGGGTCGCGCTGATCGCGGCCACCGTGACGTTCCTCTCCACCGCACTCCTGGCGGCCCTCACGTGGACCGGCGCCGAGACGATCTGGTGGCTGTATGTGCTCAGCATCGTGAACTCGGCGGCGAACTCGGTGGGCATGGCGACGCGCACCGCGATCGTCCCTCGCCTGATCGCCCGCGAGCTGCTGGCCGCAGCATCCGCCCTCAACGGCGTGGCCTTCGGACTGACCGTCATGGCCGGTCCCGCCCTCGCCGGGTTGCTCGTCGCTCTGACCGGCTACGGCTGGACGTACACGATCGACGTCGTGCTCATGCTCTCGATGTTCCTCGGTCTGTGGACTCTTCCCGCGCTTCGCCCCGAGGGAGAGATCGTCCGACCGGGACTGGCGTCGCTCGTCGACGGATGGCGGTTCCTCCGCCGAGCGAGCAATATCCGGATGCAGTACGTCGTCGACATCATCGCGATGACGTTCGGGCAGCCGCTCGCGCTCTTCCCCGCACTCGGGACGATGATCCTCGGCGGCGGCGCCGTGACCACCGGCATCCTCACCGCGTCCGTCGCGGTCGGCACCTTCGCGTCGAGCCTGTTCTCGGGCAGGGTCGTGCAGTACCGATGGCACGGTCGTGGCATCACGCGGTCGGTCGAGGTATACGGCGCGGCGATCCTCCTGTTCGGCGTCGTGCTGCTGATCGGTGCCCTGACCGGCAGTGCGACCGAGAGCTCCCCCGCCATCGCCCTGATCGCCGCCGCCTGCGTCGCGCTGGCGCTCTCCGGAGCCTCCGACAACGTCAGCTCGATCTACCGCAACACGATGATGCAGGCCGCCGTCCCCGACACCATGCGCGGCCGCCTGCAGGGCGTCTTCATCGTCGTGGTGGCCGGTGGTCCGCGCGTCGGAGCGCTCTACGCCGGCGTACTGGCGTCGCTGACCACGCTGTGGTTCCCGCCGCTGCTCGGGGGATTCCTCGTGATCGCACTCGTCGCGATCCTCGCCGGACGCAATCGGCGATTCCACGCCTACGACGCCGAGAGCCCCGCACCCTGACGGGCACGGGGCTCTCGCGAGCTGCGATCAGTCCTGCTGCAGAGCGGCCTGCAGGTCGAGGTTGATCGTGACGTCCTTGCCGACGAGCACGCCTCCGGTCTCGAGCGCGGCGTTCCAGGTCAGACCGAAGTCCTCGCGGTTGATGACGGTCTTGGCCGAGGCGCCGGCCTTGTAGTTGCCCCACGGGTCGGAGCCGAAGCCGCCGAAGTCGACCTCGAACGTGACGGGCTTGGTGATGCCGCGGATCGTGAGGTCGCCGTCGACGAACAGGTCGCCGTTCTCGGCGCGGGCGCCGGTCGAGACGAAGTCCATCGTGGGGAAGTTCTCGGTGTCGAAGAAGTCGGCCGAGCGGAGGTGCTGGTCGCGCCCCTCGTCCTTCGTGTCGACGGACGTGACGTCGACGCTCGCCTGGACGGTGGTCTCGAGCGGGTTCTCGGGTGCGACGAGGGTGGCGCTCTTCACGCCGAAGGTGCCGCGCACCTTCGAGATCATCATGTGTCGGACGCTGAACGTGACCTCGCTGTGCGCGGGGTCGAGGACGTAGGTGCCGGGACGGTAGCCGGGGATGTCGATGGTCATGGTGCTCCTCTGAAGACGTCAGCCGCATCTGCGACCGTGATCGTGGACCGCTCGCGCGGCATCACGTGTCACAACTTACATGCAGTTGCATGTATTCCCCGAATGGTGAGGATTCTCCGGAACGACGGAAGGCGCCGACCCCGGGTGGGGGCGACGCCTTCCGCAGTCGGGGGTCGGATCAGCCGACGGCGACGAGATCGATGATGAAGATCAGGGTCTTGCCGGACAGGAAGTGCCCGCCGCCCGCAGGGCCGTAGGCGAGGTGCGGCGGGATGACGAGCTCGCGTCGTCCACCGACCTTCATGCCGGGGATCCCGTCCTGCCAGCCCTGGATGAGGCCGCGCAGCGGGAACTGGATGGTCTCGCCGCGACCCCAGGAGGAGTCGAATTCCTCGCCGGACTCGAACTCCACCCCGGCGTAGTGGACGGTCACGGTGTCGCCGGGCTTGGCCTCGGCTCCGTCGCCTTCGATGAGGTCGCGGATCACGAGCTCGGAGGGAGCGGGTCCGGTGGGGGCGTCGAACTCAGGCTTTGTGCGATCAGTCATGCTTCCATCCAACCCGAGCCGTCGCGCAGGGGTCAACGAGCTCGCACCTGCTCACAGCGAACACGACGCGACTCGACTCGACTCGACTCGGGAGAAGCTCTTGACACCCGCGGATGCCGGGTGCACCCTGTTTGTAGACCAACTCAACGCCCGGGAGACATGCAGGCATCGCCGCAGCACCGGGCGTTGAGTCTGTCCGGGGGCAGGTCAGTAAGCCAGCAGCGCCGCCCTGGCCGCGCGGGTGCGCACCAGCAGCGCCTGCTCGTCGGCGGGAGCCATCGGATCGCGGCCCGTGATCGCCCGCTGGCGCACGGCGGCCAACATGGTCGCATCCTTGATGAACTCGCGCATGAGCGGTCGACGATCGCCGCGCAGCTGCGCAGCCCAGCGGAGTCCGGTCTTGCGCCCCGCGGGAGTCGCCAGCATCGTGACCTCCTCCGGCGTGAACCACCCCGCCGCCGCGTAGTCGCTCAGACGCGCCTTGGTGAGACGCGCCTCCTCCCGGCGCAGAGCGACGATGCCGAGGATGAAGCCGACGAACAGCGGCACCTGCAGCACGAAGTACAGCAGGAAGAAGTTGGCGAACGACGAGCCGTTCCAGAGCCCGTGCAGGAAGATCGCCCCGAGCATCCCCAGCAGGCCGAAGCCGAGGGCTGCGCCGGCCGACGCGTGCCGCCGGGCCGCGAGGCCGATCGCGAGGCCGGTGAGAGAGGTGAACATGGCGTGGGCGAACGGCGACATGATCGCGCGCATGATGAACGTGACCGTCAGCTGACCGCTGCCGCCTTCGATGAGGCTGATGGCGAAGTACTGGATGTTCTCGGTGAATGCGAATCCGGCGCCGACGAGCGCGCCGTAGACGACCCCGTCGACCGGCCCGTCGAAGGACCGGCGTGCGATCAGGAAGATCAGGAAGACCCCGACGCCCTTCCACAGCTCCTCGACGATCGGCGCCTGGATGACCGCGCTCGCCACCTCGCCGCGCGGTCCGAGCACGGCCGAGAGCCCGAGGTCGACCAGGAGCGTCAGCCCGACCGCCGCGACGGCTCCCCACGCGACGGCCAAGAAGACGAGCGTCTTGGGTTCCGGCTCCCACCGGTCGATCATCCGCACGACGAAGAACACCACAGCCAGCGGCACCAGGGCGAGCACCAGCCCGACGACCGAGGCGAACGGACCCAGGAACAGGCCGAAGTACGCGATGAGACCGAGCAGCAACAGGCCGAGGAACCCGAAGAGGATGCCGAGGGCCACCCCGCTGGCGCGACGGCGGCCCGGCAGCGCCGGCAGCCCCTGCGCGGGTGACGGCGCGACCGGAGCGGGCGGCGAGTAGGGCGTCGGCTGGGCGAGCACGGAGGCGTAGGCGGGACGCTGACCGAATGCGGCCGGTGCGTAGTTCGACTGGGCGTACTGCTGGGCGCCGTACTGCTGGGGATACCCCTGAGGCGCCGGCGGTTGCTGCTGGGGGTACCCGTGCGCGGGCGGCGGCGTGTACGGCGACGGCTGGGCGGGTCCTCCGGAACTCATGCCCACAGCATATTGGTAACAATCAACCGCGGCCCGGTCTGGCGACTTCCTCCAGCGACCGACGGGCGTCAGCGGATACCGTAGAGGCATGCGGTTCGCTCATCTGCGCCGTGCCGACTCCCCCGCTGCGAATCTCGCGGTGGTGGACGGCACCGACGCCATCCTCGTCTCCGACCTCCTCGCCGATGCACCGGCGACCCTGCAGCAGCTGATCGAGGGCGGAACCGCCCTGCTCGACGCGCTCGGATCGGCCCTGGCGGAAGGCGCCGCGCCGCGGCATCCGCTCGGCGACTGGGAGTTCCTCTCCGCCGTCATCGCGCCGCCCGCGGTCCTCGCGGTTGGTCTCAACTACGCCGCTCACTCGAGCGAGCTCGGCCTCAAGACGGATACGGCGCCGACGGTGTTCACCCTCTGGCCGAACTCTCTGACGGGTCACCGGCAGACCACCTCCTGGCCGCGCTCCCTCAGCGAAGCCGTCGACTACGAGGCCGAGCTCGGCGTGCTGATCGGCACGCCCGCCAAGGACGTCTCCGAAGCGGACGCGCTCTCGCACGTGTGGGGGTACACCGTCGTCAACGACATCACCGCTCGGAACATCCAGTTCTCCGAGGCGCAGTGGTCGCGCTGCAAGTCCTTCGACGGATTCACGCCCACGGGTCCGTTCGCCGTCACTGCTGACGAGGTCACAGACCCGCAGGACCTCCACATCTGGGCGGTCGTCGACGGCGAGACGGTGCAGGACGCGAGCACGGGACAGATGGTCCGCTCGGTCGCGAAGCTGATCGCCCACCTCTCACAGTCGCTCACCCTGCTGCCTGGCACGCTCATCTCGACCGGCAGCCCGGGTGGGGCGGGCTACTCCCGCGATCCGCAGATCTTCCTCCGCGACCGCTCCACGGTGACGGTCGGCATCGACGGACTCGGCGAGCTCACGACGCACTGCCGGATGATCGACTGACTCGCACGCGACGACACGGACACAGACGACGGCCCCG
>NZ_LPVV01000039.1 GCF_002362255.1 Microbacterium sp. SZ1 | reverse complement strand
TCGATACGAGAGATCTCCTTCATTGCGTGTGAGCCGGTCGAGCCGCCACCGCACCCAGGGAACACTCAGGAATCGATAGTGTTGCTCCAGCACTCCCTCCCTCCCCCGACACCTGAGGAGCCCGCATGCCCCTGTGGAAGATCCACGGCAACGGCCGCACGGTCGAGCCCGGCGCCGTCGTCACTCCCGCCGAGCGTCTGAACTGGCCGGCCACGATCGCGATCGGCGCGCAGCACGTCGTCGCGATGTTCGGCGCGACGTTCCTGGTGCCGACGCTCACCGGCTTCCCCGTCTCGACCACCCTGCTCTTCAGCGGTCTCGGCACCCTGATCTTCCTGCTCATCACGAAGAACCAGCTGCCCAGCTACCTCGGCTCGTCGTTCGCGTTCATCGCACCGATCACCGCCGCGGTCGCCGCGGGCGGCACCGGTTCGGCGCTCGCTGGTGTCGTCGCCGTCGGCATCCTGCTCGCGGTCGTCGGTCTCGTCGTGCAGTTCGCCGGCCTGCGCTGGGTCGACGCGCTCATGCCGCCGGTCGTCGCCGGGGCCATCGTCGCCCTGATCGGCTTCAACCTCGCGCCGACCGCGTGGAACAACTTCCAGCTCGACCCCGTCACCGCGACCATCACACTCGTCGCGATCATCCTCTTCGCTGTGCTGTTCCGCGGCTTCCTCGGTCGGATCTCGATCTTCCTGGGCGTCGCGGTCGGCTTCATCTGGGCCGCGTTCAACGGGTCGTTCGACGTGCCGAACGCGCTTCGCGACGGCAAGACTCCCGCCGAGCTCATCGCCGACGCCCCGTGGATCGGGCTGCCGGACTTCCAACTCCCCGACTTCGTCGAACCCGGCACCTGGTCGACCATCGCGATGTTCCTGCCCGTCGTCCTCGTGCTCATCGCCGAGAACGTCGGCCACGTGCGCGGCGTCGCCACCATGACCGAGGACGCCTCGATCAACAAGCACACCGGCCGCGCGCTCATCGCCGACGGTGTCGCCACGACGATCGCAGGTGGCTTCGGCGGCTCCGGCACCACGACCTACGGCGAGAACATCGGCGTGATGGCCGCGACCCGCGTGTACTCGACCGCCGTCTACTGGGTTGCCGGACTCTTCGCGATCCTGCTGGCGTTCTCGCCGAAGGTCGGCGAGGTGTTCAACTCGATCCCGGCGGGCGTGCTCGGCGGCGCGGCGACCGCGCTCTACGGCCTGATCGGCATCATCGGCATCAAGATCTGGGTCGACAGCAGGGTCGACTTCTCACGTCCGGTGAACCAGTACACGGCCGCCGTGTCGCTCGTGATCGGAATCGCCGGCTTCTCGATGAACCTCGGCGACTTCGCGTTCGGCGGCATCGTGCTCGGTACGGTCGCGGCGCTGCTCATCTACCACCTGGGCAACCTCATCGCGCGGGCGCGCAAGACGGGCGCCGACGACCCGAAGCCGCTCGAGGCGGTCGGCCCGCTCGGGGGCGACCCCGCCTGACCGCACCGAAGCCGGACGACGGTTCGAATCACGGATGCTGCGCGCAGCGGCATCCGAGATTCGAGCCGTCGTCCGTCTCTCAGCAGCTGCGAACGGCGCGGATCGCGCGGATCCGCAGGTCCTCGTCGCGCGGGGGCAGGTCGAGAGGCAGCGGCGCCGTGGGCTCGGGGAGTCCGTAGAGCCGGTGCATCCAGCGGCGGGCGTCTTCGAGCGGGAACGACTCGCCGTACACCGCGTACTTGATGATCGCGCCCTCGAGGGTGCTGCGCAGCATGACCTCTTCGAGCGCCGGGTCGTCGGCGCCTCGCTCGCGGAAGAGCTCGCGCACGATGTTCTCCGACTCGGTGGCCTGCCGGCCGAAGCGCTCCTCCGACTCGGCGAAGAGCCGGTGCGTGACCGGCTGCTGCTGCATCGAGAGCACGGCACGCTGCACGGGCATCGCGAACCCGGTCGCCATGAAGACGCCGTCGATGATGCCGGCGAGCCGCTCGTCGGGGGTGCCGGGCACCTGCGGGATGCCGAACAGCATCTCGAACCATCGGTCGATGACCGCGGAGATCAGCTGGTCCTTGCCTCCGAAGTGATAGTTGGCGAGCCCCTGAGCGACACCGGCGCGGCGGGTGATGTCGGAGATGCTGGCTCCCGCGACGCCCTTCTCGCCGAAGAGTTCTATCGCCGCGAGGAGGATCTTCTCGCGAGCCCGCTCACGGGCCTGCCTGTTCTGCTCGTCGGAACGGGCCATGTTGTCCACTTCCCCAGGATCGGACGACGTCGGAAATCGATGCCAAACCTCTACAATAACCTTTGAACGTACATTCAATATTTCGCGATCGGTCATATGACGACCGTCCGCGCACGCCACACGGGTGCGGGCCCCCTCGGAGGGGCGTCGGGTCCGCACCCGTGTATCTCCCGGGTCAGGCAGACCCGCGCACGACCAGCTCGGTCGGCAGGATCGTCGTGGTCTCCGGCGCTTCGCCGGCGAGATTGCGGAGCAGCACGCCCGCCATCGCCTCACCCTGGGCGTACATCGGCTGCCGCACGGTCGTGAGCGGCGGATCGGTCGACAGCGCGACCGAGGAGTCGTCGTATCCGACGAGGGCCACGTCGTCGGGAACGCGGATGCCGGTGGCCCGGAGCGCCGTCAGCGCCCCTCTCGCCATGAGGTCGCTCGCCACGAAGATCGCGTCGGGGGTGCCGGTCGCGAGGATGCGGCGCGCGGCATCCGCCCCGCTCGCCTCGCTGTAGTCACCGGCCTCCTCGGCGAACGGCACCAGTCCCGCGTCCGTCAGCGCGCCGCGGAAGCCCTGCAGCCGATCGCCCGACGACGCCATCGTGAGCGGTCCCGTGATCGTCGCGATGCGGCGGCGGCCCGTGCTGAGCAGGTGCTGCGTGGCCGTCCGCGCGCCGGCCACATTGTCGACGTCGACGACGTAATCGCCCTCGCGGCGATGCACCGGCCGACCGCCCCACACGACGGGCACGGCGTCGGCCACGCGCTCGATGAACGCGTCGATCGTGTGATGCGAGACGATCAGCGCGCCGTCGACGCCGCCGTTGCGCACGAAGCTCGCCATCTTGTCGCCGGGGTCATCGGTCGCGATGAGCAGGTTGAGGAGGTAGTCCGAACCACGCAGGGCACCCGTGATGCCGGCCACGATCGCCGCGAAGAAGGGATCGCCGAAGAACGTCGTGGTGTCCTCCGGCACGATCAGCGCGATCGCGTGCGTCTGGCGGGAAGCGAGCGACCGTGCCGCCCTGTTGGGCACGTAGTTGAGCTCGGCTATCGCTCGCTGCACGGCGTCCAACGCCTCGGGGCTCACCGCGGTCGAGCCGTTCACCACGCGTGACACCGTCGACCGGGACACGCCGGCCGCCGAGGCCACCTCTTCGATGGTCGCGCGAGTCGCCACGGCTCTCCCCTCCACCCGGCCGACGGTCGGGTCTTCCCAGATCCGCCGACCCGGCGTCAGAGCGCCCGGGCGGCGATGATCCGAGCGTACTCCCGGCCGGAGTCCTTCACGCTGCGCTCCTGCGTGTCGTAATCGACGCGCACGATGCCGAAACGCTTGTCGTATCCCCAGGCCCACTCGAAGTTGTCGAACAGCGACCAGTAGAAGAAGCCGCGCACGTCGACCCCCGCCTCCGCCGCGTCGAGCACGGCATCCAGGTGCAGGCGCACGAACTCGGCGCGGTCCTCGTCGTGCACACGGGTCTCGCCGTCTTCGACCACGGCGACGTCGTCGTAGGCGGCACCGTTCTCGGTGACGTAGAGCACGGTGCCTGCGGGCTCGGCGTACTCCGTCCACACCCGCTGCAGCAGCCGGGTGAGGCCCTCGGGCTGCACCTCCCAGTCCTGTGCCGTGCGCGGCAGCCCGCGCTCCACCGGATGGATGCCGGCGCTCGACGGGTACGGGCTGCGGCCGGGACGGTCGGTCGCCGGCCCGCTCACGTGCGGCGGATCTGCCGGTGCCTCGCCGGCCACGAGGTCGCCGTGATAGTAGTTCACGCCCTGCGTGTCGATGCGCTGCCCGATCGTCTCGAGGTCGCCGTCGTGCACGGCATCCTCGAACCGCGCCACGGCCTCGGCGTCGACCGCACGGATGTCCTCGACGATGTCGGACGGATACTGCGCGCGGTAGATCGGGTCGAGGAACCAGCGGTTGAACTGGCCGTCGACCCGCCGCGCGGCGTCGACGTCGGCAGGGTTCGCGGGGTCGGCGGGATCGGCGACCGTGTGATTGAGGGTGATGCCGAGGTTGAGGCTCGCGTCGCGCCCGCGCAGTTCGCGCACCGTCTCGCCGTGGGCGAGCAGCAGGTGATGCGAGGCCAGCAGCCCCTCGGCGATGCTCGTGTGACCGGGCGCGTGCTCGCCTCCCGTGTACGACAGGAACGACGAGCACCAGGGCTCGTTGAGCGTCGTCCACACGTTCACGCGGTCGCCGAGCGCATCGTGCATGGTGCCCGCGTACTCGAGGAACCGGCCGACGGTGTCGCGGTTCGTCCAGCCCCCGGCATCCTGCAGCGCCTGCGGCATGTCCCAGTGGTACAGCGTCAGCCAGGGCAGGATGCCGGCACCGAGGAGTTCATCGACGAGTCGGCTGTAGAAGTCGACGCCCTTCGGGTTCACGGCACCGCCGTCGGGTCGCACCCGCGACCACGAGGTCGAGAAGCGGTACGTCTGCAGACCCAGATCCTTCATGAGCGCGACGTCCTGCGGGTAGCGATGGTAGTGATCGCACGCCACGTCGCCGTTCTCGCCCCGCACCACCGCGCCGGGCTCCCTGCTGAACGCATCCCAGATCGACGCCGTACGGCCGTCCTCGAACGCCGCCCCCTCGATCTGGTAGGCCGCCGTGGCGGCTCCGAACAGGAAGTCCTCGGGGAAGGCACGGGTCATGGACGTCATCCTTTCACCGCGCCCGCCATGATGCCACTCACGAGCTGGCGCCCGGCGACGACGAAGAGCGCGAGCAGCGGCAGCGTGGCCAGCACGGCGCCGGCAAGCACGATCGAGTAGTCGATGTAGTAGCCCGACTGCAGCTGGCTGAGAGCCGTCTGGAGGGTCGGATTCTGCGGCGAGAGCACGATGAGCGGCCAGAGGTAATCGGTCCACGCGGTCATGAACGTGAAGAGCCCGAGGATGGCCATGGCCGGGCGCGCGGCGGGCACTCCCACGGTGAGGAACGTGCGGAACTGGTTCGCTCCGTCGACGCGGGCGGCCTCGATCAGCTCGTCGGGAATCACGTCGACGAGGTACTGCCGCATGAAGAAGACGCCGAACGCGGTGACGAGGGTCGGCACGATCACTGCGCCGATCGACCCGGTCCAGCCCAGCTCTCGCATGAGCATGAACAGCGGGATGATGCCGAGCTGCGTCGGGATCGCCATGGTCGCGATGACGAACACGAGCAGGCCGTCGCGACCGCGGAACCGCAGCTTGGCGAAGGCGTATCCGGCGAGCGTCGAGAACGTCACGACCGAGACCGTGATGATGGCCGAGATGAGGAACGAGTTGCCGAGCGCGAGCCAGAACGGAATGGCGTCGAGCACCTTGGCCGCATTGGCGAAGAAGTTGCCGCCGGGGACGAGCGGAAGCGTCTCGCCGCGCGTAGCATTCGTGCCGCTGGCCACGACGATCGACCACCACAGCGGGTAGACGCTGCCGATGATGAACGCCGCGAGCAGTCCGTAGGTCAGGAAGCCGGGTCGGCTGCCGATGCCCGCGGTTCCGCCCGATGCACCTCGGCGTCGGCGGATCTTCTCGGGGACGCTGAGTGCCATCGTGGCGGTCATCGCGCGCTGTCCTTGCTGGTGGGACGGGTGCGGCGCCGGGTGGAGCGGCTGCGAGGGCCGTCTCCCGTCGAGATGCGTCGCGAGATGAGGAAGTTGATGACGCCGATGCCGACGATGAGCAGGAAGAGCAGGATCGCGACGGCCGACGCCTCGCCGAGGTCGCGGCGGAAGAACGCCATCTCCCACAGGAACAGCACGGTCGTCTGGAACTGCCGATCACTGCCGCCGATGCCGCCGGCAGTGGAGACGTCGAAGAGCCGGGGCTCGGCGAAGATCTGCAGGCCGCCGATCGTGGCCGTGATGATGACGAAGATCAGGGTCGGCCGGATCGTGGGGATCGTGATCGAGAAGAACCGCCGCGCCGCGCCTGCGCCGTCCAGCGCCGCCGACTCGTACAGGTCACGGGGAACGGCCTGCATCGCGGCGAGCAGGATGAGCGCGTTGTAACCGGTCCAGCGGAAGTTCACCATCACGGCGATGGCGATGTGCGACAGGAACGTGTCGTGCTTCCACTGCTGGTCGGCGATGCCGATGAGATTGAGGAGGTTGTTGGCGAGACCGTCGGCCTCGTTGAAGATGCTCGAGAAGATGATCGCGACCGCCACCGGCGTCACGACGAACGGGATGAGCACGCTCATGCGCCAGAAGGTCGGCGCCCGCAGGCCGCGGTCGAGCAGGTAGGCGATGAGCAGGGCGATCGCGAGCTGTGGGATCGCGGAGAGCACGAAGATGCTCAGGGTGTTGCCGATCGAGTTCCAGAACATCCCGTCGGCGAGGATCTCGGCGAAGTTGCCCACGCCGACGAACTCGCCCTGCCCCTTCAGCAGGTCCCATTCGTGCACCGCGACCCACACCGTGTACAGCAGCGGGAAGAGCCCCACGAGTCCGAACAGCAGGAAGAAGGGCGAGATGTAGAAGTACGGCGAGGCGTTCTGGTCGAACCGCGAGAGGCGGTGCCGCCAGGAGCGCCGCGGCACGGCATCCGTCTTCGACGTCGGGGATGCCGTCGCCGGACGCTCTTCGGTGAGAGTCATGAGGGTTCCTTGTCGATGGTCGTTGAGCGAGCGGAGCGAGACGAAACGCGGTGAGGTGCCCTGTGCGGCTCACCGCGTCTCGTCTCGGTCGACTCCGTCGTCCTTGCTCAACGACCCGCGGAGTGGCCGCAGGTCGTTGAGCGAGCGGAGCGCGACGAGACGCGGTGACCTACGGGTGGGTCAGCCGACCAGCTCGTCCAGCAGGCCGATGGCCTGCTCCCAGGCACCCTGCGTGTCGGTCTCGCCGCGGTCGAGCGCGCTGAGCGCCGGTCCGAAGACATTCTCCTGGATGACGGAGTCGTCAGCGCCCTTGAACTGCGCGACCACACCCTTCGCCCGCTCGGCGAGAATCGCGCCGGTCGGGGCGTCGTTGAAGAACGCGTTGGGCGTGGCATCCGCTGCGAGCGTCTCCTGGGCCTTCACGGTCGACGGGAAGTTCCCGGCCGCCGCCGACTGCTTGACCTGCTGCTCGGGCTGCGTCAGCCAGTCGGCGAGCTCGGCGGCCGCCTCCTTGTGCTGCGAGGTCTCGGGGATCGACAGGAACGCGCCGCCCCAGTTCGCAGCGCCGCCGGGGAAGACGTCGGCGAAGTCCCAGCCGGTCGTGGCGTCGCCGCCGCCGGCCTCGACCTGCCCCTGCACGACGCCGAGCATCCAGCCGGGGCAGACGAACGTGGCGAACGTTCCGTCGACGAACGACTTGCCGCCGTTCCAGTCCCACGCGGTCTGGGCAGCGGACTGGCCTCCCTCGGTCGCCGCGCCGAGCAGCTCGAAGCGCTCCTTGAGCTCGGCGTTGTCCTCGACGTTCAGCTCGCCGTCGGAGGTGTAGTACCCCTCCTCGAGCTGGTTGACCATGGCGTTCCAGACGAAGCCGGAGTGGTCGTACCAGGCCTTGCCGGTCTTGGCGGTGTAGTCGGCGCCGACCTGGAAGTAGTTCTCCCAGTCGCCGTCGAGCAGCTGAGCGACCGACTCACGATCGCTCGGCAGGCCCGCGGCCTCGAACGCGGCGCCGTTGTAGCAGATGCCGCTCGGACCGATGTCGGTGCCGTAGCCGATCACGCGGCCCTCGGCATCCGTCGCCTGTCCGTACTTCCAGTCGACCCAGTCGTCCTTGCGGTCCTCGATGCCGTAGTCACGGAGGTCGACGAAGGTGTCGGAGACGTCCATGACGGCGCCGAGCCAGCCCTCTTCGATCGCGACGATGTCGCTGAGCCCGGATCCCGCGGCGATCTTCGTGAACGCGTCGGTGCGGGCGTTGCCGCCGGTGTCGATGTTGGTCGCCTCGATCGTGATGTTCGGGTGCGCCTTCTCGTACTCGTCGTAGAGGTCGTCGTAGCCGAAGGTGCCGAACGTGGTGACGGTGAGCGTGATGTCGCCGTCACCTCCTTCGGCGTCGCCGGAGCCGGTCGCGGCGCAGCCGGCGAGGGCGAGGGCGGAGACGGATGCCGCGGCTGTCGCCGTCAGGATCCGGGTGCGGGCACGTGTGTTCACAGGTCACTCCTTTGTGGTGGGTCGTGCGGTGGTGGTGCAAGGTTCACGGTGCCATGGGAGCGCTCCCACAACGTTGATGGCGACTCTATGGGAGCGCTCCCACGGATGTCAAGCACGGTTCGGCCGTCACGTTCTGCGGCGATGGGCAACTTCTGCGGACGCGTCTCGGGGTTTCAGGCCGCAGAACGTGCATCCGTCCGAGATTCGCGACCCCGACGAGTCGGCGTACCCTTGTCCGGTGCCCGACACCGAACTCTCCCCTGCCCTCACCCGCGCCGCGTCGCTGATCCGCAGCATCCCGGACTACCCGGAACCGGGCATCATCTTCCGCGATATCACGCCGCTGCTGGCGGATGCCGAGGCGCTACGCGTCACGACCGAAGCCATCATCGAGCCGTTCGCCGGGCAGTTCGACGTGGTCGCCGGCATCGAGGCTCGCGGGTTCATCCTCGCGGGCGCCGCGGCGATCGCGGCGGGTGTCGGCCTGATCCCGATCCGCAAGGCCGGCAAGCTGCCCCGCCCCGCGGCATCCGTCGACTACGCGCTCGAATACGGCACGGCGACGATCGAGATGCACGACGATCTCCCAGCAGGGTCTCGCGTGCTGCTCATCGACGACGTGCTCGCGACCGGCGGGACCCTCGCCGCCGGACGTCAGCTCGTCGAGCGCCTCGGCAGCCACGTCGCCGGCATCTCGGTGCTCTTCGAGATCGACGGCCTCGGCGGGCGCGAGGCCATCGGCGACCTGCACACGGTCTTCCACTCCGCCTGACGCGCAGGCCGAGCGCCGTCAGCCCAGGGCTGTCCGCACCGCGGCGGCCGTATGTGCGAGCTGGTTCATCGCGACCAGCACGCGGTGCTGCGCGGCCGCGGCGACGAGCAGGTTCCGCGCGACCGTGTCGAGGGTGCCCTCGGGATGGATCGACTCGAGGTCGGCCACGGCGATCGGCTCGAGTGCCTGCGCATAATGCACGAGATCCCCCAGGTCGTACGCGTAGCCCACGCGCGCCGACTGGGCGAGCGCCCGCACCAGCGCCGAGCCCGCGACGCTTCCGAACGGCACCCAGCCCATCCTCTCGTGCAGCTCGGCGAGCAGCGCCTCCTGCACGGGGTCGGGCTCCTCGGCGATGCTCATGCCCGTCGCGAGGACCTGGCACGCCTGCATGACGTCGAGCGGCGCGGCATCCGGCCGATCGATCAGCGCCGTCAGCGCACGTATCTGCGCGATCGACGCGTCGAACTCGGCGCGGAGCGTCTGGATCAGGGCCACCCGCTCGCAGTGGCGGTCGCCATAGACCGCGGTGGTCTGATTGCGCAGCTCACCGGGCGGCAGGATGCCCTCACGCATCCAGAACTTGAGCGAGGCGGTGCTCGCGCCCGTGCGCGCAGCCAACTGCGCCAGCTTCATCGGATCGTCCTCCGCGGTCTTGCTATCCAGGATGCGGCCATCGGATAGCGACCCTATCCTGCCAGCATGGACCTCCTCCACATCCTCATCCCGATCCACGCGGTGGCAGCCTCGTTCGTCATCCTGCTCGGTCCGGTGAACTTCCTGCGCCGACGGAAGGATGCCGCGCATCGATTCCTCGGCCGCACCTTCGCGGTGATGATGTACTTCGTCTGCGTCTCGGGCCTCTTCATCTACGAGGGCGGCGGATTCACGGTCTTCCACGGCCTCGCCATCTTCACGCTGATCACGACGACCCTCGGCATCCGAGCGATCATGCGCGGCGACGTGAAGGCGCACCGCGGCAACATGATCGGCTCCTGGGCGGGGACGGTCGCCGCAGGCACTTTCGCCGCACTGGTACCGGGTCGGGCCATTCCGACCCTGGCCGTCGACGACCCCACTCTCTTCTGGGCGATCGTCGCGGCGATCATCGCCGCCGCGACGCTGTGGGTGCTCGCCGTGCTGTCTCCGCAGGGGCGCCGGTTCCTCCACGGCCGTGCACGCGCTCGCGCCGCGCGGAAGCGCACGGCATCCGCCTCCGCATCCGCCTCCGGGTCCGCGGAGGTGGCCGCAGCGCCGGGACAGTAGACTGGAGTCGCCCGTCCGCCCGCGACTCCTGGAGCCGTCATGCCCACTATCGTCGTCGACGTCATGCCCAAGCCCGAACTGCTCGACCCGCAGGGGAAGGCCGTCTCCGGAGCGTTCGCGCGCCTCGGCGTCGAGGGCTTCACCGACGTCCGCATCGGCAAGCGCTTCGAGCTCACTGTCGAGGGCGAGGTCACCGACGAGGTGCTCGCCGAGGCCCGTCGCATCGCCGACGAGGTGCTGTCGAACTCCGTGATCGAAGACGTCGTGGGCGTCGAGGTGGCGGAGTGACCGTCCGTATCGGGGTCATCACCTTCCCCGGGTCGCTCGACGACCGCGACGCGCAGCGCGCCGTGCGCATCGCCGGCGCCGAGCCCGTCGCCCTGTGGCACGGCTCGCACGACCTCGAGGGAGTCGACGCTCTCGTGCTCCCGGGCGGCTTCAGCTACGGCGACTACCTGCGCGCGGGCGCGATCGCCGCACTCTCGCCGATCATGGCCGAGGTGAAGGATGCCGCGGCGAAGGGCATGCCCGTGCTCGGCATCTGCAACGGCTTCCAGATGCTCGTCGAGGCGCATCTGCTGCCCGGCGGCCTGATCCGCAACGACCACCAGCACTTCGTGCGTCGCGACCAGAAGCTCGTCGTCGAGAACTCCGACACCGCGTGGACCAACCGGTTCCGCACCGGTCAGGAGATCGTCATCCCGCTGAAGAACGCCGACGGCGGCTACATCGCCGACGACGAGACGCTCGACCGCATCGAGGGCGAGGGCCTCGTCGCGTTCCGCTACGCGGGCGTGAACCCGAACGGGTCGCTGCGCGACATCGCGGGACTGACGAACGAGGCAGGCAACGTCGTGGGTCTCATGCCCCACCCCGAGCACGCCACAGAGCCGGGCTTCGGTCCCGACACGACCGCCGCGATGCGCAGCGGTGTCGACGGCCTCGACTTCTTCACGAGCGCGGTCGCCGCGGTCGCCCGCGCCGCCGCCTGATCGCTTCCGCGCGCGTCGCATCACGCGAGCCGCGCCTACCTCGCCGAGCCACCCCCTTTCGTGCGACCCACCCCCTTGCGTGCATCACGCACGGGGGTGGCTCGGCACGAAAGGGGTGGCTCGGCGTTCGGACGGGCGACGCGGCGGGCGACGAATCAGGGCGCGGGAAACGTGAAGGGGTTGTCGCCCGCGGCGGCGAGCAGGTACCAGGCCGTCGTACCCGTGTGCAGACTCGCGTAGTAGAGATCGCCGAACCCGGAGTCGAGACCGTCGGTCGAGGTCGCGACGATCCCCTTGCCGTCGCCGTTCGGCGCATCGCGCTGCGCGAGGCGGATGCTGTCGAGCAGCGATTCCGCGGCATCCGCATCGCCGACCCCGTCGCGCAGGCGCAGTGCGAGCGCCAGGTGCCCGCTGCCCTCGAACCAGACCTTCGAGACGTCCACGTCGCTGATCGACGGCCCGCTGTACGGACCGTCGGTGGCGATGAGGTTCGCGGCCGTCCAGTCGAGGGCTGTGCCGAAGCGGGCGTCGCCCGTGCCGAGGTAGCTCCAGGTCTGCGCATCGAGCGGCTTGGGGTGGGTGTTGACGGTGCTTCCGTCGAGGAGCGTGCCGGTGTCGACGTGCCCGTCCGCCGCCTGCATCGCCGCGACGAAGTCGGCCGCGACCGCCGAGCGCTGCGCCCACACCGGGTCGCCGGTGAGCGTCGCGAGCTGCCCGAAGAATCCGGCGATGTCGCTGTTGTGCTCGGTGGACTTCCACACGAGAGAGGTGCCGTCCTCGAGCTGTCCGCCCGTATAGCCGTAGGGGGCACGCGCCATGTCGGCGGTGTTCGTCTGGATCCACTGCGCGATGTCGAGGGCGCCGTCGAGGTACTTCTGCTCGCCGGTCGCGTGGAAGAGCCGTGCGAGCGCCATCCCGACCCATGCCTGGTTGCCGGTGAACGTTCCGGGGCCGGTGATCTCCATCCGACCCTGGCGAATGCCGTGCGGCTCGTACGACGTGCGCACCCGCCCGTCGCCGATCGGGTCGCTCTCCTGCACGAACAGGAGGGTGTCGCCGATCGCCTGCGCACGCCGCAGATCGTCGGGCAGTCCGCGGGCCGTGTACGCGATGATCACGAGGGCGTCGTCGTAGACGAACGACGGGGTGAAGTCCCAGGTCGGGAGGTCGGTGAAGAAACCGCCCTGATAGCTGCGCGGGAGGCACATTCCGGCCCCGTCGCAGAACTCGTCGACGCGCCCGTCGAGGAATTCGTATGCGAGCGAGACGGAGAGGCTGGGGTCGGGCACGTTCGCCTCCGAAGCCGGGTCGTCGGCCGAGGCGACCGCGCTGGAGATGACGGTGGCGGCACCCGCGAGCACGGTCGTGGCGACCACCATCGCAGCGACCATCCGCCTCATCGGACGGCGCGCGATACCGGACATCATGACCCCCTCGGTCGGAACCGCGCGGTGCGAGAGCGCGGGCGACCTGCAGGTCACCCCAGCATGCTGACAGCCGAACAGCTGATGCAGTAGAGGCGAAGGTCTATGTTCCTGCATCCATCCGTCCAGCGGCGCTCTGGTCACCGCGCGGGTGCGCGGGTAGCATCCCTGCCATGCCCATCGCACTGGAGAACGTCGGCATCGCCGTCCGCGACCTCGACGAGGCCATCGCCTTCTTCACCGATCTCGGTCTGACCGTGGTCGGTCGCGACGAGGTGAGCGGGGACTGGGCCTCGACGGCCGTCGGTCTCGACGGCAACCACGCCAGGATCGCGGTGCTGCAGACGCCCGACGGGCACGGGCAGCTGGAGTTCTTCGAGTACATCCATCCGGACGCCATCGAGACCGAGCCGACCCGGCCGAACGAGATCGGGATGCACCGGGTCGCGTTCTCGGTGGACGACATCGATGAATCGCTGGCGATCGCCGCGCGCCACGGATGCCTCCCGCTGCGAGGCGTCGCGAACTACCAGGACGTCTACCGACTCACCTACCTGCGTGGCCCGAGCGGCATCATCGTGATGCTCGCGCAGGACCTCACGAAGACGCGGGCGGACACGGAGGAACCTTCTCCCGGCGACTAGCCGAGGACCGGCGGCCACACGCCGATCAGCACCGCCATCACCACCACCGTCACGAGCTCGTGCGCGATGTTCATGGCGGTCAGCCCGGTCGGCCGCCCCTCGAAGGCGTCGTGCGTGACGAAGCGCGCAGCGGTGAAACCGGCCCACAGCAGCACGGCCGTGACGATCGTGCCCCAGAGGGGAACCATGACCGCCTCCGCATCGTCGGTTGGCCGCAGCATACTCTCCGGTGGCGACCTCGGCGGGAAGCACCCGGAGCGCGCAACGACCGAAACGATTCGATCCCTGTCCTCCCTTTCCATTAGCCTGGTGCCATGGCACAGCTTGAGCAGATCGCAGCCCCCGGTTCCGAGTGGTGGCGCAGCGCCGTCATCTATCAGATCTACCCCCGCTCGTTCGCCGACGCCTCGGGCGACGGCATCGGCGATCTGCCGGGCATCACGAGCCGCCTCGACTCGCTGAAGGAGCTCGGCGTCGACGCGATCTGGCTGAGCCCGTTCATGACGAGCCCGCAGCGCGACGCGGGCTACGACGTGGCCGACTACCGCGACGTCGACCCGCTGTTCGGCACGCTCGACGACTTCGACACCATGCTGAACGAGGCGCACCGCCGCGGCATCCGCGTCATCGTCGACCTCGTGCCGAACCACTCCTCGGCGCAGCACGCGTGGTTCCAGGCGGCTCTCAAGGCCGCGCCCGGCAGCCCCGAGCGCGCGCGATACATCTTCCGCGACGGCAAGGGCGAGAACGGCGAGCTCCCACCGAACAACTGGGAGTCCGTCTTCGGCGGCGGCATGTGGGAGCGCGTGACCGAGGCCGACGGCACGCCCGGCCAGTGGTACCTGCACATCTTCGACCCCACGCAGCCCGACTTCGACTGGACGAACGAGGAGGTCCGCGAGGAGTTCCGCTCGATCCTCCGCTTCTGGCTCGACCGCGGGGTCGACGGATTCCGCGTCGACGTGGCGCACGGCATGATCAAGGCCGACGGTCTGCCCGACTACACCCCGCCGGCCGACGCCGACTCCATGGGCGGCGGCGAGGCGAACGTGCCGTACTGGGGTCAGGACGGCGTGCACGACATCTACCGCGACTGGCACCGTGTGCTCGCGGAGTACGACGGCGACCGCGCGCTGTGCGGCGAGGCCTGGATGCCGACGCTGAAGCAGACCGCGCTGTGGGTGCGCCCCGACGAGATGCACCAGACCTTCAACTTCCCGTACCTCATGACCGAGTGGGATGCCGAGGCGCTGCGCGACGTCATCCGCGAATCGCTCGAGGAGTTCGGCGCCGTCGGCGCCCCCAGCACCTGGGTGCTGTCGAACCACGACGTCGTGCGGCACGCCTCGCGCCTCGCGCTCACCGAGGAGAACCCACAGGGCGACGGCATCGGCCCGCTCACGCCGAACAAGCCGGATACGGCGATCGGTCTCGCTCGAGGGCGCGCAGCCACGACCGTCATGCTCGCCCTCCCCGGTTCGGCGTACCTCTACCAGGGCGAGGAGCTCGGACTGCCCGAGGCGATGGAGATCCCCGACGCCTTCCGCCAGGACCCGACCTGGTTCCGCACCAACGGCGAGCGCTACGGTCGCGACGGATGCCGCGTGCCGATCCCGTGGGAGGCCGACGCCCCGGCATTCGGCTTCAACGAGAGCGGGGCGTCATGGCTGCCGCAGCCGGCCGACTGGACGGCCTACGCCCGCGACGTCGAGGAGAAGGACGAGACCTCGACCCTCGCGCTCTACAAGCGGCTGCTCGCCGTGCGCAAGGAGCACGGCTTCGGATCGGGCTCGCTCGCCTGGGAGGACGCCGGTGCGGATGCCGTCGCCTTCCGCCGCGGCGCGGTGCACGTCGTCGCGAACCTCGGCACGGAGCCGCTCGACCTGCCGGCCGGTGCCAGGGTGCTCGTCGCGAGCCAGCCGTTCGACGGCGACGCGCTGCCCGTCGATACGGCCGTCTGGTACACGACGGACTGATCCGGCATCCGCTTTCCTTCCTCCTTCCGTCGAGACCCACCACGCGCGTCGAGACCCACCAGCAGCCCCGTACGGGGGTGGTGGGCCTCGGCGGGGGCGGTGGGTCTCGGCGCGAGGGAGCAGGAGACGAGGGGTATGGGATGCTGGACGCATGGCCAGCGGCATCCCTTCCGTCCTCTTCGTGTGCGTGCACAACGCGGGCCGTTCGCAGATGGCCGCCGCCTTTCTGCGCGACATCGCCGGCGACCGCATCGAGGTGCGCTCCGCCGGATCGCTGCCCGCCGAGCACATCAATCCGGTCGCAGTCGAGGCGATGTCGGAGCTCGGCATCGACATCACCGCGGAGTCCCCGAAGGTGCTGACGACGGATGCCGTGCAGGCGTCAGACGTCGTGATCACGATGGGATGCGGTGACGCATGCCCGTTCTTCCCGGGGAAGCGCTACGAGGACTGGGCGCTCGACGATCCGGCCGGTCAGGGGATCGACGCCGTGCGCCCGATCCGCGACGACATCCGCCGCCGGATCGAGGCGCTCGCGGCTGACTTGCTCGCCTGACTCTTCTTGTTCTCCTCCGCCGAGCCACCCCTTTCGTGCCGAAACCCCCCGATACGTGCGGTACGTACCGGGGGGTTTCGGCGATAACGGGGTGGCTCGGCGAGCGCGCGGCGACCGGTGACGACGGGGGTCAGGGGACGATGAGTCCCGCGGTCTTCTCCTGCGCGAGCTGGAACCGACGCTGCACGTCCTGCCAGTTCACGATCTCCCAGAACGCCTTCACGTAGTCGGCACGCACGTTGAGGTAGTCGAGGTAGTAGGCGTGCTCCCAGACGTCGAGCTGCAGCAGCGGGGTGACGCCGAGCGGAGCGTTGCCCTGCTGGTCGAACAGCTGGAAGATCACCGGGCGGGCGCCGACCGAGTCCCAGGCGAGCACGGCCCAGCCCGAGCCCTGCACGCCGAGCGCCGTGGCGGTGAAGTGCGCGCGGAACGCGTCGATCGATCCGAACGCGTCGTCGAGCGCCGCCGCCAGCTCGCCCTCGGGGTTGCCGCCGCCCTCCGGCGAGAGGTTCTGCCAGAACACCGAGTGGTTGATGTGACCACCGAGGTTGAAGGCCAGGTCCTTCTCGAGCTTGTTCACTGCGGCGAGGTCGCCCGCGTCGCGCGCGGCCGCCAGCTGCTCGAGCGCGGTGTTCGCGCCGGTGACGTACGCCTGGTGGTGCTTCGAGTGGTGCAGCTCCATGATCTTGCCGGAGATGTGCGGGGCGAGCGCCGAGTAGTCGTACGGGAGCTCGGGGAGGGTGTACGGAGCGGACATGGGATTCCTTCCTTCGATGGTCGGGGGGGACGGGGCCCGTCAATCCTGCGGGGCGGGCAGCGAGTGAAAGCGGCGATCGATGTAGACGAGCGGGCGTCCGGGCTGGCCGAGCAGCACCTCGTCGACCTCGGCGATCACGACGGTCGACGATCCGACGGCGACCGTGGTCATCGGGTGGCAGCGCATCGCGACGCGCGCCTCGCGCAGGTACGGCTCCCCCGTGGGCAGGGCGCTCCAGCCCTGCGCGTCGGTGAAGCGCTCGGCACCGCTGATCGCGAAGCTCTGCGCGAGGGCGGAGTGCTCATCGTCGATCAGGTGCACCACGAAGCTGTCGGACGACAGGATCGCCCCGGCGCTGCCGGTGGCGCGGGTGACCGAGAACACGATCGCCGCCGGGTCGACCGCGACGGATGCGACGCTGGATGCCGTGAGGCCCACCGGCCCGTCGGGGGTCGTCGCCGTGATGATGGCGACGCCCGCCGGATGCTGGCGGAACGCGGCCTTGAGCCCCTCGCCGACGGGCGAGGGGACAGGTGCGGGCGGCGGGGTGGTGGTCATTCGTGTGCCTCCTGCGGCGGGAGTGCGGCGACGATCGGGTGGTCGTGCTCGATCATGCCGACCTTGGCGGCGCCACCGGGCGATCCGATGTCGTCGAAGAACTCGACGTTCGCCTTGTAGTAGTCCTGCCATTCTGGCGGCAGATCGTCTTCGTAGTAGATCGCCTCCACAGGGCAGACCGGTTCGCACGCACCGCAGTCGACACACTCGTCGGGGTGGATGTAGAGCGAGCGCTCACCCTCGTAGATGCAGTCGACCGGGCACTCGTCGATGCAGGCGCGGTCCTTGACGTCGACGCAGGGCAGCGCGATCACGTAGGTCATCGAGTGGGCTTCCTTCGAGTCACGGTTTCCACCGTAAGACCTCAAGTACACTTGAGGTCAAATCATGGAGACCCCTTGACAGCGCGCAGCGATTCGGACCGCACCCCGCACGCCCCCGACGAGCCGCTCACGATCGGCGAGATGAGCCGGCGCACCGGCGTCGCCCCCTCGGCGCTGCACTTCTACGAGAGCCTCGGCCTCATCGCCTCGACCCGCTCGCCCGGCAATCAGCGCCGGTACGCCAGGCACATGCTGCGCCGGGTGTCGCTCATCACGGTCGCGAAGCGCCTCGGCATCCCCCTGTCCGACGTGCAGGAGGCGTTCGCCGACGTTCCCCTCATGCAGACACCGAGCCACGACGACTGGCAGCGCGCATCGCGCCGGTGGAAGCGCGAGCTCGAGAAGCGTCGAGAGGGCCTCGAGCGCCTGGAGCGCGAACTGACCGGATGCATCGGCTGCGGCTGCCTCTCGATGAAGGCGTGCGGGCTGCTCAACCCCGACGACGCGCTCGGCACGCGAGGCGCCGGCCCCCAGCGCCTGCAGGACTGACGCGGTTCCGCGCCCGCATCCTTCCTCTGCATCCCTCTCCTCGCCTCTCCTTGCCGACGCCCCGGCTGAGCGCCGAGGCCCCTGCTGAATCGCGTCGCCCAGCAGGGGCTTCGGCATTCAACAGGGGCGTCGGCGGGCGAGGGCGAGGCAGGGACGGAGGCGCCGCGCTACGCGACGGTGAACGACGCGGACAGCAGCGCCTGCTCCCGCGAGCTCGGACCCACGAGCAGCGCGAACTCGCCCGGCTCGACGCGGCGCACACCCGCGGCGTCGACGATCGAGCACTCCGCCACCGGAACCTCGACGCGCACGACCCGGCTCTCCCCCGGCTCGAGGTCGACCTGACGGTAGGCCTTGAGCTCCCGGTCGGTCCAGCTGACGCTCGTGACCTCGTCGCGCACGTACACCTGCACGGTCTCACGCACCGGCCGCGACCCAACGTTCGTCACCGTGACCTCGGCCAGGACAGTATCGCCGACCGACAGCGGGCCCGACGACGCCACCACGAGATCCGCATACTCCACGGTCGAGTACGACCGGCCCTCGCCGAACGCCCAGGCGGGCGACTGCGTGAGGTCGGCGTAGCGGTCGCCGTGCTGCCCGCGGATCTGGTTGTAGTAGGTCGGCTGCTGTCCGACGTGACGCGCGAACGAGATCGGGAGACGCCCCGACGGCTCGACGGCTCCCGTGACGATCTCGGCGAGCGCCCGCCCGCCCTGCATGCCGGGATTCGCCGCCCAGATGACGGCCGCGGCCTGCGAGACGGATGCCGGAAGCACGAGCGGTTTCGAGGCGAGGAGCACGACGACGACGGGCTTCCCGGTCGCGATCAGCGCGTCGAGCAGGGCGTTCTGCCCGCCGATCAGCTCGAGGGTCGCGGTCGAGCGGCCCTCTCCGACGAGTTCGATGCGGTCTCCGACGACCGCGACGACGACATCGGATGCCGAGGCTGCGGCGACCGCCTCGGCGATCAGCGCCTCGTCGACCGCGGCAGGCACGACCACCGGCGGGCGGGGCTGCCCGTCGGGGAAGGTCGCTCCGCGCGGGTCCTCTTCGAGCGTGAGGATGTCGGCGCCGCGCGCGTGCGTCACGGTCCAGCCCTCGACGCCTGCGAGACCGTCGAGCACGGTCGTGATCATGTCGCGCGGCTGGCCGTCGAGCCACCCCGCCTGGCCGGAACCTCCCGCCCAGTCGCCGAGCTGCGTCTGCGCGTCGTCGGCGAGCGGACCCACCACGGCCACCGACAGCCGGGCGGAAGGCGAGAGCGGCAGCGTGCCGTCGTTCTCCAGCAACACGAGTGACCGGCGGGCGATCTCGAGGTTCAGCTCGGCATGCGCGGGGCTGCCGACCACGGCATCGAGCCCTTCCTGCGGCAGCCGCGGATCCTCGAACAGACCGAGCTCGAATTTCAGCGTGAGGATGCGAGCGACGGCGGCGTCGAAGTCCGACGACGACAGCATCCCGCGCTCGACCGCGTCGAGCGCGCCCTCGAAGAACCCCGGCGTCGTCATGACCATGTCGTTGCCGGCCTTCACGGCCGCCGCGGCCGCGTGCGTGTAGTCGGGCTGCACCTGCTGCTCCCACACCATGCGGCCGACGTTGTCCCAGTCGGTGATGAGGGTGCCGGTGTAGCCCCACTCGCCGCGCAGCACGTCGCTGAGCAGCCAGTCGTTGACCGTGATCGGCACGCCGTCGGTGGTCTGGTAGCCGAGCATGAAGGTGCGGCACCCCTCGCGGGCGACCCGCTCGAACGGTGGAAGGAACCACGAGCGCAGCTTGCGGCGCGAGATGTCGGCCTCGCTCGCGTCCCGGCCGCCCTGGGTCTCGGAGTACCCCGCGAAGTGCTTGGCGGTCGCGAGGATCGCGGTCGGATCGTCGAGACCGTCGCCCTGGTACCCGCGCACCATGGCCGAGGCGAGCTCGCCGATGAGGAACGGATCCTCCCCGAAGGTCTCGTCGACGCGCCCCCAGCGGAGGTCGCGAGCGATGCACAGCACGGGCGAGAAGGTCCAGTGGATGCCGGTCGCGGCGACCTCGACCGCGGTGGCCCGGGCCACTCTCTCGACGAGCTCCGCATCCCACGACGCCGCCATGCCGAGCTGCGTCGGATAGATCGTCGCCCCGGGCCAGAACGAATGCCCGTGGATGCAGTCCTCGCCGACGAGCAGCGGGATGCGCAGCCGCGTCTGCGCGGTGAGCTCGTTCGCGCGGATCAGCCGCTCGGGCGAGGTGTGCAGGATCGATCCGACGTGACGGCGCAGAACGTGGTCGTCGAGGTCGTCGCGGGCGTCGAGCTGCAGCATCTGCCCGACCTTCTCCTCCACCGTCATGCGGTCGAGGAGGTCGGCGACGCGGGCGGCGACCGGCAGTGCGGGGTCGAGGTAGGGCAGGGAGTCGGTCAGTGCAGGAGAGGTCATCGCTTCGTGTTCTCGGAGTTCTCGTCGTTCGTGGCGGGCGGCACGGATGCCGGAGTCGGGATGCTGCGCACCGCCGTCACCGGGTCGTTCACGTTCAGGCCCTTCTTCTTCATCGCGCGCGCCCGCTCGCCCGCGGACCGCAGCCGCGGGTTGACGTACTCGTCGATGCCGAAGTTTATGAGCGAGAGTGCGACGCCGATGATCGCGATGCAGAGGCCGGCGGGGACGTACCACCACCACAGCCGCGGGAAGGCGCCGTTCTGCTGGGCCCAGAACAGGATCGTGCCCCAGTTGAGGTTGCTCACCGGGATCACGCCGATGAACGCGAGCGTGGTGAGTCCGAGGATCGCGGCAGTCACCGTACCGACGAAGCTCGACGCGATGAGCGCCATGAGGTTCGGCAGCATCTCGACCGTGATGATGCGGCGCAGCGGTTCGCCGTTCGCGCGGGCGGCCTGGATGAAGTCGCGGTTGCGCAGCGACATCGTCTGCGCGCGGAGCACACGGGCGCCCCAGGCCCAGCCGGTCAGCCCCAGCACCGCGGCGATCACGATGAGCGGCGGGTTCTCGAACTGCGACGCGACGATGATGATCAGCGGGATGCCGGGGATCACGAGGAACACGTTCGTCAGCGCCGACAGCGACTCGCTCTTCCACCCGCGCACGTAGCCGGCGATGACGCCGATCGTGATGGCGATGACCGTGGCGATGATCGCCGAGAGGAAGCCGACCACCACCACGCCGCGGGTGCCGAAGATGATCTGGCTGAGGACGTCCTCGCCCATGTGGGTGGTGCCGAGCCAGTGCTCGAGAGAGGGCGGCTGCCGCAGCGCCGATCGGTCCTTCTGCGTCGGGCCGTACGGCGCGATGAGCGGCGCGAAGATCGCGACGAGAACGAACACCCCGACGATGATCAGACCCGCGATCGACTTGCGGTTGCGGAACATCGCGAACGCCTGCGCCATCTGCGACCAGAACGTCTTGCGCTCCGGGTCGTCGCCGGCGGCGCCGGCCGTGCGGAACGTCGCCGTCTCCGGCATCCCCGTGGCGAGGGCTGTGCTGTCGGGGGCGGTGGTGTCCGACTGGGTGGGGACGCTCATGTCAGGCCTCCGTCTGGCGCGTGCGCGGGTCGAGGTATGCGTAGACGATGTCGGCGAGGATGTTGGCGATCAGCACCGACAGCGTGATCACGAGGAACACGCCCTGCATGAGGGCGAAGTCCTTCGCGTTGGTGGCGTCGAGCAGCAGCTTGCCGACGCCCGGGTAGCTGAAGACCATCTCCATGACGATCGTGCCGCCGACAATGAATCCGATCGACAGCGCGAAGCTCTGGATCTGCGGCAGCACCGCGTTGCGGGCGGCGTAGGCCCACAGCACCCGCCGGTTCGGCATGCCCTTGGCCTGCGCGACCGTGATGTAGTCCTCGTCGAGCACCGTCAGCATCATGTTGCGCATGCCCAGCATCCATCCGCCGAGCGAGGCGATGATGATCGTCAGCGCCGGCAGCGTGCCGTGCGCGACGACCTGGCCGACGAAGTCGAGGCTCCACTCCGGCGACTGCCCCTTGTCATAGGCGTGCGACGACGGGAACCACTTGAGAGTCGACGAGAACACCGCGATCGCGATGAGGCCGAGCCAGAAGTACGGGATGGTGTTGAAGAACGTCGTGATCGGGATGAGGGCGTCGAGCCGGCTCCCGCGCTTCCACCCGACGATCGCGCCGCCGACCGTGCCCAGCGCGAACGAGATGATCGTGGCGAGGCCGACGAGGCCGAGCGTCCACGGCAGCGCGGCGCCGAGCACCTCCGCGACGGGTCGCAACCCGTGCAGCGTCGAGATGCCGAGATCGCCGCGCAGCAGCGTGCCCCAGTACTCGACGTACTGCTGCCACAGCGACTTGTCGGAGTCGATACCGAGCAGGATGCGGAGGGATTCCGCCGCCTCGGGACTGACGTTGCGGTTGCGGGCGAGGTACGAGCTGACCGCGTCGCCCTTCATGAATCGCGGCAGGAAGAAGTTGATGGTGATGGCCGCCCACAGCGTGAACAGGTAGAAGCCGGCGCGGCCGAGAAAGAAGCGCCACGGCACGATCCGGCGACCCTTCTGCGCGGTGGTCGCCGTGGTGCCGACCTCGAGGGCGTCCGACCTGCCGTCTTCCGGGTTCAGCCCGGTCTGGCCGAGTTCGGGGGATGCGGTGGTCACTGTGCTCCTCCTGTGGTTCCCGACGAGGGCGATCCGGCCGAGGCGAAGTGCTTCTCGGGGTCGGGCGATGCCGCCCGCAGCTCACGGGTGTACGGGTCCTGTGGGTCGAGGATCACGTCGTCAGCGTCTCCGTACTCGACGACGCGGCCCTGGTTCAGCACCATGATCTCGTCGCTGAAGTGACGGGCGGTCGCGAGGTCGTGCGTGATGTACAGCACGCCCAGGCCCTCCTCGCGCTGCAGGTCGGCGAGCAGGTTCAGCACACCGAGACGGATCGACACGTCGAGCA
This sequence comes from Microbacterium sp. SZ1, assembly GCF_002362255.1. Classification (GTDB taxonomy): domain Bacteria; phylum Actinomycetota; class Actinomycetes; order Actinomycetales; family Microbacteriaceae; genus Microbacterium. Next base: position 16,881 of record NZ_LPVV01000039.1, on the reverse strand, counting down.
TCGACACCGGTTCGTCGGCGACGAGCAGACGAGGACGGGATGCCAGGGCCCGCGCGATCGCGACCCGCTGCCGCTGTCCGCCGGAGAGCTCATGCGGCCGGCGGTCGATCACGGCATCCGCATCGAGGCGCACGCGTTCGAGCAGGCGGCGCACTTCGGCATCCGTCTCCTTCTTCGGCACGACGTCGTCGAGGCGGAGCGGACGCTCCAGGTGGTATCGGATCGAGTGGTACGGGTTGAGCGAGGCGAACGGGTCCTGGAACACCATGCGCAGCTGCTGGCGGTAGGCGCGCAGCCCCCTGCCGCGCCGCGGGATCGGCTTTCCGTCGAGGCGCACCTCGCCGCTGGTCGGGGTCTCGAGCTGCGTGAGGATCTTCGCGATGGTCGACTTGCCGCTGCCCGACTGCCCGACGAGGCCGATCGTGCGCCCGGAGGTGAGCGTGAAGCTCACGTCGTCGAGGGCGGTGAGCCGCCCGGCTCCCCGGAGGTTGTAGACCTTCGTGACGTGCGAGAACTCGAGCGTGGTCATCGCGTCAGCACTCCTCTCTCGCCGGTCAGGCGCGGGAACGACGACAGCAGCGTCCTCGTGTACTCGTTCTGCGGCTCGGTCCAGATCCGCTCGGCCGTCGCCAGCTCGACGATCTCGCCCGCGCGCATGATCGCGATGCGGTCGCTGATCTCCAGCAGCAGCGGCAGGTCGTGGGTGATGAAGATGACCGAGAAACCGAACTCGTGGCGCAGCTGCGAGATCTGCTTCAGGATCTCCCGCTGCACGAGCACATCGAGCGCGGTCGTCGGCTCGTCCATGATCATGAGCTGCGGGCGCAGGGCGAGCGCCATGGCGATCATGACGCGCTGGCGCATGCCGCCGGACAGCTCGTGCGGGAAGGACGCGATCCGCTGACGGCCGACCTTGACGACCTCCAGCAGCTCCTCCGCCTCCGCGCGCCGCTGCCTCTTCGTCATGTCAGGGCGGTGGATCTCGAAGACGTCCTCGAGCTGTGAGCCGATCGTCGCCACGGGGTTCAGGGCGTTCATCGCGCCCTGGAAGACCATCGACACCTTGTCCCAGCGGAAGCGCTGCATCGCCTCGACGTCGAGCGCATTGACGTCGACGTCGATCCCGGATGCATCGTGGAACGTCACGCTGCCTCCGGCGATCACAGCCGGGGCCCGCAGCAGGCGCTGCACGCCGTACGCGAGGGTGGTCTTGCCGCATCCGCTCTCGCCGGCGAGACCGAGGATCTCGCCTCGTCGCAGTTCGAGCGTGACGTTCCGCACCGCCTCGACGGGCGGGTCGACGTCGTACACGACCGAGAAGTCGCGCACGCTGAGCAGGGTTTCTGACATGGAGGTGTCCTTCGTCGGAGGGTGACCACCGGTCGTTGAGCGAGCGGAGCGAGACGAAACGCGCCGCGCCTGCGTTCGGCGTTCCGCGCCGGGGTGGACGCGTTTCGTCTCGGTCCTTCGGTCCTCGCTCAACGACCGGATGTGGCGTCTTACTCGGCGGGCTTCAGCTTCGTGAGGATCAGCACGATGTTCTGCTGCGTCGGGTCGGCCGAGGCGTACGGGTCCTCCTCCGACGGCCATCCGACGTAGTTGCGCGTGTTGAACTCACCGAGCAGCGGGTGCGCGCCGAGCGGGATCGCCGGCACCTGGTCGACGAAGATCGTCTGCATGGTGTCGAGGGCGGCGGTGCGCTCGTCATCCGACGCGGCGTTCGCGTAGGCGTTCAGCGCCGCGGTCGCCGCGGGGTCGTCGAAGCGGCCGAAATTGAACCCGGCGACGCCCTCGGGCGAGATCCAGCGTGGATCCATCGTCGAGGTGTAGAGACCGTAGGCCGTGCCGCTGTCCTCCAGCCAGTGGATGATCGCCGAGAACGTGCCGTTGTCGCGGGGGTCGGCCCAGCCGCCCCAGTCGGGCATGTCGATCTTGACCTCGGCGCCGATGCCCTCCTTGACGTCTTCGGCGATGAGCTCCTGGGCGGTGTTCCAGTCGCTCCAGCCCGAGGGCACGGAGAGGGTGAACGACACGGGGGTGCCGTCGGGGTCGAGCAGCGCGTCGTCCTTCCACGTGTAGCCGGCGGACTCGAGCAGGTCGCGGGCCTTCTCGGCATCCACCGAGTAGTCCTGCCCCTGGAACTCGGGCTGGATCTCGTCCTCGAGGATCGACGAGAGACCGGTGACCGACCAGACGGGCTCGCTCGCGCCCTCGCGGGCGATGTCGACGTAGGCGTCGCGGTCGATGACCCAGGCGAGCGCCTGGCGGAACACGACGTCGTCGAACGGCTTCTCCTGCAGGTTCATGAACAGGGTCGCGGAGCCGGTCGTCGGGGCCGCCCAGAACTTGTTGTGCTCGGGGTCGGAGTCCAGGAACTGCTCCTGGATCTGCGGGATGAACGCCTGCGCCCAGTCGGCCTCGCCCTGCGAGAGGGCCGTGGTGAGAGCGGTGTTGTCGCCGTACGAGACGTAGTGCAGTTCGGGTACGGCGAGGTCGCCGCCCCAGTAGTCGTCGCGGGCTTCGAGCGTGACCGACTCGGTCGACCAGTTCGACAGCGCGTAGGGTCCGGTGCCGACGAGGTCGTCGCCCTTCACGGGGTCGGTGGCCGGATCGTCGAGGTTCTCCCAGATGTGCTTCGGCACGATCGGCACGTGCAGCACGCGGGACTGGTTGACGAACTTGGACTCTCCGAAGGTCAGGGTCACAGCGTCGCCCTCGACGGTGGCACCCTCGAACTTCAGACCGGCCGTGTCGAGCGCGGGGGTCGAGACGAGTTCGTACGTGTAGACGATGTCGTCGGCGGTGAAGGGCTCGCCGTCGCTCCAGGTGACGTCCTTGCGCGGGACGACGGTCACGGCGGTGTAGTCGTCGTTCCACTCGATGCTCTCGGCGAGCCACGGCGTGGTCTCCCGGTCGCCGGTCTGGTTGACGAGGCCGAGGGTCTCGAAGATCACCTTGCCGTAGCCGTACTTCGATGCGGACGAGTCGCCGACGAACGGATTGTTCGACTCGGTCGTGATCGCCCCGTCGGGCTTCGCGATCGTGAGCGCGGCGCCGCCTCCGGAGCTGTCGCCGGAACCGCCGTCCGACGAGCATCCTGCGAGGACCGTGGCGCCGAGGGCGCCGACCGCGAGCGCGGCGATGAGGGACTTTCTGAGCTTCATTGCTTCTCCTTGGGCACGGATCGTTGTGCTGTGGGCGGCGGATGCTCGGGCATCCGTCCCTGATTTGCTTACTGGCGAGAAAGTAAGCTGGTGCGAGGTTACTCGTTAGTAAGTAAGGTTGGCAAGTAGGGTCATCCACGAGAGGAGGAGCCATGCCAAAGGATGCCGCTGGGAAGGCGCCCGTGCGCCCTGCCACGCGTGAGAAGCGCGAGCAGATCCTCAAGGCCGCCGTGGAGATCTTCGGCAACAAGGGCTCCACGAACGGCACCCTCGCCGATGTCGCCGAGCAGGTCGGGATCACGCACGCCGGAGTGCTGCACCACTTCGGGTCGAAGCAGAAGCTGCTGCTCGAGGTGCTCGCGTACCGCGACCAGGCCGACGTGCAGGACCTCGCCGAGAAGCACATCCCCGGCGGACCCGAGCTCTTCCTGCACCTCGTGCGGACGGCCATCGCGAACGAGCTGCGCCCGGGCATCGTGCAGGCGTACACCGTGCTGTCGTCGGAGTCGGTCACCGACAACCACCCGGGGCGCGAATACTTCGAGGAGCGCTATACGACGCTGCGCCGCGAGGTGACCGAGGCCTTCCGCGAACTGTGCGCCCAGGAGGGCGTGACCGAGCCGGACACGATCGCGACGGCGGCCGCCAGCATCCTCGCCGTCATGGACGGACTGCAGCTGCAGTGGCTGCTGCACCGCGACGTGTTCGACCTCGGAGAGGCGAGCGAGTTCGCGATCCGGGCGATCGTGAACGGGGTGCTCCACCCCGGCCCCTCCCTCGCGTCGTACCGGCACTGAGCGCCGCGCCCCCCGCACGCGTCTCCGTTCGCCGACGCCCCTGCTGAGCGTCGACGCCCCTGCTGAGTCACCAGAACCAGCAGGGGCGTGGGCAACCAGCAGGGGCGTCGGCGGAAGTGGTTGGGCGGAGAGAGGCAGGGGATGCCGCAGGGCGGCCGCGAGTAGGCTCGGGGCCATGACGATCGACCTCGAAGCGCTCTACATCGACCTGCACCAGCATCCCGAGCTCTCGTTCCAGGAGACCCGCACCGCCGGCATCGCCGCCGCGCACCTCCGCGATCTGGGACTCGACGTGCAGGAGGGCGTGGGCGTCACCGGTGTGATCGGCGTGCTCGAGAACGGCGACGGCCCCGTCGTCTGGGTGCGGGCCGACATGGACGCCCTGCCCGTCGGCGAGGAGACCGGGCTCGCCTACGCCAGCACCGCGACCGGCATCGACCCGGCCGGCAACACCGTGCCCGTCATGCACGCGTGCGGCCACGACATGCACGTGACCGCCATGATCGGCGCCGTCGAGCGCCTCGTCGCCGACCGCGCCGACTGGTCCGGCACGCTCGTCGTGATCATCCAGCCCGCCGAGGAGTACGGCGCCGGTGCGCGGGCGATGCTCGACGACGGCATCCTCGACCGTCTCCCCCGGCCCGACGTGGTGCTCGGCCAGCACGTCACGCCGCTGCCCGCCGGCACGATCGGCGTGCGACCCGGCACGCAGATGGCCGCATCCGACGGGCTCACCGTCACCCTGCACGGGCGGGGCGGGCACGGCTCGCGCCCCCACTCGACCATCGACCCCGTCGTCATGGCGGCGGCGACGGTCATGCGCCTGCAGACGATCGCATCGCGCGAGGTCGACCCGCGCGACGTCGCCGTGGTGACGGTCGGATCGATCCACGCCGGACTCAAGAACAACATCATCCCTGCCGAGGCGAAGCTCGAGCTGAGCCTGCGCTACCCCACCGACGAGATGCGCGACAAGGTGCTCGCGAGCGTCGAGCGCATCGTGCGCGCCGAGGCCGCGGCATCCGGAGCCGAGCGCGAGCCGGAGATCCGCACCGACCACACCCTGCCGCCGACCATCAACGACGCTGAAGCGACCGCGCGCGTGACCTCTGCGCTGCAGAAGGCGCTCGGCGAGGCCGCCGTCATCGACCCCGGCATGTTCACCGGCAGCGAGGATGTGTCGTGGTTCGCCCGCGACTCGGGCGCTCCGCTCGTGTTCTGGTTCTGGGGCGGCGTCGACCCGGTGAAGTTCCAGACGGCGATGGCTGCGGGCACCCTCGACAAGGACATCCCCACGAACCACTCGCCGTTCTTCGCGCCCGAGATCCACCCGACGATCGAGGTCGGCGTGACGGCGCTGAGCGCCGCCGCCCGGGAGTTCCTGGGCTGACGGCCGGGTCACTTCTGCGGCCAGGAGCAGGATCTGCGGCCAGGAGCGGCCGCGATGGCCGCAGAAGGTGCGCGGCGGGCGAAGGAGAAAGCGAATGGATGCAGCATCCGGCCGTCTGCTCGTGGTGGGCGAGCTGTGCGTCGACCTCATCATCGACGTCGACCGCGAGATCCGCTTCGGGCAGCACGAGCAGATCGTGCCGCGGACGACGCTCACGATGGGCAGCTCGTCGGCGATCACCGCGTGCGGCGCCGCAGCCCTCGGCATCGACACGCGCCTGATCAGTGTTCGCGGCGATGACACGTTCGGTCGCTACCTCGACGAGGAGCTGCGGCGACGCGGCGTCGACACGACAGGCGTGCGCATCGACGACTCACTGCCCACCGGAGCGTCCACCCACCTCACGCGCCCGGACGGCGACCGCGCGATCCTCACCTCCATGGGCTCGATCGGCACGGTGCGCGCCGCCGACGTCACGCCGGGTGACCTGGCGGATGCCGCACACCTGCACATCGGCAGCTACTTCCTGCAGCACGCACTGCAGCCGGACGCCCGTGCATTGTTCGCCGCCGCGCGCGCTGCCGGAGTACGGACCTCGCTCGACGGCAACTTCGACCCGGCCGAGCGGTGGGATTCCGGCATCCTGACGCTTCTGCCGCACGTCGACGTCTTCTTCGGCAACGAGGGGGAGCTGACGGGGATCACGAATACCGACGGGATCGACGATGCCGTCGGGAAACTGCTCGGGATCATGCCCCAGGATGCCGTCGTGGTGGCGAAGCTCGGCGCGGACGGAGCATATGCGGCCCGCCTATCGAGCGGCCGGGTCGAGCGCGTACGCGTCGGCGTACCCTCCGTCGACGGTGAACTGGCCGATACGGTCGGCGCCGGCGACACCCTCGCCGCCGGGTTCATCGCGGGGATGCTGCACGGGATGCCGGTCGAGGACGCGCTGCGCCTCGCGGTGGCGTGCGGCACGGCGTCGACCCGCGGCAGCGGCGGGGTGGGCGCGCAGCCCGACTGGGAGGCGGCGTCGGCGCTCGCCGCGCGCACCTCCGTCATGCGGTGAGAGCCGGTATCAGAGCCGACGAGCGGTGATCGCCTCTTCGCCGTGCGACTGACGCAGCGTGCGCAGACACCGGGAGCAGAGGATCTCGACCTGCCGCGGATGCCCTTCTCCGCAGAGGCAGTCGATCGACACGCGCCACTTGGCTCGGCGCCCGCACGGCGCATAGCCGCTGTCGTCGCCGTGGTCGCATTCGCAGCGCTGCCGCCCGCGGTCGAGGCCCGCGAGCTCGTCCACATCGACGACGCTCTCGGTGTCTGGGGCGGCAGTCGTCACCAGGCGATGCTCCCAGGACTCGACGGGTGTCGCAAGCCGCCGGGGCGGGTCAGCCGCCGATCGCGTTCATGCCGCGAGCGGGCTGGAGGAAGGAGGGGTCGTTGATCGCGTGCCCGGGCAGCTTGCCGTGCACGCAGGAGCGCAGCAGCGCCTCGATCGAGGCGGCGCGCTCGGCCGCCGTCTCTGACGCGGTGTCGCGCAGCACGGCCGTGAGGTCGTACTCGGCGTTCGAGAAGAGGCAGTTGCGGAACTGTCCGTCGGCGGTGAGGCGCAGCCGGTCGCACGCGCCGCAGAACGGGGCGGTCACCGAGGCGATGACCCCGACCTCGTGAGGTCCGCCGTCGATGCGCCACTTCTCGGCGGGCGCGCCGCCGCGGCCGGGCACGGGGTCGAGCCGCCACCGTTCGCCGAGCGCCGCGAGGATCTCCTCCCGCGTGACCATCGTCGTGCGGTCCCAGGTGTGCCCGGCATCTAAGGGCATCTGCTCGATGAAGCGCAGCTGGGCGCCGACCTCCATGGCGAAGGCGACAAGGTCGGCCAGCTCGTCGTCGTTCACGCCTCGCATCGCGACAGCGTTCAGCTTCAGCGGACGGAGCTCGGATGCCGCGGCGGCCGCGATCCCCTCGAGCACATCGTCGAGTCGGTCGCGGCGGGTCAGGTCGGCGAACTTCTGTCGGTCGATCGTGTCGATGCTGATGTTGAGTCGCGTGAGGCCGGCGTCGATGAGGTCGGGAAGCTTGTCGGCGAGGCTGATCCCGTTCGTCGTCATCGCGACCTCGACCCGTCCCTCGGCGCCCTCGATCCGGGCGACCCGCCGCACCACGTCGACGATGTCGCGGCGCAGCAGCGGCTCGCCGCCGGTGAGACGGAACGTGCGGATGCCGAGGCTCGCCGCGACCTCGGCCACCTCGACGATCTCGTCGGTCGACAGGATGCTGGAGCGCGCGAGCCACTCGTTGCCCTGCTCGGGCATGCAGTAGGTGCAGCGCAGCGAGCAGCGGTCGGTGAGCGAGATGCGCAGGTCACGGTGGACGCGCCCGTGGGTGTCGACGAGGCGGTCGCCCATCGCCGCGAGGGCAGCATCGGGAGCTGTCGCCCGCCGCCCGATCGCGACGGGTACGGCCGTCATCGCCTCGCCCCGTTCCCCGCCATGGTTCGACACTAACCCGCATGGGCGATGCCAGGGCCGTTCCGGCATCCCCACCCTCTTCACTTCCCCTCCGCCGACCCACCCCTTTCTGCGCGAGCCACCCCTTTCGGCACCCGTCACAGAGGGGTGGCTCGCGCGAAAGAGGGTGGGTCGGCGAAGAGGGATCAGGATGCCGCGCCGAGCCACCCCTTTCGCGGTCCGCATCGCGACCAGCGCCGAGCCACCCCTCTCTGCGCGAGCCACCCCTTCTGCGCCCGCCACAGAGGGGGTGGTTCGAACGCAAGGGGGTGGGTCGGCGGAGTGAGGTCAGGATGCCGCGACGAACCGCACGTGCTCCGGGGTGACGTGCAGGGTCAGCGCGTCGCCGGAGCGCAGGGCGCCGGCATCCTGCAGCGACAGATCGACCGCGCCGAGGTCGGTGAGCACGCGCACCCCCGCCAGCGTCGGTTCGATTCGCGTCACGACAGCCCGCCAGGAGTTCACGCCACCGGCCCCCGTCACCACGTGCACGTCGCCCGGCCGGAAGACGGCGGCCAGCGCTGCCCCGTCGACGGTGGCGAGCGCCTGCGACGCGGCGTCCCCGGCGACCAGCCGCACGTCGGCGCGCGACCAGCCACCGCCCCGCGCGACCCCCTCGATGCGGTTCGCGCCGGCGATCGACGCGACGAAGGCGGATGCCGGCGCAGCCAGCACCTCGCGCACCTCCCCCTGCTGCGTCATCCTCCCTGCCTCGATCACGACGAGCCGGTCGGCGAGAGCCACCGCGTCTGAGGCGTCATGGGTCACCGCGACGGTGGTCGTATCTGCGAGCTGCTCGCGCAGCATCCGCCTGATGTCGCCCGCCGTGTCAGGGTCGAGCGCCACGAGCGGCTCATCGAGCAGCACGACCCGCGGCGCTGCGGCGAGCGCTCGGGCTACGGCGACGCGCTGGGCTTCTCCGCCCGAGAGCTCCTGAGTGCGGCGGTCGCCGGCGCCGGGGAGTCCGACGCGGGCCAGCCAGTCGTCGGCATCCCGTCGTGCCTCAGCCGCCGAGATGCCCGCCGCGCGCGGCCCGAACGCCACGTTCTCGCGTGCGCTCAGGTGCGGGAACAGGCGCGGGTTCTGACCGAGCAGCACGATGCCCCGTCGCATGGGCTCGGTGCGCACGCGCGGCCGCGTCGCTCGATCGACGACACGACCGCCGACCTCGATCTCACCGTCGCCGAGCGGGACGAACCCCGCGAGCGCCTGCAGCAGCGTCGACTTGCCCGCACCGCTCGGGCCCATGATCGCGACGGTCTCTCCCGCGCCGACCTGAAGCGCGACGTCGACGACGAAGTGCTCGCGCGGCACGACCACCCGTGCACGGAGACCGGCATGAGGGGCGCTCATCGCGCTGCTCCCGGACGCCAGCCGCGCACGAGGAGCAGCACGGCGATCGCCGCCGCGAGCAGCAGCAGTGCGAGGGCGACTGCGGTGCCCTGCGAAACCCCGGCGCCGTTGAAGGCCGTGTAGATCGCGAGCGGCATCGTCTGCGTCACGCCGGGCCGGTTGCCCGCGAACAGCGCCGTCGCGCCGAACTCTCCGATCGCCCTGGCGAAGCAGAGCACCACACCGGCGACGATGCCCGGCGCGGCGAGCGGGAGAGTGATGCGGCGCAGGATCGTCCAGCGGCTGGCCCCGAGCGCGGCGGCGGTGCGCTCGTAGTCGACTCCCGACGTGCGGACGGCTCCCTCGACCGCCAGTACGAGGAACGGCAGCGCCACGAACGTCTGCGCCAGCACCACGGCCGGGGTGCTGAACGAGATCCCGAGCCCGCCGAACCACCCTGCCCGGCCGAAGAGGTAGAGCAGGGCGACGCCGCCGACCATCGGCGGGAGCACGAGCGGCACGGTGACCGCGGCGCGGAGCACGGCGGCCAGGCGCGGGCCCGAACGGGCGATCGTGAGCGCGAGCGGGACACCCAAGATGACACAGATGAGGGTCGCGAGGAGTCCCGTGCCGAGCGAGAGGACCAGCGCCGACCGCGCGGCCTCCGACGTCACGTCGGTGAGGAACGTCGACCATCGCACGCGCGCGATGAGCGCCGCGAGCGGCAGGATGAGGAAGGCCAGGCCGACGAGCGCCGGCGCCATGATGGCACGCGGTGCGTAGCCGCGCGCTGCGGAGCTCACGGTGCTCCGAACCCGTGATCCGCGAGGATCCTCTGCCCGGCGTCCGACAGCACGAAGGCCACGAACGCCTCTGCTGCGTCGCCGTTCGGAGCGCCGTCGAGCGCGGCGATCGGGTAGCGGTTCACGACGTCCTCGGCGCCGTCGGGCACGATCGCCTCCACGTCGTCGCGGTCGATCACGTCGGTCGCGTAGACGAGTCCGGCATCCGCCTCGCCGGTCGCGACCTTCGTCAGCACGGCTGTGACGTTCTGCTCGAGGCTCGCCGGTTCGACCGTGACGTCGGCGTTCGCCAGCAGGGTGCCGGATGCCGCGCCGCACGGCACCTCGGGAGCGCAGAGCACCGTCGTGACGTCGGCGAGGTCGGCGAGGCTCTCGACTCCGCCCGGGTTGCCCGCTGGAACGGTGATCACGAGCGTGTTGGACGCGAACAGCGTCGGGTCGAGCGCGAGATCGGCGAGCTTGTCCATGTTCTTCTCATCCGCCGACGCGAACACGTCGCCCGGGGCGCCCTCCTGCAGCTGGGTCACGAGCGTCGACGACCCGTCGTACACGGGACTGAACCGCACGTCGGGGTTCTCGTCGATGAACGCGGCGCCGATCTCGTCGAACGCGCCCTGCAGCGATGCGGCTGCGTATACCGTGAGGTCACCGGACAGCGTGCGGCTGGCGGCGGTGGTCCCGTCGGTGGTCGGCTCAACCGAGGGCGACGCGCACCCGGTGAGGGCGAGCGCGGCGAGCGCCAGCACGGCGGCGGATCGGAGCAGCGAGCGGTTCACGTCAGTCCTTCGGCACATCGACGACGACCTGGGTCGCCTTGACGGATGCGGTCGCCAGCGACCCGACCTCGAGATGCAGGTCGCGCGCCGCCTCGGCGGACATCAGCGACACGACGCGATGCGGGCCGGACTGCAGGTCAACCTGGGCCATCAGCCCGTCGATCTGCACTCGGGTGACGATGCCGACGAAGCGGTTGCGCGCGCTCGACAGCGCCCCCTGCGGGTCGACGACCTCATCGGCGAGGGCGATCGCCCGGGCGGCCAGCGCATCACCGGGTATCTCGGCGGGCACCGCGTCGGTGGTCGGAAGCAGCCCCTGGTCGATCCAGCGGCGCACGGTGTCGTCGCTCACCCCGAGCAGTCGTGCCGCGCGGGCGATGCGGAAGCTCTGCATGCTCGCACTCTACCGCTGCTGCGGAACAAAGAAGGCGGAGTCATCCGCAGAAGCGGATCCGAATCGCACCCGGTCTCCGTCATCGAGGCGCCGATACCCACCCCGCGCGTCGAGACCCACCGTCCCATCACGACGGGGCGATAGGTCTCGGCGGGGCTGCTAAGTCTCGGCGAGTCAGCCCGGTGGCGCATAGCCTGGTCCCATGCAGCCGCTCGTCGACCCCACGCCCGCACTCGACCCCGCGGAGCTCGTGCGCACCGCGCGCCACGCGGTGCTCGCCGGCATCGGCGAGGAGGGGCAGCGGCGGCTCTCGGCATCCCACGTCGCCGTCGTCGGCGCCGGCGGGATCGGCTCCCCGGTGCTGCTCGCCCTCGCGGCGGCCGGTGTGGGCACGATCACCGTGATCGACGACGACGTGGTCGAGCTCACGAACCTGCAGCGTCAGCTCGCGCACCGGGCAGAAGACGTGGGCACCGCGAAGACGGTCTCGGCCGTGCGGGCGATCACCGCGCTCTCGCCCGGAGCGGCGGTGGTGCCGGAGACCGTTCGGCTCGACGCCGCGAACGCGACCACCCTCTTCGCGGACGCCGACATCGTGGTCGACACGAGCGACTCCTTCGCCACACGACGCGACGTCGCCGCCGCGACGGAGGCGCTCGGCATCCCCCTCGTGTGGGGTGCCGTGCAGGAGTGGCACGCCCAGGCGACCGTGTTCTGGTCGGCACCGCCCGCCGGACACGACGCCGTCGTGCTCGCCGATCTCTTCCCGCCCGGCACCGAGGGCGAACCGCCCAGCTGCGCGCAGGTCGGCGTGCTCGGCGCACTGTGCGTGCAGATCGGCGGGATGCTGGCAGCTGAGGTCGTGAAGCTGGTCACCGGTGCGGGAGAACCGCTGCTCGGTCGCCTCGCCGTGATCGACGCGCTCACGGCGCGACAGCACGAGATCGCGCTCCGCCCGGCGGTGACGGCATGAGCGCCCGACGCACCGTCGAGGAGCAGCTCGCGCGCGTGCTCGACGCGGTGCGGACGCTCCCCGCTGAGCAGATGGCGATCCAGGATGCCGCCGGCCGCACCCTCGCGGCGGATGCGGCCGCCGCCCACGACATCCCGCTGTTCGACAACTCCGCCATGGACGGGTTCGCCGTGCGCGCGGCCGACGTCGCCGCCGCCTCGCCGGAGAGTCCGGTGACGCTGCGGGTGGTCGCCGATCTGCCGGCGGGCGTGCCCGACGATCCGGCGCTCGCCACGGGTGAGGCCGCCCGGATCATGACCGGCTCCCCCGCGCCGACCTCGGCAGACGCGATCGTGCCGTTCGAGGACACCGCAGGCGGACTCGCCGATTCGCTGGGCGAGGTGCGGGTGCTGCGCGCTCCGGCCGTCGGGGCCTTCGTGCGCCGCCGCGGCGCCGACCTGCGCGCGGGAGACACCGTCGTGCACGCCGGTGAGCGCATCGGCGCCTTCCAGCTCGCGGCGGCCGTCGCGGCGGGCATCGACCGGGTCGCGGTGACCCGCGCTCCGCGCGTCGCCGTCTTCTCGACGGGCAGCGAGCTGCTCTCCCCCGGTGAGACGCCGACGCGCGGGCGAATCCCGGATTCCAACGGTCCGCTGCTGCAGCAGCTCGTGACGGATGCCGACGCCGAGGTCGTGCTCGTCTCGCGGGTGCCAGACGAGGCGGATGCCGTCGCGGCCGTGACGGCCGAGGCGGTCTCGCGCGGCGCCGACGTGGTCATCTTCACGGGCGGCGTGAGCGCGGGAGCGTACGAGCCGGTGCGCGGCGCCTTCGACGGCCGCGGCGAGATCGAGTTCGCGAGCGTCGCCATGCAGCCCGGCAAGCCGCAGGCGTTCGGCGTCCTGGGCGCGGGCACTCTCGTCTTCGGCCTGCCGGGCAACCCGGTGAGCGTGGCGGTGTCGTTCGAGGTGTTCGTGCGACCCGCGCTGCTCGCGCTGCAGGGGCGCGCGGAGATCCACCGCCCGCGCGCGTCGTTCACGGCCGACGCCGGCTGGACGACGCCGCCAGGACGCCGTCAGTACCTGCCCGCCGTCGTCGACCTCGCGGCGCGCACGGTGCGACCGGCGACCGCTGGCGGCTCCGGCTCGCACCTCGCCGGCGGACTCGCCCGCGCGCACGCCTTCGCGATCGTCCCGGCCGACGTCGAGCGCGTCGCCGCGGGTGATGCGATCGATGTCATGCTGGTCGGATGAGCTTCCCGCATCTCGACGCGTCCGGTCGCGCGCACATGGTCGACGTGACCGGCAAGCAGCCGACCGTCCGCACCGCCACCGCCCGCGGCTTCGTGCGCTGCGGCCCCGAGGTCGTCACGGCGCTGCGCGACGGCACCGCACCCAAGGGCGACGTGCTCGCGGTCGCCCGCATCGCCGGCATCCAGGCCGCGAAGTCGACACCCTCACTGCTGCCGCTCGCCCACGTGATCGGCGTGCACCGCGCGAGCGTCGAGCTCGAGCTCGTCGACGACGGCGTGCACGTCGAAGCCACCGTCGGCACCGCCGACCGCACGGGCGTCGAGATGGAGGCGCTCACCGCGGTCTCGGTCGCCTCCCTCGCGATCGTCGACATGATCAAGGGCCTCGACCGCTCGGTCGTGATCGAGGACGTGCGCATCGTGGCGAAGTCGGGCGGACGCTCGGGCGACTGGGTGCGCGAGGGCGAGACGCGATGATGCGCGTGCGCTATTTCGCCGCGGCGGCCGAGGCCGCCGGGACGGATGCCGAGGAGCGGTCGGAGGGCACGCTGGCCGAGCTCCGCGCGGCGCTGGTCGCGCAGCATCCGACGCTCGCCGACATCCTGCCGCGGTGCGCGGTCATGGTCGACGGCGTGCGCAGCGACGCGGATCGGTCGCTGGAGGGCGTCGAGCTCGTCGACGTGCTGCCGCCCTTCGCCGGCGGCTGAGCGGCGTCACGCGGACCTGTGCCGACCCACCTCCATAGGCGCGAGCCACCCCCGTAGGCGCGAGCCACCCCTTTCATCGCGGAGCACAGAGGGGTGGTTCGCGCAGAAAGGGGTGGTTCGCGCCGGGGAAGGGGGACGAAACGCGCGTCAGCCGCCGATGCCCTTCCACAGGGTGGAGCCGTCGGACTCGAGCTGACGCTTCCACACCGGCAGGTCGCGCTTGATGTCTTCGATCACCGCCCGGCACACCTCGAACGCCTCGGCGCGGTGCTCGGCGGCGACCGCGATGACCACGGCGGCGTCCCCGACCGGGAGCGTCCCGATCCGGTGGCTCACGGCGACGTCCACGCGCGCCGCGCCCACGGCATCCGCCCCCGCCTTCTCGGCGATCGATCGCAGCACCGCCTCGGCATCCGGGTGGGCGCTGTACTCGAGACCAACGACGGGGGTATCGGCATCGGGATCGTTGTCGCGCACGCGACCGATGAAGGTCGTGACGCCGCCGAGCGCCGGGTCCTCCACAGCCCGCAGGTGCGCGTCGAGGTCGAGCGGCTGCTCCGAGATGGCCGCCAGCCGGACTGTGTTCATCAGTGGTCCCCTCCGTCGAGCTGCTCCATGATGTGCCGAGCGACGCCCAGCACGACCGGCACACCCGAGGCGACGGCACGCGTCGACCCGGGAAGGTTCACGATCAGAGCCCCGGCCGGATCCACGACGCCCGCGAGCCCGCGCGACAGCACCGATAGCGGGGTGTCGGCCAGGCCGCCTCGCCGCAGTTCCTCGGCGACGCCGGGCACCTCGCGCGTGATGACCTGGCGGGTTCCCTCGGGCGTCAGGTCGCGCGGGGCGACTCCGGTGCCGCCGGTCGTGACGATGAGGCGCACCCCGCGAGCGACCGCGCGGCGGAGCGCGTCGGCCACGGAGTCGATGCCGTCGGCGACGATCTCGGCATCCGGGCAGTGCCACCCGGCATCCCGCAGCAGGCCCACGGCGATCGGACCACCACGATCCTCACGCTCCCCCGCGAACGAGCGATCCGAGACCGTGATCACACACGCGGGGAGCGACGTCATGGCTCCACCCTAGGCGCAGGCCACCCGCCGCGCACGGATCAGGCGACCCGGATCAGGGACCGCTGCCAGCCGGTCGAGCCGTCGGGAGCGATGGGCGCGCGGTCCTCGATCTGCAGGTCGCCGTTCTTGTTGACGGCGCGCACCGCCACGTAGTGGGTTCCGGGGGTGGCATCCCACTCGAGGAACCACTGCACCCAGGTGTCCTCGTTGATCGGGGCCGACAGAGTGGCCGGAGTCCAGTCGCCGTTGTCGATGCTGACCTCGACGCGCTCGATGCCGACCGTCTGCGCCCACGCGACGCCCGCGATCGCGATCCTCCCGGCGTCGACCGCCGCGCCGAGCTTCGGGGTGTCGATGCGCGACGAGAACTTGATCGGCGCCTCGGCGCTGTACCCGCGCGGAGTCCAGTACGCCTCGTCCTTCTCGAACGTGGTGACCTTGAGCTCGGTCACCCACTTCGTCGCCGAGACGTATCCGTACAGACCGGGCACGACCATCCGCACGGGGAAGCCGTGCTCGGGCGGCAGCGGCTCACCGTTCATCGCCACCGCGAAGATCGCGTCGAGATTGTCGTCGGTCAGGGCCGACAGCGGCGTGCTCGCCGTGTACCCGTCAACGCTCTTCGAGAGCACCATGTCGGCGTCCCCCTTCACACCTGCCTTCTTCAGCACGTCGCGCACCGGCACGCCGAGCCACTTCGCATTGCCGACGAGCTCCCCGCCGACCTCGTTCGACACGCAGGTGAGGGTGATGACGTACTCGTCGAGTCCCATGTCGAGGAGGTCCTGGAAGCTCATCTCCACGCGCTCATCGACCATGCCGTCGATCACGAGTCGCCAGGTGTCGGGGTCGACCGTGGGAACGGTCAGGGCCGTGTCGACGCGGTAGAAGTCCTTGTTCGGCGTGAACAGCGGGCTGATGCCCTCGATGTCGAGCTCGGCGCCGTTCGGGATCGTGACGGTCGATTTCGGCTTCGGCAGCGAGAGGTTGTCGCGGATCGCCTCGACCGATGTCACGGCCATGCTCACGGCGCGAGACGCGACGCCGACGATGACGGCGGACGCTCCGGCGATGCCGGCGAGCAGGAAGAACTGGCGGCGGCCCATCGCCTTCGGCGCCTCTTCGCCGTCGGCCGGGACGGCGGCGGCCTTCCAGGTGCGCAGGCGCCGCGACAGCATCACGAGGATGACGGCACCGGCGGCGGCTCCGAGCAGCGGGGGCAGGAAGCCGAGGGGGCTGACGCCGGCACGAGTCACGACTGCGGCGGTCGAGAGGGCTCCGGCGATCACGATGACGACCACGCCGAGCGGCGGTCGGACGTATTCGAGGATGCCGCCGACCGCCGACGCGATCACGACGGCCAGACCGAGGCCCGCGAGCAGGGCGATCTTGTCGTATTCGCCGAACGTCGCGATCGCGAACTCCTTGAACGGCTGGGGCACGATGTCGATGACGAATCCGCCGACCGCGAGAACGGGGCTCGCCGACCGCGCGAGGAGCAGCGCGAACAGCTCGGCCGCCGCGAGAAACACCGCCCCGCTGACGAGTCCGGCCAGGGCGGCCCAGACGAAGAACCGCTTGCCTCCCTGCGTGCTGCGCTGCGCCATGATGCACTCCTCCACCGTGTGTCTCACCCTGTTCGGAGCGGACGAAGGATCGGATGCCGCGGGGCGCGGCGCCGCGGGGCGGGGCGGGGCGGGTCGCCGCGGGGCGGGGCGCCGCATCCGGCCCCTC
>NZ_LPVV01000038.1 GCF_002362255.1 Microbacterium sp. SZ1 | reverse complement strand
TGCCCCGCGTCGCGAGGGCGGTTACAGCCGCGACTCGCGGTCGCCTCGTCATGACGGTTCTGGCCAGCGGTCCGATCGTTCCCGGTCATTTCCGCAGCGTGGCGGCGCGGGTCGTGAACGCCCGTTCCAGGCTGCCGACGAGCGGCCGCGGCACAACGACCCGGTGCTGCCGGAGGACGTGACGGCGCGAGACCTGCACCCCTCCGCTCGGAACGAGCTGAAGACCCTGAGCAAGGAGAACGCTGAGCACGTGGCTCGGCATCTCGCGATGGCATCGCGTCTCATCGACGAGGATCCCGCTCTCGCACACCAGCATGCTCTCGCGGCCTCCCGTCGTGCCGGCCGCATCGCCATCGTGCGCGAGACGCTGGGCATCACCGCATACGCGAACGAGGACTTCGCGCTCGCTCTGCGGGAGCTCCGCACCTATCGTCGCATCTCCGGCAAGGACGACCAGATCGCCCTCATGGTCGACAGCGAGCGCGGCATCGGACGCCCCGATCGCGCGCTCGAGACGGGCCGCGCCGTGGACCGCAGCGCACTGACCACGCCGGTGCGCGTCGCCCTGGCGATCGCGATGTCGGGCGCGCGTCTCGATCAGGGCGACCTGGAGCTGGCGCTGGGCGAACTCGAGATCCCGGAGCTCGACCCCGACCGCGCGTTCGAGTGGAGTCCTGCTCTGTTCTCCGCACGTGCCGCCGTGCTCGAAGACCTCGGCCGCACCGAAGAGGCCGCGTTCTGGGCGCACCGCGCCGAGGTCGCTGCAGAGGCGCTCGGCGTCGACGAAGCCGGTGACGAGGAAATCTTCGTCGAGGACGGGATGATCGACGACATCGACGACCTCGACGAGGTCTCAGACGTCGCCTATGCGGATGCCGGCGCGAAGCCCGACGACGAGGCCAACGGTGCCGACATGACGGTTGCCCAGAGCCAGAGCCAGAGCCAGAGCCAGAGCGAGAGCGAGAGCGAGAACGCCGTCGAGCCCGAGCCGTCGATCGAGGACGAGGTCCGCGAGCTGCTCGGTGAAGACGGGTCCGACACCGACGGGTCCGACACCGACGAGGGGCGCGACTCCTCGAAGGAGGCTTGAGGCGCGGTGGGGTTGTTCTCGAAGAAGCAGACGCAGCGCACACCGCTCGAGGGTGTCGATGCCGTGCTGGCCGACCTCGACGGGGTGGTCTACGCCGGTCCAGGCGCGCTGCCGCACGCGGTCGAGAGCCTCAACCGGGCTGCGGAATCGGTGCGTCTCGGCTACATCACGAACAACGCCTCTCGGACCGATGCCTCGGTCGCTGCGCACCTCAGCAGCCTCGGTCTCGACGTCGCCCCGGACGATGTGATCACCAGTCCTCAGGCGGCGATGCGACTGCTCGTAGGAATCGTCCCCCCGCCGGCCACCCTTCTCATCGTCGGGGGCGACGGACTCGTGGACGAGGCGGAGAAGGCCGGCTACACCGTCACGCGCTCAGCCGAGGACTCGCCGGCGGCCGTGGTGCAGGGCTTCGCCCCCGAGGTGGCGTGGACCGACCTCGCCGAGGCTGCCTTCGCACTGAAGGTCCCCGAGGACGAGGGCGGCATCCCGTGGATCGCCACCAACACCGATTGGACGATCCCGCGCGAGCGCGGCGTCGCACCGGGCAACGGCACGCTCGTGTCCGCGGTCCACACGGCGATCGGTCGACTGGCGACGGTCGCCGGCAAACCTGAGGTGCCGATCTTCGAGGAGGCGCTGTCGCGCTTCGGCGCCCAGAAGCCGCTCTTCATCGGCGACCGGCTCGACACCGACATCCTCGGCGCAGTGCGCGCCGGCATCGATTCGGCACTCGTTCTCACCGGCATCGACCGGCCCAAGCACGTCCTCGCCGCGCCCGAGGGATCGCGGCCGACCTACATCCTCCGCGATCTCCGCGACCTCCACGAGCCGTATCCGGCTGTCTCGGTGAAGGACGGCATCCACTCCGTCAACGGCGCGTCCGTGCGTGTCTCCGGGCCCGATGTGGAGATCCTCGCAGAGGGCGACGAGCAGATCGATCTGCTCCGCGCTGGCGCATCCGCGATCTGGTCGTCGGGGACTCCGGTGTTCGTGCTCCGAGTGCCGGAGCGTCTCTACGACGACCCCTTCCACCGGCCCTGATGCAGGGCGGGCGGGCGGCCGCCGTGGCTCCGGCCCGCTGTCGCAGCCGCCGCGTACAGTAGACACGTGAGCGATGAGACGACGAACGAGCCGACCGACGGTCTGTGGAGTCGCCTGCGCCTGATCGAGGGGCAGCCGTTGGCTGCGCGAGCAGACGCGTACTCCGGGTTGCACGACGAGCTGTCCCGCCGCCTCGACAGCGGCGCGCGTCTCGATCAGCGCGACGCCCCTGGCGCGCGATGACGCGACTCGACGCCGCCCTCGCCAGCCGGGGACTCGCTCGCTCGCGGACGCACGCCGCATCGTTGATCGCCGAAGGCCTCGTGAGCGTCGACGGGCGCCCGGTGGTCAAACCCTCGACGCCGGTCCTCGACTCGGCCGAGATCACCGTCGCCGGGGCCGACCACTACGTCGGCAGGGCCGCCCACAAGCTCCTCGCCGCTCTCGACGGATTCGGCATCGCCGTCGACGGGCGTCTCGCACTCGACATGGGCGCGTCGACGGGCGGATTCACGCAGGTGCTCCGCGAGCGCGGAGCGCGGTCGGTGCTCGCCGTCGACGTCGGACACGATCAGCTCGCAGCATCCGTCGCCGCTGACCCGGGCGTGGTCCTCGTGGAGGGCTACAACGTGCGTCATATGACGCCCGAGAACCTGCGAGCCGCGACCGGAGAGCAGCAGGCGCCCGACCTCGTCGTCGGAGATCTGTCCTTCATCTCGCTCGAACTGGTGCTGCCCGCCGTCGCCGCAGTGGCCGCCCCCCAGGCGGACATCGTCCTGCTCGTCAAGCCGCAGTTCGAGGTCGGCCGCACGGCGGTGCGCGGCGGACTCGTGACGGATCCCGCCACTCGCGCGGATGCGGTCGCGAGGGTCGTCTGGAGCGCCTGGGATGCCGGACTGGGGATGCTCGGCATCCTCCCATCGCCGATCCTCGGCACGTATGGCAACACGGAATATCTCGTACACCTCGCTCCGGGTCGGGGCACGGATCCGTCAGAATGGTCGGAACGCATCAACGCACTGGCAGGGGGCCGATGAACGAGCGCAACATCCTGGTCGTCGCCCACGCCCGACGCACGGACACCGTCGAGGCGGCTCGTCGCGTGGTCGAGGCGCTGCGCGAAGCGGGGGCGCGTCCGGTGCTCGCGGGCGATGACAGTGGCGATCTCAGCGCGGTCGATTCCTTCTTCGCCGACGTGGACGTCCTCGGCGACACCGTCACGCAGGAAGACCTCGAGCTGGCGATCGTGCTGGGCGGAGACGGGACGATCCTGCGCGCGGCGGAGCTGGTGCGGGGGTGCTCGGCGCCCGTCCTCGGCATCAACATGGGCCATGTGGGCTTCCTCGCCGAGATCGACCGCGACGACATGGATGCCGCGGTGCGCCGCGTGATCGACCGCGACTACGACGTCGAGGAGCGGCTCGCCCTCTCGGTGCGGGTGAAGGACGCCGACGGCGCGGTCGTCTACGAGACCTTCGCGCTGAACGAGGCGACCGTCGAGAAGGGGAGCCGCGAGCGGATGATCGAGGTGGTGCTCGAGATCGACGGGCTGCCGCTGTCGAGCTTCGGCTGCGACGGCATGGTCGTGTCGACCCCGACCGGATCCACCGCGTACAACTTCTCCGCCGGGGGACCGGTGATCTGGCCCACGGTCGAGGCCATCGCCGTGGTGCCGCTGTCGGCGCACGCCCTCTTCGCGAAGCCGCTCGTGGTGAGTCCCGACGCCGCCGTCGCGATCGAGATGCTCGACGGAACCACGGGCTCCGGCATCCTGTGGTGCGACGGCCGTCGATCGCACGATCTCCCACCCGGCGCACGGGTCGTGGTGCGACGCTCCTCCCGCCCGGTGCGACTGGCTCGTCTGCACACCGCCGAGTTCACCAACCGGCTCGTGCGGAAGTTCCAGCTGCCGGTCGCCGGCTGGCGCGGGCAGGGGGGAGGCGCATGATCGAGGAGATGCGGATGCAGGGTCTCGGCGTGATCGCCGACGCTGTCCTCCCGCTGGGCAAGGGTTTCACCGCGATCACCGGCGAGACCGGCGCGGGCAAGACCATGGTCGTGACCGGGCTCGGATTGCTGCTCGGGGCCAGGGCCGACTCGGGCGCCGTGCGCGCCGGAGCCTCGCAGGCCTCGGTCGCGGGAGTCTGGCTCGTGCCGGAGAAGGGCGAGGTCGCCGACATCGTCTCCGACGCCGGCGGTGAACTCGAGCCGGCCGGCGCCGGGTCGGCCGAGCTGTACGTCTCCCGCACGCTGAGCGCAGAGGGACGCAGTCGCGCGAGCGTGGGCGGGCGCGCCGCGCCGGCGGGAGTGCTCTCGTCCTTGGCGGACGAACTCGTCGTGGTGCACGGGCAGTCGGAGCAGCTGCGCCTGCGGTCGGCCGCCGCGCAGCGCGACGCCCTCGACAGGTTCGGCGGCGCCCCGATCGCGACCGCGCTCGACGCGTATGCGGCAGCCTTCACGCGCTGGCGCGAGCTGGATGCCGAGATCGCCGACATCACGGAGAACCGGGACCGTCGAGCCGAAGAGGCCACCAGGCTGCGCGAGGCGCTCGCGCTGATCGAGGCGACAGCCCCCGAGCCCGGTGAAGACGTCGAGCTCACCGCCCGTGCCGAGCGTCTCGCCAACGCCGAAGACCTGCGGCTGGCCGCGACGCTCGCGCACAACGCCCTGTCGAACGAAGAAGGCGAGCCCGATGTGTCCGCTCTCGTCGCGGAGGCGCGTCGATCTCTCGAGCGCGTGACCGACCCGACGCTGACCGACATCTCCGAGGGTCTCGCCGACATCGGCTATCGCGTCGCCGACCTCGCCGGGCAGCTCTCGGCCTACCTCGCCGACCTCGACGAGTCCGGCCCGCACGAGCTCGCCGCCGTCGAGGAGCGCCGCGCTGCGCTCGCCACACTCGTGCGCGCGCACGGGTCGCTCGAAGAGGCGCTGGAACTCTGGCGCACCGGATCGAACCGACTCGCCGAGCTCGACGACGACGGAGACCGCATCGCCCGGCTCGAGGCCGAACGCGATGCCGCGCGCACCGAGCTCGACGAGCTCGCTGCCGCATTGACCGCAGAGCGCACGGCAGCCGCTGCGCGTCTCGGTGCCGCTGTGACGGAGGAGCTCCACGCCCTCGCGATGCCTGACGCGACGCTGGAAGTGGCGGTGACCCCTGGCGCGGAGAGCGCGCACGGTCGCGACGACGTCGGCATCCTGCTCGCACCGCATCCGGGCGCCGAGCCGCGCTCCGTGTCGAAGGGAGCCTCGGGAGGCGAGCTCTCGCGCGTCATGCTCGCCATCGAGGTCGTCATCGCGGGCACCGATCCCGTTCCGACGTTCGTGTTCGACGAGGTGGATGCGGGCATCGGCGGAGCCGCGGCGATCGAAGTGGGTCGGCGACTCGCCCGACTCGCCGAGAAGTCGCAGGTCATCGCAGTGACCCATCTCGCGCAGGTAGCGGCCTTCGCGAACAACCACCTCTCGGTCGTGAAATCCCACGACGGAGCAGTCACCGCCTCCAGCGTCCGCCGACTCGAAGGGGAGGAGCGCGAGGCCGAGATGGCCCGTCTGCTCTCCGGACTCGCGGATTCGGACGCCGCACTCACCCATGCCCGCGAACTTCTCAGCCTCGGCGTCTGAGCGAACTGTTAGGATAGAAGCCCGTGATGAACTCTTCTTCTGCGGGGCCCAAGAACGACACGACCAAGCACATCTTCGTGACCGGTGGTGTCGTTTCGTCTTTGGGCAAGGGGCTCACCGCGGCCAGCCTCGGCAACCTGCTCACCGCTCGCGGACTCCGCGTCGTCATGCAGAAGCTCGACCCGTACCTGAACGTCGACCCCGGCACGATGAACCCGTTCCAGCACGGCGAGGTCTTCGTGACCGACGACGGCGCCGAGACCGACCTCGACATCGGCCACTACGAGCGGTTCCTCGACATCAACCTGTCGCAGGCCGCGAACGTCACCACTGGCCAGATCTACTCGCAGGTCATCGCGCGCGAGCGGCGCGGCGAGTACCTCGGCGACACCGTGCAGGTCATCCCGCACATCACCGACGAGATCAAGCGGCGCATGCGCCTGCAGGCGACCGAGGACCCGCAGCCCGACGTCATCATCACCGAGGTCGGCGGGACCGTGGGCGACATCGAGTCGCAGCCGTTCCTCGAGTCCGCGCGGCAGCTGCGTCACGAGCTCGGCCGCGACAACGTGTTCTTCGTGCACGTCTCGCTGGTCCCCTTCATGGGGGCCTCCGGCGAGCAGAAGACCAAGCCCACGCAGCACTCGGTGGCGGCTCTCCGCCAGGTCGGCATCCAGCCCGACGCGCTCGTGCTCCGCAGCGACCGCCCCGTCAGCGAGAGCAACCGAAACAAGATCGCGCTCATGTGCGACGTGGACGCCGAGGGCGTCATCAACACGGTCGACCTGCCGAGCATCTACGACATCCCCTCGACGCTCAACGAGCAGGGCCTGGACTCGTACATCGTGCGTCGGCTCGGTCTGGACCAGAAGGCGGAAGAGGTCGACTGGACGCGCTGGAACCGAGTCCTGCACGCCGTGCACAACCCGAAGCACGAGGTCACGATCGGGCTCGTCGGCAAGTACATCGACCTGCCCGACGCCTACCTCTCGGTGACTGAGGCGATCAAGGCCGGCGGCTTCGCTCAGGAGACGAAGGTCAACATCCGGTGGATCCCGTCCGACCTGTGCGAGACGCCGGACGGCGCCAGGGAGCAGCTCGCCACGCTCGACGGCATCTGCGTGCCCGGCGGCTTCGGGATCCGCGGCATCGAGGGCAAGCTCGGCGCGCTGAGGTTCGCACGAGAGCAGGGCATCCCGACCCTCGGTCTGTGCCTCGGCCTGCAGTGCATGGTCATCGAGTACGCGCGCGATGTGGCCGACATCGCCGGCGCCTCGTCGACCGAGTTCGACCCCGAGACCAGCGAGCCGGTCATCGCGACCATGGCCGAGCAGGTCGAGATCCTCGACGGCGGCGACCTGGGCGGCACCATGCGCCTCGGCCTCTACCAGGCCGCCCTCGCGGAGGGCTCCCTGGCACGTGAGGTCTACGGCACCCCGATCGCGTCCGAGCGGCACCGTCACCGTTACGAGGTCAACAACGCCTACCGCTCGCGCCTGTCCGACGCGGGACTCGTCTTCTCGGGCCTGAACCCCGAACTCGACCTCGTCGAGTACGTCGAGCTGCCGCGCGACGTGCACCCGTACTACATCGCCACGCAGGCTCACCCCGAGCTCCGCTCGCGTCCGACCGACCCGCACCCGCTCTTCCGCGGCCTGGTCGGCGCGGCGATCGAGCGTCACCGCGCGAGCGAGCTGTTCGACGTCGAAGCCGATGCCTGAGAGCCGCGTCGCTGCGGGCGACCTTCGCGACGAGCCTTTCGAGCCCGAGGTCGTGCAGAGCGATCTCGCGTTCGAGGGCGCCGTGTGGAACGTCCGCGACGACCTCGTGCGGTACGGCGACGCAGATATCCGTCGCCAGTACGTCGAGCACACGGGCGCTGTGGCGATCCTCGCGCTGGACGACGAGGGACGGGTGCTGGTGATACAGCAGTACCGGCATCCGATCCGTCATCGCGACTGGGAGCTGCCCGCCGGCCTGCTCGACGTCGACGGCGAGGAGCCACTGGTCGCCGCACAGCGGGAGCTGGCCGAGGAGGCGGATCTCGTGGCCGCTCACTGGGAGCCGCTCGTCTCCTCGTGGACCACTCCCGGCGGCAACGACGAGGCGATCCACATCTTCCTCGCCGCCGGGATCTCGGCGGCTCCGTCGGCGCACGAGCGCGAGGACGAGGAGGCCGACATCCGCGCCGAATGGGTTCCGCTCGACGCGGTGATCGCGGCGGTCATGGAAGGGCGCATGCGCAACGGCATCCTCACCATCGGCGTGCTGGCGGCGGCGCAGAGGCTTCGCGACCTGGCCTGAGCATGCAGCTCGATCGCGCGCTCGACTCGTACCTGCGCCATGTCACGATCGAGCGCGGTCTCAGCGACCACACGATTTCCGCCTACCGGCGCGATCTCGCCGGCTATCTCGAGTGGCTGACCGCCGACGGCATCGCCGACACGGCGCAGATCACCCCCGCGATCGTGGGGCGCTTCATCGCGGAGCGGTCGTCCGCCGACCCCGCGCCGGCGGCGACGAGCCTTGCGAGACTGCAGTCGTCGGTGCGCGGGTGGCACCGCTTCCTCGCACGGGAGGGCATCGAGGACGACGATCCCAG
This sequence comes from Microbacterium sp. SZ1, assembly GCF_002362255.1. Lineage (GTDB taxonomy): Bacteria > Actinomycetota > Actinomycetes > Actinomycetales > Microbacteriaceae > Microbacterium. The sequence goes on along the minus strand of NZ_LPVV01000038.1, from coordinate 422,514 downwards.
CGGACGTCTGCGACCGCCCAAGGCGCCGCGTCGTCTGCCGAAGGCCCTCACCATCGACCAGGTCGAGCGCCTACTGGCCGCGCCATCGGCCGAGGAGCCGATCGGCATCCGCGACCGTGCCCTGCTCGAGCTGCTCTATGCGACCGGAGCGCGTGTCTCGGAGGCGGTGAACCTCGATGTCGACGACGTCTCGCACGGCGATGTGCTGCGACTGCGGGGCAAGGGGTCGAAGGAGCGCATCGTGCCCGTCGGGTCGTTCGCGCGCGCTGCCGTCGACGCCTATCTCACGCGTGTGCGGCCGGGTCTCGCCGCGAAGGGTCGAGCCTCGGCACGGCTGTTCCTCGGAGCCCGGGGCGCACCGCTGTCGCGGCAGAGCGCCTGGCTCGTGATCCGCGATGCCGCGGAGCGCGCTCAGATCACATCAGACGTGTCGCCGCACACCCTGAGGCACTCGTTCGCGACCCACCTGCTCCAGGGCGGGGCCGATGTGCGGGTGGTGCAGGAGCTGCTCGGACACGCCTCGGTGGCCACGACGCAGATCTACACCCACGTGTCCGTCGACACGCTGCGCGACGTCTACGCGACCTCGCATCCGCGGGCGCGCTGACAGTCGCGGGACCCTCCGCGGACCGTGTCGGCCGCCCGCTGTCGTCAGCCCGGAGACTTATCCACGTCATCCATTTGGGGGACGCGAGGAATCGTCCGGCTTCCCTATGCTTGCCCGAGACCTCCGACCGAAGTCGGCCGACGAAGGAGCAAGACATGCGTACCACCGGTCCTCTCGCAGCGGGAATCGCTGCCACCGCCCTGGCGCTCACTCTGACCGGATGCGCAGGACCGTCCGCCAACGAACTCAGCTACGAGGATTCGCCTCTCGGCCAGTACCTCTCCTCCGCCTACGGCGGCGACCTCTCCGAGGAGGAGCAGCAGAAGAAGTGGGACGAGCAGCAGCGCGCTCAGGAAGAGCTGATGGCCGAGTGCATGGCGGAGGAGGGCTTCGAGTACAAGCCGAACGTGCAGAGCTCCGCCGACTTCTCGTCCGGTGAGGACGTGGAGTGGGAGCCGGAGAAGAGGGAGTGGGTCGCGAAGTACGGCTACGGGATCGTGAACAGCCCCTTCACCGAGAATCAGGGCGAAGGCAGCTCGGAGGAGTACGTCGACCCGAACCAGGAGTACATCGAATCGCTCTCCGAATCGGAGCAGACCGCGTACTACGAGACCGCTTACGGCGTGCCGCCGGAGGAGGACGAGCTCGCCGAGGACGGGAGCTACGAGTACAACTGGGAGGATGCCGGGTGCCAGGGGTGGGCCCAGCACGAGCAGCAGGGCGAGGACCCGTGGCAGGCGGATGAGTTCGCCGACCTGCGCACCAAGATGGAGAAGCTCTGGAGCTCCACGCAGGAGTCGCCCGAGTTCAAGGAGCTCAACGCGGCGTGGTCCTCGTGCATGGACGACGGGGGAGAGCCCGGTTTCTCGGCGCAGATGGACGCCCAGCAGTCGATCGCCGATGAGTCCAGCAAGATCTACGACGCGGTGTACGGCGACGGATCGACCGAGGTCGACACCGAGTCGCCCGATTTCGTCGACCCGTCGTCGAGCCCGGAGATGAAGGCGCTGGGCGAGCGGGAGATCGAGCTCGCGCTCGTCGACCTCGAGTGCCGCACCAAGACGTCGTACACGGCGGAATCGCTGAAGATCCAGTTCGCGCTGGAGGAGAAGTTCATCGCCGAGAACAAGGCGGACCTCGAGGCGTTCAAGGCCGCAGCCGAGCAGAACGACTGACATGAGGGACGACGAGACTCCGACGACAGAACTGCCCGCAGAGCTTCTTCCCGAGAACGACGACGCCCTCGCTGCGGACGGCGACGGGGCGGCCGCATCCTCCCGCGTGAGCGGATGGGGGCGGATCCTGCGAGGCAACCGCACCCTGTGGATCGTCGCGCTGTGCGCGGTGGTCAGCCTGGTCGCCGGCCTTCTGGTCGGTCGCTTCCTGATCGCACCGGCGCAGGCGAGCGAGGCGCCGGACCCCGGACTGGTGACCGTGCCGGTGGAGTTCGGTCCGCTCAGCAACGACGTCACCCTGCGGGCGGACGTCGGTTACGCGGACGCCGTGGAAGTCACCATCGACACCACCGGGGGAGGGAGCGTCGTCACCGGCTCCGTGCCCGAGGTCGGCGCCACCCTCTCCCCGCTCTCCATCGCCCTCGAGATCGAGGGGCGGCCGGTCATCGTGCTGCCCGGTGAGCTTCCCGCGTACCGGACTCTGCGGGTCGGAGTCTCAGGCCCCGACGTGCTGCAGCTCAAGCAGGCCCTGGTCAGCCTGGGCATCGATGCCGGGGACGTGTCGTCGAACCTCTTCGACCAGGCGACCGCCAATGCGGTCGGCCAGCTCTACGCGCAAGCTGGCTACCCGCAGCCCGCCCCCGAGGAGGGCGCGGAGGATGCCGTGCGCTCTGCCGAGGAGGGCGTGCGCTCCGCCAGGAGCGAGGTCTCGCGTGCCCAGCAGGAGCTCACCGCGGCCGGTGCCGGGCCGTCGAAGGTGGAGAGCTTCCAGGCCGACGTCGCCGTCGCCAAGGCCGAGCAGGCACTGGCCGACGCGAGGAACGGCGTCGAAGGGGCGCCGACCGTCCAGCAGGCCGAGTGGGACCTCCAGACGGCTCGTCTGGAGCGCGATCAGCTCTGGGCCGCCAAGAACACCGGTGCCGAAAAGGCCGCGCTCGACGCGGCGCGGGCACAGGTCGACTCCGCGAACCAGGCGCTCGAGAGCGCACGGGAAAGCGTGCTCCCGTACCTGCCCGCCAGCGAGGTGCTCTTCTTGACCGAGCTCCCGCGCCGCGTCGACGCGGTCGAGGTCAAGCGCGGCACGACCATCTCGGGTCCCGTGATGACGGTCTCCGGCGCGACCGTGCGACTGACGGGCGCGGCGGCTGAGGCGGATGCCCGGCTGCTCGAGGTCGGCTCAGAGGCGACGTTCGAGCTCCCGGACGGCACGGAGCATCGCGCCGTGATCTCCGAGCTCAAGCCCGGCAAGGACAGCAAGGCGCGGTGGGAGGTGTTGCTCGAACCGGATCCGCTCACGCCGGAGCAGATCACCGCGCTGCAGGACAGCAACGTCCGAGTGCGCATCGCGGTCGGTGCGACCGACGGCGACGTGCTCTCCGTGCCGCTCGCCGCGCTCACCGCGGGTCCCGGTGGGGAGTCCCGCGTGGAGGTCGTCGAGTCCGACCCCCGGGATGGAGAGGATGCCGAGACGCGACTCGTTGTCGTGGAGACCGGTCTCGCGGCCGACGGCGCCGTGGAGGTGACCCCGATCGACGGCGATCTCGAGGAGGGCGAGCTCGTGGTGGTCGGCGAGTGACCTCGCTCGCCGCAGGCGCGCCGGTGACGCCGGATGCCGCGGACGCCGCGCCGCTTGTCGAGCTCAGAGACGTCACGAGGTCGTTCCCCGGCCCGCCGGAGGTGCAGGCGCTGAAGGGCGCGACGCTCTCGATCGCTCCGGGCGACTACCTGTCGATCGTCGGGCCGAGCGGCTCCGGCAAGTCGACCATGCTCAACATCCTGGGGCTCCTCGACCGCCCGAGTGTGGGCGAGTACCGCCTGGCGGGCTCACTCACCGGCGATCTGTCCGACGACGAGCGAGCGGCCGTACGTGCGCGCTTCATCGGGTTCGTGTTCCAGTCCTTCCACCTGCTGCCGCGTCGCAGCGTGCTCGACAACGTGCTCATGCCGATGCTGTACAGCGGTGTCCCGCGTCGAGAGCGTGAATTCCGGGCGCGAGAGGCCCTCCAGAGGGTCGGTCTCGGTCACCGCCTCGACTTCCTGCCGAACTCGCTGTCGGGCGGTGAGCGGCAGCGTGTCGCGGTCGCCAGGGCGGTCGTCAGCGGGCCCCGGCTGCTCCTCGCCGACGAGCCGACGGGCAACCTCGACCAGCGGACCTCGGGCGAGGTGATGTCGCTGTTCGAGGAGCTCAACGACGACGGACTCACCCTCGTCGTCATCACGCATGATGACGGGGTCGCGCGGCGGGCACGCCGGTGCATCCGCATCGCCGACGGCCGATTGAGTGAGCTGTGATCCGGCTGCCGTGGCGCACGCGCGCGACGGACGACGCCGAGGGACCCGCCGTCGAGGACGGACCGCCCTCGCTCGTCTCGGCGGTGGCTCATGCCGACCGCTTCACGTTCCAGGATCTGGTCGCCGAGGCGACGTCGGACATCGGTTCGCGCCCCGCGCGGCTCGTCATGACCATCCTCGGCACCGTGCTCGGGATCGCCTCGCTCGTCGCGACCATCGGGTTCGCGCAGACGGCGGCGGCGCAGATCGCGAGCCAGTTCGATGGCGCTGCCGCGACCCGCGTGGTCGTGCAGGCCGCCGAGGCGCAGTCGGGTTCGCAGAACAAGAGCGTCGCCGCGGGGCGTCTGCCCTGGGACTCACCCGACCGGGTCGAGCTGCTGGCCGGAGTCGAGAGCGCCACCCTGCTCGGAGAGGTGGAGCTCGCGGAGGGGGAGACGATCACAGCGGTGCCCGTCAACGACCCGGCGGCGGCGGCCGTCGCCTCGCCCCGTCTGTTCTCGACCTCCGCGGAACTGCTCGACACCGCGGAGGGGGGACTCGTCGCCGGACGGTTCTTCGACCGCGGTCACGACCAGCGCGCGGACCGCGTCGCGGTGCTCGGCAGCCGCCTCGCGGAGCGCATGGGCATCAACCGTGTCGACTCCCAGCCCTCCGTGTTCATCGCCGGCGTGGCGTACGCGGTGGTCGGGATCGCCGACGGCATGGAGCGGCGCAGCGAACTCCTGGATGCGGTCATCATCCCCACCGGCTCCGCTCGAGCCGACTTCGGGCTGGAAGCGCCGTCCGAGCTGGACATCAGAATCGCCGTCGGGGCGGGGCCGCAGGTCGCCGAGCAGAGCGTGATCGCGCTCGCGCCGGACGATCCCGAGAGCCTCGAGGCGCGCGCGCCGTCGGGCTCGTCGGACCTCAGCCAGAGCGTGCAGGCCGATGTCAACGTCGTGTTCCTCATCCTCGGAGTGATCGCCCTGCTCGCCGGAGGTCTCGGCATCGCGAACGTCACCCTGCTGGCGGTCATGGAGCGCATCGGCGAGATCGGTCTGCGTCGTGCGCTGGGCGCGACCCGTCGGCAGATCGGCGCGCAGTTCATGGTCGAGTCGATCGTGATCGGGTTCATCGGCGGTCTGATCGGCTCTGCTCTCGGGGTGGTCGCGGTCATCGTCGTCGCCGCGGTGCAGGGGTGGACGCCGGTCACCGATCCGCTCGTCGCCGTCGCCGGGGCCTTCCTCGGCGCTCTGGTCGGGTGGGGGTCGGGATGGTACCCGGCTCGACGGGCAGCGCGGATCGAGCCGGTCGCGGCTCTGAGAGGCGGCTGATCAGCGAGCTCGGGGGTCCCCTTCGGAGTGCGCGCCGCGCGGCGAAGGGGCTCCGCCCTACGCCTGCCGCTACAATCGACCAAGCACGAGGGAGCAGGAGAAGCGGTGGCGGAGAAAGCGGCGAAGTCCAGGGCGAAGGCACGGAAGGCCGACGAGACACCCCTCGGACCGACCGGCCGGCCGTACCACGGGTTCCCCACCCCTGAGCCGCTGGCTTCGCACGGACCGGCTCGCATCATCGCCCTCTGCAACCAGAAGGGCGGCGTCGGCAAGACCACGACGTCGATCAACCTCGCCGCGGCCCTCGCGGAGTACGGTCGCAAGGTGCTCGCCGTCGACTTCGACCCGCAGGGTGCGCTGTCGGCGGGTCTCGGCATCCAGACGCACGACGTGACGACCATCTACGACCTGCTGCTCGACACGAAGCGCGATGCGCATGAGGCGATCGTGCACACGAGCGTCGACGGCCTCGACGTCATGCCCGCCAACATCGACCTCTCGGCCGCGGAGGTGCACCTCGTGAACGAGGTCGCCCGCGAGACGATCCTCGCCCGCGTGCTGCGCCAGGTGGCGGGGGAGTACGACGTCATCCTCATCGACTGCCAGCCGTCGCTCGGTCTGCTGACGGTGAACGCCCTGACCGCCGCTCATGGCGTGATCATCCCGCTCGAGTGCGAGTTCTTCGCGCTCCGCGGGGTCGCATTGCTCATCGAGACGATCGACAAGGTGCGCGACCGGCTGAACCCGTCCATCACCATGGACGGGCTGCTGGCCACGATGTACGACCCACGCACGCTGCACTCGCGCGAGGTGCTGGAGCGCGTGGTCGAGGCATTCGGCGACGATGTGCTCGAGACCGTCATCGGCCGGACCGTGAAGTTCCCCGACGCGTCCGTCTCCGGCGTCCCCATCACCGAGTTCGCTCCGGAGCACGCCGCCGCCCAGGCGTACCTGCGGCTGGCGCGGGAGCTGGTCGCCCGTGGCGCCGTCGCCTGACGAGACTCCCGAGACGTTCGCGCCTGTCGGACCGGACGAGGCGACAGCCGCGGCATCCGATTCGACGTCAGCCGAGTCCATCGCGTCAGACGCCGAGTCCGAGGCGGGTTTCCGGGTCTCGCTGTCGAACTTCGACGGGCCGTTCGACCTGCTGCTCAACCTCATCTCGAAGCACGAGATGGACATCACCGAGGTCTCGCTGAGCGCGGTCACGAACGAGTTCATCGCCTACCTGCAGCACCTCGACGACGACGAGGAGCTCGATCAGGCATCGGAGTTCCTCGTCGTGGCCGCCACGCTGCTCGACATGAAGGTCGCCGGACTCCTCCCGCAGGGCGAGCTGGTGGATGCCGAGGCCGTGGCGCTCCTCGAAGCGCGCGACCTGCTGTTCGCCCGGCTGCTGCAGTACCGCGCCTTCAAGGAGGTGTCGGCCTGGTTCTCGCGCTGCCTGCAGCGGGAGGATCGCCGGCACGTCAGGGCGGTCCGGCTCGACGAGAAGCACCGCACGCAGACCCCCGAGCTCGTCTGGTCGCTCAGCGCCGACGACTTCGCGGCCCTCGCGCTGCTCGCGTTCGCTCCGAAGGAGATCCCGCACGTCGGCCTCGACCATCTGCACGCTCCGCTCGTCAGCATCCGCGAACAAGCGGCGATCGTCGTCACGCTGCTGCGCGGCACCGAATCGCTGAGCTTCCGCGAGCTGGTGTCCGGCATCCGCGAACCGGGCATCGTCGTCGCGCGCTTCATCTCCGTGCTGGAGCTGTACCGGCATGCCGCACTCAGCTTCGAACAACTGGAACCGCTCGGCGAGCTGACGCTGCGCTGGGCCGCCGACTCCTGGTCGGACGAGACACTCGCGAGCCTGGGGGCCGACTATGACCGATGACTTGACCGCCAATCTCACGCGGGACACCGAGCTCCCGACGTTTGACGTCGAGGCACTCGCGAGCCTGGGGGCCGACTATGACCGATGACCTGACCGACGACCTGGCCCTGCCGACCGAGCAGCAGGCGGAGGAGCCGACAATCTCCGCTGAGAGCCCGCTGGCGGAGCGGATCGAGGCGATCCTGCTGATCATCGACGAGCCCATCGGGCTCGTCGCCCTCGCCGCTGCCGTCGGCTCTCCGGTGGCGGCGGTGCGCCAGACCATCGAGACCCTCGTGGACGACTACGACGGCCGGGGCACCGGTCCACGGCGTGGTTTCGAGCTGCGCGAGGTGGGCGGTGGGTGGCGTCTCTATGTGCGCGAGGATCACGACTCCCTCGTCGCCGAGTTCGTCGGGGGTCAGGCGCCGGCACGGCTGTCGCAGGCGGCACTGGAGACCCTCGCGGTCATCGCCTACAAGCAGCCCGTCACGCGCAGCCAGGTCGCCTCGATCCGCGCGGTCAACGTCGATTCGGTCGTGCGCACGCTCCTCGCACGGGGGCTGATCACCGAGCTCTTCGCCGACTCGGAGACGGGCGCGATCAACTACGGCACCACCGACGCGCTGCTGCAGCACCTCGGGATCAACTCGCTCGACGAGCTGCCCCCGATCTCCCCGCTGCTCGACGACGGCGCAGACGGTTTCGATGAAGGAGTGGTCCGATGATGGAAGACACGAGCTCCGCGCCCGAGGGCGTCCGGTTGCAGAAAGTGCTGGCCGCGGCCGGCGTCGCTTCGCGCCGGGTCGTGGAGCAGTACATCGTCGAGGGGCGGATCCGGGTGAACGGCCGCACCGTGACCGAGCTCGGGACGAGGATCGACCCCGAGACCGATCTCGTCGACGTCGACGGAACGGCCGTCCAGCTCGACGTCTCCAAGCGCTACGTCATGCTCAACAAGCCGACCGGGGTCGTCAGCAGCATGCGCGACGAGAGCGGGCGCCCCGACCTTCGCCGGTTCACGAAGGACTACGAGGAGCGTCTCTACAACGTCGGCCGTCTCGACGCCGAGACCAGCGGGCTGCTCGTCCTCACCAACGACGGCGAGCTCGCGCACGTACTGGCGCACCCGTCCTTCGGCGTCACCAAGGTGTACATCGCCAAGGTCGACGGAGCCGTCACCGCTCAGACGATCTCCAAGCTCACCAAGGGGATCGAGCTGGAGGACGGGCCGATCGCCGCCGACAAGGCTCGTCTCCTCGACACGTCCCGGGGGTCGAGTCTCGTGGAGCTGACGCTGCACTCCGGTCGCAACCGCATCGTGCGCCGGATGATGGCTGCCGTCGGGCACCCCGTCACGGAGCTCGTCCGCCGCCAGTTCGGACCCCTGCACCTGGGAACCCTCCCGGCCGGCCGCACGCGCGAACTGAGTAAAATCGAACTCGGTGCGCTGCTGACTCTCGCGCGCCATGATTCCGGTGTCGCCGCGGCGCCAGGCGAGCAGCAGGAGAACGAGTGACCGAGACGACGAGTGCGCCCGGCGGGGCGCCGATGACCGGCGTGTCCGCGCCGCGCGTCGCGACCCGTCTGTCCGGCACCGTCCGCATCGTGGGCGCCGGCCTGCTCGGCGCGAGCATCGGTCACGCACTGCGCGCGAAGGGCGTCGACGTCGTGCTCGCGGACACCTCGCCCGCACAGCTGCGTCTCGCGATCGACTACGGCGCTGGTCGGGCGGCGACGGATGCCGACACCCCCGCGCTCGTCGTGGTGGCCGTGCCGCCCGACGTCACCGCCGATGTGATCGAAGCCGAGCTGGCGCGATTCCCCGACGCCGTGGTCACGGATGTCGCGAGCGTCAAGCTTGAGCCGTTCCTCGCCCTGCAGAAGCGCGGCGTCGACATCACGCGTTACATCGGCTCCCACCCGCTCGCCGGTCGGGAACGCGGCGGAGCGATCTCCGCCCGTGCCGACCTCTTCATCGGCCGACCGTGGGTCGTCTGCCGGGATGAGGAGACCAAGGCCTCCGATCTCGCTGTCGTCGAGGCGCTCGCGCTGGACGTCGGAGCGATGCCGCTCGAGATGACCCCGGAGGAGCACGACCGGTCGGTCGCGCTCACCTCGCACGTGCCACAGGTCGTCGCGAGTCTGCTCGCCGCGCGGCTCGCGGTCGCCGACGAGGGAGCGCTGCGGCTCTCCGGCCAGGGTGTGCGCGACACGACGCGCATCGCCGCGTCCGCCCCTGAGCTGTGGGTGCAGATCCTGGGCGCGAACGCCGGGCCGGTCGTGGAGATCCTCGACGCGCTGGCAGACGATCTTCGCGAGGTGTCTGACGCGCTGCGCACTCCCGACGCTCCCGGGGCTCGGCGCGTGGTCGCGGAGACGATCAAGCAGGGCAACGACGGTGTCGAGCGTCTGCCGGGCAAGCACGGCCAGAACCGTCGCTTCGAGAGCCTCGTCGTCATGGTCGACGACACCGCCGGACAGCTCGGTCGACTGTTCGGCGAGCTGGGCGAGCTCGGCGTCAACGTCGAGGATCTGCGTCTCGAGCACTCGCCGGGCGCACAGTTCGGCCTCGCCGAGATCAGCGTCGACCCCGCTGCACTACACGGGGCAATCACCGGACTCCAGGAACGCGGCTGGCGGATTGCAGGGACCACCAATGACTGACTTCATCGCGATCGACGGGCCTGCGGGTTCCGGCAAGTCGAGTGTCTCGAAAGCGGTCGCGCGACGGCTCGGATTCGGGTACCTCGACACCGGGGCCGCCTATCGGGCGCTCGCCTGGCACGTCCTCGACCGAGGTGCCGACACCGACGACGCGGAGTCGGTGCGCGTCGCGGCGTCCGAGTTCCCGGTCAGGCTGGGTCTCGACCCCGACGACCGCACCGTGCTCGTGGGCGAGTCCGACGTGACCGACGCGATCCGCGAGTCGCGGGTCTCCGGCGCCGTGAGCGGCGTCGCCCGAGTGCCCGAGGTGCGCGAGCAGGTCAATCGGCTGTTCCGCTCGCTCGTCGCCGAGGCTTCGTACCCGGCCGTCGTCGTCGAGGGTCGCGACATCACCACCGTGGTCGCGCCCGACGCACCGGTCCGGATCCTGCTCACCGCCGCACCCGAGGTGCGCGCCGCGCGCCGCGCCGGCGAGCTCGCGGGCGAGAACGCCCAGGCCGTCGCCGAGGCCCTGCACAAGCGCGACGCCTCCGACAGCGCGGTCGTCGACTTCCTCAACGCCGCCGACGGCGTCGAGGTCGTCGACTCGACCGCGCTCGATTTCCCCCAGACCATCGACGCCGTACTCGCGGTGATCGAACGACTCCGAGGAGCACACCGTGGCTGACGACGAATACGAAGGCGGCCCCGACCAGCTCGCCGAGAAGATGGACGCACTCGACGAGGAACTGGCCGAACAGCGCGCGGAGACGCTGCGCGCCGGTCTCGCCGACTACGAGCTCGACGACGAGGATGCTGCGCTCCTCGCCGGTGTGACGCTCGGCGAGGACGGCATCCAGTTCCTGCCCGCCCTGCCCGTGGTGGCGATCGTGGGTCGGCCGAACGTCGGGAAGTCCGCGCTTGTGAACCGCATCCTCGGGCGCCGCGAGGCCGTCGTGGAGGACACGCCCGGTGTCACGCGCGACCGCGTCACGTATAAGGCCGAGTGGAACGACCGTCGCTTCACACTCGTCGACACCGGCGGCTGGGAGCCCGACGCGAAGGGCATCGACCGCTCCGTGGCCGCGCAGGCGGAGGTCGCGATCGACCTGTCGGACGTCGTCCTCTTCGTCGTCGACGCGATGGTCGGCGCCACCTCGACCGACGAGCACGTCGTGAAGCTGCTGCGCAAGAGCGGCAAGCCGGTCTTCCTCGTCGCCAACAAGATCGATGACAGCCGCCAGGAGCCCGAAGCCGCCGCGCTGTGGAACCTGGGTCTCGGCGAGCCGCATCCCGTCTCCGCGATCCACGGTCGCGGCGTCGCCGATCTGCTGGACGCCGTCCTGAAGAAGCTGCCGGACGTCTCGGCCGTCGCGAAGGCCGAGATCGGCGGGCCGCGCCGGGTCGCCATCCTCGGGCGTCCGAACGTGGGCAAGTCCTCGCTGCTGAACAAGGCGGCGGGGGAGGAGCGCGTGGTCGTGAACGACCTCGCCGGCACCACCCGCGACCCGGTCGACGAGATCGTGGAGCTCGGCGGCAAGCTGTGGACGCTCGTCGACACGGCAGGCATCCGTCGCCGGGTGCACATGGCGCAGGGCGCCGACTTCTACGCGTCGCTGCGGACCTCCGCCGCGCTCGAGAAGGCCGAGGTCGCCGTCGTCGTGCTCGACGTCTCGGAGACGATCAGTGAGCAGGATGTGCGGATCATCGACCTCGTGCTTGAGTCGGGTCGCGCGCTCGTGCTGGCGTTCAACAAGTGGGATCGCCTGAACGACCTCGACCTCGAGAACGCCGACCGGCGTCGATACCTTGAGCGGGAGATCGAGCAGGACCTGGCGCACGTCGCCTGGGCCCCGCGCGTGAACATCTCTGCGAAGACGGGCCGTCACCTCGACAAGCTCGTGCCGGCGCTCGAGACCGCGCTGGAGAACTGGGACCGCCGCATTCCAACGGGCAAGTTCAACGCCTTCCTCGCCGAGCTCGTGGCCGAGCACCCCCACCCGCTGCGCGGCGGCAAGCAGCCGCGCATCCTCTTCGGCACGCAGGCGTCGACGCGTCCGCCGACGTTCGTGCTGTTCACGACGGGGTTCCTCGACCCCGGGTACCGCCGGTTCATCCAGCGCCGCCTGCGTGAGCTGTACGAGTTCGAGGGAACTCCGATCGTCGTCAACATGCGCGTCCGCGAGAAGCGTCAGCGCTAGTCATCGATCACCGACGGGCCGTCCGCTTCGTGCGGGCGGCCCGTCGCTGTTCCCGCATATGACCGGGGCGGATGCCGATGCCCGGATGCTGTGAAAGGCTGAGGTGATGACTGTTGTTCCTCCTGCCGCAGACGAGCCCCGCCGCCCGTCCGGGCCGCGTGATCCCGGCGATGCCTGGGTCGTGGCGCCGTCGGGGGAGAAGTACTGGGGCCGGTTCGGCGCTGCGGGGCTCCTGGCGGTGGATCCGGAGCGCGGGATCCTGCTGCAGCACCGGGTGGCGTGGAGCCACTTCGGCGGAACCTGGGGCCTGCCCGGCGGCGCGCTGCACGAGGGCGAAAGCGCGATCGTCGGGGCGGTTCGCGAGGCTCAGGAGGAAGCGGGCGTGCCGGATGCCGCCGTACGGCCTCGATTCACGAGCGTGCTCGATCTCGACGTCTGGTCGTACACGACGGTGATCGCCGATGTCATAGAGCCCTTCGACCCGGTGATCAGCGACCCCGAGAGCGTCGCGCTGGAGTGGGTACCCCTCGACGAGGTCGACGCTCGTCCTCTGCACCCGGGGTTCGGACGGGCGTGGCCGACACTGCGGGCGCTGCTCGCAGTGCGCCCGTCGCTCGTCGTCGATGCGGCGAACGTCGTGGGGTCGGTGCCCAACGGCTGGTGGAAAGATCGTGCGGGCGCCGCGCGCCGTCTGGCAGAGAGCCTCAGCGGACTGTCGGTGCCTGGAGCGGACATCGATCTCGGCGGCAGTGCCTGGTTCCCGCCGATCGCGCTCGTGGTCGAAGGTGCCGCGCGGGGCATCGAGGCTCCCGAAGCCGATGACGAGGATGCGCTGCTTCCCGCGGGCGTGGTCTCGGTCGTGGAGGCGGACGCCGGAGGCGACGACGCGATCGTCGCCGCGGTCGAGCGCCGCGTCGCCACGGGCGCATACGTCGTGGTGGTCACCAGCGATCGCGAGCTGCAGGAACGAGTCGCCGCTGCCGGCGCTGCCCAGGTGCGATCCTCCGGTTGGCTGCAGGGTATTTTGACCGACGCGAACTGAGGTGCTGGGCTCACGCACCGGTCAGCACCCCGGCTCTCACACGAACATCACTCGCCGGCGCGGGGGATCGGCGTATGAGCGCCCGAGCGGGCTCTCCCACGTCACGTTTCCGTCGGGGAGCTGTCGCGCGGTCCATCGGTGCCGAGGGTCGACGTCGGGATGCTTGAGCGAGTGGTGCGTCGTGCAGAAGTGACTCAGGTTGTCGAGGCGGGTGCGACCGCCGAGAGCGTAGTCGTAGTTGTGGTCGATCTCGCATCGGTGCACCGGCATACGACAACCAGGGAATCGACAGTGCTGGTCGCGAGCCCGCAGATGTCGGCGCATCGCCTCGGTGGGAGTGTAGGTGTCGGTCTCCACGACGTGCCCTGTGGGGTCGAGGAAGAGCCGCGACCATCCCGTGTTCCGGCCGGCGAGGGCTCGGGCGATCGCGGGGTCCAGCGGACCGTGCCCGTCGAGTTCCGCGGGCCGATCGTCGGCGCCGATCAGCGTACTCGCTGCGACCGTCACCTGGATCCGCGGCTGCACGGCGTCGAGTCCCGAGCCGAGTTCGGCGCTCGGGACCGAGACGAGGAGCAGATCTGCAAAGAGATCCGCGCGGATCTGGTCGAGCGTGCGGTCGTCCGGGGGGAGGTGCTCGACGTCGGGGCTGTTCGGGTCCGTGAGCGGGTCGACGAGCCCGGCGAGAGGATCGACGGTGAAGGTGCCGTTCTCGCCGAAGATCACGGTGCCCGCGGCGAGCGAGTCGCGTCGGGGGTCGTCGGGCGCGAGGTCGTCGACGGTGATCTCGTCACCGCGGTCTTCGAGCGGAGGCAGCGTCGGCTCTGCATCCGCTCGGCCGCGCACGACTTCGCGCGCCATGCGGGTGAGCCGATCGGCGATCGCCACGGCGAGCCATTCCGGCAGCACGGCGGTGAGGAGAGCGAGCCCGTCGTCGACAGAACGCACGGAGACGCACCGTTCCGACTCCGCGCGCCGGTGTCGCTCGACCACGGTCTCGCCGGCGAGCGCCGCGGCGACCTGGCATGCATGCGCCCGTGTGCGGGCGGCGGTCTCCTTCTCGGCGACCACGAGGACGGCTGTCTCGAACAACGTCAGCGTTTCGGCATCCACTCGGCCGTTGCGTACGGCCTCGCTCACGACAGAGCTGGCGCGGACGATCTCGCGCACGTGGCCGACGGTGATGTCGCCCGCCCGGAACGCGGCGCGCGTCGCGGGAAGCTCGATTGAGAGAGTGCGGGCGTCGGTGAAGGACTGCTCGACCGTTCCGCGGGGGAGATGAGCGGCGGCGGAGTACTCGGAGAGCATGGATCGGTAGATCGCGTCGCGATGGAACGGACTCTCGGCGACATCTGCGTCATGCACACCGATCCGCTCGATCAGCAGCTCGGCGGCTTCGGCTTCGAGTGCCGCGATCTGACGTCTTCTCTGCACCCAGCCGTCGAGCAGGCGCTGTCGCTCTCGGAGATCGAGATCGAGGTCGCTCGGCGTGCTCATGTTCCCATTTTAGAACATACGTTCGACAGGAACGGGGTCATTCAAGGAAGATACCGGCATCCTCGTCGCCCCGTCCACGAAGACGATCGATGTCGCGGCGCTCCCGTTTCGTCGGCCGTCCGGCTCCGCGATCGCGCACTCCGATCATTGCCTGAGGTTCGCGCGCAGGTGTGCGGTCCTCGTATGCCGCGGCGGCGAGCGCTGCGCCGACGCGCTTCACGAGGAGCTGACGCACGACCAGGATCCGGTCGAACCCGGCGATGCGCACCCCCAACTCGTCGCCCACCCGCACGTGCTGAGCAGCCTTCACCTTGTCGCCGTTGAGGCGCACGTGCCCCGCGCGGCACGCGGTGGTCGCGGCGGAGCGCGTCTTGTACACGCGCACCGCCCACAGCCAGCTGTCGATCCGTACCGCGTCGACCATCAGGACTCGACGGTGACCTGGGTGATCTGGCCATCGCGGCCGAGGTGCACGGCCGGCCAGTACCCTTCGGGAAAGTGCGCGCCGCAGGTATCCGTCAGGTGGAGCACGATGGTGCCGTCTTCCGACGCCTCGATGGTCTCGAGCGTGAGATCCGACGCGGCGGCGTCGAGCTCAGCCGGTTCGGGGGAACCCGGGCTGAACGCCGTGACGACGGCATCCGTCGCCAGTCGGCGCAGCGAGGCGAGAGCGGAGAGCGTCTCGCGGACGCGGGGGATGAGCGCTCGCGCCTCGTCGACTGTGGTGCCCTCGAGCATGAGCTCGAGCTCGGCGCCGTCGACCGTGGCCGTGCCGGCGTACCAGTCGTGCGTCAGGACCGTGCCATCGCTCAACTCCGTCGTCGCCCGGGCGAGCACGCCCAGTTCTGGGTCGTCGATGATCGGATGCTCGTTGCTCATAATCCCACGCTACTGGCGCGTGCCGTCATGAGGTCACGTCCAGGGCCACGAGGGGGCGGCCCGCCTTCAGCTCGCCGCGTGGTTCGAAGCCCGCTGCGACGAAGGTGCTGAGCGTGCCGTGGAAGAGTTCGTTGCTGCGCTGGGACGTGCCGCCGGTGTCGACCGGATACCCCTCGACGACGCGGGCGCCCGCTCCTTTGGCGTAGTCGACGGCGGCATCGAGCAGGGCACGGTTGAGGCCCTTACCGCGGTGGTCGCGCCGCACGACGAAGCAGCTCACTGCCCAGACGCTGTCGTCGTCGAACGGCTCCTGTGTCGCTGCGACGATCGTCCGGGTGTGGGCGAGCCGCCGCTGGCGGATTCGCGGACCTATGCGGATCCAGCCGGCTGCCTCGCCGTCGATGTAGGCGATGAGCCCCGGTGGCGGACCGGCATCGATCTCGGCACGGAACATCTCCACGCGCTCGGGGGTGGTGGTCTCGTTCCAATCCTTGTTCCGCAGCATCGGCCAGATGCACTGGCAGCTGGCGCCGTCGCCGCCGCCCGTGAGCGCGCGCTGCACGTCGTCCCATCGCGCGGTCGTCGCCACCTCTGTCGTGATCGTCACCATGGTCCGACGCTACGCCGGGGCTCCGACACGAGCAACGCCCGGGAGGCAGTCGGTTCGCGGAGGCGTCGCCGGTCAGGCTAAGATAGGGGAGTTGCCTGCGCGAGAGTGCAGAACAACGGGCTGTGGCGCAGCTTGGTAGCGCACTTGACTGGGGGTCAAGGGGTCGCAGGTTCAAATCCTGTCAGCCCGACCAGATAGGGCCCGGAAACTCGCAAGAGTCTCCGGGCCTTCGGCATGTCCGGCGGCTATCCCGAGTACCGAGGCGACGGAAGCGCATCACGGCGTCGCGAGCAGGTCGATCGTCCCGTTCGCCGTGATCGTTCCGACCGGAATGCCGACGCCTTCTCCAAGCGCGGCGATCGTCCGCGCCGCCTCGGCAGCCCGACTCGAAGCGGCGAGCTCTGCGCCCCGCGCGGCCAGGTCCTCGGCATCCCACCCCGCAACGGTCAGCCGGACGCTGACAGCGGTCGCGCCCGATTCGGCGATCGTGTTCACCCGCACGGCGATGATCGGGGCGTCGAGGGCTGCATCGTCCAGGCCGTACCCCGCGCCCAGTGCCCCGGACGCCCGCAGCTCGGCGAGTCCGTCGAAGAGGTCAGCGAGCCGCAGGTCGGGCGTCGCGTCGCTGGAGATGGTCGCGTCGTCGTAGGGGCCGCTGTCAGCCGACCACCTCATCGACCAATCGACCCGACCGAACTCCTCCTCGAGAGGGGAAGAGGCGACGGCCGCCCGCACGAGCTCTGCGGCATTAGAGAAGTCGCCGGTCCGCACGAACGCGTCGGCGTTGAGCGTACCGTCATCGCTGACCGACAGGGTGGCGAGGTCGAAGCGCAGCAGTGCCTCAGCGACGGCATCCGCTCTGCTCGGCGTCATATCGGCTGCTGCGGCGTCGATGATCGACGAGCGGCTCGCGGTCTCCACGCTCTTGACGACACAGGGGGAGTCGCCCGGTGCGGCCCACACGCTCTCGAGCACGCGGGCGAGCTCGTCGTCCGCCACGCCGTCGTTCATCCGCACCCTCAGCGTGCACCTCGGCGTGACGTTGATGTTCCGCTCCACGACGTACACCGACACGTCACCGCTGCCATCCACGACGTCCTCCACCCGGGAGACGGCCCCCGGTGCGGCGCGCGTCAGCGGGGTGCAGGCGAGAACGATCGCCACGATCACCAGGAGAAGACCCGTGGTCACCACAGTCATCGTCCAGCGATGTCGACGCCCCCGAGTCATGCTCCGACCCTATCGGCCCCCGGCGGTCGGAAATCGCCGCATCAGTGCCCGGGCTCGAGCAAGAAGGCGAGTTCCACTATCCACCGGGTCTTGCGCCGCTCGATCCGCGCGTCGGTGCGCAGGATCTCGAACCTCCCGGCCCAGGCTCCCGTCTTCGGATCCGCGTCGAATCGGCGGCCCTGCTCCGGCGCCCACGCGAGCAGCGCCTTGTTCGCCTGCATCGAGCTGCCCCGGTAGGCGAGCAGTGCATAGTCGCCGGCGGGTGCTGATCCCTCGCGCACGCGATCGGCGCTCGAGTCCGCGGCCGTCGTGTCGAGCACGCCGACCTCGATGTCCATGTCACCAGCCATGTCCACCGCGTGCAGCCGCAGGAAGAACGGCCCGCCCGGTTCGACCCCGTGCTCGTCGAGCCACTGGGCGAGCTCGTCGATCAGGGAGTCCCGCACGGCGAGCATCCCGCGGAACGGCGTGACGAGTCGGATGCCGAGGGTCGGCCGCTCCGGCCGGTGTTCGATACGCGGGCCGTCCTGAATATCGAGATGAGCCATGTGCCCATGATCGCCGGGCGGAACGCGAAAGAACAGGGCGAAACCGCCCGACGACTCAGGCTTCGTGCACCGTGCGTCCGGCGATCACGGTGCGCACGACGCGTGCGGTCAGCAGCGCACCGTGTCCCTCGATGAACGGATCCACGTCGACGACGGCGAAGTCCGCGGCCTGACCGATGGCGATGCGGCCTCGCCATTCCCCGTCGCCGACGGATGCCGCGGCATCCCACGTCCCGTGGATCACGGCGCGCTCGAGCGGCACGGCGAACTGCGGATGCACGGCGGCGACACTGGAATCGAGCGCCGAGGCGCGCGTCGCCGCCACGTACATGTTCGCCAGCGCATCGAACGGCGCGGTCGGGGCGTCGGTGGAGAAGGCGAGCAGAGCGCCCGCGTCCTCGTACTCCGGCCAGGCGAAGGCCCGATCGACCCGGGAGTCGCCCAGCTGCTCGGCCCAGTTCGCGAAGATCGCCGGATCCGCGTGCACGGGCTGCATGGATGCCGTCACGCCGAGTCGCGCCATCCGCTCGGCCGTCCCAGGGGCGGCGTACTCCAGATGCTCGATGCGGTGCCGCCGGGGTCGGACTCCGTTGACGGAGTGCGCGTGCTCGATCGCGTCGAGGGCCAGACTGCTCGCGGCGTCTCCGATCGCGTGCAGGGCGATCTGCAGCCCCGCGGCGTCCGCTGCGGCGACCACGGGGAGCAACCGGTCGCGAGGCCAGATCGTGTCGGCGTTCGAGCCGTCCGCATACGGAGCCCTCATCGCGGCCGTGCAGGCGTCGATCGTGCCATCGAGCACGAGCTTGATGCCGACCACCCGCACTCCGTCGGTCTCCGCCGCCGCGAGCTCTGCCGCCTCCGCGACCTGCGCGAGGTTCGCCTCGTCGTCGCCCGTATTGTTCACGAACCAGTGCGCGGAGATCCGCAGCGGCTGCGCGCCCCGGGCGGCGGCGCGGGAGAGCGCCTCGAGGCCCAGACGGTCGAACGCCATGTCGACGGCACCGGTCACCCCTGCCGCGAGGTAGGCGCCGACGACGCGGTCGACCGCGGCATCCCGCTGCGCGTCCGTGGTCGTGGCGTCGCGGTGCGCCCAGGCGTACTGCTGCGCTGCGGTCTCGTACAGCATCCCGGTCGCGGCTCCCTGCGCGTCGCGTTCGATGCGACCGCCGATCGGATCGGGCGTGTCGCGCGTGATGCCCAGTGCGGCCAGCGCCGCCGAGTTCACCCAGCACGAGTGGTAGTCGTTGGCGTCGAGGAAGACCGGGATGTCGTCGACCACCGCATCGATCATCGCGGCGGTCGGCGCGCCTCCGGGCACCGCGTCGAACAGCCAGCCTCGGCCTCGCAGCACGCCGTCGGCCTCGGCCCGAGCCGCGCGCAGTCGGCCCTGGATCTCCTCCAGCGTGCGGGCGTCGGTGAGGCCCACCTGTCCGAGCGCCTCACCGGTCATGAGCAGATGGGTGTGCGCGTCAGTGAACCCGGGCACGACCAGGCGGCCGCCCAGGTCGACGGTCTCGTCGGCATCCGGCGCGTCCGCCTCGGAGCCGACGAACGCGAAGGTGTCGTCGTCGACCACGGCGCAGTCGGCCCAAAGCGGCTCGTCGGCTGTGAAGACGCGGGCGTTCGTATACAGGGTGCGTGTCATGCGGGGGACTCCGTGATCGTGGCGCGCTCGAGGCGGGTGGACAGCAGGGCGATCGCGCCGGTCGGCACGGCGAGCACGAAGCTCGCGATGCCGAGGGCGATGGCGAACCCCTGGAATCCGAGCACGCTGACCATCGCGGCTCCGATCACCGGGGTCAGGGCGGAGCCGACGAGGTAGACGGCGAGCAGGGGGCCGGACCACCGCCCGTCGGCGTCCAGCGCGGCGGAGGTCGCGACGAAGTACATGAAGGCGATCGCGTAGATCGTGTTCCACGCGATGAAGACCACGATGAACGCCGTCGCATCGGCGGTGAACCCCTCGACGATCTTGAGCGCACCGCCGGCGACCAGCAGGAGGACGAGGGGGACGGCGCGCCCGAGACGCGACCCCACGGCCATCAGCAGCAGCGAGCCGAGCAGCCCGCCCGCCGTCGCGCCGCTGAGCGCGATGCCGAGACCCTCCGGCGAGAGCCCGGCCTGCTCGGCGCCCATCACCCCGGCCATGGCCCACAACGAGTCCTCGCTCGCGGCCCATAGCGCGAAGACGAGGAGGAGGCCGAATCCGGCGATCGTCACCACTCGAGACCGCGCGGGCGACACCTTCAGCGTGCCTGTGGGCGGCACCTCGATCGGCATGGCCTCGGCGACGGCGGCGCCCGCATGCGGATCGGTGACGGGGGCTGCGGGCAGCCACGCGCTGACCGCGAGGCCGACCACGCAGAACAGGGCGAGGGCGCCGAACACGTCGAGAGGAGCGAGGCCGATCAGTGGGATGACGGCGAGGACGACGGTGATCACGCCGCGGTTCGCGAGCCCGTTGAAGCCCGCCACTCGATCGGGATTGCGGAAGGCGGCGAGGGCCGCACCGGATGCCGCGACCGCACCGCCCGCCCCGATGCCGCCGGCCAGCAGGGCGGGCAGGATGGCTCCGGGGGCCAGCGCCGCCGTCGCGAATCCGAGCGCTCCGAGTGCGAGGCCGGCGCGGGCGACGGTGCGTCGGTGCGTACCCGCGCAGAGGGGCGCGATCACCAGGCCGGTGACTGCGGTCAGCAGGAGCGTGGCCGTGACGAGCCAGCTCGCGCCGAGGACGTCGATGCCGAGTCCGGTCTGCGCGGCGGTGATCATGTAGGGCGAGAGGTTGACGCCGAGGTAGCCGGCGATGCCGATGGCGAAGGTCGCCGTGGCTGTGGGAACGCGCAGGGGAACCCGCGTGCTGAGGTCGATGACGGTCATGAGGCTCCGAGAGGAAGGGGGCACGTCGCTGTGCGGAGGAGTGAGGGCGCGGGCGCCGCGGGTCGGGCGCGATTCGTAAACGAATGGTGTTCGTCAACGAATGGTGTTCACTATTATGCACAGGAGGGATGCCGAGGGGAAGACCTTCATCGGCGTCATGATGACCGAGAGCGAGCGCCATGCCCCGACCGACGACACCGCTGCTGTCGCCCGACATCATCGGAGCGACCGGCTTGGAGCTCTCGCGGGCCGGTGAGCCGTTCGGGGTCAACGCCATCGCGCGCCGGCTCGCGGTGCGCCCCTCCTCCCTCTACAACCACGTCGACGGGATGGACGGGATCGTGGAGCTCATGCGGGGCCGTCTGATCGAGGAGTATCGGGTCGCCCCGAGCGGAGAGGCGTGGGATGAGTTCGTCCTGGAGCTGCTCCGTGCGCAGCGCCGGATGTATGCGGATCACCCGCAGCTCGTGCCCCTGCTGATCGGCAAGACGATCACGCATCCCGCCGTCATCGCCGCCTACGACGACCTCGCCACGGTGCTCGTCGAGGCCGGCTTCCCCGAGGATGAGGTGCTCACGATCATCGCGGTGATCGACGCCTTCGCCATCGGCTTCGGTCTCGATCTCGCCTCGCCGGACGACGTGTGGGCGCCAGGCGGCGAGACCCGCACGCTCGGCAGGATCCTCGACGGGGCGGTCCGTGGCGATGCGCGCTCCGACCGGACGTTCGAGGTCGGGGTGTCGCTGCTCGTCGAGTCGCTGCGGGCACGTCTGCGGCGCTGATCAGCGCGCGAGCGCCCCCACGAGCGTCGCCAGCCCTTCGGCGTCGTGCGGCGCGTGCCCGCGGGCGTCGTTGTCGAAGTACACGTAGACGTCGCGGGGGAGTCCGTCGCTCGCGCCCGATCCGTCGGCCCAGGCGCTGACGACACCGGCCCATTCCGACAGCTCGGCCGCCGTGTACCCGCTGTGATACAGCATCTGCGCGCCGTGCAACCGGACGTACGCGAAGTCGCTCGTGAGGGCGTCGAACCGTGGCCACCGGCCGGCGGTGTCGGCGGCGACGAGGGCGGTGCCGTGCCGCTGCAGGAGTCGAAGCGCCTCCGGATCGGCGAAGGTGTCGGATCTCGGTTCGAGCGCGTAGCGCAGGGGCCGGTCCTCCTCGATCTGCAGCCAGGCGCGGCCGTCGAGTCGCTCGTCGTGCCGCCTCGCGAGATCGAGAGCCTCGCCCGTCGACGGAGGGAGGTTCGAGAGGAACGCCTCGAGGACGTCGGGGTCGTAGGTCTGCCGTTCGGGGAGCTGCCACAGGATCGGTCCGAGCTGGGCGCCGAGGGCGAGGACGCCGGACGCGAAGAAGTTCGCCAACCCCTGCTCGGTATCGCGCAGGCGGAGCATGTGCGTCACGTACCGGGAGCCTTTGACGGCGAAGACGAAGTCCTCCGACACCTCCGACCGCCACCGGCGATAGCTCTCCGGACGCTGCAGCGAGTAGAACGATCCGTTGAGCTCCGCGCTGGAGAAGTGCTGGCCGATGTACTCGAGCTCACGGCGCTGCGCGAGCCCCTTCGGGTAGAAGTCGCCTCGCCAGCTGGCGTACTTCCATCCGGAGACGCCGATGCGGATGCGACCGTTCGGTCGGGCTGCGGTCATGGGTGCACGATCCTCCCTGAGGGATCGACGGTACGGCGCGCGCAGTCCGCGAGGACCGGGGCTTGACGGACGCCGAACAGCACACTACGAGACGGCGGAGCGGGATCGGGACTGGTTGCCCTCTCGAGTCATCCGCCCCAGTTCAGATCGCTCGAGAGGGCCCACCGTCCTACCCGGACGGAGGGGGAGGGCGGCGAAGATCTCGCTGCTCTCATCGGCTGTTCTCCCCATAAGTCAGCCGGTAGCCCCCGCTACTCTGAGCAGAATATCGCTAATCATCCTTGTCCGCCATTTGGGGGACAAAGAAATGTACGAATGTTTCTTCCGGGTTTTGCGTGCGCGGTGGGAATCGCACCCGGGGTTGCCTTCGGCATCCGCACTCCTAGAGTGGACCCATGGACAGAAGGCTCGTGCTGAACGCCCATCTCGCCGTCGCACGGGGACATCGCGTCGACGTCATGGAGGCCGTCGACGCGGAGAGCGGGCGGGCATCGGTGCTGCAGATCGTGGACCTCGACAGCGGCGTCTGCTACGTACGGGACGAGGGCACGCGCGGTGACGTCGTCCGGTGGTCGGGGCGAGTACTCGACTGCACGGTCACGATCGGCGGAGAGACGATCGGCCGGGAGACGATCGACGCTGCGACGATCAGTGCTGCGACGATCGGTGCAGGCTCGCGCACGGTGCTCACGATCGATGTCGATGGAGACGGCGCTGGGGAGACGAACGCCCGGACGGCGCTGCTCGGCGCCGATGCTGCGGTCGAGGCGGCCAAGGCCGAGGCCGACCGCTGGGGCGGGTCAGACGGGGTTCCCGAGCCGGAGACCGACCGCTTCTGGTGACGTGCCCCTGAGGTCTCGACTCAGCGGAAGTCTCGCGAACGGTGCGCGACGCCCGTCCGCAGGTCTTCGAACGCGTCGGCGAGGATGTTGATCACCCCCTCGGGGGATCGCTCCAGGATGCCGCGGATGATGAGCGCCGGCGAATCACGAGCGATCCGCCGGTAGCGCCCCCACACCCCGGTCGAGCAGATGACGTTGACCAGGCCTCTCTCGTCCTCGAGATTCAGGAAAGTGACGCCCGCCGCGGTCGCCGGTCGCTGCCGATGCGTGACGAGCCCCGCGACCTCGACCCGGCGGCCGGTCTCGTGCGATTGGAGGTCATGGGAGGTGAGCACGCCGCGATCGGTCAGCGCCGCGCGGAAGTGCGCCATCGGGTGATCATCGGTGGAGACTCCGGTCGCCCAGAGGTCCGACGACAGCTGCTCGTAGCTCGACTGATCGGCGAACAGCGGCGGCTGCACCGAGACGACGGTGCCGGGCAGGAACCGGGATCGATCCTCGGCCGCCGCTCCTGCGAGCCACATCGCCTCTCGCCGCTGCAGACCCAGCGACTCGAACGCGCCGGCCGTGGCCAGAGTCTCCAGCTGCGCGGCTGTGGCATCGGTCCTCCGCACGAGGTCGTGCAGGTCGCGGTACCGCCCGTGCGCCTCGCGCTCCGCGACGATCCGTTCGGCCAGGGGGAGCCCGATGCCGCGGACGCCGCTGAGGCCGAGCCTGACCGCATACCCGCCGTCACGTCGGTGAGCCGCCGACTCGTCGGGCAGCGTGCGGTCGTAACGAGGGGTGTCCGGCTGGTCGGCCTCTCGGCATGAGTCGAGGCCCGTCGGCATCCGCTCCGTCGTCTCAGAGAGAGGCTCCAGGGAGTCGGTGGCTGCCGACGCGTGCAGATCGGGCCGCCTCACCTCCACGCCATGACGGCGCGCGTCGGCCGTCAGGGTCGCCGGGGAGTAGAAGCCCATGGGCTGTGAGCGCAAGAGACCGGCGAGGAACGCCGCGGGGTAGTGCAGCTTCAACCAGGAGCTGGCGTAGACGAGCAGCGCGAACGAGAGGGAGTGCGACTCCGCGAAGCCGAAGTTCGAGAACGCCTGGATCTGCGCGTAGATCCGGTCGGCCTGGTCCTTCGAGAGGCCACGCCGCGTCATCCCCGCGTAGAGCTTGTCGCGCACCTTCTCGATCTTCTCGAGACCGCGCTTGGAACCCATGGCCCGTCGCAGCAGGTCGGCCTCGTCCGCTGTGCAGTCGCCGATCGCTGTGGCCATCTGGATCAGCTGCTCCTGGAAGATCGGAATGCCGAGGGTCCGCTCCAGGATCGGCTTGAGATCCTCATGCGGGTACGGGACCTCCAGCACCACCGGCTCCTCACCCCTGGCGGCGCGGGCGCGGTTCTCCTCGTCGAGGGCGTCCTTCGCCATCTTCCGGCGGACGAACGGATGCACGGCCCCGCCCTGGATGGGGCCGGGACGGATCAGCGCGATCTGGATCGCCAGGTCATAGAAGCGACGCGGCTGCAGACGGGGGAGCAGACCGATCTGCGCTCGCGACTCCACCTGGAACACGCCGATCGAGTCGGCCCGGCAGAGCATGTCGTAGACGGCCGGCTCCTCCTTCGGCAGCGTCTCCAGCGTCCACTCCTCCCCGGTGGCATCGCGGATCAGGTCGAAGCAGTGCTGCAGGGCGGCGAGCATGCCGAGGCCCAGCAGGTCGAACTTCACCAGTCCCATCCAGGCCGCGTCGTCCTTGTCCCACTGGATGACGGTGCGGTTCTCCATGCGGGCGTGCTCGACGGGGACGACCTCGCCCACCGGTCTCGCCGTGAGCACCATCCCGCCGGAGTGGATGCCGAGGTGCCGGGGAGCCTTCAGCAGCTCGCCCGCGTACTCCAGCACGTTCGCCGGGATGTCGTGCTCGTCGGCGACCTCCAGCCTCGTGCTCCAGCCGTCGACCTGGCGGGACCACGCGTCCTGCTGCCCCACCGAGTGCCCGAGTGCCCTGGCCATGTCGCGCACGGCGTTCTTGGGGCGGTACTGGATGACGTTCGCGACCTGCGCTGCGCGCTCCCGCCCGTACTCGCGGTAGACCCACTGGATGATCTCCTCGCGGCGGTCGGAGTCGAAGTCCACGTCGATGTCCGGTTCCTCCGAGCGGGTGGTCGCGAGGAATCTCTCGAACGGAAGCCGGTAGAGGATGGGGTCGACCGCGGTGATGCCCAGCAGGTAGCAGACCGCGCTCGCCGCAGCCGAGCCGCGGCCCTGGCACAGGATGCCGCGTCGCCGCGCCTCGGCCACGATGCCGTGCACGATGAGGAAGTAGCCGGGGAAGTCCTTCTCCTCGATGACGTCGAGCTCGCGGTGGATCCGCCGACGGCCGTCGTCGTCCAGGCGGGGATACTTCATCGGCACCGCCTCCCACACGAGGTGCCGCAGCCAGGTCATGGGGGTGTGCCCCTCCGGCACCTCCTGCTTCGGGAGAGCTGGGCGCGCGCGTCGCAGCGGGAAGGCCGATGCCGCGGCGATCTCGAGCCCGGAGGTGATCGCCCCGGGGTAGCGGCGGAACCGGGCTGCCATCTCGGCGCCGCTGCGCAGGTGCGCCCCACCGTGCACGGGCAGCCAGCCGTCGAGCTCGTCCATGCTGCGCACCGCTCGCACCGCCGAGACCGCTTCGGCGAGGGCTGCCCTGTCGGGTGTCGCGTAGTGCACGTTGTTCGTCGCGACCACAGGGAGCCGCAGCCGACGGGCCAGGTCGGCGAGCGCGTCGTTACGGCGGGTGTCCAGCGGGTCGCCGTGGTCGAAGAGCTCGACGGCCACGCGGTCCCGACCGAAGAGGTCGATGAGCCGGCGCAACGGGGTCATCGCGTCGCCGGCCTCGAGTCCTCGGCGGACGGCTCCCTTGCGGCATCCGGTGAGCACCGTCCAGTGCCCCTCGGCCGTCGCCGCGAGCTCGTCGATGTCGTAGACCGGCCGTCCTTTCTCGCCGCCTCGGAGGTGCGCTCCCGTCATCGATGCCGACAGACGGTGGTAGCCCTCGAGGCCGTCGGCGAGCACGAGCAGATGATCACCGACCGGATCGGCCGCCCCGCGCTGCGGCCCATCGAGCCCGAGGGAGAGCTCGGCGCCGTACACGGTCTGCACCTCCACCTCCATCAGCTCCGCGACCTCCGCGAAGCGCGCCGCACCGTAGAAGCCGTCGTGGTCGGTGAGTGCCAGCGCCGAGAGGCCGAGCCGTTCGGCCTCGGCGAGGAGGTCTTCCGGTGACGACGCCCCGTCGAGGAAGGAGTACGACGAATGCGCGTGCAGCTCGGCATAGGGCACGGGGTCGGTCGGACGGGTGACCGCTGTCGGCGGATTCCGCTTCTTCCGGGTGCTGACCGGTCCGGGGTCTGGGCGGTCGAGGCGGGGCTCGGGACCGCCGATCGGATACGGCGACTCCTCGCCGCTCAGGGTGCGTTCGAGCTCGCGCCAGGTCTGCGGAGGGTTGTGCCAGCCCATCAGCGATACCGCCCCTCGGCCCACCAGCGGTCGCCGGCGGAGAAGACCAGCCACGCACGATCCTGGCCGTCGACGATCTGCAGCCGGTGCCCCCTCTTGCCGCCCGAGCTCTCCCACCGTCTCTCGTGGATAGGCCAGGGGCCGGCCCAGGCGCGCACCTCGACGCCGTCGATCCGCGCGGGGACCGCGGAGAGCGCTCCTCTCTCATCGATCTGCACCGACTCTCCCTCCGGTGTCTGCACGCCGATGGGTCGAGGAGGACGGAAGACCTCGGCGGGGAGCGGGTCGGGAAGGCTCCCCGGCCAGGGCTGATCGGGGTCGCGCGGCGCGACGGATCGCTCACCCCACGGGGTCAGCACCTGCCGGTCGGCGAGCCAGCGACCGCCCGAGAGCGCAGCCGTCACGACGCCCTGATGGCCCAGCATCGTCTGCACACGCGAGACGGCGTGGTGGAGGCGCTCATCTGTGCCGGAGCCGAAGAGGCCCGGCTGGTGATGGGCGGCGTCGTCGACGGCCGTCGGCACGATGCGCACCATCGCGATGCCGCCGAAGGCCCGCGCCTCGTCGACCGGCTCCTTCGCCGACTCGCCAGCCAGCGCCTCGAGCTGCCAGCGCACGCGGTCGACGAGATCCGCCGCGTCGAAGCAGGTCGGATGCAGCCAGGTGCGGGAGTACACGCGACCGTCGTCGTCGGTGAGGTCGATGCGCACCTCCGTGCAGACCACCGAGGCGTCGGCCAGGGCGAGCATCACCGCATCCGAGGTCTGCCGCACCGCGAAGGCCACCTGGTCGGCACCCGCCAGCGGGGTCTCGAACTCGATGGAGCGCACGAGCTCCGGGTCGGGCGGTCGGGGCACGACCGCCCGGGAGTCGGCGCCGGCCGCGAGGGCGTGCAGTCGTGCTCCGCGCTCGCCGAAGCGGTCGCGCACCTCGATCGCGTCGAGCCGAGCGAACTCGCCGAGGGTGCGCACTCCGAGGCGGGTGAGCAGCCCGGTGAGCTGCTCGTCGCGCAGCACCCCGACGGGGAGCGGATGCAGGAACTCCTCGGCACGCCCGGAGGGGACGACCGTGCAGGGCCCGGAACCGCGGGCGGCGAGTTCGGCGGTGAAGGGGCCGTCGGCGATCCCCACGCGCACCTCGGGATACCCCGCCTCGGCGAGGATGCGGATCAGAGCGTGACCGGCTTCCGGTTCGCCGTCGTGATAGCGGGAGATGCCCCGTGCCCGCAGCGCGGCGAGGCCGGGGCGCAGCAGGGCGGCACCCGGCGCGTGCTTCTCGATGAGCTGCAGCACGGGCAGGAACGCACGCTCGTCCCGCGCCGGGTCGTGCGGGAGCACCCGCAGCGACGA
Organism: Microbacterium sp. SZ1; assembly: GCF_002362255.1. Classification (GTDB taxonomy): domain Bacteria; phylum Actinomycetota; class Actinomycetes; order Actinomycetales; family Microbacteriaceae; genus Microbacterium. Next base: position 394,420 of record NZ_LPVV01000038.1, on the reverse strand, counting down.
GATGTGCCCCTGCGCGACGCGGCGGCGCTGGCCTGCGCGCACGCCGTGCTCTCGCGCCGACGCCGTGCAGGCGACCACCGTGTTGGCATGAACGATCGCGGTGGGCGGATGCGGCGGCGCTCCGCCCAGGGCCGCCCGGAGCGGCCAGTCGGGGAACCAGAGGACCAGGACGCGGAGGGGAGCGGTCATCCGGCCACCGCCAGCGGGTACTCGGGCGGGCTCGCGTCGCCCTCACGCAGGGTCGGCAGCGCGGTCAGCTCGGTGATTGTCTCCGCGGCAGCCTGCTCGGCGATCGCCTCGACGGCACCGTGGCTGCCCGGGAGTCGCACCCGCACGCTCGCACCCGTCGGGGTGTGCCTGGTGCGTGCGGTCACGGTCGCCGTCGATCCCTCGATCAGTCCCCAGCCCTCGCCGATGCCCTCCCACTGCTGGTCGTGCAGGCGGATGGCCCCCTCGCTCTGCGGCCACGCTCCGAAATGCTCGGACTCGGTGACCAGCAGCGTGCTGCCGCGGTCGCGCAGCCGGGCGCTCAGACGGGAGACATCGGCATCGCGCACCCGTCCTCCCGGCTGCACGGCGATGAGGGGCACGACCTCGGCGAGAGCGGAGGTGGCGGCGAGCCAGCGGTCTCCTGGGTCGGGGACGAGGATCAGCCGGGGCAGCTCGATCCCGAACGCCGAAGCGGCCTCGACGCCCAGCGTCGGCATGCCGACCACGGCGCACCAGAGACCGCGTCGGGAGGAAGCGCTGAGCAGAGCGAGCACGAGGCTGGGGGAAGGAGACACCGTGTACGCGGCACCCGCCTGCAGACCCTGATCGGGGAGCAGCGGGGCGAGGGCCTCGTCGATCGGGAGCAGGGGGAGGTCGCTGCGGCGACGCTGCATGCGGCTGATCTCCCGGCGCAGCCGGAGCACCTCCCCGGCGCGGGCGTCGCCCGCCGGGGAGATCGTCGACACCGCATCGAACCCCATGCATCCATCCTCGAAGCTATGTACGAATAAATCAACTGGATCAGATGACGCTAGTTCGAACCTCCGACATCCCTTCGCGAACGGTCATGTCGGAGACTCCGGCTACGCTGTGGCCCATGCAGATCGAGTTCGAGAGCGCTGTCACCCGCTGGGAGAAGCGCGTCGACGACTGGTTCTTCGCCACCATGCCGGAGGAGATCTCACTCGAGATCCGAGAGCTTCCCGCCCCGCAGCGTGGATTCGGATCCCTGCGAGTACGGGCGCGCATCGGCTCGTCCCTCTGGAGCACCTCCATCTTCTTCGACGGGGTCGCATTCGTGCTCCCGCTCAAGAAGGCGATCCGCGACGCGCAGGGCATCACCGAGGGAGACGTGGTGCTCGTCGACCTCGACATCATCGACCTCTGACCAGGCGGCGGGTTATCCACACCCGGCGGCGCACGGCATCCGGGCATTCCCTAGCCTTCCCGGATGGATCCGCGTCCCGTGCTCATCGTCCTCGTGCATCTCGGCCTCGTCGTCGTCGCCGCCCGGCTCGTCGTGATCGACCTCCGCGCCCACCGACTGCCCGATCGCATCGTGCTCCCGACCCTCGGCGCGCTGCTCCTCCTCGCCGTCGTCGACGCCGCGCTCACTCGCGACGCGGCATCGCTGATCAGGGGCGGGTTGGGGCTCCTGATCCTGGGCGGCTTCTACGCGCTGCTGCGCCTGATCAGCCGCGACGGCATGGGCGGGGGAGACGTGAAGCTCGCCGCCGCGATCGGCCTGGTGCTCGGCTGGCACGGCTGGCAGGAGCTCGTCGTCGGCGCGGCGGCCGCCTTCGTGCTCGGGGCCCTCTTCGCCGGCGCACTGATGCTCCTCCGTCGAGCGGACGGAGCCACCCGCATCGCCTTCGGGCCGTGGATGATCGCCGGAGCGGTGCTCGGTCTCGCCGTGGGCTGAGAACGGAACCGAGGCGACGGGACTAGGGTGAGGGCATGGCACTCGCACGACTTCACGGAGGCCCGCTCGACGGGCAGATCATCCCTCTCGACGGCGACGCGGACGACAAGCTGATCGTCCCCTACAGCGAGACGCAGGTGGTGTACAACCGTCGCGGAGACGCGCAGAACACCGGCGACTCCGACGGCCCCACCGAACTGGACTACTGGTACGACGAGTCCCTCGAGGAAATCAACCCAGCGGATGACTGACGCGCACGACCCCGCCGAGCCGTCGCGCGTCGTCGAGGTCGAGCGCAAGTACGACGTCGATGCGGGAACACCGCTGCCGGACTGGCACGGCCTCCCCGGTGTCGACGCGGTGTCGGAGGGCGAGGTGCGCGAGCTCGACGCCCGCTACCTGGACACCGCGGATGCCTCGTTGTCGCGCTCCGGTGTGGCGCTCCGCCGCCGCACCGGCGGCCCCGACGCCGGCTGGCACATCAAGGGTCCTCGCGAGGGCGATGGGCGCCTCGAGATGGGGTGGCCGCTCGGAGACGACGACTCCGTCCCGCAGGCGATCCTCGACACGCTCGCGCGCTGGACCAGCGACGAGCTGTCGCCGCTCGCACGCATCGAGAACCGTCGCACCGCCTACCTGCTCTCCGGGCCGCGCGGCGTGATCGCCGAGTTCGTCGACGACCACGTCAGAGCCACGGATCTGCGTCAGCACGTGCAGCGCGAATGGCGCGAGTGGGAGCTCGAACTCGGGCCCGCGGCCCCGACCGAGGCCGCCGCCCGCGAAGCCTTCTTCGCGGCAGCCGAAGAGGCGATCTCCGCCGCGGGCGCGCGCGCAGCGGCATCGGACTCGAAGCTCGCCAGAGCACTCGGGTTCTGAGAGAGCGCAACCCCCTTCCAGCGCCGGGGCGGCTCATGCTTGAGTGACAGCATGAGCCGTCCCGCTGTACTCCGATCGCTGCACACGATCGTCCCCGCCACCGTCCTCCATCAGAACGAGGTGCGCGACGTGTTCGCGTCACAACCCGACGTCGGCCGTCTGGGCCAGCGTCTCATCGGAGCATCGTTCAACGGGTCGGGCATCGACACGCGCCACACGGTCATCGACGAGCTCTCGCTCACCACCCACGCCGATGATCCGACGTTCTTCGATCGCGAATCGGGCAGGCTCCTCGCGCCGGGCACCAAAGCCCGCAACGAGTTCTACGTGGAGCAGGCGACCCCGCTCTTCATCGCGGCGGCGCGGGGTGCGCTCGATGCGGACCCCGACGTGCAGGCCGCAGACGTGACCCACGTGATCACGGTCTCCTGCACGGGCTTCCACGCTCCGGGGCCGGAGTACGAGATCGTCCGGGCGCTGGGGCTGCGCGACAGCGTGCAGCGCTTCCACCTGGGCTTCATGGGATGCTACGCCGCGATGCCCGCGCTGAAGGCGGCGAGCCAGTTCTGCGCGGCGGACCCGGAGGCCGTGGTGCTGGTGGTCAGCGTCGAGCTGTGCACCCTGCACCTGAGGTCCTCGGACGACCCCGATCTCATCGTCGCGTGCTCGCTCTTCGCCGACGGCGCAGCCGCCGGCATCGTGACGGCTCGCGATCTTCCTGCGGGGGAGCGCGGCGTGGTGCTCGACGGCTTCCACACCGCGATCGCCGAAGAGGGCGAGAAGGACATGGCGTGGACCATCGGCGACAGCGGCTTCGAGATGATCCTGTCGACGGCCGTGCCGCAGATCATCGGCGAGACGATCATCGGCGCCATCCGCCCCCTCTACGCCCGAGACGAGGACCTGGCCGAGGCCTTCGACCAGGGGCGCGTCGGCGATCGGGTCGAGCACTGGGCCATACATCCCGGCGGTCGCAGCATCCTCGACCGCATCCAGGACCGGTTGCATCTGAGCGACGAGCAGATGATGCCGGCGCGCGAGACGCTGCGCGAGAAAGGCAACATGTCGAGCGCGACCATCCTCTTCGTGATCAAGCGGATCCTCGACGAGGGGGCGCGGAACGGGTCGCGCGTGGCGGCGATGGCCTTCGGCCCTGGGCTCACCGCCGAGAGCGCGCTGATGACCGTCGTCGCGCCTGACGCCGCATGAGGCACGACCTCTCCGTCCGCGACGAGCGGGTGCGCGAGCTCATGGACGAGACGGACGCCGATCTCGAGATGCTGGAGCGCACCTACGAGCGGTTCGGACTGGTGAACGCACTCGTCTCCCGCCCGGGACTGCTCTACCGCAGAGACGTCCGTCCGCGGGCGCGGCGCGGACCCGTGCGCGTCCTCGACATCGGCGCCGGGGGTGCCGATGCGTGCCGTCTGCTCGCGGCCCGTCTGCGCCGCGACGGGCTCACCGGCTCGATCACGGCACTCGATGCGGATGCGCGGGCGATCGACTGGGCGGCCCGGCACGACGACGGCGCAGGCATCGAGTACCGTCACGCCCTGTCGTCCGATCTCGTCGCCGAAGGAGTGACGTTCGATGTGATCTTCTCCAACCACGTGCTGCATCACCTCGACGACGGCGAGCTGCTTGGCATCCTCGACGACTCCCAGCGTCTCCTCGCGCCGGGCGGAATCGCCGTGCACCGAGACATCGCGCGCAGCTCGACGGCCTACGCGCTTTTCGCTTCGGTGACCTGGCCGTTTGCCGGCAGTCTCTTCCGTGGTTCATTCATCCGCGAGGACGGCCTGATCAGCATCCGTCGCTCGTACACGCCACGAGAGCTCGCCACCGTCGTTCCGGACGGATGGCGAGTGGTCGCAGGGCTCCCGGCCCGGCTCGAGGCGAGGTGGGAGGCGGTCGATGCCCGCCCATGAGGTGATGGTCGTCGGAGGCGGCCCGGTCGGCCTCCTCTTCGCCACTTTGCTCGTTCAGCAGGGCGTGGATGCCGTGGTCTTCGAGCGACGAGGCGCGGCGGACACGAGGACGAGGGCGATCGGCATCCACCCGCCCGGTCTCGACGCTCTCGATGCCGCGGGGGTCGGCGCAGCCGTGCGATCTGAGGCTCTGGTGCTCGACGGTGGTGAGGTGCGCAGCCGACGCCGTCTGCTCGCCGCCGTGAGCTTCGATGCTGAGCGGCCCGTGCACGTCCTCGCCCAGCCGCGCACGGACGCCCTGCTGCGGGCGCGACTGCGAGAGCTCTCTCCCGAGGCGCTGCGGACCGGTCGCGCGGTGAGGTCGCTGCGCGACGACGGTCGCGAAGTGACCGCGCAGGTCGAGGGAGCCGAGGGCGCTTTCGAGGTCTCGGCGGCGGTGGCTGTCGTGGCCGACGGCGTGCACAGCGGACTCCGTCGGGCGCTGGGAGCGGGCTGGCGACGGAGGCCCGGATCGGCACCGTATGCGATGCTCGATGCGGATGACCCCGAACCGGATCGCGTGGCCGTGCTGCACTGCGAGCCGGAGGGACTCGTGGAGTCGTTCCCCCTGCCCGGAGGGCGTCGTCGGTGGGTGCTTCGTCAAGGGCGCCCTGCGGCGATCGATGCAGAGGACTTCCGTGCTCGGATCATGCAGCGCACCGGCATCCGCCCACCCATCGACCCGGCGGCGCAGCCTGCGCGGTTCCTGGCGTCGCAGCATGTCGTCGAGCGGTTCGCACACGGCCGGATCGCTCTGCTGGGCGATGCGGCCCGCGAGATCAGCCCCATCGGAGGGCAGGGGATGAACCTCGGCTGGTCGGATGCCGTCACGCTGGCCGACATCGTCGGCCGCGCTCCTCGGCGTCGTTTCGATCTCGAGCCCTATGCGCGCGCCGCCCGGCGGTCGGCGGTGCGCGCACAGCGCCGGTCGGCCTTCTACATGTCGATGGGCGCTCCGGCCACGGGCACGCGTCTCGTCGCCCGGGAGGCGCTGATGTCGGCGCTCGGCGCACGTCCGATGCGAGGATGGACGGCGGGGCTGATCACCATGCGCGGTCTGTGACCGGACGCACGAAGGCCCGACTCCGCATGAGCGGGCCGGGCCTTCGAGACGTCGGGATCAGAAGTTGATCATGTGACCCGCGAGACCGTGGAAGCCCTCCTGCAGAGCCTCGGACAGCGTCGGGTGGGTGTGCACGTTGCGGGCGAGTTCGAGCGCGGTGAGGTCCCACTTCTGCGCGAGGGTGAGCTCGGGCAGAAGCTCCGAGACGTCGGGGCCGATCATGTGCGCGCCGATGAGCTCGAGGTGCTCCGCGTCGGCGATCAGCTTGACGAAGCCCACGGGCTCGCCGAGGCCGTGCGCCTTGCCGTTCGCCATGAAGGGGAAGGTGGCGACCTTGATCTCGCGACCCTCGTCCTTGGCCTGCTGCTCGGTGAGACCGAACGACGCGACCTGCGGCGAGCAGAACGTCGCGCGCGGCATCATGCGGTAGTCGCCGAGCGTCTGGGTCTCGGCCTTGCCGATGGTCTCGGCCGCGACCACGCCCTGCGCCTCTGCCACGTGGGCGAGCTGCAGCTTCATCGTCACGTCGCCGATGGCGTAGATGCCCTCGACGTTGGTGCGCATGTGGTCGTCGATGTCGATGGCGCCGCGCTCGGTGAGCGTGACGCCGGTCTTCTCGAGTCCGAAGCCCTCGACATTCGGAGCGAATCCGACCGACATGAGCACCTTGTCGGCCTCGATCGACGACTGCTGGCCGTCCTTGCCCGTGTACGAGACGGTGACGGACGAGCCGTTGTCGACGACGCTCTCGACCTTGGTGGAGGTGAGGATGTCGACGCCGTAGTTCTTGTACTGCTTCGTGATCTCCTTCGACACGTCGGCGTCCTCGTTGGGGAGCGCGCGGTCGAGGAACTCGATGATGGTCACCTTCACGCCGTAGTTCGTCATGACGTAGGCGAACTCCATGCCGATGGCGCCGGCGCCGACGATGACGATCGACTTCGGGAGCTCGCGACTGAGGATCTGCTCCTCGTAGGTCACGACGTTGTCGCTGAGCTGCACGCCGGGGAGCAGACGGACCTTCGAGCCGGTGGCGATGATCACGTTGTCGAACGTGACCTCTTCGGTCGTGCCGTCGGACTTGGCGACCGAGATGGCCTTCGGGCCGGTGAAGGTGCCGCGACCGTCGTACTCGGTGACCTTGTTCTTCTTCATGAGGAAGTGGATGCCCTTGACGCGGCCGTCCGCGACGACGCGGCTGCGGTCGAACGCCTTGCCGTAGTCGATCGTGAACTCGCCCGAGATGCCGAAGAAGTCGGCCTTGTGGTTCAGGGTGTGCGCGAGTTCCGCGTTCTTGAGAAGGGCCTTGGAGGGGATGCAGCCGACGTTGAGGCAGACACCGCCCCAGTACTTCTCTTCGATGATGGCCGTGGAGAGGCCGAGCTGTGCGCTGCGGACGGCGGCGACGTATCCACCAGGACCGGCACCGAGGATGACGACATCGTAGTGAGGCATGGATCCAGCCTATCGCTCCGCCGGGCCGTCGGAACCGGGATCGGAGGGGTCCGCGACGGCGGTCTCGGAGTCGCGGGCGCGGCCCTTCAGGGCGACGGCGATGACACCCGCGACGGCGGCGGCGAGCACGCCGGCGATCGCGAGGAGCCAGATCCACGTCGTGGCCGATGACCCGTCCTCCGGGGACTCCGACGGCTGCGGCGTCGGAGTCGCAGCCGGAGCGGCGGTCGCCTCCGCGGACGGCGTCGCCTCGGCGGTCGCGCTCGGGTCTGGAGTCGGGGCGGTGACCGTGCTGTTCGCGACCGTGAAGTCGAACTCGCCGGAGGTGGGGTGGCCGTCGCTCGAGACGATCTTCCAGATCACGTGGTAGCCGCCCGCCGTCGCCTCGGCGGCCAGCGGCTGGGTGACGATCGCGCCGTCCACGCTCGCGGGTCCGTCGGTGACCGACGCGCCCGAGGCGTCGGTGACGACCACCTCCGTCGCACCCTCGCCGTCGATGAGCTTCGCGCTGAAGGTCAGTGTCAGCGCGGCCGGGAGGGTCTCGACGGTGCTGTCGGCCTCCGGGGAGGATGCGATCAGGCTGTCGTGGGCGGATGCCGACATCGGGGCGACCAGGATGAGGAATGCCGTCAGCAGCGCGGCGGCCAGGGCGACGGGGACGAGGGGACGGCGGCGGGCGACGGTTTTCACGCTCCCAGCCTAGGAGCGTCCGATATACGACGGCTGAGTGGCGCTCGGCCCTCCCGCGAGCGCCCGGCGATCAGTTAGTCTGGACGACGAGGAGGGCACAGTGACAGACAGCGACAGCCGACCGGCCCACGACGCCGCGATCCACCGTTCCGGCGAGCAGCGGCACGACGTGACGCAGACGTTCGGGCACGATTCAGACCTCTCGTTCGTGCCGTTCGGCGTGGAGTTGACCGACGTCGAGCAGAGCGCCATCGCAGCCCTCCCCGCGGGCTCGGCACTCCTCCTCGTCCGCTCCGGTGCTCTCGCCGGAGCCCGATACCTCCTCGACACCGACGTCACCACGGTCGGGCGTCACCCCGAGGCCGACATCTTCTTCGACGACGTGACGGTGTCGCGTCGTCACGCCGAGATCACCCGCAACGGGTCGACCTTCGAGATCATCGACCAGCGGTCGCTCAACGGCACGTATGTCAACGGCGAGCGGGTCGACCGCAGTGTCCTGGTCGACGGCTCGGAGCTGCGCGTCGGCAAGTTCCGGTTGAACTTCTTCGTCTCCCCGGTCGATCGCCCAGCGGCGAACGCCTGATGGCGGCGTCCCCCGCCCGTGAACGCTCGGCGTCCGCGGGCCTTCTGAGCATCGGTCAGGTGCTCGCCAGGCTCACGCCGGAGTTCCCCGATCTCACGTCGAGCAAGCTGCGCTTCCTCGAAGTCCAGGGCATCGTCACCCCGTCTCGGACCGAATCGGGGTACCGCAAGTTCTCGCAGGCCGACATCGAGCGTCTTCGGCTTGGCCTCACGCTCCAGCGCGACCACTACCTCCCGCTCAGCGTGATCCGCGAGCAGCTCGACGAGGCGCAGGCCGGCGGGGATGCCGCGCTGAGCGCCCCTCCGTCGATCGCCCCCACCCCGCGGCGGTACCGCCGCGACGAGCTGCTGTCCGCCGCAGGAGCGGGCCCGCAGCTGCTCAACGATGCGATCAGCACAGGCGTCGTCACGGCACAGGAGACCTATCCCGAGTCGACGGTGTCGCTGCTGCGCGGCCTCGTCGCTCTCGACCGGCACGGCATCGAACCGCGTCACCTCCGCTCGCTGCGACAGAGCGCCGACCGCGAGGTGGCGCTCATCGAGTCGGCACTGTCTGCGCTGCTGCGCCGGACCGATGCCGCCTCCCGCGGCAAAGCGGGGGAGATGGCGCCGAGTCTCGCCGCCAAGATCGACGAGGTGCGCTCGCACTTCGTGAAGGAAGCGATCGCGAAACTGCTTTCGTAACGAACTGATTGCGACACGCCTTCGGGGTGGCGCGGATGTCGTTGCCGCTGCCGAGGGCCTGCTCTACCGTGGAGGTAACGGCTCCAGAGAGGAATTCAGATGAATGCGGACGAGCGTGCAGACGACCCGCGGTTCGTGACCGAACTCCTCTTCACCGACGGTCTGCCGGCGATGGACGACGAGGTCGGCTACCGCGGTGCGGTCGCCGCCCGAGCCGCAGGCATCACCTACCGTCAGCTCGACTACTGGGCCCGCACCGAGCTCGTCGAGCCCACCGTGCGGGGCGCGAGCGGCTCCGGCTCTCAGCGTCTCTACGGGTTCCGCGACATCCTGGTTCTCAAGCTCGTGAAGAGCCTGCTCGACACCGGCATCTCCCTGCAGCAGATCCGGACGGCCGTCGACGAACTGCGCCGAGCGGGCATCCGCGATCTCGCCGGGACCACGCTGATGAGCGACGGCGCGTCCGTCTACCTGTGCACGTCGAATGACGAGGTGATCGACCTCGTGAGCCGCGGCCAGGGAGTCTTCGGAATCGCCGTCGGCAAGGTGCTGCGCGAGGTGGAGTCGACGCTGGTCGAGTTCGACCCGACCGCGCCGGATCCCGTCGACGAGCTCAGCGCCCGTCGCGCCAAGCGCTCCGCCTGAGTCGCTTCGAACTGCAGCGACAAACGGAGAACGCCCGCTCGATGAGCGGGCGTTTCGCGTGTGTGCCGGCCTCCTGGCCGCTGCGGATCAGGCCTGCGCGCCGGACTCCGAGACGGGGATGCGACCGGTGCGGATGATGCGGTCGAGCAGCGAGTCGAAATCGGCGGCGAGCTCCTGAGCGGAGTCTCCGGGCCAGATGTGCAGGGGCTTCGCCGCGCCCTGTGCCTGCTGCAGCGATGTGCGCTCCGGCAGCTGGGGCGAGAGGACGAGCGGGCCGAACATGTCGCGCAGCTCCTTGATGCGGAACTGGTGCTCGATGGACTGGGGTCGCACCCGGTTCACGACGATGCCGAGCGGCTGGAGACGAGGGGAGAGGCCGCGGCGGATCTCCTCGATCGCCCGCAGGGCGCGGTCGGCCGCGGCGACGGAGAACAGCCCCGGCTCCGTGACGACCATGACGCGGTCGCTGGCGGCCCATGCCGTGCGGGTGAGGGCGTTCAACGACGGCGCGCAGTCGATGAGCACGAGGTCGTAATCGGCCTCGACGGCGGCGAGCGCCTCTTCGAGCTTCCAGACATCGCGGACGCTCGGGTGGGGGCCGTCGAAGTTGATGGCCGAGGGGCTGCCGATGAGCACGTCGATGGTGCCGGGGTGCACCTTGGCCCAGCCGCTGGAGGTGATCGCCTGACGGACCACCTTTTCCTTGGGGTTGGCGAGGACGTCGGCGATGTTGAGCCGACCGGCCACCTGAATGTCCATTCCGGTGGACACATCCGACTGGGGGTCGAGGTCGACGACGAGAGTGCGGACACCGCGGGCGAAGGCCGCTGAGGCCAGTCCGAGTGTCACGGTCGTCTTGCCGACGCCTCCTTTGAGAGAGCTGACGCTGAGTACGTGCACGGACTCCACGTTACCTTCCCCTAGGCTGGGTGCACACTCAGCCCCGCCCCATGCGCGCCCATCACGTCGCGCATCGAGCTCTCAGAGGTGTGCATGTTCCAGAAGATCCTGGTGGCGAACCGCGGCGAGATCGCGATCCGTGCCTTCCGTGCAGCAGTCGAGGTCGGAGCGAGGACGGTGGCCGTCTTCCCGCACGAGGACCGGGGCTCGGTCCACAGGCTGAAGGCCGACGAGGCCTACGAGATCGGCGAGCGAGGGCATCCGGTCAGGGCGTACCTCGACGTCGACGAGATCATCCGGGTTGCCAAGGAGGCGGGCGCCGATGCCGTCTACCCCGGTTACGGCTTCCTGTCGGAGAACCCCGACCTCGCCGAGAAGGCCGCGGCGAACGGGATCGCGTTCATCGGCCCGCCTGCGTCGGTGCTCGAGATGGCCGGCAACAAGGTGGAGGCCAAGCGGCACGCGGTCGAGGCCGGCGTGCCCGTGCTCCGGTCGACCGAGGCGTCGGACGACGTCGACGTGCTTGTCGCGCAGGCCGAGGAGATCGGGTTCCCCCTCTTCGCGAAGGCGGTCGCCGGCGGCGGCGGCCGCGGCATGCGGCGCGTGGAGGCCGCTGCAGAGCTCGCTCCCGCACTCTCCGAGGCGATGCGGGAGGCGCAGAGCGCGTTCGGCGACCCGCGCATGTTCCTCGAGCAGGCCGTGGTGCGGCCGCGGCACATCGAAGTGCAGATCCTCGCCGACAAGACCGGCGAGACCGTCCATCTGTTCGAGCGCGACTGCTCTGTGCAGCGACGCCACCAGAAGGTCGTAGAGATCGCGCCGGCCCCCAACCTCGACGACGACGTGCGTGCCGCCCTGCACGGTTACGCGGTCGCCTTCGCCCGGTCGATCGGGTACGAGAACGCCGGCACCGTGGAGTTCCTGCTGGAGACAGCGGGGGAGCGAGCCGGCGAGGTCGTCTTCATCGAGATGAACCCCCGCATCCAGGTCGAGCACACGGTCACCGAAGAGGTGACCGACGTCGACCTCGTGCAGAGCCAGATGCGCATCGCGGCCGGTCAGACCCTCGCCGACCTCGGCCTGCAGCAGCAGGACCTCCGCTTGCGCGGTGCCGCGCTGCAGTGCCGGATCACGACGGAGGACCCCACGCAGGGCTTCCGACCCGACACGGGGAAGATCACCACCTACCGCTCGCCGGGCGGCGCCGGCATCCGCCTCGACGGGGGCACGGTGCACCAGGGCGCGCAGATCAGCCCGCACTTCGACTCGATGCTCGCGAAGCTGACCTGCCGCGGACGGGATTTCCCCGCAGCGGTCGCCAGGGCGCGTCGAGCTCTCGCCGAGTTCCGCATCCGAGGAGTCTCGACGAACATCCCCTTCCTCCAGGCTCTGCTCGACGACGACGCGTTCGTCGCGGGAGATGTCAGCACGTCGTTCATCGACGAGCGTCCGGAGCTGCTGCGCGGCCGAGCCTCGAAGGACCGCGGCACGAAGATCCTGAACTGGCTCGTCGACGTCACGGTCAACAAGCCGCACGGCGCGCATCCCGGCGTGATCGATCCGCGTGCCAAGCTCCCGACGATCGACCTCTCGGCTGAGCCGGTCGCCGGTTCCCGGCAGCGACTGCTCGAGCTCGGTCCCGAGGGATTCGCGCGCGGTCTGCGCGAGCAGAGCGCTCTCGCGATCACCGACACGACGTTCCGGGATGCGCACCAGTCGTTGCTCGCCACCCGGGTCCGCACCCGCGACCTGGCCGCCGCCGCACCCTACCTGGCGCGCCTGACTCCCGGACTCCTCTCCGTCGAGGCCTGGGGAGGGGCGACCTACGACGTCGCGCTGCGGTTCCTCGGTGAAGACCCATGGGAACGCCTCGACAGACTCCGGGCCGCGCTGCCGAACATCGCCATCCAGATGCTGCTGCGAGGGCGCAACACGGTCGGGTACACGCCGTACCCGGCAGCCGTCACCGACGCGTTCGTGCAGGAGGCCGCCGCGAGCGGCATCGACATCTTCCGCATCTTCGACGCGCTGAACGATGTCGGTCAGATGCGTCCGGCGATCGACGCCGTGCGCAGCACGGGCACGGCCGTGGCGGAGGTCGCGCTGTGCTACACGGGGGACCTGCTGAACCCCGCCGAGAACCTCTACACGCTCGACTACTACCTGCGCCTCGCCGAGCAGATCGTCGACGCCGGTGCGCACGTCATCGCCATCAAGGACATGGCAGGGCTCCTCCGGCCGGCGGCCGCAGCGAGGCTCGTCACGGCGTTGCGCGAGCGCTTCGACCAGCCCGTGCACCTGCACACCCACGACACTCCCGGCGGACAGCTCGCCACGCTGCTCGCCGCGAGCGCCGCGGGAGTGGATGCCGTCGACGCGGCATCCGCTCCGCTCTCCGGCACCACGAGTCAGCCGTCGCTGTCGTCACTCGTCGCGGCCCTCGCCCACACCGAGCGGGACAGCGGCATCGATCTCGCGGGGGTCTCGGACCTCGAGCCGTACTGGGAGGCGGTGCGGCGCCAGTACGCGCCCTTCGAGTCCGGCCTCCCCGGACCCACGGGGCGCGTATACCACCACGAGATCCCGGGCGGTCAGCTCTCGAACCTCCGCCAGCAGGCCAAGGCGCTCGGCCTCGCCGACGATTTCGAGCTCATCGAGGAGATGTACGCGGCTGCCGACCGCATCCTCGGCCGGGTGCCGAAGGTGACTCCGTCGTCGAAGGTGGTCGGTGATCTCGCCCTGCACCTCGCCGCCGTGAAGGCCGACCCGGCGGACTTCGAGGCGAACCCCGAGAAGTACGACGTGCCCCACTCGGTCGTCGGTTTCATGGCGGGTGAGCTCGGCGATCTGCCGGGCGGATGGCCCGAGCCGTTCCGCTCGAAGGTGCTGGCCGGCCGCTCGATCCGCGCCGGTGTCACCGACATCTCCGCGGACGACGAGCGCGCTCTCTCCGGGAAGAGCGCGGAGCGGCGTGAACGTCTCAACACGCTGCTCTTCCCCGCTCCGACCCGCGAGTTCATGCAGGTTCGCGAGCAGTTCGGCGATCTCTCGGTGCTCGACACCGGCGACTACCTGTACGGCCTCGTCCAAGGGCAGGAGCACCTGGTCGAGATCGACCGCGGGGTGCAGCTGTACGTCGGCCTCGAAGCGATCGGAGACGCCGACGAACGCGGCATCCGCACGGTCATGACGACGCTCAACGGTCAGCTGCGCCCGGTGTTCGTGCGCGACCGATCCGTGGCGGTCGACGCGCACGAGGTCGAGAAGGCCGACACCTCGGTACCAGGTCAGGTGGCTGCTCCGTTCTCCGGTGTCGTCACGCTCAAGACCGAGGTCGGAGCATCGGTGTCGGCGGGGGAACCGGTCGCGTCGATCGAGGCGATGAAGATGGAGGCGGCCATCACCGCCCCCGTCTCGGGCGTCGTGGAGCGCCTCGCCATCGGAGAGACGCAGCAGGTCGACGCGGGAGACCTTTTGGTCGTCATCCGTCCTGCGCACTAATCTTGTGCGGGCGAGGGCCGCGCTCGCTGCAGCGCTCCCGAGGCCCGACCGAGCTTGGAGTGACGACGTGACCCCGAAGAACGTGGCAGAGCCGCCGGACGACGAATCCCGCGGTGTGCTCGACGACGCCGCATCCCTGGACACCACGGGGATCGGCATCCTCGGACACACCGCTCAGGTGAGCGTCCAGCTGCCGAAGGACGAGGACGACGCACTGGAGGACGACGGCGTCGTCGAGGGCGAGGTCGTCGCCGAGCTCATCGTCGACGAGCCTGTCGCCGCCGCGAAGGCGGCTGCCGAGATCTCCGAGGTGTCGCTCTCGACGCCGATGATCATCGAGCTGCCCGCGGAGCGGGCGGACGCGAAGCCGGACCTGGCGGAGGCGGCCGACGTTCCGAAGGCCGAGGCCGACTCCGAGAGGGCGGACGAGGAACTCTCCGTCGTCGACACCGACGAGGCGATCATCGAGCAGGAGCCCTCCGTCGAACCGGAGGCCGATGGCGAGAGTGACGGGCTCGACGACGAGATCATCGAGCCCGGCCCCGTCGCGGAGTCCGATGAGGTCGTGAAGCCCGACGAGGCTGCGGATGTCGAGGACGCACCCGAGTCGCCGGAGCCGGAGACGATCGTCGAGCGCGAGCCGGCAGCCGAGACCGTGCCGGAGGAGGTCGCGGCATCCGACCGTGCCGACGACGGGCTCCCGGAGCACAGGGAGCCCGAGCACACGGAGCCCGAGCACACGGACCCCGAGGATGCCGCGCCCGCGCTGCCTGCCTCGGCATCCGAGCCGGACCATGAGGCGGAGGCGGCCGCGGCGGCGGCGTTCATCGCACGCGCTCGTGCCGATCTCGACACCCGCTCGCGCACCCGCGCGAGCGGCGTCGTGCGACCGAAGGAGGATGCCGTGGTGGAGCAGCCCGAGACACCGGTGCCGACGCGTCACGCGGCCCGTGCGTCGAGATCCGATGTGCAGCTGACGGCGAAGCGCCTCGACGACCTGAGCGATACCTCGCGCGAGAGCGCCGACCTGCTCACGGCCGACCGACTGCTCGATCCGCACCGCGTCACGAAGCCCGAGCCCGAGGGCGCGTGGAGTCACTTCCTGTACACGATCTCCGGGCGACGCATCAACATCGGCGACGGTCGACGCGCGCGCGAGCGCAAGGCGCTCACGACGCGCATCGCAGCACCGCTCGCGGGCGGGGCGCGATTCGTGCCCGTGTTGTCGCGCAAGGGCGGTGTGGGCAAGACGACTCTGACGACGCTGCTCGGCATGGCGCTTGCCGATGCCAGGGACGACCGGGTGATAGCGGTGGACGCCAATCCCGACCGCGGCACCCTGGCCGACCGCGTGGTGCGCCCGCAGCACAACCGCTCCGTGCGCGACCTCGTGCGCATCCACGACGACATCAAGGGGTATCACGACATCTCCGCGGTCGTCTCCCGCGACGCCACGCGCCTCGACGTGCTCGCCTCGGACTCCGACCCTCGCATCGCAGAGGCCTTCAGCGACAGCGATTACCGCGACGTCGCCGAGGTCGCAGCGCACTACTACTCGCTCGTGCTCACCGACACGGGCACGGGGATCGTGCACTCGGTGATGGCGGCGACGCTCGACCTCGCCGATCAATTCGTCATCGTGTCCGGGCTCAGCGTCGACGAGGCGCGGCTCGCGTCCGAGACCCTGACCTGGCTCGAGACCAACGGCTACGCGGAGCAGGCGAGGGATGCCGTCGTCGTGCTCAACCAGTCGCACCCCGGCGCTCCGCTGGTGCGTCTGGACGAGCTCGAGAACCACTTCCGCACGCGGGCGAAGCATGTCGTGCGGATGCCGTACGACGCGCAGATCGCGGGCGGAGGTCCGATCGTGTTCGCCAACCTGCAACCCGAGACGAGGAGGGCGGCGCGGGAGATCGCGGCGCTGCTCGTCGAGGGGCTCCGAGCGAAGGCCGCCTGATGACGGTCCGTGAGATCAGGGTGTTCGGCGATCCGGTGCTCCGCACGATGTGCGCCCCGATCGAGGAGATCGACGACGGCGTGCGTGCACTCGTCGCCGATCTCGTCGACACCGTCGAGCTGCCGGGGCGAGCCGGTGTCGCCGCGCCGCAGATCGGCGTCGCGCTGCGCGCGTTCAGCTACAACATCGACGGCGACATCGGGTACGTGATCAATCCCGTGCTCACCGAGGTCCGCGGCGAGCCGGTGCCGACGGGGGAGGGCTGCCTGTCGGTCCCGGGTCTCTGGCACGACGCACTGCGCCACCCCTGGGCGCGGGTCGAGGGGATCGACCTCGACGGCAAGCCGGTGGTGCTCGAGGGCGAGGGGCTGCTCGCCCAGGCCCTGCAGCACGAGACCGACCACCTCGATGGCAAGCTCTACCTCTCCCGGCTCGACGCCGAGACCCGCAAGCGCGCGATGCGCGAGGTGCGCGAGAGCTCGTGGTTCTGACCCTCCGGCCCTCGTCGAGCCACCCCGTCACGGACGAACCCGCCCTCTGCGATCGGTACGCAGAGGGCGGGTTCGAGCCATAAGGGGTGGCTCGGCGGATCAGCCGCCGATCGCGACGTTGGTGGTCGACACCGGTTCGTCGTAGATCGCGGCGATCTCGTCGGCGAAGTCGTTCATGATCACGTTGCGCTTGATCGAGAGCTTCGGCGTGAGGTGGCCCGAGGCTTCCGTCCACTCGCTCTCGAGAATCGTGAACTTGCGGATCGACTCCGCGCGCGAGACACGGGTGTTCGCGGCATCCACCGCACTCTGCACCTCGGCGCGGACCGCCGCGTTCTTCGCAGCCTCGGCGAGGGACATGTCCTTGTCGAGCCCGTTGTTGGCGAGCCAGGTCGGCAGCATCTCGGGGTCGAGGGTGACGAGCGCCGAGATGAACGGGCGCTGATCGCCGACGACGACGACCTGGCCGATGATCGGGTTCGCGCGGATCGGATCCTCGAGCGCGGCGGGGGCGACGTTCTTGCCGCCGGCCGTCACGATGATCTCCTTCTTCCGGCCGGTGATGGTGAGGAACCCCTCGGAATCGAAGCTGCCGATGTCGCCGGTGCGGAACCAGCCGCCGTCGCTGAAGGCCTCGGCCGTGGCCTCGGGGTTGTTCCAGTACTCGCGGAAGACGTTGATGCCGCGCACCTCGATCTCGCCGTCGTCGGCGAGACGCACGCCGACGCCGGGCAGGGCGGGGCCGACCGTGCCGATCTTCGACTTGTCGGCCAGGTTCACGGTCGCCGGAGCGGTGGTCTCGGTGAGACCGTATCCCTCGAGGATCACGACTCCGAGACTGTGGAAGAAATGGCCGAGGCGCGAGCCGAGCGGTGCGGACCCGGACACGGCGTACACGACCCGGCCGCCCATGGCCTCGCGCAGCTTGCCGTAGACGAGCTTGTTGAACAGGGCGAATTTCAGACGCATGCCGAAGGGAATGCTCTTGCCCTGCTCCAGCAGCTTCGAGTGCTCGATCGCGACGTCGGCGGCGGCGCGGAAGATCTTGCCCTTGCCCCCGGCCTCGGCCTTCTGCTCGGCGGAGTTGTAGACCTTCTCGAAGACACGCGGAACCGCGAGGAGGAACGTCGGCTTGAACGAGCCGAGCGCCGGGAGCAGCTGACGCGTGTCGGGCTGGTGCCCGGTGCGAACACCCGCGTGCACGTTGAGGATCGAGATGAACCGCGCGAAGACATGCGCGGTCGTGATGAACAGCAGGGTGGACGACCCGGGCGTCTGCACGACCTCGTCGAGAGCCTTGGCGGAGTTGCGGGCGAGCTCGACGAAGTTGCTGTGGGTGAGGACGCACCCCTTCGGGCGACCGGTGGAGCCCGAGGTGTAGATGAGGGTCGCGATGTCGGAGCCGACGGCGATGCTGCGCAGCCGCTCGATCTCCTCGTCGGCGACGGACGCGCCCTGCGCGGTGAGCGTGTCGATCGCTCCCAGGTGCAGCTGCCAGACCTCGCGCAGCAGCGGCAGGTCGCCGCGCACCTCGTCGACGCGGGCGAAGTGCTCCGGCGACTCGACGAGCAGCGCGATGGCACCGGAGTCTTCGAGGATCCACTGGATCTGCGCGGGGGAGCTGGTCTCGTAGATCGGCACCATCACGGCGCCCGCGTAGAACAGGGCGAAGTCGACGAGCGACCACTCGTAGGTGGTGCGGGCGAGGAAGCCCACCTTCTCACCGGGCTGGATGCCGGCCGCGACGAAGCCCTTGGCCAGCGCGATGACCGCGGACTGGAAGTCGGAAGCAGAGATGTCGCGCCATCCGCCGTTCTCCGGGATCGCGAACAGCGGGCGATCGGGAGTGGTCTTGACGCGCTCGACCAGCAGATCTGAGATGTTCGCGTCGGGGTCGGCAGGGACGACGGCGGGGACTTCAAACTGGACCACGGCAGCTCCTTCGGTACCGGTCGGGCACGGGGTTGCTCCCGAGTCTAAGGCATGGGACCGGGTCGCATGGAGGGTGGAACTCAGTCGCCTCAACGCCGTCGCCAGAGTCCGTCGCCGACGTGACCGGCGTGCGGCGCTAGACTTCACATCGATGTTCTACTGGCTGATGAAGTACGTCGTGATCGGCCCCGTGGTCAAGGCGGTGTTCCGCCCCTGGATCGTGGGGCGCGGCAACGTGCCCCGGACCGGTGCGGCGATCCTCGCCAGCAATCATCTGTCTTTCGCGGACTCGATCTTCCTGCCCCTCATGATCGACAGGTCGATGTCGTTCCTCGCCAAGAGCGACTACTTCACCGGCCGCGGCCTCAAGGGCTGGGCGACGAAGTTCTTCATGAAGGCGACCGGCCAGATCCCGATCGACCGTTCAGGGGGCAAGGCCTCGGAGGCATCGCTCAACACCGGTCTGCAGGTACTCGGGGGAGGCGAACTCCTCGGCATCTATCCGGAGGGGACGCGCAGCCCCGACGGCAAGCTCTACCGCGGCCGCACCGGACTCGCTCGGATGGCGCTCGAGGCAAAGGTTCCCGTCATCCCGGTCATCATGGTCGACACGGACACGGCGATGCCGATCGGGCAGCGTCTGCCGCGCGTGGTGCGTGTCGGCATCGTCATCGGCGAGCCCCTCGACTTCTCGCGCTACGCGGGCATGGAGAACGACAGGTACATCCTTCGCTCCGTCACGGACGAGATCATGGTGGCCCTGCAGAGGCTCGGCGAGCAGGAGTACGACGACGTCTACGCGTCGACCGTGAAAGACCGTCTGCCGGCGCGCGTCACACGGCGCTCCTGAGGCATCTGCGCGTCGCCGCGCCCAGTAGGCTGGGAGCCATGCTCCAGCACCACATCGACGCGCTCGACGCGTGGCGTTCGCTCCCGATCAAGCAGCAGCCTCAGTGGCCCGACGCCGAGCGCGTGGCCGAGGTCTCCGCTCAGATCGCAGCGCTTCCGCCCCTGGTGTTCGCCGGCGAGGTAGACAACCTCCGCGATCGGCTCGCGCGCGCCGCCTCCGGGCAGGCCTTCCTGCTCCAGGGCGGGGACTGCGCCGAGACGTTCGCCGGCGCCACCGCCGACCAGATCCGCAACCGCATCAAGACGGTCCTGCAGATGGCGGTCGTGCTGACGTATGGCGCCTCGATGCCGATCGTCAAGATGGGTCGCATGGCCGGGCAGTTCGCCAAGCCCCGCTCCAGCGACACCGAGACGCGTGGTGACGTCACTCTGCCCGCGTACCGAGGCGACATCGTCAACGGCTACGACTTCACCGAGGGATCGCGCCAGGCCGACCCGGGCCGGCTGCTCCAGGGCTACCACACGGCTGCGTCGACCCTGAACCTGATCCGTGCCTTCACGCAGGGTGGATTCGCCGACCTCCGCGAGGTGCACTCGTGGAACAAGGGCTTCGCGCAGAACCCGGCGAACCAGCGGTACGAGCGCATGGCTGCCGAGATCGACCGTGCCATCAAGTTCATGGAGGCGGCGGGCGCAGACTTCGACGAACTCAAGCGCGTCGAGTTCTTCACCGGCCACGAGGGCCTGCTGATGGACTACGAGCGTCCGATGACCCGGATCGACTCGCGCACCGACACCCCGTTCAACACGTCGGCTCACTTCCTCTGGATCGGTGAGCGCACCCGCGAGCTCGACGGCGCGCACGTCGACTACTTCTCGAAGATCCGCAACCCGATCGGCGTGAAGCTCGGCCCGACGACGACGCCCGAGACGGCGCTCGCACTCATCGACAAGCTCGACCCGAATCGTGAGCCCGGCCGG
Source organism: Microbacterium sp. SZ1 (assembly GCF_002362255.1). GTDB lineage: Bacteria > Actinomycetota > Actinomycetes > Actinomycetales > Microbacteriaceae > Microbacterium. The sequence goes on along the minus strand of NZ_LPVV01000038.1, from coordinate 373,932 downwards.
CTGACCTTCATCACGCGTATGGGTGCGGGCAAGATCCGCGACGCGCTGCCGCCGCTGCTCGAGGCCGTCCGTGAATCAGGGGCTCAGCCGCTCTGGGTCACCGACCCCATGCACGGCAACGGCATCACGACCCCGACCGGCTACAAGACGCGCCGATTCGACGACGTGGTCGACGAGGTGCGCGGCTTCTTCGAGGCGCACCGTGCGGTGGGCACCTTCCCCGGCGGCATCCACGTCGAGCTCACAGGCGACGACGTCACCGAGTGCCTCGGCGGTTCCGAGCAGATCGATGAGGCTGCACTGGCCACTCGCTACGAGAGCCTCTGCGATCCGCGTCTCAACCACATGCAGTCGCTCGAGCTGGCGTTCCTCGTGGCCGAGGAGCTCGAGAAGCGCTGACGACGGCATCGACACGACGAAGGCCCTCCCCGAATCGGGGAGGGCCTTCGTGGTCTGCGATGACGACGGATGCCGCTCAGCCGCTGAGCTGGATGGAGAGCTTGACCGTTCCCCCGCGGGGGAGCTGCTTGTCGGCCCCCGGATCCTGCGCCGTGACCTTGGCCAGATCGGCGAACCCGGGCAGGTCGCCCCAGGCGGCATAGGTCGCCGTGAAGCCCGCGCCCTCGATGATCTGCTTGGCCTCGACCAGCGTCTTGTTCGTGACGTCCGGGACCGGGAACAGCTCGGGTCCCTTCGAGACGATCAGCTGCACGGTGTCGCCGGGACGCCAGTTGCCCTCTTCCGCGCGGTCGGACACGCCGATGACGAGGTCCTTCTGAAGCTTCTCGCTGAACGCATAGACGATCTCCGGTGAGACCTGCAGCTGCTTGTCTGTGAGCGTCGTCGTGGCCTGATCGACCGACATCCCGCTGACGTCGGGGAACTGGCCGGCAGAGACGTAGAGTTCGACGGAGTCGTCTTCGAGCAGATCGCACCCGTCGCCGCAGCCGTACACCTCGCCGCCGTCGCGCGGGGTCACGAAGGCGTTGATGACCCGCCCGGCTTCGGCGTCGGAGAAGAGGAGCAGGGGCTGCTCCGCGACGTTGACCTTGATGTCGCCGAGGTAATCGCGCGCCTCCTGCTCGGTCTTGCCGTTCAGAGCCTCCGCGGTGTGGCTGGCGGGACCGATCGAGATGTACACCGTGACCTCGGCGCCCTTGTCGAGGCGCTTGCCCTCTTCAGGGTCGGTGCGGATCGTCTGATCCCTCGCGACCTCGATCGAGTTCTCCTCACCGCGGACCGGGACGAAGCCCTCCTCGGTGAGAGCCGACGCCGCTTCGTCGTAGGTGAGTCCTGCGACATCGGGCACGGCCACGAGAGAACCGGGGCCGGAGCCGAACCACCAACCCACCCCGCCCGCGACGGTGGCGAGCAGCAGCACGAGGGTGAGGAGCAGAGCTCCACGCGCGCGGCGGCGCGAAGAGCGCCGACGCAGCAGCGTCGCGTTGTCGACGGCCTGCGGTGTCGGCGCCGTGGGGTCGGAGAGCACCATCGTGCTCGGCATGATCTTGGTGAGCTCCGCGGAATCCGCCTGGGAGCGCTGGGGAGCGGTCGCCGCCGCGACGGCGGGGGCGATACCGAGGTCGCGCTCGATATCGCGCAGACGCTCGAGCATCTGCTGAGCGTCGTCCGGTCGCTCGTCCGGCGACTTCTCGGTGGCCCACAGCACGAGCTCGTCGAGCTGCTCGGGCACGGCCGGATTGCGGACGCTCGGGCGGGGCACCGATTCCGTCGCGTGCTGGAACGCGATCTGCATGGGCTGCTCGCCCTTGTACGGCTGCTCGCCGACGAGCATCTCGTACAGCATGATTCCGAGGGCGTAGATGTCGCTGCGCGCGTCGGCCGTGCCTCGGGTGACGAGCTCGGGTGCGAGGTAAGCGATGGTGCCGAGCAGTTGCTGACCGGTCGCCGTATTGGCGGTGGTCGCGCGGGCCAGACCGAAGTCGCCGATCTTGATGCGACCGTCTTCGGCGAGAAGCACGTTCTCGGGCTTCACGTCGCGGTGCACGATGCCGGCGCGGTGCGCGGCAGACAGACCGGCGAGCACGGCGTCCATGATCGTGATCGTCTGAGGGACGGTCAGCCGTTTCTGCTCGCGGAGCAGCTCGCGCAGGGTGATGCCGGGCAGGTATTCCATGACCAGATAGGCCAGCTCCCCGTCCTGCCCCTGATCGAAGACGTTGACGACGTGCGGGTCGGCGAGGCGGGCGGCGGCTCGAGCCTCCTGGATGAAGCGGCTCTGGAACGACGAGTCGTCGCTGAGGTGCGCGTGCATGACCTTGAGGGCGATGCGACGCTCGAGACGGAGGTCGGTCGCGACGTACACGGTGGCCATGCCGCCGCGGGCGATCCGAGCGCGGACCCGGTACCGACCGTCGACAAGCCGCCCGATGAGGGGGTCGGCCTGCTGATTGGTCGTCACGTCAAGATTCTATTGAGGACTGCCTGAAAGCTCCGGGAGCGGCTCGCCCTCTGCTCCTGCACGTTTGCCCGGAACCGGCTCATCCGTACTGCGCGAGCCACTGGTAAGCCTGCGTCTCCCACTGCCCGTAGCGCTCGGGATAGGCGGAGATCTGCACGGCCTGCGCGGCATCCGTGAAGCGCATGGACTCCCAGCCGGAGATGTCGAGCAGGCCGCGGGTGGCCTGACCGTTGGGGTCGCCGCTGCCGCCGAAGAACACCCGCGTGCTGCGATCGGCGTCGAGGATCTGCTCGGGTGAGCCCCATCCGGTGCTCGGGCGCTGCTGGAAGAGGCCGAGCGAGTCACGGTCTCCCCACGAGAGGTTGCGCATGCTCGACTCGACCATCGCGGTCGCGAGTCCGATCGCGATCGCGCGATCCGAGACGCCGAGCTGTCTGCCGATGCGGATGATGAGGGCCGCGTTTCCGGCCTGCTCCGCATCGAGCGAGACGAACGACTGCGACGGAGCGCTCGGCGCCGGCGCCGGCGCCGGCGCGGGTGCTGCCGCCGGCGCCTCGCCGACGGCGATGCTCTGCCCGGGATAGATGATCGACCCCGAGGACAGGCCGTTCAGGGCGAACAGCGCAGCCGTGGTCGTGCCGTACTTCTGCGCGATGCCGAAGAGCGTGTCTCCCGCGGCCACGACATGGGTCTGCGTCGAGGCCGCAGGCGGGGGAGTCTGGGGTGCTGCGGCGGGAGCGGGTGCGGCGGCGCCGGAGACCGCCAGGGTCTGGCCGGGGTGGATGACCGAGGCGCGCGTGAGGCCGTTGGCCGCGAGCACGGCGTCGACCGTCGTCCCGTACTTCTGCGCGATGCCGAACACCGTGTCGCCGCTCACGACGACGTGCGAGGCGCCCGCGGGCGCGGTGGGGGCCGAGACCGGAGCCGCGGGGGCCGCGGCGGGCGCGCCCGAGAGGGTCAGCGACTGGCCGGGGTAGATGACCGAGCGCCAGCTGAGCCCGTTCCAGGCGAGGACGTCGACCGTGCGGAGACCGTGCTGTCGAGCGATCGACGAGACGGTGTCGCCGGGCTGCACCACATAGGTGGAGGGAGTCGTCGTCGCGGGGATGACGCCGCCGGGGCCCGCCTGCAGCCGTTCGATCGGGGCGGTCGTATCGGCCTGGGCCGGAACGACCGTGAGGGGCCCGGTGAGCGATCCGATGACCGCGGCGGGAACTCCGATCTGCAGATATCGGGCGCGACGGCGTGCCAGTGGCTGTCTCAAGGCTTCCCCCTTGTTCGGCGTCTGCCTACGCTGACACGGGTGTAGACAGAAGTCAACAAGAGTGACGTATGTGACGGATGTGATCACGGACGCTCGCATGCGATCGCCTCGCGGAGATGAGATAGTGAACAGCGTGTCTGAGCAGTCTGAGAACCACATTCCCGAGAACGGCGCCACCCCGACCGAGTGGCTGACGATGCCCGACCTGGTCGAGGTGCTCGGTGAGCCGCTCGGTCGCGTCCGACGCCTCATCGACGAGCACTACCTCATCGGATCCCGCCGCTCCGGCGTCTTCGCCGTACCGTCGGTGTTCATCGTCGACGGCCACCCGCTCTCGTCGCTTCGCGGAACCGTCATCGCGCTCCAGGACGCGGGTTTCACCGACGACGAGGTCGTCGATTGGCTCCTCGCCGATGAGGAGACTCTCGGTCGCGCGCCGATCGCCGCGCTGCTCGCCGGCCACAAGAGCGAGGTCCGTCGCATCGCGCGCACCCTCGCCTGACTCGGCGCTCGTCGCCTTGCGGCCGCGCTCGGAGGATCAGGCCGCGCGCACCGTCGCCGCGCGGGCGAGGTCGCGCAGGTCCCCGACGGCGGCGTTGTCGAGACGTGCGCCCGAGAGAGCGCGGTCGGCCTCCCTCGCGTACTCCTCGATCATCGCCTCCACCCGCTCGAGCGCTCCGGATTCGGAGATCGTCGCCTGGAGGAAGCGGATCTGCTCGGGGGTGAGCTCGGAGTCGCCCAGCAGCTCGTCGAACAGGTTGCGCGCCGACGTGTCGAGTGTCTGCCGGGTGAGCGCGACGAGAACCGTGCGCTTCCCCTCCCGGAGGTCGTCTCCGGCCGGCTTGCCGGTGACGGCCGCATCGCCGAACACCCCGAGCACGTCGTCGCGGAGCTGGAACGCCATGCCCACGGGGTGCCCGAACCGTCGCAGCGCGCGCAGCTGCTCCGCATCGGCCTCCGCCACCGCCGCGCCCAGCACGAGCGGCTGCTCGATGCTGTATCTCGCCGACTTCAGCGACACCACGCGCAGTGCGCGTTCGACGTGCGACTCAGCGGCATTCACACTCCATGCGGACTCCTCGGCGATGTCGAGGAACTGACCGACCGTGACGTCGCGCCGCATGCGCGCGTACTCTCGGCGGACGGTCGCGGCATGCGGGAGGGAGTCGACGGCCTCCTCGAAGAGGTCGTCGCTCCACGCGACGAGCAGATCGCCGAGCAGGATAGCGGACGAGCGGCCGAACGCCGCGGCGTCGCCGGTCCATCGGGCTTCGCGGTGCGACGCCTCGAGCGCACGATGCGCGGCCGGGCGTCCGCGACGCGTGTCGGAGTTGTCGATGATGTCGTCGTGCACGAGTGCGGCGGATTGGAAGATCTCCAGCGCGGCGCAGACGTCCCAGAGCGGATCGCGTTCGACCGCCCCGCGGTCGCGGTGACGAGCCACGGCCCGCCATCCCGCGTGGCAGAAGCGCGCGCGCAGCCGCTTCCCGCCGACGAGGGTCTCGGCGCCGGATTCGACGAGGGCTGCGGCATCCGGTCCATAGGTGATCGCCTCCGCACGCATCCTGTCCATGAACATCTGCAGGCGGGCGGCCACCGCATCGGGCACGGGGGAAGGGGTCGGCACGACTCCCAGCATACGTAAAGCCAATGAGAGGCCCGTTCACTAGCCCGCGGCCTCATACCGCGCGTAGAATGAGGAGACCATACCCGAGGGGGACGAAATGCCACTCTCCGAACAGGAGCAGCGTCTGCTCGACGAGATGGAGCGCCATCTCCTCCACAACGACGCCGATGTCGTGAGTGCGCCGTCAGGCGACCGAGCACTCAGCTATCGCAATCTCGTGTACGGAGCGCTTCTGCTCCTCGCCGGAGTCGGCGGGTTGATCGTGGGTGTCGTCCTCGGCGACGTGTGGGGTGTCGTGGTCGGAGTCGTCGGCTTCGCCGCCATGCTCGGCGGCGTGATGCTCGCCGTGACCCCGGTTCGACGCTCCGCCTCCTCGACGCCGACCGAGCGCGCCCCCCGGAAGGCGCGCGGATCGGCCTCCTTCATGGACCGCATGAACGATCGTTGGGATCGCCGTCAAGACGGCCGCTGACCTCTTCTCCTTCTCGAAGGCCCGGATGCTCTGAGCATCCGGGCCTTCGTCGTCTCCGGACGAGGATGAAGCGCTCCCTCCACTTTTCCTCCACCGCGCTCCACTTCGGTTGCCCCGCGTAATTCCGCGGTGTGGCGGCCGCGACTGTGCACTCCCGTGCGCTTGGGGGCCGTCATCGTCGAATTCGCCATAGGTTTGTGGAGGAAAGTGGAGTAAAGTGGGGCGCACCTCGAAGTTGGCCGGACGAAGAGGGGGTGATGGCCGATGCTGCTGGGTACGCACTCTCCGAAGCTGGACGACAAAGGGCGGGTCATCCTCCCCGCGAAGTTCCGCGAAGACCTCGGTGGCGGCATCGTCGTCACCCGTGGCCAGGAGCGCTGTCTCTACGTCTTCAGCACGGCCGAGTTCGAGGCGATGCACGAGCGGATCCGTCAGGCGCCGCTCGCGAACAAGCAGGCGCGCGACTTCATGCGCCTGTTCCTCTCCGGAGCCAGTGCGGAGATGCCCGACAGCCAGAACCGCATCACCATCCCCGCGCACCTCCGCCAGTACGCGGGCCTGCAGAAGGAGCTCATCGTCACCGGAGTCGGCGCCCACGCCGAGATCTGGGATGCCGAGAGCTGGAACGCCTACCTCGCCGCCGGCGAGGAGTCCTACGCCGACCTGGAGCAGGAGGTGATTCCGGGACTGTTCTGACCACGGCTGTGATGCCCCGCCGCTCCCGCCCCGACACACTTCCCCGGTGCCGGGTCGAGAAGCGGAGGGGGATCAGGGCCCTGGTCACCGAGACAGAGGTCACCCGAGAGAGATCATGAACCTCCGCGACATCCACACCCCGGTTCTGCTCGAGCGCTGCATCGAGCTGCTCGCCCCCGCCCTTCAGCGCGACGGGGCCATCCTGGTCGATGCCACGCTCGGTATGGGCGGCCACTCCGAGGCGCTCCTGGAGCGGTTCCCGAACATTCGGCTCGTCGGCCTCGACCGCGACACCGACGCGCTCCGCATCGCGGGCGAGCGCCTGGCGCGCTTCCGCGATCGCATCACGCTCGTCCACACCGTGTACGACGAGATCGGACTCCACGCGCAGGGAGCGTCCGGCATCCTCTTCGACCTCGGCGTCTCGTCCCTGCAGCTCGATGAGGCGGATCGCGGATTCGCGTACTCGAAGGATGCGCCGCTCGACATGCGGATGGACCAGACCAGGGGCGTGACCGCCGCCGAGGTCATCGCCACGTACAGCGAGGGAAATCTGCGCCGGATCTTCGAGCGCTACGGCGAGGAGAAGCTCGCCGGCCGCTACGCCCGGTTCATCATCGAGGCGCGTCAGCAGAAGCCCATCACCCGATCGGGAGAGCTGGTCGAGATCCTCATCGCGGCGACCCCCGCAGCGGCGCAGCGGGCCGGCCACCCCGCGAAGCGCGTCTTCCAGGCACTGCGGATCGAGGTCAACACCGAGCTCAGCGTGCTCGCAGACGCGATCCCCTCCGCCATGGACTCCCTCGCGGTGGGAGGTCGGATCGTCGTGATGTCGTATCAGTCGCTCGAAGACCGACTCGTGAAGCAGGCTTTCGCGGCGGGCGCCGCATCCACCGCGCCGAAGGGCCTCCCTGTCGAGCTGCCCGAACACGCACCCCGCTTCCGCATCATCACCCGCGGAGCGGAACTGGCCGATGACGACGAGCGGGCACGCAATCCCCGCGCGATCCCCGTACGCCTCCGGGCCGCGGAGAAGGTGCGTGACGCATGAGTCTCACCGCAGCAGCCCGAGCCCCCAGGAACGACGAGAGGGAGGCGCCGACCCGCGCGCCTCGTCGACAGCTGCAGCCGGTCACCGGAACACCGCCCCGCCGCAAGCCCAAGCTGGCGTACGCACTGGTCGCTCTCGCCGGTGCCATGGCGATCGGCGCGGCGCAGATCGGACTGTCGCTGGCCATCACGCAGGACTCCTTCCTGCTCGCCAGCCTCACCTCGCAGCAGCACGACCTCGACCTCCGCACCGACGCGCTGAAGGAGGACCTGACGGGCCTCAGCTCCCCGCAGGCGTTGGCGACGGGTGCGGCATCTCTCGGGATGGTGGTCGCAGGCACCCCGTCGTACCTCCGTCTCAGTGACGGCGCCATCTTCGGTCAGGGGACGGGCGCGGGCGGCATGTCGACGATCGACCCGAACGGCGCAGGTGCAGTCGGGAACGCGCTGCTTCAGGCTCCGGTCGCCGAGACGACGACGGAGGAAGCAGGCGACCCCGCGGCCGGACAGACGCAGCAGGAACTGCCACCCGCGATCACAGACGGCCTTCCGAGCCCCACGACGCGCTGAACCCACCACCACGATCTGACGGAGAGAGTCCATGACGACACGAGCCACCCGGACGCCGCGGCGACGCACGGTCGTCGCGCTGGCCGTGATCCTCTCGATCCTCGCCGCCTTCATCGTGCGCCTCGTCGACATCCAGATCGTCCGCGCCGACGAGCACGTGTCGCAGTCGCTCGAGTTCATCTCGCACGGCACCACGATCTACGGCGACCGCGGATCGATCGTGGACTCGGACGGCAATGTGCTGGCCGAGAGCGTGGCCGTGTACGACGCCAACGTCGACCCCAAGGTCATGAACCTGCTCGAGACCGATGAGAAGAACCCGCCGAAGATCCCGTGGGCGGAAGCCGCACAGCGGATCGCCGAGATCACGGGCGTGGACGCCGAGGCTCTCCGCACGGGAGTCGAGGCGCAGCACGCCGCGGACCCCGAGTCGCAGTGGTACCAGGTGAAAACGGGTCTCAACGCCGAGCAGTACATCCAGCTCAAGGAGCTCAAGGCGGACGGCGTGAAGTACCTGCACTTCGAGGAGCGCGAGACCCGGGTGTACCCGAACGGCGCGGTCGCCGGCAACGTCGTCGGCTTCCTCGACGGCACCGGCTCTGCGCAGGCCGGCGTCGAGAAGATGGACGACAGGTGCCTCGCGCCGACGAACGGCGAGGAGAGCTACCGCACCGGCAAGGACGGGGTCATCATCCCGGGGAGCGAGAGTCGGACGGATGCCGTGGACGGCGGCACCGTGCAGCTGACGATCAACAGCGATTTGCAGTGGTACATGCAGCAGATGATCGCGGAGGAGGCGCAGGCGCAGGGCGCCAAGGGCGGCACGGTCACGGTGGTCGAGGTCGCGACGGGCAAGATCCGCGCCGCCGCCGAGTGGCCGACCATGGACCCCAATGATCTCAACGCCTCCAGCTCGGACACCTGGGGCAGCAAGCTCTTCACCTACCCGTTCGAGCCGGGGTCGACGTTCAAGGCCGTGACCGCGGCAGCCGTCATGGAGAACGGGGGCGTCACGATGACGAGCCCGACGGTGTCGGCGTCCTCGAAGGAGAAGTTCCCGAACGGCGCCGTCATCAACGACGCGTTCGTGCACCCGACGTTCCAGTACACGCTCGCCGGCGCGCTCATCGACTCGTCGAACGTCGCGCTGTCGAAGTTCGGCACCATGGTGAGCCCTGAGGTGCGCCACGACTACCTGCAGCGCTTCGGCGTCGGCGAGACGACCGTCGGCTTCCCCGACGAGTCGTCCGGCCTCCTGCACCCCACGGACCAGTGGGACAACCAGTCGCTGTACACGACCACCTTCGGACAGTACTTCACGGTGACCGCCCCGCAGCTCGCCGGTGCCTACCAGGCGATCGCGAACGGCGGCGAGAAGATCGGCCTCTCGCTGGTCGAGTCGTGCACGGCACCGGACGGCACGGTCGTCACCCCCGACGCCCCGAGCCGTGAGCAGATCATCCAGCCGCAGACGGCGGCCGATCTCACCCGGATGCTCGAGAACGTCGCGGTGCAGGGCGGGAACGCAGAGCGCATCCAGGTTCCCGGCTACCGCGTGACCAGCAAGACCGGTACCGCGCAGATCCCGGACGGCAACGGCGGCTACAAGCAGGGCGTGTACTACACCAGCATGGTCGGCTTCGCGCCCGTCGACGACCCGCAGTACGTCGTCGTGGTGACTCTCGACGAGCCGACTAGAGTTACATCATCCGCGGCGACCGCGTCGGCTTTCCAGAAGGCGATGACGCAGACCATGAAGACGTACCGCGTGATGCCGTCCTCCACCCCGATGGACGCACTGCTTCCCAAGTTCGAATGATCGGCGCGCCTCGCGCCTGGAGATGTCATGATCGCCCTGTCGCTTGCTGAGATCGCCGCCGTCCTGGGGGGTGATCTGCGGCTCGCCGGAGACGCCACGGCCGAGACCCTGGTGGATGGCGTCGTCGACACCGACTCCCGCACCATGGAGCCCGGCTCGATCTTCGTCGCGAAGCCCGGCGCGGCGACCGACGGGCACAACTTCGTCGGAGCGGCTCTCGCGTCCGGCGCCGCGCTTGCGATCGTCGAGCGCCCGGTCGACGAGGCGATCAGCCAGATCGTCGTCGCGGACGCCGTGCGGGCGCTGGCCGACCTCGCGAGAGAGGTCGTGGCGCGCGTCCGCGCCGCCGGTTCGCTCACGATCGTCGGCATCACCGGTTCGAACGGCAAGACGACGACCAAGAACTTCCTCGCCCGGATCCTGTCTGATGAGGGGGCAACCGTGGCTCCCATCAACTCGTACAACAACGAGGTCGGCGCCCCGGTCACCATGCTGCGCGTCACGTACGACACGCGCTTCCTCGTCAGCGAGTTCGGAGCGGACGCCCCCGGCAGCATCGCCCGTCTGGCTGGGCTGGTGGAGCCGGATGTGGTCGTCGTGCTCATGGTCGGCCTGGCGCACGCCGGCGGCTTCGGCGGCATCGAGGCCACGGCGAAGGCGAAGTCCGAACTCGTCGCGGCTGCGGCCCCCACCGGCACAGCCGTGCTGAACATCGACGATCCGCGTGTCGCGGCGATGCGCGAGCTCGCCGAGTCCCGCGGCATGAGCGTCGTCGGATTCGGCCAGGGCACCGCGGCGCAGGTGCGGGCCGAGGGGCTCGAGGTGACGGCATCCGGCACGTCGTGCACGATCGAGGCCGCCGGGGCGCGGGTGCCGCTGCACCTCCGCGTGCTCGGGGCGCATCACATCAACAACGCCCTCGCAGCCATCGCCGCCGCCGGTGTGCTCGGGGTCTCGACGGCGGATGCCGTCGCGCGTCTCGAGACCGTGGAGATCGCGGAGCGCTGGCGCATGCAGCCCCTCGGGAACGACCGTGTCCGCATCATCAACGACGCCTACAACGCGAGTCCCGACTCCATGGCGGCCGCACTGCGCACGCTCGCGCAGATCACCGGCCCCGGAGAGCGCACGGTCGCCGTCCTCGGCGCCATGAGCGAGCTGGGCGAGACCGCGGGGGAGGAGCACGACCGCATCGGCCTGCTCGCCGTGCGTCTCAACATCCAGCGCATCGTGGTCGTCGGACCCGAGGCGCGCCGCCTCTACATCTCCGCGATCGGCGAGGGGTCGTGGGACAGCGAGGCCGTCTTCTTCCCCGACCAGGACGCGGCTTTCGAGTATCTGCGTGAGGAGCTCCGCGACGGCGACCGCGTGCTCGTGAAGTCCTCCAACTCGGTCGGCCTCCGGCATCTCGGTGATCGTCTGGGAGAATTGTTCTCGTGAGGTCACTCATCATGGCGGCGGCCATCTCGCTCGCCTTCACACTCTTCCTGACTCCCGTCTTCCTCCGGCTCTTCCGCAAGTGGGGATGGGGTCAGGTCATCCGCACCCCCGAGGCGCTCGAGAATCCGAGCCACGAGGCCAAGCGCGGCACCCCGACAATGGGCGGTGTCATCTTCATCGCAGGCACGATGGTGGGCTACTTCACCGGCGTCCTCGTCGGCGGAGGAACACCGGCCCTGTCGGCGATCCTCGTGATCTGGCTCATGGTGGGCTTCGGAGCCGTCGGCTTCATCGACGACTACATGAAGGTGCGCAGCCAGCGCAGTCTCGGCCTGTCCGGATGGCGCAAGATCATCGGGCAGCTGATCGTGATGATCCCGTTCGGCATCGTCGCTCTGAACTTCCCGAACAAGTTCGACCAGACGCCCGCGTCGGGATCGATCTCCCTGTTCCGCGACATCCCGTGGCTGAACCTGTTCGCGTTCACGGTCGTCGTCGGCTGGGTGCTGTATCTGCTGTGGATCTCGGTGATCGGCGTCGCGACCTCGAACAGCGTGAACCTCACCGACGGACTCGACGGGCTCGCCGCCGGCGCCGGCGTGATCGTCGTCGGCGCCTACAGCCTCATCGCCTTCTGGCAGTTCAAGCAGTCGTGCGTCGGCGAAGGCGTCGAGAAGGCGGCGATCGGCGGATGCTACGAGGTGCGCGACCCGTTCAGTCTCGCCATCGTCGCCGCATCCTTCGCCGCCAGTCTCATCGGCTTCCTGTGGTGGAACGCGCCCAAGGCCAAGGTCTTCATGGGCGACGTGGGCTCGATGGCCATCGGCGGCGTCATCACCGCCATGGCGATCCTCACGCGCACAGAGCTGCTGCTGCTCGTCATCGCTGGCGTGTTCGTGCTCGCCTCGGGCTCCGTCATCCTGCAGCGCGCCTACTTCAAGATCACCCGCGGCAAGCGGCTGTTCCTCATGAGCCCGTTCCACCACCATCTCGAGATGCGCGGGTGGTCCGAGGTGACGATCGTGGTGCGGATGTGGATCATCGCCGGACTCCTCGCCGTCTCCGCGGTCGGGCTCTTCTACGTGGAATGGCTGACCCGTGTCGGTTGAGTCCCGGCTCGCGTCGCTCACCAGCTGGAATGCCGACTGGGCCGGCCTCCGCGTCGCCGTTCTCGGTCTGTCGATGACAGGGTTCTCGGTCGCCGACACCCTCACAGAGCTCGGCGCCGAGGTGCTCGTGCTCAGCGAATCGGCCGACGAGGAGTACGCGAAGCTCGTTCCGGTCGTCGGGGCGCGCCTCGAGCTCGGGCCCCTGAGCGATGTGCCGCAGGCTCTCGTTGATTTCGACGCGCAGGTCGTGATCGCGTCACCCGGGTTCTCGCCGTCGCACCCCGTCATCCGCTGGGTGCAGGAATCGGGCATCGCCCTCTGGGGCGACGTCGAGCTGGCCTGGCGGGTGCGTGACAAGGTCGTGCGCGCCGACGGAACCCCGGCCGACTGGGTGCTCATCACGGGCACGAACGGCAAGACCACCACGACTCAGCTCACCGCGAGCCTGCTCGTCGAGGGCGGTCTGCGCGCGGCTCCGTGCGGCAACATCGGCGTGCCGGTGCTGGATGCCGTGCGCGACCCCTCCGGCTTCGACGTGCTGGTCGTCGAGCTGTCGAGCCATCAGCTCTGGTACCTCGGCCTCGCAGAGCCCGAGGGCGAGCTGTACCCCCATTCCTCCGTCTGCCTGAACCTCGCCGACGATCACCTCGTCTGGCACGGCAGCGCCCGCGCCTACCGCGACGCGAAGGCGCTCGTCTACCGCAACACCCGCGTCGCCTGCGTCTACAACAAGGCCGATGAGGCGACCCGTCTGATGGTGGAGGACGCCGAGGTGGTCGAGGGTGCGCGCGCGATCGGCTTCGACCTCGGCATCCCGGGACCCAGCGACCTCGGTGTCGTCGAGGGACTCCTCGTCGATCGCGCGTTCCTCGACGATCGCGCACGCAGCGCGCTCGAGCTCACGACCGTCGCGGATCTCGAGGCCGCCGGGCTCAGCGCCCCGCACATCGTGCAGAACATCCTCGCGGCGAGTGCGCTCGCACGGTCTCTCGACGTCGCCCCCGAGGCGATCCACGACGCTCTCCGAGGCTTCCGTCTCGACGCTCACCGCATCCAGGTCGTCGCCCGCCACGCCGGCATCACCTGGGTCGACGACTCGAAGGCGACGAACCCGCACGCCGCGGCGTCGTCGCTGCGCGCGTACCCCGGCGCGGTGTGGGTCGTCGGGGGAGACCTGAAGGGCGTCGACATCGCCGACCTCATCGCCTCCGCAGGCTCGACGGCCCGCGCGGCCGTCGTCATCGGCGTCGAGCGCTCCGAGGTCGTGACGGCATTCGAGCGACACGCGCCGGCGGTGCCCGTGTTCGAGGTCGATGCTGGCGAGACTGGTGAGGTCATGAACCGCGTCGTGGAGATCGCTGCGGGGATCGTCGACGGCGAGGGCACGGTGCTGCTGGCCCCCGCCGCGGCATCCTTCGATCAGTTCACGAGCTACGCGGATCGCGGCCGCCGCTTCGCCGAAGCGGTGCAGGACTGGATCGACCGGGGGAGCGCCGATGACACAGGTCGCACGCCCCCCGCGCTCTGAGTCCGGGTCCTCGGGAGGTCTCGCCGCACGCGTCTCGCTCGGGCGCCGCTTCACGCCGCTCTCGACCGAGTTCCTCATGATCGCCTCCGCGGCGCTGCTGCTGACGATCTTCGGGCTCGTGATGGTGCTGTCGGCGACGAGCGCCACCGCCGTCTCCCGGGGCGAGAACCCGATGGACGGGGCTCTGCGCCAGGGTGTGTTCGCCGTGCTCGGCGTGCCGCTCATGTTCCTCATCTCGCGGATGCCCGTCCGCTTCCTGAAGCGCATGGCCTGGCCGGCGCTGTTCGGGGCGATCGCGCTGCAGCTGCTGGTCTTCACACCCCTCGGCATCGAGGACGGCGGAAACCGCAACTGGATCAAGATCGCCGGGTTCACCCTGCAGCCGTCGGAGTTCCTCAAGCTCGCGCTCGCGCTGTGGATCGGCTACGTGCTCATGCGCAAGCAGACGATGCTCGGCACCTGGCACCAGGTCTTCATCCCCGTCGTGCCCGTCGGCGCGCTCGCGATCGGGACCGTGCTCGCGGGCAAGGACCTCGGTACCGCCATGGTGCTCGTCCTCGTCCTCCTCGGCTGCCTCTTCTTCTCGGGGGTGAAGCTGCGGCTCTTCATCCTGCCGGTGCTGCTCGGCATCGCCTCCGTGATCGCCCTGGCCGTGACCAGTCCTGACCGGATGCGGCGCATCACCGCGACGTGCTCGGACATGTCCGCCTACACCGGCGACTGCTACCAGTCCATCCACGGGATCTGGGGCATGGCCTCCGGCGGCGTCTTCGGCGTCGGCCTCGGCAACTCGCAGGAGAAGTACGGCTGGCTGCCCGCGGCGGGCAACGACTTCATCTTCGCGATCGTGGGGGAGGAGCTCGGACTCATCGGCTGCGTCGTCGTGCTCGCGCTCTTCACGCTGTTCACCGTCGGCGCCTTCCACATCATCCGCAAGACCTCCGACCCGTTCATCCGCATCGCCGCCGGCGGCGTCACGGTATGGATCACCGGTCAGGCCGTCCTGAACATCGGCGTCGTGATCGGAGTCTTCCCGGTCATGGGCGTGCCGCTGCCCTTCATGTCGCAGGGCGGCACGGCGCTGCTCGCCGTGCTGATCGCCTGCGGAGTGCTGCTCGCCTTCGCCAGGACGGTCCCCGCCGCCGAGGCGCGCGCTGCTGAGCGCACAGCCTCGCCGGGGCGGGCGCCGTCGCCTGGGCGGGGTCCCTCGGTCCGGCGGGGTAGGGTCTCACGGTGACCACGTACCTTCTCGCCGGCGGGGGAACCGCCGGTCACGTCAACCCTCTGCTCGCCGTCGCCGACGGACTGCGGTCCCGCGACGCGGACGCGGCGGTTCTGGTGCTCGGCACGGCGGAGGGACTGGAGTCCCGCCTGGTGCCCGCGCGCGGCTACGAGCTCCTCGTGGTCGACAAGGTGCCGTTCCCGCGGCGTCCCGACGCGCAGGCGGCGCGGTTCCCGCTGCGGTTCCGTCGAGCGGTCGCCCAGGTGCGCGACCACATCCGCGCACACGGCGTCGATGTGGTCGTCGGGTTCGGCGGCTACGCCTCGGCCCCCGCCTACGTCGCCGCGCGTCGCGAGCGGATCCCGTTCGTCGTGCACGAGGCGAACGCGCGGCCCGGCCTCGCGAACGTCCTCGGCGCGCGTCGCGCCGCCGCCACGGGTCTCGCCTTCGCCGGCACCCCGCTGCGCGGCGGCGAGGTGGTCGGGATGCCGTTGCGCAGGGAGGTCATCGAGCTCGATCGCGCGGCGGCGCGCGACGAGGCGGCCGCGCACTTCGGCCTGGATGCCGCGCGGCCCGTGCTGCTCGTCTTCGGCGGATCGCTCGGCGCCCAGCGCCTCAACGACGCTCTCGCAGACTCCTGGGGCGATGTGCTCGCCGCGGGGTGGCAGCTGCTGCACGTCACGGGCGAGCGCAGCGACCTCGCCGATCCCGGCGTCCCCGGCTACGCGCTCGTGCGGTACGTCGACCGCATGGACCTCGCGTTCGCCGTGGCGGATCTCATCGTGTCGCGCTCGGGGGCGGCCACCGTCAGCGAGATCAGCGCCCTCGGCATCCCGGCGCTGTACGTGCCGTATTCGGTCGGCAACGGGGAGCAGCGACTCAACGCCGCCACCGCGGTCGCCGCCGGCGCCGCGAAGCTCCTCGATGACGCGACGTTCGACGGAGACGCCGTGCGACGGATCGTCGTCCCCCTCCTGGGTGATCCCGACCGCCTCGCCGCCATGTCGGCGGCCGCGTCGGAAGTCGGGACCCGGAGCGGCACGGAGAACCTCATCGCGCTCGTCGACCGCGCCATCGCCTCCGTGTGACCGGCGTCGCCCTGCGCCGCTCCGTCCGACCCGAAAAGTAGACTGAACCCGACATGATCAGACCTGACCTCTCCCTCCCGATCCCCGAGTCGATCTCCTCCGCGCACTTCATCGGCATCGGCGGATCCGGTATGAGCGGCCTCGCGCGCATGTTCCTCGATGCGGGCATCCGCGTCTCCGGAAGCGATCGGGCCGACAGCGACAACCTGCGCGCCCTGGCCGCGGCCGGCGCGACCGTCCACGTCGGGCACGACGCCGCACATCTGGGCGACGCCGACACGGTCGTGCACACCGGAGCGATCTGGCCGGAGAACCCGGAGTTCGTCACGGCGAAGGAGCGCGGTCTGCACGTCATCCACCGCTCTCAGGCGCTGCACTGGCTGATCGGCTCCCGTCGTCTCGTGTCGGTCGCGGGCGCCCACGGCAAGACGACGTCGACCGGCATGATCGTGACGGCGCTCCAGGCGCTGGGCGCCGATCCGAACTTCGTGAACGGCGGCGTGATCGAGCAGCTCGGCGTCTCGAGCGCCTCGGGGTCGGGCGAGCTGTTCGTGATCGAGGCCGACGAGTCCGACGGCACGTTCCTGCTGTACGACACCGCCGTCGCCCTCATCACGAACGTCGACCCCGACCACCTCGACCACTACGGATCGGACGAGGCGTTCCACGACGCGTTCGTGCGCTTCGCGGACGCGGCGACCGAGGCCGTCGTCATCTCGAGCGACGATGCGGGCGCGCTGCGCGTGGGTGCGGGTCTCTCGCACCCGAACGTCGTGACCTTCGGCCAGGCCGAGGCTTCCGATCTCCGCATCACCGACATCGTCGCCGCGGGCCCGGTGGCCGCGACCCTCACCCACGGCGACGAGAGCGTCCGCCTGCAGCTGGCCGTGCCTGGCGTGCACAACGCCGTGAACGCGGCGGGTGCCGTCGCCGTGCTCCGTGCCCTGGGATTCGGCCTCGAGGAGTCGGCGCGAGCCGTCGAGGGTTTCGCCGGCACCGTTCGTCGCCTCGAGAAGCACGGCGTGGAGCGGGGGGTCGCGGTCTTCGACGACTACTCCCACCACCCCACCGAGGTGCGCGCGGCGCTCGAGGCGATGCGGTCGATCTCCGGTGACGGTCGCATCATCGCGATCCAGCAGCCGCATACCTACTCGCGCACGCAGCACATGTTCCGCGAGTTCGCCGATGTGCTCGAGACGTACGCCGACCACACGGTCATGCTCGACGTGTACGGCGCCAGGGAGGACCCGGTCCCCGGGGTCACCGGCGAGCTGGTGAGCGGGGCGTTCCGCGACCCGTCCCATGTCCACTACGTCGCCGACTGGCAGCAGGCCGCCGACTACACGGCATCCGTCGCTCGAGAGGGCGATTACGTGATCACGCTGGGGTGCGGCAACGTCTACCAGATCATCCCGCAGGTGTTCGAGTCGCTGCGGTCCACCGAGGCGTAGCTCATGCGCCGCCCGCCCCCGCTCCCGACGCCTGCCGGCGAGTCCGTGGAGAACGCGTCCGCGCGTCGCCGCCGGGACACCGCGGCCGGACAGGACGGTGTCGGACGAGGCGGAGCGGCACCGGGGGCGATCTCGGAGCTCTCCCGGACGGAGGTCGTCGACGATGATCAGGAGATGTCCGCGCGCGACGTCTGGCGTGCCGCGCGAGCGCGGCGGAAGGCGCTCCGTGCGGAGATCCGGCGGTTCACACAGCGGTCCCGTCGCCGCAGGATCGTCTGGCTGAGCGCGATCGGAGCCGCTGTCCTCCTCGTGGGCGGGAGCGTCGCCGCGGCGTACAGCCCGCTGTTCGCCGTCGAGAGGATCACGGTGGTCGGCGCGACGACTCTCGACCCGGCCACGCTCGAGGCCGCGCTCGCGGACCAGCTGGGAACCCCGCTGGCGCTCGTGGATTCGAGCGAGGTCAAGGCATCGCTGCTCGCCTTCCCGCTCATCGAGACCTACGCGCTCGAGGCGAAACCGCCGCACGACCTCACGGTGCGCATCGTCGAGCGCACTCCCGTCGGAGTGATCCGGTCCGACGCGGGCTACACCCTGGTGGATGCCGCGGGCGTCGCGCTGTCGACGACCTCCGACCAGCCGGCGGGTCAGCCGATCCTCAACATCACCGGAGGCACGGACTCCGCGGCGTTCGAGACGGCAGGACTCGTGGTGCGCTCGGTCCCGACGGATCTGCGCGCGGCACTCACCAACGTCACGGCGACGACGCCCGACGACGTCACGTTGACGCTCAGCACCGGGCTCACGGTCGTCTGGGGCAACTCCGAGGAGTCACCGCTGAAGAGCGAGGCCCTGGCGAAGGCGCTTCTCGCGGTCCCCGGGGCGTCGTCGATCGACGTCACCTCGCCGCACGCGGTCGTCATCGGCTGAGTTCGCGCGGCAAACACACGACACGCCCGTGTCGTTGCGTGCGCGCGACCACGCGGCGCTTACCTTCGAACAAGAGAAACCATTGCCGGGAAATACTTTACACCTCTAGTTGAGGTTTAAGGTTCGCCCCGGCGAGGTGGCTCTCCATCAGACAGGCTCGATTATTCGGAGGCCGGCCATGAGCCAGAACCAGAACTACCTCGCCGTGATCAAGGTCGTCGGCGTCGGCGGTGGCGGCGTCAACGCCGTCAACCGCATGATCGAACTCGGTCTCCGCGGAGTCGAGTTCATCGCCGTGAACACCGACGCTCAGGCGCTCCTCATGAGCGACGCGGACGTCAAGCTCGACGTGGGCCGCGAGCTCACGCGCGGACTCGGCGCCGGCGCCGACCCCGAGGTCGGCCGCCGCGCCGCCGAAGACCACGCCGAGGAGATCGAGCAGGCGCTGACCGGTGCCGACATGGTCTTCGTCACCGCTGGCGAGGGAGGCGGCACCGGAACCGGCGGCGCCCCCGTGGTCGCCCGTATCGCGAAGTCGATCGGCGCGCTGACCATCGGTGTCGTCACCAAGCCGTTCTCCTTCGAAGGTCGTCGTCGCCAGAGCCAGGCCGAGGCCGGCGTCTCCAAGCTCAAGGAAGAGGTCGACACCCTCATCGTGGTGCCGAACGACCGACTGCTGGAGATCAGCGACCGCGGCATCTCGATGATCGAGGCGTTCGCCACGGCCGACCAGGTGCTCCTTGCCGGTGTGCAGGGCATCACCGACCTCATCACCACCCCCGGTCTCATCAACCTCGACTTCGCCGACGTGAAGTCCGTCATGCAGGGTGCGGGTTCCGCGCTCATGGGCATCGGATCCGCACGCGGCGCCGACCGAGCGATCAAGGCAGCAGAGCTCGCGGTCGAGTCCCCGCTGCTCGAGGCGAGCATCGAGGGAGCGCACGGTGTGCTGCTGTCGATCCAGGGTGGGTCGAACCTCGGCATCTTCGAGATCCACGACGCCGCCGACCTCGTCAAGGAGGCCGCGCACCCTGAGGCGAACATCATCTTCGGCACGGTCATCGACGACACCCTCGGCGACGAGGTGCGCGTCACGGTGATCGCGGCCGGATTCGACGGTGGCGAGCCCTCGCTGCGCCTCGACCCGATGGTGGTCACTCGCCCCGCCGCGGCCGGCACGTTGCCCGAGGTCACGCTCTCGAACGACGAGGAGAGCACGCCGGCGGCATCCGAGCAGGCTGAGAAGAACGAGCCCGCTCCGCAGCGCGTCACGGCCACGAGCATCGAGCCGGCGTTCGCCGACGACGACATCGACATCCCCGAATTCCTGAAGTGACCGACCTGGCCGCACGGCTGTCGGCGATCGATGAGCGGATCGCCGACGCCGCGCGCCTGGCCGGGCGCGACCCGCAGGAGATCACGCGGATCGTCGTCACGAAGTTCCACCCCGCATCGCTCGTGCGGGAGCTGACGGCTCTCGGTGTCACCGACGTGGGAGAGAACCGACAGCAGGAGCTCTCCGCGAAGACCGCTGAGCTCGACGGCCTCGACGTGCGGTGGCATTTCATCGGACAGGCGCAGACGAACAAGGCGGCCGCGATCAGACGGAGCGCGGATGCCGTGCACTCTGTCGATCGCGAGCGCCTAGCCGACGCTCTGCACAGGGCGGCGGAGGACGACAGCATCCTCGACGTCCTGGTGCAGGTGAATCTCACCGACGACCCCGGGCGTGGAGGAATCGCGCCCGATGCGGCGCGCGCGCTGGCCGAGCACGTGCTCACGCTGCCCACCCTGCGGCTGCGCGGGGTGATGGCCGTCGCGCCGCTCGACGAGGACCCCGCCCCGGCTTTCGCGCGGTTGCGCGAGATATCCGACGACGTCCGCACGGTCGACCCCGCGGCGACGTGGATCTCCGCCGGGATGACCGGCGACTTCGTCGAGGCGATCTCCGCAGGTGCGACACACCTTCGGATCGGCTCCGCAATCACAGGACCCCGCCCCGACCGGGGTTAACCTCTAACCAGACCAGCCCGACACGTTCGAACCGGAGGACACGATGGGTAACCCGCTGAAGAAGACCATGGTGTATCTCGGCCTCGCCGACGAGGAAGAGGTCTACGAGGAGGAGCAGCAGGCTCCGGCCCGTGCCCACCGAGAGCGTGACCGCGAGCGCGACGAGCCCGCCCCCGCCCCGATCACCCCGCTGCGTCGTCCCGTCGCGGTGCGACAGCCCGCAGGAGGGGCAGTGAACGAGATCCTCACCGTGCACCCCAAGCAGTACCGCGATGCGCAGCTCATCGCCGAGAGCTTCCGCGAGGGCGTGCCGGTCATCATCAACCTCTCGCAGATGAGCGATGCGGATGCCCGCCGTCTGATCGACTTCGCCTCCGGTCTCTCCCTGGGCCTGTACGGCCGCATCGAGCGCGTGACCTCGAAGGTGTTCCTCCTCTCGCCGGAGAACATCAACGTCTCTGGTCACGGGGGCATCGCGCACGCGGACGCAGAGTCCGCGGGCTTCGACCAGTCGTAACCCGTGGGGCTCGTCTCCGTCTTCGCGAGCATCGTCCACACGGCGCTGCTGCTGTACCTCCTGGTGCTCTTCGCACGGTTGATCCTCGACTACATCCCGATGTTCAACCGCGAGTGGCGCCCCAAGGGCGCCGGGCTCGTGGCCGCAGAGATCGTCTACACGATCACCGATCCGCCCATCCGGTTCTTCCGGCGGATCATCCCTCCGCTGCGCATCGGCTCGCTGTCGCTGGACTTCGGATTCTCCCTGACGATCCTGATCGTGCTGATCCTCATGAACATCGTGGGCATCTTCCGCTGACACCGGCCGAGTTGCCCTGGGTCGAGTGTCGCGGCATCGCGGCGGACAGACTCGGGGACTATGCTTGGCTCCCAGGTGCGCGCCCCGGGTTCGCGCCACATCACGACCGCGCCATTCTCGAAACTGGCAACCGAACTCATCGAAGGAGCCACCATGGCACTTACCCCGGATGACGTCGTCACCAAGCAGTTCCAGCACGTCCGCTTCAAGGACGGCTTCGACCCGGACGAGGTCGACGACTTCCTCGACGAGATCGTCATCGAGTGGCGTAAGGCCCTCGAGGAGAACGCCGAGCTGAAGGCGAAGCTCGCGGCATACGAGTCGGGCGCCGCCCCCGCCGCCGCTCCCGCTCCTGCTGCCGAGGCACCCGCCGCTCCGGCCCCCGTCGAGACGCCCGCCGAGCCTGCTCCGTCGGGCTCTGCGACCGCCACCGCCGGCATCATCGAGCTCGCGCAGCGTCTGCACGACGAGCACGTCGCCGAGGGTGAGGCCAAGCGCGCCCAGCTCATCGCCGAAGCGGAGGGCGAGGTCAACCGCATCCGCACCGAGGCCGAGGCCAAGCAGCGCGAGGAGTCCGCACGTCTCGAGCGCGAGCGCAACACGCTCGAAGCCCGCATCACCGAGCTCCGCAACTTCGAGCGCGACTACCGTTCGCAGCTGCGCGGCTACATCGAGGGTCAGCTCCGCGACCTCGACGAGAAGTCGGCGTCGACGGACTCGACCCCGGTCTCCGCGATCGGACTGTAGGTCGTCCTCTTGCCAGGACGCCGTCCTCTTCGTCGGTCGGCGGCCGGCGCGATCGTTGCGATTCTCGCAGTGGTCGTGCTGGCCGCCGATCAGTTTGTGAAGTACCTCACCATCGAGAACCTGCCCCTGCAGGAGCCGGTACCGGTGCTCGGTGAGTTCCTTCAGCTGTACTACGTCCGCAATCCCGGTGCCGCATTCTCGCTGGGCTCGGACGTCACCTGGATCTTCACGATCGCCCTCGCGGTGGTCGCCGGCGTGATCGTGTGGAAAGCCTTCGGCCTTCGCTCGCGCCTCTGGGCCGTCGTGCTGGGCGGGCTCCTGGGCGGCGTGCTCGGCAACCTGACCGACCGCCTCTTCCGCGACCCCGGCTTCCCCATGGGGCACGTGGTTGACATGATCTCGATGCCGTGGATGATGCCGGCGATCTTCAACGTCGCCGATATCTTCATCGTCACGGGCATGATCTCGGTGGCGCTGCTCGTGGTGTTCGGTCTGCGATTCGACGGGTCGCGCGAGCGCGACCACCCGGTCGTCGAGACCGAGGAAGAGGCTGAGGCCGTCGCTGTGGCCGACGCGGTCGCGCACGAGGGGACCGCGTCCGGGGACTCGGGAGGCGACCCGACGCCGCGGTCCTCGGGCACCACGACCACCGACGGGCGCTGATCGTGGAGTTCCGGACCCTTCCCGTCCCCGACGGGCTGGACGGCGTGCGCGTCGATGCCGCGCTGGCGAAGATGCTCGGTTTCTCCCGCACGTTCGCGGCCGACGTGGCAGCGACGGGCGGCGTGCGTCTCGACGGCATCACCCTGGACAAGTCGGACCGCCTCCGCGGCGGAGGCTGGCTCGAGGTCGAGTGGCAGCCGAAGGAGGAGCCCCGCATCGTGCCGATCGCGGTTCCGGAGCTCGGAATCGTCTACGACGACGACGACATCGTCGTGGTCGATAAGCCGACCGGCGTTGCGGCTCATCCGTCGCTCGGCTGGGACGGCCCGACCGTGGTCGGCGCGTTGGCGGCGGCCGGGTTCCGCGTGGCGACCAGCGGTGCTCCGGAGCGGCAGGGTGTCGTGCACCGGCTCGACGTCGGAACCAGCGGCCTCATGGTGGTCGCGAAGACGGAGGCCGCCTACACGGCGCTCAAGCGCGCCTTCAAGGAACGCACCGTCGAGAAGATCTATCACGCGGTCGTACAGGGGCATCCCGATCCGCTCGCCGGGACGATAGACGCGCCCATCGGACGGCATCCGAATCACTCCTGGAAGTTCGCCGTGGTCCCCGATGGCAAGCCCTCGGTCACTCACTACGAGACGCTCGAGGCGTTCCCCGGCGCCTCGCTGCTCGAGGTCCACCTCGAGACGGGCCGCACGCATCAGATCCGCGTGCACATGGCCGCCCACCGGCATCCGTGCGTGGGCGATCCGCTGTACGGAGCCGACCCCACCCTCTCCGCGCGTCTGGGGCTCACACGCCAATGGCTGCACGCGCACCAGCTCGCTTTCACTCATCCGGCCACGGGGGAGTGGGTGCAGTTCGAGTCCGAGTACCCCGCCGACTTCCAACACGCCCTCGACGTGCTGCGCGCCGACTAGTCCGCGCCTGATCGGTCGCGCCTGATCGGGTCGCTCCGCCCGTCGTGCGTGCGATGTCGTCGGCGTGCGTCACACTGGGCGCATGAGCATCGAGGTTCGTCCGGCGACCGTGTTCGACGACGTCGCGACGCTGGTGGGGCCGAAGAAGCCGACGTCGAACGTCTGCTTCTGTCTGAGCTATCGCGTCGGCAGTAAGGAGAACGTCGCGCTGAAGGGTCCGGCGCGCGCCGAACGGGTGCGGGAGCTGTGCGCCCAGGACCCGCCGCCTGGGGTCATCGCCTACCTCGACGACGAGCCCGTCGGCTGGTCGGCCCTGCATCCGCGGCGCGACACCAGCTTCGCGCGCAACCGGCTGATCCCGCACATCGACGACCTCGACGTCTGGTCGCTGTGGTGCTTCCGCGTGCGGCCCGGCCACCGGAGGCAGGGGATCTCGCACGCGCTCGTCGACGGCGCCGTGGCGTACGCCAGCGAGCGCGGTGCGCCGGCCATCGAGGGGTACCCGGTGGACAACCGAGGCGAGAAGGTCGACCTCACGATGGCGTACGTCGGCACGAGGAGCCTGTTCGAGAGCGCGGGCTTCACCAAGGCGGCCGAGACCGGGTCGGTGCTGAGCGGCTTCCCGAGGGTGTTGATGCGGCTCGATCTCGGGACGTCGAAGAAAACGTGAACCCATTCTGCGCGCACAGACAATACTCAGCGTGAGCACAGACAGCGAGATCATCCAACGGTCTCTGGACCAACCCTCAGCCTTCGCCCAGCTGTTCGATCGACATGCGCGCGTGGTCAACGCCTTCGCGACGTATCGGATCGGCCGGCATGCCGCGGAGGACGTCTTGAGCGAGACGTTCCTCGTGGCGTTCCGGCGTCGCGCGGACTTCGACCCGGGCGTCGAGTCGGCCGTCCCGTGGCTGCTCGGCATCGCCTCTCGCCTGATCCGCCGGCACCGCGCGGTGGAGGCGAAGCACTGGCGTTCGTTCGCGGCTGTCGTCTTGGGTGAGGAGCACGCTTCCGAGGGCGGCGTCGACGACGCGATGACGCGGATCGACGCGGAGCGCGAGGTCGCAGGGCTCAGAGCGCGCATCGCCGCTCTCGCGCCGAGGGATCGGGAGACGCTCCTTCTCTACGCGTGGCAGGGGCTGTCCTACGACGAGGTGGCGACGGCGCTCGGCGTCCCGGTCGGGACTGTGCGGTCCCGGTTGAGCCGCGTACGCAAGCGCCTGGACCCCGCACGCAGGGCGCAGGCGAGGAAACAGGCAGAGCAACGGACAGAGACGCAGACAGACCGAGCAGCAGGGAAGATCCGATGAACGTTTTCGAGAAGGTGCAGGAGACCCGACCGGCGATCGACGGGGCCGAGGAGAACATCTCGGCGGCCCGGGCGCGACTTCTGAGCGCGATCCACTCCGAACAGCGGCCTGCGCGGTCGCGTGCGGCACGACGCCCGTGGCTCATCACGGCAGGCCTCGTCGGCGCTGTGGCGGCAGTGACGGCCGGGGTTCTCGTGATCGGCAACCTCACGACACCGACGACCGGCGGCGTCGAGGC
This sequence comes from Microbacterium sp. SZ1, assembly GCF_002362255.1. Taxonomy (GTDB): domain Bacteria; phylum Actinomycetota; class Actinomycetes; order Actinomycetales; family Microbacteriaceae; genus Microbacterium. The sequence goes on along the minus strand of NZ_LPVV01000038.1, from coordinate 348,536 downwards.
GATTCCGACCGTCGTGCCCGAGCCGACAGCGGAGCCGACGCCGGAGCCGACAGCGGAGCCGACAGTGGAGCCGTTGACGGCTGCCGGAGCCTTCAGCGCGGCAGGGGCATCTTCGAGCACGTTCACCGGATTGACGGTCGCACCGGGGCAGTATCTCCGCGTCGCGACGACGACGACCGGTCTCGTCTTCCACGAGCCGGTCAACGGGTGGGGAGAGTATTCCGCCGATCGCTCCAATGCCACGAGCGCGTGGAGCGTGCTGGGAGGTTCGGAGACGTACCTTCCGGCCGACCAGTACGACGAGTGGCGCTACGTCGGACGACCAGTCCAGATCGGCGAGCTCTTCGGCGCCGATGCCGGGGCGAAGGCGCAGCAGTACCTCCAGGAGGTCGCGCACAGCTCCTACGACCCCTACGGTGAGATCGGCGGGGCCGGCGCGCCCTGGCCGACGGCGGGTGGCAGCTCTCTGGCCGCGTTCTACGACGCGATGCCGAACGACCCCGCGCAGCTCATCGCCTGGATCGACGAAAATCAGCAGACGCCACCGGAGTCCGACAACGTGAAGGTCGGCTGGTTGCTGATCGAGTTGCTCGCCCGCAACGGCGGTTCCGCCGAGACCCGCGCAACGATGTATGCCGCGCTGAGCATGCTGGACGGATTCGCTGTGACGAGCACGGTCGGCAACGTCGTGACAGTCGCACTCGACACGCCGACCCAGGATGTGTCCGGGAATCCCACCATCCAGCGCCGTACCGCCACGATCGACATCAGCACGGGGCTCGTGCAGGAGACGACATCGACGACCGGATCGGGATCCGCACTGGTTCCGGATTCGATCCCCGACATGAGGAGCGTGTACGCGATGACCGTCGTCAACAGCGCTCCTTGACGAATTTCGAACCGTCCGCCGGCGTACGGGCAATACATAGTGTGAGCACAGACAGCGAGATCATTCAGCGGTCGCTCGGGCAGCCCCGGGCGTTCGCCGAACTCTTCGACAGACATGCCGGAGTGGTCGGGCGCTACGCAGCCCGGCGCCTCGGAGCGGATGCCGGGGAGGACATCCTGAGCGAGACGTTCCTGGTCGCATTCGTCCGCCGCACGGCGTTCGACACGACGTGGGACAGTGCCCTGCCGTGGTTGTTCGGGATCGCCTCCCGGCTGATCAGGAAACACCGGGCGACGGAGGCCAAGCACCTCCGATCGAGCAGCGAGTCGGCACAGCGAGAAGAACACATCTCGCACGGTGACCTCGAGACGACGATCGCGCGGCTGGATGCGGAGATATCGACCAGGGAGCTCGCCCCACGGATCGCCTCGCTGTCGGCGAAGGACCGCGAGACGCTCCTGTTGTACGCCTGGGGGGATCTGACCTACGAGGAGGTCGCCGACGCCCTCGGCGTTCCCGTGGGCACGGTGCGCTCCCGCATCAACCGAGTGCGCACGAGGCTGGATCCGCACCGCGGCGCCAGTCGCACCCGAATCCCGAAGCAGAAGGAAGGAGAAGTCGATGGACGTTTTCGAGCGCGTGCGTGAGGTCAACACGGGGGTGAGCCTCACCGACGAGCGGATCGCCGGGGCGCGAGCCCGACTTCTCGAGGGTATCGACTCCGGTATGGTGACCGCGCGCAAGCGCGTGAGCCGCCGGCCGATGTTCCTCATCGCCGGGGCCGTCGTCGGGGTCGCCGCAGCGACCGCGACGGTCGTGGTGGTCGGTCTGCTCACGGCGCCGGACGCGCGGGTGGAGGCGATACCCGCTCCCTCGCCCACTGCGGAGTCGACGCGACAGCCGGGGGAGGTGCTCCCGCATCCCGCACCGACCGGAGGAACCGGGATCACGGAGCCGTTCCCCGGCACCACCCCGCAGGCGGGACAGTACCTGAGCATCGAGACGACGGACGACCGGATCATGTATCGCGGCGCAGGAGACTCCTGGTTCTACGAATGGTCGTATCGTCCCGACGGTGCTGCGCCGATCACCGCCGCGATCTACCGCAACGTCAACACTCTCTTCGTACCCGGCGACCGCAGCGGCGAGTGGGTCGGTCGATCGGGTCCGGCCAATGATCGGATCGCTTCCTTCCCCGCCGATCAGAGCGGAGATTGGGAGGCGATGCTCCCATTCAGCGGCGACGTACAGACCTGGACGTACCCGGGCGGCATCGGAGGCGAAACCCTTCCGCTCACTGGATCCGAGGAGTGGTATCTGCAGTATCCGCAGGACCCGCAGGCACTGCTCCAGTGGTTCCGGGACAGGGCTTCGGAGGGGATGGCGGATCCAGCGGCGGTCGACGAGGTGGCTCTCAGCAACGTCATCGACGTGCTGGTCGAGAACTACGCGCCGGCGCCGACTAGGGCAACGTTCATCGAAGCTCTCGCCGTCTCCGGGCACGCTGAGATTACCTCGACGGACGGTGACATCGTGACCTACCGGTGCCGATTCACAGAGATGAGCGACCCTTCGACCGTCACCGTGTCGGTCGATCGAACGACGGGCTGGGTCGTCGAGTACACCTCGCGTCACGATCGTACGGACGCCGATTCGCTCGCTGACCCCGCGCCGACCGCGACCCCGGACATCCGCAAGACCATCACGACGAGGATCGTCGACGCGCTGCCTTGACGGCCGTGCGCTCCGACGTGGGCTGCCGTGGCCCGCGTCGGTCTCCGGTATCCGACTGGATGCACGGGCCTGGATGCGTCCTCGATGTCGGACGCCGAAAGTAGACTCGAAGCATGGCATCCGACTCCTTCGTCCACCTCCATGTGCACAGCGAGTACTCGATGCTGGACGGCGCGGCGAAGATCGCATCGATGACCCAGGCGGCAGCCGACTACGGGATGCCGGCGATCGCCGTCACCGACCATGGCAACACGTTCGCGGCGTTCGAGTTCTACAAGGCGGCCAACGCCGCGGGCATCAAACCGATCGTGGGTCTCGAGGCCTACGTCACCCCCGGCACGCACCGCAGCGACAAGTCGCGCGTGCAGTGGGGGTCGCCCGATCAGAAGAGCGACGACGTCTCGGGCTCCGGGGCGTACACCCACATGACCATGTGGAGCGAGAGCACGCAGGGCATGCACAACCTCTTCCGCCTCAGCTCGCTGTCGAGCATGGAGGGGTACTACTTCAAACCCCGCATGGACCGCGAGCTGCTCCAGACCTACGGCAAGGGACTGATCGCCACCACGGGATGCCCGTCGGGAGAGATCCAGACCCGCCTCCGGCTCGGGCAGTACGACGCGGCGCGCGCGGCGGCGGCAGAGTTCCAGGACCTGTTCGGCAAGGAGAACTACTTCGCCGAGATCATGGACCACGGGCTCTCGATCGAGCGACGTGTCATGACCGACCTGATCCGGCTCGCGAAGGATCTGGGCATCCCGCTGGTCGGAACGAACGACTCCCACTACACGAACCAGCACGAGGCAGATGCGCACGAGGCGCTGCTCTGCGTGCAGTCCGGCTCGACTCTCGACGATCCGAACCGCTTCAAGTTCGACGGCGACGGGTACTACATCAAGACCGCCGCCGAGATGCGGCAGCTCTTCCGCGACCACCCCGAGGCCTGCGACAACACCCTTCTCATCGCCGAGCGCTGCGAAGTCGAGTTCAACACCTCCGCGAACTACATGCCGCGGTTCCCGGTTCCGGACGGCGAGACGGAGGACAGCTGGCTGATCAAGGAGGTCGAGGCCGGCCTGCACTACCGCTACCCGAATGGCATCCCCGACAAGGTGCGCAAGCAAGCCGAGTACGAGACCGGCATCATCCTGCAGATGGGGTTCCCCGGGTACTTCCTCGTCGTCGCCGACTTCATCAACTGGGCAAAGGACAACGGCATCCGCGTCGGTCCGGGCCGCGGGTCCGGTGCGGGCTCGATGGTCGCCTACGCCATGCGGATCACCGACCTCGACCCGCTCGAGCACGGCCTCATCTTCGAGCGGTTCCTCAACCCCGATCGCGTCTCCATGCCCGACTTCGACGTCGACTTCGACGACCGGCGCCGCGGCGAGGTCATCGACTATGTGACGCGGAAATACGGCTCCGAGCGCGTCGCGCAGATCGTCACCTACGGCACGATCAAGTCCAAGCAGGCGCTCAAGGACGCCGGGCGCGTTCTCGGGTTCCCGTTCAGCATGGGGGAGCGCCTCACCAAGGCCATGCCGCCCCCCGTCATGGGCAAGGACATGGAGCTCGGCGGCATGTTCGACTCCGCGCACCCGCGCTACAAGGAGGCGAGCGAGTTCCGCGCGCTCATCGAGACCGATCCCGAGGCGAAGACAGTCTTCGACCGGGCGCTCGGACTCGAGGGACTTAAGCGCCAATGGGGCGTGCACGCGGCCGGCGTGATCATGTCGTCCGAGCCGCTGCTCGACATCATCCCCATCATGCGCCGAGAGCAGGACGGCCAGATCGTCACGCAGTTCGACTACCCGTCGTGCGAGTCGCTCGGTCTGATCAAGATGGACTTCCTGGGGCTCCGCAACCTCACGATCATCTCGGACGCGCTCGACAACATCCGCACGAACCGCGGCGAGGAGCTTGACCTCGAGCACCTCGCGCTCGACGACCGCGGAGCCTACGACCTTCTCGCTCGAGGCGACTCTCTCGGCGTCTTCCAGCTCGACGGCGGGCCGATGCGCTCTCTCATGCGACTGATGAAGCCCGACAATTTCGGTGACATCTCGGCCCTCATCGCGCTGTACCGACCGGGGCCCATGGGGGCGAATTCGCACACGAACTACGCGCTCCGCAAGAACGGGATGCAGCCGATCACGCCGATCCACCCGGAGTTCACCGAGTCGCTGGCGGACATCCTCGAGGAGTCCTACGGTCTCATCATCTACCAGGAGCAGGTCATGGCCATCGCCCAGCGCGTGGCCGGATTCTCGCTCGGCCAGGCAGACATCCTGCGTAGAGCCATGGGTAAGAAGAAGAAGTCCGAGCTCGACAAGCAGTTCGAGGGCTTCCGGGCAGGCATGCACACCAACGGGTACTCCGACGGAGCCGTGAACGCCCTGTGGGAGATCCTGCTCCCGTTCTCCGACTACGCCTTCAACAAAGCGCACTCCGCCGCGTACGGCGTCGTGTCGTACTGGACGGCCTATCTCAAGGCGCACTATCCCGCCGAGTACATGGCCGCGCTTCTCACCAGCGTCGGCGACTCCAAGGACAAGATGGCGCTGTATCTCAACGAGTGCCGTCGCATGGGCATCAAGGTCCTGCCGCCCGACGTCTCCGAGTCCATCAACTTCTTCGCCGCCGTCGGAGACGACATCCGCTTCGGACTGGGAGCCGTCCGCAACGTCGGCAGCAACGTGGTCGACGGCATCGTCCAGGCGCGCAAGGACGAGCGCTTCACCTCTTTCCACCACTTCCTCGACAAGGTCCCCCTGCACGTCTCGAACAAGCGGACGGTCGAGTCGCTCATTAAGGCCGGCGCGTTCGACTCGATGGGCGACACCCGTCGTGCGCTCATGGAGATACACGAAGACGCCGTCGAGGCGGCCGTCGACCGGAAACGCAATGAGGCTCAGGGAGCCATAGGCTTCGACTTCGACAGTCTGTACGACGGCATGGAGGAGGCGGCGCCCGCGAAGGTGCCCGCTCGTCCCGAATGGATCAAGAAGGACAAGCTCGCCTTCGAGCGGGAGATGCTCGGGCTGTACGTGTCCGATCACCCGCTCGCCGGCCTCGAAGTGCCGCTTGCCAAACACGCCTCCATCTCGATTCACGACCTCAACAACTCGGAGGATCTTCAGGACGGAGATCAGGTCACGGTGGCGGGGCTCGTCACGAGCGTGCAGCACCGTGTTGCGAAGGCCAGCGGAAATCCGTACGGCATGATCACGATCGAGGACTTCAACGGCGAAGTGACGGTCATGTTCATGGGCAAGACCTACACGGAGTTCCAGCACACGCTGCAGCAAGACTCCATCCTGGCGGTCCGCGGTCGGGTGTCGCGCCGCGACGACGGGCTGAATCTGCATGCCCAGTCGGCGTTCGCCCCCGACGTGGGATCGTTCGACGCCGCGGGGCCGCTGTCGCTCGTGCTCGCCGAGCAGCGTGCGACAGAGCGGGTCATGCAGGAGCTCGCCGACGTGCTTCGGCGGCATAACGGCGACACCGAGGTTGTGCTGCGGGTTCATCGTGGAGGCACGGCGAAGGTGTTCGACGTGCCTATGCCGGTGAAGGTCTCGGCCGATCTCTTCGGCGATCTCAAGTCGCTCCTCGGACCGACCTGCCTGGGCTGACGCGCCGTCATCGAGCGTCGCTTCCTGCACTCCTCCCCGGGGCACCGGGTAGGATCATGACCCGTTGGGTGCGAGGCGTCCGAACTCCGCACCGTGACGAAAGGACCACCCATGAGCACGGAATCCCCCTTCCTGAACAGTGATCCCGCCGAACCTTCGACCTCGGCACCCGCGGTCTCCTCTCTCGACGAGGAGTTCTCCGACGACGACGGTGTGCTCTACGACGAGGAGATCACGCCCGAATACGGCATCCTCGGCTTCACTCTCCGCGAACTGATCATCGTCGGCGCCTGGCTCGTCCTATTCGTCCTCTCCTTCTTCCCGCTCGGCTGGTCCCCGGCGCTCTGGGCGCAGGGGATCTCGTGGATCCTGCCCATCGGCGTCCCGACCGTCGCGGTCTTCCTCCTCGTGCTCCGACGTCTGTCGCCCGACGGCATCCGTCGCGTCGGGTCGCTCGGGATCGACCAGTTCGCCTCCGTGGCCTTCTCCGTCACCGCCGTCTGGTGGGCCGCGCTGCTCTGGGAGTACCTTGCAGGGGTCATCGGCAGCGGCATCGATGTCATCGTCTGGGTGCCGTGGGTGCAACTGGTCGTCGCCCTGGCGCTCGTCGCGCTCTCCGTGTTCGCCCCGCTGATCCCCGGGATCAAAGAGGACTTCCACGGCCGCCTGGTGACCCTCGCTCATCGCAACGCGAATCCGGTCCGTCCCGTCATCGCGCGTCCGCGGCCCGAGCGGCCCGAGCCGTCGGTTGCCGAGACGCCCGCCACCGTCGCAGACGAGACGGCGACGTCTGTCGGATATGTGCCCGCTCCCGCACCCGCCCCCTACATCGCGCCGAACACCCAGGTCACCGTGCCTGCGATTGGGCTCGACGCCGAGCTCTCCGGCGAGCAGGCGACCGACGAGGTCGCGCGCCTCGACGTCGCCGAGCAGGTCCCCCTGTCGTCTCACGCTTCGGGCGGGGGAACCGGCACCGAGCAGGCGACCAGCGACGAGACCTACACACCGTCCTATTCGCGCAGCTCGTGGGAACGCGAACCCGAGGTCGTGTCGGACACGGGCAGCATCGAGGCGATGCTCGGAGCCCGCGCCCAGCACATCGACGCGGCACCGCAGACACAGGCGTTCCCGGCGATCGACGAGACCGACCTCGACGCGACGAACCCGCGTGACCCGGCCCCGGCACCGACCCCGCAGCCGTTCTGGGTCCTCGCGCCCACCGAGCGCGACGTTCACGACGAGCTGGGCGAGCCGATCTTCCGCATCGGGCCGTCGGCGTGGGCGCTCGTGATCGAGGACCGCGGCGGCGCCTATGTCGTGCGCCACGACGACGGACGAATCGGATACCTGCACGACATCGCCGACATCACGAAGGGCTGACCTTGCGCACGATCGATCTGCGGGGGCGCGAGCTCTCGCCCGCCGACATGCTCGCAGCCGTGCCACGGGCCGCTCTCGCGAGGGCCGAAGCACTCGACACCGCCGCACGAATCGTCGACGACGTCCGCGAGCGCGGCGAGGAGGCCCTGCGCGAGCAGGCAGAGCGATTTGACCGCGTTACCGGACACGACCTCCGAGTGCCGGCATCGCACATCGAGCAGGCATTGGCGGGTCTCGAGCCCCACGTGCGGGCTGCCCTGGAGGAGGCGATCCGCCGAGTCCGCGGTGCCTCCGAGGCTCAGGTCCCCGCGCCGCAGGTTACACGCATCGGGCAGGGAGCGACCATCACCCAGCGGTGGCAGCCCGTGCAGCGGGTAGGGGTCTACATCCCCGGAGGCAAGGCGGTCTACCCGTCGAGCGTCATCATGAACGTCGTTCCCGCGCAGGTGGCGGGCGTCACCCAGATCGCGCTCGCGTCGCCGCCCCAGGACGATCAGGGCGGTCGCATCCACCCGACGATCCTCGCGGCCGCAGGGCTCCTCGGCGTGACCGAGGTATACGCGATGGGTGGCGCAGGGGCGATCGGCGCCTTCGCACACGGTGTCGCCGGGATCGGGCTCGACCCGGTCGATGTCGTGTCGGGCCCCGGGAACAACTACGTCGCCTCCGCGAAGCGTGCGGTCGCGGGAGTCGTCGGCACCGACTCGGAGGCGGGCGCCACCGAGATCCTCGTGGTCGCAGACGCCGAGGCCGACGTGCGCCTCATCGCCGCCGATCTCGTGAGCCAGGCCGAGCACGACGAGCAGGCCTCGGCTGTCCTCGTCACAGACTCCGAGCAGCTCGCCGGGGCCGTGGCGCAGGAGGTCGAGCGGCAGGCGGCAGCGACCCGCCACGCGGCGAGGGTCGCCGCAGCGCTGTCCGGTCCGCAATCAGCGATCGTCCTCGTCGACGACCGGGCGATGGCGACCGCGTTCAGCAACGCGTACGCTCCCGAGCACCTCGAGCTGCACCTGGCGGATGCCGAGGCGGCGGCGGACTCGTTCACCAACGCGGGCGCCGTATTCGTCGGCGATCAGACCCCCGTGAGCCTGGGCGACTACATGGCTGGCAGCAATCACGTGCTCCCGACCGGTGGTCAAGCGCGCTACGCACCGGGGCTCGGGGCGTACACGTTCCTCCGTCCGCAGCAGGTCATCGCCTACGATCGCGAGGCTCTCGCAGCCGTGCGTGAAGGCGTCGTCGCGCTCGCGAACACCGAGGTGCTGCCCGCGCACGGTGAGGCGATCGAGGCGCGGTTCACCGCGTAGGATCGGTCAGATGCACTGCCCCTTCTGCCGTCACCCCGACTCGCGCGTGATCGACTCGCGCACCAGCGACGACGGACTCTCCATCCGTCGTCGTCGTCAGTGTCCCGAATGCGGGGGTCGCTTCACGACGACCGAGACGGCGAGCCTCAACGTCATCAAGCGCTCCGGCGTGATGGAGCCGTTCAGCCGCGAGAAGGTCATCTCGGGTGTCCGCAAGGCGTGCCAGGGTCGCCCCGTCACCGAGGCCGATCTGGCTATCCTCGCGCAGCGCGTCGAGGAGGCCGTCCGGCAGACAGGTGTGTCGCAGTTGGACACCAACGAGATCGGCCTCGCCATCCTCGGCCCGCTGCGGGACCTCGACGAGGTCGCCTATCTGCGGTTCGCCAGCGTGTACCAGGCCTTCGACTCTCTCGACGACTTCGAGAGCGCCATCACCGACCTCCGTGCCGACCACGCGAAGAGGGAGTCGGTCGACCGGTAACCTGGCAGGGATGTATCCGCTGCTCTTCCGCGCCGTCCTGTCGCGCTTCGACCCCGAGTTCGCCCATCACGCCGGCATGGCGGTGATCCGCGTGCTCGGAGTGCCGCCGTTCGCCGGCGTCACCCGCGCTCTCACGAAGCCGGACCCGTCACTCCGGGTCGACGCGCTCGGACTCAGATTCCCGTCGCCGTTCGGCGTCGCCGCGGGGTTCGACAAGAACGCCGTCGGCGTGCGCGGACTCGCGGCTCTGGGATTCGGCCACGTCGAGGTCGGCACGGTGACCGCCATCCCACAGGAGGGCAATCCGAAGCCGCGCCTCTTCCGTCTCGTGGCGGACCGGGCCGTCATCAACCGCATGGGTTTCAACAACAGGGGAGCGGATGCCGCTGCGCGGCGCCTCGCGCGTCTGCGCCGCGGAGCCCCGGACACCGTGATCGGGGTCAACATCGGCAAGAGCCGCGTCGTCGATGTCGAGAACGCGACCGAGGACTACGTGGCGTCAGCCAGGCGTCTCGCGCCGCTCGCGGACTACCTCGCGGTCAATGTGTCGTCGCCGAACACCCCTGGTCTTCGCGGGTTGCAGGCCATCGAGACGCTCGCCCCCCTGCTCCGCGCCGTGAAGGAGGCGTCAGGGTCCACACCCCTGCTCGTCAAGATCGCTCCCGACCTGCCCGACGACGAGATCGCGGCGATCGCCAGGCTGGCCGTCGCCGAGGGACTCGCGGGGATCATCGCGCACAACACGACGATCAGCAGGGACGATCTCCTCAGCGATGCGGCGACTGTCGAGGCGGCGGGTGCGGGTGGCCTTTCCGGCGCGCCGCTGAAGGAGCGGTCGCTGCAGGTGCTCCGCCTCGTGCGCGCAGCCGTCCCGACGGATTTCTGCGTCATCGCGGTCGGAGGGGTGGAGACGCCGGAGGACGTTCAGGAGCGCCTCGACGCCGGGGCGACCCTCGTCCAGGGCTATACCGCGTTCCTCTACCGAGGGCCCTTCTGGGGTCGCGAGATCAACCGCGGTCTGCTCCGGCTGCGGCGACGCTGACGAATCCGGCGCACCGCTCCATCGACCGAACGAAGAGGGCCCCGCCGAATCGGCGGGGCCCTCTTGGTGTCGGAGAGTGTCAGGCGGGGTACTGTCCGCGCTTGACCTGAGCCTTCGGCAGACGCATGAACCGCATCTGCAGGGACCGCATGGCTGCGTACCAGCCCAGACCGCGCTCCATGCGCTCGGCCCCGAACTTCGCGGACACCTTGCGCTTGACCCGGATCGCCAGGAAGATCATGCCGCCGATCGCGAGGACGAGGTACGCCATCATCACGAGGTATGCCCAGCCGGCGATCGCGAACCCGCCGATCGCGAGGTTCGGCGGGAGGAGGGAGATGAGGATGACGAGCACCATGACGCCCATGACGAACTCGGCGGGATGCCAGCCGGCATCCACGTAGTCGCGCACCCAGCGTCGCTGCGGTCCCTTGTCGCGGGCGGGGAGGTACTTCTCGTCGCCGGCAGCGAGACCCGCCTGCGCGCGAGCGCGGCGCTCGTTCAGCTCGGCGCGCGCGGCCGCCTTGGCCTCCTTGGTGTTCGCCACCAGAGGGCGGCGGCGGGCGGCCTCCTGCTCCGCCCGGGTCGGCGTCGCACGTCCCTTGCCCGCGGCGGGCTTGTCGGCGGCGGCGTCGTCGTTCGTCGGAGGGGATGCGGGGGAGATGGCCACGAGGTTCCTCGGTTCGGGTGAAATGGATCACCTTAAGATTACTCGCATGACATCTCCTGCCCACCCCGGCGACCAGAACCTCTCCAGCGACCGCGAGCCGGCGCTCCTCGAAGCCGCGGCGACCGGACTTCCCGCCGCGCTGAGCGACCTCGGCGCGCTCGTGCGCATCCCGGGCATGGCCTGGCCGGCCTTCGACCAGATCCAACTGGAGCGCAGCGCCGAGGCCGTCGCCGCTCTCGCCGAGGGAACGGGGATCTTCGACGAGGTGCGCGTCCTCCGTGCGGCGATCCCCGGCACCGACGAGCTCGGTCAGCCGGCCGTGCTCGCCACCCGCGCTGCGCGGGGCGGCAAGCCCACCATCCTCCTGTACGCCCATCACGACGTGCAGCCGCCGGGAGACGACGCGCTGTGGGAGACCCCTCCCTTCGAGCCGACCGTGCGCGACGGGCGCCTCTACGGTCGAGGTGCCGCCGACGACAAGGCGGGGATCATGGCGCACATCGCGTCGATCCGCGCCGTGGCCGAAGTCGTCGGTGACGATCTCGAGCTCGGCATCGCGCTGTTCATCGAGGGGGAGGAGGAGTACGGGTCGCGATCCTTCGCGCAGTTCCTCTCCGACAACAAGGATGCGCTACGTGCCGACGCGATCGTCGTGGCCGACTCCGGCAACTGGGACTCCGTGACCCCCGGGCTGACGGTCTCGCTGCGCGGCAACGCGCGTTTCACCGTCCGCGTTCGCACGCTCGACCACGCCTCGCACTCCGGCATGTTCGGGGGAGCGGTGCCCGACGCCATGATGGCCACCATCTCGATGCTCTCGACTCTCTGGAACGAGGACGGCTCGGTCGCCGTCGAGGGGATGACCGAGCGCGACGCCCCCACCCCGGACTACACCGAGGAGACCCTGCGCGACGAAGCCGGACTCCTGCCCGGGACGACGCCGATCGGCGACGGTTCGATCCTCAGCCGGATCTGGAACAAGCCGTCCGTCACCGTCATCGGCATCGACGCCACGAGCGTGGCCGCGGCCTCGAACACGCTGCTGCCCGAGGTCACGGTCGTCATCAGCGCCCGCGTCGCTCCCGGGCAGTCCGGCGAGGACGCGTACGCGGCGCTCGAAGCGCATCTGCGCGCTCACGCGCCGTTCGGCGCCGAGCTGACGTTCTCCGACGTCGACCTCGGAAACGGATTCCTCGTCGACACGAGCGGATGGGCGGTGGCGCTCACCCGCGACGCGATGCGCGACGGTTACGGCGTCGCGCCGATCGACCTCGGCGTCGGCGGGTCGATCCCGTTCATCGCCGACCTCGTGCGGGAGTTCCCCGAGGCGCAGATCCTCGTCACCGGCGTCGAGGACCCGCACTCCCGGGCCCACAGCCCGAACGAATCACTGCACCTCGACACTTTCCGTCACGCGGTCGCGACCGAGGCCCTCCTCCTGTCGCGCATGAACGACATCGTGATCTGACCACGACTCCGATGCCCACGGCCCGGGCGAAACCGACCCGTCCGGGCCGCGGCGAAGGTAAAATCGATTCACCAGCCGTGTGCGAACGCGGCCCACCCCAAGGAGCGACATGAGCGACACCGCACTCACCCCCGCAGAGACCACCCAGGCGCACGGCGTGAAGCTGACCGACGCCGCCGCCACCAAGGTCAAGAACCTCCTCGAGCAGGAAGGGCGTGACGACCTGCGCCTGCGCGTCGCGGTGCAGCCCGGTGGATGCTCCGGACTGATCTACCAGCTCTACTTCGACGAGCGCTTCCTCGAGGGCGACGAGACCGTCGACTTCGATGGCGTCGAGGTCATCGTCGACAACATGAGCGTGCCGTATCTCGACGGCGCGTCGATCGATTTCAAGGACACGATCTCGGAGCAGGGCTTCACGATCGATAACCCGAACGCAGCGGGCAGCTGCGCATGCGGCGACAGCTTCCACTGATCGGACCGCCTCCGCCAACCTGCACGGTTGGCATGAATCAGGTGTGAGGTTGCCCTAGACTTGGGGTGTGCCCTGTCCGCAATCTGAAAGGTGCATCGTGCCCTCGAAACGCCGCCTTCGTTGGGTCGCTCTCCCGCTGGGAGTAGCGACAGCCGTGGCCCTGGCGGGATGTACTGCCACCGAGCTGAACGGCTACCTCCCGGGCTTCGTGGAGGGTGAGCCGGCCGTCACCAACCAGACCGAGCGCGTCTCGTCGCTCTGGGTCAACTCCTGGATCGTCCTCCTCGCCGTCGGCGTGATCACCTGGGCTCTCATGGCCTGGGCCGCGATCGCGTACCGTCGCCGCAAGGGGCAGACCGGGCTTCCGGTGCAGATGCGCTACAACATGCCGATCGAGATCTTCTACACGGTCGTGCCGCTGATCCTCGTGCTCGGCATGTTCTTCTTCACGGCACGCGACCAGGCCGCGATCGAGACGAAGTGGGACGACCCCGACGTCGAGATCACCGCGATCGCCAAGCAGTGGGCATGGGACTTCCAGTACGACGGCGAAGAGGACGACAACTCCGACGCCGTGTGGACCATGGGCATCCAGGCTCAGCCGGATGCCGCGGGCAACATCGACCAGGATCAGCTTCCGACCCTGGTGCTGCCGGTCGACCAGAAGGTCACCATCAACCTGCAGTCCCGCGACGTCATCCACTCCTTCTGGATCATCGACTTCCTGTACAAGAAGGACATGTACATCGGGAAGGACAACTCCTGGTCCTTCATCCCGACCCGCGTCGGCGAGTACTCCGGCAAGTGCGCCGAGCTCTGCGGCGAGTACCACTCGATGATGCTCTTCAACGTGAAGGTCGTCGAGCAGGACGAATACGACGCCTACCTCCAGTCTCTCGAGGAGGAAGGCAACACCGGCGACATCACCGACGCCTACGACCGTCTGTCGAACCTGCCGGGCACCGCCGGCCAGAACGACTCCGAGGAAGGAGAGGAGTAAGCCATGTCGACCACTGAAGCACCCCGTACCGACGAGGCCCCTCGCTCCCGTCCCACCACTCTGCCCGCGCGCCAGGCCGCTCTCATGAGCTCGTCGCGCGTCCAGCAGAAGGGCAACATCGTCGTCAAGTGGATCACGTCCACCGACCACAAGACGATCGGGTACATGTACCTCATCGCGTCGGTGCTGTTCTTCCTCCTCGGCGGCGTGATGGCGCTCGTCATCCGCGCTGAGCTGTTCGCGCCCGGCATGCAGATCGTGCCGACGAAGGAGCAGTACAACCAGCTGTTCACGATGCACGGCACGATCATGCTGCTGATGTTCGCGACGCCGCTGTTCGCCGGTTTCGCGAATGCCATCCTGCCGCTGCAGATCGGTGCTCCGGACGTCGCTTTCCCGCGCCTCAACGCGTTCGCGTTCTGGCTGTTCCTCTTCGGCTCCACGATCGCCGTCGCCGGCTTCCTCACCCCGCAGGGCGCGGCGTCATTCGGATGGTTCGCCTATCAGCCGCTCGCGAGCGCGTCGTTCTCGCCCGGCGCCGGCGGAAACCTGTGGATGCTCGGTCTCGGCATCTCGGGCTTCGGAACCATCCTCGGCGCGGTGAACTTCATCACCACCATCATCACGATGCGCGCCCCGGGTATGACGATGTGGCGCATGCCGATCTTCTCGTGGAACACGCTCATCACGAGCCTGCTCATCCTCATGGCGTTCCCGGTGCTCGCCGCCGCGATCTTCGCTGCCGGCGCCGACCGCGTGCTCGGCGCCCACATCTACGACCCGCAGAACGGCGGCGTGCTCCTCTGGCAGCACCTGTTCTGGTTCTTCGGTCACCCCGAGGTGTACATCATCGCGCTGCCGTTCTTCGGCATCGTGTCGGAGGTCTTCCCGGTCTTCAGCCGCAAGCCGATCTTCGGGTACAAGACGCTGGTCTACGCGACGATCGCCATCGCCGCCCTCTCCGTCGCCGTGTGGGCCCACCACATGTACGTCACGGGCTCCGTCCTGCTGCCGTTCTTCGCGCTCATGACGATGCTCATCGCCGTTCCGACGGGTGTGAAGATCTTCAACTGGATCGGCACGCTCTGGCGAGGGTCCGTGACCTTCGAGACCCCGATGGTCTTCGCTCTCGGCTTCCTCGTGTCGTTCGTCTTCGGCGGTCTGACCGGTGTCATCCTCGCGGCCCCGCCGCTTGACTTCCACCTGAGCGACTCGTACTTCGTCGTCGCCCACTTCCACTACGTGGTGTTCGGAACCGTCGTCTTCGCGATGTTCTCCGGCTTCTACTTCTGGTGGCCGAAGTGGACCGGCCGCATGCTGAACGAGCGCCTCGGTTACGTGCACTTCTGGATGCTGTTCATCGGCTTCCACATGACCTTCCTCATCCAGCACTGGCTGGGTGTCGACGGCATGGTTCGTCGCTACGCGGACTACTCCGAGGCCGATGGATGGACCTGGGGCAACCAGGTCTCCACGATCGGCGCGATCATCCTCGGTGCGTCCATGCTGCCGTTCTTCCTCAACGTGTGGATCACGGCCCGCAAGGCGCCGAAGGTCACGGTCAACGACCCGTGGGGCTACGGCGCATCGCTCGAGTGGGCGACCTCGTGCCCGCCGCCGCGTCACAACTTCACCTCGATCCCGCGCATCCGCAGCGAGCGGCCCGCGTTCGATCTGAACCACCCGGAGGCGGCCGAGTTCGCCACCACCGCCCCCGGCGAGCGAGAGGGGCACTGACCCATGCGCGACAACGTCATCCTCTGGTGGATCCTCACCGCGTTCTTCGCGCTGATGGGTGTCACCTACACCGGCTGGCACATCCTTGCCACTCCGAACGACAACTTCGCCATGCGAATCGAGTGGGTCGGAACCGTGGCGCTGTTCTTCGCCGCATTCATGGGCGCCATGGTGGCGTTCTACCTCGACCGCACACACAAGGCGCAGAAGGGTGAGCTCCCGGAGGATATCCTCACGAGCGACATCGACGACGGCGACCCGGAGCTCGGCGAGTTCAGCCCGTGGTCCTGGTGGCCCCTGGTGCTCGCCGCCTCGGCCGGAATCTTCGTGGTCGGCCTCGCCGTCGGACACTTCCTGCTCCCGATCGGACTGGCGATCTTCGTGGTCGCGATCGTCGGCTGGGTGTACGAGTACTACCGCGGCAACTTCGCCCGCTGAGTATCGCGAGAAGGGCCCTGAGGAGTGATCCTCGGGGCCCGTCTTCTGTGCCGGACGGTTCGCGGTGTGTCAGCTGTGAATGCGGATGCGTGCGATGCCGGTGAGCGGGTCGACCGGTCGACGGTGGATGCCGTCGGCGTCTTCCACGGGGTATCCCTCCCGCACCCAGTACTCGAATCCGCCGATCATCTCTTTGACGTCGTACCCGAGCGACGCGAACTCCAGCGCGCCCTTCGCCCCCGCGTTGCATCCAGGGCTCCAGCAGTAGACGACGACCGTCGCATCCTTCCCGATCTCCCGGGGCGCACGAGCAGCGATTTCGCTGTAGTGCATGTGCACAGCTCCCGCCACGCGTCCCTGGGCCCAGGCCTCGTCCGATCGGACGTCGACGATGACGATGCTCTCCCCTCGTCGTTGCGCGGCGTAAGCATCGCTCGCGTCGGTCTCGGCGGCGAGTTTGGTGGCGTAGTAGGCGGCTCGATCCAACATGATCACAGCCTAGGGACGCCCGGTGCGGTGTGCCGCTCGAATCCGGACGATCCTGCACCCGAATCCCGCCATGGTGCCGGGCAGGGCGTCAGAGCAGGATCGTCATCTGCAGCCGGCGTCCGTACCGATCCAGACCGAGTTCCGTCTCCGCCTCGACGAGCTGTCGGTGGAACCCCGACTCGGGGATGCTCTCCTTGAATCCGCACGACCCGTAGAACGGCGCGTTCCAGGGGATGTCCGCGTACGTGCGGAGCGTCATGCGGGAGTACCCGCGTCGGCGGGCTTCGTCCAGAGCAGCGTCGATGAGTCGGCGTCCGTGGCCACGGCGTCCGTGCTCGGGGAGGACCGACAGCTGTTCCAGGTGAGCGGTGCCGTCGGCATCCACCACGTGCACGAATCCGACGGCGGAGGAGTCCGCGTCCTCTTCGAGGAGGAGCACGTATCCCGGTTGTCCGATGCGCTCGGTCCCGTCTGCGGGCGGCGGCCACTCGGGCGCGCCGAGCGCCGTGACGAGGAGTGCGTCGGCGATGGCCTCGATCGTCTGGACGACCTCCGCATCCGCAGCGACCGCTTCGCGGATTGCGACCGTCATCGCGGGTCTCCCGAGACGGACAGAAGCGAGTCTGAGCGGATGAGGCGGACGAGGGAGCTCATGGGAAGATCCTTTCACGCCCACGTGAAAGGGCCCTGTCCGCGAACGGACAGGGCCCTGGGTGGGGGAGCGGCGCGACTACTCCGCGTCCTCCTCCGACTTCTTGTCACGAGGGTGCTTGGGAGGGTCCGTCGCGATGACGGTGCTCGGAGTGTTCGCCGTCTCGTCGACGTGGTTCTCCTCGGCCGTGAGAGGGGCGTCGGGGAACCCTGCGCGCTCGTGAGCGCCCTGGATCTCCGCCAGTTCCGTCTCCTCGTTCTGAGCGATGACGTGGTGCTGGTGCGCATCCGCCTCGTCGACCTCGGCCTGCGTGAGCGGAGCAAGGCGGTCTTCGAAGAACCAGCGCGAGATCGAGGAGCGCAGGTTCTCGCTCCACGGGATGCGGCCCTTCTCGTTGGGGCGGACGACGAGCGGCTCGTAGCCGTCGACGTCGATGAGCTTCCAGCGGTCGTACTTGTCGACGGGTTCGTGCACCTCGATGAACTCGCCGCCGGGGAGGCGCACGATGCGCCCCGACTCGAATCCGTGGAGGACGATCTCGCGGTCCTTCTTCTGCAGCGCGAGTGCGATGCGCTTGGTGACGAAGTAGGCGAGGACAGGGCCGACGAACAGCATGGCCTGCAGGGTGTGGATCACGCCCTCCATCGTCAGCATGAAGTGCGTCGCGATGAGGTCGGAGGATGCCGCAGCCCACAGGACCGCGTAGAACACGACACCGGCGACGCCGATGGCGGTGCGGGTGGCGGCGTTGCGCGGACGCTGGGCGATGTGGTGCTCGCGCTTGTCGCCGGTGATCCACGCCTCGATGAAGGGGTAGATCGCGACGACGACGATGAACAGACCGAGGACGGCCACCGGCGCGAGGATGCCGAACGACCAGGTGTGGTCGAGGAACACGATGTCCCAGTTCGACGGAGCAAGACGCAGAGCGCCGTCGGCGAATCCGATGTACCAGTCAGGCTGCGTACCCGCCGACACGGGGGACGGGTCGTACGGGCCGTAGTTCCAGATCGGGTTGATCTGGAAGAACGTCGCGATCAGCACGATGGCGCCGAAGACGATGAACAGGAAGCCGCCCATCTTCGACATGTAGACCGGCATCATCGGGTAGCCCACGACGTTGTCGTTGGTGCGGCCGGGGCCGGCGAACTGCGTGTGCTTGTTGATGATCATGAGCATCAGGTGCAGACCGATGAGGGCGATGATGATCAGCGGCAGGAGCAGGATGTGCAGCGTGTACAGGCGCCCGACGATCGCAGTACCCGGGAACTCGCCGCCGAAGAGCATGAACGAGGTCCAGGTGCCGATGAGGGGGAGGCCCTTGATCATGCCGTCGATGATGCGGAGTCCGTTACCGGACAGCAGGTCGTCGGGCAGCGAGTAGCCCGTGAAGCCCTCGGCCATCGCGAGGATGAAGAGGACGAAGCCGATGACCCAGTTGAGCTCGCGGGGCTTGCGGAAAGCACCCGTGAAGTACACGCGCAGCATGTGCACGCCGATGCCGGCGATGAACACCAGTGCAGCCCAGTGATGGATCTGGCGCACCAGGAGTCCGCCGCGGATGTCGAACGAGATGTTCAGTGACGATTCGAGCGCTGCGGACATCTCGATGCCGCGCATCGGGGCGTAGGCGCCCGTGTAGTGCGTCTCGACCATCGACGCCTCGAAGAAGAACGTCAGGAAGGTTCCGGAGAGGAACACGACGACGAAGCTCCACAGCGCGATCTCGCCGAGCATGAACGACCAGTGGTCGGGGAAGATCTTGCGACCGAGCTCCTTGACCATGCCGGAGAGGCTGGTGCGCTCGTCGAGGTAGTTCGACGCGGCGCCGACGAAGCGGCCGCCGAGAGGCGCCTTGGTGTCCTTGTCCTCTTTGGACAGCGTTGCGGTGCTCAATGGCGCTCCCAGAAGCTCGGGCCGACGGGCTCGGTGAAGTCACTGCGTGCGACGAGGTAACCCTCGTCGTCGACGGTGATGGGCAGCTGCGGCAGCGGACGTGCTGCCGGGCCGAAGATGACCTTGGCATGGTCCGTGACGTCGAACTGCGACTGGTGGCAGGGGCAGAGGAGGTGGTGCGTCTGCTGCTCGTACAGCGCGACGGGGCACCCGACGTGCGTGCAGACTTTCGAGTACGCGACGATGCCGTCGTACGACCAGTCCTTGCGGTCCTCGGCCTCGATGAGCTGCTCCGGACGGAGACGCATCATGAGGACGATGGCCTTGGCCTTCTCCTCGAGGTACCCGTCGTGGTGGCTCAGCGTCGCGAGCTCCTCCGGGATGACATGGAAGGCGGAGCCGAGCGTGACGTCCGCTGCGCGGATCGGCGTGCCGTCGGGGTCTCGGACGAGGCGCGCGCCCTTCTCCCACATCGTGTGCTTGAGCAGCGCGACGGGGTCGCCCGCGGTGGGGTCGTCGGGGGTGCTGTGCGGGGCCAGCCCGCGGAAGAGCGTCACGCCGGGGATGATCGATGCGACGATCGCCGCGAACAGCGAGTTGCGGATCATCGTGCGGCGTCCGAAGCCCGACTCCTCGTTCGCTGCAGCGAACGCCTGGATGGTCGCCTCGCGAGTCGAGTCCTTGCCCCGGGTGGGGTGGCGGTGCTCGATGTGCTCCTTGTCGCTCATCAGCGCCTTGGACCAGTGGATCGCGCCGACGCCGAGGGCGAGGAGCGCGAGAGCGATGCCGAGACCGATGAAGAGGTTGTTCTGACGGATGTCGATGAGAGCGCCGCTCTCGATGGGGAAGAGCATGTAGGCGGCGACCGCCCAGATGCTTCCGGCGAGCGACAGGTAGAACAGGGTGTAGACGGTCCGCTCGGCGGTCTTCTCGACGCGCGGGTCCTTGTCGGTCATCCGCTCGCGGTGCGGCGGCAGCCCCGGGTTCTGCACAGGGTCGCTGACTGCGACGCCCAGCCCCGGAGAGGGCTGGTAGGCCCTGTCAAGAGCCTGCGAGTCGTCGTCGTGTGCCATGGTGCTCCTCGTACGTTCCTCTTCGATGAATAAGCGTCAGTTGGACTTCGCCGTGATCCACACGGTGATGGCGACGAGCGCGCCGATCCCGAAGATCCAGGCGAACAGGCCCTCGGACACAGGACCGAGCGAGCCCAGCGAGAAGCCGCCGACCTGCACCGACTGCTGCTGGAACAGCAGAGCCGAGATGATGTCGCGCTTGTCCTCGTCGGACAGGTTCATGTCACCGAAGACGGGCATGTTCTGGGGGCCGGTGACCATGGCGGCGTAGATGTGCAGCGCGCTGGTCTCGGTGAGGGCGGGGGCGTACTTGCCCTCGGTGAGCGCTCCACCCGCCGCGGCCACGTTGTGGCACATGGCGCAGTTGACGCGGAAGAGCTCGGCGCCGTGCGAGACGTCACCCTCGCCGTCGAGGATCTCGTCGTTCGGGAAGGTCGGGCCCGGGGCCGTCTCCTGCACGTACGAGGCCATGGCGAGGATCTGCTCCTCGGTGAACTGCGGCTCCTTCTGCGGAGCCTGCGGTCCCTGCATCTGCAGCGGCATGCGTCCGGTGGAGACCTGGAACTCCACGGCCAGCTCGCCGACGCCGTAGAGGCTCGGGCCGTTGGGGGTTCCCTGCAGGTCGAGTCCGTGACAGGTGGCGCAGTTCGCCTGGAACAGCTTCTCGCCGTCCTCGACCGTCAGCGTGCTCGACGCGGCGGTCTGGGTGTCGGTCGCGGCGAAGGCCGCGGATGCTCCGGCGTACACGGCGCCGGTGATCATGAGGCCTGCTCCGATGAGGGCCGCTGCTGCCAGGGGGCTGCGGCGGCCGTTAGAACGGCGCTTCTTCTCTCGTGCCATCTCGGGGATCAGCTCCGCTCTTATTTCAGGAAGTAGATAACGACGAACAGCACGATCCAGACGACGTCGACGAAGTGCCAGTAGTAGGACACCACGATCGAGGAGGTCGCCTCCTTGTGCCGGAAATTCTTGACCGCGTAGGCGCGCCCGATGACGAGCAGGAACGCGATGAGTCCGCCGGTGACGTGCAGGGCGTGGAAGCCGGTGGTGATGTAGAACGCCGATGCGTAGGAGTCGGCGCTGATGGGCATGCCCTCGGCGACCAGCTGGGCGTACTCCCAGACCTGGCCGGACACGAAGATCGCGCCGAGCGCGAAGGTGAGGAAGAACCACTCGACCATGCCCCAGCCGAACAGGCGGCGACGACCGGCGCCGTTCTTCTGACCCTTGGGCAGGCGGTACGGCTGCAGATCCTCAGCGGCGAACACGCCCATCTGGCAGGTGAACGACGAGAGCACCAGGATGGCCGTGTTCACGAAGGCGAACGGCACGTTCAGGAGCTCGGTGCGGTCGGCCCACAGCTCGGGTGAGGTGCTGCGGAGGGTGAAGTAGATCGCGAAGAGTCCCGCGAAGAACATCACCTCGCTGCCGAGCCACACAATGGTGCCGACAGCTACCGGGTTGGGCCGCTTGATCGTTCTCGCCGCCGGGGCATACGTCGCTGAGGTCGTCACCCTTCCATTATGGCCGATCCGCGGGCATGATTCTCGCACCACGGGGGTTCGAATACCCGTCCGGCGACTTAGGGGACCCTAAGAAAACACTGCGAATCCACGGTGAATCCCCGGGAAACTGCGGATGCCGCGGGCGCCACCTCGCTTCGATAACCATCCGAGCCGTTCGTCCGCGCCGATAGGATCGCTCACATGCCTGAAACGCTGACCTGGTCCGACGTGCTCACCACTCTTCTGGAGCGCCGTGACCTCAGTGTCTGGGAGTCCACCTGGGCCATGCGTCAGATCATGCGCGGCGATGTGACGGAGGCGCAGCTGGCGGGCTTCCTCGTCGCGCTGCGTGCGAAGGGCGAGACCATCGACGAGATCGTCGGCTTCCGCGACGCGATCCTCGAGGCGGCGGTTCCTCTGCCGGTGTCTCCCGACGTGCTCGACATCGTCGGCACCGGCGGGGATCGGGTGGGCACCGTCAACGTGTCCACGACAGCCGCCATCATCATCGGCTCGGCCGGGATCCCCGTCGTGAAGCACGGGAACCGCGCGGCGAGCTCGGCATCCGGATCATCCGACGTGCTGAGCGCGCTGGGCCTCGAGCTGACACTCGACCCGGCGGCCGTGTCGTCGATCCTCGACCGCACGGGCATCACTTTCGCGTGGGCCGGTGCCTTCCACCCGGGATTCAAGCACGCGGGCGGCGTGCGTGCGGAGCTCGGCGTGCCGACGGTCTTCAACATGCTCGGCCCGCTCTGCAACCCCGCCCGCGCAGAAGCGAACGCCGTCGGAGTCGCCCAGATGGAGCGCGTCCCTCTCATCACGGGCGTCTTCCGCACTCGCGGCGCGACAGCGCTCGTGTTCCGGGGTGACGACGGCCTCGACGAGCTGACGACGACCGGCCACAGCCGCATCTGGGAGGTCACGCGCGGCGACATCCACGAGCACGATCTGGATCCGCGGGATCTCGGCATCCCGCTGGCCGATCTCTCCGACCTCATCGGCGGGACCCCCGAGCACAACGCCGAGGTACTGCGGCGCACCCTCGCGGGGGAGCAGGGACCCGTCCGCGACATCGTGCTGCTCAACGCGGCGGCCGGCATCGTCGCCTTCGAGCTCTCGCAGGACCCGACGCAGGCAACGCTCCCGATCGTCGAACGTCTCAGGACGGGCTACGAGAAGGCCGCTGCCGCAGTCGACGACGGCCGAGCCGCCGCCAAGCTCGACCAGTGGATCGGCGTCAGCCGGGAGCTGGCCGCCGCCTAGGGGGAGCCATGGATCCGATCGCCGCACTTCTCGAGATCGCCTCGCTGCTCGAGCGCGAACGGGCGTCGCGATATCGGGCGAAGGCCTTCCGACAGGCGGCCGCCACGCTCCAGCAGCTCCCGGAGGACGTGCGCTCTGATCCCACGCGACTCCGTGCGGCGAAGGGGATCGGCGAGTCGACGTTCTCCGTGATCCGTCAGGCGCAGGCGGGTGAGGTGCCCGACTACCTCGTCGAACTGCGCGGGGAGGTCGAGCCGGAGATCGTGTCGGAGCTCCGCTCCAAGCTGCGAGGCGACCTGCACGCCCACACGGAGTGGTCGGACGGGACGACGCCGATCGGGGTCATGGCGGCTGCCGCGCGCGCTCTCGGACACGAGTATCAGGCGATCACCGACCACTCGCCACGCCTGCGGGTCGCCCGAGGCCTGTCCGCGGAGCGGCTGCGGGAGCAGATCCCGCAGGTGCGCGCAGAGTCCGGCGACGGCTTCACGCTCCTCGCGGGGATCGAGGTCGACATCCTGGAGGACGGCGCACTCGACCAGGAGGACGACCTCCTCGCGGAACTCGACATCGTCGTCGCGTCGGTGCACTCGAAGCTGCGGATGGACCAGCGACCCATGACCGCGCGCATGCTCGCGGCGGTCGCGCACCCCCGGGTGAACGTGCTCGGACACTGCACCGGGCGTCTCGTGCAGGGGGACCGAGGGACGCGTCCGCAATCGCAGTTCGACGCCCAGGCCGTGTTCGCGGCGTGCGCCGAGAACGGTGTCGCGGTCGAGATCAACTCCCGTCCCGAGCGGCAGGACCCGCCGGACGATCTCATCGCGATCGCGCTGGAGGCGGGCTGCCTGTTCTCGATCGACTCCGATGCGCACGCCCCGGGACAGCTCTCGCTGCTCGACCACGGGGCGCAGCGCGCGGAGCGTGCGGGAGTGCCTGCATCCCGGATCATCACGACCTGGGGACTCGAGCGTCTCCTCGCCTGGACGCGCTGACGCTCAGTCGGCCGTGCCGACGGCGGCGATGGCTCGCGTCATCGAGCCGCCGAGGTTCCAGGTCTCGGCCAACGCCAGGGCGGCGTCGACCTCGTCTGGCAGAAGGGGGAGGAGCGGTTCGACGGGCGCTGTGATGTCGAGATCCTTGGCCACCTCGACGACGGTCGGCGCGACGTCGAGGTACGCGGATGCCGCGAGCACCTTCGCCCGCACCCCGGCGCTCATGCCCTCGCCGGCCTCGGCGGCCGCCCGGATGCCGGCGAGGTCACCGTGCTCCTTGAGCAGCGTCGCCGCGGTCTTCTCGCCGACCCCGGCGACGCCGGGCAGTCCGTCGGAGGCGTCGCCGCGCATCGTGGCGAAATCCGCGTACTGCGTGGGCAGCACTCCGTACTTGGCGACGACGACGGCATCCGTCACGATCTCGAGATTGCTCATGCCCTTCGCGGTGTACACGACGCGCACATCGCGCTCGTCGTCGACGAGCTGGAAGAGATCGCGATCCCCGGTCACGATGTCGACCGGCATCGTCGCGTGGGTGGCCAGGGTGCCGATGACGTCGTCCGCCTCGTGCTCGGCGACGCCGATGATCGGGATGCGCAGGGCGGTCAGGGTCTGGCGGATCAGGGGGATCTGCGCTTCGAGCGGATCGGGCACCTCCTCGACGTCCGGCCCCGCCGGAACGACCTCGACCACGCGGTGCGCCTTGTAGCTCGGGATCAGGTCGACACGCCACTGCGGGCGCCAGTCGTCATCCCAGCACGCGACCACGTGCGTGGGCTCGTACAGGGTGACGAGCTTGGCGATGATGTCGAGCAGACCGCGAGCGGCGTTGATGGGGGAGCC
Organism: Microbacterium sp. SZ1; assembly: GCF_002362255.1. Lineage (GTDB taxonomy): Bacteria > Actinomycetota > Actinomycetes > Actinomycetales > Microbacteriaceae > Microbacterium. The sequence continues at coordinate 323,564 of NZ_LPVV01000038.1, read as the reverse complement.
ATCGGGGGCGGTCACCTTGTCCGGTACGCCGTAGAAGGCGCGGAAGTAGAGGCTGGCGGTGTCGAGCAGGAGCAGCTTGTCGGCGCGATCTGGCATGCCGACAGTCTGACAGGGAGAGTCGCTCGCCGGTCGATATCCGGAGGGAGCGGTCGGGCTGCCGGTCTGATAGTCTGAACTGTCACTCGTGGCGTGTCTCGCATGCCCTCGTGACAGAAATCACAATCCAACCGCTGTGAAGCATGCAGCATGACCGTGCGCGGTCGCAGCTTCCGGCCCGAGTTCCCATTCAACAAGGACAACCCACTACATGACTACCGCAACGACCGCCCCGGCCACCAAGCAGGTCGCCATCAACGACATCGGATCTGCTGAGGACTTCCTGGCCGCGGTCGAGAAGACCCTGAAGTTCTTCAACGACGGCGACATCATCGAGGGCACGATCGTCAAGATCGACCGCGATGAGGTTCTGCTCGACGTCGGCTACAAGACCGAGGGTGTCATCCCCTCGCGCGAGCTCTCCATCAAGCACGACGTCGACCCCAACGAGGTCGTCAAGGTCGGCGACGAGGTCGAGGCCCTCGTTCTCCAGAAGGAGGACAAGGAAGGTCGCCTGATCCTCTCCAAGAAGCGTGCGCAGTACGAGCGCGCCTGGGGAGACGTCGAGAAGATCAAGGAGAACGACGGCGTCGTCACCGGTACGGTCATCGAGGTCGTCAAGGGTGGACTCATCGTCGACATCGGCCTCCGCGGCTTCCTGCCTGCCTCGCTCATCGAGCTGCGCCGCGTCCGCGACCTCACGCCGTACCTCGGCCAGGAGATCGAGGCCAAGATCCTCGAGCTCGACAAGAACCGCAACAACGTGGTGCTCTCGCGTCGCGCCCTGCTCGAGCAGACGCAGTCCGAGTCGCGCACCACGTTCCTCAACAACCTGCACAAGGGCCAGGTCCGCAAGGGTGTCGTCTCGTCGATCGTCAACTTCGGTGCGTTCGTCGACCTCGGCGGCGTCGACGGTCTCGTGCACGTCTCCGAGCTGTCCTGGAAGCACATCGAGCACGCCTCCGAGGTCGTCGAGGTGGGCCAGGAGGTCACCGTCGAGATCCTCGAGGTCGACCTCGACCGCGAGCGCGTCTCGCTGTCGCTGAAGGCGACGCAGGAGGACCCGTGGCAGGTCTTCGCCCGCACCCACGCGATCGGACAGGTCACGCCGGGTAAGGTCACCAAGCTCGTTCCGTTCGGCGCCTTCGTGCGCGTTGCAGACGGCATCGAGGGCCTCGTGCACATCTCGGAGCTCTCGAGCAAGCACGTCGAGCTCGCCGAGCAGGTCGTGTCGGTCGGCGAAGAGGTCTTCGTCAAGGTCATCGACATCGACCTCGAGCGTCGTCGCATCTCGCTGTCGCTGAAGCAGGCCAACGAGTCGGTCGACCCCAACGGCACCGAGTTCGACCCGGCCCTGTACGGCATGGTCGCGGAATACGACGAGAACGGCGAGTACAAGTACCCGGAGGGCTTCGACGCCGAGACGGGTGCCTGGAAGGAAGGCTTCGACGCCCAGCGCGAGGCATGGGAGCAGGAGTACGCTGCGGCCCAGGCTCGCTGGGAGGCACACAAGGCTCAGGTCGCGAAGGCGGCCGAGGCCGAGGCTGCGGCTGGCGACGACTTCGGCGGTCAGTCCTTCTCGAGCGAGGCCGCCGGTGCGGGCACGCTCGCGGATGACGAGGCTCTCGCGGCTCTGCGTGAGAAGCTCTCGGGCGGCAACTCCTGAGCATCAGCTCTCATCGGAACGGGCCGTCACTCTTCGGAGTGGCGGCCCGTTCCGCGTATCCGGCGCGGGCCGTCGGAGTCGGTCTGCCGCCTGCATGACCGAACATTACGGAGCGGTTCGTAACAAAGGGGTGTCCTCGGACAGCATGAGGGAATGACCTCCCTGCTGAACGCGCGCGCATCGACGCGCGCTCCGGGATCGCCCGGTGCTGCGGCGAACGTGCGACTGGACGCCGTCGAACGCGCGTTCCCGCTCGGGCAGGGCACGCGGGAGGTCCTGCGCGGCGTCGACCTCGACGTCACGGCCGGTGAGATCGTCGCCGTCGTCGGCCCCTCCGGGTGCGGCAAGTCCACGCTCCTCCGGCTGATCGGCGGACTCGATACCCCGAGCCGCGGTCTGATCGAACTCGGCGGCGAGGCCGTCGCGTATGCCGATGAGCGCACCGCCGTCGCCTTCCAGGAGCCGCGCCTGCTGCCCTGGCGGACCCTCGCCCAGAACGTCGAGCTCGGACTCCCTCGGCGCACGCCCCGCCGCGAGGGCCGGGAGCGCGTCGACGAACTGCTCCACCTCGTCGGCCTCGAGCATGCGGCAGGGCAACGACCGCGCGAGGTGTCAGGCGGAATGGCGCAGCGCGCATCTCTCGCCCGTGCTCTCGCGAGGAACCCCGGCGTGCTCCTGCTCGACGAGCCGTTCGGTGCCCTCGACGCCCTGACCAGGCTGCGCATGCACGACCTGCTCCTGAAGATCCACGCGGCCGAGCCGACCACCGTCCTCCTCGTGACGCACGACGTCGAGGAGGCGCTCTACCTCGCTGATCGCGTGCTCCTGCTGCGCACCCTCACGAGCGACACGGATCCCGCGGCTCCATCGATCGCGCGTACGGTCACCGTTCCGGGCGCACGGCCCCGGGACCGCGCCGACCGCGGACTCGCAGACCTCCGCGCCGAGCTCCTCGAGGGACTCGGCGTCGACACCCACCACCGCACGTCACCCGAGGAGACCCGATGAGCACCATCACCCGCCGAATCATCCCCGCGATCGCGATCGCCGGGACCATGATGCTCGTCGCCACCGGCTGCGTGGCAGGCGAGGACGCCCCCGTCGACACCGCTGAGGCCGATACTGCGGCGTCCGGCGAATGGTCGTCCGACACGATCTCGCTCGACTTCGCGACCTACAACCCGCTCAGCCTCGTCGTGAAGGACCAGGGGCTGCTGGAAGAGATGCTCGGCGACGACGTCACCGTGGAATGGGTGCAGTCCGCCGGCTCGAACAAGGCGAACGAGCTGCTGCGCTCGGGATCGATCGACGTCGGCTCGACGGCGGGTTCGGCAGCCCTGCTCGCGCGCGCCAACGGCTCTCCGATCCAGGTCATCGACATCTACTCGCAGCCGGAGTGGGCGGCGATCGTCGTCGGTCCCGACAGCGACATCACCTCGGTCGAGGACCTCGCTGGCAAGTCCGTCGCGGCGACCAAGGGCACCGACCCCTACTTCTTCCTGCTTCAGGCGCTCGAGGAGGCAGGGCTGTCGATCGACGACGTCGAGGTGCAGAATCTGCAGCACGCTGACGGACGCGCAGCCCTCGATGGCGGATCCGTGGCCGCCTGGTCGGGGCTCGACCCCATCATGGCCGCCGCGGAGGTCGAGTCTGGTGACAAGCTGATCTACCGCAACGTCGACTTCAACTCCTACGGCTTCCTGAACGCCACCGAGGACTTCATCGAGAAGCACGCCGACCTTGCCCAGGCCGTCGTCGACGCGTACGAGCAGGCCCGCGAGTGGGCGCTGGAGAACCCCGAGGAGACCGCCGCTCTGCTCGCCGACGTCGCCGGCATCGACCCTGCCGTCGCGACGACCGTGATCGAGGAGCGTTCCAACCTCGACGTGAGCGGCGTCCCCGGCGACGACCAGATCGCGGTCCTCGAGAAGATCGCACCGGTGCTCGTGGACTCGGGCGACGTGCAGGGCGGCAAGGAGTCCGTCGACAAGGCGCTGGACACCATCGTCAACGACTCGTTCGCCAAGAAGGCGGTCGGCGGAGAGTGACCGATCTCGACCAGCACGTGGTCGTGCCCGCAGACGCACGCGACGCGCTCGACGCCGCGAAGGGGCAGTATCGCCCCTCCGACCGACGAGCCCGCCGCGGATGGGACCGCCCAGGGATTCGCATCGCGGGAGGTCTGTTGCTGCCGATCCTGATCATCGCGGCGTGGCAGATCTCGACGACCAGCGGGATGGTCGAGTCCTATCGGCTGCCCACGCCGGCATCCGTCTTCGCCGCGGGTGCGGAGCTCGCCGAGGGAGGCGCGCTGTACACGCACATCGCGATCTCGGTGCAGCGGGTGCTGCTGGGATTCGCGATCGGCTCGGTCATCGGTCTTGCTGCCGCGGGCATCGTCGGCCTGTCCCGACTGGGCGACATCCTGCTCAGCCCTACGCTCGCCGCCATCCGTGCGGTGCCTTCGCTCGCCTGGGTGCCGCTGCTGATCCTGTGGATGCAGATCGGCGAGTCATCGAAGGTGACTCTGATCGCGATCGGCGCGTTCTTCCCCGTCTACACGACCGTCGCCTCCGCGCTCCGGCACGTTGACCCGCAGCTCGTGGAGGCGGGGCGGTCCTTCAGCCTCCGAGGGTGGTCGCTGTTCCGTACCGTGCAGCTCCCCGCCGTCGTGCCGTCCGTCGTCGCGGGTCTTCGCCTCGCGCTCGCGCAGGCCTGGCTCTTCCTCGTCGCTGCCGAACTCATCGCCTCGTCGATGGGTCTCGGATTCCTCCTCACGGACTCGCAGAGCAACGGGCGTGTCGATCGCATCATCCTCTCGATCATCCTGCTCGCGCTCCTCGGCACGATCACGAACGGCGTGCTCGCGCTCGTCGAGAAGTACCTGCTGCGGCGGTGGGCGTGACGATGGACGAGGCGCGACTGGTCGAGCAGCGGACCTACCCGGCGCCGGCCGGGCTCGCCGCCGACGCGAACGTGACGGCCGAGGCCTACGGGGAGGCGGAGAGCGATCCGATCGCGTTCTGGGAGCAGGCTGCGCGGCGGCTGAACTGGGCGACGCCCTGGGAGACGGCGCTCCACTGGCAGCCGCCGACGGCTGAGGCCGGGCCATCGGCACGATGGTTCACGGGCGGTCGGCTGAACGTGGCGTACAACTGCGTCGACCGGCACGTGGAGGCCGGACGGGGTGACAAGGTCGCGCTGCACTTCGAGGGAGAGCCCGGCGACCGCACCACGGTGACCTACACCGACCTGCAGCGCCGCGTGGCGCAGGCCGCGAACGCGCTCATCGCGCTCGGCATCCGGGCGGGTGACCGCGTGGTCATCTACCTGCCGGTGCTCGTGGAGACCGTCGTCATCACGCTGGCGTGCGCGCGCGTCGGCGCCGCGCACTCCCTGGTCTTCGGTGGGTTCTCCGCCGAGGCCGTGCGGTTCCGCCTCGCCGACACGGGAGCCAAACTCCTCGTCACGAGCGACGGCCAGTTCCGTCGGGGCACGGCGACGGAGGTCAAGTCCACGGCGGACGTCGCGGCCGCCGACCTCCCAGACCTCGAGCACGTCCTCGTCCTGCGGCGCACCGGTCAGGACGTGCCCTGGACCGACGGACGCGACGTGTGGTGGCACGAGGTCGTCGACACCGCGTCGAGCGACCATGTGGCGGACGCATTCGACTCGGAGCATCCCCTCTTCATCATCTACACCTCGGGGACGACGGGGAAGCCGAAGGGCCTCGTGCACACATCGGGCGGCTACCTGACGCATGCGAACTGGGCGCACTGGGCGCACTTCGACGCGAAGCCGGACGACGTGCACTGGTGCACGGCCGACCTCGCCTGGGTCACGGCACACACGTACGAGATCTATGGACCGCTGTCCAACGGGCTCACCCAGGTCATCTACGAGGGCACTCCGGACACCCCGGATCGTGAGCGCCACCTCGAGATCATCGAGCGCTACGGCGTCACCGTCTACTACACGGCCCCCACGCTCATCCGGACCTTCATGACCTGGTTCGGAGCCGACCTCCCGGCGGGGCACGATCTCTCGAGCCTGCGCCTTCTCGGCACGGTCGGCGAGGCGATCAACCCGGAGGCGTGGGTGTGGTTCCGTCGCAACTTCGGACGCGATGAGCTTCCGGTGGTCGACACCTGGTGGCAGTCGGAGACCGGCGCGGCGATGATCGCTCCGCTACCCGGCGTGACCGCACTCAAGCCGGGCTCCGCGTCCGTCCCGCTTCCCGGCATCGACGCGACCGTCGTCGACGAGCACGGCGTCGAGGTCGCACCCGGTCGCTCCGGCACCCTGGTGGTCCGCCGGCCCTGGCCGGGAATGGCGAGGACCGTGTGGGGCGACCCCGCGCGCTACCGGTCCGCCTACTGGGCGGCGTACGCCGGGCACGGCGACTGGGGTGGCTACTACGTCGCGGGAGACGGAGCCACGCGCGATGTCGACGGCTACATCTGGATCCTCGGACGCCTCGACGACGTCGTGAACGTCTCGGGGCACCGCCTCTCCACGATCGAGATCGAGTCGGCCCTCGTCGCCCACGACACCGTGGGGGAGGCGGGCACCGCCGGCGTCTCCGACCCCGTGACCGGACAGGCCGTGGTCGCCTTCGTGACGCCGTCCGGCCGGTCCGAGGTCTCGTCGGTCGAGCTCCGCGGCGAGGTGGCGCGCGCCATCGGGCCGGTCGCCAAACCCAAGCACGTCGTCGTCGTGCCCGATCTGCCCAAGACCCGCTCCGGCAAGATCATGCGCCGCCTGCTCGCACAGCTGTGGGAGGCCGAGCAGGACCGGCGCGCCGGCCGCGAGGCGCCGCCGCTCGGCGACACGACTTCTCTGCAGAACCCCTGGGCCGTCGACGACATCGCCGCCGTGCTCGCGAACGCCGAACTGAGGACATCATGACGGAAGAACACCGCTTCGGATTCCGCACCAGAGCGCTCCACGCCGGAGGCACGCCGGATGCGTCGACCGGCGCGCGCGCCGTGCCGATCTACCAGACCACGTCGTTCGTCTTCGACGACGCCGCCGACGCCGGCAACCTCTTCGCTCTGCAGAAGTACGGCAACATCTACTCGCGCATCGGCAACCCCACTGTCGCCGCGCTGGAGGAGCGCCTCGCCTCGCTCGAGGGCGGGATCGGCGCCGTCGCGACGGCATCCGGCATGAGTGCCGAGTTCATCACATTCGCCGCGCTCGTCGGCGCGGGCGATCACGTCGTCGCGGCAGCCCAGCTGTACGGCGGCACGGTGACGCAGCTCGACGTGACCCTGCGGCGCTTCGGCGTCGACACGACGTTCGTCGCCTCGACGGATCCGGCGGATTTCGCGGACGCCATCCGCCCGGAGACCAAGGTCGTGTACGTCGAGATGATCGGCAACCCCTCCGGTGAGATCGCCGACATCGAAGGTCTCGCCGAGGTCGCTCACGCGGCCGGCGTCCCGCTCGTCGTCGATGCGACCCTGGCGACGCCCTACCTCGCGCGCCCGCTCGAGCACGGTGCCGACATCGTCATCCACTCGGTCACGAAGTTCCTGGGCGGGCACGGCACGACCCTCGGCGGGATAGTGATCGAGAAGGGCACGTTCGACTGGGGCAACGGCCGCTTCCCGCAGATGACCGAGCCGGTCGCCTCCTACGGCGGCATCAAGTGGTGGGACAATTTCGGGGAGTACGGGTTCCTCACCAAGCTCCGCACCGAGCAGCTGCGCGACATCGGCCCGGCCCTGAGCCCGCAGGCCGCGTTCAACCTGCTGCAGGGCATCGAGACGCTTCCGCAGCGGATCGACGCCCACCTCGCGAACGCGAGGGTCGTCGCGGGATGGCTCGCCGCCGATCCTCGGGTCGCCTACGTGACCTGGGCGGGGCTCGAGGAGCATCCGCATCACGAGCGGGCCGCGAAGTACCTGCCGCTGGGCCCCGGGTCGGTCTTCGCCTTCGGCGTCAAGGCCGACGACGGCCGCGTAGCGGGGGAGAAGCTCATCGAGAACCTGCAGCTCGCCTCGCACCTCGCGAACATCGGCGATGCGAGGACCCTCGTGATCCATCCCGCATCGACGACCCACCGACAGCTCACGGACGAGCAGCTCATCGGGGCGGGCGTGCGCTCGGACCTCATCCGCATCTCAGTCGGCCTCGAAGACGCCGAGGACATCATCTGGGACCTGGACCAGGCCCTCACGATCGCGACGGGGGAGAACCGATGAGCGACACGACTGTGGCGGGCGACAGCTGCGCCGTTCCCACCCCGCAGGATGCCGCGGCCTGCGCGCTGCCAGGCACCGCGCCGGAGCCCACCGGACGCACCTGGGTCGGCCCCGGGCAGCAGGAGCGGTTCGCCATCCTCCGCCGCACGAAGTCCATCGCGATCGTCGGCGCGTCGAACAACCCGGCCCGCGCCTCGTACTTCGTCGCCACGTACCTCCTCTCGAGCACGCCGTACGACGTCTATCTGGTGAATCCGAGGGAGAAGGAGATCCTCGGTCAGCCGGTGTACGCATCGCTCGCCGACCTGCCCGTCGCGCCCGACCTCGTCGACGTGTTCCGCCGCCACGAAGACCTTCCCGGGGTCGCCCAGGAGGCGATCGACGTCGGCGCGAAGGCGCTGTGGCTGCAGCTCGGATCCTGGAACGAGGATGCCGCGGAGCTGGCTCAGAGCGCAGGTCTCTCCGTCGTGATGGACCGCTGCGTCAAGATCGAGCACGCGCGGTTCCACGGCGGGCTGCACCTCGCCGGCTTCGACACCGGAGTGATCAGCTCGCGTCGCCAGCTGCTGGCGCGCTGAGCGTCGACGCGCGAAGCCTAGACTGGCGGCATGCCTCTCATCGCGCTGACCGGCGGCATCGCCTCGGGCAAGTCGACCATCGCCCGCAGGCTCGCGGAGCACGGCGCGACCGTCGTCGACGCCGACCAGATCGTCCGCGACGTGCAGGCACCGGACAGCCCGGTGCTGCGAGAGATCGTGGAGGTCTTCGGCGATGAGGTGATCGCCCCCGACGGGTCACTCGACCGAGCGGCTCTCGGTGCCCGGGTCTTCGCGGATGCCGACCTGCTCGCGCGGCTCAACGCCATCGTGCACCCCGCGGTGCGCGCCGAGTCCCAGCGGCGCTTCGACGCGGCATCCGCTCGAGACCCCGACGGGATCGTCGTCTACGACGTGCCGCTCCTCGTCGAAGCCAGGGTGGACGATCCCTGGGACCTGATCGTGGTGGCGCACGCCCCCGCGGACGTCCGCCTGGAACGACTCGTCGAACTTCGCGGAATGGAGCGCGGAGCAGCGCAGGATCGCATCGACGCCCAGGTGTCCGATGAGCGACGGCTGGCGATCGCCGACGAGGTGATCGACACCTCGGGGACGCTGGAGCAGACCATCGCGCAGACCGACGCCCTCTGGCAACGGATCCGCGCCCGGTGATCTTCACCGGCCACGCGCCGGGGTCGTCCTCGTACCGCCGGTTGATCGTCGGGCTGTTCTTCGCGGGCATCGCCACCTTCGCCCAGCTCTACTCGCCGCAGGCCGTGCTGCCGCAGCTCGCGGCGGATCTCGAGGTGTCGCCGGCGACCGCGGCGCTCACGGTGTCGGCGGCGACGCTGGGACTCGCCGCGGCGGTGATCCCCTGGTCGCTCGTCGCCGACCGCATCGGCCGGGTGCAGGCCATGGCCATCGGTGTGATCGCCGCGACGGTGTTCGGTCTGCTCGCCCCGCTGAGCTCCGCTCTCGAGATGCTCCTCCTGCTGCGGCTGCTCGAAGGAATCGCGTTGGGGGCCGTTCCCGCGGTCGCCCTGGCGTTCCTGAGCGAGGAGGTGGCGGCGCGCAGTGCGGCGGCCGCCGCCGGCAGCTACATCGCGGGCACGACGGTGGGAGGACTGCTCGGCCGAGTGCTGTCGGGGATCGTGGCCGAGCCGGCGGGATGGCGAGCGGGCATGTGGACCGTGGCCGCCGTGTGCGTCGGAGCCGCCGTCCTGTTCCTCTGGCTCACGCCGAGGGCGCAGGGGTTCGTGCCCGGTCGGCTCCGGGCGGGAGGGGACGTCACCGGAGTCCTGGCTCGGCTGGTGACGCCGCTGCGATCAGGGGCCCAGCTCGCGCTCAACGCCCAGGGCTTCCTGCTCATGGGCGCCTTCGTGGCGGTATACAACTACCTCGGCTTCCATCTGGCTGCTCCGCCGTTCGCGCTGCCGGCGTGGCTCGTGACGCTGCTGTTCCTCGCCTACCTGGCCGGGACCGTCTCGTCGCCGTGGGCAGGCACGCTCGCCTCGCGGATCGGGCGGTATCCGGTGCTGCTCTGCGCGACGGCGCTGATGGCGGTCGGCTCTCTGGCGATGCTGGCGGGGGTCGCGTGGGTCGTCCTGATCGGGCTCCTGCTGTTCACCGCCGGCTTCTTCGCCGCGCATGCCGTCGCGTCGGGCTGGGCTCCTGTCGCCGCCGGGCCCGCGACTCGCGCGCAGGCCTCCTCGCTGTACTACTTCGGCTACTACGCGGGGTCGAGTCTGTTCGGTTGGGCGCTCGGCATCGTCTTCGGCTCGGCCGACTGGACGTGGTTCGTCATCGCCGTGGTCGCCCTCTGCGCGGTCGCCGCCGGACTCGCGTCCGTGGCACTGCGGGGGACGCCGGGAGCACGGCCCTTCGCCGACGCCGCCTGACCGGAGGGGCGGCATGCCCGCCGCGACCCCGATGTCGGTGGCCCGGCCTACGCTTGATGTATGCAGACCACCCGCAGCGTCCGACCGTTCGAGGTCATCAGCGAGTACGCCCCGGCCGGCGACCAGCCCCAGGCGATCGCGGAGCTCGCCTCGCGCATCAACGCCGGCGAGACCGACATCGTGCTGCTGGGCGCCACCGGTACCGGCAAGTCGGCGACGACGGCTTGGCTCGTCGAGCAGGTGCAGCGTCCGACGCTCGTCCTCGCCCACAACAAGACCCTCGCCGCACAGCTGGCGAACGAGTTCCGCGAGCTCATGCCGAACAACGCGGTCGAGTACTTCGTCTCGTACTACGACTACTACCAACCGGAGGCGTACGTCCCCCAGACCGACACCTTCATCGAGAAGGACTCGTCGATCAACGCCGAGGTCGAGCGTCTCCGCCACTCGACGACCAACTCTCTGCTGAGCAGACGAGACGTCGTCGTGGTGTCGACCGTGTCGTGCATCTACGGACTCGGTGCGCCGGAGGAGTACCTGCGCGCCATGGTCGCGTTGCAGGTGGGGGAGCGGTACGACCGCGACGCCCTCATCCGACAGTTCATCGCGATGCAGTACAACCGCAACGACGTGGACTTCTCGCGCGGCAATTTCCGCGTGCGCGGCGACACCATCGAGATCATCCCGGTGTACGAGGAGCACGCGATCCGCATCGAGCTCTTCGGCGATGAGATCGAGGCGCTGTACTCGCTCCACCCGCTGACCGGCGAGGTGATCGAGAAGCTGGACTCCGTTCCCATCTTCCCTGCGTCGCACTACGTCGCGGGCACCGACGTCATCCAGCGCTCCATCGGCACGATCGAGCACGAGCTCGAAGAGCGTCTGGCGGAGTTCGAGCGCCAGGGAAAACTGCTCGAAGCGCAGCGTCTCCGCATGCGCACCACGTTCGACCTCGAGATGCTGCAGCAGCTCGGGTTCTGCTCGGGCATCGAGAACTACTCGCGCCACATGGACGGACGGATGCCGGGCGAGCCCCCGCACACGCTGCTCGACTTCTTCCCCGACGACTTCCTGCTCGTGATCGACGAGTCGCACGTGACCGTTCCACAGATCGGCGCGATGTACGAGGGCGACGCGTCCCGCAAGCGCACACTCGTCGACCACGGGTTCCGGCTGCCGAGCGCCATGGACAACCGACCTCTGCGGTGGGACGAGTTCAAGAACCGCGTGGGGCAGACCGTGTATCTGTCGGCCACGCCGGGCAAGTACGAGATGGGCATCGCCGACGGAGTGGTGGAGCAGATCATCCGCCCGACCGGCCTCGTCGACCCGCACATCGTCGTCAAGCCGTCGAAGGGCCAGATCGACGACCTGCTCGAAGAGATCCGAGTCCGTGTCGAGCGTGACGAGCGAGTCCTCGTCACGACCCTGACGAAGAAGATGGCGGAGGAGCTCACCGACTTCCTCGGCGAGCACGGCGTGCGGGTGCGATATCTGCACTCCGACGTCGACACCCTGCGCCGGGTCGAACTCCTGAGCGAGCTGCGCTCCGGCGTCTACGACGTACTCGTCGGCATCAACCTCCTCCGCGAGGGACTCGACCTGCCCGAGGTCTCTCTGGTGGCGATTCTCGACGCCGACAAGGAGGGGTTCCTGCGTTCCGGCACGTCGCTCATCCAGACCATCGGTCGTGCCGCGCGAAACGTGTCCGGCGAAGTGCATATGTACGCCGACAACATGACGGACTCGATGGCCAAGGCGATCGAGGAGACCGATCGGCGCCGGGACAAGCAGATCGCCTACAACAAGGAGCACGGCATCGATCCGCAGCCCCTGCGCAAGCGCATCGCAGACATCACCGAGGTCCTCGCCCGAGAAGGCGCCGACACCGCCGACATGCTGGCCGGTCGCGGCAAGGCGTCGGGCAAGGGCAAGTCTCCGACGCCGAATCTGCGTCGCACCGGTATCGCGGCAGAGGGCGCTCAGCAGCTCGAGGCGACGATCGAGGATCTGTCGAACCAGATGCTTGCCGCGGCCGCCGAGCTCAAGTTCGAGCTCGCGGGTCGTCTGCGCGACGAGGTGCAGGACCTGAAGAAGGAACTGCGGGCCATGGAGCGTGCCGGGCACGCCTGAGCGGAAGGCGTCTGACGATGGATGCTGCCGGAGAAGAGCTCGCGGACCGGGTGCGGGCGCTCCTGACGCTGGACGGAGACGTCGAGGAGAAGCGGATGTTCGGCACCCGGGCTTTCCTCGTCGACGGCCACATCCTCGTCGGTGCGCGCTCGGCGGGAGTGCTTCTGGTCCGAGTGCACGAAGAGACCGGCGCGGCGCTGGTCGCGCGACCCGGTGTGACGACCGCGGTGATGGGTCCCCGCACGATGGGGACTGGCTGGCTCGACGTGGCACCCGAGGCGACCGCCGACGACGAGGCACTCGTGTTCTGGCTCGACATCGCGCGTGAGGATGCCGACCGACAGGAGTGAGGGTCAGCAGGGCCGCTGGATGCCGAGAGGGCGGCTCAGCGGCGCGTGCTCAGCTCATGGGCAGTGCACGAGCGTCTTCGGCCCCGATCGATCGATGACATGAGTACTCATCGGGGCACCGCACAGCGGGCAGGCGCGCTCGGCGCGCTCGGCCGCGCTGGGCGGCGGAGTCTTCTCGTACGGGCCGACCGAGGCTGGGCCGGCGAGGCGGATCAGGTTCGAGTTGACCCACGAGTAGAGACCGCCGGCGGCGCGAATGCGGTCGCGGAGGGGCACACGATCGGGGTTCGACATGTTGATTAGTGTACTAACTATTAGCGCTCTTGTATAGTGACCACATGGCGACTCCCGACGACCTCCTTCGGCTCGAGAACCAACTGTGCTTCGCGCTCGTCACCGCGGCGCGCAACGTCGTCGCGATCTACCGTCCGATCCTTGAGCCTCTCGGACTCACCCATCCGCAGTACCTCGTGATGCTGGCGCTGTGGGAGAGGGCACCGCGGTCGTTGAACGACCTCGCGTCGGACCTCGCGCTCGAACCGGCCAGCGCGTCACCCCTGGTCAAGCGTCTGGAGGCCGACGGCCTCATCGCGCGACTCCGGAGTGCGCGAGACGAACGTCGCCTCGACATCACGCTGACCGATGCGGGGAGGGCGCTCCGCGAGCGGGCGCTCGATGTGCCGCGTCAGGTGATGGACGCCGTCGGGATGGACGCGGCCGGGATCGCCGATCTGCGCGACGGCCTCGCGCCGTTCGCCGGACGCCGGGTAGAAGCCTGACGGAGAGCGCCCACGGTTCGGCTCCTCGTCCGCATCGAAGCGACCGGCGTGCATCGCACCGGCAGCGGCCCGCTCGCTCATCGCCGGCTCGGCGGTGGCGCCGGCGGGCCTGAGGCGGGCGGATACGGAGTCTCGGCCGCTTCCCAGGCGCGCAGGCCCCCTCGGCGGAGCCAATGTCCGTGGCCCCTCGTAGACTTGACCGGTGCCAATCGTCCCCGTCGCCTCCCCAGGAAAACTCAGTGTTCGCGGTGCCCGCGTCCACAATCTGAAGAACGTCGACATCGACATCCCGCGTGATTCGCTCGTCGTATTCACCGGCCTGTCCGGGTCGGGAAAGTCGAGCCTCGCGTTTGACACGATCTTCGCCGAAGGGCAGCGGCGCTACGTCGAATCGCTGAGCGCGTACGCGCGCCAGTTCCTCGGTCAGGTCGACCGTCCCGATGTCGATTTCATCGAGGGTCTCAGCCCCGCGGTGTCGATCGACCAGAAGTCGACGAACCGCAACCCGCGATCGACCGTCGGCACGATCACCGAGATCTACGACTACATGCGACTGCTCTGGGCGCGCATCGGCGTCCCGCACTGCCCCGAGTGCGGTGAGCGGATCCAGCGCCAGACCGTGCAGCAGATCGCCGATCAGCTCATGACGCTTCCCGAGCGCACGCGCTATCAGATCGTCGCGCCGATCGTCTCGCAGAAGAAGGGCGAGTTCGTCGACCTGTTCCGCGAGCTCGGCGCCAAGGGATACTCGCGAGCGATCGTCGACGGCGAACTCATCCAGCTCGCGGAGCCGCCGACGCTGAAGAAGAGCTACAAGCACGACATCGCGGTGGTGGTCGACCGCCTCGTGGCCTCCGACGACATCCTGGGGCGCGTGACCGACTCGGTCGAGACCGCCCTCGGCCTCGCCGGCGGCGTCATGCAGGTCAACTACGTCGACGAGGAGGGCGACGCCGCATGGCAGTCGTTCTCCGAGAAGCTGGCGTGCCCCAACGGGCACCCGCTCAGCCTCACCGAGATCGAGCCCCGCACGTTCTCGTTCAACGCCCCGTTCGGCGCCTGCCCGGCCTGCTCGGGACTCGGCACGCGCATGTCGGTGGACGTCGACCTCATGCTCGGCGACGAGGAGCTCTCGATCCGCGAGGGCGCGATCATCCCCTGGACCACCCAGGGCAAGGGACTGTTCCAGTACTACGAGCGCCTGCTCGAGGGGCTCGCCGCCGACCTCAACTTCTCGCTCGACACCCCGTGGCAGGACCTCAGGGTTGACGTGCAGGATGCGATCCTCCGCGGCGACAACTACAAGGTGACGGTCAAGTGGAAGAACCGCTACGGCCGCGAGATGCGATACGCCTCCGGATTCGAGGGCGTCGTGCCCTACATCGAGCGGCAGTACGCTCAGGCGGAGTCCGACACGCAGCGGGCCCGCTGGGGAGAGTACCTGCGCGAAGTCCCTTGTCCCGTCTGCAACGGTGATCGTCTCAAGCCAGAGGTGCTCGCGGTGCAGGTGCACGGGCACTCGATCGCCGAGGTCTCGCACCTGAGCCTCGCCGATGCCCGCGCCTTCATGGAGACCCTCACGCTCACCGACCGTGAGGCCAAGATCGCCGCTCAGGTGCTTCGCGAGATCCGCTTGCGTCTCGACTTCCTCCTGCAGGTGGGTCTGTCGTACCTGAACCTCAGCCGCTCGGCCGGGTCGCTCTCCGGAGGTGAGGCACAGCGCATCCGCCTCGCCACGCAGATCGGCTCCGGTCTCACCGGTGTGCTGTACGTGCTCGACGAGCCGTCTATCGGCCTTCACCAGCGGGACAACCGCCGGCTCATCAACACACTCCTCAAGCTCCGCGACCTCGGGAACACCCTCATCGTCGTCGAGCATGACGAGGAGACGATCGAGGCCGCTGACTGGGTCGTCGACATCGGCCCCGGTGCCGGCGTCAACGGTGGCGAGGTCGTTCACTCCGGCCCGTACTCGGCGCTGCTGAACGAGTCGGACTCGATGACGGGCGAGTACCTGTCGGGTGCTCGCGAGATCCCGACGCCGACGAAGCGCCGCAAGATCGACAAGAAGCGCAAGGTGAGCGTCGTCGGGGCGCGTGAGAACAACCTGAAGAACGTGAGCGTGGACTTCCCGCTCGGAGTGCTCACCGCCGTCACCGGCGTGAGCGGTTCGGGAAAGTCGTCCCTCGTGAACGACATCCTCTACCAGGTGCTCGCGTCGCGTCTCAACGGCGCGAGGACGGTTCCGGGCAAGCACACGCGCGTCTCCGGTCTCGACAACCTCGACAAGGTCGTGCACGTCGACCAGGCGCCGATCGGCCGCACGCCGCGGTCCAACCCGGCCACGTACACCGGCGTCTTCGACCGGATCCGCTCGCTGTTCAGCGAGACGCCGGAGGCGAAGGTGCGGGGATACCAGCCCGGCCGCTTCAGCTTCAACGTGAAGGGCGGTCGCTGCGAGGCATGTTCGGGCGACGGCACGATCAAGATCGAGATGAACTTCCTGCCCGACGTGTACGTCGACTGCGAGGTCTGCCACGGCAAGCGGTACAACCGCGACACCCTGGCCGTGCACTACAAGGGCAAGAACATCGCCGAGGTCCTCGAGATGCCGATCGCGGAGGCGGCCGAGTTCTTCGAGCCGATCCAGGCGATCCACCGCTACATGAAGACGCTCGTCGACGTCGGTCTCGGGTACGTCCGGCTCGGTCAGTCGGCGACGACTCTCTCCGGCGGCGAGGCGCAGCGCGTGAAGCTCGCCACCGAGCTCCAGCGCCGCAGCAACGGACGCAGCATCTACGTGCTCGACGAGCCGACCACGGGTCTGCACTTCGAAGACGTGCGCAAGCTGCTCGAGGTGCTGAACGGACTCGTCGACAAGGGCAACACCGTGATCGTGATCGAGCACAACCTCGACGTGATCAAGTCGGCCGACTGGGTGATCGACCTCGGACCGGAGGGCGGGTCGGGCGGTGGAGAGATTCTCGCGACGGGCACCCCCGAGCAGATCGCCCGTGTCGAAGAGAGCCACACCGGGCAGTTCCTCGCCGAGATCCTGGATGAGGGGCGCTCTGCGCGGAAGGCCAGCTGATGGCCGATGTCCTCCCGTACAAGCCGAGGACCGGTGAGATCCCCACCGATCCCGGCGTGTACCGATTCCGCGACGCCGATGGGCGCGTTCTCTACGTGGGCAAGGCGAAGAACCTGCGCCAGCGCCTCTCGAACTACTTCGCTCCGCTGCGCACGCTGCACGAGCGCACCCGACGCATGGTCACGACTGCGGCCTCCGTGGAGTGGACGGTCGTGCCGACCGACGTCGACTCGCTCCAGCTCGAGTACATGTGGATCAAGGAGTTCGATCCGCCCTTCAACGTCCGCTACCGCGACGACAAGTCCTACCCGTTCATGGCGGTGACCCTCGGCGACGAGGCCCCCCGCGTGATCGTGACCCGGAACCGCAAGATCCCCGGCGCTCGGTATTTCGGCCCTTACCCGAAGGTCTGGGCGGTGCACGAGACCATCGACCTCATGATCAAGGCGTTCCCGATCCGCACCTGCAGCGACGCGAGCTACAAGCGGGCCATGCAGACCGGGCGACCATGCTTCCCCGGGCAGATCGGCAAGTGCGGGGGACCGTGCTCGATGACCGTCACGATCGAGGAGCACCGGGCGATGGTCGACGACTTCGTCGCCTTCATGGCCGGCGGCGACGAGCGATTCACGCGCGAACTGCGGAAGCGGATGCTGGCCGCGTCGGCCGCGATGGACTACGAAGCCGCCGCGAAGTTCCGCGACAAGCTGTCGGCCATCGAAGCGGTCCTGGGCAAGAGCGCGCTCGTGCTCGCCGCCGACGAGGACGCCGATCTCTTCGGCATCGCCGAAGACGAGCTCGCGGCGGCAGTCCAGCACTTCGTCATCCGCGGCGGACGCGTGCGCGGTGTGCGGGCACTGACGATCGAGAAGGAGATCGACATCTCCTCGGCCGACCTCGTCGACCAGGTCCTGCAGCGCGCCTACGGCGATGCGCAGGACGTGCCGCGTCGCATCCTCGTGCCGACACTGCCCGACGACGCGGCCGAACTCGAGCAATGGCTCCGCGAGCGGCGAGGCAAGAAGGTCGAGATCGCCGTCGCCCAGCGCGGACAGCGAGCCGACCTCATGCGCACAGCGACGATCAACGCGCAGCAGGCTCTCATCAGGCACAAGACCCGCCGCACGAGCGACTACGTCGCCCGCACCCAGGCGCTGACCGATCTGCAGGAGGCGCTCGGCATATCCGAGGCCCCGCTGCGCATCGAGTGCTTCGACATCTCCCACCTCGGTGGCACCAACGTCGTCGCCTCCATGGTGGTCTTCGAAGACGGGCTGCCTCGTAAAGACCAGTACCGCTCGTTCAACATCGCAGAGACGACCGACGACACCGATTCCATGTACCAGGTGCTCACCCGCCGTCTCGCCTACCTCGACAAGCCGGACGAGACGGAGGTCATCGACCCGACGACCGACGAGATCGTGGGGGAGGACGTCGGCGAGGCCACCGTCAAGCGGCGGCCGCGCTTCGCGTACCCACCGCAGCTCCTGCTCGTCGACGGCGGGCAGCCGCAGGTCGAGGCCGCGGCGCGCGCCCTGCGGGATTCGGGTCACACCGAGATCGCCGTGTGCGGCATCGCCAAGCGGCTCGAGGAGATCTGGCTGCCGGGCGACGACTTCCCGGTGATCCTCCCTCGCACCAGCGAGGCGCTGTATCTCCTGCAGCGGCTTCGCGACGAGGCGCACCGCTTCGCGATCACGCATCAGCGCAAGCGCCGCAAGAACGACATCACCACCGTCCTCGCCGAGGTGCCGGGGCTCGGATCCTCGCGCATCAAGCTCCTGCTCAAGCATTTCGGCTCGGTCACCGCGCTCCGTGCCGCGGCTCCCGGCGAGATCGAAGAGGTGCAGGGCATCGGCCCCGTGCTGGCCCAGAACATCCACACGCATCTCGCCACCCGGTAGCCCCGTTCTCGCTAGGCTGGATGCGGCGGGGAGAAGGGGTAATGATGACTGACGGGGACAAGGGCGAGTTCTTCATCGTCACGGGCATGTCTGGCGCCGGTCGGACGACCGTCGCCAATGCTCTGGAGGACTTGGGCTGGTACGTCGTCGACAACCTGCCGCCGCAGATCCTGCGGCCGCTGCTCGACCTCACTGACATGGGCGGCAACGCCCTGCCCAAGGTCGCGGCCGTGGTCGACGTGCGCGGCCGCAATCTCTTCGACGACTTCCCCGGCGTCGCCAGGGCGCTGCGTTCGCGCGGCTCGGTGCGTGTGCTGTTTCTCGACGCCTCCGACGACGTGCTCGTCCGGCGGTTCGAGTCGGTGCGGCGTCCGCACCCTCTCCAGGAGGACGGGACGCTGCTCGACGGCATCCGCGGCGAACGCTCGCGTCTCGCCCCGATCCGCGAAGCCGCCGACATCGTGATCGACACCTCGGCGTTGAACATCCACCAGCTGGCCACGCAGGTGTCCGAGCTGTTCGCCGAGGAGGGTGCGCCTCGCCACCGCCTGACGCTCATGAGCTTCGGCTTCAAGTACGGGCTCCCCACCGACGTCGACCTCGTCGCCGACATGCGCTTCCTCCCGAACCCGTTCTGGAACGAAGATCTGCGCGGACTGACCGGGAAGGACGAGGAGGTGAGGGACTTCGTGCTGTCGCGCGAAGGAGCCGCCGAGTTCCTCGAGGCGTACACGGCCGCGCTGACCCCCGTACTCGAGGGCTATCAGCGCGAGAACAAGAGCCATTCGACGGTGGCTGTCGGCTGCACCGGCGGCAAGCACCGCTCTGTCGCGATGGTCGAGGAGCTGGCGCGCCGGCTCGCGGCGGTACCGGGAGTGGCCGTCAACGTTCGTCATCGCGACCTCGGCAGGGAATAGCAGGCGCCTCCGCCAGAGTAGGCTGGAGGTTTGCGTCGCGATCCGGCGCGTGAGCGTAGAGGAGTGTCGTGGCACTAACCACCGACGTCAAGGCTGAGCTGGTCAGCATCCGCAATGCACCCCCCACGGTGCGTGTCGCGGAGGTCACATCCATCCTGCGGTTCGCGGGTGGGCTGCATTCGATCGCCGGACGGGTCGCCGTCGAGGCGGAGGTGGATGCCGAGGTGCTGGCGCAGCGCGTGGCACGCGACCTCGCGGAGATCTACGGCGTCCGTCCCGAGATCGCCCAGGTCCAGTCGAGCACCGCGAACGACGGAGCCAGGTGGGCTGTGCGAGTGATCGCCGCGGGGGAGACCCTCGCTCGACAGACCGGCCTGCTCGACCAGCGCCGCCGCCCCGTCCGGGGCCTGCCCAACCGCCTCACCACAGGCTCGCGCGCCGAGGTCGCCGGTCTCTGGCGCGGCGCCTTCCTGGCCGCCGGAACGCTCAGCGAGCCCGGTCGTTCCGCGATGCTCGAGATCGCCTGCCCGTCGTCCGAAGCCGCGATGGCTCTGGTCGGCGCCGCCCACCGTCTGGGGGTCGCCGCGAAGGCTCGCGAGGTCCGCGGCATGCCCCGCGTCGTCGTCCGCGAGGGCGAGGCGATCCGCACGATCCTCGCCGAGATGGGCGCCCAGAAGACCGCGGTCGCGTGGGAGGAGATGCGTCAGCGACGCGAGGTCCGCGCCGGCGTGAACCGTCTCGTGAACTTCGACGACGCGAACCTGCGTCGCTCCGCTCAGGCCGCCGTCGCCGCGTGCGCCCGCGTCGAGCGCGCGCTCGAGATCCTCGCCGACGAGGTTCCGGACCACCTGCGGGTCGCCGGAGAGCTGCGACTCGCCCACCGTGACGCGAGCCTCGACGAGCTCGGCCACCACGCCGACCCGCCCATGACGAAGGATGCGGTCGCGGGACGCATCCGCCGCCTGCTCGCGATGGCGGACAAGCGTGCCCAGCAGGAGGGCATCCCCGGTACCGAGGCCGCCGTTCCCGCAGGACTCGACGTCTGATCCGAGCCGGAGAGAAGAGAGGCGATCCCTGTCAAGGGGTCGCCTCTCTTCGTCATACGGCGGAAGGATCGGGGGTGACGATGTGTTGTCCTCACTAGGATGAGTTATGTCTGCTCCGCACCGCATTCGGCAGCGCGGAGGATCGGCAAGCGCCGCGGCGCGGCGCGGATTGGATGAAAGCGATATGGCGACCTACACGCTCCCCGACCTTCCCTACGACTTCGCAGCCCTCGAGCCGCACATCAGCGGCAAGATCATGGAGCTGCACCACGACAAGCACCACGCCACCTACGTCGCCGGCGCGAACACGGCCCTCGAGCAGCTCGCCGAGGCCCGCGAGAGCGGCAACCTCGCGAATGTGAACAAGCTCGAGAAGGACCTCGCGTTCAACCTCGGCGGCCACGTCAACCACTCCATCTTCTGGACCAACCTGTCGCCGAACGGCGGCGGACAGCCCGAGGGCGAGCTGAAGGCGGCCATCGACGAGTACTTCGGCTCGTTCGAGAAGTTCCAGGCCCACTTCACCGCGGCCGCCACCGGCATCCAGGGTTCGGGCTGGGCTGTGCTCAGCTGGGACTCGATCGGACAGCGCCTCATCATCCAGCAGCTGTTCGACCAGCAGTCGAACACCGCGCAGGGGACCATCCCCCTGTTCCAGCTCGACATGTGGGAGCACGCCTTCTACCTCGACTACCTCAACGTGAAGGCCGACTACGTCAAGGCCGCATGGAACATCGCCAACTGGGAGAACGTGGCCCAGCGCCTCGACGTCGCCCGGCAGCAGACGAACGGCCTGCTGGTACTGTCGTAATTGGGTCGCGTCCCGACGGGCCTGGTCTCGTCGGGACGCCATCTCAGCCAAAAACCCCCGCGCATCGCGCACGCACGAATGCTGCGCACAGCGCACGAGAAACAGGGAGACCTGAGTGTCTGTCAAGATCGGTATCAACGGCTTCGGCCGCATCGGACGCAACTACTTCCGCGCGGCTCTCGCGCAGGGCGCTGACCTCGAGATCGTCGCGGTCAACGACCTCACCGACAACAAGACCCTGGCGCACCTGCTCAAGTACGACTCGGTCGGCGGCGTCCTCGACGCCGAGATCAGCTACGACGACGAGAGCATCACGGTCAACGGCAAGGCCATCAAGGCGTTCGCCGAGCGCGACCCCGCCAACCTCCCGTGGGGCGAGCTGGGCGTCGACATCGTGATCGAGTCGACCGGCTTCTTCACCAAGGCCGAGGCCGCGAAGAAGCACATCGACGCGGGCGCGAAGAAGGTCCTCATCTCGGCTCCGGGCACCGGCGTCGACGCGACCTTCGTCATGGGCGTGAACGAGGACACCTACGACCCCGCCGCGCACCACATCATCTCGAATGCGTCGTGCACCACGAACTGCCTGGCCCCGCTCGCCAAGGTCTTCAACGACGAGTTCGGCATCGACCGCGGTTTCATGATGACCGCACACGCCTACACGGCCGACCAGAACCTGCAGGACGGCCCGCACAGCGACCTCCGTCGTGCCCGCGCCGCCGCGATCAACATCACCCCCGCGTCGACCGGTGCCGCCAAGGCCATCGGCGAGGTGCTCCCGGAGCTCAACGGCAAGCTCAGCGGCTCGTCGTACCGTGTTCCGGTCCCCACGGGCTCGATCGTCGACCTCACTCTCATCACCGACCGCGAGAACCTCACGGTCGACGAGGTCAACGAGGCGTACAAGAAGGCTGCGGCCGACGGCCGCCTCGCCGGTTACCTGCAGTACAACGCCGACCCGATCGTGTCGAGCGACATCGTGCACAACCCGCACTCCTCGATCTTCGACTCGACGCTGACCAACGTCAGCGGCAACCTGGTCAAGGTCTCCAGCTGGTACGACAACGAGTGGGGTTACTCCAACCGTCTCGTCGACCTCACCGAGTACGTGGCCGAGCGTCTCTGAGACACCTCCCATGACTCTGCGCACCCTGGATTCACTGGGTTCGCTCGAGGGCAAGCGCGTCATCGTCCGTTGTGACCTGAACGTCCCCCTGCGGGACGGGGTCATAACGGACGATGGCCGTGTACGCGCCTCGCTGCCGACCCTCAACGCCCTCATCAACGCGGGCGCCCGCGTCGTCGTGTGCTCGCACCTCGGTCGTCCCGACGGCGCTCCCGACCCGCAGTACAGCCTCGAGCCGGTGGCTCAGCGGCTTTCCGAGCTGCTCGGCAAGCCCGTCGCGTTCGCGCGCGACACGGTGGGCGAGTCGGCTCACGAGGCCGTCTCCTCGCTGGAGGACGGCGGCGTCGTCGTCATCGAGAACCTGCGGTTCAACCCGGGGGAGACCTCGAAGGATGACGAAGAGCGCGGTGCCTTCGCCGCGCAGCTCGCCGAGCTCGGTGACGTGCTCGTCTCCGACGGCTTCGGCGTGGTGCACCGCAAGCAGGCGAGCGTCTACGACCTCGCCGAGCGGATCCCGTCCGCGGCGGGCCTGCTCATCGCCGCCGAGCTCGACGTGCTCGACCGCCTGACCGAGAATCCCGAGCGGCCGTACGCGGTCGTCCTCGGCGGCTCGAAGGTCAGCGACAAGCTCGGCGTGATCTCGCACCTGCTGCCGCGCGTCGACCGCATCCTCGTCGGCGGCGGAATGCTGTTCACCTTCCTGAAGGCGCAGGGCCACGCCGTGGCATCCAGCCTCCTCGAAGAGGATCAGCTCGACACCGTCCGCGGCTACATCGCGGAAGCGGAGGAGCGCGGCGTCGAGCTCGTTCTCCCGACGGACGTCGTCGTGGCGTCCGCGTTCTCGGCCGATGCCGACCACGAGGTCGCCGCGGCCGATGCGATCGAGGACACGGCTTTCGGCGCTTCGGGCATCGGCCTCGACATCGGACCGGAGACGGCGGCGCGATTCGCCGAGGTCATCCGCAGCTCCAAGACCGTGTTCTGGAACGGGCCGATGGGCGTGTTCGAGTTCCCCGCCTTCGCCGCCGGCACCAAAGCGGTCGCTCAGGCGCTCACCGAGGTCGACGGTCTCAGCGTCGTCGGCGGCGGCGACTCCGCTGCCGCCGTGCGTCAGCTCGGCTTCGACGATGACCGATTCGGTCACATCTCGACCGGCGGCGGCGCCAGCCTCGAGTTCCTCGAGGGCAAGAAACTACCCGGCCTGGAGGTACTCGGATGGCAGTGAACACCCGGACCCCGCTGATCGCGGGCAACTGGAAGATGAACCTCGACCACCTGCAGGCGGTCGCCTTCGTGCAGAAGCTGCACTGGACGCTGAAGGATGCGAAGCACGAGGAAGGGTCTGTGGAGGTTGCGGTGTTCCCGCCCTTCACCGACATCCGCAGCGTGCAGACGCTCATCGACGCCGACAAGATCCCCTTCGCGCTCGGTGCTCAGGACGTCTCCGCCCACGACTCCGGTGCATACACCGGCGAGGTGTCGGGCGCGTTCCTGGCGAAGCTCGACGCGAAGTACGTCATCATCGGCCACTCGGAGCGTCGTGAGTACCACGCCGAGTCCGACGAGGTCGTGGCGGCGAAGACCAAGGCGGCGCTGAAGCACGGTCTGGTGCCGGTCATCTGCGTGGGGGAGACCTCCGAGGACCTCGAGAAGTTCGGTGCGAGCGCCGTTCCGGTCGGTCAGCTCGAGACCGCTCTCCAGGGCCTGTCGAAGGACGCGGACATCGTCGTGGCGTACGAGCCGGTCTGGGCCATCGGCTCCGGCCAAGCCGCCACTCCGCAGCAGGCGCAGGACGTCTGTGCGGCCCTGCGCGGCGTGATCGCGAAGGTGCTCGGCGATGACGCGGCAGCGCGCACCCGGATCCTGTACGGCGGATCGGTCAAGGCGGCGAACATCGCCAGCTTCATGCGCGAGCCCGACGTCGACGGCGCTCTCGTCGGAGGCGCGAGCCTCGTGGTCGACGAGTTCGCGGCGATCATCCGCTTCGAGAAGCACGTCGGAGTATGAGCGAGTGCGGCGGGGCTCGGGTCCCGCCGCACCGTATACTTGACCGTTACGGGGGCAGTCGTGCCCCAGCGAAAGGCTCTTCCTCGTGGAAATTCTCGAGTTCGTCCTGCAGGTCGTGCTGGGCATCACCAGCGTCCTGCTGACCCTCCTCATCCTGCTCCACAAGGGGCGCGGCGGCGGCCTGTCCGACATGTTCGGCGGCGGCATGTCGACGGCGGTCGGCTCCTCCGGCCTCGCCGAGCGCAACCTCAACCGTTTCACCGTGATCCTCGCCCTGACGTGGTTCGTGGCGATCGTCGCGCTCGGACTCATCACGAAGTTCGAGGTGATCTGATGGCTACCGGTGGCAACGCGATCCGTGGAACCCGCGTGGGTTCCGGACCGATGGGCGAGCAGGACCACGGCTATCACGCCGACCGCATCGCCGTCTCCTACTGGGACGGTCTCGGCAACGAGACCGTGCGCTACTTCGCGGCCGGTCTCCCCGAGGAGGAGATCCCCGAGATCATCGATCACCCGCAGTCGGGGCTCCCGGCCGGTCGCGACAAGGAGAACCCTCCTGCGCTCGCGAAGACCGAGCCCTACAAGACGCACCTCGCCTACGTGAAGGAGCGTCGCACCGACGAGGAGGCCGTCCAGCTTCTGGAAGACGCCCTCGCACAGCTGCGCGAGCGCCGGGGGCAGTGATCCCCAACTCGACTCGCACAGAGGCCGCCGCGATTCGATCGCGGCGGCCTCCGTCGTACGTCCTGAGATGCCTGATCAGCGGCAGCCGAGGGAGGCGTCGATGTACGACTGCGGTGGGTAGCCGTACGCCCAGACGCCGTTCGCGTCGTCGGTGAAGCCCATTCCGATGGCCCACGCGGTCGCCCACTTCTCGATGCTGTCCTGGGTGGACGAGTCGTACATGTCCTCGCACTTCACGCTGATGGCGTGACCCACCTCGTGCGCGACGAGCGCCTTGCTGCGGTCGGCGGGCCACTGCTCGGCGACCGAGTTGGAGAGCTCGATGACGGCGCGGTCGGGCTCGTCCCACCACCACGTCGTCAAGCCGCCCATGCTGCCGTTGTCGCCGGCGTTGTTCACGATGGGGTTCCAGTCGAACTCGAGCAGGACACCCGGGGCCAGCGAACGGGCGAACGCCTCGATCTCCAGTCGCGTCCCCTGCAGCGGGCCCGCCTTCTCGGCGAGTTCTGCCTGCTCCGAGGCGACGACCTGCGCCGCGGCATCCTGGAGAGCGACGAACGAAGTCACCGTCAGGTCGTCGAGACTCGCCGTGGCGGAGACGTCAGAGGCGGCGTCGCGAAGCGCGATGACGTCGAGGTTCTTCGCGGAGATGTGGGCGGCCTCGAACGCGGCCGCCGCGGTCGCGGCTGATCCGAGGAATCCGAGTCCGGCCTTCTCCACGGCGGTGTCCGCGTCAGTGAGGGCCGGCACCTCGGCATCCAGCTCGCCGACGAGCTCGTCGAGATCGTCGGCTTCCTCGTCGAGCCGGCTCGCCTCGCCGAAGAGCTCCCAGAAGAGGGTGGGCTTCGGGTCGGCATCCGGCAGCGAGATCAGGGCCTGCTCCGATGCTGACGAAGCGAGCTCGTCCGCCTCGGCGACCGCCGCGCCGAGCGACTCCTTCGCCGCGGGATCGGTCAGGATGCCGCTGTCGCCCTGGAGAAGCTGATTCGCGACTTCGGAGGTCGCTGTCAGAGCATCGGTGGTCTGCTGCAGGTTAGACACCGAGACCTGAGCGCTGTCGCGGGCGGACTGGAAATTCGCCTCGGCGTCGTCGTAACCGAGATTCGCGGTCGTCTGCAGGGCGGCGATCGTTCCCACGGCGACGACGCCGACGGCGAGTCCGACCCAGAGTCCGGGGTGCCGCTTGCGCGGTGCGCGCCGGGGGGAGTGGCCGAGGATGTGCGCGGGAAGCTCATGACCGCCCCGCGGGGTGACGGCTGTGCCGATGGGGGCTGTCATGCCGAGGACCTCCAGGTGCGGACGCTGCGTACAACGACTCTGCCAGAGAAACACCGATCGGTACGGAGAAAAAGAGGAAGGCCTCCGCATCTCTGCGGAGGCCTTCGAAGCGAGGGGGTGACGGGAATCGAACCCGCGCAATCAGTTTGGAAGACTGAGACTCTACCATTGAGCTACACCCCCGGACCCGTCGTGTTGCTCCGGGACCGATCGGCGACGTGCACCGACTGTTCGATCATAGCGGACGGTCGAGGGTGCTCCCGTCCGTTAGACTCGGTGGGGCTGAATCTGCGTGCGGATTCCCCGGGGCGTAGCTCAGTTTGGTAGAGCGCCCGCTTTGGGAGCGGGAGGTCGCAGGTTCAACTCCTGTCGCCCCGACACGGCTCGACAAAGCCTGGCAGCCGCGATTCAGCGCGGAAATTACAAGGAGAACACACCAGCATGGCGAACAGCACCGTCGAGAAGCTGACCCCGACCCGGGTCAAGCTCAGCATCACGGTCACCCCCGAAGACCTCAAGCCCAGCATCTCGCACGCCTACGAGCACATCGCGCAGGACGTCCAGATCCCCGGCTTCCGCAAGGGCAAGGTTCCCGCCCCGATCATCGACCAGCGCATCGGTCGCGGCGCGGTCATCGAGCACGCTGTCAACGAGGGGCTCGACAGGTTCTTCCGCGAGGCGACCGCCGAGCACAAGCTCCGCGTCGTCGGCCGCCCGTCGGCCGACATCACGCAGTGGCCGAGCGAGAAGGACTTCTCGGGCGATCTGCTCGTCGACGTCGAGGTGGACGTCCGCCCCGACATCGAGCTTCCCGACTACGCGGGCATCACGCTGACCGTCGACGCCGTCGAGGCCGATGACGCGGCGCTCGACGCCGAGCTCGACAACATGCGCGCTCGCTTCGGCACCCTCGTGCCCGTCGACCGTCCGGCCGCGAAGGGCGACTTCGTCGAACTCGACCTCGTCGCCACGATCGACGGCGCCGAGATCGATCGCGCCGAGGGCGTGTCGTACGAGGTCGGATCCGGCGAACTGCTCGAGGGCATCGACGACGCCATCGAGTCACTGACCGCCGGCGAGGACACCACGTTCCGCTCCACCCTCGTGGGCGGCGACCACGCCGGCTCCGAGGCCGAGGTCGCCGTCTCGGTCAAGGCCGTCAAGGAGCGCGAGCTCCCCGAGGCCGACGACGACTTCGCGCAGATCGCGAGCGAGTTCGACACGATCGCCGAGCTCCGCGAGAGCCTCGCCGAGCGTGTCTCGCAGCAGGGCGTCTTCACGCAGGGATCCGCCGCTCGCGACAAGCTCGTCGAGACGCTGCTCGAGCAGATCGAGATCCCGGTCCCGCCGCAGCTCATCGAGGACGAGGTGCACAACCACCTCGAAGGCGAGGGTCGTCTCGAGGACGACGTGCACCGCGCCGAGGTCACCGAGGCGAGCGAGAAGCAGTTCCGCACGCAGGTGCTGCTCGACACGATCGCCGAGCAGGCCGACGTGCAGGTGTCGCAGGAGGAGCTGTCGCAGTACCTCATCCAGTCCGCCGCGCAGTACGGCATGGCTCCGCAGGAGTTCGTCGAGGCGCTGCAGTCGTCGAACCAGCTCCCCGCCCTCGTCGGCGAGGTCGCGCGCAACAAGGCCCTCGCGATCGCGCTCGGCAAGGTGAAGGTCGTCGACACGAACGGCAAGGCCGTCGACCTGTCCGACTTCATCGTGACCGACGACGAGGCTGCCGACGAGGCCGAGGCCACCGAAGCCCCCGCCGACGAGAAGCCCGCCAAGAAGGCTCCGGCCAAGAAGGCGGCGTCGAAGAAGGCTGACAAGGCCGATGACGCCGACGCCGACGAGAAGCCGGCCAAGAAGCCCGCCGCCAAGAAGGCTCCGGCCAAGAAGGCTGCCGACAAGGGCGAGTGATCGATCACGATCTCGAAAGGGGCGGATGCTGCGGCATCCGCCCCTTTCTCGTCACACTGGACCTTCCGAGGAGAAGACATGAAGAGCTGGGATGAGCGGATCGACGACGTCTGGGCGGATGCGTCGGGCGAGGAGGTCGGCGACGACACCATCGCGCGGATCGACGCCCTCGCCGCCGAGCGGGGGAGCGATGATGCCCGAGCGGAGTTCGAGCGCGCCGGAGCGCGGGATTCCGCCGGTCGACCCGCGGAGGCGGTCGCCCTGTACCGCCGCGCCCTCGAGCTCGGGTTGGACGCGGAGCACCGCCCGCAGTGCGTGATCCAGCTCGCGAGCTCGCTGCGCAACCTCGGCGACTACGACCAGGCGCTCGAGGTCATCACGGCCGAGAGGGAACTGTTGGCCGACGGCCCGTACCGCGACGCGATCGCAACCGTGCACGCCCTCATCCTCGCCAGTGCCGGTAAGCCCGCGACCGGCCTGTCGGTGGCGCTGCTCGCGCTGGTCCCACACCTGCCGCGGTACCACCGGTCGATGACGGCCTACGCCCACGAGATCGCGGATCTCGACACCTGATATGCCGACGGCGAACACGGCCTGGGCGCCGTGTTGTCGCCGGTAGATTCGAATCACTGAAACACGGAATCAGGAGCTGACATGGCTGCAGAACCCCTCCTCGCGACGAGCGTCTTCGACAGGCTGTTGAAGGACCGCATCATCTGGCTGGGATCAGAGGTGCGTGACGAGAACGCCAACGAGATCTGCGCGAAGATCCTTCTTCTCGCCGCAGAGGACTCGGAAAAGGACATCTACCTCTACATCAACTCGCCCGGCGGCTCCATCACCGCGGGAATGGCGATCTACGACACGATGCAGTTCGTGCCGAACGACATCGTCACGGTCGGCATCGGAATGGCCGCATCGATGGGGCAGCTCCTGCTGACCGCCGGCACCAAGGGCAAGCGCTACATCACCCCGAACGCCCGCGTACTGCTGCACCAGCCGCACGGTGGCTTCGGCGGCACGTCGAGCGACATCCAGACCCAGGCCCAGCTCATCGTCTCGATGAAGAACCGCCTGGCCGAGATCACCGCCGCGCAGACCGGCAAGTCGGTCGAGCAGATCAACGAAGACGGTGACCGCGACCGCTGGTTCACCGCCGATGAGGCGCTCGAGTACGGCTTCGTCGACCACATCCGCGAGTCCGCCACCGACGTCGTCGGCGGCGGCGGCACGGACGCCAACTGAGAGAGCGAGAGGAATCTTCATGTACACACCCACCTTCCGCTCCGCCGGTGACCTGCCCTCCAGCCGTTACGTCCTCCCGCAGTTCGAGGAGCGCACGGCGTACGGCTTCAAGCGCCAGGACCCGTACAACAAGCTGTTCGAAGATCGCGTGATCTTCCTCGGCGTGCAGGTCGACGACGCGTCGGCCGACGACGTCATGGCGCAGCTGCTCGTGCTCGAGAGCCAGGACGCCGAGCGCGACATCACGATGTACATCAACTCGCCCGGTGGCTCGTTCACCGCCATGACCGCCATCTACGACACGATGCAGTACGTCGCGCCGCAGATCCAGACGGTCGTGCTCGGACAGGCTGCGTCCGCGGCATCCG
Organism: Microbacterium sp. SZ1; assembly: GCF_002362255.1. Classification (GTDB taxonomy): domain Bacteria; phylum Actinomycetota; class Actinomycetes; order Actinomycetales; family Microbacteriaceae; genus Microbacterium. The sequence goes on along the minus strand of NZ_LPVV01000038.1, from coordinate 293,506 downwards.
TGCTGCTCGCGGCCGGAGCTCCCGGCAAGCGGCTCGCGCTGCCCAACGCCCGCGTGCTCATGCACCAGCCGGCGATGGGCGAGGCGGGTCACGGACAGGCCTCCGACATCGAGATCCAGGCGGCGGAGATCCTCCGCATGCGCACCTGGCTCGAGGAGACCATGGCCCGCCACACGGGCAAGCCGGTCGAGCAGGTGAACCGCGACATCGACCGTGACAAGATCCTGTCGGCCGCCGAGGCTCACGAGTACGGCATCGTCGACCAGGTGCTCAGCTCGCGCAAGCGCGCCTGACCTCGGTCATCAACGAGAGGACGTCGGCCTTCGGGCCGGCGTCCTCTTCTCATCCCGGCGGATGCGCGGAGCGATCCCGCGGTACTGCTCATATGAGCAGAGAGATGCGCGAACGGTGATACCGACGTACCCTGGAAGGGAGAGGAGGATGCCGTGGAAGACGAACTGACGATGGTTCGCGTCGCCGAGCTGTACTACGACGAGGACAAGACGCAGGACGAGATCGGCGCCCTCCTCAAGATCTCGCGGTGGAAGGTCGGACGCCTGCTCACGCAGGCGCGCGAGCGCGGCATCGTGCGCATCGAGATCATCCACCCGCGCGCCCGTCGGCTCGGACTCGAGCGGCAGCTCGTCGAGCAGTACGGGCTCTCGGCGGGCGTCGTCGTCCCGGCGCCCGACGGCGATGACGGCACCCTGGAGCGCGTGGCGCAGGCCGCCGCCGACTACCTCAGCGCCATGCGGCCCGTTCCCCGCACGCTCGGCGTGAGCTGGGGGCGCACACTCCGCGCCGTTGCCGAGGCCCTGCCCGACGGCTGGGCGACCGGTGTCACGGTCGTGCAGCTCAACGGGGGAGTGAGCCTCAATCGGCGTTCCGGCGGTGCCGCCGGACTCGCGGTCACGATCGCGCAGCGCGCCTCGGGGCACGTGTCGCTGCTCCCGAGCCCGGCGATCCTCGAGCGCGTCGAGACCAAGCAGGCCATCGAGGCCGACCGCACTGTCGCCACCGTGCTCGAGGAGGCCGGTCACGCTCAGGCGTTCCTGTTCACCGCCGGCCCGTGCGACGCCAGCTCCGCCCACGTCGAGAACGGCTACCTGACGGCGTCCGAGGTCGAGGAACTCGCTCGTCGCGGCGCCGTCGGCGACCTGCTCGGGCGCTACATCGACGCCGACGGCAACATCGTCGATCCGCAGCTCGACTCGCGCACGGTCGGCGTCGACCTCGCTCGGCTGCGCGAGGCTGAGCGAGCCATCTTCGTCACCGCGGGCGAGGCGAAGCACGACATCGCACGGACGGTCGTGTCGAACGGCCTGTGCAGCGTCCTGGTGACCGACGAGACCACAGCACGAGCATTGTTGGAGGAACGATGACGACCCAAGAACTCAGCCGCAGATCGGCGGTGGACGTGCTCGGCGGAGAACCCGACGACGCCACCCTCCGCCGCTTCCTGCACGGACTCCCCGGCGTCGATGCGGTCGGGCTCGAACAGCGGGCAGCCGGGCTTGGAACGCGGTCGATCAAGACGACCTCGAAGGCGTGGGCGCTCGACACGATCATCAGGCTGATCGACCTCACCACCCTCGAGGGCGCGGACACGCCCGGCAAGGTGCGGTCGCTGGTCGCGAAGGCCAAGAACCCGGATGCCGCGGACCAGACCACCCCGAAGGTCGCCGCCGTGTGCGTGTACGGCGATATGGTGCCTGATGCCGTCGAGGCCCTGGGATCGATGCACGGTGACCCCGATGACGGCCTCATCTCCGTCGCCGCCGTCGCCACCGCCTTCCCGAGCGGACGTTCGTCGCTCGCCATCAAGCTGGCCGACACCGCCGAGGCCGTGGCCGCCGGCGCCGACGAGATCGACATGGTCATCGACCGCGGCGCATTCCTGGCCGGCCGCTACGGACTCGTCTTCGACCAGATCGCCCAGGTCAAAGAGGCCTGCCGCCGCGCGGACGGCTCCTACGCGTCGCTCAAGGTGATCCTGGAGACGGGCGAACTGAACACCTACGACAACATCAAGCGGGCGTCGTGGCTCGGCATCCTGGCCGGAGGCGACTTCATCAAGACGTCGACCGGCAAGGTTCAGCCCGCCGCCACTCTGCCGACGACGCTGCTCATGCTCGAGACCGTGCGCGACTGGTATCGCGGCACAGGGCAGCGCATCGGCGTGAAGCCGGCCGGCGGCATCCGCGCCTCGAAGGACGCGGTGAAGTACCTCGTCACCGTCGCCGAGACCGTGGGGGAGGAGTGGCTTCAGCCGCACCTCTTCCGCTTCGGAGCCTCGAGCCTGCTCAACGACGTGCTGCTGCAGCGGCAGAAGCTCACCACCGGCCACTACTCCGGCCCCGACTACGTCACGATCGACTGAGGACGAGATATGTCATTCCTGGAATACGCTCCGGCACCGGAGTCGAAGGCCGTGCTGAACCTCAAGGACAGCTACGGTCTGTTCATCGACGGCGACTTCGTCGACGGGTCCGGATCGAGCTTCACCACGATCTCGCCCGCCGACGAGTCGCGCATCGCCGAGATCGCGTCGGCGACCGACGAGGACATCGACCGCGCCGTCGCCGCCGCGCGCCGCGCCTACGACAGGACGTGGTCGCGCATGAGCGGACGCGACCGCGGCAAGTACCTCTTCCGCATCGCCCGCCTCGTGCAGGAGCGAGCTCGCGAGCTCGCCGTCGCGGAGAGCCTCGACAACGGCAAGCCGATCAAGGAGAGCCGCGACGTCGACGTGCCGCTCGTCGCCTCCTGGTTCTTCTACTACGCCGGCTGGGCCGACAAGCTCGACTACGCGGGACTCGGCGCGAACCCCCGCGCGCTCGGGGTGGCCGGCCAGGTCATCCCGTGGAACTTCCCGCTGCTCATGCTCGCGTGGAAGCTCGCGCCCGCCCTCGCGGCAGGAAACACCGTCGTGCTGAAGCCGGCCGAGACGACGCCGCTCACGGCGCTGATCTTCGCCGAGATCCTGCAGCAGGCCGACCTCCCGGCCGGTGTCGTGAACATCGTCACCGGCGCCGGAGCCACGGGTGCTGCACTCGTACGCCACCCCGATGTCGACAAGGTCGCGTTCACCGGCTCGACGGGCGTGGGCCGCGACATCGCCCGGGCTGTCGCCGGTACGAACAAGAAGCTGACGCTGGAACTCGGCGGGAAGGCCGCGAACATCGTGTTCGACGACGCCCCCATCGACCAGGCGGTCGAGGGCATCGTCAACGGCATCTTCTTCAATCAGGGGCATGTGTGCTGCGCCGGCAGTCGACTGCTCGTGCAGGAATCGATCCATGACGAGGTCATCGACCGCCTGAAGAACCGCCTGTCGACGCTGCGTCTCGGCGACCCGCTCGACAAGAACACCGATATCGGCGCCGTCAACTCCGCCGCGCAGCTCGCCCGCATCCGCGAGCTCAGCGACATCGGAGAGGCGGAGGGCGCGGAGCGCTGGACCGCGGACTGCGCCATCCCGGAGAAGGGGTTCTGGTTCGCCCCGACGATCTTCACCGGAGTCGAGGCCTCGCACCGGATCGCGCGCGACGAGGTCTTCGGGCCGGTGCTCTCGGTGCTCACGTTCCGCACTCCGGCCGAGGCGATCGCCAAGGCGAACAACACCCCGTACGGTCTGTCGGCGGGGATCTGGTCGGACAAGGGATCGCGCATCCTCGCGGTCGCCGATCGGCTGCGCGCCGGCGTCGTGTGGGCCAACACGTTCAACCGATTCGACCCGTCGAGCCCGTTCGGCGGTTACAAGGAGTCCGGCTACGGTCGCGAAGGCGGACGCCAGGGTCTCACCGCGTACCTGAAGGGGGCCGCAGCATGAGCAAGCGACTCAGTGTTCCGAAGACGTACAAGCTCGCCATCGGCGGTGCCTTTCCTCGCAGCGAGTCCGGCCGCACGTATGAGGTGCTCTCGGCGAAGGGCGCGTTCCTCGCGAACGCCGCGAAGGGCTCCCGCAAGGATGCCAGGGACGCTGTCGTCGCCGCGCGCGCCGCCGTGAAGAGCTGGTCGGGCGCGACCGCGTACAACCGCGGCCAGGTGCTCTACCGCGTCGCCGAGGTGCTCGAAGGCCGCCGCGCGCAGTTCATCGACGAGATCTCGGCCCAGGAGGGCGTGTCGTCGTCGGCGGCGTCCGCACAGGTCGACGAGGCGATCGACCTGTGGGTCTGGTATGCGGGCTGGTGCGACAAATACGCGCAGGTCGCGGGCAACGCGAACCCGGTGTCCGGTCCCTACTTCAACATCTCGGTGCCCGAGCCCACGGGCGTCGTCGCGATCGTCGCGCCGCAGGACTCCGCCCTGCTCGGGCTCGTGTCGGTCGTCGCCCCGGCGCTCGTCGCGGGGAACGCGGTCGTCGTGGTCGCCAGCGAGCGGCATCCGCTCTCCGCGATCAGCCTCGCAGAGGTCCTCGCGACCAGCGATGTGCCGGGGGGAGTGGTGAACGTGCTCACAGGCTCGCCCGCCGAGATCGTGCCGTGGCTCGCCTCGCACCAGGACGTGAACGCGCTCGATCTCGCCGGTGCCGGCGACCTCGACTGGGTCGACATGCAGATCGCCGCCGCCGAGACGCTGAAGCGCGTTCTGGCGCCCGGTGCCGTCACCGCCTCGCCCGAGCGGATCGCCGCGTTCACCGAGGTGAAGACGGTCTGGCACACGAAGAGCATGGTCTGACGCCCGCTCGCGAGCCGACGCCCCTGTCTGCTGCCGAAGCCCCTGCTCATTCACGCGAATGAGCAGAGGCTCCGGCGATCAGCAGGGGCGTCGAGTGACGGATGCCGCGTCCGCCCTGCGCCGACGGAGCGGCGTCCGAACTCGCGGAGCCCCGGGCACGCGCCAATGCGTCCCTGTGTCGGATGCTCCGGTTAGGCTCAGTAGACGATCTCTGGATCCCTCGAGGAGGACGCGCATGGCCCGTATCGGTGAAAGCGCTGACCTGTTCAAGTGCTCGTTCTGCGGAAAGAGCCAGAAGCAGGTGCAGCAGCTCATCGCTGGCCCCGGTGTGTACATCTGCGACGAATGCGTCGAGCTGTGCAACGAGATCATCGAGGAGCGCATGGCGGAGTCGTCCGCCGAGGGAACGGCCGACTTCGAGCTGCCCAAGCCCCGCGAGATCTTCTCGTTCCTCGAGGAGTACGTCGTCGGGCAGGAGCCCGCCAAGAAGGCGCTGGCCGTCGCGGTCTACAACCACTACAAGCGCATCCGCGCGCACGGCACCCTGCAGCCGGCCGAGCAGAAGGCCGAGAGCGTCGAGATCGCGAAGAGTAACATCCTGCTCATCGGCCCGACGGGCTGCGGCAAGACCTACCTGGCGCAGACCCTCGCCAAGCGACTGAACGTGCCCTTCGCGGTCGCGGACGCCACGGCCCTCACGGAGGCGGGCTACGTCGGTGAGGACGTCGAGAACATCCTCCTCAAGCTGATCCAGGCCGCCGACTACGACGTCAAGCGCGCCGAGCAGGGCATCATCTACATCGACGAGGTCGACAAGATCGCCCGCAAGGCCGAGAACCCGTCGATCACGCGCGACGTCTCGGGCGAGGGTGTGCAGCAGGCGCTCCTCAAGATCATCGAGGGAACGGTCGCGTCGGTCCCGCCGCAGGGTGGTCGCAAGCACCCGCACCAGGAGTTCCTGCAGATCGACACATCGAACGTCCTCTTCATCGTCGCGGGTGCCTTCGCCGGGCTCGAAGACATCGTGTCGGCCCGCGTCGGCAAGCACGGCATCGGCTTCGGCGCCCCCCTGCACGACAAGGGCAAAGACCTCGACCTGTTCAGCGAGGTGCTGCCCGAGGACTTGCACAAGTTCGGCCTGATCCCCGAGTTCATCGGACGACTGCCCGTCGTGACCAACGTGTCGCCCCTCGACCAGGACGCACTGATCGACATCCTTACCGGTCCGCGCAACGCTCTCGTCAAGCAGTATCAGCGGATGTTCGAGCTCGACGGCGTCGAGCTCGAGTTCGAGGACGACGCCCTCCGGTCGATCGCGGACCTCGCGGTCGAGCGCAAGACCGGCGCTCGCGGGCTGCGAGCCATCCTCGAGGACGTGCTCGGGCCGATCATGTTCGAGATCCCGTCGGCGGAAGACGTCGCCAAGGTCATCGTGACCCGGGCGGCCGTCGAAGAGGGCGCGCCGCCCACCATCGTCATGGAACGCAAGCGCAAGAGCGCCTGATCGTGCGGCCCGTCGGGACGGTCGTCGCGCTCGGCGGCGGCGGATTCTCGATGTCGGATGACGGTCGTTCCGCGATCGACGATCACATCCTCGAGCTCGCGGGCGTCGACCGCCCCCGGGTATGCTTCGTTCCCACCGCCAGCGGGGACTCTGCCGACTATCGTCGCCGATTCGAGGATGTGTTCCGCGACGGAGTGCTGACCGAGGCTGTGGCCGAGCGGGCGGGGGGCACGGCGTTCCGCGTCCACCGCGGGGAAGGCGCCGTGATCGAGGACCCGATCGAGGTGCGATCGCTGGGCTGACCCCGGCGACTCAGCTCTCGAGGCCGCGCCGCTTAAGGAGCGGGGCGATCTCGGCATCCCTTCCGCGGAAGTCGCGGTAGGCCGCGAGCGGATCCTTCGACCCGCCGACGCCGAGCAGGCGCGCGCGGAAGCGGTCGCCGTTCGCGCGGGTCAGGCCGCCGTTCTCGCGGAACCAGTCGACCGTGTCCGCGTCGAGCACCTCGCTCCAGATGTACGAGTAGTACCCCGCGCTGTAGCCGCCGGAGAAGACGTGCGCGAAGTACGCCGATGAGTACCGGGTGGGAACGGCCGGGTCGTCGAGTCCGATGTCGGCGAGCGCGGATGCCTCGAACGCGGCGGCGTCCGTGACCTCATCATCCGGACCCTGACGGTGCCAGGCCTGGTCGAGCCACGCGGCGGCGAGGTACTCGCTCGTGGCGTGCCCCTGATCGAACGTCTCGGCCGAGCGCAGACGCTCGACGACCGCGGCATCCAGGGGTTCTCCCGTGAGATGATGACGGGCGTAGTTACCGAGCACCTCCGGCCACAGGATCCACATCTCGTTCACCTGGCTGGGGAACTCCACGAAGTCGCGGAACACGTTGGTTCCGGCGAAATGCGGGTAGGTGACGACCGCGAACAGGCCGTGCAGCGCGTGACCGAACTCGTGGAAGAGCGTGGTGACCTCGTCGAGCGTGAGCAGCGTCGGCTCGCCGTCCGCAGGCTTCGGCACGTTGAGATTGTTGACGACGACCGGCCGCGTCCCGCGGAGTCGCGACTGGCTCACGATCGGGTTCATCCACGCACCGCCCCGCTTCGAGTCGCGCGTGTACAGGTCGAGTACGTAGAGCCCGAGCTCGGAGCCGTCGTCATTGCGCACCTCGAACACGCGGGCGCCCGCGTGGTACGCCACCAGGTCGGGGCGTTCCGCGAAGGTCACGCCGTAAAGCTGCGTCGCGGCGAAGAAGACGCCGTCGTGCAGCACTCGCTCCGCCTCGAACCAGGGCCGCAGCGCTGCCGTGTCGATGTCGTAGCGTGCCGACCGCACCTTCTCGGTGTAGAACGCCCAGTCATGGGCCTCGACGGGGAAGGGCTCCGGTTCGAGCTCGTCGACGATCTCCTGCAGCGCGGCGCGTTCGGTGGACGCGTTGCGGGCCGACGGTGCGGCGAGCTCGCGCAGCATCCGCTCGACGGCCTCCGGTGTGCCGGCGGTCTCGTCTGCCGTGACGTAGGCCGCGTGCGATGCGTAGCCGAGCAGCGCCGCCCTCTCCGCGCGCAGCCGGGCGATCTCGATGAGCACGGGGCGGTTGTCATTCCCGTTGCCCCGCGACGCCCTGCTGCGCGAAGCCTCCATGATGCGGCGACGCGACTCGCGGTTCTGCAGCTGCGCAAGATACGGGTGGCCCGTGAAGAGCGGGAGCGAGACGAGGTACCCGTCGACTCCGCGCTCCTCGGCGGAGCGCGCGGCGGCCGAGAGCTCACCCGCACCCAGTCCTGCGAGCTCGTCGGCGGTCTCGAACAGCACTGCCAAGTCGTTGGTGTCGTTCAGCAGGTTGCGCTCGAAGGTGTTGCTGAGCGTTGAGAGCTGCTGGTTCAGAAGGGTCAGTCGTGCCTTCGCCTCGTCGTCGAGCGCCGCACCGGCATGGGTCATCTCGCGGTGGTGGCGTTCCACGAGGTACCGCTGCTCCTCGTCGAGATCGAGCTCGTCGAGCTGCGAGTGGACCTGCTGCACGCGCCAGTACAGGGCGCCGTCGAGCGTCACCGCGTCATGGTGCGCGGCCATCAGCGGGGCCAGCTGCTCGTCGACCGCCTGGATCTCGGGCGTCGCGTCGGCCGAGCTCACGGTGTAGAACGCGTGCGAGACGCGGTCGAGCAGTTCGCCTGAGCGTTCCAGCGCCTCGACCGTGTTCTCGAACGTCGGCATCGACCGCACCATCGTGATGCGAGAGATTTCGCGGCGGTGCTCGTCGAACGCCGCTCGGAAGGCGGGCAGATAGTGCTCGGCGCGGATGCGGGCGTAGTCCGGTAGTCCGTAGGGGAGTGTCGACGGCTGCAGCAACGGATTCGTGGCGTCGGTCATCCTCTGAGCCTAGCCATCGCGCGCTCGAGGGCCTCGACCACGAGGCGCACCGAGCGGCGACGCAGATTCTCGGGGCGGGCGAGCAGGTCGATGAGACGATGCGTCGACACTCCGCGCAGCGGCAGGCGGACGATCCCAGGGGTGTCTCCTGTGCGCGAGGTGTAGCGAGGCAGCATCCCGATGACACCCCCTGCGGCGATGACCGCGGCCACGGCGCCGTAGTCGTTAATGCGATGCCGGATCTCGACGGGGCGGCCGGCCACTGCCGCCACCGCCCCGAGGACGTCGTCGGGGGAGTAGCCAGCCCGACTGGTCACCCACGGTCCGTCGACCACGTCGAGGGGTGTCACGCGCGTGCGCTGCGCGAGCGGGTGCGCTGCCGCGACTGCGACGTCGAGAGGTTCCTTCACGAGCGTCATGCTGCGCATGCCCTGCGTCGGCCAGGGGGTGGAGTGCTCCATCCGATGTGCCAGCACCAGGTCGTAGCGAGCCGTCAGCGCGGGGAACTCGCTCTGCGCGACGTCTTCGTCGGTCAGCTCGACGGTCGGCGCGTCATCTCCGAGTTCCCGGATCAGCTCGCCGAAGAGCGCCTGACCGACGCTGTGGAATCCGCTCACCGTGACCACCCCCGTGTGATCGCTCTCGAATGCGTCGACGGCGTTGCGGGCGGAGGCGATCGCGTCGATCGCCTCGACTCCGGCGGCGGCGAGCACCTCTCCCGCCGGCGTGAGGATGAGGCGGCGTCCGTCCTTGCGCGTGAGCGGGGTGCGGAAGCCGCGCTGCAGGGCGGCCAGATGCTGCGACACCGCGGAGGGGGTCACCGACAGCGCGTCGGCGACGGCGGCGACGCTGCCGAGGGCGCCGAGCTCACGAAGGATCTGCAGCTGGTGGATCTCCACACGAAAAGTTTAGTGAAAGCTACACCGACCCTGCAGATCAAACGCCTTGCTCTAAACGGTAGCGTGCGGTGTGATCGACACATGAGAGCTCTGTTCAAGGGGGAACGTGCCGCGGGCCTGGAACTCGTCGAGCGACCGGATCCCGTCGCCGCGTCCGATGAGGTCGTCATCCGGGTGCTACGAACGGGCATCTGCGGCACCGACCTGCATATCCGCCGCTGGGACGACTGGGCCGCCTCGGCGATCGACGCCCCGCTGATCCCCGGTCACGAATTCTACGGAGAGGTCGTCGAGGTCGGACCGCTCGTGCACGACATCTCCGTCGGCGACCGCGTCTCGGGCGAGGGACACATCGTCTGCGGTACGTGTCGCAACTGTCGCGCCGGTCGGCGGCAGATGTGCATCCGCACGGTCGGCCTCGGACTGCAGCGTGACGGAGCGTTCGCCGAGTACCTGGCGCTCCCCGCGACGAACGTCTGGGTGCACCACGCCGACGTCACCCCCGAACTCGGCGCGATCTTCGACCCTCTCGGCAACGCGGTGCACACGGCCCTGACCTATCCGCTCGTGGGCGAGGACGTTCTCGTGACGGGATGCGGTCCGATCGGCCTCATGGCGATCGCGGTCGCCCGACACGCCGGAGCGCGGTTCATCACCGCCACGGACGTGAGTGCGCCACGGCTCGAGATGGCGACGCTCATGGGCGCGGACGAGGTCGTCGATGTCTCGCAGCGCGACATCCGCGACGCACAGCACACCCTCGGCATGCGCGAGGGGTTCGACATCGGCTTCGAGATGAGCGGGGCGCCCGCGGCTCTCCCCGCCATGATCGACAACATGAACCACGGCGGCCGCATCGCCATGCTGGGCCTGCCCAGCGACGGGTTCGGCATCGACTGGGGCAAGCTCGTCACCCACATGCTCACGATCAAGGGCATCTACGGCCGCGAGATGTTCGAGACGTGGAACGCCATGGGCGCGATGCTCCAGACGAGCGCCACGCTGCGCGAATCGATCGGTCGCGTCATCGCAGACGTGCTGCCGGCCAGAGACTGGGAGCGCGGTTTCGCGGCGGCGGAGTCCGCCGGCACGGGCAAGATCATCCTCGACTGGACGGAGCTGTGATGTACGGAACCTTTGAGAAGCACGTGGCGGCGGAGCTCGCAGGGATCGACGAAGCAGGCCTCACCAAGCGTGAGCGCGGCATCCGGGGTCCGCAACGCGCCGAGATCACGGCGGACGGCGAGGAAGTGCTCAACTTCTGCGCCAACAACTACCTCGGGCTCGCCGACGACCAGCGGATCCTGGATGCCGCGAAGTCGGCGCTCGACGAATGGGGCTACGGCCTCGCGAGCGTGCGCTTCATCTGCGGGACCCAGGAGCAGCACCTCGAGCTCGAGCGCCGCCTGGCGGGCTTCCTCGGCACGGACGACGCCATCCTCTACTCCTCCTGCTTCGACGCGAACGGCGGGGTCTTCGAGACGCTGTTCTCCGCCGAGGACGCGATCATCTCGGACGAGTTGAACCACGCGTCGATCATCGACGGCATCCGGCTGTCGAAGGCCCGCCGTCTGCGCTATCGCAACCGCGACATCGCTGACCTCGAGGCACAGCTGCAGGCGGCATCCGATGCTCGCTTCCGTGTCGTCGTCACGGACGGCGTGTTCTCGATGGACGGATACATCGCACCGCTCGCAGAGATCTGCGACCTCGCAGAGCGCTACGACGCCCTCGTCTTCGTCGACGACTCGCACGCCGTCGGATTCGTGGGAGAGAACGGTCGGGGCACGCCCGAGCTGTGCGGTGTCGCGGACCGGGTCGACATCTACACCGGGACCTTCGGCAAAGCGCTCGGCGGAGCATCCGGAGGCTATGTCGCCTCGCACGCCGACATCGTCGCGCTGCTGCGCCAGCGCTCTCGTCCGTACCTGTTCTCGAACACGCTCGCGCCGTCGATCGTGGCCGGTACGCTCACGGCTCTCGACCTCGTGGAGGGATCGGCCGATCTCCGAGCCCGGCTGCGAGAGAACGCGGCGCTGTTCCGCGAACGTATGACGGCGGAGGGATTCGACCTCCTGCCGGGGGAGCACCCCATCGTCCCGGTGATGTTCGGGGACGCCGCCCTCACCGCGCGCATCGCGGCCGAGATGCAGCGACAGGGCGTGTACGTGACGGCGTTCAGCTTCCCGGTCGTTCCTCGGGGCCTCGCGCGGATCCGTGTGCAGCTTTCGGCCGCGCACACCGCAGAGCAGGTCGAGCGGTGCGTTTCGGCGTTCATCGCTGCGCGCGCTGTCGTGAGCTGAGCCCGCAAGGAACATCTGCAAAGGAAAGTTTGCAAAGAGAGTTTTGCAAGCGTATCTTTGCATGCATGACGAATCAGCGAGAGTCCCGCAGCCTGGATGCCGGCGCGCTCAAGGCGCTCGCGCATCCGCTGCGGGTGCGGATCTTCGACCTGCTGAGCGAGCGCGGTCCGCAGACCGCCAGCACTCTCGCTGCGCTCGTGGGCGAGACCTCGGGCTCCATGAGCTACCACCTGCGAGCGCTTGCCGCTCACGACCTGATCCGTGAGGTCGAGGGGCGGGGGACTGCGAGAGAACGGTGGTGGGAGCGCCCGAAGGGACGGATCGATCTGCCGGGACCCGACGACACGATGACGCCGTCGGACAGGGCGTCCGCGCAGATCGTCACGTCGGAGTTCTTCCGACTCCGTCACGAGACGCTCATGGCCTACCTCAACCGCTCCGAGGCCGGTATCCCCGAGGAGTGGCGCGATGCCGGCATCGTCATGACGACCTACCTCGATCTCACGGCCGAACAGATGGCAGAGCTCAAAGCCGAGCTGACAGCGGTGGTCGACCGGGTCGTCGACCGATATCAGGGCCAGACCGGGCCAGACGTGCGCCGTGTGACCCTCCGCACGGAGCTCTTCGACCTGCCCACCGCGACGCGAACGGAGGAATCATGACCAGCGCAGCCCTGCACCTCGCGGCACCGACTCTCGTCGAACGGCGCATTCTCGGTGTCGCGCACCGGCTCACCGCGTTCGTCGAACACCGCATCGCGGCGCGTGCCGGGCGCCGGGAGATCGCACTCGACCTCCTGCGTGAGCAGCAGGCCCGACGACACGACCCGCGGGCCGTCGAGCATCTGCTCGCGCAGATGGGCGTACCCGGAAGGTGAGTCGAGCGGAGAGAGGCGCGTTTCGTCTCGCTTCGCTCGCTCAACGACCCGTCGGGGCGAGGCGCGTTTCGTCTCGCTTCGCTCGCTCAACGACCCCTGGGGGTGCGGTGGCTCGGGCTCGAATCAGTCCTCGAACGGGCGGGCGACGATCTCGCCGGATGCCGTCTGCATGACCTCCCAGCCGGCGTCGAGCTCGGCGATCGCTCGGCCTTCGAGCCAGGTGAGCGTCCAGTGGCCGGCCAGGCCGCGGGCCTCCACCTCGGCGATCGCCGGGCGGAGCGCCGAGGGAACCGATGCCGGCGGCTCCGCACCGGTCGACCACCGGGTGCCCAGCTGCATCATGCCTCCTCGGTCGGCGCGAGCTCGATCGTCACGGCGAACTCCGCCGCCTCGGTGAACTCGAGTTCCGCGATGCGTCCGACCGCGCGCAGGTCGTCGGCTGCGGCGCGCAGTGCCTCGAGCTTTGCCGCGGGTGCCGCGATCTCGGCCCGCGAGACCGGTGTCTTCTGCGACGCCTTCGCCTCGGTCTTGGCACGACGGATGCCGATCAGGGCTTCGCTGGCCGCGGACAGCACCGCGGTGTCGCCTTCGATGCGCAGCGACTCCGGCCACGAGGCCGTATGCACGGAGCCCTCCTCGAACCAGGACCACACCTCCTCGGTCGCGAAGGAGATGACCGGTGCCAGCAGGCGCAGCAGCGTCGAGAGGGCGAGGCGTAGCGCGAGCGCGGCCGAAGCCTGACCGACGTCGGCCTGGTTGTAGGCCCGTTCCTTGACGAGTTCGAGGTAGTCGTCGCAGAAGGTCCAGAAGAACGCCTCGGTGACCTCGAGTGCCTTGGCCTGGTCGTAGTTCTCGAACGCCTTCGTCGCCTCGACCACGACGGCGTCGAGCGCCGTCAGCATCGACGCATCCAGGGCGTGTGTCACCTGCGCGCCCTCCGGCACGGGGAAGGAGAGCACGAACTTCGCGGCGTTGAGGACCTTGATCGCCAGCCGGCGTCCGATCTTCACCTGGGTGGGGTTCTGCGGGTCGAACGCCGCATCCATGCCGAGGCGGCTGGACGCGGCCCAGTAGCGCACGGCATCCGATCCGTGCGCGTCGAGGATGTTGGCCGGAGTCACCACGTTGCCCTTGGACTTCGACATCTTCTTGCGGTCGGGGTCGACGATGAAGCCCGAGATGGCGGCATTGCGCCACGGCGAGCGGCCGTCTTCGAGGGTCGAGCGCAGCATGGTCGAGAACAGCCACGTGCGGATGATGTCCTGTCCCTGCGGGCGCAGGTCGAACGGAGCGGTGAGCTGCCACAGCTCCTCGTCGCGCTGCCATCCTCCTGCGAGCTGCGGCGTCAGGGACGACGTGGCCCACGTGTCGAGGATGTCGGCCTCGGCATCGAATCCGCCCGGCACGCCGCGCTGGTCCTCCGAGTAGCCGGCGGGCACATCGGTGGTGGGGTCGATCGGCAGCGCGGCGTGATCGGGTGTGAGCACACGGTCGTAGTCGCGCTCGCCGTTCTCGTCGAGGCCGTACCAGAGCGGGATCGGCACACCGAAGAAGCGCTGGCGCGACACGAGCCAGTCGCCCGTGAGGCCGCCGACCCAGTTCTCGTAGCGCACGCGCATGAAGTCGGGGTGCCACGACAGCTCCGTGCCGTGCGCGAGCAGCTCGTCGCGGAGTTCGCCGTCGCGGGCTCCGTTGCGGATGTACCACTGGCGCGTGGAGACGATCTCGAGCGGGCGGTCGCCCTTCTCGAAGAACTTCACCGCGTGGGAGAAGGGCTTGCCGACGGCCGTCATGTCGCCGGTCTCCTGCAGCTTCTCGACGATCGCCTTGCGAGCGGAGAACACGGTCTTGCCGGCGAGTTCGGCGGCGTACCAGTCGGCTGCCTCCGCGTTCGCCACGATCGACGGGGCGTTCGGGAGGAAGCGTCCGTCGAGGCCGATCGTCGTCATGTTGGGCAGGTCGCGACCGTCGGCGGTGCGCAGCTCACGCCACCAGATGATGTCGGTCACGTCGCCGAAGGTGCAGACCATCGCGGCGCCGGTGCCCTTGTCGGGCTGCGCGAGGTGGTGGCCGTGGATCTCGATCTCGGCGCCGAAGAACGGCGTCCGCACCTTCGTTCCGATGAGCTGCTTGTGCGGGCCCTCCGGGTGCGTCACGATCGCGATGCACGCGGGGAGCAGCTCGGGACGGGTGGTCTCGATCGTGATCGAGCCCGAGCCGTCGGCGAAGGGGAAGTCGATCGTGTGATACGCGGCCTGCTGGTCGCGGTCCTCGAGCTCGGCCTGTGCGATCGCCGAGCGGAAGTCGATGTCCCACAGCGTCGGCGCCAGCGACTGGTACGCCTCACCGCGCTCCAGGTTGCGAAGGAACGCGAGCTGGCTCTGACGGATCGTGTCGTCGGAGATCGTGCGGTAGGTCTGGGTCCAGTCGACCGAGAGGCCGAGCTGACGGAACAGCGCTTCGAACTGCTTCTCGTCCTCGACGGTCAGCCGCTCGCACAGCTCGATGAAGTTGCGCCGGCTGATCGGCACCTGGTCGGCGGCGCGGCTCGACTTGTTGTCACCGCCCTCGAACGGCGGAGTGAAGTCCGCGTCGTACGGGAGCGACGGGTCGCAGCGCACGCCGTAGTAGTTCTGCACGCGGCGCTCGGTGGGAAGGCCGTTGTCGTCCCAGCCCATCGGATAGAACACCGTCTTGCCGCGCATGCGCTCGAAGCGGGCCTTCACGTCGGTGTGCGTGTAGGAGAACACGTGGCCGATGTGGAGGCTGCCGGATGCGGTCGGCGGCGGAGTGTCGATCGAGTAGACGCCCTCGCGGCCGGACTGGGCGGCGCGGATGCGGTCGAACAGGTACGTGCCCTGCTCGGACCACGCTTCGCCCCACTTCGCTTCGAGACCTTCGAGTACGGGCTTGTCAGGGATCTGAGAGGGTGCGGACTCGGACATGGAGGTCTCCTCGAGCGATGTATGCGGCACTGTGTGAGCGTGCCTGAGTGTGGGTTGTGGCTCCAGTGTACCGACCGTGGTCGTGCGGGAGAGCGGCGCACACATCGACCGGGTCCAAGAATCGGCAATACACTGGATTCATCCCGACCCGTTCTTCCGAGGAATTGCCATGCCCGCACACCCCGCACGTCGCGTTCTTCCCCTCGTCGCCCTCAGCACGGTCGCCGCGCTGGCGCTGAGCGCCTGCTCCGCAAGCTCGTCCGACTCCGAGGGGGCAGAGCTCGTGTGGTCGATCGAGGGCGCCAACCTCGCTGCGGGGCACATGGATCCCCAGGTGAGCCAGCTCGACGTCTCGGGGATGGTGCAGCGCGCGGTGCTGGACTCCCTCGTCTTCCAGGAGGCGGACGGATCGTTCACGCCCTGGCTCGCGACCGAGTGGGAGGTGTCGGACGACAGCACCGAGTACACCTTCACGCTCCGCGACGATGTGACCTTCACCGACGGCGAGCCGTTCGACGCCGAGGCGGTCAAGGCGAACTTCGACCGCATCGTCGACCCCGAGACCGAGTCCGCCCAGGCGGCGAGCATGCTCGGCGCGGACTTCTACGAGGGCACCGAGGTAATCGACGAGCACACCGTGAAGGTGTCGTTCACGCAGCCGTACGCCCCGTTCCTGCAGGCGGCCAGCACACCGCAGCTCGGGTTCTACTCGCCGGCCGCGCTCGAGGAGTCCGCCGGCCAGCTCAAGGCGGGTGGCCCCGGCATCACCGTGGGCACCGGTCCCTACGAGCTCACCGAGTACACGCCCGACCAGGAGATCGTGTACACCCGCAACGACGACTACGCGTGGGGGCCGCACGGCGAGAAGGCACCCGAGGTCGAGACGCTGCGCGTCGAGATCCAGCCCGAGGCGTCGGTGCGCACCGGAGTGGTGCAGAGCGGCGAGGCCGACATCGCGAGCAACATCCCGCCGAACCTCGCCGGAGACCTCGGCGACGGCATCACCGTCGACTCGGTCGAGTACCCCGGTCTGCCGTACTCGCTGTACCTCAACGAGAAGTACGGCGTCTTCGCCGATGAGAAGGTGCGTCAGGCCTTCGCGAAGGGCATCGACATCGACGCCGCGGTCGAGGAGATCTTCTTCGGTCAGTTTCCGCGGGCGTGGAGCATCCTCGGCCCGACCACGCCGGGCTACGACGCGGCGCTGGAGAACAGCTGGCCGTACGACGCCGATGCTGCGAACGCGCTGCTTGACGAGGCCGGGTGGACGGAGCGCGACGCCGACGGCATCCGCATGAAGAACGGACAGCCGCTCTCGGTGCGCTGGATCGCCTACACCCCCGTGCCCGATGATCGCGCCGCTCTCGCCAACGCGATCCAGTCCGACCTCAAGGCGATCGGCATCGATGTCGTGCGTGAGGTGCTGGAGCCCGGTGCCTACAACGAGCAGTACGGACCCAAGACGTTCGACCTGACCGACTGGGGCTTCTCGGGCGTCGACCCGGATCTGCTTCGCAACCACCTGCACACCGACGGGTTCCAGAACGCCTCGCAGGTGTCGGACCCGGAGGTGGACGGGCTGCTCGAGCAGGCCGTTGCCACCAGCGACCAGGGCCAGCGGGACACCCTGTACACGCAGCTGCAGGAGTGGAACGCGACCCACCAGGCGATCGTGCCGCTGTACGTCCCCTCCGCGATCACCGCGGTCGGCGAGCGAGTGAGTGGCCTGCAGTACGACCTGTACGGCCGCCCCCTGTTCTACGATGTGAGCGTCGACTGATCACCCCCGGTCGCCGAGCGAGCGGAGCGTGACGTGAAGGCTGCGCTCCTCCGCATCGCCGGGCTCGCGGCATCCGTCGTCGTGGTGCTCTGGGGTGCCGCCACGCTCGCATTCCTCGCGTTCCGGGTGATCCCCGGGGATCCGGTGTCTGTCATGCTCGGACCGCAGGCCCAGGTGAGCGAGGCCGTGAAGGACGGCATCCGCGCAGACCTGGGACTCGACCGCCCGCCGTTCGAGCAGTACCTCTCCTTCATCGGCCAGCTCGCCCGGGGCGACCTCGGGGAGTCGTACCAGTTGCGGATGCCGGTGACCGAGGTGATCGGCCGACAGCTCGGCGCCACGCTGCAGCTGTCGGCGCTGGCGCTGCTCATCGCGGTGGTGCTGGCGCTCGCCGTGGCGGTGCTCGTGCGCGGTCGGGTGGGGCGTTCGGTCGCCGCCGGCGTCGAGCTCGTCATCCTGTCGTCGCCGGTGTTCTGGATCGGCCTCGTGCTGCTGAGCGTGTTCGCCTTCGGTTTCGGTTGGTTCCCCGTCTCCGGTGCGCGGAACCCGGCGACCATCGTGCTCCCCGCGATCACGCTCGCGCTGCCCGTCGCGGCGCTGCTCAGCCAGGTGCTGCGCGACGGGTTGACCCAGGCGGAGCGGATGCCGTTCGCCGAGACCGTCCGTGCCCGTGGCGCGAGTGCGGGGTGGTTCACGCTGCGGCACGGACTGCGTCATGGCGCAGCCGGCGCGATCACCCTCGCCGCCTACCTCACGGGTTCCGTTCTCGGGGGTGCGGTGCTCGTCGAGACCGTGTTCGCGCGGTCGGGGCTGGGCCGCGTCACCCTCGCGGCGATCAGCAACCGCGACCTACCCGTGATCACCGGCATCATCCTTCTCAGTGCCGTCGTGTTCGTCGTCGTGAACCTGGTCGTCGAGCTGCTGCATCCGCTCCTCGACCCGCGGCTGCGCGCGCAGCAGTCGCGCCCCACGCGGCGCACGACGGCGGTGCTCCGATGAGGCTCGCGCAGACCGTGCTGCTGTGGTGCGCGATCGCGGTGCTCGCGCTGCTGGCCTTCGCCGCGCTGTTCCCAGGCCTGCTTTCGACGCACGACCCACTGCAGACAGACGTGCGAGCGGCGCTGCAGGCGCCGAGCGCCGAGCACCTGTTCGGAACGGACCAGAGCGGCCGCGACGTGTACTCCCGGGTGGTCTTCGGGGCGGGCCGCTCGATCGGCATCGGACTGCTCGCGACGGCGATCGCCCTCGTCGCCGGGCTCGTCGTCGGAGCGCTCGCCGGTGTCGCACCGCGGGCCGTCGACACCGGTCTCATGCGTGTGAACGACGTGCTCATGGCATTCCCGGAGTTCCTCGTCGCGCTCGTCGTGATCGCGGTGCTCGGACCCGGCGCGGTCAACATCGCCGTCGCGGTGACCCTCGCCGCCGTGCCGGTCTACATCCGTCTCGCCCGTGTGCAGACTCGGGTGCTGCGCGGGATGGAGCACGTCGAGGCCGCGCGCATCCTCGGGGTCGGGCCGGTTCGGGCGTTCGTGCGTCATGTCGCGCCGGGGGTGCTCGGATCGCTGAGCGTGCTGGCCACGATCGGTATCGGGTCCAGCATCCTCGCCGCGGCCGGGCTGAGCTTTCTGGGGCTCGGACCTTCAGAGCCCACGCCCGAGTGGGGTCTCATGCTCGCCGGTGGACGCAACGTGCTCGGGCAGGCGTGGTGGATCGCGGTGTTCCCCGGAATCGCCATCACGGTGACGGTGATCTCCGCGACCATCGTCGGGCGGGTGCTGCGCGCGCGGGCCGAGGGGCGGACGACGTGACCGCCGTACTGGACGTGCAGGGACTCCGCATCGATTTCGTCGCACAGCCCGTCGTCGACGGTGTCTCGCTGCGCGTGGAGGCGGGGGAGTGCGTCGCGATCGTCGGGGAATCGGGAGCGGGCAAGTCGCTCACGGCCCGCGCGCTGCTCGGGCTCACCCCTGCGGACGCCCGCGTGCGCGTCGAGACGCTGACGATCGACGGCACCGACGTCCGGGCGCTGAGCGAGCGACGCTGGCGCGGTGTACGCGGCCGACGCATCGCCCTCGTGTCACAGGACGCCCTCGTATCCCTCGACCCGCTGCAGCGGATCGAGGATGCCGTCGCCGAGCCGCTGCACCTGCACGGTCTCGCGGGCGGGCGGCATCGGGCGCAGACTCGTGTGCGCGACCTGCTGCGGCGGGTGTGGATGCCGGACGCCGAACGCCGCGCGCGGCAGTACCCGCACGAGCTGTCCGGCGGGCTGAGGCAGCGCGCGCTGATCGCCTCGGCGCTCGCCGCCGACCCGGCGGTGCTCATCGCCGACGAGCCAACGACGGCGCTGGACGCCACAGTGCAGGCGAGGATCCTCGGCCTGCTGCGCGATATCGCGGATGCCGGCACCGCCGTCGTCTTCATCAGCCACGACTTCGCCGCCGTGCGCCGGGTGGCCGACCGGGTGCTGGTCATGCGAGGAGGTCGGGTCGTGGAGTCCGGGCCCGTGGCCGAGGTCCTGAAGAACCCGCAGCACGACTACACGCGCCGGTTGATCGCCGCGACCATCCACGAACCGCGGAGAGGCGCTGCGGCTGCCGCGCCCTCCGTGCTCGTCGCGAGCGGGGTCTCGAAGGCTTTCGGCGGCGCGTCGGCGGTCGACGACGCCTCCTTCACCGTGGCGGAGGGCCGCACGCTCGGCGTGGTGGGCGAATCGGGATCGGGAAAGACGACCCTCGCCCGCCTGATCGTCGGGGTCGAGCGTCCGGATGAGGGGGCCCTGGAGTGGTCCACACCCCGACGTGTGCAGCTCGTGCACCAGAATCCGCTCGGAGCGTTCGACCCCCGGTGGACCATCGGACGCTCGCTGCAGGAAGCGCTGGCGGCCGGCGGGGTCCCTCGCTCCGCGCGCGCCCGCCGCGTGGACGAGCTGCTGCGCGAGGTCGATCTCGACGGCAGCCTCGCGCGTCGCCGACCGCACGCTCTCTCCGGCGGACAGCGTCAGCGCGCTGCCATCGCCCGCGCGCTCGCCGCAGACCCGCAGGTGCTCGTCCTCGACGAACCCGTCTCCGCGCTCGACCCGTCGGTGCGCGAACGGGTGCTGCGCCTGCTGCTCCGACTGCAGCGCGAGCGCGACCTGACCATGGTCTTCGTGTCACACGACCTCGATGTGATCGGCGCCGTGGCCGACGACGTGATCGTCATGCAGAACGGGGCGATCGTCGAGAAGGGGACGGTGGGGGCGGTGTTCGCCGCACCGCAGCATCCGTTCACGAGGGAGCTGCTGGAGGCGGGCGGTCCGGTCAGTCGATGACGCGGATGCCGATGCTCGCCGCGAGAACCGGGGCCAGCTGCTGCACCTGGAACGACGAGAGCGTCGTGCCGCGCAGGCTGTTCGCGTCGAGGAAGGCACCGGCGTCGAGTCCGCGCAGGTCGACGTGCGTGGCACGAAGGCCTCGAGGGTCGACCTCGTCGCTGCGCGTCTCGGCGAAGCGGACGCGGGTGAGTTCGGCCTGCGGCATGTCGAGCGTGCGGACGCCGCACTCGGCGATCTCGACGTCGGTGCCCTTCGCCCCGCCGAGGTTCAGGTAGTCGATCCGCACGCCACGCAGTTCGAGCTCGTCGATCCGTGCTCCGCTGAGGTCGAGCGTGCCGAGCCGCCCTCCGGTGATCCGGACGCGACGGATACTCGCGTCCCGCAACCGCAGCGAGGCGACGCGTGCATCGGTCATCGCGACGTCGATGAGGGTCGCTCCCGTGAAGTCGACGCTGTCGGCATCCGCGGAGATCGTGCACTGCTCGAGCGAGGAGTGCGCGAGGTCGACGGTGTCCTGGAGGTCGAGTGCTGTCGCGAGGAGGTCGGCACCGCGCGCCGGTCGCGCGTCGTCGAGCCGTGGAGGGAGGTCGGGAGGGGAGACCCGAGGGGCGACGAGGGTGTCGGATGCGCGAGCCATGCGTCGAGCGTATGCCGGGGCGCCGACACTCGTCGTGTCCCAGAGCAGGCCTCCGCTCGGTGATCTCAGCTTCCCTCCCCCGCATTCGGAGTGTCGGGCCGAGGGAAACGCATTCGGCCGCGCGAGCATCCACGCGGATTCCTCCTGCACAGGTCCGATACCGTTGCGGTCTCTCCCCGGATGCGGGAATCGCGCACGTCGGCAGTCGCTGCACGCCTCCAGACTGAGCTGATGCGAAGAAACATCGGCACCGTTGTCGAAGCGCTGAGTCGCGGCGACGGCGTCCTGCGTACGCGCACGCTGCAGCGGCGCGGGTTCACTCCGAGCGATATCCGCTCCGCCGTCGAGGCCGGTGCAGTCGTACGACCGCGGCGTGGGTGGCTGGCTCTACCGTCAACCGAGCCGTTGCTGCTCTTCGCCGCCACCTACTGCGCGGTGATCACGTGCCGTTCGCAGGCGATGCGCCTGGGTCTCTGGGTGCACGATGCGAGCGGACCTCCTCATGTCCCGGTCGGCGCGAACGCGGAGGGAGGGGGTCGTATACCAGCCAGGGTGCACTGGGGAAGCCCGGTGGTTCCCCGGCATCCGGATGCGCTCGTCGATCCGATCGAGAACGTGCTCGCGCATATCGCCGAATGCGAGCCGTTCGAACAGGCTCTCGCGACGTGGGAATCGGCGCTCAACAAGTCCCTCGTCACGCTCGACGCGCTGAAGAACTACGCGTGGAAACCGGCCGCCCGCGAACTCCTCGCTCAGGCCTCGCCCTTCGCGGATGCGGGGCTCGAGACGTACCTGCGCCTTCGTCTGCGCTGGCTCCGCGAGCCCATTCGCGTGCAGATATGGATCGCAGGCCACCGCGTCGACACGCTCATCGGGGATCGTCTCGTCGTCCAGATCGATGGCGCCCATCACGTCGGTGCGCAACGCAGCGAGGACATCCGGCACCATGCTGACCTCAGGCTGAGGGGATATCACGTGATCCGGGTGTCGTACACGCAGGTCATGTTCGACTGGCCCACGGTGCAGGATCTGATCATGCGCGCGGTGGCGCAGGGGCTGCATCGGTCTCGGTGAACCGTCGCTTCGCTCGGCCATGTGAGTCTGCCTCGGCCCACCCCGCAGTATGTGGCCGAGGCAAAAGCGAAAGGCCGAGCCGAGAGGGAGCGCGGATGCCGGAGGCACGGCGCCCCGCGTACAATGGACGCACGAGCATCGATCCGGCCATCACCGGGGAGCTCTCGGAAGAACGGTCGCGAGACCCAGTAGAACCGAGCGGGGCAGGCCCGTCACAGCCGCAGTGAGAGTGGTCCCGCCGTGAGGCGCGGCACGCGAGGTGGTACCGCGGTCCATCCGGGGAGTGAATCCGGAGGGTCGTCCTCGCAGCAGCATCCGCCACGACTCCTGCGAGACGACATGACCTACCCGCGTTCCTCCTTCGGCCCCGCCGCCGACCAGGCTGCCTCCGTCGCCCCGAGCCCGCGCTTCCCCGAGATCGAGCGCGAGGTGCTCGACTTCTGGAAGCAGGACGACACGTTCCGCGCCTCGATCGAGCAGCGCGAGGGCCAGGACGAATGGGTGTTCTACGACGGACCGCCGTTCGCCAACGGCCTGCCGCACTACGGGCACCTGCTGACGGGCTACGCCAAGGACCTGTTCCCGCGGTTCCAGACCATGCTCGGCAAGAAGGTCGACCGCGTCTTCGGCTGGGACACGCACGGGCTGCCCGCCGAGCTGGAGGCGATGAAGCAGCTCGGCATCACCGAGAAGAGCGAGATCGAGGCCATGGGCATCGACGTCTTCAACGAGAAAGCGCGCTCCTCGGTGCTGAAGTACACGCACGAATGGCAGGACTACGTCACGCGCCAGGCGCGCTGGGTCGATTTCGAGCGCGGATACAAGACGCTCGACCTCGGGTACATGGAGAGCGTCCTCTGGGCGTTCAAGACCCTCTACGACAAGGGTCTCGCCTACGAGGGCTACCGGGTGCTGCCGTACTGCTGGCGCGACGAGACGCCGCTGTCTGCGCACGAGCTGCGCATGGACGACGACGTCTACCAGAACCGCCAGGACCCGTCGGTGACGGTGACGTTCCCGCTCACAGGGGCGAAGGCCGAGGCTTTGGGCCTGACCGCCGTGCGAGCCCTCGCCTGGACGACCACACCGTGGACCCTCCCGACCAACCTCGCGCTCGCCGTGGGTCCTGACATCGAATACGTCGTGCTGCCGGCAGGCCCCGGCGGCGCCGCCGACGTGCACGCCGCGGCGGGAACCGAGGATGCCGCGGTCGAGGCCTCGGCCCACCGCTACCTCCTCGCCCGCGAGCTGCTCGCCGGGTACGCGAAGGACCTCGGCTACGAGAGCGCCGATGACGCGCTCGCCGCGGTCGACCAGACCGTGCGCGGCTCGGAGCTGCAGGACGTCACGTACGACCGCCTCTTCGACTACTACGCGGATGCCGAGACGTACGGCACCGAGAACGCCTGGCGCATCCTCGTCGACGACTACGTCACGACCAGCGACGGCACCGGCATCGTGCACCAGGCACCGGCCTACGGTGAGGACGACCAGCGCGTCGCCGGTGCCGCCGGCATCCCCACGATCCTGTCGCTCGACGACGGCGGGAAGTTCCTCCCGAGCGTCACCGACGTCGCGGGGATGCTGTGGATGGACGCGAACACGCCCCTGATCCGTCTGCTGCGCGGCCAAGGGCGCCTGCTGCGGGAGCAGAGCTACGTGCACTCCTACCCGCACTGCTGGCGCTGCCGGAACCCCCTGATCTACAAGGCCGTGTCGAGCTGGTTCGTCCGCGTGACCGACATCAAGGACGACCTCCTCGCGAACAACGAGCAGATCACCTGGGTGCCCGAGAACGTGAAGCACGGCCAGTTCGGCAAGTGGCTCGAGGGCGCGCGCGACTGGTCGATCAGCCGCAACCGCTACTGGGGATCACCGATCCCGGTGTGGAAGAGCGACGACCCCGAGTACCCGCGCGTCGACACCTACGGCTCGCTCGAAGAGCTGGAGCGCGACTTCGGCACGCTGCCACGCAACCCGCAGGGCGAGGTCGACCTGCACCGTCCGTACATCGACGACCTGACCCGGCCGAACCCCGACGACCCCACGGGCAAGAGCACGATGCGCCGTATCGAGGACGTCTTCGACGTCTGGTTCGACTCGGGGTCGATGCCCTACGCGCAGGTGCACTACCCGTTCGAGAATCAGGAGTGGTTCGACTCTCACTCGCCGGCCGACTTCATCGTCGAGTACATCGGGCAGACCCGCGGCTGGTTCTACGTCATGCACGTGCTGTCGACCGCGCTGTTCGACCGCCCGGCGTTCACCGGCGTGAGCTGCCATGGCATCGTGCTCGGCAGCGACGGCTACAAGATGTCGAAGTCGCTGCGCAACTACCCCGACGTGTCGGAGGTGCTCGACCGCGACGGCTCGGACGCCATGCGCTGGTTCCTCATGTCGAGCTCGGTGCTGCGCGGAGGCAACCTCGCGGTCACGGAGGAGGGCATCCGTGCCGGAGTGCGCGAGTTCCTGCTGCCGCTGTGGAGCTCCTGGTACTTCTTCGCGACCTACGCCAACGCGGCGAAGGACGGCGGCTACGAGGCGTCGTGGCGCACCGACTCGACCGATGTGCTCGACCGCTACATCCTCGCCCGGCTCGGCGAGCTCGTGCGCGACGTGCGCGCCGACCTCGAGGGGCTCGACTCGACCACGGCGTCCGCGCGCCTGCGCGACTTCGCAGAGGTGCTCACCAACTGGTACATCCGCCGCTCGCGCGACCGGTTCTGGGAGGGCACCTCCACGGAGGCGTTCGACACGCTCTACACGGTGCTCGAGACGCTGTGTCGCGTGGCCGCTCCGCTGGTGCCGCTCGTGAGCGAGCGCGTGTGGCAGGGACTGACCGGCGGGCGCAGCGTGCATCTTCAGGACTGGCCGGATGCCGACGCATTCCCCGCCGCCGACGACATCCGCGACGCGATGGATGCCGTGCGCGAGCTGTCGAGCGTCGGCAACGCGCTGCGCAAGAAGGAGAAGCTCCGCGTCCGTCTGCCGCTCGCGCGCCTCACGGTGGTGTCGCCTCTGGCCGACACGCTCGGTCAGTTCGAGGACATCCTCCGCGAGGAGCTCAACGTCAAGTCCGTCGAGCTCGTGCCGCAGTCCGACACCACGGCCGCGGACTACGGCATCAGCCACCGCCTCAGCGTCAACGCCCGTGCGGCAGGCCCGCGTCTCGGCAAGAACGTCCAGACCGTGATCAAGGCCGCGAAGGCGGGGGACTGGTCCGAGACCGACGGCGTCGTGACGGCGGGCGGCGTTCCGCTGGAGCCCTCGGAGTACGAGCTCGTGCTCGAGACCTCCGGGCGCCCGGAAGGTGAAGCGCTCGCACTCGTGCCGGGCGGCGGTTTCGTGTTGCTCGACACGCAGACGACGCCCGAGCTCGAGGCGGAGGGCCTCGCGCGCGACGCGATCCGCGTCGTGCAGGAGGCTCGCAAGAACGCTGGCCTCGATGTCAGCGACCGCATCGTGCTGGCGCTCAACGTGACGCCGGAGGACGCGGCGGCTCTCACCGCGCACGCCGAGCTCATCTCCCGCGAGACGCTGGCCATCGCCTTCGCGGCGCAGGCGACCGACGGCCTCGATGCCGTGATCGACGGGGTCGAGAGTCCGGGCGACGGCGTCTTCCGGTCGGGCGCGCGAGCGCTCGGCTCGGCGAAGGGCCCGATCATCGTCACGATCGACGCCACGTCCGCGGTGCGTGAGGGGGCGAGCGCATGAGTGCTCGTGACCGGGCGGATGCCGTCTACGAGACCCTGCTGAGCCGGGCCGGCGAACGCTGGGTGCAGCCGCGCAAGGAGCGCACCGCTCGTGTGCTCGAGCTGCTCGACGACCCGCAGCGCACCTACCGCGTCGTGCACATCACCGGGACCAACGGCAAGACGTCGACGGCGCGCATGATCGAGAGTCTGCTGCGCGCCCACGGGCTGCGCACCGGGCTCTTCACGAGTCCTCATCTGGAGCGGTTCACCGAGCGGATCATGATCGACGGCGAGCCCATCGCCGACGAGGCCGTGGCGGATGCCTGGGACGAGATCGAGCCGTTCGTCGGCATCGTCGACGCCGAGCTCGAGGCCGCGGGCGAGGAGCCGCTCACGTTCTTCGAGCTGCTCACCGTGCTCGCCTTCGTCGCCGTGGCCGACGCGCCGGTCGACGTGCTCGTGCTGGAGGTCGGCATGGGAGGCGAGTGGGACTCGACGAACACGGCCGACGGCGATGTGGCGGTCTTCACCCCGATCGACATCGACCACGCCGACAGGCTCGGGAACACGATCGCCGAGATCGCGACGGTCAAGGCGGGCATCATCAAGGACGGCGCGGCCGTCGTCTCGGCCGAGCAGTCCGAGGCCGCGGCCGAGGTGCTGCGCCGTGCGGCGGCGGACCGCGGCGCGTCGATCGCGTTCGAGGGTGCGGACTTCGGTCTCGTCGAGCAGAACCTCGCGGTCGGAGGACAGCTCATCACGATCCGCGGCCTCGCGGGGAACTACGTCGAGGAGTACCTGCCGCAGTACGGGGCGCATCAGGGGCACAACGCCGCCCTCGCCGTCGCGGCCGTGGAGTCGTTGATCGGCGGCGCGCAGCAGCGCATCGCCGACGACATCGTCTCCGAGGGGCTCCAGGGAGCGACTTCGCCCGGGCGGCTCCAGCTGCTCGGCATCTCTCCGACGGTGATCGTCGACGGCGCCCACAACCCGCACGGTGCCCGCGCGCTCGTGCAGGCGATGGGCGACAGCTTCGACTTCGACGAATGGGGCGTCGTGCTCGGCATCCTCGCCGACAAGGATGCCGCGGGCATCGTCGCCGAACTCGCCCCGGCGGCAGCCCACGTCTTCGCGACCGCGCCGGAGTCGGATCGCGCCAGCGATGCCGACGCCATCGCCGATCTCGTCGAGGCGACCGGACGCCGCGCGACCGTGCACGAGTCGCTGGCGGATGCCGCGGATGCGGCGCGCGAGTGGGCCGCCTCGTCCGACCGCCGAGCCGTCGTCATCGCCGGGTCCGTCGTGCTGGCCGGCGAAGCGATCACGCTCTCGGAGGAGGAGGACTGGAAGTCGGGGTGGCGCGCATGAGCGCCGATTCCTCGCCCGCGCGCCGGTCCCGACCGCCGCGCGCGCCGCGCACCCTCGTGCAGAAGCTCGCTCCGATCGTGCTCGGCTTCGAGTCGATCGTGGTGTTCCTCGCGGGGCTCACGATCTTCGGCCTCAAGACGCTGCCACCCGGCATCCCGCAGTGGTGGGGGATCGTCGGAGGAGGCGTCGTCGGGCTCGCCTGCCTCGCGGTGGCCGGCATGGTCACGAAGCCGTGGGCGATCACTGCCGGGTGGGTCATCCAGGCCGTCATCGCGCTGTCGGCGATCCTCGTCCCCGCCATCCTGCTCGTCGTGCTGATTTTCGGCGGCATGTGGGCGTATGCGACCATCGGAGGGGCCCGATTGGACGCACGACGCCCCGACGGATCCGCCACCGAGACTCACACAGAGAGCGAATGACATGGCCACCGAAGAAACCCTCGTCCTCGTCAAGCCCGACGGCGTCGCCCGCGGCCTCACCGGCGCGATCCTGGCGCGCATCGAAGCGAAGGGCTACGCGCTCGTCGACATCCGTCTCGTCGAGCCCGACCGCGACCTCCTCGCCGCCCACTACGCCGAGCACGAGGGCAAGCCGTTCTACGAGCCGCTGCTCGAGTTCATGCTCTCCGGCCCGTCGGTCGCGATCCGCCTCGCAGGCAACCGCGTGATCGAGGGCTTCCGTTCGCTCGCCGGCACGACCGACCCGACCACTGCAGCTCCCGGGACGATCCGCGGCGACTTCGGCCGCGATTGGGGCCTCAAGGTGCAGCAGAACCTCGTGCACGGCTCCGACAGCCCGGAGTCCGCGGCCCGCGAGCTCGACATCTGGTTCGACTGACGGTTTGCACGACGAAGCCCGCCGCACCTCAGGTGCGGCGGGCTTCGACGTGTCAGGCGATGAATCAGAGGATCATGCCGATGACCTCGCCGAGGAGGTCGAGACCGCGGAGCTGCGCGAGCAGGATGATGATCGCGAACGCGAGGATGGTCGCCAGCGGCACCCAGGCCATGAGGCTGTTCGCTCGATCCTTGACCCGCTCGTTGCTGGTGAAGGTCCCGTTGCGCGTGAGGTGCACCATCGTGGCGAAGAACGTCGGGATGGTGACCGACCACGTGAGCATGCACCACGGGCACAGCACGCCGAGGTTCGGAGCGTAGAGGCTCTGCCAGATCAGCCAGCAGACCAGGCCGAAGGCGAACGTGACGCCGACGCCGAACGCGGCCCAGAACCACCGGGGGAATCGGGCACCGGCGAGGATCGCGACCCCGACGACCAGGGGAGCGATCCAGAGGCTCAGACCGATCAGCGGGTTGGGGAATCCGAAGATCTCTCCCTGCCAGGATCCGAGGTTCTTTCCGCACTGGATCATCACGCTGACGTTGCAGCTGAGCTCGGCGTCGGGGTTCTCCAACTGGATGAACTTGTCGATCGTGAGCTGGAAGGCGGCGAACCAGCCGACGACGCTCGCGATGATCAGCCAGACGGCGTAGACGACGGGGCGGGTGCGCTGCTCGCTCATATGTGGATTATCACAGCGGTCGCTATGGATCGGGCGTGAGGCGACCGGAGAATATCGAACTCCGACGCGGGCGGGGCCGTCGATGCCGCGTTCGCGGCCACTTGGTGCGATAATGGCCTGTGATGCACCGCTCGACCCGGTCGCAGCACGCATCGACGCAGACTTCGGGGCCGTATGCCCCTCGCGATCAGAGCCCAGAGCCGGTCGCACACCGAATGAGTTCGCGACACCCCGGTGTCGCATGAGAATTCGCGGAGCACCCGGTGCACCGCGCGAGGAGTACGCCAGAGATGGCCGACGAGAACAATGAACACGACGCCCCCACCCTCGACTTCGCTGCGGATGCTGACGCGTCAGCCGCAGTGATCGCGGAGACTCCCCAGGAGTCGCCGGCGGAGGAGACGCCCGCCGAGGACACGGTGGTCGAGATGGACGGGGCGCCCGCTGCTGCTGAAGAGGCTCCTGCCTCTGAGGAGGCTCCTGCTGTCGAGGAGGCTTCTGCGACTGAGGAGGCACCCGCTGCAGAGGAGGCTCCCGCTACTGGGGAGACACCCGCTGTAGAGGAGGCTCCGGCCGCCGAGGAGGCTCCGGCCGCCGAGGAGGCACCCGCTGCAGACGAGGCTCCCGCCGCCGACGAGGCTCCCGTCGCCGAACAGGCCGTAGAGCCTGCCACCAAGGCGCCCAAGCCCGAGGAGCCGGCCAAGCCCGCCCCGGTCACGGCGGTCTCGCTGGGTCTTCTTCCCGAGGTGTTCGTGTCGCAGGTCTCGACGCGCCTGCACTTCTACGCTCCCGAGATCGTGCCGCTCCCGGCGCGGCCGGGGCGAGACCGCGATCTCGACCGCGACGGCGACGAGTCGTCCTCCGGTCGTCGTGGTCGTCGTCGGCGCGGCGGGTCCGATGAGGGCGACCAGCGCGACGAGCCCCGTCAGCCGCGTCAGCGCGTCGTCGAGTACATCACCGAGCCGAAGGCGATCAAGGGATCGACCCGACTCGAGGCCAAGAAGCAGCGCCGCCGTGACGGCCGCGATGCGGGCCGACGTCGTCCGGTGGTCACCGAGGCCGAGTTCCTCGCGCGTCGCGAGTCCGTCGACCGCAAGATGGTCGTGCGGGCCAAGAACGGCCGCACCCAGATCGGCGTCCTCGAAGACGGCGTTCTCGTCGAGCACTACGTCGCCCGCAACCAGGACGCATCGCTGATCGGCAACGTCTACCTCGGTCGCGTGCAGAACGTGCTGCCGAGCATGGAGGCCGCGTTCGTCGACATCGGCCGCGGGCGCAACGCCGTGCTCTACTCCGGCGAGGTCGACTGGGACGGCGTCGAGACCGGCAACCAGCCGCGTCGCATCGAACTCGCGCTCAAGGCCGGCGACCGCGTCCTCGTGCAGGTCACGAAGGACCCGGTCGGCCACAAGGGTGCGCGCCTCACGAGCCAGATCTCGCTCCCGGGCCGGTACCTCGTGTACGTGCCGGGCGGGTCGATGAACGGCATCAGCCGCAAGCTTCCCGACAACGAGCGCGCGCGCCTCAAGCGCATCCTCAAAGAGGTGCTGCCCGAGTCCTCCGGCGTCATCGTCCGGACGGCGGCCGAAGGCGCCACGGAGGAGCAGCTGACCCGCGACGTGCAGCGCCTCACCACGCAGTGGGAGCACATCCGCAAGCAGGTCGAGAGCCAGCAGGCGCCCGCGCTCCTGCACGCCGAGCCCGACCTCCTGGTCAAGATCGTCCGCGACGTCTTCAACGAGGACTTCACGAAGATGCTCATCCAGGGTGAGGACGCGCAGCGCACGATCCGCGCCTACCTCGAGAGCGTCGCGCCCGACCTGCTCGAGCGCGTCGAGACCTACGAGGACGAGGTCGACCCGTTCGACGCGTTCCGCATCACCGAGCAGATCGAGAAGGCGCTCGACCGCAAGGTCTGGCTGCCGTCCGGTGGCTCGCTGGTCATCGACCGCACCGAGGCCATGACCGTCGTCGACGTGAACACCGGCAAGTTCGTCGGCTCGGGCGGGAACCTCGAGGAGACGGTCACGAAGAACAACCTCGAGGCCGCCGAGGAGATCGTCCGCCAGCTGCGTCTGCGCGACATCGGCGGCATCATCGTCGTCGACTTCATCGACATGGTGCTCGAGTCGAACCGCGACCTCGTGCTGCGCCGTCTGATCGAGTGCCTGAGCCGTGACCGGACGAAGCATCAGGTCGCCGAGGTCACGTCGCTCGGGCTCGTGCAGATGACCCGCAAGAAGCTCGGGCTCGGCCTGCTCGAGACGTTCAGCGAGGCGTGCGAGGTGTGCGCCGGCCGCGGTGTCATCGTTCACCACGACCCCGTCGTCAAGCACCGCTCGAACGGCAACGGAAACGGCAACGGCGGCACGTCGTCGAACAACCGTCGCCAGCGGAACGGAAACGGGCAGGGTCAGAGCCCCGCACCGGCGACCACCCACAGCATCCCCGAGGGCGCCAAGTCGGCGCTCGCGCAGATCGCCGCGTCGACGCGAGCTCCCGCCGCCGATGTCGTCTCCGATGCTCCGGCCGAGGTCCCGACCGATGCCGCGCCGCAGGACCGCCCCAAGAAGCCCCGCAAGAAGCGCGGTTCGGAGCGGAAGGGACCCAAGTCGCCGGCCGAGCAGCTGCTCGACTCGGTGCTCGACGCCCTGCCTGAGCCGAAGGCGCCGGGGCAGGGCAGGGGACGCCGTCGTGTGACGACCGCCGCGCTCACCGGCACGCCGGTGTCGGTGAACTCCGACTCAGCGGGTGCGGTCGCGTCCTCGGACGCGGAGTCCTGACGCGATCAGCCGGGTGACCAGCTCCTTGCCGCCGACGTGCTGAGCGCCGGCGGCGATGAGTCGCGGCAGCGCGTCCTCCGGCACGTCGTAGTGGTCGAGGTCGAAGGCTCGACGGGGCAGTTCCTGGGCGCGCGCGAACGCGTGCAGCTCGTCGAGGCTCTCGTCGCTGACCAGGTGCGCCCAGAGTCGTCCGTGGGCGGGCCAGACGGGGTCGTCGACGAGGATGGTCATCCCGTCAGCCTACGACCGGACACGCTGCCCCTGGCGTTTTGCCTCAGTGTCCGGCATCCGGTAAAGTAGTCCCTTGGTGCGCATGCCGCGTCGTCCTCGACGGTCGGAGCGGAAAGTCTTGCAGCCGCACCCGTCGCCCCGCGACGCATGCAAGCAACAGTCTTCCCGTGAGATTCTCGGAGCCCCGAGCTCCCCA
Organism: Microbacterium sp. SZ1; assembly: GCF_002362255.1. Taxonomy (GTDB): domain Bacteria; phylum Actinomycetota; class Actinomycetes; order Actinomycetales; family Microbacteriaceae; genus Microbacterium. Next base: position 261,338 of record NZ_LPVV01000038.1, on the reverse strand, counting down.
ACGAAACAGGTATGAAGTGGTTTACGCAGTAGTGCGCGCCGGTGGGCGGCAGGAGAAGGTCGAGGTCGGCACGATCGTTCAGCTCGACCGTGTTCAGGCTGCTCAGGGCGAGAAGATCGAGCTGGCCGCTGTGCTGCTCGTCGACGGCGCCACGGTGACCACCGACGCTGACCAGCTCGCGAAGGTCAAGGTCACGGCTGAGGTGCTCGGCAACCTCCGCGGTCCGAAGATCGTCATCCAGAAGTACAAGAACAAGACCGGCTACAAGAAGCGTCAGGGCCACCGCCAGGAGCTCACGCGCGTCAAGATCACCGGCATCAAGTAAGACCGAGGAGACCAGGACATGGCACACAAAAAGGGCGCAAGCTCCACCCGCAACGGTCGTGACTCCAACGCACAGCGACTGGGCGTCAAGCGCTTCGGCGGTCAGCAGGTCCTCGCCGGCGAGATCATCGTCCGTCAGCGCGGCACCCACTTCCACCCGGGCGTGAACGTCGGCCGCGGTGGTGACGACACTCTGTTCGCTCTGGCCGCCGGTGCGGTCGAGTTCGGCGCGAAGGGCGGCCGCAAGGTCGTCAACATCGTCGCCGCTGCTGAGTGATCACAGCACGACAGTAGACATCCGAATCGGGGCGGGCTTCGGCCCGCCCCGATTCGCTTTTTCAGGGAGAGAGACATGGTCACCTTCGTCGACACCGTGACGCTGCATCTGCGCGCGGGCAAGGGCGGCAACGGCTGTGTCTCCGTGCACCGCGAGAAGTTCAAGCCGCTCGGCGGCCCCGACGGCGGCAACGGCGGGGACGGCGGGGACATCGTGCTCGTCGCCGACCCGCAGACGGGCACACTGCTCTCGTACCATCACTCTCCGCACCGCAGTTCCGGCAACGGCGGTCCCGGCATGGGCGACCACCGCGCGGGGTTCATGGGCGAGGACCTGGTGCTTCCCGTCCCCGTCGGCACCGTGGTGAAGAACTCCGCGGGCGACGTGCTGATCGACATGATCGAGCCGGGGGAGCGCTTCGTCGTGGCTCACGGCGGTCAGGGCGGTCTCGGCAACGCGGCTCTCGCGACTCCGAAGCGCAAGGCGCCCGGCTTCGCTCTGCTCGGCACGCCGGGGCAGGAGGGCGATGTCGTCCTCGAGCTCAAGACGGTCGCCGACGTCGCACTCGTCGGATACCCGTCTGCCGGGAAGTCGAGCCTGATCGGAGCCATCTCCGCCGCCCGGCCGAAGATCGCCGACTACCCGTTCACGACCCTGCACCCCAATCTCGGTGTCGTGCAGCAGGGCGACTTCCGCTACACCGTCGCCGACGTGCCGGGTCTGATCGAGGGAGCGAGCGAGGGCCGCGGTCTGGGTCTGGAGTTCCTTCGTCACGTCGAGCGCTGCTCCGCTCTCCTGCACGTCCTCGACTGCGCCACGCTCGAACCGGGTCGCGATCCGATCTCCGACCTCGACGTCATCCTCGCCGAGCTCGCGGCCTACGAGGTCCCCGAGGGGCAGACGCCGCTCCTCGAGCGTCCCCAGCTCGTCGCCCTGAACAAGGTCGACGTCCCCGAGGCGCGCGATCTCGCCGACCTCGTGCGTCCCGACCTCGAGGCCCGCGGGTTCCGCGTCTTCGAGATCTCCACGGTCTCGCACGAGGGGCTCCGCCCGCTGACCTTCGCGCTCGGCGAGATCGTCGAGCAGCACCGTGCCGAGCAGGCCGCTGCCGCTCCGGTCCGCGAGCGCGTCGTGATCAAGCCCAAGGGGTCGCAGAAGGACTTCACGATCCGGGTCGAGGGCGGCACCTACGGCAACGTGTACCGCATCATCGGCGAGAAGCCGGTGCGCTGGGTGCAGCAGACCGATTTCCAGAACGAGGAGGCCGTCGGCTACCTCGCCGACCGTCTCGAGAAGCTCGGCGTCGAGGACGAGCTCTTCCGCCTCGGCGCCGTGCAGGGCTCGACCGTGGTCATCGGCGAGGGCGACAGCATCGTCTTCGACTGGGAGCCGACAATGTCGTCGGCTGCTGAACTCATGACGGCTCCGCGCGGTACCGACCCGCGTCTCGCCCCCAACGGTCGTCGCACGACCTCGGAGCGGCGCGAGCAGTACTACGAGCGGATGGATGCCAGGGCCGTCGCCAGGGCGGAGGCGGAGGAACGTCGTCTCGCGACACGCGAGGACGACGCGTGACAGCTCGCACCAGGGCCGATCTGGCGACCGCCGCGCGCATCGTCGTGAAGGTCGGCTCGTCGTCGATCAGCGGTGAGGCGTCCTGGCGCATCCCGGTGCTGGTGGAGGCACTCGCAGCCGCGCACGCCCGCGGAGCAGAGGTGATCCTCGTCTCGTCCGGCGCGATCGCCACCGGCATCCCGTTCCTGCGTCTCGACGCCCGGCCGACCGACCTGGCGACGCAGCAGGCGGCCGCCGCCGTGGGGCAGAACATCCTCGTGTACCGGTACCAGGAGGCGCTTCGTCCGTTCGACATCGTCGCCGGCCAGGTGCTGCTCACCACAGGCGACCTCGAGAACCCGACCTCGCGCAGCAACGCCCGTCGGGCGATGGAGCGTCTGCTCGGCCTCCGCATCCTCCCCATCGTGAACGAGAACGACACGGTCGCGACGCAGGAGATCAGGTTCGGCGACAACGACAGGCTCGGAGCGCTGGTGGCCCAGCTCACGCAGGCGGATGCACTGGTGCTTTTGAGCGACATCGAGTCCCTGTACACGCGCCCACCGTTCGACCCCCGTGCCGAGCCGATCGACGTCGTCGCGCCGGACGCCGATCTCTCCGGACTCGAGTTCGGATCGACCGTCGTCAACAGCGTCGGCACCGGGGGAGCAGCGACCAAGGTCTCGGCCGCGCGGCTCGCCGCGGCATCCGGAATCGGCGTGCTCGTCACGAGCGCCGACCTCGTCGGCCAGGCCCTGACCGGCGAGGAAATAGGGACCTGGTTCGAGCCGGCGCTCTCCTAGACTGGGCGGATGACCGACCAGACCCCGCAGGTGCGTCTCGAGCGCGCCAAGGAGGCGTCCCGCGCCACCGCCGCGCTGACCAGTGATGACAAGGCCCGTGCGCTCGAAGCGATCGCCGCGGCCCTGGAGGCGAACGCCGAAACGATCATCGCCGCGAACGCCCGCGACATCGAGCGTGGTCAGGCCGATGGAATCGGCGACTCGCTGATCGACCGTCTGCGCCTCGACCAGAAGCGCGTCGCCGCCCTCGCCACCGCCGTGCGCGAGGTCGCGGCGCTCCCCGACCCGGTCGGCCGCGTCGTCGGCGGGCATCGGATGCCGAACGGCGTCGCCCTCGAGCAGGTCCGTGTGCCCTTCGGGGTCGTCGGCGCCATCTATGAAGCCCGCCCCAACGTGACCGTCGACATCGCGGCACTCGCTCTGCGGTCGGGCAACGCCGCCGTGCTCCGAGGCGGCAGCGCGGCGCGAGACTCCAACACCGTGCTGGTCGAGGTCATGCGCGACGCCCTGAGCGGAGCCGGCATCACGCCCGAGGCGATCCAGACCGTCGACGACTTCGGCCGCGAGGGCGCCAAGGCGCTCATGCACGGCCGCGGATTCATCGACGTCCTCGTGCCGCGGGGCAGCGCGGGGCTCATCGAGACGGTGGTCACCGAGTCGACCGTGCCGGTGATCGAGACCGGCGCGGGCAACGTGCACATCGTGCTCGACGAGAGCGCCCCGGACGACTGGGCGCGCGACATCGTGGTGAACGCGAAGGTGCAGCGTCCGAGCGTCTGCAACGCGGTGGAGACCGTGCTCGTGCACCGTCAGGCCGCCCCCCGTCTCGTGCCGCTGATCGCCAGCGCCCTGCAGAGCGAGGGCGTCGCGATCCACGGCGATGACATCGTCGCCGGCCTCGTCTCGAACGTCATCCCGGCGACCGAGGAGGACTGGGCCACCGAGTACCTGAGCCTCGACATCGCGATCAAGGTCGTCGATACCCTCGACGACGCGCTCGAGCACATCCGCCGATACAGCACAGGGCACACGGAGTCGATCGTCACGACCGACTCCCGCAACGCCGAGCGCTTCCTCGCCGAGGTGGACTCCGCCGTCGTCATGGCGAACACGTCGACGCGCTTCACCGACGGCGGCGAGTTCGGCTTCGGCGCCGAGGTCGGCATCTCGACGCAGAAGCTGCACACCCGCGGCCCCATGGGACTCGCCGAGCTGACCAGCACGAAGTGGCTGGCGCGTGGAGCGGGGCAGACTCGTGGCTGAGGGCTAGACTAGGTGGCGCTGCGGCGCTTCGAGCGCCCACCCGCCAGCCACGAAACGGAGCAAGGATGAACCTCGTCGCACAGATCGCGATGGCCGCCGCCGAGACCGAGCACCACGGAAACGTCGCTCTCGAGACCGTCATCTTCGGCGTGATCGCCGCGATCGTGTTCGCCTTCCTCGCGCTCGTCACGCTGTCTTACAAGAACGTCGCCAACCGCCACTCGGCCAAGGCCGAGGCCTGGGCCGCCAGGCACGGCAAGGACGGACACGAGGCGGGGCACGGCCACTAGTCCCGTATGACTGACACGACCTCGCGCCCCGCGCGCATCGGTGTGATGGGTGGAACGTTCGACCCCATCCACCATGGACACCTCGTCGCCGCGAGCGAGGTCGCGCACTCCTTCGGGCTCGACGAGGTCGTCTTCGTCCCCACCGGTCACCCCTGGCAGAAGTCCGACGTCACGCCCAGCGAGCATCGCTACCTGATGACCGTGATCGCGACCGCTTCCAATCCGCAGTTCACGGTCAGTCGCGTCGACATCGATCGCGAAGGGCCCACCTACACGATCGACACCCTGCGGGACCTCAAGAAGGCTCGGCCGGACGCCGAGCTCTTCTTCATCACCGGGGCCGACGCCGTGGCGCAAATTCTCAGTTGGAGGGACCATGATGAACTGTGGGAACTGGCCCACTTCGTCGCGGTCTCCCGCCCAGGCCACATCCTGAGCACCGACGGCCTCCCGAGCGACGACGTCAGCCAGCTGGAGGTGCCTGCGCTGTCGATCTCGTCGACCGCCTGCCGCGCGCGGGTGCGCGAGGGGGAGCCGGTCTGGTATCTCGTTCCCGACGGAGTCGTTCAGTACATCGCGAAGCATCATCTGTATCGGAGCAAGGCATGAGTACATCGGATCAGCCCGCGCAGGGCCCGCTGACACGAAAGCAGCTGCGGGAGCTCCGACTGACGGGCTCCACACCGGTCATCACGCCCGACGAGGCAGCGGCCGCTGCGGAGGCAGCCGCCGCCCCCGCTGATCCGACCCCGGAGGAGTCGGCTGCGGCACCACAGCAGGCGGCCTCCGAGCGCGAGGACACGGGCGAGACGCGGTTGACGCGCCGCCAGGTGCGGGAGCGCATCCGCACGGCATCCGTCCCGGTCGTCGACGGAGAGCAGATCCAGGGGGAGCAGAGCGAGTCCGCCGACGAGACGGCGGAGAAGGATGCCGCGGCGTCCGACGTCGTCCCTGATCACACGTCGCCTGTGGACGAGTCCGTCGTCACCGCTGTGCCCGTGTTCGCTCCTCCCGCGCCCTCCGGGGCACAGGACGCCTCGTCGGAGGACGAGGTCGAGGAGGAGCTCACGGTTCTCCCCGTCAGCGCCGCCGCGAGCGTCGACTCCGTCGGCGTCGTGCCGCTCGTGCCCGCATCGGTCGAGCCCGAGGAGGGGCCCTCCGACGAGGCCGAGACTGACGCACAGGACGAGGAAGACCCCGTCGCGGCCGTCGCCGCGCTCGGGATCGAGGTCGAGACCCGCCCCGAGACCGACGAGGACGATGCCGCGGAGGACGACGTGCTCGCCGACGTCGACGAGGCGGACGACGTCGTGGTTCCCGACGGCGAGCGCCCGACGGTGAACTCGGCGTTCGGCAGCGGTGTGCTCGGCAGCGACCCTGAGCCGCAGAAGCCCTTCGCCCCGTCGTTCGACGAGCTGCTCACGGTCGGAGATTCGACCGGGTCGCACCGCGCTCCGAACACCCTGATCTTCACACCCGGACCCGGCGAGGGCTCGCTGTCCGGACCCGTGGCCTCCACGGGCGAGATCCTCGTCACCGGCTCGTACGAGCTGCCGAAGGGCCTCGGATCGCAGGGCCACGCTCACGGCACGACGGACGGCAAAGACGTCGATGCCGTCCTCATCGACGGAGAGCTGCCCCCGGCATCCTCTCCCACTCCGATCGCGGCGAGCTCCGCGATCAGCACCATCAAGCCCGCCGGAGAGGTCATCCGTCCCCCGGCGCCCGAAAAGGGCAACCGGCTCATGATCATCCTCGCGATCGTGGCGGGTGGTCTCGCCCTCGCGGTCGGGGTCGCCGTCGTGATCGCCATCACCACGAATGTGTTCTGATGCAATCACCTGAAACCGCCGAAGAGATGCTGCAGATCGCAGCCGAGGCCGCCGTCTCGAAGGGCGGCGAGGATCTCGTCGCTCTGAACGTGTCTGAGCCTCTGCCGCTCGTCGACATCTTTCTGCTCGTCACCGGGAACAGCGAGCGCAACGTCGCTGCGATCGCCGACGAGGTCGAGGATCGTCTGATCGACGCAGGACACAAGCGCGTGCGCCGCGAGGGCCGCGCGGAGGCGCGCTGGGTCCTGCTCGACTTCGGGGACCTGATCGTGCACGTCTTCCACCAGGAGGAGCGGGTGTACTACGGGCTCGAGCGCCTCTGGAAGGACTGCCCCGTCATCCCGATCGAGCTGGCCGAGTCCGCCGACCGCAACTGACATGTCCACCCACCTGGTCACGGGTGCCGGTTCCGGGATCGGCGAGGTCGTCGCGCGGCGCCTGCTGGAGCGCGGGGACGACGTCGTCGTGCTCGCGCGAGACGCCGGTCGAGCCCGCGAGATGACCGCATCGCTTCCCGGGGCTACCGCGCTCGTCGGTGATCTCGCACAGCCCGGTCGGCTGTCGTGGGCGTTCTCGAAGCAGCCGCTGCCTGAGCGCATCGACTCGCTCATCCACGTCGCGGGAGTCGTCGACCTCGGACCGGTGGCCGAGCTGCCGCCCTCGCTGTGGGAGCAGCAGCTCGCCGTGAATCTCGTCGGCCCCGCCGAGTTGACCAGGCTGCTCCTGCCGGTGCTGAGGGTCTCGCGAGGACGGGTGATCTTCGTCAACTCGGGAGCGGGTCTGCACGCTCATGCCGGGTGGGCCGCGTACGCGGCGTCCAAGCACGGCCTGCGCGCGCTGGCCGACGCCCTCCGGGCGGAGGAGGCCGAGCACGGCGTGCTCGTGACCTCGATCTACCCGGGCCGCACGGCGACGCCGATGCAGGAGCGTGTGCACCAGCAGGAGGGGCGGGAGTACGACGCCGCCCGTTACATCACCCCGGAGAGCGTCGCGACGACCATTCTCACCGCCCTCGACCTCCCGCCTGACGCGGCTCTCACCGACCTCACCGTTCGACCCGCCGGCTGAGCCTTCTGCCGTCGATCGTCGCGATTGTCAAGGGGCTCGGCTCTTCTCATCGCGCCGGAGATGATCTCCGCGGGGAGAGAGTCTTGGAGGGCTGTCGCATGAACGGAGATCCGGAGCCGAGATACGTGCTCAACCGCATCACCCCGTCGGAATGGGTGATCAACGACCGGCGGTATGCCGAGAACGACCCCCGCTACGTCGTGGCGTGCGTGTACGAATACGCGGAGACGGAGGTGGAGGTCGTGTGGCTGCGGGATCTCCCTCTGGCCATCCGCTACTCCACCGCGTACGACGTGCTGGAAGACGTCTCGCGAGTGCAGGACTCGAGCCGGGCGACGCGGCCGATCGCCATCCCGCACCTGCCGCCGCTGCTGGCGACCTGAGAAGCCCGGCGCTCAGGCGCTGAGGCGAGTCCGCCGCGCCAGCATCCCGCGGTCGGCCCTGGTCTGCGGCGGGATCGCCGACAGCAGCGACTGCGTGTACGGGTGGGTCGGGGAGCGGTAGACCGTCTCGGTATCGCCGACCTCGACCATCTCACCGAGGTACATCACGGCTACGCGGTCGGCGATGTGGCGCACGAGCGACAGGTCGTGCGCGATGAACACGATCGACATGCCGAGGCGCTCGCGCAGATCGCACAGCAGGTCGATGATCTGCGCGCGGATCGAGACGTCCAGCGCCGAGACCGGCTCGTCGCAGACCAGCACGTCCGGATCGAGGGCCAGCGCCCGTGCGATGCCGATGCGCTGCCGCTGGCCGCCGGAGAACTGGTGGGGGAAGCGCGAGCCCATCTCCGGTGACAGTCCGACGAGCTCGAGCAGCTCCGCGACGCGCTCCCGACGGCTCCCGGCCGAGCCGGTGCCCGTGGCCGCGAGCGGCTCGGCGATGAGCTGCTGCACCGTCATCCGGGGATTCAGGGACAGATAGGGGTCCTGGAAGACCATCTGCACGCCCTTGCGCAGCGTCTTGCGGTCCCGCAGGCGACCACGGGTGACGTCGCTGTCGCGATATACCAGCGTCCCGGCATCGGGGGAGTCCAGGCCCACCAGCAGCCTGGCGAGGGTGGACTTGCCGCTGCCCGACTCGCCCACGATCGCGAGGATCTCGCCGCTGCGCAGCTCCAGGTCCACGCGGGCCACGGCGGCGACGCGGTGCGCACGACGGCCGCTGCCCGAACGGAACGTCCGCTCGACGGCGGTCGCCCGCAGGATCGGCGCGGACCCGTCGTCCTGGACGGCGGCGCTCACGTCCTTCGGCATCGAGTCGAGCAGCTGCGTGGTGTACGGATGCTGCGGTGCGGTGAGCACGTCGTCGGCGCTGCCCGACTCCACGATGCGGCCGTGGCGCATGACGGCGACGCTGTCGGCCACCTCCATCACCACGCCGAGGTCGTGCGTGATGAGCAGGATGCCCATGCCCAGCCGATCGCGCAGGGAGAGCAGCAGATCCAGGATCTGCGCTTGCACCGTGACGTCGAGCGCCGTGGTGGGCTCGTCGGCGATGACGAGATCGGGATCGAGGGCGATCGCCATGGCGATGAGGATGCGTTGCCGCTGCCCTCCGGAGAACTGGTGCGGGTAGTCGTGCACGCGCTTCTCGGGCGCGGGGATGCCGACGAGGGAGAGGAGCTCGACCGCCCGAGCGCGGACGTCGCGGCGCGACATGCGCCGGTGGGCGCGGAGGAGGTCGCCGATCTGATCTCCGACGCTCAGCACAGGGTTGAGGGCCGATAGGGCGTCCTGCATCACGAGGCTGACCTTGACGCCGCGCAGGCGTCGATGCTGCTCGGAGGAGAGAGTCAGCAGGTCGGTGCCGCCGAGCGCGAGCGTGTCGGCGTGCACCTCTCCCTCGTCGATGAGCCCCATGATCGCGCGCGCGGTCATCGACTTGCCCGAGCCCGATTCGCCGAGCAGCGCGAAGACCTCGCCGCGGCGTACCGAGAGGTCGATGCCGTCGACGACGCGGTTGCTCCTGCCGTCTCCGGTGAGCGTGACGGTGAGTCCGGCGACCTCGAGCACGGTGCCGTCTCCGGGTGCAGACGTGTTCTCCATGGACACATCATGCCACCACATCCGACCCGAAATGTTTCGAACAGGAAACATCTCAGCCGAATTTTCTCAAAGTAGTTGACATCAGTGCCGAAATCATCGAGATTCAAGGAAATCTCCCTTCGTCGGACGGGAGAGGCATCCCGCACCACCGAACCGAAGGAGCATTCGTGCTCGAACAAGCTGACCGCTATGACGGCTACACCGCCTACGAGTACCTCGAAGCGGGCAAGGACTACCGCGAGTTCCGCTACGCCAAGCAGATCGGCCGCGTCCCCGCCTATGAGGGCCTCGAGCTGACCGATGCGCAGAAGGAGCGCACCGAGCGCCTGCTGCGCGAGGAGACCGTGATCTCGCTGCACGAGCACGTGCAGGTCTTCCCCGAAGACATGGGCGAGCTGCGCGACCACATCCGCCAGGGCCGTGAACCCACCGGCTACCAGGGACTCGCGCGCTCCGGCCTCACCGCCGTCTTCGACAACGGCATGGACGGCACCTGCTGCATCTCGAGCGACGCCGGCTGGAAGTATCAGGACGTGCTGTTCGACCTGGGCGTGCGCATGGCCGACCTCGCCCACCAGGATTTCGTGATCAAGGCCGAATCGATCAAGGACATCCGCTACGCGGCCGAGACCGGACGGGTCGCGCACATCTTCGCTCTCGAGGCGTCGACCATGATCGAGAACGAGGTCGACCGACTCGACGTGCTCTACGGATTCGGCGTGCGTCAGATGGGTATCGCCTACTCCGAGGCGAACATGCTCGGCGGCGGGCTCAAGGAGCGCGGTGACGGGGGCCTGACGTACTTCGGCGAGCGCGCTGTGGAGCGCATGAACAAGCTCGGCATCGCGATCGACATCTCACATTCGGGCGACCAGACGTGTCTCGACGTGATCGCGCACTCCTCGAAGCCCGTCTTCATCACGCACGCCGGAGCCAGGGGCCTGTGGCCCACGAACCGCATGAAGACCGACGAGACGATCATCGAGTGCGCGAAGCGCGGTGGTGTCATCGGTATCGAGGCCGCGCCCCACACCACGATCTCGCCGCAGCATCCGAAGCACTCACTGGAGTCGGTCATGGACCACTTCCAGTACTGCGTCGACCTCGTCGGCCTGGAGCACGTGAGCTTCGGGCCCGACACGCTGTTCGGCGACCACGTCGGACTGCACGACGCGTTCTCGTCGAACCTCTCCCTCGGCCAGGCCCACGCCAACGTCGAGTACGAGAAGCAGCCGTACGTCGACGGGATCGAGAACCCGGCCGAGGCGTTCTACAACATCATCGGCTGGCTCGTGAAGCACGACTACTCCGACGACGAGATCCGCGCGGTCGTCGGCGGGAACACCATGCGCGTACTCGAGGAGGTCTGGGTCTGATGCAGTACAAGAGATACCTCGCCCTCGGTGCGGCCGCGGCACTCGCCGTGAGCCTCACCGCGTGCGCCCCATCCGCTCCGGAGCCGGGGGAGTCGTCATCCAGCACCGGGCCGAGCGACGAGACGCTCAGCATCGGGACGACGACGGACGTCGTCAACTTCAATCCGGTGCTCGGCAACAGCCGCACGGACTCGTGGATCACCAACCTGATGTACCCGCACCTGCTGAGCATCAGCGAGGACGGGACGAAGGAGGAGCACGTCGCCACCGACTGGGGCTACGTGGACGACACCACCGGGTTCTACGAGATCCGCGACGATCTGACGTGGAGCGACGGCGAGCCGCTGACCGCGGAGGACGTGGCGTGGACTCTGAACGCGGTCAAGCGCGACCAGGCGCCCGGCACGTTCTACGGCCAGCTCGGCAACCTCGACACGGCCACGGCGGTGTCGGACACGCGTGTCGAGCTCACGCTCACCCAGCCGGACTCCTCGATCATCGACGAGATCGGCTTCTGGGGCGTCGTCGTTCCGCAGCACGTCTTCGAGCCGCAGGGATCGATCGCCGAGTTCGCGAACGACGGCAGCGACGGCGGCTGGGTCGGCATGGGTCCGTTCATCCTCGAGGACTTCCAGGTCGGTCAGCACTACACGCTGAAGCGCGTCGAGGACTACCCGCTCGTCGACGGCGGCGTGCCGGGACCGGCCGAGGTCGTGTACCGCGTGTACCCCGACGTGAACACTGAGATCCTCGCCCTGCAGAGCGGGGAGATCGACGTGATCGCCAATGCACTGCCCCCGGCGCAGGTCGACCAGCTCAGCAACGCGAGCGGACTGCAGGTCATCGAAGCTCCGGGCCTCGGATACGCGCACCTCGTCTACAACATGGAGAAGCCGGACCTCGCGAAGACCGAGGTGCGGCAGGCGCTCGCCCACGCGGTGGACTACGAGGCGATCCGCACGGTGGTTCTGCAGGGGCAGGCGGTGTCGACGGGATCCAGCGCCCTCATGCCGGTGCTCGCCAGGTACTACGACGACTCGGTGGAGGAGTACGAGTTCGATCCGGAGAAGTCGCGCTCGCTCAGGGAGGAGGCCGGGTACACGGCCGACGCCGACGGGAACTTCCCGATCTCGTTCCGACTGATCTACTCGCTGCAGGACAGCGTGACGAGCCAGTGGGCGCAGCTGGTGAAGGACACGGCGGCGGAGGCCGGCATCACGATCGAGCTGCAGGGCACCGAGCGGAACACGTACCTCTCGATGACCAACGCGGGCGACTACGACATCTACGCCGGCAACTTCGCGATCATGGACGACCCCGTCACGAACTTCGCGCTGTCGTACCTCCCCGGAGGAGCCATCAACTACACCCACGTCGACGACCCCGAGCTCAATGCCCTGATCGAGGAGGGCATGGTCACGTTCGACGAGGACGAGAAGATCTCGATCATGCGCGAGGCGAACAAGATCGTGCACGAGCAGGTCTACGACAACATCATGTACACGCAGAACCTCTTCTTCGCCGCCAGCGACGAATGGGCCGGCTTCATCTCGAAGCCGAGCGAACTGCTCTCGATCGTGAACCCGCTCTCGCTCGCGAGCGCGCACCCGGTCGAGTAACAACCCCCACTCTCGAGGAAGGTCGCCCGGGTGTCCCGAGCATCGTTCATTCTCAGCCGCGCAGGGCGAGGCCTGCTCACGATCTGGTTCGCCGTGACCGTGACGTTCCTGCTGCTCCGCCTGCTCCCCGGCGACCCGGCGCTCGCGCTGGCGAGCCCGAACATGACGGACGAGATCCGGGCGACCATCCTCGAGCAGTACGGCCTGGATCAGCCGCTGCTCATCCAGTACGGCCTCTACATGTGGCAGCTCGTGCAGGGCAACCTGGGGATCTCGTTCACCCAGTCGATCCCCGTGCTCGACGTCCTGCTCCAGCGGCTCCCGTGGACGCTGCTGCTCACCGTGACGGCGCTCGTGCTCACGATCGTCATCGGCATCCCGCTCGGCGTGGCCGCGGCCTCCTTCAAGGGCCGCTTCATCGACCGGGCCGTGCAGGTGCTCGGTGTGACGGGCCAGTCGCTCTTCGTGCCGAGTGTGGCGATCCTCCTGCTGTTCGTCTTCGGGCTGAACCTCGGCTGGTTCCCGATCGGCGGGGCGTACACGAACAACACGTACGGGATGGACTGGTACCTCAGCGTCGCGCAGCACCTCGTGCTGCCGGCCGTATCGCTCATGCTGATCCAGGTGGGGTCGTACGTGCTGACGATGCGGTCGACCCTCATCGAGACCCTCAGCGAGGACTACATCCTCCTCGCCAAGGCCAACGGCCTGCGCGGTGGACGCATCCTCTGGAAGCACGCGCTGCGCAACGCCCTGCTCCCCACCACCACCCTGATCGGCCTGCAGCTCGGCTTCCTCGTCGGGGGAGCTGTGCTCACCGAGACCGTGTTCGCCTATCCGGGCATCGGCCGCGGGATCTACGAGGCCGTCACCCAGCTCGACTTCCCTGTGCTGCAGGGCGCGTTCCTCATGCTCGCCGTGACCGTCGTGGTCGCGAACACCATCACCGACATCGTCTACGGCTACCTCGACCCGAGAGTGAAGACGTCATGACCGCTCCTCTTCTCCCCACCGCCGAGGGCGCGCCCCTCACCGAACCCGCCGCCGTCGGCAGCGAACGGGCGAGCGCGCACACATGGCGCGCATTCCGCCGGGACCCGCTCGGGATGATCTCTCTCGGGCTGCTGCTCCTCCTGGTCGTCGTCGCGCTCGCCGCACCGCTGATCGCCCCCTACCCCGCGAGTTACGGCCCCGACGTCCTGCGTCCGCCGGGCGCCGGACACTTGTTCGGAACCGACGCACTCGGTCGCGACGTGTTCTCCGAGGTCGTCTGGGGAACGCAGCAGAGCGTGCTCGTCGCGGTCGCGGCATCCGTCATCGCGATCATCTTCGGCACGATCATCGCGGTCATCGGAGCCTACTTCCGACGCCTCGACGGCATCATCAGCGTGATCGTCGACATGACTCTGTCGCTGCCCGTGCTGCCGCTCATGATCCTCATCGCCGCACTGGTCGGTCCGAGCACGACGACCATCATCCTCGTGGTCGCGGCGTTCTCGTGGCCCGAGGTCACACGCCTCGTGCGGTCGCAGGCACTCACGGTCGTCGGACTGCCGTACGTGGATGCGGCGCGACTGATGACGACCTCGCCTTTCTGGATCATCACCCGCCATCTTCTCCCCGCCGTCACCCCGGTCGTCGTCGTGTCGGTCGTCGTCACCGCCTCGCGGGCCGTGCTGTCGGCCGCCGGCCTGGCCTTCCTCGGCCTGGGCGATCCGACCACGTGGTCGTGGGGACGAATCCTCTACGAGGCCCAGCAGGCGGGTGCGATGGTCAGCGCGTGGTGGCTCACGCTGTTCCCCTCGATCGCGATCCTCATCCTTGTGCTGTCGGCGACGCTGCTCTCGATCGCCTACAACGACGCCCGCAACCCCCGTCACCTCAAGCGATGAGCGGAACGGACGAGATGAACGAGTTCGACCAGAGGCTCGCCCCGGCGTTCTTCGACCGCACGCAGGAGCGGGTCCGCACGATGATGGCCGAGGAGGGCTTCGACGCGTTCCTCACCGATCACCCGGAGGACATCGCCTACCTCACCGGGTTCTTCCACCATCCGTCGGAGCGTCCGGTCGCGGTGTGGGTCGAGTCGACGGGGCGCACGGTGATGCTGCTCCCGGAACTCGAGCGGGAGTATGCGGAGTCGCAGTCCGCGCGTGCGGAGCTCGTCGCCTTCTTCGAGTACCCGGGCGTCGTCGCACCCTTCCGGGTGCTCGCCGATGCTGTCGCTCCCGCGCGGCGCGTGGGATTCGCGTCGACCATGCCCTACGCCCGTCTCGCCGCGGCCAGCGCAGCGTTCGGGGCGGCCGAGCTCGTGGGCTCCGACCTCACGATCCGTGCTCGGTACGTGAAGTTCCCCGAGGAGATCGCGCTGCATCGGGAGGCGGCCAGGATCACCGACCGGATGCTGGACGCCGGCGTGCAGCTGGTGGTCGACGCCGTGGCCGCCGGGGGAGACCTCCCGACCGAGACCGAGCTGGAGCGGCACGTCACCGTCGCGGGCACCCGCCTCATGTACGCCGAGCACCGAAACGTCGTCGTGGCCTCGCTGCTCGCCGGCGGGCTGGTGTACTCCGGGGCGAACTCCGCCTTCCCGCACGGGCTGCCCTCGGCGAACAGGCTGCGCGAGGGCGACACGTTCATGCTGTCGCTCGGGTGCGCGGTGGGTGGGCGCTTCATCGAGGGGGAGCGCACCTTCGTGCTCGGCGAGCCGACGGCCGAGCAGCGCCGGTACCACGACACGATCCACGCCGCGCAGCAGCTCGGACGCGAGACGATCCGCGCCGGCATCGAGGGCCGGGAGGCGAACCGGCTCTGCCTCGACGTGATCCGCGATGCAGGCCTCGGCGAGTACATCCGTCACCGCCAGGGGCACGGCATCGGGCTGGGCATGCACGAGGCGCCGTGGCTCGAAGACGGCGACGCGACGCTGCTGCAGGCCGGCATGGTCGTCTCCAACGAACCCGGCATCTACGTGCCGGGACACGCGGGGTATCGCATCAGCGACAGCATGCTCATCACCGACGACGGCGCGGAACCCCTCACCACGTTCCCGCGCGGGCTCGACGACTGCACCATCCCGCTCTGAGCTCCGCCACCCGTACCACACGACCTTTCGAAGGAAGAGGAACACCATGACCAGCACACCGGAGGTCTCCCCGGAGTTCGCCGCCGCCACCAGCGACCACCAGTGGGTCGAGATCAACGGCAACCACCTCGCCGTCGAGGTGCTCGGCCCGGAGGACGCCCCCGTGATCATCACGCATCACGGTGCCCCCGGCCTCGGGTCGCGAGCAGAGCCGCGCGCGAGCTTCGGACGCCTCGCCGACGAGTACCGGGTCGTCGTGTTCGACGCCAGGGGGAGCGGCCAGAGCGAGGGCAACGGCACGTTCAGCCACGAGCAGTGGGCCGCCGACATCGACGGTCTGCGCGAGTGGATCGGCGCCGAGCGCATCGTCATGGCGGGCGGCTCGTACGGCGGATTCATGGCGATGGAGTACGCCCTGCGCTACCCCGACCGCGTGGCGGCCGTCGTGCTGCGCGACACCTCGCCCGACAACTCCAACGCGCACCTCGCGCGCGAGAACGCGCTGGCGTCGGACCGCGTGAGCATCGACATGGAGAAGTTCGACCGTATCGACGTGGGCACGGTCCGCGACAACGAGGACCTCAAGGACTGCTGGCGCGAGATCCTCCCGCTGTACGACTTCCACTACGATCCGGATGCCGTTGAGCGGAAGGTCGAGGCGACTCCTTACCGTTATGAGGCGCACAACTACGCGTTCTCGGTGAACCTGCCGAGCTACGACCTGAAGCCGCGCCTGCCCGAGATCTCGGTTCCGACACTCATCACCGTGGGCCGGACCGATTGGATCACGCCAGTATCGTGTAGCCAGACGATCGCCGATCTCATCCCGGACTCCGAGATGGTGGTGTTCGAGAAGTCGGGGCACTCCCCGCAGATCGAGGAGGCAGAGGCGTGGACGGACACGGTGCGCACGTTCCTGCACCGGGTGTACCCGCCGACGGCATGAGCAGCGCGCCACTCGTGAGGGACGTCAGCGACCTCGACCGGCGCATCGTCGTCGCCCTGCAGCAGGACGGACGGGCGAGCTGGACCTCGATCGCCGAGTTCGCCGGGGCCTCGGTGTCGACGGTGACCAGGCGCGGGCAGCAGCTGCTCGCCGAGGGGATCGTGCGGGTCGGCATCGTGCCGACTCTGGGGAGCGAGGGGCACGTCGAGACGTTCTTCGTACGGATCAACTGCACGCCTGGTTCGCAGCTCACGGTCGCGGAGGCGCTCATCGGGTCGCCGTACGTGCGATTCGTCACCCTGGTGACCGGGAAGTTCGACGTGTTCGCCGAGGTCGTCATTCCCGGGGACTCGGCGAACTACGCCCACGTCCTCACGGATCTGCAGGCCATCCCCGGCGTCGAGCGCTGGCGCAGCGACCTGGTGGTGCACACCTACAAGGTGAGCTTCGACTGGGGGCGTCAGCTGTACGACTCGCACGCCGAGGCGGCGTCCGACCCCCAGTCGTACATGCCCGCACCCAACACGTGTGATCCCTCCCACTTCGACGACGCGGATCGAGCGATCGTGCGCGAGCTGAGCGACAACGGGCGTGCATCGTTCCTCTCCATCGCGGCCACGCTCGACATGAACGAGAGCAGCGTCCGTCGACGGTACGAGCGGATGCGGTCGGCGGGGTGTCTCACGACGGTCACGATGGTGCCGGCATCCGCCCTGGGCATGAGCGCCGAGACGCTGCTCATGCTGCGGGTCGAGCCGTCGCGCCTCGCCTCGGTCGCGCAGACGCTGTCGCAGCACGTCTCAGTGCGGTTCCTCGCGGCCGTGCTCGAGGAGAACTCGCTCTACTGCGAGATCATCCTCCCGAGCACCGAGACGCTGCACGACTTCCTCACCGGGACGATCGCTCAGCTCAAAGGCGTGAAGGGGTGGGACGCGGCCATGGAGCTCGTCTTCATGAAGCGCGGCTTCATCGAGACGCCGTGGTGGCGTGGCCAGGTCGCGTCCGCCGGAGCGAGCTGAGCCGGCGGGCGATCGCCCGCCGGCCCAGCTCGACCGGGTCAGTCGCCGTCGGCAGCGATGCGGTCGGCGTCGGCGCTGTCGATGAGGTCCGGATTCGCGTCCGGGTCGAGCTCACGCTCGCCGTCGACCTCGCGGACCGGCTCCTCCGACGACTCCTCACCGTCGCCGAGCGGCGGAACCGGAGGGATCGGGGGTGGGGGATTGCTGGTCATTGCCTGCTCCTCTCGTCCTGAGTGCTGCCACGCTACGACGCGTGCCGGCGCCACGGGAGTCGCTTGACGGCGCGGTCTGGCGGGGCTAAGGGCGAGGTCAGACCGTCTCCGGGCGCTTCTTGCGGAACGGTCGCGCCGGCGTGTCGGGGCCGTCCCACACGGTGATGATGCCCCAGGCGACGGCGGCGATCGGCACCGACAGGACGGCGCCCACGATGCCGCCGAGGATCGTGCCGGTGGTGAGGGCGAGGAGGATCACGAGAGCATGCAGCTTGAGCGAGCGGGCCATGACGACCGGCTGAAGGAAGTTGCCCTCGAGCTGGTTCACGAGCACGACGATGCCGACCACGATCAACGCGGCGACGGGGCCGTGGGTCACGAGCGCGACGAGCGCGGCGAGGATGCCGGCCGCTGTGGCGCCGACGAGCGGGATGAACGCGGTGAGGAAGACGATGACCGCCAGCGGGATGGCGAGCGGGATCTGCAGGATCGCCAGGCCGATGCCGATTCCCAGCGCGTCCGCGGCGGCGACGATCGACGTGCCCCGCACGTAGCCGCCGAAGACGTCGACGGTCTTGTCGCCGATGCGGCGAGCGCGCTCGTAGTTCTCCCCGGTGAAGGGCCGCAGCAGGAACTCCCAGATGCGCGGACCGTCCTTGAGGAAGAAGAACAGCACGACGATCATGAGCGCGAGTCCCGTGAAGAAGCTCGCGGTCGCGGAGACGCCGGCGAGGGCGCCGCGACCGAACGACGCGCTGGTGAGGAAGTCGCCGGCACTCGCCCAGACGTCGTCGAGGTCGATCGACGCGAAGTCGAAGGGGAGGGTGTCGAGCCACGCGGTGACCTGGGTGATGCCGTCGGTGGCCGAGTCGACGAGGTCGTCCCACTGGGAACGGACCGTCAGCACGATCACCCACACCACGCCGCCGAGCACGACGATGATGCCGATCAGGGCGATCCACGTCGCGAGGATCGACGGCACGCCGCGTCGTCTCATGAGGGCGACGAGCGGATGGATGGCGCTCGCGAGGATGAGCGCGATGGTCACGGGGATGAACACGAGCGACAGCTGCGTGATGACGAGTACGCCGACCGCGACGAGCGCGAGCACCGCGAGGGTCTGCAGACTTCGCGTCGCGGCGAGGCCCCATCCACGCGCCCACAGGCTGCCCGCATCCGGTGTCGTCGAGTCCGCTGTCGTCGGCTCCGGTCGTCGGAACAGTCCCATCTCGTGCGCCTCCCGCTGTTCGCGCCGACGCCGGAATGACGAACGATCGCCCCGTCTTTCTATCCAGGCCCGCTGCGGATAGCAAGCCCCTGGCGCGCGGGTCGCGGAAGCCCCACGATTCTTGCATGCCGCCACTGAGGCGGCGGGAGAGGACGACACACCCATGACCGACCAGACCCCCACCCAGCGCGTCGCGGAGCTCATCAAGGACTTCCGCTTCGCCATGCTCACGACGCGCAATGCGGAGGACCGGCTCGTCGCCCACCCGCTCACGGTCCAGGAGGCCGAGTTCGACGGAGACCTGTGGTTCCTCGTCGCGAAGGGCGCCACGTTCGTCACGGATCTGCGCGCGGACGACCGCGTGGGCGTCTCGATGAGCTCCAACGACTCGTGGGTCTCTCTGTCGGGGCGTGCGGAACTCGTCGACGACCGGGCGAAGATCCACGAGCTGTGGAGCCCCACGGTCGAGGCCTGGTTCACCGACGGACCCGACGATCCCGAGGTCGGCCTGCTGAAGTTCACGGCCGAGACCGCGGAGTACTGGGACAGCCCCGGTGGCAAGCTCGCCTCGCTGTTCAGCTTCGTGAAGTCGAAGGTCACCGGCGAGCAGTACGACGCCGAGAACGAGACGGTGCGTCTGCCCGAGCGTTGAGCGACCGGCGCCGCGTCCTCTGGGCGCGGCGCCTCTCGCGGTTCGCATTCACGCGCGCAGCCATCCGCTCAGCTGCTGCGAACCTTTCGGGCCTCGTGGTCGAGCGCGTGCCGCCCCACGGGGACGAGCGCGAGAAGGACGCCGGCCGCGACGCCGCCGAGTCCACCCAGCACCATATCGCCAATAGTGTCCGGATAGGTGACGAAGATGTCGTCACTGATGTATCTCCAGCCGAGCCACTCGATCATCTCCCACACCGCGCTGATCGCGAGCGCCAGCAGCGGCACGAGGACGATCGGCGTGCGGCGGCGGATCCTGATGCCGCGTCCGTCGGCCGCCGACACGAGGGCGACGACGCCGGTGCGGGTGAGGATGACAGCCGCGACGACCGACAGCACCCCTGTGCACAGGAAATGCAGCACGAGGTCCCAGCCGCTCACGGTGCGATAGAGGTCGAAGACGTTGCTCCACGCCGCCACGAGCACCGTCGCACAGGTCGTGACGTCGAACCAGGCCGCGAGCCCCAGCATCCGGGGGAGCATGAGCGCGGGCAGTGCGAGCGCGGCGATCCCGGCATCCGTGGGTTTCAGCCAGATCGCGGCGGCGATCACCCCGAGCACGCCGATCAGACGCAGCGCGTCGGCGAGCCATTCGCCGGGCGTCGCCGGCGGTCGAAGGAAGTCCTCTTTCACGCTGCTCCTCGGATGCGCAGGATGCCGTGCACGGCCAGGTGATCGGACGGGGAGACCCCGTCGAAGCGCCGTGCGTCGATGGCCGTCGATCGGACGTCGATGTCAGTCGTGGTCAGGATCCCGTCGATCCGTCTCGCTCCGATCCGCGGCGGCCGATAGTTCGCGTGGGTGCTCCACTCCGGCGTGCGTCGGGTCTGAGCGGCTGTCCAGGCGTCGACGAGCAGCCCACCGTGAAGCATGCGCCGCAGAGTCTTCGATCGCGGTCCGGCGTTGAAGTCCCCGAGCACAATTGTCGGCAGACCCCGCTCGCGGAGGAGGGAATGGATGCGGTCGATGGATCGGTCGCGGGAGCGGCCGGACAGCGGGTCGAGGTGCGCATTGATCGCGAGGAAGGTCGATCCCGTTCGCCGGTCCTCGAACTCGGCCCACACGAGGATCCTCGGGAACGGGGTTCCCCCGTATCGGGAGCCCTCGCGGTCCGGCTCGTCGGACACCGCCTCCTGTCGCCACGCCCGCACGGTCAGTCGGGTGCTGTCGTACAACAGGGGAGTGCCCTCGCCGCGTCCGCCGGGTCCGCGCCCGCGACCGAGACCGCGATAGGAATAGCCGAGTGCATCGCGGACGGTCGGCATGGCGTGCGGCAGCGCCTCCTGGAGGGCGAGGACGGCGGGACGGCTCGCACGCAGCAGTGCCGAGACCGCCGACGCCCTCGTGCCCCACCGGTCCGCGCGCCGCTGCAGGATGCCGTCTGCCGGTCGACGGAGATTGAAGGTCATGACGTGCAGCTCGTCGGGATCGACCGGTCCCACCGGCGCATCGCCCGGCCGGGCGGGCATCGCTGGGTCGGATGCCGTCATGCGGAGATCCCGGCCGACGCGCGTGTGGGCGAGGCGTGGCGACGTCGCGCGATGAGACGACGCCAGCGCCGGGGAGGGAAGTCGTCCGGCCAGTGCAGCATCACGCTCCGGAACCCGCGGTGCACGCGGCGGCCGAAAGCGCCCTGGGTCAGCGGCCGCATCGACATTCCCATCGACGAGCCGGGCAGGCGCGCGATCGTGAACGCGTCGCCGAGGTGGAAGGCGAGGTCGAGGTCGTCGTGGACCTCGGCGTCGTCGCGGTGCACATCGTCCTTGACCTTCTCCCAGGCCGAACGGCGGAAGGCGAGGTTCGAGCCGAAGAGGGGTAGATGCCCGAGCGCCATGCCGGTCATCGCCGCATAGGCGCCGAGATAGAGCAGCGCGAGTGGCGCGCGGAGAGCGCGCGGGCCGTCGGTGAAGTGCGCGCGTCCCGTGAACGCCGCGACCTGCTCGGCGTGCGAGAAGGCGTCGCGCACCTCTGCGACCCAGGTCGGCGCCGGCACGCAGTCGGCGTCCAGGCGCAGCACGAGGTCTCCCCGTGCGGCGTCGTAGCCGGTCGACGCGGCGGCGGGGATGCCGGGTACGGGGCACGGGATCACGCGGGCGCCCGCGGCGAGCGCGACGGCCGCCGAGTCGTCGGTCGAGCCGTTGTCGACGACGATCACCTCGTCGGGCGGCACGGTCTGCCCGGCGAGCGCGTCGAGGCAGCGGGCGAGCAGCGGGGCATCGTCCTTGACCGGGATGACCACCGAGGTCCGGAGGTGCCCCGCATCGACCGACAGCTCCGGCATCCGTACGCCTCCCATGACGTCACCGCACGGACGTCCGTCCATGCTCTCCTCCCACCCTACGGAGGGCAGGGAGGGGGCGTGGCCGGGTTGACGACGGTTCGGCGCGCCGCTAGCGCTCGTGAGCGACGCGGCTGCACGCCGCCGCGTCCGCCGGTCAGAACTCGGCGAGCATGACGCGTGCGACCTGCTCGACGACCTCGTCGTCGTACGCGGCATCCGGGTCCGTCTTCGCCGTCAGGATCGCGATGTAG
Source organism: Microbacterium sp. SZ1 (assembly GCF_002362255.1). Classification (GTDB taxonomy): domain Bacteria; phylum Actinomycetota; class Actinomycetes; order Actinomycetales; family Microbacteriaceae; genus Microbacterium. The sequence continues at coordinate 239,148 of NZ_LPVV01000038.1, read as the reverse complement.
ATGCGCTCACCCGATCCCGTCGTCACCACGGCCACGTCGTTGCGCACCCCGCCGGCCCCTCCGGACTTGTCGGCGACGATCCATCCGGAGGGCGCTGCCGCACGGATCAAGGCATCGCCGCTCGCATTGCCGCTCATCCAGTCCAGGAGCGTGTCCCGGGAGCGGGGGTCGAGGGAGTCGCCGTCGAAGAGGCTCTTCAGGCTCGTCGCGAGAGCCGACGGCGTGCTGGTGTTGTCGTCGCTCCCGGGAACGACGACGTTGAGCTCGGGCTCGTAGGCGGTGACGACGGTCGTCGTGTCTCCTCGTGCGCGGAGGAAGTCCTGGACGGCAGCCGGGCCGTCCAGCGACTCCATCACGAGGTTGGCTGCCGTGTTGTCGCTGTCGCGGACGGCGGCCTCGGCGAGAGCATCCAAGCTGAGCCCGTCGTCGAGGTGCTCGGAGGTCACGGGAGAGTATCCGGCGGCATCGATCTGCGACGGGGTCCAGCGGACGTTCGTCCCGCGCTCCTCCGGCGATGCGGTGGCGAGCAGGGCGGCGGCCATGAAGACCTTCATGGTCGACGCGTAGGGCATGCGGGCGTCGCCGTCGTGGTCGACGATCCGGCCGTCGTCTCGGATGGCGACGGCCCCGACGGCGACCTCGAAGTCCGCTTCGATCGCTCGGATCTGCGGACCGATGTCCGCGGCTGCGGGGGGAGTGGGCGCAGCGGTCTGATCGGTCTTGACCGGAGACGGCTGAGCGGGCGCGGCGCTGCAGCCCGACGCTGCCAGCACCACAGTCACCGCCGACCCGGCCAAGGCACGCGTCCAGGTCTTCTTCGCGCTCTTCGCGTCTGTCACAGACATTCCTTTCAACTGAACGAGTAGAGGATGAGGAACGCCGAGTTGTAGACGATGTGCACGACGACTCCCGGCCACACCGACTTCGTGCGGAACATGAGCCACCCGTTCACGAGACCGACGAGGAGGGCGGAAGGAAAGACGAGGTTGATGCCGTGGAAGACGGCGAAGATCAGCGCGCTCAGCACGATCGCCACCCAACTGCCCCACCTCTCGAAGAAGCGAGTCAGGATCGCGCGGAACACGAGCTCCTCGCCCAGCGGCGTGAGGACCGCTCCGAAGAAGATCGTACCGATGAGCGCGAGTACTCCTCCCGACGCCGCGGCGCGCAGGGTGTCTTGAGAGTCGTCGACGCCGGGGAACAGATGCTGGACCACCGTGTCGAAGGTCAGGATGACGGCGAAGCACGCAGCCGCCAGAAGCACGGCGATGAGCAGCCATCGCGGCTCGACCCGCCGAACCCCGAAGGCGGAGAGGTTACGCACGCGGACGAGGACGACGATCGTGAACACGAGGATCGGCGCCGCGCCCGAGAAGAAGAGCCCGACGACTCCCTCCATGGCCGGGGTCGGGGCGGGGAAGATCCCCAGCAGGGTGATGCCCGCGCCGTAGATGAGCGCCGCGGCGACCAGCGCGACGATCAGCTCCAGCCATTGCGGTCGACGCTCCGCGTTCGTCGAGGTGTTCGATTTCGAGGTGTTCTTCGTCATGGATGTCAGTGGACACCGCGCCCTCGGGGCAGGGTCAACGTCACGATGGCAGGACGAAGATCGGTCACCCCGGTGGATCGACCTCCGCATCCGCGCGTCGGAGGATCTCGTCGGCACGCGCGAGAGCACGGAGCTGACCGTGGTTGAAGGTGTCGAGGAGTGCGGACGAGAGAGCCTCCTGCGCGAGACTTCCCTTCGTCCGTGTCGCGGATCGCAGGTCCGACGCCCAGGGGAATCGCTCGCGGTGCGCCGCCATCGAGACGGCGAGGAGCTGGGCGACGTGCTCGACGACCGCGCCGTCCGACTCGTCGGTGAGAGCCTCGAACGGTTCGCTCGCCTCGTCGGGTTCGGTGAGCAGGACGCTCGTGTCGTCGAGCACCGTCTCGTTCAGGACGCGGGAGTACACGGTGAGCAGGTCGCGGTACTTCTCCGGGAGGCCGTCTGCGGAATGCGCGAACGGTGCGGGCGTGTCGAGCGGTGCGCGGTATCGCAGGAGGAGAGCGAGTTCGGCGCGTGCGCGCTGCAGTCGCTCGATGGTCGCCTCGAGTTCCGCGTCGAGGATGGCGATGGAGGTGTCCGCGTCGGCCGAGTTCGTTGTCAGCGCGCGGATCTGCGCGAGAGAGACGCCGAGATCGCTCATCCGCTTGACCTGCAGCAGACGGACCAGATGAGCGGTCTGATACTGCTTGTACCCGTTGCCCGCGCGCTCCGGCTCGTCGAGCACTCCGACCCGATGGTAGTGCCGGACCGTCTTCACCGTCGTGCCGGCCAGGTCGGCCAGCTGCTTCGTGCTCCACGCCATGCGTTCCTCTTCCGTCGCCGATACCCATATCAGCAGGTGCCCCCGGGGCACGGTCAAGGAGATTCCCGGTTGACTCGGCCCACCGGGCACGGCGTCTCCTCGACATGACCGACCACGGGTGGACGCCCACCGCGAGGCCGCCGGAAAAAACCAAAGAACCCGCGATCTCTCGCGGGTTCTCGATGGTGGACCTGAGGGGACTCGAACCCCTGACCCCCTGCATGCCATGCAGGTGCGCTACCAGCTGCGCCACAGGCCCAGAACTGCTTCCTTCTGCTCGAAGCAACTTGAAAAGAGTACTACACGGATCACGCACAGCACCAATCGAGGCCCGCACTCCGGGCGCGTCGGCGGTGCGCGGAACAACGCCGCGCGGCCGGGTGTTGTCGAGAGCGTGGACATCCTCGACAGTGTCGTGATCGGCGCGGGGCAGGCCGGCCTCTCGGCGTCGTATCACCTGACCCGGCTCGGCATCCGCCATGTGGTGCTGGATGCCGACGAGAGGCCGGGCGGAGCGTGGCAGCACCGCTGGGATGCGCTCACGATGCGCGATGTGCACGGCGTGGCAGAGCTCCCCGACGACGCCGCGCCCACGCGCGACGACGAGAGGGCCAATGTCGCGGTGCCGGCCACCTTCGCCGCCTACGAACAGGCCCATGCGCTTCCCGTGATCCGCCCGGTGCGCGTCGACCGCGTCACGGACGACGACGGCATCCTCGTCGTCCACGCCGGCGACCGCGAGTGGCGCGCCCGCACGATCGTCAACGCCACAGGCACCTGGACGCATCCGTTCCTGCCGCACTACCCGGGGATGGAGACGTTCCTGGGCGACCAGTTTCACACGGTCGACTACCCGGGGTCGCAGTTCTTCCGCGGCAAGCGCGTGCTCGTCGTGGGCGGCGGGGCGTCGGCCGTGCAGTTCCTCGGTGCGATCGCGCCGATCGCCGAGACCGTCTGGGCGACCCGCCGCGAACCGGTCTGGCGGACCGACGACTTCACCCCGGAGGCAGGAGCGGCGGCCGTGGCTCTCGTCGAGCAGCGCGTGGCGCAGGGACTGCCTCCCGAGAGTGTCGTGAGCGTGACCGGGCTGATGCTGCGGGAGCAGGAGCGCGAGGCTGAGCGGCTGGGCGCCTACGCCGACAGGCGGCCGATGTTCGAGCGCATCGAGCCCGACGGCGTTCGCTGGGCTGATGGCAGCTTCGAGCGCGTCGACGTCATCCTCTGGGCGACGGGATTCCGCCCCGCCATCGCTCACCTGGCGCCTCTGCACCTGCGGAGCGCCGCGGGCGGCATCCAGCTCGACCGCAACGGTCGTGGCACCACGGCGGTCGCCGATCCGCGGGTCCAGCTCGTCGGGTACGGGCCGTCGGCGAGTACCATCGGCGCCAACCGAGCGGGGCGCGCGGCCGCCAAGGGCGTGCACCGGGCGCTGGCAGAGCGGGTCGTTCCCACGCCGTGAGCCGCCGATTCCGGCCGCGCGGTGGGGCGTCGATACGCTGAGGACATGATCCGCATCGCGCTCATGGTCGTCTGGCTGCTTCTCTCGGCATGGCTCGTGATCTGGACGGCCGAAGGACTGTTCGGTGTGAATCAGCGCGAGTCCATCGTGCCTTTCGCGGGGGAGGACACGCTCGGAGCTCCGATCATCATCGGCGTCGCCTGGGGACTCATGCTCACGTTCGGCGGCACCATGTCGGGCTTCGGTCGACGCCGGAAGCTCCGCGGCGAATCGCACATCGGAGTGGGCCGCATCGTCGAGGTCTCCCGCACGGGTCTCACGGTCAACGACGTGCCGCAGTACGACCTCTTCATCCGGGTCACGCCTGGCTCCGGCGACGACTTCATCGCCCAGCTGCGCACCCTCGTGCAGCCGACCGACCTGTCGTCGTTGCAGGTGGGAAACCCGCTCCCGGTGCGATACAGCCTCGCCGACCAGGACGCCGTTGAGCTCGCCGACATCAGCGACCCGTCCGTGCGCGAGGCCGTGCTGCAGTGGCGCATCGACCGCGGGCTCATCGATCCGCGTCAGGTGCGGGCACGGACGACGGGGACGCAGGTGCCGGCTTCCGTGATCGCGGTGCGACCGACCGGACGACGGTTGGAGGGGCAGAGCGAGCTCGCCCTGACGGTGCTCCTGGCGCCCGAGGGGCAGTCCACCTGGGAGGCCGAGACCACCGTCTTCGCGTACCCCGAGGCGATCTCGCGCTTTCAGGTCGGCGCGCCGATCTGGGCGTTCTACCGGCGGGAGGATCCGCAGACCGTGGCGGTCACGATCGAGAAGGAGCCCGGCCGATGAACATCCCCGACACCCTGATCTGGCTGCTGAACTTCCCGGCGGCGCACGGCTACGCCATGGTCTTCATCGCTGGCTTCTCGCTCTTCGGACTCTTCGCGCTCTCTGCGTCGGGGGCGACGCCGGGCAGTGCGCTGCGACGAGTGCGCGAGCGCGAGGGGCTGCTCCGTCCAGAGCACGCGAAGCGCGGTCGATGGGGCGGACGCCTCGTGCGGATCGTGTTCCGCGTGCTCACGGTCGTCATGCTCGCGAACCTCGTGATCGGCATCCTGAGCCTGACGGGCGTTCCGGTGACGCGCGCGTACATCTACGAGCACGGACAGCCGACGACGGGCACGCGTGACGGCGACTGGATCACGTTCTCGACGGCCTCCGGTGTCGAGTACACCGTCGAGAGCAACTTCTTCACCCCAGCGGTCTACCCCGACCGCGACGCGTACCTGTCGGGAGATCAGGTGGTCGTGCGCTACCTCCCGTCGCACCCTCAGGCATATGTGATCGACAGTTCGCAAGGCCCCCGCTGACCTGAGCCGATGTCGGATCCGGCGCGTAGGGTGAAGACATGTCGCGCATCATCGTCTTCGGCGGCCACGGCCGCATCGCTCTGCTGCTCGCTCCTCTGCTCGTCGCCCGCGGCGACGAGGTCACGGCGGTCATCCGCAATCCCGACCACGTCGCCGATGTCGAGAAGACGGGCGCGACCGCGCTGATCTCCGACATCGAGCAGCTCGACACGCGCGGCCTCGCCGAGATCATCACCGGTCACGACGCGATCGTCTGGTCGGCCGGTGCGGGTGGGGGATCGCCCGAGCGCACGTACGCCGTCGATCGCGATGCCGCGATCCGCACGATGGATGCCGCGGCCGACGCCGGTGTCGGTCGCTACGTCATGGTCTCGTGGATCGGGTCGAAGGAGGATCACGGCATCCCGGAGGACGATTCGTTCTTCCCGTACGCCGACGCGAAGTGGGCCGCCGACGAGCACCTGCGCGGCACCGATCTCGACGGCACCATCCTCGGCCCTGGCACGCTGACCTTCGACGACCCCACCGGGCGCATCGTGATCGACCCGGAGGGGCGCGGGGAGGTCTCCCGCGCCGACGTCGCGCAGGTCGTCGCCGAATCGATCGGCAACCCGTCGACGTTCGGCCGTACGATCCGCTTCGGCAACGGCGATTCCGACAGTGCGGTCCCGATCGACGAGGCGCTCAGCGCCTGAGCCGATGAGGTGGCGTCGGGCAGCGGCGATCAGCGCGGCGGTCGTCGTCGGGCTGGGGATGCTGTCGTCACCCGCGGTCGCGGTCGACGCGCCCGCTACCCGCGCATCAGTCCCGCGCGCACCCTCCGCCGCAGACGGCGGAGGGATCGATGCGCGTGCGGCGCAGCTCGTCGAGCGCATGAGCACCGCCGAGCAGGCGGCCAGCGTGGTCATGGGGCACATTCCGACGACCGATCCGACAGCGCTCGCGAGCTACATGCAGCAGGGTTTCGGCGGCTTCATCCTCATGGGCGCGAACGTGCCCGAGGATGGCGACGTCACGGCCGTGACCGAAGCGCTCGTCACCGCCGCCGAGCCGCTTCCGCTCGTCGCCATCGACCAGGAGGGCGGTATCGTCTCGCGTCTCGGCGCGGACACCTACCCGGCGTCGACCTCGCTCAAGACGCAGCCGGTCGCTGCGACGTCTGCCGCATTCGCGGCACGCGCCGCGCTCGTCGCGCGCTCGGGGATCGACGTCAACTTCGGCACGGTCGCCGACGTGCCGGCCGACTCCGCGTCGTTCATCTTCGGGCGCGCACTGGGCGCCGACCCGCAGAGCGCGGCAGAGCGCGTCGCCGCCGCCACGACCGCCCAGGAGCCGGTCGTCGCCTCGACGCTCAAGCACTTCCCCGGGCACGGGGCGGCGCCGGGCGACTCCCACCACGCGATCCCGTCGACGACCGAGACGCTCGACGAATGGCGAGCCACCGATGCCGTCCCGTTCGCGGCGGGTGTCGACGCCGGAGCGTCGCTCCTCATGTTCGGTCACCTCGCGTACACCGCGGTCGACGCGGCCCCGGCCTCGCTGTCGCCCGCCTGGCACGAGATCGCGAGAGACGAGCTCGGCTTCGACGGGGTGATCGTCACCGACGACCTCGGAATGCTGTCGTCGTCGGGCGTCCCCGCCTACGCCGACCCCGTGGCCAACGCGGTGACCGCTCTCGCGGCCGGCAGCGACCTGCTGCTGATGATCGCCGGGTCGACGCCCGACACGGCGGGTCAGATCGCCGCCGGGATCACGGCTGCGGTCGAGGCGGGCACGGTGCCGGAGGATCGGCTCGTCGATGCCGCCACGCGGGTCATGGCCCTCCGCCTACAGCACACAGCCGCGACGGCGGAGTGGACACTGTGCCCGGAATGCGAGCCGGTCGGCTGACGTCACGGCAGAGCAGCTCAGACAGCAGCCAGTGCGTCGGCTCCGTGCCACGACTCGAGCAGCCGCGCACGCAGCACCGCCCCGCGCTCCGCGAACCGCCGCTGCCGACGCACGTACTCGGCCTTCCCCTCGGGCGTCTCGATCGGCACCGGCACGACGCCCCAGGCGCTGAGGTCGTACGGAGCGGCTTCCATGTCGAGCAGGCGGATGTCGCGGGCCAGCTCGAACGCGTCGAGCAGCAGCTCACCGGGAACGAGGGGTCCGAGCTTGAGCGCCCACTTATAGAGGTCCATGCCGGCGTGCAGGCAGCCCGGCTGCTCGAACAGCGGTTGGTCATCGCGCGTCAGGGGCGTGCGATTGCGCGGCACCGCATCGGCCGTGAAGAACCGGAAGGCGTCGAAGTGCGTGCACCGCAGCTCGTGGCTCTCCACGACGCGGTCGGTGCCGGACTGTCCGAGACGCAAAGGCACCGCATGGCGGTGTTCGTCGGCGCGGTAGACCATCGCCCACTCATGCAGGCCGAAGCAGCCGAACTGGCCCGGTCGCGAGGCGGTGCGGCGCAGCATCCGCTCTATGAGTCCGGCGAGCTCGGGCTTCTCCGCGGCGAACACGGCTGCATCGGGGACGGCGCCGTCGAGGGTCGTGCCGGGGGAGTACCAGCGCCAGGTGCGCCGCTCGCCGGCATCCTCCAGCTCGACGCCCGCACCGGGATGCCACCGCCGCAGCTGCGCCGGCTTGTACTAGTAGTAGGTGAAGAGGAAGTCCCAGACCGGGTGGGTCTCGCGGCGCGACGCGCGGGCACGGTGCTCGGCCGTCAGAGCGTCCGCGCGTTCCCGGTGCGCCCGTTCGCGCTCCAGCCAGGTGGTCCGGGGGAGCAGCATGTCAGTCCAGGATGCCGGCTTCGCCGAGGAGGTCGCGCAGTCCGGCGCCGTCCTCCGCGCTCACCCAGGGGGCGACGTCCTCGGAGTGCGGTTCGCGCCCGGCGCGGCCACCGGCCAGCACCGCCTCGGCGGGCAGCAGCCGTCGGATGGCGACACCGCGCACGGAGTCGGGGTGCTCCTCCATGAACTCGGAGTAGATGGCCTCGTCGTGCTGACCGTCGTCGCCGATGAGGAGCCACTTGACGTGCGGGAACTCGGTGGCGAGGCGACGGAGGTTCGTGAGCTTGTGGTCGCGTCCGCTGCGGAACCAGCGGTCGTGCGTCGGTCCCCAGTCGGTGAGCAGCATCGAGCCCGCCGGGAACAGATGCCTGCCGAGGAACCGGCGGAGGGTCGGAGCGACGTTCCAGGCTCCGGTCGAGAGGTAGATCATGGGTGCGCCCGGATGCTGTCGCAGCAGCTGGTCGAGGAGCACGGCCATGCCGGGGACGGGGATGCGCGCGTGCTCGTCGACGACGAAGGAGTTCCAGGCCGCGATGAACGGACGCGGCAGCGCGGTGACCATGACGGTGTCGTCGACGTCCGACAGCACGCCGAACTGCGTCGACTCCGCCACGACGAAGGCGGTGGCCTCGATGGGGTCCTTGCCCTCGACCGAGAACGTGAAGGTCTGCCAGCCAGGCTCGAGCTCGGCGTGGATGACCGAGTCGATCACGCCGCCCCGATCCGCGACGACATGGTGCACGGAGTCCCCGATGGTCACGGTGACCTTCGCGAAGCTCACGGGGATCCCGACGAAGCTCCGCCACCCACGGATGCTCGCCGGCTCGCCGTCGTCGCCCTTGCGCAGCGGGGGGACGATCAGCACCCGGCCGAGGACACGCACCCACCCCGGACCGCCGTAGCCGGGGAACGGGAGGACGGTGGCGCTGCGACCGCGACGGCGCGCTCGCCCCTCACGCCACACGTGGAAGCGGTGTTCGAGGCGCGCGAACCAGTGGATCCGGGGCGCCAGGGGTGCGGAAGCCATTGCTTCAGTCTTTCACGTCGGCAGTATTCTGCGCGCCTGCGTCCGGCGTCTCGATGTGGCGGGACTCCAGACGGCCCAGCAGCCGCTTGCCCAGGAAGATCAGCAGCAGGAAGACCGCGATGATGCCGACGAAGATGTACCCGGCGAAGTGCACGCGATCGACGAGCTCGCGGAAGCCGCCTGCGGCGAGGGAGGTGATGCTCACGTAGGCCGTCGCCCAGAGGAGGCAGGCGGGAGCCGTCCACGCCAGGAAGCGGCGATACGAATAGTGGCTCATGCCGACCGTCAACGGGACGAGGGAGTGGAGTACGGGCAGGAAGCGCGACAGGAAGATCGCGATGCCCCCACGACGCGCGAGGTAGTTCTCGGCGCGCACCCAGTTCTTCTCACCCACGCGCTGCCCGATCCACGATCGGCGGATGCGGGGACCCAGCCAGCGCCCGAGCCAGAAGCCGATGCTCTCGCCGATGAGAGCGCCGATCACGACCGCGATCACCATCGCGATCGCCTCCCACACGCTCGTGACTCCCATCGAGGCGATGATGACGATCGTGTCGCCCGGAACGATGAGCCCGATGAGGATGCTCGTCTCGAGCATCACGGCGACCCCGGCGATGAGCGTGCGCGTGACCGGATCGATCGACTGGATCACATCGAACAGCCAGAGGAGGAGGTCGTCCACCCTCCGAGAATACGGGAGGCGACCCCGCCTAGGCTGGGAACGTGCGAGAGCGACTTACCGGCCGCCTCCTCGGTCGTGCGGTGGATCCCGAAGCGGTGTTCCTCGCCCTCGAGGAGCGTCACGCCGACGTCTTCTGGCTGGATGCCGGAGCGGCTGCCGCTGCCGGGTGGAGCTACGTCGGCACGGGCGAGCGGGCGCCGTTCCCCGGGGAGGTGCGGCTCGACGTCGCCAGGACGCGCCGCGCGGAGGAGCCGCCGTTCCATGGCGGCTGGGTCGGCTGGTACGACTACGAGAGCGGTGCGAAGGCAGCGGGCGCCCCCGTCGCCGAGAGTGGAGGCGGCGCCGGAGAGGCGTGGCTGCGGGTGACTCGCCTCCTCGCCGTCCGTCACGACGACGGAGCGGCCTGGGCGTTCGCGGATGAGGACCTCGACGAGTGGGTGGCGTTCCTCGACACGACGTCGACCTCGGAGGTCGGGCCGGTCTCGAGGCCGCACGAGCGCCTCGCTTCTGCCAGGCACACCCCCGAGGAGTACACGTCCCTCATCGAGCGGTGCCGCGAGCTCATCCGCGCCGGCATCGCCTACCAGCTCTGCCTCACCACGCGCTTCACCGTGACCGGAGTGGATGACGCGGTCGACGTGTACCGGCGCCTCCGCACGGCGACTCCAGCGCATCACGGGGGAATCCTGCGCATCGACGGACGCGCGCTGCTGAGCGCCAGCCCTGAGCAGTTCCTGCAGGCGGAGGGCGGGGTCATCCGCACCCGACCGATCAAGGGCACGCGTCCCCGCGGCGTTGATCCGGAAGCGGATGCCGCGCTCGCCGCAGACCTCGCCGTCGACGAGAAGGAGCGCGCGGAGAACGTCATGATCGTCGATCTCATGCGCAACGACCTGTCGCGCGTGTGCGTGCCCGGCACCATCCGCGTGGAGGCACTGTGGAAGGTCGAGACCTACCCCGCGGTGCACCAGCTCGTCAGCACCGTCAGCGGCACAGCGGCGCACGGTGTCGACGTCGCCGCGCTGTTCGCCGCAGCCGCGCCAGCGGGGAGCATGACCGGTGCTCCGAAGCTCTCGGCCATGACGAGGCTGCACGAGCTCGAGGGGGGTCCCCGCGGCGTCTACGCCGGATGCTTCGGCTTCGTCGGCCACGACGGCGCCCTCGATCTCGCGATGGTGATCCGCAGCATCCTGGTCGAGGGAGATCAGGCGATCGTCGGTGCGGGGGGAGGGATCACGTGGCGCTCGGTGGCGGCATCCGAGGTCGCAGAGGTCGCGACGAAGGCCCGCGCACCGCTCGCAGCACTGGGGGCGGATACGCCCGTGGCCTGGGCTTCCGATATCCTGAACTGATCCCTCTTTCCCTCCAGATTGGTCGTGCGTTCGTTGTCTGAGAACCTGTCCACCTCTCCCGTCGCCGAGGAGACCGTCTCGGCGCACGACATCCAGGCCAAGTGGCAGAAGTACTGGGCGGAGAACGGCACGTTCCTCACCGGCGGCGACGACGACACGCGGCCGCGCCGCTACGTGCTCGCGATGTTCCCGTACCCCTCGGGCGACCTGCACATGGGGCACGCGGAGAACTACCTGTACTCCGACATCGTCGCGCGCTTCTGGCGCCACCGTGGTCACAACGTCATGAACCCGATCGGGTGGGACTCCTTCGGCCTGCCCGCCGAGAACGCCGCCATCCGCCAGGGAGCAGACCCGCGGGAGTGGACGTACCAGAACATCGCGCAGCAGAAGGTCGGCTTCGAGCAGTACGGCGTCTCGTTCGACTGGAGTCGCGTCCTGCACACCTCCGACCCGGAGTACTACCGCTGGAACCAGTGGCTGTTCCTGAAGCTGTACGAGCGCGGTCTGGCCTATCGCAAGAAGAGCCCCGTCAACTGGTGCCCGAACGACCAGACCGTGCTCGCCAACGAGCAGGTCATCGATGGACGCTGCGACCGCTGCGGCGCAGAGGTCGTCAAGAAGAAGCTGACGCAGTGGTACTTCCGCATCACGGACTACGCGGACCGGCTGCTCGACGACCTGAACCAGCTCGAGGGCCGGTGGCCGCACAAGGTTCTGCAGATGCAGCGCAACTGGATCGGCCGATCGGTCGGCGCTGACGTCGACTTCCGCATCGAGGGCCGCGACGAGCCCGTCACGGTGTTCTCGACGCGACCCGACACGCTGCACGGTGCGACGTTCTTCGTCGTGGCTCCGGACGGCGACCTGGCGGCCGAGCTCGCTGCCGACGCTCCGGACGACGTGCGCGAGCGCTTCCAGAACTACCTCGCGGACGTGCAGAAGACGACCGACATCGACCGCCAGTCGACGGACCGCCCGAAGACCGGCGTCTTCCTGGAGCGGTACGCGATCAACCCGGTGAACGGCGAGAAGCTGCCGATCTGGGCCGCCGACTACGTGCTTGCCGACTACGGTCACGGCGCGGTCATGGCCGTCCCGGCGCACGACCAGCGCGACCTCGACTTCGCGCGCGCCTTCGACCTGCCCGTCAAGGTGGTCGTCGACACGACGGCGCCCATCACCGGCGCGATGCGCGTGATCGAGGTCGATGACGAGGGCGTGCCGATCGACGCGGATGCCGCGCTCGACGAGCAGAACCCGGCATTCACCGGCGTCGCGCTCACCGGCGAGGGTCGCATGATCAACTCCGGGTCTCTCAACGGCCTGTCGAAGCGCAACGCGATCGCGCGCGCCATCGAGCAGCTCGAGGCATCGGGCACCGGTCATGCGGCGAAGAACTACCGTCTGCGCGACTGGCTGATCTCGCGGCAGCGGTTCTGGGGCACTCCCATCCCGATGCTGCACGCCGAGGACGGCAGTATCGTGCCGGTGCAGGAGGACAAGCTGCCGGTCGCTCTGCCGAGCGTCGAGGGCCTCGACCTCAAGCCGAAGGGCACGTCGCCGCTGGGCGGAGCCGAGAGCTGGGTGCGCACGGTCGACCCCGTCTCGGGCGACCCGATGCTGCGCGACCCCGACACCATGGACACGTTCGTCGACAGCTCCTGGTACTTCCTGCGCTTCCTCTCGCCGAACAGCGAGACCGAGGCGTTCGACCCCGCTCTCGCATCGCGCTGGGCGCCGGTCGACTCGTACATCGGCGGTGTCGAGCACGCGATCCTGCACCTGCTGTACGCGCGGTTCATCACGAAGGTGCTGTTCGACATGGGGCTGATCGACTTCACCGAGCCGTTCTCGAACCTCATCAACCAGGGCATGGTCCTGCTCGACGGCCAGAAGATGTCGAAGAGCAAGGGCAACCTGGTGCTGTTCCAGGAGGAGCTCGACGCGCACGGAGCGGATGCTCTGCGCGTGGGCCTCGCGTTCGCCGGCCCCGTGGAGGACGACAAGGACTGGGCGGACGTGTCGACGACCGGCGCCCAGAAGTTCCTGTCTCGCGCCCTGCGCATCGCGCACGAGGTGTCGAGCGACGTGGACGTGGTCTTCAAGGGCGGCGACGCGGCGCTGCGGCGCGCGACGCACAAGCTGCTCGCAGAGGCCCCCGGGCTGGTGGAGCAGACGAAGTTCAACGTGCTCGTCGCGCGCCTGATGGAACTCGTCAACGTGACTCGAAAGACGATCGACACCAGCGCAGCCGGTGCCGCCGACCCGGCGGTGCGCGAGGCAGCGGAGACGGTCGCGGTCATGCTCGACCTCGTCGCCCCGCACACCGCGGAGGAGATGTGGGAGGCGCTCGGTCATGAGCCGTCGGTGGGTCTGGTGACCTGGCGGTCGGCCGACCCTGCGCTCCTCGTCGAGGACACGGTGACAGCCGTCGTGCAGGTCGGCGGCAAGGTGCGGGCGCAGCTCGAGGTTCCCGCCCGTATCGGAGAGGCCGAGCTCGAAGCGCTGGCCCGTGCCGACGAGCGCGTGATCCGATCGATCGGCGACCGCGAGATCGTGAAGGTCGTCGTGCGCGCCCCGAAGATCGTGAGCATCGTCGTCAAGTGACGTCGAGAGCGGTCGCCGACCGCTTCTGCACATCTCCGGAGTGAAGCGAGTTGTGCCCGGTGAGGCTTTGTCCGGCCCGGAGACGTCGGCGTGCGCGTCTAGGTTGGCGGGGTGACAGAGTCCCCGCCTCCACCCCGGCTGCGTCGTCTGCGTCTGAGCGTCGGCGCTGCCGTGGTGGTCGCCCTCGTCGTCCTGTCGGGCGCCGTCGGTCTTGGCCTGCTCCGCGGGCAGGCGGCGCCGACCGAGTCGATACCGATGTCGACCGATGAGCCGTCTGTGTCTGCAGCGGGTGAGCTCTACGTGCATGTGCTCGGCGCGGTCGAGCAGCCGGGTCTCTACCTGCTCGACGTGGACGCCCGGCTCGTGGACGCGGTCGCCGCGGCCGGAGGCACCACAGACCAGGCCGATCTCGCCGGCGTGAACCTCGCGCGGGCCGTGACCGACGGTGAGCAGATCGTCGTCCCGGTGCTCGGAGCGGCGAAGGGCGAGCCCGGGGTTGCCGCGCCGGGTGACGACCGGATCGATCTGAACGCGGCGGATCAGGCGGCTCTCGAGACGCTGCCCCGGATCGGACCGGCGCTGGCGGAGCGGATCATCGCGTGGCGCGAGGAGAACGGACGGTTCCAGTCGGTCGACGATCTCCTGGCGGTGCCAGGCATCGGCGAGAAGCTCCTCGCCGGCATCCGCGACGGCGTCAGGGTGTGATGGGGGCCAGCACGAAGTCTCCGGTCTCGCCGGGGTTGACCGCGACCTCCCAGCGGAATCCATCGGGGTCGGAGAAGTACCCCGAGTAGCCGCCCCACTCGCGCTCGCGAGCCGGACTCACGGGAGCGCCGAGGGCGCGTACCTCGTCGAGGACCGCGTCGACCTCGGCAGGGGTGGCCAGGTTATGCGCGAGGGTGACCGGGGCGATGCCGGATGCCGGTGCCTCGCCGATCTCCGCGGTGAAGCCTTCGACCGACCAGAGTGACAGGATCAGTCGGTCCGCGACGGGCAGCATGAGGACGTCGGCGCCGGCGAAGATCGGCCCCCACCCCAGGCCGTCGACGTAGAAGGCCCGGCTGCGGCTCAGATCGGCGACGGCGAGGGTGATGAAGCTGACGCGCTGTTCCATGGCGCGAGTCTCCCACACGCCGCGGACATGGTACTCGGAGAGTGACCGCGTCGGCGGGGGAGGCTGTCTGCAGCGATCCTGCACATCCACGGCATGGGGCAGATTCTCCACTGAACGTGGGTTCGCGGTCAGAGGCCGCGTCCTCTCGCTTCTAGGTTGTCCGGATGGCTGTGCAGACGGAGGCCGCGGGCGAGCACCTGGGACGCGGACCTGGTGCGACGCGTGACCTCCGGCTGCTTCCGCCGGCGGCCGGGGCGTGGGGTGTGGCGCTGGTCTGCGTCTTCGTGCCGGAGACGTCGGGGTGGTGGGTGGGTGCGTGCGCGGCGGCCGCACTCGTCACGGGTGCTGCGATGGTGCTGCGTCGTCAGTCGGCTGCTTCGGCGGGCGGGCTGATGATCGTGGTTCTGACGGTCGGGGCAGCAGTGGCGTTCACCGTCATGTCGGAGACGGTGCATCGTGCGGCGGTGCGGGAATGGGACGGCAGGGTCGTCGAGGCGGTGGGCGAGGTCGCATCGTCGGCCTCGGTGGGGCGGGACGGGCGCTTGTGGATGGACCTCCAGTTGAGCGGGATCGGATCGCCGGGTGGTGTGCGTCCCGCGTCCGCGCCGGTGCGCGTCGGCGTCGAGCCGGCCGAGGGATTCGACCTCGGGGCGATCGTGCGGGTGACCGGCGAGAGCGCGTCGACAGAACCGGGGGAGCGTGCGGCACTCGTGCTCTTCGCGAGCGCGTCTTCGGTGGAGCGGGAAGCGGCGGGCGTGTTCGCCGTGGCGGCCGGGCTGCGGCACGCATTCATCGAACGCTCGACGCGTCTTCCCGAGCCCGGCGCTGGACTCCTGCCGGGCCTGGCCGTCGGCGACACCCGCGCGGTCGGTGCGGAGCTGAACGACGCCATGCGCACGAGCGGACTCAGTCACCTCACCGCTGTGAGCGGTGCCAACTGCGCGATCGTCGTGGGAGCCGTGGTCTGGTTGGCATCGCTGTGCGGCGCGGGGCGTGGGCTCCGCATCCTGCTCGCAGCAGGGGGACTGTCGGGGTTCGTGATCCTGGTCACGCCGGAGCCGAGCGTGATCCGAGCCGGTGTCATGGCGGGGGTGGCCATGATCTCGCTCCTGATCGGTCGCCCCAGCGCCGGAGCGGGGATGCTGGCGCTCAGCGCGGCCGGCATCCTCATCGTCGATCCCTGGCTGGCGTCGACCCCGGGCTTCGCACTCTCAGTGGTCGCGTCCGGCGCGTTGATCCTGCTGGCACCCATTCTGTCGCGAGGGCTCGCCCGGTGGATGCCGTCGCCGCTCGCTCTTGCGATCGCCGTCCCTCTCGCGGCCCAGCTCGCCTGCGGTCCGATCATCGCGTTGTTCGCCGAGAAGCAGTCCCTCGTGGGGCTCGCGGCGAATCTGCTCGCCGCGCCCGCGGCGCCCGTCGCCACGGTGATCGGCCTGCTCGCCTGCCTTTTCGCTCCGGTGCCAATGCTCGCGGATGTCCTCGCTGCGACGGCCTGGCTCCCGGCGTCATGGATCGCTGCCACCGCGGACGTGACGGGGCGGCTGCCGTTCGCCGAGGTGGCGGTCCCTCCGGGTGTGCTCAGTGCCCTCGTCGTGGCGGCGCTGAGCGGCGCGGTCGGAGTCGTCGTCGGCGGGCACGGACGCCGTTTGCGTGTGCTTCGGACGGTCGCCGTTTCGGTGCTGTCAGGCGCACTGGCCCTTGGCGCCTCGCACGTGGTGCTCTCCGGTCCGCTCGCGCGCATGACCACTCCGACAGGCTGGACGATCGCGATGTGCGACGTCGGGCAGGGTGACGCTGTGGTGGTGCGGTCGGCGCAGGAGGTGGCGCTGATCGACACCGGCCCGGACCCGGCGCTGCTGGACGATTGTCTTCGCGCGCTGGGCGTCGCTCGGCTCGATCTGTTGGTGCTGACCCACTTCGACCTCGACCATGTCGGCGGAGTCGACGCTGTTCAGGGCCGGGTGGGGACGGTGGTGCACGGCCCTCCGGGTGAGACCGCCGACGAGAAGACGCTCGAGCGATTGGCTGAAGGGGGTGCGGTGGTCGAGGAGGTATACGCACGGGTGCGCGGTGATCTCGGTGATGCTCAGTGGAGCGTGCTGTGGCCTGCGCGAGACGAGAAGGCGTTCCCTCCGGGGAACGATCTCAGCGTGGTTCTGGAGATCGAAGGCGGGGGAGTGCCACGATCGCTGTACCTGGGTGATCTCTCCGCGGAGTCGCAGAGCGTGTTGCTGAGGTCTCAGCGGGTGCGTGGCGTTCATCAGGTCGTCAAGGTGTCTCACCACGGGAGCGGTGACCAGGAGCCGGCGCTGTACGAGGAGATCACGGCGACGATCGGGCTGATCGGCGTGGGCGCGGAGAACGACTACGGACACCCTCGAGACGAGGCGCTCGCGATGCTCGAGACGGCGGGTACGACCGTGCTGCGCACCGATCTGGACGGTCGGGTGCTCGTGGGCCCGGGAGTGGACGGATTCGAGATATGGAAGGAACGAGGGTCTCCGTGACCTGCATTCGCTCTGTATCGGCATATCGACCGTGATTCGAACATAGTTACTAAACTGGGAGCATGACTTCATCGCATTTGGCTCCGCTTCTCGAGGCGTTTCAGTGCCTCGATGAGGCGTGGGCGGATGCCGGGAACGGCGCGGAGTTGTCTCGGGCGCAGCTGCTGGCCGCTCACCGGGCGATCGGTGTGGTGCAGCGCCGGTTGGATGGTCTGCATGCCGAGGTGGCGGCGGGGATCGCACGGGAATCGCGTCCGGAACTCGGATCTGAGGGTTTGGCGAAGCAGCAGGGGTTTCGGTCGCCGGCGACGATGATCGCCGCGACGACGGGAGGGTCGACCGGCGATGCGTCGCGGTTGGTGAAGGTCGGCGAGGCGACCGCGCCCCGGGCGAGCCTGCTGGGGGAGGCGCTGCCGCCGCGGTACCCATTCGTGCAGAGGGCGTCGATGTCGGGGGAGCTGAGCGGGGCGGGTGCGGCGATCATCGTGACGCTGCTCGATCGTGCTCGCCTCACGGTCGACCTCACGCGCGTCGGTGAGGCGGAACGGCTGTTGGTGGAGCGGGCGCGAGGGCTGTCGCTCGACGATGTGCGCAAGCTGGTCGTCCGCGCCGAGGCGTGGCTCGATCCCGACGGCGTTGCCCCGCGGGAGGAGCAGGCGCGCGCGGGGCGGTCGCTGACGATGTTCGAGCGCGACGGGTCCCTGCACCTGACCCTGCAGACCGACATCGCCTCGGGCGCACCGATCAGAGCAGCGATCCAGGCGTTCGTCGGGGCGACGTTCCAGGCGCGTGCCCAGGCACCGGACCCGGAGGCGGAGGATGCTGATCGCCGCAGTGTGGCGATGATCCAGGCCGATGCGCTCACCGCGATCTGCGAGCACGCCACCGTCTGCGACAACGGCGGGATGCCGGCCACCGGCGCGACCGTCGTGGTGCGGGTGTCCCTCGACGACCTGACCGAGGGGACGGGCGTCGCGACGATCGACGGCACCGACCGGCCCGTGAGCATCAGCACCTGCCGGCGCATCGCCGCGAGCGGGGGAGTGATCCCCGTGGTTCTCGGATCCGACAGCGAGATCCTGGACTGGGGGCGCGAGAAGCGACTCTTCACCCGGGCTCAACGTCTGGCCCTCGTCGAACGCGACGGCGGGTGCGTGATGTGCGGACTTCCACCGCAGATGACCAAAGCCCACCACCTGCGATGGTGGCAGCGCGATACCGGTCCGACGGATCTGGTCAACGGGGTGCTGCTGTGCGAGTCGTGTCACCATCGCGTCCACGACAACGGGTGGGACATCCGCATCCACGGCACCGGCACCCAGGGGCGGGTCTGGCTCATCCCACCCGCCACCGTCGACCCCACCCGCACCCCACGCCTCGGCGGCCGCGCCCGCTACGACATCGCCGCCTGAGAGAGTCCAACGCGTGCGCGAGCGTCCGTCGCTCGCGGACTGTGCTCGGTCCGACCTCGGGCGCTGTCCCGCTTTGCCACCGTGTGCTGTGCCGCTCTGACGTTGCGCGGCGCGGCGTGACGGGTCTGATGTCGGTAGGCCCCCGGTAGGCTGAAACCATGGCTGCTGCGCGTACTCCTTCCCGAGGCGCGGCGTCGTCGGCCAAGATCCCTCAGGTCTCCTGGCGCGATCCGCGCCCCGCTCCGATCGTGCTCGTATCCGGCCCTGAAGAGGTCTGCGCGGAGCGCGCGATCGCGGGTGTCCGCGACTACCTGCGCGCTGAGGATCCCGCCCTCGAGGTCACCGACGTCCGCGCCGACGACTACGCGCCCGGAACCCTCCTTGCGCTCACCTCCCCGTCACTGTTCGGTGAACCCCGGCTGGTGCGCGTCGCCGGCGTGGAGAAGTGCACCGACGCCTTCATCCAGGAGGCGGTGTCGTACCTCGAGCACCCGCAGGAGGGCGCGACGGTCATCCTGCGCCACACGGGCGCGAGTGTGCGCGGCAAGAAGCTGCTCGACGCCGTCCGAGCGGGCACCGGTGAGGGCATCGAGATCGCGTGTCCCGCGATCAAGCGCGACGGCGACCGGGTGGACTTCGCGGCTGGCGAGTTCAAGGCGGCGAAGAAGCGCATCGCCCCACCGGCGCTGCGAGCACTCGTCTCGGCGTTCGCCGACGACCTCACCGAACTCGCCGCGGCCTGCCAGCAGCTGATCGGCGACGTCGAGGGCGACATCACCGAAGAGGTGGTCACGAAGTACTACGGCGGCCGCGTCGAGGTCTCGGCCTTCGTCGTCGCCGACACGGCCATCGCCGGACGGTACGGCGAGGCACTCGTCGCCCTGCGCCATGCTCTGGCGTCGGGCGCGGACCCGGTGCCCATGGTCGCCGCATTCGCCATGAAGCTGCGCACCATGGCGCGCGTCGCAGGCAACCGCGAGCCGAGCCGTCAGCTCGCGCAGCGATTGGGCATGAAGGACTGGCAAGTCGACCGCGCCCGCCGCGACCTCGCGGGGTGGAACGAGTACTCGCTCGGACTCGCGATCCAGGCGACGGCGCAAGCGGATGCCGAGGTCAAGGGTGCCGCACGCGACCCGATCTTCGCGCTGGAGCGCATGCTGACCGTCATCGCCACACGACGCCCCTTCGGAGAGGAATCATGAGACTGCTGCTCATCCGCCACGGACAGACGCCGAGCAACGTGATCGGCGCGCTCGACACCGGGCGGCCCGGACCCGGCCTCACTCCGCTCGGTCATGCGCAGGCGTCGGCGATTCCCGCGGCTCTCGCCGACGAACGCGTCGACGCGATCTACGCCTCGCCCCTCGTGCGCACTCAGCTCACCGCCACTCCGCTCGCCGACGATCGAGGGCTGGACATCGAGGTCGTCGAAGGGCTCGAGGAGATATCCGCCGGCCGCTGGGAGATGCACAGCGACCGCGAGGCGATCGAGGGCTACGTCAGTGCCGCGCGGCGCTGGCTCACCGGCGACCTCGGCTTCGCGATCGAGGGTGGTGAGAGCGGCACGGAGCTCCTCGCGCGCTACGACGCGGCGATCGCCCACGTCGCGTCCCGCAACGTCGACGGAGCAGCCGTCGTCGTCAGCCATGGCGCGGCGATCCGCGTCTGGGCCGCCGCGCGACTCGACGGCATCGATCTCGACGACGCCGTGCACTGGCGCCTGTACAACACGGGCATGTGCGTCATCGAAGGCACCCCCGACGAGGGATGGCGCCTCGTCTCGTGGCAGCAGGAACCGCTCGGCGGCCTCGACCTGGAAGACCCATCCGCCCTGGACGTCCCCGCCGAACCGGTGGGGGAGCCCGGCGAGCCGGTCGAGACACCGGCCGGCTGACCGCCGCCGCGCCGCGCGATCGCACTGGCGACTACGAGGCGCACAAGAGCACACGACGCGCACGAGAAAGGGCCCGTCTCGATGAGACGGGCCCTTTCTCGGTGGTCGATGCTCAGAGAGCGGAGACCTGCTTGGCGATCGCCGACTTGCGGTTCGCAGCCTGGTTCTGGTGGATGACACCCTTGCTGACGGCCTTGTCGAGCTTGCGGGACGCGTTCTTCACGGCAACCTCGGCAGCGGCCTTGTCGCCCGAGGCGATAGCGGTGCGGGCGGCGCGGATGTGCGTCTTGAGCTCGCTCTTGACGGCCTTGTTGCGCTCGCGCGCCTTCTCGTTGGTCTTGTTGCGCTTGATCTGCGACTTGATGTTTGCCACGTGTGGACGCTTTCTATACGGAGGTTGTTCGGAATGCCGGCAGAAGAAGAGGGCTTCCGCGCGGCGGTCGTGAGGGAAGAACCCACACGCAAGCCAAGAGATGAGTCTACCAGCAGTCGAGGCGTTCCCCCTAAACGGGCGGACACGGGTGCACAATCGACCCTATGACCGACAGCGCTCGCGTGGGAGCCCGCTGGATCACTCTGTTCACGGTCGCCTGGTTGGCGATCTGGATGGTGCAGCTGACCCCGGTGCAGCTGCTCCTCCCACTGCAGCTCGATACGCCCGAGGACGACTGGATCCGCGGTGTCGTCTCATCGGGCCTCGTCCTGGGTATCGGCGGCCTGGCGGGGATCGTCGCGGGTCCGGTCGCCGGCGCGCTCTCCGACCGCGCCGGCGCCGGACGTCGCCGACGTCGCCCCTGGGCGCTCGGGGGAGCGCTGCTGACGGCCGCAGCCCTCGTGGTCACCGGCTTCGCGGATGGCCCATGGGCTGTCGGTCTGGCATGGGTCGGCGTCTCCGTCGGCATCGCGGTCTCCTCGGCGGCGTTCACCGCCCTGATCGCCGACCAGCTCCCGGAGACGCGGCGGGGCTCGGCATCCGCCGCCGTCGGGTCGAGTCAGGCCGTCGGTATCGTGCTCGGCGTCGGGGTGGTCGTGCTCCTGGGTCTCGGCATCCGCGACGGCTACCTGCTGCTCGCCGTGATCATCGCCCTCGCGGGTACGGCCGCCGCGCTGCTCCTCCCTGATCCTCCCGCTGCCGCGCGAGTCGTGGCGGTGCAGCGACGCAGTCCATTGCTCGCCTCGCTCCGCGACCGCGACTTCGCCTGGATGCTGTCGGGACGGCTCGTCACGAACATCGGGAACGCGCTCGGCACCGCTCTCTTCCTCTTCTTCCTGCTTCACGGCCTGCACCAGGACACGGTGGCCGCGCAGGACAACCTGCTGCTGCTCATCGTCGTCTACACGGTGTTCGTCGTGCTGGCGGCGGTGCTCACCGGCATCCTCTCCGACCGCTCGGGGAACCGGCGCACGCTCACGGTCGCCGCGACGCTGGTGCAGGCGGCATCCGGCGTCGTGATCGCGATGATCCCCACATTCGAGGCGACGATGGTGGCGGCCGCGCTCATGGGCATCGGCTACGGAGCCTTCTCGACGGTCGGGCTCGCGTTCGCCGCCGACCTGCTGCCCGATGAGAGGGATCACGCCCGCGATCTCGGCATCGTCACGGTGACGGCCGCGCTCGGGCAGCTGATCGGACCGGTGCTGGGCGCGGCGCTCGTCGCGCTGGTCGGCGGGTTCTGGCTCGTGTTCGCGGCGGCGGCGGTGTTCTCCCTGGCGGGCGGCGTGCTCACTGCCCAGGCGCGGCGTCCGCACTCGAGTCGGCCTGCTCGGCATCGACCGTCGCGATCGCCAGACGCAGCACCGCGTTGAACACCCGCGGACGCATCGCGGTCACGAGGTGCGTCGTGCGCGGGACGACGATCAGCTCTGCGTGCGGGGCCAGTCGCAGGAAGAGCGCCTCGTTGATGCGCAGCTGGTCGTATTGGCCGTTGACGAACCACAGCGGCACGCGGATCCGCTGTACTGCGGTCGCTAGATCGAGCGCCGCGAGATTGCTCAGCGCGATGTCCTGCGTGTCGAGGGCGTAGCCGCCGGCGGCGAAGTCGGCGCGTGTGTCGACGGGGATCGTGGCATCGAGGATGCGCTTCGTGATCCACATACCGCGGTCGGGAAGCCGGTCGACCGCGCGCGCGATCATCCGATACGCACGAAGGCCGGCGCCCCGGGGGAGCGCGGTGCAGGATGCCGCGACCAGGGCGGCCACCGGAGGCTTTTCCGAACCGCCGACGTAGGCGAGGCAGAGCAGGCCGCCCATCGAATGACCGACGAGCAGCACCGGTCCGCGTGAGGCGGCGTCGCGCACCGCCGCGTCGATCGTGTGCAGCGCTTCGTGCAGGGTGAAGTCCTCCGCCATGCGGGTGCCATGGCCGGGCAGATCGACCGCGACGGCCGGGACCCCGGCCTCCTCGAGATACGCGAGCTGCGAGCGCCACATCGTCGCGGAGGTGCGGATGCCGTGCACGAGGACGATCTGGACGGTCACGCGTTCAGCATAGAGAAAGCGGGGCCGGTGGATACCCACCGGCCCCGCTCATGCGATCAGGAAGACCGCTTACTTCTCGTAGCCCACGTTCTCCACGGGCGTGATGCCGAAGAGGTCGAGACCCACGTAGGGCTCGGGCGTGAGGTTGGCGAGACCCTCCTTGACGGTCCAGATCTCCGGGCCGTTGAGGACCGGGATGATGCCCCAGGTCTTCGCGAAGATCTCGGACTCCATCTCCATGGCCCTCTTGGTCTGCTCCTCGGGGTCGGAGATCGTCTCCAGCTCCTCGTGGATCATCTTGTCGATCTCCTCGGTGCCGGTGCCCGACAGGTTCAGGCCGCTGTCCGAGCAGTACAGCTGGCAGAACCAGGCAGCACCGAACGGGTCGGACGACGTGAAGTTGAGGAAGAAGATGTCACCGTTCTGCGTGGTGTAGTCCTCGGCGAAGTCCGCCGACGGGCGGGTGTCGATCGTGACCTCCACGCCGACCTCCTTCAGCTGAGCCTGCACGGCCAGCGAACGAGCGCGCGCGGTCTCCGTGTCGGAGTGCACCGGGAAGACGAGCGACAGGCGCACGCCGTCCTTTTCGCGGATGCCGTCGGCACCCGGAACCCAGCCCGCCTCGTCGAGCAGCTTGTTCGCACCCTCGGTGTCACCGTCCTTGCGGCCGGCCTCCTCCAGAGCGTTCACGTAGTTCGGCTGGAACGAGAACAGCGTGAGGGAGCCGGCGGGCTCCTCGGTGTAGTTCAAGCCGTTGAAGACGATGTCCTTGACCTGCTCGATGCTGATCGCCTCGAAGACGGCCTTGCGGACCTCGAGCTCCGACAGAGCCGGGTTCGTCGAGTTCAGCGTGAAGATCGCGTTCGCCGTCGCCTGACCCTTGTAGGTCTTGACGCCGTCGAGGCCCTCGACCTGGGCGAGGAGCTCGGCGCTGCCGGTCTCGGCCATGTCGACCTCGCCGTTGCGCAGGGCGTTGACCGCGGCGGTCGGCTCCATCTGGATGAAGGTCACCTTGTCGAGCAGCGGAGCGTTGCCCCACCACTTCTCGTTCGGGACGAGGGTGACGACGCCGCCGGTCTTGTCGTAGTCCTCGACGGTGTAGGGGCCGGCTGCCCACTCCGGGTGCCAGTCGCCGAGGAACGCGGTGTTGAAGAGCTCCGGGGTGTTGACCGCCGGGTGCAGAAGCTGCGAGTAGACCATCTCGGGCCAGGCGAACTCACCCTTGAAGGTGACGATGACGTCGCGGTCGTTCTCGCCGGCCTCGACGGATTCGATCTCCTTCCAGCCGTCGGTCGCGTTCGGCTGGTACTCCTCGTTCTCGCCGCTCTGAGCCATCCAGGTGGCCTTGAACGCGGTGACGTCGATCGGAGTGCCGTCGTTCCAGACGGCCTTCTCGTTGACCTTGAAGTGGAGGACGGTCTTGCCGTCCTCGACACCGAAGGAGTAGTCGTCGAGGTACGCGTCGTTCTTCTTGACCGTGCCGTCCGGATCCATGAGGAGGATCTGCGGGCGGAACCACGTGCCGATCTGCGTGACGCGTGCGTCGCCGTCGCTGTGGAAGTAGTTCAGCTGCTCCGCGATGTTCGAGACCGGGATGCGCAGCTCGCCGCCCTCTGCGAGGTTCTCGCGAGGCTGCGGGTTGTAGTCCGCGCCTTCGACCGTCTGGGGGCTGTCGCCCTCGCCGCCGTTGCCGCCGCCGTTGCCTGCCGGCGCACAACCGCTCATGACGAGTGCGAAGGCGGCGCCGAGAGCAGCGATGCCCATCAGCTTCTGATGCCGTTTCATGGTACTCCTTAGTGCCTGTCGGCCTATCTTGGGGATGAGGGCAGAATAACTCTGCGTCTCACGGGCGAAACCGTCTGCGCGCCGTTCGTTATCGGACTGTGCATAACGGGATACTGCTCAGCTGACGGCGGCCGTTTCGGGGTCGAAGCCGTCCACAGGGAGGATGATCCGCTCGCGGGTGCGCTCGATGTCGGGGTCGGGGATCGGGATCGCCGACAGCAGTGCCTTGGTGTAGGGATGCTGTGGCGCGTCGAAGACCTGGTCGACGTCGCCGTGCTCGACGAACTCGCCCTTGTACATGACGGCCACCCGATCGGCGATGTGCCGCACCACCGCGAGGTCGTGGGCGACGAAGAGGTACGACAGCCCCATCTTCGCCTTGAGCTCGTCGAGCAGGTTGATGACGCCGGCCTGGATCGACACGTCAAGCGCCGACACGGGCTCGTCGAGCACGACGACCTTCGGGTTCGTGGACAGTGCCCGCGCGATGCCGATGCGCTGACGCTGACCGCCCGAGAACGCCTGCGGGAACCGATCGCTATGCGCGGTGTCGAGACCGACGAGACCCATCAGCTCCTCGACGCGGTCGAACACCTCATCGCGGCTCATCCCGATCGCGAACATCGGCTCGGCGATGATGTCCCACACCGTCATGCGCGGGTCGAGCGCGCCCATCGGATCCTGGAACACGATCTGGAGGTCGCGGCGGAGCCGGCGCTCCTCGGCGCGGTTCTTGATGTCAGCGACGCTCGTGCCGCCGATGCGGATGTCGCCGTCCTCCTGCTTCACGAGATCCATGATCTGCAGCAGCGTCGTGGTCTTGCCCGAGCCGGACTCGCCCACGATCGCGAGGGTCTCGCCCTGTCGCACATCGAAGCTGATGCCCTTGACGGCGTGCACCTCGCCCACCTTGCGCTTGAACAGCGCGCCCTTCATGAGCGGGAAGGTCTTGGTGAGGTTGATCGCCTGCAGGGTGATCGGCCGCTCTTCGCGGGGAACCCTCGAGAGGCTGCCCTCGGGGATCTCCGGCGCGGGGAACACGGGGAGTCCGCCGATGGTGGCGTCGTCGTCGATGTCGTCGGCACGGATGCAGGCGACCGTGTGACTCGCGTGTCCATCGGTGGAGACGGGCAGTAGGTCGGGCTCGCGCTCCCGGCAGGCGTCGATCGCGATCGGGCACCGAGCCGCGAAGGGGCAAGCGTCGGGCAGGTCGATGAGGAGCGGCGGGTTGCCCTTGATCGGAATCAGCGGCACCTTCTCGGTCTTGTCGACGCGCGGGATGGCGCCGAGCAGGCCGATCGAGTACGGCATCCGCGTGCGGTAGAAGAGTTCGCGCACGGGGGCGTGCTCCACGGGCTTGCCCGCGTACATCACGAGCACGTCGTCGGCCGTCTTCGCCACGACCCCCATGTCGTGGGTGATCATGATCATCGCGGCGCCGGTCTCCTGCTGGGCGGTCGCCATGAGCTCCAGGATCTGTGCCTGGATGGTGACGTCGAGCGCCGTGGTCGGCTCGTCGGCGATGATCAGCTTCGGATCGTTGGCCATCGCGATGGCGATCACGACGCGCTGACGCATACCGCCCGAGAACTCGTGCGGGAACGACTTCATCCGACGTTCGGGCTCGGGGATGCCGACGAGCGTCAGCAGCTCGACCGATCGCTCCCAGGCCGCCTTCTTCGAGAGGCTGCGGTGCACCGTGAGAGCTTCGATCAGCTGGTCGCCGACCGTGAACACCGGGGTGAGCGAGGTCAGCGGGTCCTGGAACACCATCGCCATGCCGTTGCCCCGGATCACCGAGAGCTGCTTGTCGGTCTTCCCCAGCAGCTCCTGACCTTCGTACACGATGGAGCCGGTGATCTTGGCGTTCTCGTCGAGGAGGCCCATGATCGCGAGCGACGTGACGGACTTGCCGGAACCGGATTCGCCGACGATGCCGAGCGTCTTGCCCGCCTCCAGGTCGAACGAGACGCCACGGACGGCATCCACGCGCCCGGCCTCGGAGGGGAAGCTGACCCTGAGGTCGCGGACGGAGAGAACGGTACTCATGCGCGACCTCCAGCCGCCGAGGTCGGATCGAGGGCGTCGCGGAGACCGTCGGCGATGAGCGCCATCGAGACGGTGAGCAGGGTCAGTGCCGCGGCGGGGAAGTAGAACAGCCAGGGAGCGCTCACGAGCGTGCTCGAGCCGTAGCCGATCAGGGCGCCGAGAGAGACGTCCGGCAGCTTCACGCCGAAGCCGAGGAACGACAGCGCCGTCTCGGTCAGCACGGCGGAGACGACGCCGAGCGTGAAGTTGATGACCAGCAGCGAGCCGATGTTCGGCAGCATGTGCCGGAGCACGACGCGCATGCCGGACAACCCCGCGTAGCGGGCCGCGTGCACGTACTCGCGCTCGCGGATCGAGAGCGACAGCGTCCAGATGATGCGGGCGGGGAAGAACCAGCCGACGATGAAGACCATCACGAGCGAGATGACCAGCCAGTTGCCGCCCGCGTCGTTGGAGATCATCGCGAGGATGAGGAAGTTCGGCACGACCATCATGAAGTGGATGATCGCGAGCATGATGCGCTCGTACGCCCCGCCGAAGTAGGCGGCGGTCGTGCCGACGATCGCCGAGACGACGGTCGTGCCGACGGCGACGAGCGCGGCGATCATCATCGAGCGCTGGAGCCCGACGGCGACCTGCGCGAAGTTGTCGTTGCCCGACCCGTTCGTGCCGAACCAGTGATCGGCCGACGGCCCCTTGCGCAGCGCCAGGAAGTCGAGGTCGGTGTGGCTGTAGGGAGCGATGAGCGGTCCCACGATCGCGAACAGGATGAGCGCCGCGAGGATGACCACGCCGATCACGGCGCCGCGGTTGCGCAGGAAGCGTCGCGTGTAGAGCGACAACATCGTGGTGCGCTTACGGCTCCTCGGCTTCTGCGGCTGCTCGGTGATCTCAGGGGAGACCCCGATGGCTTCCAGGGACATCAGCTCACCCGCACTCTCGGATCGAGGACGACGACGGTCACGTCGGCGAGGATGGCGCCGATCGCCGTCATCAGGGCGCCGAATGCCGCGACCGCGACGACGCCGTGAATGTCGTTGTTGTTGAGGGTCGTGATGAAGTACCGACCCATTCCGTTCCAGTTGAAGATCGTCTCCGTCAGCACTGCGCCCGTGAACACGGCGGGGATCGTGAAGGCGACCTGCGTCGTGACCGGAATGAGCGACGTGCGCAGGGCGTGCTTCCGGATCGCCTGCTGCTTCGTGAGGCCCTTCGCCCGAGCGGTGCGCACGTAGTCGGCCTTGATGTTATCAAGCAGGAGCGAGCGCTGCAGGAAGTGGATCTGCGCGTAGCCCGTGATGACGAGCCCCAATGTGGGCAGCGTGAGATGTTGCAGCACGTCTATGAGGACGGGGAAGAATCCTTGGACCCCCGGACTGGAAGACCCTGTGACGTAGAAGACGGTCGTGCCCACGGCGTTGTTGAAGGCGATCGCCAGCAGCACCAGCGCGAAGCCGGCGACGACGGTCGGGATGTTCATCGTGATGATGCTGGTGCCCTGGCCGATGCGGTCGGCGAGCTTGTACTGGCGCGATGCGGTGTAGACGCCGAGCGCGATGCCGAGCACGGTCGTGATGATCGTGGCGCCGAGCACGAGTTCCGCGCTGACCCAGACGCGATAGGCGACCTGCTCGTTGACCGACTCCCCGGTCGGGCCGAGACCCCAGTCCCACCGGAGGATGATTCCGGAGAACCAGGTCCACCACCGCTCGACGAGCGGCACCGACTCGCTGAGGTTGCGTGGGCGGAGCAGGTTGTCGATCTGCTCCGGGGAGAGCGGCGGGCGCCGACCGACGTAGTTGTTCTCCGGATCGAGGTACAGCCACGCGAGGAAGTAGGTGATGTTCGTCGCGATGACGATCATCAGCAACCAGCCCAGCAGGCGGCGCACGAGATACTTGATCAAGGTGTTGATTCTTTCTCTTTTACAGACGCGCGCGGGATCTGCCGACGCAACGCTGAGCCGGAGGACAGTCAATCACCATCTGCCGATCTGCGCGACACGACACCTGCACTCGAATGTGACGGAGTCTCGTCGCTCGCGGAATCCGGTTTCGGGGTCGGCTCCCGGGCAACCTGGGCAGAATATCACCGGATTCGGCGAATCGAGCATCGACGGCGCGTCACCGTAGAATCGTCAGGACATGTCACCACGCGCCCTCACTCCGCTTCAGCCTGCCGCGACGCCTGCGACGCAGATCCGCAACTTCTGCATCATCGCGCACATCGACCACGGCAAGTCGACCCTCGCCGACCGGATGCTCCAGATCACCGGAGTGGTCTCCGACCGCGACATGCGGGCGCAGTATCTCGACCGCATGGACATCGAGCGCGAGCGCGGCATCACGATCAAGAGCCAGGCGGTGCGGATGCCGTGGGAGCTCGACGGTCAGACGTTCGCGCTGAACATGATCGACACCCCGGGACACGTCGACTTCACCTACGAGGTCTCCCGCTCGCTGGCCGCGTGCGAGGGGGCCATCCTGCTCGTCGACGCCGCACAGGGCATCGAGGCTCAGACGCTGGCGAACCTCTACCTCGCCCTCGAGAACGATCTGCACATCATCCCCGTGCTGAACAAGATCGACCTGCCGGCCGCGGACCCCGAGAAGTACGCCAAGGAGCTCGCAGCGCTCATCGGCGGCAAGCCCGAGGACGTGCTGCGCGTCTCCGGCAAGACCGGCGTAGGCGTCGAAGAGCTTCTCGACCGTCTGGTCCAGGAGATCCCCGCACCCGTCGGCGACGCCGAGGCCCCCGCCCGCGCCATGATCTTCGACTCGGTCTACGACGCCTACCGCGGTGTCGTCACCTACGTGCGCATGGTCGACGGCAGCCTCTCGCCGCGCGAGCGCATCCAGATGATGTCGACCGGCGCGAACCACGAGGCGCTCGAGGTCGGCGTGTCGAGCCCTGAGCCCACGCCCACCAAGGGTCTGGGCGTCGGCGAGGTGGGCTACCTCATCACCGGCGTGAAGGATGTGCGTCAGTCGAAGGTCGGCGACACGATCACGAACGCCAGGAAGCCCGCATCCGAACCGCTCTCCGGGTACACCGACCCGAAGCCGATGGTGTTCTCGGGCATCTACCCGATCGACGGCAGCGACTACGCGGAGCTCCGCGAGGCGCTCGACAAGCTGAAGCTGTCTGACGCGTCGCTGCAGTACGAGCCGGAGACGTCTGTCGCGCTCGGCTTCGGATTCCGCTGCGGATTCCTCGGCCTCCTCCACCTCGAGATCATCACCGAGCGTCTCGCCCGCGAGTTCGGGCTCGACCTCATCACGACCGCGCCGAGCGTGATCTACGAGGTCGTGACGTCGGACACAGGGGAGACCGTCACGGTCACGAATCCCAGCGAGTACCCCGACGGACGCATCGGCTCCGTGTCCGAGCCCATGGTCAATACCGCGATCCTCCTGCCGAAGGACTACGTGGGAACCGTCATGGAGCTGTGCCAGTCACGTCGAGGCACGCTGCTCGGGATGGAGTACTTCTCGGAGGAGCGCGTCGAGCTGCGGTACACGATGCCCCTCGGCGAGATCGTCTTCGACTTCTTCGACCAGCTGAAGTCCAAGACGCAGGGCTACGCGTCCCTCGACTACGAGCCGGCGGGGCAGCAGGAGGCCGACCTCGTGAAGGTCGACATCCTCCTCCAGGGCGACAAGGTCGACGCGTTCAGCTCGATCGTGCACCGCGACAAGGCCTACGCCTACGGCACCCTCATGACCGAGCGACTGCGCAAGCTCATCCCTCGCCAGAACTTCGAGGTGCCGATCCAGGCCGCGATCGGTGCGCGGATCATCGCCCGCGAGACCATCCGCGCGCTCCGCAAGGACGTGCTCGCGAAGTGCTACGGCGGTGACATCAGCCGGAAGCGCAAGCTCCTCGAGAAGCAGAAGGAGGGCAAGAAGCGCATGAAGATGGTGGGCCGCGTCGAGGTTCCGCAGGAGGCGTTCATCGCTGCGCTCTCCGGCGACGTCGAAGGCAAGGACAAGAAGTAGATCGGGTCTCCGGGTGCTCGTCCAGGACACCCGGGTAGGCTGGACGGCATGCGGCGCGGGACTTTCCGAGACGACACGGTCGACTATGCGGCGGTGGGTGCGACCCATGCGCCCGATCTGATGCAGTATCCGCCGGAGCGCAGCATCCCCGCCGAGAACTCCTGGCGCATAGGCAGCGGCGAGGAGCGTTTCCAGACCGCCGGTGAAGCGCTTCTGTCCTGGACTGCCCAGCGCGCGTCCGGACTCCGGGTGGAAGACGTACGCCCCGCCCCTGGGCCTGCGTATGCGGGCGTCAGCTTCGACGCCGAGGGCACCCCGATCGCCCCGAGCAAGAACGAGATCGAGCAGCGCTTCGACGCGGAGGGCACTCCGTTCGTCGGTCCTGGGATGACGCTTCGCCTGCGCGGACGCGTCGCGAACATGCACGCCGACGCCGAACTCCGCGTCATCTCTGTGACGGAGGAGAAGCGCCGCATCGGCTTCGTCCTTGGCACGGTCGGCGGGTCGGTCGTACGCGGCGAGGAGTCGTTCGACATCGAATGGCGCGACGACGACGAGGTGTGGTTCACCGTCCGCGCGTTCGACGCCCCGAACTCGCTGCTCTACCGGCTGGTCCCCGCGCTCGTGAAGCGGCGCCGTCGCGAGCTGTTCGCCCGCTACCTGCGGGCCATCTCGCCGCTGTACGCGACTCCCGTCTGATGGCCGGTCCCCTTCCACTCGGAGATCCCGCCCCCGCCGATGGTCGCCTTCCTGCCGACCTGCCGATCGACACGGCCGTGCCCTTCTCGGCCTACCTCCACATCCCGTTCTGCACCGTGCGATGCGGGTACTGCGACTTCAACACGTACACGTCGACCGAGTTGCGCGGTGCCAAGCAGGAGGACTACGCCTCGACGCTGATCGGCGAGATCGCGCTCGCCCAGCGCGTGCTCTCCGAAGCCGGCGCGCTGCGCCCGATGGACACGGTCTTCTTCGGAGGAGGGACGCCGACTCTTCTCCCCGCCGGAGACCTGGCGCGGATGCTGGGAGCGGCCACGTCGGCCTTCGGCCTCGTCGGCGATGCCGAGGTGACCGTCGAGGCGAACCCCGACACCGTCACCCCGGAGGTGGCGCGCACGCTCGCGGAGGCGGGCGTGACGAGACTCTCGATCGGGATGCAGTCGGCGGTGCCGCGGGTGCTCGCCGCCCTCGATCGGACTCACCGTCCCGAGAACGTCCGCACGGCTGTCGCGGCGGCGAAGGACGCCGGACTCGCGGTCAGCGTGGACCTGATCTACGGCGCCCCGGGGGAGTCTCTCGGAGACTGGGAGGCCTCTCTCGACGCGGCCCTGGAGCTCGAGTCCGATCACGTCTCGGCATACGCGCTCATCATCGAGGACGGCACGAAGCTCGCGCGCCAGATCCGCCGCGGCGAGGTTCCGATGCCCGATGACGACCTGCAGGCCGACATGTACGAGCTTGCCGACCGGCGCCTCGCTGAGGCCGGCTTCGACTGGTATGAGGTCAGCAACTGGGCGCGCACCCCCGATCAGCGCTCGCGTCACAACCTCGCATACTGGCGCGGAAGCGACTGGTGGGGATTCGGGCCGGGAGCCCACAGCCACGTCGCCGGGCTGCGCTGGTGGAACGTGAAGCACCCGGCGGCGTACGCGCAGCGGCTCTCGGCCTCCGAGTCTCCGGCGGCGGGCACGGAGCGACCAGACGAGAAGTCGCGGATGCTGGAGCGTGTCCTGCTGCTCAGTCGGATCCGCGAGGGCATCGCGATCGACGAGTTGCAGCCGGACAAGCGCGCGCGTGTCGCCGGACTCATCGCCGATGAGCTCGTGGATCCGGCCGCCGCCGTGCGAGGCCGCGTGCAGCTCACCCTCCGTGGACGTCTGCTCGCCGACGCGGTGGTGCGAGAACTCACGGACTGAGCCGTCCCGCTGCAGCCACCCCATCGCTCGCACGTGTGTTCAGCGCATATGCGTGCGCGGCGAGTAGAATTGGCACTCGTAACCGGTGAGTGCCAGACGAGGGGAGTCGTGATGGTCAGTGAAAGAGGCCTCCAGGTGCTCCGTGCCATCGTGCAGGACTACGTCGAGACGCACGAGCCAGTGGGCAGCCGATCGATCGTCGACCGCTACTCGTTCGGTGTGTCCGCGGCCACGATCCGCAACGACATGGCCCTGCTCGAAGACGAGGAGCTGATCGCGGCGCCGCACACCTCCTCCGGTCGCGTCCCGACCGACAAGGGGTATCGCGTCTTCGTCGACCACCTCGCCCAGCTTCGTCCTCTCTCGGGCGCGCAGCGCACCGCGATCGAATCCTTCCTGACCGACCCGGCCGACCTCGACGACCTCATGGCTCGGACGGTGCGGGTGCTCACTCAGCTCACCGGACAGGTCGCCCTCGCGCAGTACCCGTCCTTCGCGCGGGCGCAGCTCACCCACATCGAGCTGGTCGCCCTCGCACCCAACCGTCTCCTCGTGGTGCTCGTGACGGATGCGGGCGGCGTCTCCCAGCGCATCGCGCCGCTTCCCGCCGACGTCGACGAGTCCGACATGGCGCTCCTGCGGGCTCGTCTGTCGGCGCTCCTCACCGGGCGCGCGGTCAGCGATGCCGCCGAACGCCTGCAGGGTCTGCTCGACGCCGAGGAGCACGCGAAGGATGCCGTGCTCCGTGCGCTCGCGACGGTGATCGTCGAGGAGCTGGGCACGTTCCGGCAGGAGCGGCTCGTGATGGCAGGCGCCGCGACGCTCGCGCGCCGGGAACACGACTTCCGCGGCAGCATCCACCCTCTTCTCGAGGCGATCGAGGAGCAGGTGACTCTCATCCGGCTGATGAGCGAGATGGAGGCCGATGCGCAGGGGCTCGCCGCGAGCATCGGCACGGAGAACGCGTCGTTCGGCCTCGACGAGGCGTCGATCGTCGCGAGCAACTACGCGGCGCGCTCCGGCACCGCACGCGTCGGCGTGATGGGGCCGACACGGATGGACTATCCGAGCAATCTCGCGGCAGCGCGGGCGGTCGCCCGCTACCTGTCGCGACTGCTCGACGAAGACGAGGCCGCCCGCTGACGCGGACGGCCAGGACAACACGCAGAAGGGCCATTGTGGCGGACCACTACGAGGTACTCGGCGTCTCGCGCGACGCATCGACGGACGAGATCAAGAAGGCGTACCGGCGTCTCGCGCGCCAGCTGCACCCGGACGTGAATCCGGGCGAGGAGGCGGCCGAGAAGTTCAAGCTCGTCACGCACGCGTACGACGTGCTGAGCGACGACGAGTCCCGTCGTCGCTACGACATGGGCGGGGGCGACGGAGCCGCAGGCAACTACGGAGGCTTCGGCGGTTTCGGCGACATCTTCGAGACGTTCTTCGGAGCGGCTCAGGGTGGCGGACGCGGAGCTCGCCCGCGGTCTCGCCGCGAGCGGGGCCAGGACGCTCTCGTGCGCGTCTCGCTCGACCTCGGAGACGTCGTGTTCGGCGCTCACCGGGACATCGAGGTCGACACCGCCGTGCTCTGCGAGACCTGCAAGGGTTCGTGCTGCCAGGAGGGCACCTCGCCCGTCACATGCGACATCTGCGGCGGCACCGGTCACGTGCAGCGCCAGGTGCGCAGCCTGCTCGGAAACGTCGTGACCTCGCAGCCGTGCGGCACGTGCGAGGGATACGGCACGACCATCCCGTACCCGTGCGGCACCTGCGGCGGCCAGGGGCGCGTGCGCTCGCGTCGGACGGTGTCGCTCGACATCCCCGCCGGCGTCGAGACGGGCCTGCGCCTGCAGCTGCCCGGCTCGGGTGAGGTCGGCAAGGCGGGCGGCCCGAACGGCGACCTGTATGTCGAGGTGACGGTGAACCCGCACCCCGCGTTCAGCCGGGACGGCGACGACCTGCTCGCCACTCTCGAGGTCGCGATGACCGATGCCATCCTCGGCACCGAGACGACGATCCAGGGGCTGGACGGCGAGGTCGACCTCGAGATCCGACCTGGCGTGCAGTCGGGCGATGTCCTGACGATCAAGGGCAGGGGCATCACGCCGCTGCGCGGCAGCCAGCGGGGAGACCTCCGGGTCGGAGTCCAGGTGCTGACGCCGACGAAGATCGACTCGGCGCAGCGCGCGCTCATCGAGGACTTCGCGAAGAAGACGAAGGCGCCTGCCCCACAGCTCGCCCAGTTCCAGCAGGGGCTGTTCTCGAAGCTGCGCGACCGCTTCCGCTCGCACTGATCCGGGGAACGCGATGGCACTCCATTTCCTCGTCGAATCGTCGTCGGATGCCGAGGTCGGCGACCTCGTGGCGCTGACCGGCGCGGAGGCCAAGCACGCCGCGGTGGTCCGGCGGCTGCGGGTCGGCGAGCACGTGACGGTCGGCGACGGTCGCGGGGCGTGGCTCTCGGGTGAGGCCGAGCAGGTGTCTCCCTCGCTGGTCGAGGTGCGCGTGAGCGCGCGTCGGGTGAGCGAAGCCCCGAGCCCGCGACTGATCCTCGTGCAGGCCCTCGCCAAGGGCGACCGTGACGAACTCGCCGTGCAGGCGGCGTGCGAGCTCGGGGTCGACGAGATCGTGCCGTGGCAGGCGAGTCGCAGCGTGTCGCGCTGGGAGGGGCCGAAGGCCGCGAAGGGGCGGGAGCGCTGGGCGACGATCGTGCGTGAGGCAGCCAAGCAGGCGCACCGCGCCTGGGTGCCTGAGGTCACGCCGCCCGTGACGACCAGGGATCTGGTCGGCCGCGGCGCCACGCAGCGGGTGGTGCTGCTCGATCCGAGCGCCTCGACGCGGCTGTCCGCGCTGGAGCCCGATGGGCGGGATCTCGTGCTCGTCGTCGGACCAGAGGGTGGCATCTCCGGCGACGAGATCACGGCACTCGAGGCCGCGGGCGCCGAACGGGCGCTGCTCGGCGACACGGTGCTGCGCACCTCCACCGCCGGACCCGCGGCGATCGCGGTCCTGTCGGTGGCCCTCGGCCGCTGGTGATCCCCGTCGGGCCGCACGTCGGCCCCGGTCAGTAGACTGGCACCATGTCCGAACCGTCGATCTTCACGCGCATCCTCAACGGCGATATCCCGGGTGAGATCCTGCTGGACACCGAGCGGATCTTCGCGATCCGCGACATCGACCCGCAGGCGCCGCTGCACGTCCTCGTCATCCCCAAGACCGAGGAGTACCGCGACGTCACCGAACTGGCCGCAGGCGATCCGACGCTCCTCGCCGAGGTGGTCGCCGCCGCGAAGCAGCTCGCCGACGAGCACGCCAACGGGGAGTACCGCCTGATCTTCAACAACGGCGCGAGCGCCGCCCAGTCCGTCTTCCACGTGCACGCTCATGTGCTCGGCAACATCGAGGAGAACAAGCTCGTTGGCTTCTGACGACGACAACACCACCGACCGCAGCGTCACCGAGCGGATCTACGCCGACGGCGTCGCCATGGTGCAGCTGCTCGGTCCCCAGGACCGCCTGCTCCGCATGCTCGAGAAGGAACACCGTGAGGTGCAGGTGCTCGTACGCGGCAACGAGATCACCCTAACGGGCACTCCGGATGCCGTGGCGAGCGCCAAGAGCCTCGTCGACGAGCTGCTGACCATGACGAGGGCCGGGCACGACCTCGCGCCCAGCGACGTCTCCAGCTCGGCGCGCATGCTGCGCTCCGACGGCGGGCCCCGCCCGAGCGAGGTGCTCGGCGAGGCGATCCTCTCGACCCGCGGCAAGGTCATCCGTCCCAAGACGCTCGGCCAGAAGGAGTACGTCGACGCGATCGACGAGAACACGATCGTCTTCGGCATCGGGCCAGCCGGAACGGGCAAGACCTACCTCGCGATGGCGAAGGCCGTGCAGGCGCTGCAGCGCAAGGAGGTCACGCGCATCATCCTGACGCGCCCCGCAGTCGAGGCAGGGGAGCGGCTCGGGTTCCTTCCCGGCACGCTCACCGACAAGATCGATCCGTACCTGCGCCCGCTCTACGACGCGCTCAACGAGATGATGGATCCGGAGATCGTCCCCCGTCTCATGGCGACGGGCACGATCGAGGTCGCGCCGCTCGCCTACATGCGCGGACGCACGCTCAACGACTCGTTCGTGGTGCTCGATGAGGCGCAGAACACCACGCCCGAGCAGATGAAGATGTTCCTCACCCGGCTGGGGTTCGGTACGCGGATGGTCGTGACCGGCGACATCACGCAGGTCGACCTGCCGCAGGGCGCCTCGGGCCTCCGGCTGGTCACCCGGGTGCTCGACGGCATCGACGACATCCACTTCGCCCGCCTCACGAGCGACGACGTCGTGCGTCACTCGCTCGTCGGACGCATCGTCGACGCGTACAGCGAGTACGACGAGCGCCGCACGGCGCAGCGGCACGAGCGCGAGCAGGCGGCAGAGTTCGCCAACCGCGCGGAGCGCCGCGGCGCGCAGCGCCCCGGACCCCGGGACCGGATGCCGAAACGGGGCCTCTCCTGATGAAACGAGCACAGGCATGATCGAGATCAACAACGAGTCGGCGATCGACGTCGATGAGACGGTGCTGCAGCGCCTCACCGACCACAACCTCGCGCAGCTGCACGTCAGCCCCGACGCCGAGGTCGCCATCGTCCTCGTCGACGAGGGCGCCATGGAGGCCCTGCACGTGCAGTGGATGGACGAGCCCGGCCCGACCGACGTGCTCAGCTTCCCGATGGACGAGCTGCGCCCCGGCACCGAGGACCGACCGACGGCTCCGGGCCTGCTCGGCGACATCGTGCTGTGCCCGCAGGTCGCCGAGACCCAGGCGCAGGCCGCCGGCCACTCGCTGATGGATGAACTCATCCTGCTCACCACGCACGGTCTGCTGCACCTGCTCGGCTTCGATCACGCCGAGCCCGACGAGGAGCGTGAGATGTTCGGTCTGCAGAAGGAGCTCATCCAGAGCTTCGCCGCCGCCGAACGCCGACGATGACCGCAGCTCTCCTGCTCGCCGGCGCGGTCCTGCTCGTCGCCTTCGGCGGCCTCATGGCCGCGATCGACGCCGCCTTCGGCGTCACCTCTCGCACCGACCTCGAGGAGATGTCGGCGGAGGGACGGAACACGAAGCAGCTCGCGCGCATCGCCGCGGACCCCGACGCGCACGTCAACTCCGTCGCGTTCATCCGTGTGCTCGCCGAGGTGACGGCGGCGGTGCTCGTCACGGTCGCGTTCACGATCCTCATCGAGAACAACTGGCTCGCGATGCTCGCGGCCGCCGTGCTGATGACCGGCATCACCTTCGTGCTCGTCGGCGCCAGCCCTCGCTCGTTCGGGCGCCAGCACGCGGAGGGGATGCTGCGCGCCAACGCGCCGATCGTGCGCGGCCTGCGCATCATCCTCGGCCCGCTCGCGCACGGTCTCGTGGTGCTCGGCAATCGTGTGACGCCGGGCCGCGGGCGCAGCTCCTTCACCTCGGAGGAGCAGCTGCTCAGCATGGTCGACGAGGCTGCCTCGAACGACCTCATCGAGGCAGACGACCGCGACCTCATCCACTCCGTCTTCGACTTCACGGACCAGTTCGTGCGGGCCGTCATGGTGCCGCGCACCGAGATGGTCACGGTCGACGCCACGGCCACGACCGACGAAGCCATGAACCTGTTCCTGCAGCGCGGGGTCTCGCGGATGCCGGTGGTCGACGACGAGGCAGACGACGTGGTCGGCGTGCTCTACCTCAAGGACCTCGTGCAGTTCGCCTACCGCGACGAGAACGCCTGGCGCGCGGCATCCATCCGCCCCATCTCGCGGCCGGCGACCTTCGTTCCGGAGTCGATGCGAGCGGAGACGCTGCTGCAGCAGATGAAACGGGATGCCGTGCACGTCTGCCTCGTGATCGACGAGCACGGCGGGATCTCGGGTCTCATCACCCTCGAAGACCTGATCGAGGAGCTCGTCGGCGAGATCTCCGACGAGTACGATCAGGTGTCGACGGAGGTCGTCGAGCTCGGTGAGGGACGGTATCGAGTCAGCTCCCGGCTCTCGCTGGAGGACGTCGGCGATCTGTTCGGTCTCGAGCTCGAGGACGAGGACGTGGATTCCATCGGCGGCCTGCTCGGCAAGACGCTCGGACAGGTGCCCCAGCCAGGAGCGACGGCCACGGTCGACGGACTCGTGCTGACCGGCGGCGCCTCCCGAGGGCGCGGGCGCGGCATCGCGACGGTGTTCGTCGAGAGGGCCGCTCCGGCGACGGAGACATCAGAACCTGAGGGAGAGCGAAACGATGAGTGACAAGACGCGGAGCGGGTTCGTGACCTTCGTCGGACGCCCGAACGTCGGCAAGTCGACGCTCACCAACGCCCTCGTCGGCGAGAAGATCGCCATCACGAGCGAGAAGCCGCAGACCACTCGTCGAGCGATCCGCGGCATCGTCAACCGGCCGGACGGGCAGCTGGTGATCGTCGACACCCCCGGCATCCACAAGCCGCGCACGCTGCTGGGCGAGCGGCTGAACGATCTCGTGGAGCAGGTGCTGGGCGACGTCGATGTGATCGGATTCTGCGTGCCCGCCACGGAGAAGGTCGGCCCCGGCGATCGCCGTATCGCCGCGTCGCTCGACGGGTACCCGCGGGCGAAGAAGATCGCCATCGTCACCAAGACCGATGCGGCGTCCCGCGACGAGATCACCGAACGGCTCATGGAGGCGGATGCCCTGCGCGAGGACTGGCACGCGGTGATCCCACTCTCGGCGCTCACGCGAGACCAGCTCGGCGTGCTCTCCGACGAGATCCTGTCGCTCATGCCGAAGGGGCCGGCCCTCTATCCGGACGACATCACCACTGACGAGTCTGACGAGGATCGCATCGCGGAGATCATCCGAGAGGCGGCGTTGGAGGGCGTGCGCGACGAGCTGCCGCACTCCATCGCGGTCGTGATCGACGACGTCGCCCCCCGCGAGGACAGCGATCTCACCGACGTGCACGCCTCGATCGTCGTCGAGCGCGACAGCCAGAAGGCGATCATCATCGGTCGCAAGGGCGCGCGTCTGCGCGACGTCGGAGCCCGCGCCCGCGCCGGCATCGAGGAGCTCCTCGGTACGAAGGTCTTCCTCGGCCTCCACGTCAAGGTCGCCAAGGAATGGCAGCGAGACCCGAAGCAGCTCGGGCGCCTCGGCTTCTGAGACACGTCGATCGTCGGAGGGGACCATGTCGGAGGCAGCATCGTGACACGCGCACAGCACTGGATGGCGACCGCACCGGGTGAGCCGCATGAGTGGCAGTTCGTCGAGTACGAGCTGCCCGACCCCCGCGAAGGCGAGATCACGGTGCGCGTGCGCGCGGCCGGTGTCAATCCCGCCGACGCCAAGCACGTCGCCTCGCCGCGGTCGGGCGTGGAGTTTCCGGTGGCGATCGGCTATGAGATCTCCGGCGAGATCGTCGCGATGGGTCCGGACGCGCGTATCGGTTCCGGTGAGGCCCGGGTCGGCGACGAGATCGTGGCGTTCCGCGTGAGCGGTGGATACGCGGAGGCGGTCACGATCCCGGCCGAGAAGGCCTTCCGCAAGCCCACGACGCTGAGCCATGCCGAAGCCGCGAATCTGCTGCTCGCCGGCACGACCGCTGCGGAGATGCTCTGGGTGACGGGCGTCGCGCCCGGCGAGACCATCCTGTTGCACGGCGCATCCGGCGCGGTCGGTGTGAGCGTGCTGCAGCAGGCCGCGCTGCGCGGCGTGCGGGTGATCGGCACGGCGAGTGCCGCGCGGGCCGACGTCGTGCGGCAGTTCGGGGGAGTGCCCGTGGAGTACGGCCCTGGGCTCGCCGACCGCGTCCGTGAGCTCGCCGGCGGTGCCGTCGCCGCGGCTCTCGACGCCGTCGGCACGGACGAGGCCATCGACGTCTCGCTCGAGCTCGTCCACGATCGCCGACGCATCGTGACCATCGCCGCGTTCGGACGAGCGGAGAGCGAGGGCATCATCGCGATCGCCGGCTCGATGCCCGAGAGCGCGCGGTTCCGCGACGAGGTGCGTCCGGATCTCATCGCCCTCGCTCAGAGCGGCGACCTCGTCGTGCCCGTGGCGAAGACGTTCCCGCTCGCGGAGGCTCCGGCCGCGCTGGAGCTCCTCGCGGGTGGACACGCGGGTGGCAAGGTCGCGCTCATCCCCTGAGCGGGTCTCGGACTGCATCCGTCGGCATCCGCCGGTCGAACCGGCGGCGCCGCCCTGCTAGCATGGCCGCATGCCTTTCGGCGGTCTGCTTCTTCTTAGCTGCCGCGACGAGTCCTGAGAGCTAGGGCCTTCCTCGTCGCGGCGCTCGTGTTGGCCCGAACACATTCCTGACGAGAGAAGAAGCCCCTCATGAAGAACACTCAGCGCCCGTCGTCGATGCCGATCCACAAGTACCGGCCCTTCCACGAGCAGATCTCGGTGCACCTGCCCGACCGCACGTGGCCGGACGCTCGCATCACCGAAGCGCCCCGTTGGTGCGCGGTCGACCTGCGCGACGGCAACCAGGCCCTCATCGACCCCATGTCGCCCGAGCGCAAGCGGGTGATGTTCGAGCTGCTCGTGAGCATGGGCTACAAGGAGATCGAGGTCGGGTTCCCCTCGGCGAGTCAGACCGATTTCGACTTCGTCCGCCAGCTGATCGAAGAGAACCTCATCCCCGACGACGTCACCATCCAGGTCCTGACCCAGGCGCGCGAGCACCTGATCGAGCGCACATACGAGGCCATCGCCGGTGCCAAGCAGGCGATCGTGCACCTGTACAACTCGACCAGCGTGCTGCAGCGCGAGGTCGTGTTCCGCACCGACAAGCAGGGCATCATCGACATCGCGCTCGAGGGCGCGCGACTGTGCCGGAAGTTCGAGAAGTCGATCCCCGACACGAAGGTCTACTACGAGTACTCGCCCGAGAGCTACACCGGCACCGAGCTCGAATTCGCGGTCGACGTCTGCAACCAGGTCATCGAGATCTTCGAGCCGACGCCCGACCGCAAGGTCATCATCAACCTGCCAGCGACCGTCGAGATGGCGACGCCGAACGTCTACGCCGACTCGATCGAGTGGATGAGCCGTCACCTGAGCCACCGCGGGAACGTGATCCTGTCGCTGCACCCGCACAACGACCGCGGCACCGCGATCGCCGCCGCCGAGCTCGGGTACATGGCCGGTGCCGACCGCATCGAGGGATGCCTGTTCGGCAACGGCGAGCGCACCGGCAATGTCGACCTCGTCGCGCTGGGCATCAACATGTTCACGCAGGGCATCGATCCGCAGATCGACTTCAGTGACATCGACCAGGTCAAGCGCACGGTGGAGTACTGCAACCAGCTGCCCGTCCCGGAGCGCAGCCCGTGGGCGGGCGACCTCGTGTTCACCGCCTTCAGCGGATCGCACCAGGATGCGATCAAGAAGGGCTTCGAGGCCATGGCCGCTGCGGCACAGGCGAAGGGCGTCTCGGTCGATGAGATCGAGTGGGCGGTGCCGTATCTGCCCGTCGACCCGAAGGACCTGGGCCGCTCGTACGAAGCGGTGATCCGCGTGAATTCCCAGTCGGGCAAGGGTGGCGTCGCGTACCTGCTCAAGGCGGACCACGCCATCGACCTGCCCCGCAAGCTGCAGATCGAGTTCTCGGGCGTCGTGCAGGCGAAGACGGATGCCGAGGGCGGCGAGGTCACGAGCGAGCAGATCTGGTCGGTCTTCACCGACGAGTACCTGCCGGCCGACGACGAGTCCGCGAAGTGGGGTCGTTTCGAGCTGCTGGCGACGCAGACCCGCAGCGACATGTCCGGCGAGGTCGTCCTCGAGGTGGAGCTGCGCGACGACGACGACCGGATCTCGGTCACCGGATCGGGCAACGGTCCGGTCGCCGCGTTCGTCGAGGTGCTGCGCGCACAGGGCTTCGACATCACGGTGTACGACTATGTGGAGCACGCTCTCAGCGCCGGCGGCGACGCCCAGGCGGCCGCCTACGTCGAGCTGCAGGTCGGCGACCAGCGCCTGTGGGGCGTCGGCATCGACGGCGACATCTCGACGGCATCCCTCAAGGCGATCGTGTCCGGCGTGAACCGCTCGATCCGCAGCCGCCAGCACGAGCTCGCCGCGGTCTGACGCGATTCAGTTGGCACCTGCTGTGGGGATCCACGCGAGATTCCCACAGCAGGTGCCACATCAGCGTGCCATCACCGGGTCACGTCCACTGCACGAGCTGCCAGATGATGCCGTTCGCGTCGGCGAACTGACAGTAGCGCTCTCCCCACTCCTCGGTCTCGGGGGGCGTGACCACCCGTGCGCCGGAATCGGCGATCTTCGCGTACTCGGTGTCGAGGTCATCGACCACGAAGGCGAGGAGCAGGCCTTCGCCCGCGGATCCGGCGATCTCCGACGGGCGGAACGTTGGCAGTCCGGTCTGCAGGAAGATGAGATTCGTGGATGAATCGGGATGTTGCAGCGACGCGAAGCCGTCTGCAGCCATCGCCTCCTCGTATCCGAAGTGCGTCTTCGCGAAGGCGACGGACGCCGCGACGTCGGGGACGTTCAGAGACACGGCGGTGCGGCTGATCTTCATGAGCTCTCCTGTCTAAAATATGTACAACGTACGGTGTTAACGAGGAAAGGGCAACGGTATTCCCGATGTCGCGAGATCTTCTCGAACTGCTCTGGAGAAACAGCGATGCCGCCGAGCCGCCGCGGCGAGGGCCGCGGTCTCGCCACTCCACCGATGACGTAGTGGCGTCAGCGATGGCCCTCGCCGATGCGAGCGGTCTGGAGGCCGTGACGATGCGAGCGATCGCGCGGTCCATCGACATGCCCACGATGTCGACCTACACCTACGCGAACAACCGCGACGATCTCCTCGTGCTCATGGCCGACGAGGCCAACGCCGAGCTCGTCGCAGCCCCGGAGCTCGCGGGAGAGTGGCGCTCACGCGTGCGGACGCTCGCAGAGGACAACCTGCGCATGCTGCGCAGGCACAGCTGGATGCTGGACATCGATGACCCGCGCACGGTGCTCGGCCCCGGGACGATCGCCAAATACGACCGCGAACTCCACGCGTTCGACGGGATGGACCTCGATCCCGTGCGTCGCGACGCCGCGCTCACGTTCGTGCTCGGTTTCGTGCGATCGGTCGCGTCGCGTGCGGCCGAGCATCGTCGGAGTGCCGAGTTCGGAGAGGGGTGGACGCACATCGCCG
Source organism: Microbacterium sp. SZ1 (assembly GCF_002362255.1). GTDB lineage: Bacteria > Actinomycetota > Actinomycetes > Actinomycetales > Microbacteriaceae > Microbacterium. The sequence continues at coordinate 195,204 of NZ_LPVV01000038.1, read as the reverse complement.
ACCGTCTCGCGTCGCGCCTCGGTAGAGCGTACCCGCTCGCTCAGGAAGTGGGCGGCGCCGCGGGCGCTGCCGCGAACTCGTCGTACGACGGAGATGCGGCCTGGCGGTTCGGTCTCGATCGGGTGATCGACGGGCTCGCGGCCGTCAGTCGCCCGGCTTGACGATTGGGATGACCCCGGTCTCCGCGGCGACCTTGCGACGGTACAGGCGACGCTGCTCCGGCAGCGACACGTCGAAGCTCACCGCGAGCACCCGGATCACCGCCGTGACGGCGATCCCTATCACGGCGGCGAGGGGGATCGACATGCCGAGGGCGTGGGCGATCACGATGAACGCCGACCCTCCGCCGGCGGCGACCGCGTAGAGCGAGCCGACGTGCATGATCGCGGTCGGCAGCCCCATGAGCATGTCGCGCAGCACGCTGCCGCCGACCGCAGCGCAGACGCCGATGAACACGGCGGGCACCTCGGGGATGCCGAGGGCGAGGGCCTTGCTCGTGCCGAAGGCTCCGAACATCCCGATCACGACGGCATCCAGGCCGACGATGACCTTGTTGAGGCGCGTGAAGAGGCCGGCGAGCAGCATCCCGAACAGCGCGGCACCAGTCGCCGTGACGAGGTACCACTGGTTCTGCAGGGTTGCGGGCGTCTGTCCCAGCAGGATGTCGCGGATGAGACCGCCACCCATGCCGATCATGATCCCGATGATCGCCACCCCGAGCCAGTCGAGGCGCCGCTGTCCCTGGAAGCCGGAGGCGAAGAGCGCGCCCTGCACCCCGCCGAGCCCGACGCCGAGCAGATCCGCCCAGAACGGAATGATGAAGAGCGGTTCGGTCACCCGTCCATTGTCGCGCACGGAGGATAATCGAGGGGTGCCCACGTACCGAGACGAAGCAGTGATCCTGCGCACCCACAAGCTGGGTGAGGCGGATCGCATCGTCACCATGCTGTCGCGCCGCCACGGCAAGGTGCGCGCCGTGGCCAAGGGCGTGCGGCGGACCTCGTCGAAGTTCGGGTCCCGACTGGAGCCCTTCATGGTCGCCGACGTGCAGCTGTACGAAGGCCGTTCGCTCGACATCGTGCAGCAGGCCGAGTCGCTGGGCTCGTACGGTGCCGATATCGCCGCGCACTACGACCGGTTCACCTCGGCGAACGCCATGGTGGAGACCGCCGACCGCCTGAGCGAGTCGGAGGCGACTCCCGAGCAGTATCTGCTGCTCGTCGGCGGGTTGCGGGCCCTCTCACGCGGAGAGCACTCGCCCCGCAGCATCCTGGACTCGTACCTGCTGCGGGTCATGGCGCTGTCGGGCTGGGCCCCGTCGCTGACCGACTGCGCCCGCTGTGGCATGCCTGGTCCGCACACGACGTTCGTGGCTCAGCTCGGTGGAGTGGTGTGCCGCAACGACGCGCCCGCGGGCAGCCCTCGCGTCGCCGAGAGCACACTGAGCCTGCTCCGGTCGCTCATGGCGGGGGAGTGGGACGTGATCGACGCGGCGTCCGGGCAGGAGACGTCGGCCGCGTCCGGGCTCATCGCCGCCTACGCCCAGTGGCATCTCGAGCGCGGCATCCGCTCGCTCGCGCACGTGACCGACGATTCTCGAGAAGGAGCCCGGTGAGCCCCAAGCCGTATACGCACAAGGATGCCGTGGCCTACCGCCCGCTCGATTGGACGGGGCTCTACCCGCCGCAGTTCCCCGCGGTGCCGGAGCACGTCGCGATCGTCATGGACGGCAACGGCCGCTGGGCGAACCGCCGAGGGCTCAACCGCATCGAAGGCCATAAGGCGGGCGAGGAGGTGCTGCTCGACGTCGTCGCCGGCGCCATCCAGGCGGGGGTGAAGCATCTGTCGGTGTACGCCTTCTCGACCGAGAACTGGGCGCGCTCGCCCGAGGAAGTGCGCTTCCTCATGGGGTACAACCGCGACGTGCTGCACCGCCGGCGCGACCAGCTCAACGAGTGGAACGTGCGCATCCGCTGGGCCGGACGTAAGCCGCGCCTGTGGGGCAGTGTGATCACGGAGCTGCAGCGCGCAGAGGAGCTCACGAAGACGAACACGGGGCTGACGCTCACGATGTGCGTGAACTACGGCGGGCGCGTCGAGCTGGTCGACGCGATGCGCTCGATCGCCGCCGATGTCGCGGCCGGGCGGGTGAAACCGAACGCGATCAGCGAGAAGACGATTCGCCGGCACCTCTATGTGCCCGACATGCCCGACGTCGACCTGTTCCTGCGCAGCTCCGGGGAGCAGCGCACGTCGAACTTCCTCCTCTGGGAGTCGGCCTATGCCGAGATGGTGTTCCTCGACACGCTCTGGCCGGACTTCTCCCGTGAGGAGCTGTGGCGCGCGATCGGGATCTATCTCTCCCGCGACCGGCGCTTCGGCGGCGCGGTGGACACCCCTGACGCCCCCGCCTGAGCGCGCAGCCACCGCTCCGTCTCGCGCGGATGGCGCAAGCGCACGACGGTCAGGTGCGGGAACGCGACCTCGGCCTCTGGCATCCGCTCGGTCCACTTGTGCAACGTCAAGGTCTGCCAGGCGATGATGTTCTCCTCGGGGTCTCCGCTGAACATGCGCCAGATCGGCTTCTCGACGTTGCCGTTCCACATCTTGGTACGAAGGATGCTGCGGCTCAGCGTGCGTCGCAGCAGTCGCGCCCGGACGACGCGGAACGGATAGTCCAGCCAGAGCACGAGGTCGGCGCGCGGCGCGAGGATCGCATCCGTGCCTTTGCTCGTGTACTGCCACTCCGTGACCCACCGCTCTTCGGCGGCGAAGGCGCGGACGTCGTCGAGGAAGGTCGGCCGCGGCGTCCAGTTCTCGCCGTGGAAGAGGCCGTCGATCTCGGTGTGGCGGAGGTTCCAGAGCGCGGCGATGCGGCGCGAGAGAGTCGTCTTCCCCGACCCGGTGACGCCCGCGACCAGCACGCGGCGCGGCGACCGGGGGAGCGGATCGTCGGCGGAGAGCATCCGAGAATCCTACCGATCGGAATAGCACCGCAGAGGATGCGGTTGGATGACAGTGTGACTGACGCCATCTCCATCGACATCTGGTCCGACATCGCCTGCCCGTGGTGCTACATCGGCAAGCGCAATCTCGAGAAGGGCCTCGAAGCCGTCGCAGGCGATGACGACGTGCCTCAGGTGAACATCACCTTCCACTCGTTCGAGCTCTCGCCCGACACCCCTGTCGACTTCGACGGCGATGAGATCGACTTCCTCTCCGGGCACAAGGGCATGCCTCGTGAGCAGGTCGAGCAGATGCTCTCGCACGTCACGGGTGTCGCCGAGAACGCCGGTCTGGAGTACCGCTTCGATCTGCTCCAGCACACCAACACAGTCAAGGCGCACGAGCTTCTGCACTTCGCGAAGGCGAACGACCTGCAGCACGAGATGGAGGAGCGGCTCATGTCCGCGTACTTCACCGAGGGCAAGCACGTCGGCCGTGTCGACGACCTCGTCGAGCTCGCGGCTGAGGTCGGTCTCGACGCCGACCAGGCGCGCGAGGCGCTGGAGAGCTCCCGCCACCTGCAGGACGTGCGCCAGGACCAGGCGCAGGCGCAGGCCTACGGCATCCAGGGTGTCCCGTTCTTCGTCATCGACGGCCAGTACGGCATCAGCGGCGCGCAGCCGCCCGCGGCCTTCGAGAACGTACTCCGCGACCTCTGGGCCAAGCGCGGCGAGGCCGAGGAAGACGCGGCGGCCGTCCAGGCCTGAAGCATCGACCTTCTGACAGTCAGAGGCGGCGGGTGCCCGGCCCCGCCGCCTCTTACTGTCTCCGACCGTCAGAGGCGTTCCTGCTTCGGCGCGAGCGGGAGCGGCTCCATCGGCTGGTCGTCGGCCGTGAGGTCGATGCCGAGGTCGCGGGCGTAGACGACACGCGTCGCGATCGACACGTCCTCACCCGATTCCGTGAGTTCGAACACGCGACCGCCGCGCATGCGGTTGCGGTCGGCACCGTCGAGGCCGTAGGCGCCGAAGCCTGTACCCGGCGCGTAGCCGAGTTTCACGCCGTAGTAGTCACCGACGTAGTCGTTGATGTGATCGTGTCCGACGAAGACGCCTCTGACGTCTCCCCGCTCCAGGATCGCGTTGAACATCCCCGAGTTGAAGGGCCCAGGGCACTCGTCCTCGTTCCGTTCGCCCACGATGTTGTGACGCACCCGGCCCCGCGCCGCATCCGCCTCCGTCCGCGTGTCCACGCCGCCCCACCACATGAAGCGGTGCTCCCACAGCGCGATGTGCAGGAACATGAGGCCGGGAACCTTCGCGCCGCGGCGCTTCTCCAGCTCCTGCGACTGCTGGCGATACCAGGCGACCTGGTCCATGCGCACCCAGTCCCAAGTGGGGTACCCGGCGAAGTCCTGGCCGTTCAGCGCTTCAGGCGCGTAGCGGCCGGAGTCCATGAGCCACAGCGCGAAGGCTTCGCGGTTCTTCTTCCGCGACGACGCGACGGTCGCGATCGTGTTGCTGGTGCCCGTCACTCCGCGGGTGTTGTCGGCATTGAGGTTGTAGTCGTATGAGCGGTAGATCGCCAGCATCCCCGCTTCGTCGACGCCCGATTGGGGCAGGGAGTCCTCATCATGATTGCCGAACGTGACCGCCCACGGGATCTGGCGGGATTCCATCGGCCAGACGACGTTGTTGATCGCCTGCTTGACGGCGAGCCGGGTCTCGCATCCGCCCGTGATGACGTCGCCGTTGATGACCACGAAGTCCGGCATCTCCTGATCCAGGACCTTCTCGATCAGCTCCACCGTGCGGCGGTCGGTGAGCTCGTCGTCCTGTGTGTCGTTGAACTGCACGACCTTGAAGGTGCCGTCGGCTCGGAACTGCAGTCGCCCGACCTTGCCGGGTTTCGTCGGTCGCGACGCTGACGTGGCTTCCGCGGATGAGTCGGCGTGCGCCGCGGCGGCGCCGAGCGGGAGGGCGGTGGTGAGCGCGCCGAGCGCCCCCGCGGTGAGGACGGTTCGCCGGCTGATCGGCACGTGGTCGGGCATGGTCGGTCTCCTTCGTCTCGAGCGAACTTCGCCGCGGTGAGACTAGGGACGATGAATGGCGTCGAGCCGACCAGCAGGTGAACGAGCCGCGTCCGACGGACCTGTGCAGGGCGGATGCGCGGGTGACGCGCGGGTGAACTCGGCGGTCGAGGAGCGGATCAGCGCGTCAGCGCGGCTTCGATCGCGCCGACGATCGCGGGGTCGTCCGGCTTCTGCTTCGGACGGAAGCGGATGACCTCGCCGTCGGGCAGCACGAGGAACTTCTCGAAGTTCCACTCGACGCGGCCGGCCTTGCCGGCGGCATCCTCGGTCTGCTTCAGCGTCTTGTAGAGGTCGGCGGCGTTCTTGCCGTTCACCTTGACCTTGTCGTTGATCGGGAAGGTCACCCCGTAGGTGGTCGAGCAGAAGTCGAGGATCTGCTCCATCGATCCGGGTTCCTGACCGAAGAACTGGTTGCACGGGAAGCCCACGACGCTGAATCCGCGGTCGCCGTAGAGGCGTTGCAACTCCTCCAGCTGCTCGTACTGCGGGGTGAGTCCGCACTTCGACGCGACGTTGACCACGAGCACCACCTCGCCCAGATCGTCGAGGGTCTTCTCGTTGCCGTCGGCGTCGCGGAAGGGGATGGAACGGACTGCGGGATCGCTCATCTTCACAGCTTAGGTCGATGCGCCGCGACCGGCCCCGTGTCTGGGAGAATGGAGAGGTCATGACTGTCGCAACCGCCCCCGTTCCCACCCTCCGCATCGGCCCGATCGCTCTCGACGTTCCCGTCGTGCTCGCGCCCATGGCGGGGATCACGAACACGGCTTTCCGTCGGCTGTGCCGCGAATACGGCGCCGGGCTCTACGTCAGCGAGATGATCACGTCCCGCGCCCTCGTCGAGCGCAACGAGACGACCATGCGCCTCATCCGCCATCACGAGTCGGAGACGCCGCGCTCGATCCAGCTGTACGGCGTCGACCCGAAGACCATCGCGGACGCCGTGCGCATCATCGTCGCCGAGGACCACGCCGACCACATCGACCTGAACTTCGGCTGCCCGGTGCCCAAGGTCACCCGCAAGGGCGGGGGCGCCGCGCTGCCGTGGAAGTCGTCGCTCTTCGCCGACATCGTGACGCAGGCGGTCAAGGCCGCCGGCGACATCCCGCTCACGGTCAAGATGCGCAAGGGCATCGACCCCGATCACCTCACGTTCCTCGACGCGGGACGCGCAGCGGAGGATGCCGGGGCGGCCGCCGTCGCGCTGCACGCCCGCACCGCGAGCGAGTTCTACTCGGGCTTCGCCGACTGGAACGCCATCGGCGAGCTCAAGCAGGCGGTGACCAGCATCCCGGTGCTCGGCAACGGCGACATCTGGTCGGCCGGCGACGCCGTGCGCATGATGGAGCAGACCGACTGCGACGGCGTCGTCGTCGGGCGCGGCTGCCTCGGACGCCCGTGGCTGTTCGGCGAGCTGGCCAACGCGTTCGGCGGCGAGGGCAAGACCGTCGACGCGAACCTCGGCTTCGTCGCGGACGCCTTCAAGCGTCACGCGGAGCTGCTCGTCGAGTTCTTCGAAGACGAGGACCGCGGATGCCGCGACGTCCGCAAGCACGTCGCCTGGTACTTCAAGGGCTATCCGGTCGGGGGCGGCATCCGCACCGGACTCGCCACGGCATCCAGTCTCCAGGAGATCGACGATCTGCTCGGCCAGCTCGACCACTCGGCGCCGTACCCCGGCGCGGATGCCGAGGGGCAGCGCGGCCGTTCCGGTCGTCCGAAGCGTCCGGCGCTGCCCGACAAGTGGCTGGAGTCGCGCGAGCTCGCGGCGACGGCCTCCGAGATGATGCGAGGTGCGGAGATCGAGAACAGTGGCGGATGAGGTCGTGGCGTCGGCTCGAGCGGATGGCTATGACCCCCGTGACGCCGAGCGGTTCTTCGCCGAGACCCATCGCTCGGAGCGCGACGACTTCGCGCGCGACCGCGCCCGTGTGCTCCACTCCGCGGCGCTGCGGCGCCTCGCGGCCAAGACCCAGGTGCTGAGCCCGGCCAGCACCGCGGACTTCGCCCGCAACCGACTCACCCACTCGCTCGAGGTCGCACAGGTCGGCCGCGAACTGGCCTCGGCGCTCGGCGTCTCGGCCGATGTCGTGGACACCGCCTGCCTCAGCCACGACCTCGGTCACCCGCCTTTCGGGCACAACGGCGAACGCGCGCTCAACGAGTGGGCGGAGCCGATCGGCGGCTTCGAGGGCAACGCGCAGTCGCTGCGCATCCTCACCCGTCTCGAGGCGAAGGTCATCGACGACGACGGCCACTCGGTCGGGCTGAACCTCACCCGCGCGAGTCTCGACGCGACCTGCAAGTACCCGTGGACGGTTGACAGCCCCGTGCCCGATCCCGGTGGCCGTCTCAAGTTCGGCGTCTACCCGGAGGACGAGGCGGTGTTCCGCTGGATGCGCGAGGGTGCCACCGGCCGGCTGCGCTGCATCGAGGCCGAGATCATGGACCTCTCCGACGACATCGGGTACTCGGTCCACGACTTCGAGGACGCGATCGTCAACGGCTACGTCGACGTCGCCCAGCTCTCCGACCCCCTTGCGCACGACGCGCTGATCGATCGCATCCAGCAGTGGGTCGGCTACGACTTCACCCGCGACGAGCTGGCCGACGCGCTCTACCGGCTCTCGTCGCAGTCGATGTGGCTGTCGTCGTTCGACCGCTCGCGGCGGGATCTCGCACGGCTCAAGAACCTCACCAGCGATCTGATCGGACGGTTCGCGAGGGCGGCGGTCTCGGCGACGCGCGAGGCGTACGCGGGTTCGGCGCTCGTGCGCTACAACGCGCACGTCGTCGTACCGCGAGTGGTCGAGGCCGAGATCGCGGTGCTCAAAGGGATCATGGGTCAGGCCATCGTCACGATCGAGGCGCGCAAGGGCGTCTACAAGGAGCAGCGTCGAGTGCTCAAGCGCCTCGCCGACGCTCTCTGGTCGACCGACGCGCTGTGGTCGGCCGGCGCCGACGTGCTGGAGCCGGCGTTCTCGGCCGACTTCCTCGCGGCCGCCGATGACGCCGAGCGCGCCAGGGTCGTGGTCGACCAGATCGCGAGTCTCACCGACCAGAGCGCGATCGACTGGCACAACCGGCTCGTCGGCGAGATCGACCCGGCCGAGGTCGGCATCTGGACTCCGCGGCACGCGCGGCCGGGCGGACGGATGCACACTCCGCCCGCGGCGGTGATCGAAGGGGTGCGCTGATGCCCCGCATCCGCCAGGCCGACGTCGACGAGGTCAAGGCCCGCACCAACATCGCCGACATCGTCGGCGAGCGCGTCGCCCTCAAGTCCGCCGGAGTGGGCTCACTCAAGGGCCTCTGCCCGTTCCACGACGAGAAGAGCCCGAGCTTCCACGTGCGTCCGCAGGTGGGGTACTACCACTGCTTCGGCTGCGGCGAGTCCGGCGACGTGTACTCGTTCCTCCGCGAGATGGACCACGTGAGCTTCACGGAGGCGGTCGAGCGCCTCGCCGGCCGCATCGGCTACACCCTGCACTACGAAGACGGGGGAGCAGCACCCGAGACCAGCGGTCGCAGCCGTCTCTATGCGGCGAACACGGCGGCGGCGGAGTTCTTTCGCTCGCAGCTGCTGACGGCGGATGCCGAGACAGGACGCCGCTTCCTCGGGGAACGGGGCTTCGATGCCGGCGCCGCGGCGCACTTCGGTGTCGGCTTCGCTCCTCGCGGCTGGGACGGGATGCTCAAGGCGTTGAGCGCTCAGGGGTTCACCCGCGAGGAGCTCCTCACGGCAGGGCTCGTGTCGCAGGGACAGCGCGGCGTCTACGACCGCTTCCGAGGACGGCTGGTGTGGCCGATCCGCGACGTGTCGGGGCAGACGATCGGCTTCGGCGCGCGCAAGCTCTTCGACGACGATCCCGGCCCGAAGTACCTCAACACCCCCGAGACGCCGATCTACAAGAAGGCGCAGGTGCTGTACGGCCTCGACCTCGCCAAACGCGACATCTCGCGGGGCGACCCTCGTCGGGTCGTCGTGGTGGAGGGGTACACCGACGTCATGGCCTGCCACCTCGCAGGACTCACCACGGCCATCGCCACCTGTGGCACAGCGTTCGGCACCGAGCACATCAAGGTGCTGCGTCGCGTGATGGGCGATGACAACGCGTCGGGTGAGGTCGTGTTTACGTTCGACGGCGATGAGGCCGGCCAGAAGGCGGCCCTCCGCGCCTTCACCGAGGACGACCGCTTCAACGCGCAGACGTTCGTCGCGGTGGCCCCGGACGGCCTCGACCCCTGCGACCTTCGCCTGCAGCGCGGCGATGCGGCCGTGCGCTCGCTCATGGACTCCAAGCAGCCGATGTTCGAGTTCGCCATCGATCGCAAGCTCGGAGGTTTCGACCTCTCTACCGTCGAGGGGCGCGTGGGCGCGCTGCGCGCGGCGGCGCCGATCGTCGCGGAGATCAGGGACCAGCTCCTGCGGCCGGGCTACGAGCGCGTCTTGGCGAGGCGGCTCGGCATGGACCCGACCGAGGTGCACAGCGAGGTCGAACGGGTGTCCCGCCGCGGCGGTTCATCCGCCCGACCCGAGCCCCAGCGCCGAGATGAGGCGCCGTCCGGGGATGCCGCGCCCGGTCAGCACTTCACGCCGGTGACGCTCGGGAGTCTGCCCCGCACCGCCGACGTCGCGGTCGAGCGCGACGCGCTGATGGGCGCGCTGCAGTACGGTCACCAGCTCGACCAGCCGCTGCTCTCACGAGCGCTCCAGGGCCCGTTCCGGACGCCCGGTCTCGAGGCCGTCCGTGAGGCCGTGGCAGCGGCACCCGACCGCACCAGGGCCGGATGGGTCACCGAGGCCGTCAATGCGGTGCGCGAGCCCTACCGCTCCTTGGCGGGGGAGCTGCTGATGACGCCGTTCCCGGCGCGCGACGAAGAGGGTGCGGTGGCGTCGGCGACCGACCTCGCCCGCCGTCTCATCATGCGCGGCCTCGAGCATGAGAAGCAGGAGCTGCTGGGCGCGGTGCAGCGGGTGCCGGCCGACTCCGACGGCGGCCGCGCGCTACGCATGCGTCTTCGCGACATCGACGCGGAACGCCAGCGCTTCGCCGAGTCGTAAAGGGGCTCGCACCCGTCGGCACGGCAGGATGGACCCATGTTCTCTCGGCCCGAATCGACCAACGCGATCGACTGCTCTGATCTGGTGATCGATCGCATCGGGCACAGCGCTCCGACCCGCGCCGTCGATGGCGTCAGCTTCACGCTGCGCCCAGGAGAGCTCATCTGCGTCGCGGGGCCCACCGGGTCGGGCAAGTCGACCCTCGTGGCCGCTCTCGCCGGCTCGACCGATCCCTCGGTACGCGTCGTCGGCGGGAGCGCCCAGGTGTGCGGAGTCGACGTGCGTCGACCAGGGCGCAAGCACCGGCTGCTGACCTACCGGACCGGGTTCGTGCCCCAGGGCGCGGGCGCCGACCTGCCGCCCCGGCTTACGGTCAACGAGGTGATCGCCGAGCCGATCCTCATCCGCGAGAAGCGCGTCAACGCCAAGGCTCTGTCGATCCGGGTCGCCACGCTGCTCGACGAGCTGCACCTGCCGCTCGGCACCGCCGCGAAATTTCCCTACGAGCTCAGCGCCGGCATGCGCCAGCGCGTGGCGATCGCCCGGTCGTTCGTCCTCGAGCCCCGCGTGCTGATCGCCGACGAGATCCTCGCTAACCTCGATCTCGAGGTGCGCCCGGTCGTGTTCGACGCGATCACCCGACGCCGGAAGGAGGAGGGGATGGGCGCACTGCTGGTCACCAATGACGCGGCCTTCATCCGCGAGCTGAATGCCGAGACCCTCATGCTCCGGAGCGGGCACGTCGTCGCCAGGGGAGTGGGCAAGGACCTGCTCTGGGTGCCCAACGCGGAGGCGGATTCGCAGCGGTGAGACCGCCCCGCGTCGACACGCCCGATGTGCGGCTCGTGTCACGAGCACGCGTCGGAGTTTGCTAGGATTGACGAGTTGCCCGCGCAGCGGAGCACATTCCTCGGTAGCTCAATTGGCAGAGCAGCCGGCTGTTAACCGGCAGGTTCTTGGTTCGAGTCCAAGCCGGGGAGCCAAGACCCCTGGCCTTCGTCTGAAGGCCAGGGGTTCTCCTTTTCCCGGACCGCGTCTCCACGCACGCCCGACACGCAGAGAGGGCCCCGCCGATCGGCGAGGCCCTCTCTGCGGGTGCGCGTCGAATCAGCGAGCGGCGCCCTTCAGGGAACCGGTCGTCTGCCCGGCCGGGTCGGAGATGACGCACTGCACGACGCGGTCGTTCAGCTCATCCCAGGTCTGCTGGGTCGGCGTGATGGGGTAGACCTCGAGGGTCGACTCCTGGAACGCGATACCGACGAAGTTGGTGTACGCGTCGCCGATGCATTCCTGCGACGCCGTGTCGATGGCGTCCTCCGAGAACTCGCCGTCGTCCATCGTGATCTCGTAGTAGACCTCTTCATCGTGCGGCTGGTCGCACGGCACGACGTCTGCGTCCTCGATGAGGCCCGTGGCGCTTGCCATCTTGCAGTCGCCCAGCTTGAGCGAGAAGATGTCGATGTTCGCGCTTTCGGTGACCTGGCCGGTCTCCTCGTCGCGGTCGGCGTCGCCGGAACCCCCGCCGAGGATCCCGTTCAGCGCGCTACAACCCGTCAGTGCGACCGACAGCGCCACCGCCGAACCGGCGAGCGCGAGTGCGCGACGTGTGCGCAGTTTCATCATGACTACCCCTCCCAGAGCCTCTTGGTGGCACGGAATATCGGTATCCCGCCCCGAAGAACGCTATAGGGGTCGGAGTCTGTGATGCAACTCCATAGAGCCTGTGAGCGGGCTGAAAGGTGTGTCAGCCTTCCAGGTCGTCGACTCCCGGCATCCAGGCGGCGCCCGGGCGGCCCCAGCCACGCTTCTTGGCGATCTTCTGCACCGTCTTCCAGTCGCGGTCGGAGAGGCGGTCGATGTAGAGGATGCCGTCGAGGTGGTCGAACTCGTGCTGCATGATGCGGGCGCGCCATCCGTCCACCGAGATCTCCACCGGAGCTCCCTCGAGGTCGATCCCGGTGACCCGGACGCGCTCCGACCGACGCAGCGCGAACCGCTCCCCGGGGAAGGAGAGGCAACCCTCCGACTCGAGCTCCTCGTCAGGTTCGCCCGGCTCCAGCGGCACCATCCACAGCTCGGGATTGATGATGACGCCGCGCCAGGGCTGATCGTCGTCGTCGACGTAGGTGTAGGTGTAGATGCGTAGCGGCACTCCGACCTGAGGCGCAGCGAGGCCGACGCCCGGTGCGGCATCCATCGTCTCGAACATGTCGGCGACGAGGGTCCGCACCTCCTCGGTGATCTCCTCGACGGGCGAGGCGGGGGAGTGCAGGACGGGGTCGCCCATGATGCGAATCGGAAGTACAGCCACGCCATAACCCTATCCGGCGAGGATCGGCGGGTAGGGTCGTAGTGTGAGCATCTCCGTATGGATGGCTGGGGCGGACGACGTCACCGAGCAGCTGGTGGGCGCCTTCCAGAACCCCGGACTGCTCCTCGGCATCCCTCTCGCCCTCGCCGGAGCCGTCTTCATGTCGCTCGGCGCTCAGTATCAGCACCGCGGGGTGGAGAAGGTCGAGCGGCTCAGCGGATCGACCGGCACGAGCGGACTCAGTCTCGCCCAGGTGCGAGGTCTGCTCACCCGACCGTCGTGGATAGCCGGAACGTTGATGCTGGGTCTCGCGATCGTGTGCCAACTCGCGGCCCTGGTGCAGGCGCCGCTGATCGTCGTCCAGCCGCTCGGCGCGATCGCGCTCGTGATGACGACACTGCTGAACGCCCGCATCTCGGGTCACTCGCCCACGAGACAGTCGATCACGGCGATCATCGCCTGCGTGGGCGGGATCTTCCTCTTCGTCTTCTTCGCGGCGATCTTCGCCACCGAGAAGGACGTCACTGACACCGAGCTGTTCACGATCCTCGCAATCCTGCTCGTCGTCATCATCGTGCTCGGCGCCTGCTGGCTCATCCTCCGCCACCGCATGCGCGCTCTCTTCTACGTGATCGGCGCCGGGATCCTCTACGGATTCGTCGCGACTCTGGCGAAGGTCGTCATCAAGCGCGTGCAGGCGGGCGACTTCGAATGGATCACGATCGTGTGCGTGATCGCGCTGATCGCGGCAGCTGCCGTCGGTGCCTACTTCGTGCAGACCGCGTACAGCTCCGGTCCTCCGGACCTCGTGATCGCTGGACTCACGGTGGTCGACCCGCTGATCGCCGTGCTGATCGGAATGATCGTGCTCGGCGAAGCCGCTGCCGCTCCGCCGTGGGTGCTCGTGATCTTCGGCGTCGCCGGTGCGATCGCGGTCTGGGGTGTCGTGGGTCTCGCGCGCTACCACCCGCAGGTGATCAGCGACAGCCAGGAGCTGGGAATCACGCGCGGCAGCGATGGCTCGGGTGCACCCCAGCAGCCCGGGACTCAGGCCTCCGGGTCGGCGAGCGACGCGGAAGCCTGAGGCGCGCGAGCGTCAGTACGCCGGATCGATGAGATCCGGGGAGACCTCGGATGCTGCTGCGTCGTCAACGAAGAAGACCGTCCGCTTGCGCCCCTTGGCGCCGGCGGCGGGAACGCTCGTGTAGCTGGCGCCGGCGAGGGCCAGACCGAGCGCTGACGCCTTGTCGGCACCGGTCAGCACCAGCCACACGCGCTTCGAGGCGTTGAGTACAGGGCGCGTGAGGGTGATCCGCTCGGGTGGCGGTTTGGGCGAGTTGCGCACCGGCAGGACGGCCGCGTCCGTCACGGTCACCTCCGGACGATCCGGGAACAGCGACGCGATGTGACCGTCGGGACCGACTCCGAGGAAGCATACGGCGAACGACGGCCACGGGTTCTCATCCGTTCCGAACTGTGCGAGCTCGGCGGCATAGGCCTCGGCGGCCTCGTCGAGGGTCAGCCCCTCGCCGGCGGCAGCCGTCTCGTGGATGTTCTCCGGAGGGACCGGGATGTGGTCGAGGAGCGCGGCTCTAGACTGCACGGCGTTCCGGTCGGCGTCGTCTCGGGCGACCCACCGCTCGTCGCCCCACCAGAAGTGCACCAGCGACCAGTCGATGTTCGCCGCGCGCGGGTGCTCGAGCGTCGCCCGCAACACCGCACCACCCATGGATCCACCCGTGAGGGCGACGTGAGCGATGCGGCCGTTGCGGGTCCGAGCCCGAAGCCGCGTGAGGAACCGGTCGGCGACGCGCTCGGCGACAGCTCCCGGTGTGGTCTCGACCACGACCCGCTTCTCCGCGGGCGTTGTCTGCATCGACATCATGCTCCTGTCTCGGGCGGACCCAGCTTCTCCCAGCCCTCGGTGATGACTCGACCGTACAGGAGGTCGGGGTCGAGGCGACGCAGCTCCTCGGCGAGGCACTCACGCAGGGTGCGGCGCGGGAGGTGCAGGTCGTGATCCGGCTGACCGGGCTGTGTGAGCACGGCGTCGCCGGGATTCGGACGCTCTAGCAGGATGTCGCCCGATGCGCGGGTGAGACGCACCGACTTGATGCCCTCCTGCCACGCGTCGGGGTTCTCGTACGACCATTTCACCGGCACGTCGAGAGCCATCTGCAGCCAGGCGGCCAGCAGAGCCGTCGAGGGGGAGGCGGAGGCGCCGCGCACCTCGACGCCGGTGACCTCTTCGAACGGCGGCTGGTCGAGCACGGCGGCGAGCTGCTCGCGCCAGTGCGTGAGGCGCGTCCAGGCGAGGTCGGTGTCGCCGGGCTCGTGCGTCTTGCTCAGCAGCGCCAGGCGGTCGCGCACGTCGGGCGAGGTCGCGGCATCGGTGATCCGTCGCGCCGCGATCTTGCCGAGGGGCGAGGTCGCGGGCGATGTCGGGGCCTCCTCGGGCCACCAGGCCACCACGGGGGCGTCGGGCAGCAGCAGGCCGGTGACGAGGCTCTCCTGGTTGCTGGCGGCCGCGCCGTAGGCGCGCAGCACGACGACCTCGCTGGCTCCTGCATCACCGCCGACCCGGATCTGCGCGTCGAGGTGCGCCTCGCCCTCGCCGGTGGTGAGCACGATCACCCGCATCGGGTGCTCGCGGGAGGCGTCGTTCGCCGCGTCGATCGCGGCCTCGGCGATCCCGTTACGGGCGGAGATCACCAGCGTCAGCACGCGACCGAGGGCGACGGCGCCGCCCTCCTCACGCACCTTGACGAGCTGCTTGGCGACCTGGCTGACGGTCGTGTCGGGAAGGTCGATGATCACGGTCGTCTCCAGACTCGTCCGTCGCGGGCAAGAAGATCGTCGGCCGACTTCGGGCCCCACGATCCGGGTGCGTACTGGTCCACGGGCCCGCCGGTGGAGGCCCAGTACTTCTCCACGGGGTCGAGGATCTTCCAGGAGAGCTCGACCTCTTCGTGGCGGGGGAACAGGGGCGGGTCGCCGAGCAGGACGTCGAGGATGAGGCGCTCGTAGGCCTCGGGACTCGCCTCGGTGAACGCGTGGCCGTAGCCGAAGTCCATCGTGACGTCGCGCACGTTGGTGCCGTTGCCCGGGACCTTCGACCCGAAGCGGATCGTCACGCCCTCGTCGGGCTGCACGCGGATCACGAGCGCGTTCTGACCGAGCTCCGAGGCGTTGGAGCGGCCGAACAGGTGCTCGGGCGCGCGCTTGAACACGACGGCGACCTCGGTCACACGGCGTCCGAGACGCTTGCCGGTGCGGAGGTAGAACGGCACTCCCGCCCAACGGCGCGTGTCGATCTCGAGCTTGATCGCGGCGTACGTCTCGGTGGCCGACTTCGGGTCCATGCCGTCCTCGTCGAGGAAGCCGGTGACCTGCTCGCCGCCCTGCCAGCCGCCGGCGTACTGACCGCGCGCCGTGGCGAGGGAGAGATCGTCGGGTACGTGGACCGCCGCGAGCACCTTCTCCTTCTCGGCACGCAGGTGCTCGGCGGAGAGGCTGATCGGCTCCTCCATCGCGGTGAGCGCGAGAAGCTGCAGGAGGTGGTTCTGGATGACGTCGCGCGCCGCGCCGACACCGTCGTAGTAGCCGGCCCGGCCGCCCACTCCGATGTCCTCGGCCATCGTGATCTGCACGTGGTCGACGTAGTTGCGGTTCCAGATCGGCTCGTACAGCTCGTTGGCGAAGCGCAGCGCCAGGATGTTCTGCACCGTCTCCTTGCCCAGGTAGTGGTCGATCCGGAAGATCGAGTCGGGCGCGAACGCGACCTCGAGAGCCTCGTTCAGCTCGCGAGCAGACTCCAGGTCGTGCCCGAACGGCTTCTCGATCACCACTCGGCGCCAGTGCTCGGCATCGTCGGCGTCGGCTCCGACCAGACCGGAGTCCTTCAGCTGCTTCGCGACGAGCGGGAAGTCCTTCGGCGGGATCGACAGATAGTAGGCGTGGTTGCCCATCGTGCCGCGCTCGACGTCGAGCTTCTCGACCGTCTCGCGCAGCTTGCTGAACGACTCGGGGTTGTCGAACTCGCCCGACACGAAGCGGATGCCCTGCAGCAGCTGCGTCCACGTCTCCTCACGGAACGGCGTGCGTGCGTGCTGCTTGACCGCGTCGTAGACGACCTGGGCGAAGTCCTGGTCCTCCCAGTCGCGTCGCGCGAACCCGACGAGAGCGAAGCCGGGAGGAAGCAGACCGCGATTGGCCAGGTCGTACACGGCCGGCATGAGCTTCTTGCGGGACAGGTCGCCCGTGACGCCGAAGATCACGAGGGCGCTGGGCCCGGCGATCCGGTTGAGGCGGCGGTCGTCGGGGTCGCGCAGCGGGTTGTGTGCGCGCGAGATGGGAACGGACATCGGTGGGGGATTCTCCAGGCTGTTACTTCTGAGCTGCTTCGAAGAGGGTGAGCACGTCGGCCGACGAATCGGTGATCGTCAGGGTGACGACCGGACGACCGTGCTCGGCGAGGACACCGGCGTCGCCGGCGGCCTGCGCCTCGATGAGCTGACCGAACGTGAACGGTCGACCGGGGATCTCGAGGTCGACGTCGGTACGCTCCAGGATCTGCAGGTACACGCCCTGAGCCGGACCGCCCTTGTGGTACTGGCCCGTGGAGTGCAGGAAGCGCGGGCCCCAGCCGAACGTGGTCGGGCGACTGGAGTCGGCAGCCACGAGTTCACGGAGACCCTGCAGCTGCGGCAGGTCGAGGCGGTTCACGTAGGCCTGGATCGAGACGTATCCGTCTTCGGGGAGTCGCGCCCAGAGCGCGTCGAGCACTCCTTCGACGTTGCCGGAGGTCGCGAGCGCCGGGTCCGACACGCGCACCTCGACGCCGTCCTGGACGAAGACCGGGGCGGTCGCCTCGGGGCGGGCGTCGAGCAGACCGCGCGCGGCCACCTTCGCGGACTCGACGTCGGGCTGATCGAACGGGTTGATCCCGAGCAGGTGCCCGGCGATAGCCGTCGCGTACTCCCACACGATGAACTGCGCGCCCAGCGTGCCGCTCACCAGGATCTCGCCCTGGTGGCGCTCACGCAGGTGGAACTCGGCGGCGTCGTCGACGAGCCGCACGATCTGCAGATCGGCGGGCTCCGTCTCGAGCTCGGGCGAGACCGGCAGCAGCACGACGGGAAGGATGCCGGTGGCGTCCTTCCCGGTCGATTCGGCGATCAGCTGCTCGATCCAGTCCGGCAGACCGTTGATGTGGGTGCCGTCGGTCACGAGGCCGAGCTTGTCGCGGCGGGGCGACGTGGCGGCGATCGCGGCACCGAGGCGCAGCGCGGGGTTCTCGGCCGAGTCGACGGCGACCTCGAGCAGCGACGCCTCGGCCTCGTTCAGCAGCTCGTCGATGTCGACACCGGCGAGGCCGGAGGGCACGAGTCCGAACGCGGTGAGCGCCGAGTAGCGTCCACCGACGTTCGCGTCGGCGTTGAACACGCGGTAGCCCGCCTCGCGCGCCGAGGAGTCGAGCGGAGAGCCCGGGTCGGTGACGACGATGATGCGGTCGGTCGGGTCGATGCCGAGGTCGCGGAAGGCAGCTTCGAAAGTGCGACGCTGCGAGTCCGTCTCGACGGTCGACCCCGACTTGGAAGAGACCACGAGCGCCGTCTGCTCCAGGCCGTCGTCGAGGGCGGCGAGCACCTGGCCGGGCGCCGTCGAGTCGAGGATCGTGAGCGGAACGCCGGCGGTCTGTGCGATGACCTCGGGGGCCAGCGACGATCCGCCCATCCCCGCGAGGACCACACGGGTCACGCCCTTCGCCTGCAGCTCGTCGCGCAGAGCGATGATCTCGGCGACCAGAGGCCGCGAGATCGACACGGCCTCCACCCAGCCGAGGCGCACCGAGGCCTCGGCCTCGGCAGCAGGACCCCAGAGGGTGGCGTCGCCGCTCGTGATGCGCGAGGCGACGAGATCGCGGACGAGAGCCGGGACGGTCTCATCGATCGCGACACGCGCCGCTCCCGACGCGTGGATCGCGAATGTCATCGCTGGGCCTCCAGCGCCTCGGTCACCTGACCGAGGAGGTCGTGCCACGAGTCGATGAACTTGGCGACGCCCTCGTCCTCGAGCACCTGGGTCACGTCGACGAGATCGATGCCGACGGCGGCGAGCCGGTCGAAGACCTCGTGCGCCTCGGCGTATCCGCTCGTGATGGTGTCGCCCGTGATGACGCCGTGGTCGAACGTGGCGTCGAGGGTCTTCTCGGGCATCGTGTTCACGACGCCGTTCGCGACCAGCTCGGTCACGTAGAGGGTGTCGGGCAGGCTCGGGTCCTTGACACCGGTCGACGCCCACAGCGGACGCTGCAGGTTGGCGCCGGCCGCGAGGAGGTCCTGCGCGCGCTTCTCGGCGAAGGTCTTCTCGAACAGCTCGTACGCGAGACGGGCGTTAGCCAGTCCGGCCTTGCCCTTGAGCGCCGCGGCCTCGTCGGAGCCGATGGCCTCGAGTCGCTTGTCGGTCTCGGTGTCGACGCGCGACACGAAGAACGACGCGACCGAGTGGATGGTCGACAGATCGGTGCCCGCGGCCTTCGCCTTCTCGAGGCCGGTGAGGTACGCGTCGATGACCTCGGCGTAGCGCTCCAGGCTGAAGATCAGCGTCACGTTGACGCTGATCCCGGCCGCGATCGCCTCGGTGATGGCGGGGAGGCCGGCCTTCGTGGCCGGGATCTTGACGAGCAGATTCGGACGGTCGATCTTCGACCACAGCTGCTTCGCCGAGGCGACCGTGCCCTCGGTGTCATGCGCGAGATCGGGGGAGACCTCGATCGAGACGCGGCCGTCGACATGGTCGGACTTCTCCCACACGGGGCGGAACACATCGAGCGCGTCGGCGACGTCCTGCGTGGTGGCCGCGAAGACGGCATCCTCGGCGGTGGTGCCGGATGCGGCGAGCTCGGTGAGCTGCGCGTCGTACGAGGTGTCGTTCTTGTTGGTGATCGCGTTGGCGAAGATGGTCGGGTTCGTGGTGACGCCCACGACGTTCTTCGTGTCGATCAGCTCCTGCAGGTTTCCCGACGAGATGCGCGTGCGGGAGAGGTCGTCGAGCCAGATGCTGACGCCGGCTGCTGCGAGGTCTGCGGTGGGGGTGCTCATGGGAATGCTCCTAGATCAGTTGGCGCTGTCGGCCAGGGTCTCGCGGGCGGCGGCGACGACCGCCTCGGTGGTGATCCCGAACTTCTCGAACAGGGTCTTGTAGTCGGCGGAGGCGCCGAAGTGGTCGATGCCGACCGAACGGCCGCGGTCGCCGACGATGCCGCGCCAGCTCAGCACGGAGCCGGCCTCGACCGACACGCGCGCGGTCACGGTCTTCGGGAGGACCGACTCGCGGTACGCCTCGTCCTGCTCGTCGAACCACTCGAGCGACGGAGCCGAGACGACGCGGACGTTCACGCCCTCCTTCGCCAGTTCGGCGCGAGCGTTGATCGCGAGCTGCACCTCGGAGCCGGTCGCGACGATGATGACGTCGGGGGTGCCGTTCGGAGCCTCGGCCAGCACGTACGCGCCCTTCGAAACGTTGTCGGCGGAGGCGAGCACGTCGCCGGATGCCGCACCCTCGCCGCGCTCGAACACGGGGATGTTCTGACGGGTCAGTGCGATACCGGCCGGACCCTCGTGGCGGCGGAGGATCTCGAGCCACGCCGCCGCGGTCTCGTTCGCATCGGCGGGGCGCACGAGGGTGAAGTTCGGGATGGCGCGCAGCGTGGCCAGCTGCTCGATCGGCTGGTGCGTGGGGCCGTCCTCGCCGAGGGCGACGGAGTCGTGGGTCCAGACGAAGATGCTGGGCACGTTCATCAGGGCGGCGAGACGCACCGGCGGGCGCATGTAGTCGCTGAAGATGAGGAAGGTGCCGCCGAACGCGCGCGTCGGGCCGTGCAGCACGATGCCGTTGACGATGGCGCCCATGGCGTGCTCGCGGATGCCGAAGTGCAGCACGCGGCCGTAGGGGCTGCCCGACCATTCGTGGGTGGACCACTCGGCCGGGATGAAGGACTTCGCGTCCTTGATCGTGGTGAGGTTCGACTCGGCGAGGTCAGCGGACCCGCCCCAGAGCTCGGGGAGCTCGGCGGCGAGGGCATTGATGACCTGACCGGACGCCGCGCGGGTGGAGACGTCCTTGCCGCTCTCGAACACGGGCAGTGCGGACGTGATGTCGGAGGGGAGCTCCTTGGCCTCGAGGCGGTCGAGCAGAGCCTTGCGCTCGGGGTTCGCGTCGGCCCAGGCGTCGAACGCCCTCTGCCACTCGGCGCGCTCCTCGGCGGCGCGAGCGGCGAGACCGCGGGTGTGCTCGATGACATCGTCGGCGACGACGAAGTTCTGCTCGGGGTCGAACCCGAGGACCTTCTTCGTGGCGGCGAGCTCATCGGCACCGAGCGCCGAACCATGGATCTTGCCCGAGTTCTGCTTGCCGGGCGACGGCCAGCCGATGATCGTCTTGAGGACGATCAGCGACGGCTTGTCGGTCTCGCCCTTGGCCGCCTCGATCGCGGCGTACAGCTCGGCGACGTCTTCGACGTACTCGCCGGTCTTCTTCCAGTCCACCGTCTGCACGTGCCAGCCGTACGCCTCGTAGCGCTTCGCGACGTCTTCGGTGAAGGCGACGTTGGTGTCGTCCTCGATCGAGATCTGGTTGGAGTCGTAGATGGCGATGAGGTTGCCGAGCTGCTGATGTCCGGCGAGAGAGCCGGCCTCGCTGGTGACGCCCTCCTGCAGGTCGCCGTCGCCGGCGATCACATAGACGAAGTGGTCGAAGGGGCTGGCGCCCGGAGCCGCCTCGGGGTCGAAGAGGCCACGCTCGTAGCGGCAGGCGTAGGCGAAGCCGACGGCGGAGGCGAGGCCCTGACCGAGCGGACCGGTGGTGATCTCGACGCCCTTGGTGTGACCGTACTCGGGGTGGCCCGGCGTGAGAGAGCCCCACGTGCGCAGCGCCTCGAGGTCGCTGAGCTCCAGGCCGAAGCCGCCGAGGTAGAGCTGCACGTACTGCGTCAGTGACGAGTGACCAGCGGAGAGGATGAAGCGGTCGCGGCCGAGCCAGTGGGTGTCGGTCGGGTCGTGGCGGAGTACCCGCTGGTACAGGAGGTAGGCGGCGGGAGCCAGGCTCATCGCGGTGCCGGGGTGGCCGTTGCCGACCTTCTCCACAGCATCCGCAGCCAGCACACGGGCGGTGTCCACCGCGCGCCGATCGATTTCATCCCACTGCAATTCCGACACGGTGAAGCCCTTCTGCAACAGTTCGATAGCGCCTGGATCGCAGCATCGCGGTCCGCTTCGTCACGGAGATGGTGGATGTGCGCCGGGCGCGCGAGTCCCCCCAGCATAGCGCCGCGGTTCCACTCGCTTACCCCCTTTACAACGCTGCGTGACGCGGGTAATTCCCGCGCGGGCGGACGCACCGCGCCCCCGCCGGGACCGGGGTTCAGTGCCTTCGGAACGGGGTCTCTCAGCAGCCGGGCGCGTCGCGTCTCTCGTCGCAGGTGTGGGCGACGAGGGCGGTGCGCGCTTCGAGGACGCGGATGCGCTGGGGAGGGCCGTCGGTGCGGACCTCCCCGGCCACGGGCATCCACCCGCCGCCGAGGTCGACCTCTGCCGTGTAGCGGACGTCGACGTCGGCGAAGTACACGCCGCGTCGGGGGTAGACGTGGCTGGTCGGAGTGGGAGTGAACTGCGCCTGGCCCAGGTCGGCCCAGGTGCGCCCCGGTGTCGTGAGGGATGCGGAGCTGCCGTCGCCGTAGGAGTACTCATAGGCGATGGGAGTGAAACGCGCGAGCACCGGAGCACCGAACAGCACACCGGTCACCGTGTGAGTCGTTGCTGAGGCGGAGAAGTTGGCGGGAAGGCCAGCGACTCCGATGCCGTTCGGCTCGACGGTGGCAGGCGTCGCCGGGGGAGCGAACTGCTGCAGATCCGCGATCGTCACCGTCGGAGTCGCGGGGGCAGGAGCGGGACCCGGGATGTTCGCCGTCGGGCGGAGGAGGTCTGCGCAGCGGGTCGTGCCACCCTCATCGAGGCATTCCGCCAGGGCGATCGAGCGAGGGCTCGGCACCTGGGGAGCTGCGGGACCACGATCTTCCTCCGGCTTGGAGCCGGCGGGTGAAGTGCCCTGCTTCTGTTGCGTACCGGTGATCGTGAGCTTCGAGCCATCGGTACGAGTGCAGACCGCGCTGACGGCGAGCCTTGAATTGCACTCGGATCCCATGCTGCGCGTGTTCGCGGAGGAAGCTGCAGAGGGACCTGCGGCTAAGGCGCTCGTCAGCACCAGGGCTGCCAGCCGTCGTATCAACACGTCTCGTCCTCCGCTGCCTCTGTCTTCGCGATCAGTAAGCGGTCGGACTCAGTGATGAACTCGATATCTAACAAGACGCGAGTGAGACGGTCTGCGGGTGTGACATCGGCGCCTGATTTATCCAGCACCCTTGTTCCAGCTACGTCGAGGCAGACTCGAGCAGCGACCTTGGCGGGACTCGCTGTCAAGTGCGCTTTTGTCCCCGAAAACGTGTCTACTTCGCCATCGCCGACGAGGGTCCAGCCTGCTTGCTCGACCAATCGACGCGAGCTTAGAGCGGTCTCGAGTGCCGGTCCAGTGAGGTAGCTATTGGGATCAGCGGTGTGATCGCCTCCGCGTTCAGCATTCTCGGCGTCGTTGTACGCCCGGTACACCTTCTCCGCCGCGGCGAACGCATCCTCCTCGCTCGCGAAAGCGGGAGTGGGTGACGGCGTCGGTGCGGGCGGGGGCGCGCAGGCGGACAGCATTCCGATGAGCACGGCGACGGCGCCGAGGGTGAGACACGAGGAGCGCGAGCGGAGGAGCATCCGGTCACGGTAGACGGATCGCCGCCCGGCCCGTCGAGGTTATCCACAGGCACGTACGGGCCCGCAGGGTGCTCGGGACCGGCATCCGCGTGCCTTAGAATGGAAAAGCTGTCGTGACGCGTGCGGAGGAGGCGATCGAGATCTCGACGATGTCTGATCAGACCGTTGTGAAGAAGTCCATCGGTCGCACGGTGAAGGCGTACGTCGCCCTCACCAAGCCGCGCGTCCTCGAACTCCTGCTGGTGTCGACCGTCCCGGTGATGTTCCTCGCCCAGGGTGGACTCCCGAACATGTGGCTGGTCGTCGCGACCGTGATCGGCGGCTCGATGAGCGCCGGATCGGCTGCCGCGTTCAACATGTATCTCGACCGCGACATCGACGCGCACATGCACCGCACCGAGAACCGTCCGCTCGTGACGGGGGAGATCACCCCGCGCGGCGCGCTGATCTTCTCGTGGACCCTCGCTGTCCTCTCGACGGTGTGGCTCTGGTTCACGACCAACTGGCTCGCGGCGACGTTGTCGGCATCCGCCATCTTCTTCTACGTCGTGATCTACACGATGATCCTCAAGCGACGCACCGAGCAGAACATCATCTGGGGCGGTATCGCCGGATGCTTCCCCGTTCTCATCGGCTGGGCCGCGGTCTCGGGTTCGCTCGACTGGCCGGCGTTCATCCTCTTCGCCCTCATCTTCCTCTGGACGCCGCCGCACTACTGGCCGCTGTCGATGAAGTACAAGGACGACTACGACGACGTCGACGTGCCCATGCTCGGCGTGACGCGCAACGCCTCACAGGTCGGACTCCAGGTCATCCTGTACGCCTGGGCGACCGTCGCCTGCTCGCTGCTGCTCACCCCGATCGCGAGCATGGGCCTCGTCTACACCGTCTCCGCCCTCGTCTTCGGCGGATGGTTCATCTACGAGTCGCACCGCCTGTACAACCAGGCCGTGCGCGGGAACGAGGCGCGGCCCATGCGGGTGTTCCACGCCTCGATCACTTACTTGACGCTGATCTTCGTCGCCGTCGCGGTCGACCCGCTGCTGCCGTTCTGACGCTCGGCGTCATCCGTCGTCTCGACCGCGGCGTCGGCCGACGCCGCTGAGGCCTCCGCGACCGTCTCGTCGACGGCTGCGCTCTCCGGTACGTCCGTCGCTGGCTCCTGTGCCGTCCAGTCGATCGCCTCGACGGCGACCGGAGCGGCCGATGGAAGCAGCGCCTGCACCGCGGTGAGTGCGACGGCGATGAGGATGCCGATGACGCCCGCGCCGAGAAGCACGGCTCCCACGACGACCAGCGACTGCCCCACGTAGACGTCGACACCCGTCGCGGTGTTGGCGAGCAGCGTCGTGGTCATCGAGCCGATCTGACCGGCGACGAGCCATCCGCCCACCCCCGCTGCGGCGAGCGAGAGGATGAGGAGGAGCCAGAAGCCGATGCTGCGTGTGAGTGACTTGTTCATGTCAGCCACGGTGCCGGACGACGTGATGAGACCCTGATGCGCGCGCTATGCATCACCTGTGCCGGGATGCCCCGGCGGTGCTCAGGCCTCGGTCGTAACCGGCTTCTTCAGGTGCAGCACGACGACCGTGTAGGTCGCGGCGGAGAGGGAGGCCAGCACCATGTGGATGCCGACGAGCAGCGGCGGCAGTCCCTCGCGCGCCTGCCACACGCCGACGCCGACCTGCACCGCGATCGCGATCACGAGCACGAGCAGCCACTTCCGCGGTTCGAGCTTCAGCACCCAGGCCGACACCGTCAGGGCGAGCACGAGAACCGCGAGGATGTATCCCGGCCAGGAGTGCACGTGCGCGAGGACCGTGGCGTCGAAACCGTGACGCAGCACGTCGGCATCACCCGAGTGCGGGCCGGAGCCCGTGGTCAGCACACCGAACACGATGGTCACGGCGAGGGCGAGGCCGGTCACGTGGCTCAGGACGGCGAACCAGGTCGGCACCGCCCGCTCGCGCGGACCGGGAACGGCGTACAGGCGTACGAGGAAGGCGGCGGTGACGCAGACGAGCAGCAACGACGACGTGTAGTGGAAGCCGACGATGAACGGGTTGAGCCCGGTCAGGACGGTGATGCCGCCGACCAGCGCCTGCGCCACCACGCCGATGAGCACGATCCAGGCCAGGGCGAGGAGGTCGCGGCGCTCCGGGGAGCTGCGCGTGAAGCGCACCGCCGCGACGATCACCGCCAGCAGCAGCACCGCCGTGGCGACGGAGAAAACCGGGGTGTCCTGGCCGGGGGCGACGATGTTCGCGACCAGGGTCGCGACGCCGAACGCGACGGCCGCGGCCACGACTCCACCCGCGGCGAACCACAGCGCTGACGCGACGCGGCGACGACCGCCCAAGCGGTGCAGCACCAGCAGCACGACGACGAGCGCGATGATGCCGACGACCCCTGTCATCAGCCGGTTGCCGAACTCGATCAGGCCGTGGATTCCCTGATCGGCATAGATCGGCACCAGGGATTCCGGCGTGCAGAGCGGCCACTCTGAGCAACCGAGTCCCGACCCCGTGAGCCGCACGGCACCGCCCGTTCCGATGATGATGGTCTGCGCCAGGAACGACAGCCAGGCGAAGATCCGCAGCATCCGTCCCCACACGTCGGTGCGCGCGGCCACCGGAACGGTGGAGCGGGGGGAGGGGGCGGTGGTGGTGTCGGGCATGGGGTCTCTCCGAACCGCGGGGCGGACACGGCGAGCGGCCCTGTCGTCAGGCGGAACCTGTAGAATCGGATTGTTGCGATGAGCGCTGACCGCGCTGAAGCATCGACAACAGTTTAGGCGCGATGGAAGCGCCGGTGATGAGGGCCCACCAACGGCACCCGCTCCCGCAGACTCGACGGGGATCAGGTGTGTCGGGGCGGATTACACCGTTTTGGGACCTGTGAGGAGAGTGTGTGATGTCGGATGTGCTGATCGACCGCCCGGAGCTCGAAGGCCTGGGGGTGTACGAATTCGGATGGCACGATGAGGACGCCGCAGGTGCCGTCGCGCAACGTGGCATCTCCGAAGAGGTGGTCCGCGGGATCTCCAGCCTCAAGAGCGAACCCGAATGGATGCTGAAGACCCGTCTCAAGGGATACCAGCTCTTCGGCCGCAAGCCGATGCCGACGTGGGGCGCCGACCTCAGCGACATCGACTTCGACAACATCAAGTACTTCGTCCGCTCCACCGAGAAGCAGGCGCAGTCGTGGGAAGACCTGCCCGAGGAGATCCGCGAGACCTACGAGCGTCTCGGCATCCCCGAGGCCGAGCGCCAGCGTCTCGTGGCCGGTGTCGCCGCGCAGTACGAGTCCGAGGTCGTGTACCACCAGATCCGCGAGGACCTGGAGCAGCAGGGTGTGATCTTCATGGACACCGACACGGCCCTTCGTGAGCACCCCGAGTTCTTCGAGGAGTACTTCGGCACCGTGATCCCGGCCGGCGACAACAAGTTCGCCGCGCTGAACACGGCCGTCTGGTCGGGCGGCTCCTTCGTCTACGTCCCGAAGGGCGTGCACGTCGAGATCCCGCTTCAGGCGTACTTCCGCATCAACACCGAGAACATGGGCCAGTTCGAGCGGACCCTGATCATCGCCGACGAGGGCAGCTACGTCCACTACATCGAGGGCTGCACCGCCCCGATCTACAAGTCGGACTCGCTGCACTCCGCCGTCGTCGAGATCATCGTGAAGAAGAACGCCCGCGTGCGGTACACGACGATCCAGAACTGGTCGAACAACGTCTACAACCTCGTGACCAAGCGCGCGGTCGCCCACGAGGGCGCCACCATGGAGTGGGTCGACGGCAACATCGGCTCCAAGGTGACCATGAAGTACCCGTCGATCTACCTGATGGGCGAGCACGCCAAGGGTGAGACGCTCTCCGTCGCGTTCGCCGGCCCCGGCCAGCACCAGGACGCCGGCGCGAAGATGATCCACATGGCGCCTTACACGCAGTCGTCGATCGTCTCGAAGTCGATCGCCCGCGGCGGCGGCCGTGCCGGCTACCGCGGTGAGGTCCGCGTCGACGCGAACGCCCACCACTCGGCCAACACGGTGCGCTGCGACGCGCTGCTGGTCGACACGAAGTCGCGATCCGACACCTACCCGGCCATCGACATCCGCGTCGACGACGTGCAGCTCGGTCACGAGGCCACGGTCTCGAAGGTCAGCGAGGAGCAGCTCTTCTACCTGCAGTCCCGCGGCATGCCCGAGGACGAGGCGATGGCGATGATCGTGCGCGGCTTCATCGAGCCGATCGCGCGCGAGCTGCCCATGGAGTACGCGATGGAACTGAACAAGCTCATCGAGATGGGCATGGAAGGATCGGTCGGCTGAGATGACGACCCCGACGACGACGCCCACCGCGTCGCGCTTCTCCAGCGCGCACGTGGACCCCGCCGCCCAGGTGGCCGACGCCGGTTTCGTGCCGGTCCAGACGCGTTCCGAGCGACCGCACTCGTACGATCCGACCGACTTCGGCACCCCCTCGGGGCGCGAGGTCAACTGGAAGCACACGCCGGTCGCGAAGCTCGCTCCGCTGTTCGCTGTCGCCGGCACCACCGACGGTGTGACCCACTCGTTCGGGGCGGGGGAGCAGTACGCATCGGCTCCGCTCGCCGCCGACGCGGCTCCGCGGGGCGAGGTGTTCCTCGCCGAGGACGTCACGTCGGCGGTCGCATGGCAGGGTGCGTCCGAGGCGCTGCACATCCGTATCCCTCGCGAGGAGGAGGTCGCCGAGCCGATCTTCCTCACCATCGAGGGCCAGGGCGCTGACCAGCGTGCCGACGCGCACATCGTGATCGAGGCGCTCGAGCACAGCGCGGCGACCGTCGTGCTGCAGCACACCGGCTCCGCCCAGTACGCGCAGAACGTCGAGATCATCGTGCGGGACGGCGCGAAGCTCAGCGTCATCAGCCTGCAGCAGTGGCAGGATGACGCCGTGCACGCGTCGGCCCACCAGGCCCGCGTCGCGGCCGATGCCACGCTCAAGCACTTCGTCATCAGCTTCGGCGGCGGCGTCGTGCGGGTGAACCCGAGCGTCGAGCTCGCGGGCGCCGGCTCCGAGGGCTACCTCTACGGCCTCTCCTACGCGGATGCCGGGCAGCACCTCGAGAGCCAGGTCTACCTGCACCACAAGGGCCCGCACACGAAGGGCGACGTGCTCTACAAGGGCGCCCTTCAGGGCGAGAGCGCTCACTCGGTGTGGATCGGCGACGTGCTGATCGGCCCGGATGCCACGGGCACCGACTCGTACGAGGCGAACCGCAACCTCGTGCTCACCGAGGGCGCGCGCGCCGACTCGATCCCGAACCTCGAGATCGAGACCGGCGACATCGTCGGCGCGGGCCACGCCAGCGCGACCGGTCGCTTCGATGACGAGCAGCTGTTCTACCTGCAGGCCCGCGGCATCACCGAGGAAGAGGCGCGCCGCCTGGT
Source organism: Microbacterium sp. SZ1 (assembly GCF_002362255.1). Lineage (GTDB taxonomy): Bacteria > Actinomycetota > Actinomycetes > Actinomycetales > Microbacteriaceae > Microbacterium. The sequence continues at coordinate 166,540 of NZ_LPVV01000038.1, read as the reverse complement.
CGTGCTCGGCTTCCTCAGCGACATCGTGCAGCGCCTCGGCATCCCCTCCCTGGAGGAGGAGCTGCTGGCCGCCATCGAGACCGAGCTCGCCGAGGTGAACGCATGACCGCCCAGCGCGTGTGCGGCGTCGACGAGCTCGAGCTCGACACCCCTCTGCGTGTCGAGCCGAACGGCATCCCCATCACCGTGATCAAGGACTCCGAGGGCGTGATCCACGCGATCGGCGACACCTGCACCCACGGCGACATCTCGCTCTCCGAGGGCTTCGTCGAGGGTGACACGGTCGAGTGCTGGGCCCACGGCTCCGCATTCTCCCTGATCACCGGCAAGCCCCAGAACCTCCCCGCTTATGAGCCCGTCCCGGTCTACGTCGTCGAGATCGACGGCGACGACGTGCTCATCGACCCGACTGTGACGAAGGAAGTCTGAATGTCTGTTCTCGAAATCCGCGACCTGCACGTGACGGTCGAGACCGAGGCGGGGACCACCCCGATCCTCAACGGGATCACCCTCACGATGAACACGGGTGAGACCCACGCCATCATGGGCCCCAACGGCTCCGGCAAGTCCACACTCGCCTACACGATCGCCGGTCACCCGAAGTACACCGTGACGTCCGGCTCGATCACCTTCGACGGCCAGGACGTGCTCGAGATGAGCGTCGACGAGCGTGCGCGCGCCGGCCTGTTCCTCGCGATGCAGTACCCCGTCGAGATCCCGGGCGTCACCGTCACGAACTTCCTCCGCACCGCGAAGACGGCTCTCGACGGCGAAGCGCCCTCGATCCGCCAGTGGACGAAGGACGTCAAGGCGTCGATGGCGAACCTGCGCATGGACCCGAAGTTCGCGCAGCGCAACGTCAACGAGGGGTTCTCCGGCGGCGAGAAGAAGCGCCACGAGATCCTGCAGCTCGAGGTGCTGAAGCCGAAGTTCGCCGTGCTCGACGAGACCGATTCGGGTCTCGACGTCGACGCGCTGAAGATCGTCTCCGAGGGCGTGAACCGCGCCAAGGAGGCCACCGGCCTCGGCGTGCTGCTCATCACGCACTACACCCGCATCCTCCGCTACATCCGTCCGGACTACGTGCACGTCGTCGTCGCGGGTAAGATCGTCGAGGAGGGCGGCCCCGAGCTCGCCGACCGTCTCGAGGACGAGGGATACGACCGTTTCCTCGACCCCGCGGCTCCTCTCGAGGCGTAGGCTGATCGCATGACAGCCGCCACCCTCACCGACGAGAAGTACGACGAGGTCACCGAGGCTCTCAAGGACGTCATGGACCCGGAGCTCGGGATCAACGTCGTCGACCTCGGTCTCATCTACGACCTCGCGTGGGATGACGAGAACGACGCTCTCGTCATTCACATGACGCTCACCAGCGCCGGCTGCCCGCTCACGGACGTGCTCGAGGACCAGACCGCTCAGGCCCTGGACAACGTCGTCGAGCGCTTCCGCATCAACTGGGTGTGGATGCCACCGTGGGGCCCCGAACGGATCACCGACGACGGCCGCGACATGATGCGCGCCCTCGGCTTCGCGATCTGAGGATGCTCGAGGTCACGGCGCTTCCGCTCGCCGAGCTGCGACAGCGCACGAGCGAGAAGTGGCGCGAGTACCCCGACGACGTGCTGCCGCTGTTCGTCGCCGAGACGGACTTCCCGCTCGCTCCGACGATCTCGAAGACGCTGCACCACGCGATCGACATCGGCGACACCGGCTACATCGCGTCCCGCACCTCGCTTCCCGCGACGTTTGCGGCGTTCGCCGAGCGCCGTTTCGGCTGGATCCCCGATCCTGCTCGCATGCGCACCACGGCGGACGTCAGCATGGGGATCGTGGAGATCCTCCGCCGCGTGACGCAGCCGGGGGAGCGCGTGGTCGTGACCCCTCCGGTGTACCCGCCCTTCTACGACCTCGTCGACGAGGCGGGCGCCGAGGTCGAGCGGGTACCCCTGCGCGACACCGGCACAGCGTGGGAACTCGACCTCGACGGCATCCGCTCCGCCCTCGAAGACGGCGCGACCGCGGTCCTGCTCTGCAATCCGCACAACCCGACCGGCACCGTGCATGATCGTGAGTCGCTGCGAGCCCTCGCCGAGCTCGCCGACGAGTTCGGCGCCGCCGTCGTGTCCGATGAGATCCATGCGCCGCTCGCACAGCCTGGGACCGGCTTCACGCCGTTCCTCGACACCGGAGAGGCGGCCGAGCGTGTCGGCTACGCGGTGGTCAGCGCGAGCAAGGCCTTCAATCTGGCGGGGCTCAAGTGCGCGCTCATGGTCACGGCGTCCGACGCGACGAGCGCGGTCGTGCGCGGCCTGCCGATCGAGGTGGAGTGGCGCACGGGTCAGCTCGGTCTGCTCGCGGCGACCGCGGCGTTCTCGGAAGAGAGCGATCCGTGGCTCGACGGCCTGCTGCGCACTCTGGACGAGAACCGCGTGCTGTTGGAAGACCTGCTCGCGGCTCGTCTCCCGCAAGCGCGGTATCGCATACCGGAGGCGGGCTACCTCGCCTGGATCGACCTGTCGGGACTCGGGTGGGGTGACAATCCGTCTCGTCGCATTCTGCGCGAGGCGAAGGTCGCCCTGCACTTCGGTCCCGCGTTCGGCGCGGAGGGCGCGGGATACGTGCGACTGAACTTCGGCACGAGTCCCGAGATCATCACCGAGGCCATCGAGCGCATCGCCGCGCTCGTCGGTCGATGAGCGACGCCGCCGCCGTCGTCTCCATCTGGGACCGCGAGCGGATATGGGTCACCGCCGGCTCGGTCGCCCTCATCTTCCTGGCGGCCATCGAGGCGCTGGCCGTCACCACGGTCATGCCCATCGTGAGCGACGCTCTCGACGGGCAGGCGCTGTACGCTGTCGCGTTCGCGGGTACGCTGGCGACCAGCGTGATCGGGATGGTCGCGGCCGGAGCCTGGTCGGACGCCCGCGGGCCGCGTGGCGCGCTGTACGTCGCCGTCACGCTGTTCATCGTCGGGCTGCTGCTGTCGGGGCTCGCCACGACGATGCACCAGTTCCTCGTCGGCCGCCTCGTGCAGGGGCTCGGCACCGGCGGACAGACCGTGGCCCTGTACGTGGTCGTGGCCCGGCTCTATCCGCCGCACCTGCACGGGCGGATCTTCGCGGCTTTCGCAGCGGCGTGGGTGGTGCCCTCGATGATCGGACCGTTCCTCGCCGGGGCGGTCGCGGAGTACCTCGACTGGCGCTGGGCGTTTCTCGGGGTGGCCGTTCTCACTGCTGTCGCATTCGTGATGATCGCCGTGCGTCTACGCGGACTCGACCTCGGGCAGGGCGAGCCGCAGAACCGGCGTGCGCTGGTCGTGCGGATGGCGCTGGCGGTCGTGGTCGCGGTGTGCGCCGTCGTCGTCGGGTTCAGCGCCGACATGGATGCCGCGTTCGGCTGGCCGGTCGCGCTGGGCGCGATCGCCGTGATCGCCATCGCCGTGCTGCCGCTGCTGCCACGTCGAACCCTGCGTGCCGGCCGCGGTCTGCCGAGTGTCGTGCTCATGCGGGGGATCGTCGCCGGCACGTTCTTCGCCGCGGAGGCCTACATCCCGTACCTCCTCATCGAGCGGTACGGCTTCACCGCGACGTGGGCGGGGCTCGCGCTCATGTTCGCCGCCTTCGCGTGGGCCGGGGCCTCGCAGCTGCAAGGGCGGTACGGCGAACGGCTCGGGAACCTGCGCATCACGCTGCTCAGTCTCACCCTGCTTTTCGTCGCCATGATCCTGGTCATCCTGGCCGCTCTCGGCGCTGTCTCGCCGGTACTCGTCGTCATCGGCTGGGGCTTTGCCGGGGGAGGCATGGGGCTGCTCTATCCGCGGCTCACCGTGCTCACGCTCGCCTACTCCGAGCCGGGCAACCAGGGCTTCAACTCGTCTGCCCTGTCGATCTCGGACTCCACCGGTGCGGCCATCGTGATCGCGGTCGCCGGTTTGTCGGTCGCCACACTCGGGGGTGGGGTCGATGCCTTCCCGGTGGTCTTCGCGCTGTGCATCGTGCTGATCGTCGTCGCGCTCGTCCCGGGCCTGCGGCTGGGTCACGGCGGGGAGCCGGCCGCAGAGCCGGCCACGACCTCGGGCTCCTGATTCAGGAGACGGATCGGGAGCGCGCGGAGCCGGCCAGGGCCGCGATCCCGAGGTCGAAGACACGGTCGAGGCCCGCGGTCGCGTCGTCGCCGGCAGCGGGCGATGCGGCGCCGTAGCTGTCCGCGTGCATACGCTGCTGGACGAGGGTCGCGTGGCCCAGGATGAAGTGCATCAGCGCGAGCGCCCGGTTCGGCGGGTCGTCGGCATCCGCTCGCCTCAGCGCGTCTTCGAGAGCGGACTGCGCGTGCGACGATCCGAGCCCGAGTGCGGACGTGCTGAGCACCAGCTCCGCGCCGTCGCGATAGGTGAACAGTGCGTCACGGATGCGGCGAGCGAGGGCGACAACGTCGTCGTCGGCAGCACGGACGGGGGCGGTGATCCGATCGCTGAGCGCGGCGAGCAGCTCCTGCTTGCTGGCGAAGTGCCAGTACAGCGCGCTCGGCTGCACGTCGAGGCGGGCTGCGATCCGCCGCATCGAGAGATCGGCCAGGCCGACCTCGTCGAGCAGCGCGAGAGCGACGTCCGCGACGCTGTCGCGGTCGTATCGCACCGAGTTGTGCTGCGGAGTCATGACCTCACTATAGTGAACACCGTTCAGGTGAACACTGTTCAGGAGGAGTTCCATGACCCCGCACCGCCCCGAGATCGGCCGCGATCTCGCCCGCATCGCCGTCTTCGCCGCGCTCATCGTCGTGCTCGGCTCCGTCACCATCCCGATCCCCGGGGGCGTGCCGATCACCGCCCAGACGCTGGGAGTGATGCTCGCCGGCGCCGTGCTCGGCCCGCGCCGCGCTCCGCTCGCGGTCATGCTCGTCCTCGTCCTCGCAGCCGTGGGTCTTCCCGTCCTCGCCGGCGGCCGCGGCGGACTCGGGGTGCTCGTCGGACCGACGGCGGGATATCTGGTCGGCTGGGTCTTCGGAGCCGTCGTGATCGGTCTCATCGTCCACGCTGGTCGGATCACGTGGTGGCGCACGGCGCTGGGTGTCGTGGTCGGCGGGATCACCGTCGTCTACGCGTTCGGCATCCCCGTGCAGGCTTTCGTGCTCGGTATGGATCTCGTCCCCACGGCGCTCTCGAGTCTCGCCTTCCTGCCCGGAGACCTCCTCAAGGCGGCCGCCGCCACCGCGCTCGTCCTCGCCCTGCGCCGCGCCTACCCGCCGGCGTTCGGGCTGCGACCGACGACGACCGCTCCGTCGCGTGCGGTCTGAGGTCGGCCACCCCGCGCACGCGGTCGATGGGGCTGCCGCGGACCGCGTCTCGATCGACGGGGTCTCCGTGCTCAGGGAGGGGCGGAGGATCCTGCGTGACGTGACGCTGGACCTCTCCGCTCGGCGCACGGCGGTGATCGGCGCGAACGGCTCGGGCAAGTCGACGTTCGCACGCCTCCTGAACGGACTGGTCGCGCCGACCAGCGGCCGGGTGCTCGTTCACGGAGTCGACGTGCAACGAGACCTCAGGGCCGTGCGGCGCGAGGTCGGATTCGTCTTCACCGATCCGCAGGCGCAGATCCTCATGCCGACTCCCGCGGAGGACCTCCTGTTATCGCTGCGCGATCTCCCTCGCTCAGAGGCGCGGGAGCATATCGCAGCGATCCTCGGTGAGCATGGTCTCGCCGGCCACGCCGACGCCCCGGTCTCGACCCTGTCGGGAGGCCAGCGTCAGCTGCTGGCACTGGCCTCCGTGCTCGCCACGAGGCCATCGCTGATCGTGGCGGACGAGCCGACCACCCTGCTCGACCTTCGCAACGCACGGCGGATCGGCGACCTCCTGCTGGCCCAGGATGCCCAGGTGATCATCGTCACGCACGACCTCGACCTTGCGGCGAGATGCGACCACGCGGTGCTGTTCGACGACGGGGGCGTCGTGGCATCCGGCCAGCCCGGCGCGGTGATCGACGACTATCGCCGGAGCTGCGCGTGATCCAGCTCTACCGCCCCGGCACCAGCATCCTGCACCGACTGCCGGCAGGACCGAAGCTCGCGGGGCTCGCCGTCGTGGCGGTCGCCGTGTCGGCGTTCGCGCACGACGTGTGGGCGTCGTCGGGTGTGCTCGTCGGCGTATGCGCGCTCTACGCCCTGGCGCGGATGCCGTGGCGAGTCCTCGCAGCGGAGGTCTGGCGTCTCCGGTGGCTGGTGCTCGTGCTGGGCGGATTCCTCTGGGTCTTCGTGTCGCCGACGGCAGCGTGGGTGAGCACGAGCCGCGTCGTCGCTCTCATCCTGCTCGCGAGCCTGCTCACGCTCACCACCCGGATGGGAGATCTGCTGGCGACTCTGCGTCGTGCCCTCCGACCATTCCGGCGCTGGGGTGTCGACGTCGACGCGGTCGCGATGACGATCTCCCTTGTGATCACGATGATTCCGGTGGTGGCCAGCTTCGCGAGCGATCTGCGTGACGCGCAGCGGGCGCGGAACGCGCGGGTCGGCATCCGCGGCATCGTTCCGTTGCTGGTGCGCACGCTACGCCACGCGGACGACGTCGGCGACGCCCTCGCGGCGCGAGGGCTCGTCTGAGCGGCGCGCGAGCCGCAGGGCTGCAACGAACGCGAGCACCGCGATGGCGGCCGTGAGGATCGAGGTGCCGGCCGTCAGCAGCAGCACGACCGCGCCGATGGCGACGACGAGGGCGGACCGCAGCCGCCGATGCGATGTCGTCGGCGCCGGTGCCGCACGGTTCTCGAACCGCCCGAGCAGTACGGCGACGAGCGCGGTGACGGCGAGAGCGGTCGCGAGCCAGAGCGGACGCTCCATCCACCAGACAGCGCTGCCGGGTTCCGACGGCAAGACCCCGGTGAACATCGCGGCGAGGGCCGTCAGCCCCGCCATCGTCAGCAGGACCGGCATGTGCCAGAGGTAGATCGTCATGGTGCGGCGATTGACGAACGCCGAGAACGCGGCGGGGGTCCGACGACGGCTGACCCGCGCGATGCGCTCGCGCAGCAGCGAGACGGCGCTGAGGTGCACGGTGCCCACGAGAAGCAGCGCGCCGGTCGGCGGGTTGATGTTCGCGACGAGATCGGGGGAGTAGACGCCCGAGACGAAAGTCGCCATCAGCGCGACGAGCGCAGCACCGCCGGTGGCGGCGACGATGCTCCGACGCAGACGACCGATCGTGCCGTCGGCGAGGAAGAACCCGAGCTGCTGCAGGGTGAGCCAGACGAACGCGAGGTTGAGGAAGCCGATGCCGTCGATCCCGGTCATGGCGCGCGCCACGTCGACGACGATCGACGCCAGCACGAGCACCGCGAGCGTCAACGCCGGTGCACGGCGATGCGCTGCGGCCAGAGCGGGCAGCAGGGCCTGGCACAGCAGGAACACCCCGAGGAACCAGAGCGGCTGACCGAAGCGGAAGCCGGCGGTGGCGACGATGTCGGCCGGAACGCCGTTCAGACTCAGCACGGCGAGCAGGACTCCCACCACACCGACCGTGAGGGCGGCCGGGCGCAACAGCCGGTGCACGCGGCCCGCCACGAAGGATGCGGCGGTTCCTCCCCTCTTCGCGGCGCGGCGGTGGGCGAGATACCCGGCGAAACCGCCGATCACGAAGAACAGCGGCATCACCTGCAGCGTCCAGCTCACCGGGACGATCCACCACGCACCCTCGCTCGCGTTCTCGAAGACGGGGCCCGTATCGGTCACGGTGACGCCGACCATGATGGCGTGCAGCAGCACGACACCGAGCACGCAGAGCGCGCGGAGCAGGTCGATTCCGGTGTCCCGCCCGCCGGGCTGCGATGCGGGTGGTGCAGTGAGACGGGGTGCCTCGACGATGGCCATGTGTCCTCCTCGGATCAGCTGTCCGAGGAGCGTATGGAGCCGATGACACCGCCCGCATCACACCGGGGTGTCGTTCCGCCCCCTACCGGGGTGGGAGTCAGGAGGCCGGTTCGACGAGTCCGGTGTCGTAGGCGAGGATCACCGCGTGCACGCGGTCGCGGAGGCCGAGCTTCGACAGCACCTTGCCGACGTGGGTCTTGACCGTCTGCTCGGCGATGAACAGGTCTGACGCGATCTCGGAGTTCGACCGGCCCCTGCCGATCAGCACGAGGACCTCGCGCTCGCGATGGGTCAACTCCGCAAGGACGGTGGATGCGCGCGGCGCGCGCGGACGGCGCCCCGCGAACTGCTCGATCATGCGCCGGGTGACGCTCGGTGCCAGCAGCGCATCGCCCGCGGCGACCACTCGGACGGCGTGCACGAGCTCCTCCGGCAGCGCATCCTTGAGCAGGAACCCGCTGGCTCCCGCCTCCAGAGCGTCGTACACGTAGTCGTCGATGTCGAAGGTCGTGAGCATGAGGATGCGGGGCACATGCGCGGCGGGGTAGGTCGGCCCGAGGATGCGGCGGGTCGCCTCGATGCCGTCGACCTCCGGCATCCGCACGTCCATGAGGATCACATCGGGATCGAGCCGAGCGGCCATCGTCACGGCTTCCGCGCCCGTCGCGGACTGTCCGAGGACGCGGATCCCTTCGTGCGCATCCAGCAGGGCGGCGAAGCCCGCTCGCACCATGGCCTGGTCGTCGGCGATCAGGACGGATACGGTCACGAGGTCTCCTGGGAGTCGGGGGCGGAGGAAGGAAGAGGGACCGAAGGAGAGAAGGGCAGGGACGCCGCGACCTCCCAGCCTCCCTCGGCGGTCGGGGACGCGATGAAGGTCCCGCCCAGCAGCTCGACGCGCTCCCGCATGCCGCGCAGGCCGTGACCTGAGCCTCGGGATTCGGTGACCTCTTCGGGCGGCGAGTTGCGGACCCGGATGCTGATGGCGGCAGCGTCCGCCTGGATGCGCACCGTCGCGGCAGCCCCGTGCGCGTGCCGCACCGCGTTGCTCAGCGCCTCCTGGGTGATCCGGTATGTCGCGATCTGCACGGCCGACGGCGCGTCGGTGACCGGACCCGTGATCTCCAGACCGACCGTCACCCCGGCGCGGCGGATCGTGTCGACGAGGGTCGGGATGTCGTCGATGCGCTGCTGCGGCGCGAGATCGACGGTCTGATCCTCGGTGCGGAGCACACCCAGCATCCGGCGCATCTCGGTCAACGACGAGCGCGCGGTGGCCGCGATGCTCTCGAACTCCGCGATCGCCGCCTCGTCGAGGTCGGTCAGACGGTAGCGGGCGGTCGACGACTGCACCTGGATCACCGACATGCTGTGGGCGATCACGTCGTGCAGCTCGCGTGCGATGCGTGTGCGCTCCTCCACGAGGGCTCGTCGCGATTCCTCGAGGGCCGAGTGCTCCCGCTCCCTCGTGAGCTCGGCGGCGACGCGGAGGCGACCAGCGATGAGGGTGGAGATGAGATAGGCGGCGGTGGCGACGGATGCGGTGACGACGAGGTTCGCCGTGACGTTCGCCGCCGCGGCGCCGCTGGAGACGACGTCGGAACGCAGCATCGGGGCGGTGAGCGAGGCGAGCGCGCCGATCACGAGCGGGAACGCCCCGAGTCGGGCGCCGTGGCGGAACGTGACCACGCCGACGGTGAGCACGAATGCGAGGAGCGCCGGGACCGACCAGGGCCACGGTGCCTCGGTCGCGAGCTCCGCCGGCACGAGCAGCGGCAGAACGAACGATGCTCCCGTGAACGCCACGATCGCCCACCGCGGCCGGGTGACGGCGAGGAGCGGTGCGCCGCAGAGCGCGGCGGCCAGGATGAACGCGAGCGGCAGGGGAGTGCCGTAGAGGACGGCTGCGAGCGGCACGAGCGTCGCATACAGCGTGATCGACGCGGCGCACAGCAGTGACAGAATCACCGCGCTGCGGGTGAGACGCGGGCGCTCTTTGCGCTGCCGATCCCGTGCCATGACAGTCATCCTGCCAGGTGCGCGACCGGCACGCGCCGACGACGGGCCGCCGTGACCCGGTCGATCATGAGGCCGAGGGTGAGGGCGATCACGATTCCGATGCCGGCGCTCGCCAACGGCTGGTCCTTCACCCAGCTGCCCGCGATGAGACCGATGGCGAGACTGAGCGTGCTCCAGCTCACGCCGGCGATCAGGCTCAGCGGCAGGAAGCGCCGCCACCCGAAACCGAGCGCACCCGCCGACATGTTCACCGCCACGCGGCCGACCGGGATGTACCGAGCGCCGAGGATCAGTGAGGCGCTGCGCCGGTCGAGCGCCCTCTCAGCGTGGGCGAAGGCGGCGGCCACTCGAGGTCGCCGCATCCACGCCCACCGCGTCGTGCCCATCGAGCGCCCGATCGCGAACGCGATGTTGTCGCCGATCGCGGCGCCGATCGCCGCGATGAGGCCGAGCGGCACCAGCATCCACCATTTTCCTGTGGATGCCGCGACCGCGGCCGCCGCGACCAGCACCGTCTCACTCGGTACGGGCGGGAAGAACCCGTCGATCACGGTGACGGCGAACAGCACGACGTACAGCCAGGGAGAGGCGACGGTCTGCAGGATGAGCTCGTTGATGACGTCCACCCGAGAAGGCTAGGAAGCCGGGCGGGGCGCGGTCATCACTCCGCGGTATCGTCCGCATCACCCAGGAGAGTGAGATCGCGACGCGGCGGGTGCTCTCAGCTCGGCGATCTATACTGGGAGGCTGGCCGCTCGGCCGCCCTCCCCTCTGACGAACGGACATCCGCTGTGCTCGCCGTGCACGACCTCGAGATCCGCGTGGGCGCACGTCTCCTCATGGAGAACGTGTCGTTCCGCGTCAGCGACGGCGACAAGATCGGACTCGTCGGCCGCAATGGAGCCGGCAAGACGACGCTCACCAAGGTGCTGGCCGGAGACGTGCTGCCGTCGGGCGGGAACGTGACGCGCTCGGGCGAACTGGGCTACCTGCCGCAGGACCCGCGCTCCGGCGACCCGGAGATGCTCGCGCGCACCCGCATCCTCGACGCCCGCGGGCTCGGCAGTCTCGCGCTCGGCATGGCGGAGGCGACTGTGGCGATGGGATCGGACGACCCCGCCGTGGCCGACAAGGCCATGAAGCGCTATGCGCGGCTGACCGAGCAGTTCGAGGGCCAGGGCGGATACGCCGCCGAGGCCGAGGCGGCATCGATCGCCAACAACCTCTCGCTGCCCGACCGCATCCTCGACCAGCCGCTGAAGACCCTCTCCGGAGGTCAGCGTCGTCGCATCGAGCTGGCGCGCATCCTCTTCTCGGATGCCGAGACCATGATCCTCGACGAGCCGACCAACCACCTCGACGCCGACAGCGTCGTCTGGCTGCGCGAGTTCCTCAAGAACTACAAGGGCGGACTGATCGTCATCAGTCACGACGTCGAGCTCGTGGGCGAGACCGTCAACCGGGTGTTCTACCTCGATGCGAACCGGCAGGTCATCGACGCGTACAACATGAACTGGAAGAACTACCTCCGTCAGCGCGCCGCCGACGAGGAGCGCCGTAAGAAGGAGCGCGCGAACGCCGAGAAGAAGGCGACGACCCTGCAGCAGCAGGCCGCGCGCTTCGGTGCGAAGGCGTCGAAGGCCGCCGCCGCGCACCAGATGATCGCCCGTGCCGAGAAGCTCCTCGCAGGACTCGACGACGTCCGTCAGGAGGATCGCGTCGCGAAGCTGCGCTTCCCGAAACCGGCACCCTGCGGCAAGACGCCGCTCATGGCCTCCGGGCTGTCGAAGTCCTACGGCTCGCTGGAGATCTTCACCGACGTCGACCTCGCGATCGACCGCGGCTCGAAGGTCGTCGTGCTCGGCCTCAACGGCGCGGGCAAGACCACGCTGCTGCGCATGCTCGCCGGCGTCGACCAGCCAGACACCGGGCAGCTCGAGCCGGGGCACGGCCTGAAGGTCGGCTACTACGCCCAAGAGCACGAGAACCTCGACGTGAACCGGTCGGTGCTCGAGAACATGGTCTCTGCCGCGCCGCACATCACCGAGACCGAGGCGCGCAAGGTGCTCGGCTCGTTCCTGTTCACCGGTGACGACGTGCTCAAGCCCGCCGGCGTGCTCTCGGGTGGCGAGAAGACACGACTGTCGCTCGCGACGCTCGTCGTGTCGTCCGCGAATCTGCTGCTGCTCGACGAGCCGACGAACAACCTCGACCCCGCATCGCGCGAGGAGATCCTGGGCGCTCTGGCGCACTACGAAGGCGCGGTGGTGCTCGTCTCCCACGACCCGGGAGCAGTGCAGTCGCTCAACCCCGAGCGAGTGCTCATCCTGCCTGACGGCGTCGAAGACATCTGGAACCAGGAGTACCAGGAGCTCATCGAGCTGGCCTGATCCGCTCCGCGGGCGTCGGTCCGGGTGTCTTAGGCTCGAGACGTGACCCACGACGACTCGACTCCCGGCACCGCGCTCAACGACGGGCTGCGCGGCAGGCACGCCCTCACCGGCGACGCACCTGAGTGGGATCTCGAGGCGCTGCCCGACGACCCGGCGGTGCTCTTCGCCGAGTGGCTGGCGGCGGCGGATGCCGCGGCGGTTCCCGAGCCGCACACCGCGACGCTCGCGACGGTGGATGCCGAGGGCATGCCGGATGCGCGCACCCTCATCCTCAAGCGCGTCGACGAGCGCGGATGGGCGATCGCGAGCACGCGGTCGTCACGGAAGGGAGCGCAGCTCGATGCCGCCCCGGCCGCAGCGCTGAACTTCTGGTGGCAGCCGCAGGTGCGCGCCGTGCGGGTGCGCGGTCGCGTCGAGGAGGCGACAGTGCAGGAGAGCGCCGCCGATCTCGCCGCTCGGTCACCGGCCGCCCGGGCACTCGTCGCTGAGGGGGACTGGGTGCTCTGGCGCATCGTTCCCGAACGCATCGAGTTCTGGCAGGGATCACGAGGCCGACGTCACACCCGCGCTGTGTACGTGCCGGACGGGTCCGGCTGGTCGCACACCGTCACCGTCGACTGAGCAGGCTGCCGACCAGTCAGACGTTCGCGTCGAGCAGCTCGTCCTCGACGTCGGCATCCGCATCGCGGCGGCGCGACTTCTTCTCGGGCACCGGTCGCCCCTCGACCTCTTCGCGATGCTTCACGATCTCGGTGCGGATGATGTACCCGATGAAGATGAAGCCCATGAGGGCGAACAGGATCCACTGGATCGCGTACGACAGGTGGGGTCCGGGGTCGTCGGTGGGGGATTCGAAACCGCCCAGTGTGCCCGCGCCCGCCGGGTCCTCGCTGACGAGCTGGCCGTATGCGCTCGTGATGACGTCGTCTCCCACGATCTCGGCGATCGACGGAACGTTGATCGTCGGCACCTGCCCCTCGGGCGCGCCACGGCCCGAGGCGGGAAGCTGCTCGCTCGGCCGCAGACGCACCACGACCTCGACCTGGCCCTCAGGTGGCGCTGGGACGGCGTCGGGAGAGTCGCCCTCGCCCGGCGGGACCCACCCGCGATCGACGATGAGGACGCGGCCGTCGACGTCGCGGAAGGGCACGAGCACCTCGTAGGCGCTCGTGCCGCCGTGCGGGCGGTTGCGAGCGAGGAGCTGCTCGTCGGCCAGGTACTCGCCGCGGAGGACGACCGGATGCCACACATCGCCCCGGTCGAGCTCGCCGTCGGTGCCGATGAGGTCAGCGAGAGGGACAGGCTCGGCGTCGTAGTTCTTCTCGACGAGCGCGATCTGCTCGGCGCGGGACTCGTTCCGCTCGAACTGCCAGTTCGACAGGAACGCGCAGGCCACGGCGAAGCCGATGGCGATCAGCACGTACACGGTCCATCGCAGCATCCGCGCGCTCATGAGGGCACCCCGTCTCGCACGGTCACCGGAAAGTCGCGAGCGGCGAGGTAGTCGCGAAGGAACTCCACGTGCTCGGCGCACGCCAGCCAGATCTTCTCGCGATCGGCGGCGTGGATGCGGGGATTGCGCCACACCACTTGAGCGATCGCCGCGTCCCGGCACCCGGCGCGCGAGCACTGCAGTTCGCTCACGCGTCGCCCTTGCGGCGCTCGTGGATCGTGATCACCAACGGGTCCGAGGTGCTCTCTTCGACCACTGTCGGCGGGGGAGCCGGGGCCTCCAGCTCCTGCACGGGCGACTCCGCCGTCGTCTCGGTGCTGTCGCTGCCGGCGTTCGCGAACACGACAGCGATGTAGGGGAGCACTGCCGCCGCCAGCGCGAAGACCCACGTGTACCAGCCGTAGGGCTGCACGAACATCATCAACGCGAAGCAGACGATGCGGATCGTCATCGTGATGGCGTACCGGCGCACGCGGTGGTCCGCCTCGGCCTGCGGCGCCTGCGGCAGGGAGGTGACAGCGGGGACCAGTCGCTTGTTCTTCACGATGAGTCCAGCCTACGCCGCTGCGCGGTCGACGGCGCGCCGAGGACGGCACGAAGAACGCCTCGACCGCGGCGGTCAGGACGAGAAGACGAAAGGCAGCGTGAACGCCCCCATGAAGAGGAAGCCGAAGATGAACACGGCAGCGACGATCAGCTGGATCCCGACCATGATGTACCCCATGATCAGCCCGGCAAAGGCCATGCCGCGACCGCCGACATTCGGGTCCGACTTGGTCTTGCGCAGCGCGATGTGGCCGGTGACGATCGCCACGCCGGAGGCGATAAACGGCAGGAAGAGCCAGAACAGGAAGGTGCCGAAGACCACGCCTGCGATGCCGCAGACGAGCGACGTGATCGCAAGTCCGCTGGTCGGGCGCGACGCCGGATAGATCGAAGCCGGATACACGGATCCGTACTGCTGCGGCGGAGCGCCGTAGGGCTGCACTCCGCCCGCCGTCGGCGCCGAACCCGGGTACGCCTGCGCCGGAGGAGTCGAGGACGGATAGGCGGGAGCCTGCGGGTAGGCGGGAGCCTGCGGATACGAAGGAGCCTGTGGGTACGAGGGCGCTGCTCCGTAGGGCTGCGGCGGCTGATAAGGCTGCGCCGGTGGAGCCGCAGGAGGCGGCGGGGGAGTCGGCTGTACGCCGGAGGGGTGGTTGTCGTCGCTCACGGGCATGCCTTTCGTCGCGTTCAGCGTTCCAGTCGCACCGTGGTTCTGTCAAACATGCAGCCATTCCCGACGAGGAGCGGCGGATAGGATCGATGGCGACCCGGCCGTCGATCCTGCGCGGCCAGATCTGGAGTGGGAAATGAGTACTGATCGCGTCGTCCTCGTCACCGGCGGAAACCGCGGCATCGGCCGCGCCATCGCCGAGAGGTTCGTCCGTGACGGTTATCGCGTCGCCGTCACCGCCCGCAGCGGCGAGGGTCCGGAAGGCACGCTCACCGTGCGCGCGGACGTGACGGATGCCGCGGCCCTCGATGCCGCGTTCACCGAGGTCGAGCAGCAGCTCGGCCCGGTCGAGATCGTCGTCGCGAACGCCGGGATCACGAAGGACACCCTCCTGCTGCGCATGAGCGAAGACGACTTCGACAGCGTCGTCGCCACCAATCTCGGCGGGACCTTCCGCGTGGTCAAGCGGGCGTCGAAGGGCATGCTGCGCGCGCGCTTCGGCCGCGTCATCCTCATCTCCAGCGTGGTCGGACTGCTCGGCTCGGCCGGACAGGTCAACTACTCGGCCTCGAAGAGCGCGCTGGTCGGGTTCGCCCGTTCGCTCACCCGCGAGCTGGGCGGACGGGGGATCACCGCCAACGTCGTCGCACCCGGCTTCATCGAGACCGACATGACCGCGGAACTGCCCGAGGACACCCAGAAGCAGTACAAGGCGAGCATCCCCGCCGGTCGCTTCGCGACGCCCGACGAGGTCGCCGGTGTCGTCACCTGGCTCGCCGGCGACGATGCGGGCTACATCTCCGGCGCGGTGATCCCCGTCGACGGCGGACTCGGTATGGGGCACTGACGCGGCAGGGCGTCACCCGTTGCGCGTGGCCGCGGCGTCGATGAGGGCAGCGAGTCGCCCCGGCACGGAGAACTGCGGCCAGTGGCCGGAGCCGATCTTCACGACCTCGACGTCGTCGATCGCGCGGAACTCGTCGGCGTAGGGCCCCCAGTTCTGCAGCCGCGATTCCAGCGACGGCTGATCGAGACCGCCCATCAGCAGCGTCGCCGGCACGCGGTGCCGACCGCCCTCGAGGACGATGTCATCCGTCGGCACTTGCGCCGGGACGCTCTTCGTCAGCGGAGCCGTGCGGGCTCGCGTCTCGTCGTCGAGGTCCGCCACATCCTCGGCGTCGAAGCTGTCCCAGCCGGGGAAGAGGACGACCCCGTCGACGACCTCGAACTCGCTGATGCCGAAACCCGACGGCGGCGGAACGGTGTCGACGAAGATCACGCGGGAGACGGCGTCGGGCCGAGCGTCCGCGACGCCCCAGGCGACGTTCCCGCCGCCGCTGTGCCCGACGACCACGACCGGTCCGTCGATCTCATCGACCGCGGCGACGCCAGCGCTGACCCAGTCGGCGATGCCGATGTCGGCGGACTCCGATGCCGGAGCGCCGACTCCCGGCATGGTGAGCGCGCGCACGCGGTGACCGGCGCGCTCGAGGTCGGCTGTCACGTCATTCCAGCTCGAGGCGTCGAGCCACAGCCCGGGGATGAGGATGATGTCCATGGCCCGACGATAGACCGGGCCTCCGACATCCGCTACGGCAGCAGCGGGATGACCTCGGAGAGGTCTTGCGGCCCGATCACGAGGCTCGCCGCGGCGCGCACCGCGGGCTTCGCGTTGAAGGCGAGTCCGAGCCCTGCGACGCCCATCATCAGCAGGTCGTTCGCGCCGTCGCCGATCGCGATCGTCGCGTGACGGCGGACGCCGAGCTCGTCGGCCCACTCCTGCAACGACGCGGCCTTGGCCGCGGCATCCACGATCTCGCCGTCGACGACCCCCGACAGCGCGTCATCGGCCACCGCGAGGCGGTTGGCGCGCCAGCGGTCGACGCCGAGCTGCGGAGCGATGTGGTCGAGGATCTCGTGGAAGCCACCGGACACGACGCCCACGACGCCGCCGCGCGCGTGCACGGCAGCCGTCAGCTCGTGCACGCCGGGTGTCGGCTCGACGCGCGCCCGCACCCGCTCGAGTCGTGCCACGGGGACGTCCTCGAGCGCGGCGACCCGGGAGCGCAGACTGGCCGCGAAGTCCACCTCACCGCGCATCGCCGCCTCGGTCGCGGCCTGCACCTCGGCACGGCGTCCGGCCTCGTCGGCGATCAGCTCGATCACCTCATTGCGGATGAGCGTGGAATCGGCATCGAGAACGACGAGGAAGCGCGCTGCGGTCACTCGACGAGCCTACCGAGCGCGGCAGCCCGATCCGCGCCGGGCGTCAGAGTGCGTCATCGATCGATGAAGACGCCCTTGCCCACCACGGTGATGCCGGAATCGGTGACCGTGAAGCCGCGGGCGAGGTCGCGTTCGCGATCCACCCCCACCGTGGCGCCGTCGGCGAGGACGACGTTCTTGTCGAGGATCGCTCGATGCACCCGGGAGCCAGCGCCGACCTGCACGTGATCGAAGACCACGGAGTCCGTGATCGTCGACCCGCCGCCGGCGAGGGTCCACGGGCCGACGACGCTGCGCTCCAGGTGCGTGCCTGACAGAACGGACCCGAGCGAGACGATCGAGTCGATCGCGTTGCCGATGCGGCCCACCGAGTCGCGCACGAACTTCGCGGGCGGCGAGTTGACCGCCTGCGAGTGGATCGGCCACTCCATGTTGTACAGGTTGAAGATCGGCAGCGTCGCGATGAGATCGCGGTGCGCGTCGTAGAAGGAGTCGATCGTACCCACGTCGCGCCAGTAGGAGCGGTCGCGCGGCGAGGAGCCGGGGACCTCGTTCTGCTTCATGTCGTAGTAGCCGGCCTCGCCGCGGTCGACGAAGTAGGGGACGATGTCGCCGCCCATGTCGTGCCCGGAGGTGGGGGACTCGCCGTCCGCCTCGACGGCCGCGATCAGCGCATCCGCGTCGAAGATGTAGTTACCCATCGATGCCAGCACCTCGTGCGGGGAGTCCTCAAGACCCGTCGCATCGGTCGGCTTCTCGAGGAACTGCTTGATGCGTCCGGTCTCGGTGTCGGCGTCGATCACGCCGAACTGCGACGCCATCGCGAGCGGCTGGCGGATGCCGGCCACGGTCGCCTTCGCGCCGGATTCGATGTGCGCATCGAGCATCTGCCGGAAGTCCATCCGGTAGACGTGGTCGGCGCCGATCACGACGACGATGTCCGGCTTCTCGTCGTTGAGGAGGTTCATGCTCTGCAGGATCGCGTCGGCCGATCCGGAGAACCACCGCTTGCCGAGACGCTGCTGCGCGGGCACCGATGCGACGTAGGAGTCGAGAAGAGCCGACATGCGCCAGGTCTGCGAGATGTGCCGGTCGAGACTGTGCGACTTGTACTGCGTCAGCACCACGATCTGGCGCAGGCCGGAGTTGATCAGATTCGAGATCGCGAAGTCGATCAGACGGTACTGCCCGCCGAACGGCACGGCGGGTTTCGCGCGATCGGCCGTGAGCGGCATGAGCCGCTTGCCTTCGCCACCGGCGAGGATGATCCCGAAGACCTTCTTTGGTGCTGACATGCACCCACCATAGATGCCGTTCGGCTCAGGCAACTAGCATCTGGACAAGTGAGTCACTAGCGTCTAGGCATGCGCGTCGAAATGATCACGAAGGAATACCCGCCGGAGATCTACGGAGGTGCCGGCGTGCACGTCGCGGAGCTCGTGACCGCGCTGCGGCGCGACGTCGACGTGCGTGTCCGCGCGTTCGGCGGGGAGCGTGACGAGCAGGGGACCTTCGCCTACCGAACCCCGTCTGGCCTGGCCTCGGCGAACCCGGCCCTGCAGACCCTCGGCACCGATCTCGAGATCGTGGCGGCCATCTCCGACGCCGACGTCGTGCACAGCCACACCTGGTACGCGAACTTCGCGGGACACCTCGCCTCGCAGCTGCACGGCATCCCGCACGTGCTCACGGCGCACAGCCTCGAGCCGCTGCGCCCCTGGAAGGCCGAGCAGCTCGGTGGCGGGTACGCGGTGTCGAGCGGCATCGAGAAGCTCGCCTACGAGAACGCCGCCGCCGTCATCGCGGTCAGCGCGGGGATGCGCGCCGACATCCTCCGCAGCTACCCGGCCGTCGACCCGACCCGTGTTCGGGTGATCCACAACGGCATCGACGTCGACAAGTGGCACCCCGTGCAGAACGACGCGTTCCTGCAGTCGATCGGAATGGACCCGACCCGTCCGTCGGTCGTGTTCGTCGGGCGCATCACCCGACAGAAGGGCCTCCCGTACCTGCTCCGCGCTGCGGCACTGCTCCCGCCCGAGGTGCAGCTGATCCTGTGCGCGGGCGCGCCGGACACACCGGAGATCATGGCGGAGGTGCAGGAGGGGGTGCGTCTGCTGCAGCAGACGCGCGAGGGCGTGGTGTGGATCGAGCGGATGCTGCCGCGCGAGGAGCTCTCTGCGATCCTCACCGCCGCGACGACCTTCGTCTGCCCCTCCGTGTACGAGCCCCTGGGCATCGTCAATCTCGAGGCCATGGCGTGCGGCGCCGCCGTCGTCGGCACCGCGACCGGCGGCATCCCCGAGGTCGTCGCAGACGGAGTGACGGGCCGGCTCGTCCCGATCGACCAGGTGCAGGACGGCACCGGCACGCCGGTCGACCCCGATCGCTTCGTGTCCGACCTGGCCGCGGTGCTCACCGAGGTGGCGACGGATCCGGCACGTGCACGGGAGTACGGCGACGCCGGACGCGAGCGCGCTCGGACCGACTTCAGCTGGGCCGCGATCGCCGACACCACGCGCGCCCTCTACGCGGAGCTGACCGCCTGAGCCGATAGGCTGGAGGGCATGTCGAGCGCTCTGGAATTCACCGACGTCGTCGTGCGCCGCGAGGGGCGCAACATCATCGATCACGTGACCTGGCAGGTCGCCGACGATCAGCGGTGGGTGATCCTCGGACCGAACGGCGCAGGCAAGACCACGCTGCTGCAGCTCGCCGACACTCTCATGCACCCGACCTCGGGGACCGTGACGGTGCTGGGAGAGACCCTCGGGCGGACGGATGTTTTCGAGGTGCGCCCGCGCATCGGCTTCGCATCGTCGGCGATGGCGAAGCGCGTGCCCCGCGACGAGACCGTGCTCAACACCGTGCTCACGGCGGCGTACTCGGTGCTCGGACGCTGGAACGAGAGCTACGAGGACATCGACGAGCGCCGGGCCCTGCGGGTGCTCGGCGACTGGCGGCTCGACCACCTGGCGGACCGCACGTTCGGAACCCTCAGCGACGGAGAGCAGAAGCGCGTCCAGATCGCGCGTGCCGTCATGACCGACCCCGAGCTGCTGCTGCTCGACGAGCCGACGGCGTCGCTCGACCTGGGCTCCCGCGAGGAGCTGCTCGCGCTGCTCAGCGGCTACGCGTCGTCGCCGACCACCCCGGCGATGCTCATGGTCACCCACCACGTCGAGGAGATCCCCGTCGGCTTCACGCACGTGCTGCTGATCCGCGACGGGTCGGTCGTCGCGGCGGGGCCGATCGCCGAGACGCTGACAGCCGAAGCCCTCGGCGAGACCTTTGGCATGCCGATCGCCCTGAGCAGCGAGGACGGCCGCTACTCGGCCCGCGCGGCATCCTGATCGACCGGTCACCGAGCACGCGCAACTCCTGTTAGAATTGATCCTTGGTGCATTCGGCACCGCAGACTTCCCTCGTCCCTGGCACAATCCAGGGCAGTAGCTAAGGAATCCCATGAAGACTGACATCCACCCCGAGTACAAGGCCGTCGTGTTCCGCGACCTCGGATCGGGCGAGACCTTCCTCACCCGTTCGACCGTGACCAGCGACAAGACCGTCGAGCTGGACGGCGTGGAGTACCCGGTGATCGACGTCGAGATCTCCTCGGCCTCGCACCCGTTCTACACGGGCAAGCAGCGCATCATGGACTCGGCCGGTCGCGTCGAGAAGTTCAACCAGCGCTTCAAGGGCTTCGGCGGCTCATCGAAGTAACGACATCGCCACGACGAAGGCCCCGGTTCCTCGGAACCGGGGCCTTCGTCGTGTTCGGGGCGCCGAACCGGCGGTCGCCCTGTCAGAGATCGAGCGTGATGCGGTCGCCGCGGATGCCCTCGGGCGGGTCTCCCGCGACGGGAGCCGGTGCCGTGCGCTTCGTCTGACGGTCGCGCTCGACGCCGGCGTCGTGCGCGGACGGCATCCAGACGGCGTCGAAGGAACCGCCGAGCCCTCCGCCCGGGCCCTCGTACTTCCGCTCGAGGGGCATCCGCGAGTAGACGGCCACGATCACGACGACGATGGCGATCACGACCAGGAGAACGATCGCGATCGTCAGAAGCATCCCTACCGTCTCGGCCATGGAACCAGGCTAGGCGACCTCGCGGTCAGCGACATCCGCCCGTGGGATGATCTCAGCGGATGCGCCGGCCGTGGGCCAGGTCGATCAGGTGCGTGAGCACCGGACCCGAGCGCAGGCCGTTGTGCTCGTGCTCGCTCGTCACCCAGAGCTCGACGCCCGGAAGCAGCCGACCTGTCTCGAGCGAGAACTCCAGCGGCACGTACACGTCGTTCGCGTAGACGGCGGCGGCGCCCGTGGTGCCGGAGGTCTCGATGGCCACGCGGTCGTACAGGCGCGGCCACTCGAACTCGGCGAGCTCCAGCGCGACCTCGCGCCACGGCTGGAACGCCGGGACGGTCTCCGTCCACTCGCGGCGGATGTGCTCGCCGGTGAAGAGCGTGACGTCATCGCGGAAGTCGTCCGGCTCGGTGCGCTCCGCCGACCACCGCGTCGCATGTCCGTCGGCGTAGCTCGACTCGTGGAAGACGAAGTAGAGGGGGTTGCGGCCCCCGTACGGCATCGCGTTCATGAGGTCGTAGCGGAAGGCGTTGGAGCGGTGATCGCGCTCGAGGAGCGACCAGAGCGTCTGCCATCCCTCGTTCATGCCGAGCGCCGAGCCCACGGAACGCAGGCGTGAACGGGACACGACCTCGCCGTCGGGAAGGACGATCTCTCCTGCGTCGGCATGATCGACCAGGCGGCGCATGCGGTCGCGGTGCTCAGGGAACCGGCGGTAGTAGCGCTCCGAGGCCTCGCGCATCTTGTCGTAGCAGAGCGCGTAGACGTCGTCGGGGTGTCGTCCGACCGCGCTGAGTCCGCCGGTGATGAACACGTCGGCGAGCGAGCTCGCGTCGGTCGAGAGATAGGCGAGCGTCGTGAACCCGCCGAACGACTGTCCGAGCACGCTCCAGGTGATGGCGCCCAGATGCTCGCGCATCGCCTCGCAGTCACGGACGATCGCGTCGGCGCGGAGGTGGGTGAGGTACTCGGCGACGACGGATGAGCCCCGGCTCAGGTCGTCGTCTCCGACCGGCGTCGACAACCCCGTGCCACGTTGATCCAGCATCACCACTCGATAGTGGGCGAGCGCCTCATCGAGCCAGGCCGGCGCGGTCGACGAGTGGAACGGTCGCGGAGCCTCGTGCCCCGGTCCGCCCTGGAGATAGACGAGGTAGGGGAGCGAATCCCCGCCGTCCCTGGTCACCACCCGCGCGAAGATGTCGATCGTGCGGGTGTCGGCCGGATCGTCCCACACGAGCGGGACGGGCAGGGTGTGCTCCTCGATCGCGAGGTCGAGCAGGCGGTGGATGGTGGTGGTGCCGGTCATGTCACATCACGTTCCCGATGTAGGAGTACTTCACGAAGACCTCCGAGGCGATGACCGCCTCCTGGAGCACGCCCTGGACGGCGCTCATCATGTAATTGGAGTCCCAGCCCATGTAGAGGTGGTGGGTGTCGTCGAGCTGGTCCCACTGGCCCTTCCATGCGGTCTGATCGTAGATCGGTCCGCCGTGCGCCGCACAGTACGAGACTGCCGCGTCGCGGGTGTCGGTCCAGGCGCGGCGGAAGACCCGGTTGAAGAGGTGCTTGACGTCGTACACCTCCCAGCGCTCGCCCCGGTACTCGACGTACTCGAACTCGCGCTCCCATCCTGCGGGCCAGCCGCGGCGCCGCACGGCGTCGAGGATCGGAGTCAGTCCGTCGTCGTCGATCTCGGGCAGCGCCGGTCGCGCCCAGATCCGCAGCAGCTCGGCGGTGAGGCGCACCGTGCGGTGCGAGATGGCCGCTGTTCCCCAGGTCTCGGTCTGCTGCAGCTCCGCCGTCTCGGTCACGGTGCTCCCGGCGTACGCGGAGTCGCGCTTGACCGGGTAGGACTCGCCGAAGTACCGCTCCGACAGCGCCTGCTCCAGCAGGGTGAGGTTGCCCAGCGTCGGGGCGAGGGCGCGGTGCGCGTTCCGCTCGTCGTCGGAGTAGTCGATCCACTCGCGCACGCCGTCGCCCGACCAGCTGTCGCTCGGGACGGTCGGGACGATGTGCTCGACGTCGAAATCGGCGGTGTCGTCGACGCCTTCGAGGCGGCCGAGCACGTACGCGGGGTGGGGGAGCTCGCTGTACTTGAGCACCGCGCTCACCCGCTCGTCCGAGGGTGTGATGCGCGCGAAGGCCCGCTCGAGTGCCTCAGGGCCGAGCGCGCGCGCCCGGACCAGCCGTGCCACGAGGCGCTCGTTCGGAAGGTTCACGAGGGTGCGCCGCAGGTACATCGCCTGGATCCGCTCCAGGGTGAGGATCAGCTGGTCGCGGGGGATCAGGCCGCGCGCGTGGTCGCTGTAGGCGCTCAGCACGAGCGGATACGCCGCGCGTCCGAAAGTGTTGACGAACTGCAGCTGCCTGGCGATCTCGGGATCGCTCTCGAGCGAGGGATCGAGCAGGATGCCGTAGATCTCGGCGTAGTGGCGCCAGACCTCGGCATCCGCCTGCAGGTGCTCGACGTCGACACGTGGGAAAGAGTGCCGGAACGCGCTGTAGACCCCGTGCTCGCCGTTGGCCGCGACTTCCCTTCCGGTCGTCATGACGAGGTAGTGGCGCCAGAAGGCGCCGATCGTCTCGCCCGTGTGCCGCTCGATCGGAAGCCAGAATCGCGCTTCGACGTCGAGCTGCTCGGCGTGCGTGAGGCCCATGAGGATGTAGTTGTGGATGAGCTCGTGGTCGCGAAGCGGCTCGCCCGTCGAGTTCAGGCTCTCGAAGATCTGCTGCGCGTTCGCGCCCGAACCGAGCGTGATCGACACGTGCTCGAGCCGTCGCAGTCCGCGCCAGATGGCCGCTGCCTCGTCGGCGTGCACCTGGCTGCGGAAGAACGCGTAGTTGTCGTCGAACCTCGACTCGCGTTCGGTGCTGTCGCCGCGCTCGAGCACGACCGACTCGTACAGGTCCGCCCAGGCGTCGTGCGGTCGGAGCTTGGTGCGGTCGGCATCGTCGGGCCGCACCAGCACGCGGGCGAGCTCCGCCGCGAGCGCGGGGTCGCTGTCGCGCACGGCGTGCTGCAAGGCGGCGACGAGCAGCATCAGTGTGGTGATGCGCTGCTGCCCGTCGATGAGTACGAGGTCGGTGTCGGCATCCGAGTCATCCGCTGCCGAGAGGATCGAGCCGAGGAAATGCCGGTGCGAATCGTCCTCGGCAGCGACCGCGCGAACGTCGGCGAGCAGCCGCTCGCATCCGCCGATGTCCCAGCGATACTGCCGCTGGTACACCGGTACGACGATGGTGGTGGAGTCCGCTGCGAGCCATTCGATCGTGTTGACAGCTGTCGCCTCGACGTTGGTCGCAGTGCTCATGCTGATGTCTCGCCCTCCCATGACGCCGGCCGCCGTGGAGTCGCCAGGCGCCCGATTCAGTCTATTCGCTTATTCACGGCGGCCCTCGGCTGGCGCTCCGCGGCCCGCTGTTAGGCTTGCCTTATCAGGGCCTGTTAAAACGTGCTGGCCCCCGATGAGAGGACATGACTCAGATCATGGGATACATCAAGTCCAAGGCGCTCGAAGACAAGGGCTTCGTCGTGCTCGACAGCTACAACCAGGAGCTCGACCCCAAGGAGTGGCTCGACATCGAGTACAACGACTGGAAGTCGTCCGGCGACACCCGGTTCGCGCCGCTCGCGAGCGCCAAGGGTGAGATCGAGTGCAACGGCTTCTGGAACCACAAGCCGCCGCGCACCGACAAGGACGGCGTCTGGATCGACTCGCAGACCGCCAAGGCCCCGAACCTGACGCGCCGCGCTCAGGAGCCCGGTGCGAACGTGGGCCGTTGCCGCGTCATCGAGCTGCAGCCGACGCCGTACGGGGAGTGCCTCTACAACCTGCACCAGGACGACAACAACCGGCTGAACCCCGATGGCACCGGCTGGGTCGTCCGCGGGTTCTTCAACCTCACCGATGACAAGGACAGCTTCTTCGTCCTGCGCGAGAACCGCACCGACCCGAGCATCGAGTACCGCATCGCTCTGCCGGCCGGCGCGCAGCTGATCGTCGACACGCAGCGTCTGTGGCACGCCGCCACCCACGTCGGCACCGAGCCGCGCTACTGCCTCATCACCTCGTGGACCTCGGGCCCCGAGCTCGACGCCTACATCGAGAAGTACCACGGCACCCAGGACGTCCCGAACGTCGAGGTGCCGCAGGATGTGCTCGAGGCCGGTTACGCGGAGCAGGCTCGCCGGGACGCCGCTCGCGCCGCCTACTACGCCGCCAAGGGACAGCAGGTCAAGCAGGCCATGAGCGAGGCGTGACGCTCTTCTGAGCAGACCCGTACGGGTCGGAGGGCCCCGGTCGCGAGACCGGGGCCTTCCTCATGGGAATGACACGCTTGTGATTTCCTCGTCTCTGGGCGAGAATGGGCGCATAACCGCATAGATCCGCCGGACTCTCGGTGGTCAGGTCGTTGGGGAAGACGCACCTGATGAAACGGAGAGATCATGGCGACGACGTACGCACGCGGAGTGGTGTTCATCCACTCCGCACCTCGCGCGCTCTGCCCGCACCTCGAATGGGCGGTGGGACGCGCTATCGGTCGTGCAGTGAACTTCGATTGGTCGGACCAGCCTGTGCTCGACGGCGCTCGCCGAGCGGAGTTCTACTGGGACGGACCGGTCGGCACCGGTGCTGCTCTCGCGACCGCGATCCGCGGCTGGGAGCACCTGCGCTTCGAGGTCACCGAGGATCCGACGCCCCGCAGCGACGGCGGTCGCTGGCTGCACACTCCGGACCTCGGCATCCACTACGCGCAGACGGATGCCGCGGGCAACATCGTGATCGGCGAGGACCGCATCCGGTACGCGATGGAGATCGCCGCGGGAAGCGCCACGGAACTGCAGCGCGAGCTCGACATCGCGCTCGGGTCGGCCTGGGACGAAGAGCTCGAGCCGTTCCGTCACGCCAGCGACGACGCGCGCGTCGTCTGGCTGCACAAGGTCGGTTAGGCGCGGAGACGTGGAGCGGGGAGGCGCGAGTATCGGATGCCGGTGATCTCTCCCGGACGCTGAGAAGGCGTATCCCCCTCCGGATGACGAGGACCCCGCCCCACCAGGGACGGGGTCCTCGTCTGCGTCAGATGACGGCGGAATGCGGGACGTCAGCCGCGCGCGGCGTGTGGCCGGCGTAGACGTCGTTCCAAGCCGCACGGAGTCGCTCCATCGCGAGCGCCGTGCGTTCCGGCGGGAGCGTGATGGGGATCCGCAGCCGCCGCTCCAACACGCCGCCCATGGCGAATCGCGGTCCCGGCGGCACGACGAGCCCGCGGGCGCGCGCCGCCAGCGACAGGGTCGTCGAGACGGGCGCGCCGAGATCGAGCCAGGCGGAGAGGCCACCCGGCGCGGGAGGCATGTCGACGCCGTCCAGGTCGGCGACACCTCGGGCCACGGCACTGCGTCCGTCGCGCAGGCGGGAGCGGATGTGCGCGGTCAGGGCGGGCATGTCCTGCAACAGTTCGAGCGCGATGCACTGTTCGAGGAGAGCTGTGCCCAGTTCGAACGAGGGCCGCACGGCGAGCAGACGCGTCACGAGGGAGCGCTCCGCGCGCATCCATCCGATTCGCAGGCCTCCCCACGCGATCTTCGACATCGATCCGACCGTGATCACCTCGGGGCTGAAGGCCGCCAGAGGTGTCGGAGTCCATCCCCGGTCGATGTCGAGCTCCGCCGTCGTCTCGTCGACGATGACGTGCGTGCCGACGTTGCGCGCGGTCGTCGCGATCCGAGCACGGGCGGACTCGGGCAGCGTCGCCGCGGTCGGGTTGTGGAAATCGGGGATGAGGTACGCGATGTGCGGGCGGCCGTGCAGGAGCGTGTCGGTGACGTGACGCTCGTCCCAGCCGTCGTGATCGACCGGTGTGGGGAGCATCCGATACCCGTGGCGGTGGATGGCTTCCAGGGCGTGCGGGAAGGTCGGCTGCTCGACGAGTGCGCGGTCGCCGCGGCGGTTGAGGGTCGCGAGGATGAGGTTCAGCGCGTTCAGGGCGCCGGAAGTGATGATGATCTGCTCGGGGGTGGTCGGCACACCGCGGGCGGAGAAGCGCTGCGCTACGGCATCCCGCAGCTCGGGAAGTCCCTGCAGCGAGTATCCGCTGGTCCTGCGCAGGGTCGCCAGGCGGGGGAGAGAGCGGACCGTGGCGTCGTACAGCCCCGGTGTCGAGTCCATCGACGCGATGGACAGATCGATCATCGTGTCGTCGTCGACGGTCGGGATCACGGTGTCGGAGTGGGGAAGCGCCGCTCGGGTGCCGCCGCCGTGCACGCGTGAGACGAAGCCGTCGGCCTCGAGGAGGCCGTAGACGCGGGTGGTCGTCGAACGCGACCGACGCAGCTCGATCGCGAGTGCTCGTTCGCTGGGCAGTCGTTCGCCGACGGTGATGCGCCCGTCGAGGATGAGGGCGCGGATGCGATCGGCGAGCTCGATGGCGGTGGCACCGGCGACGTGGCGCGCGCCGAGCTGTTCGACGAGGCGGGAGGTCATGTCCCCATGATGCCCGAAAGTGGCCTGGTTTCTGCATGCCACTTTCAGAGGAGTGGACTCGCCTTCGCTGCGCGCGGTGCCGTCACGATGGAGAGATGCAGCTTCGTTCCGTGTTCCTCCCGATCGCCGCGACCAGCCGTCGCGACCTCGTCGAGCGTCTCGTCCAGCTCCTCGTCGGCCTGTTCCTCTATGGCGTGGCGCTCGGTCTGATGGTGCGCGGTGGCATCGGTGTCGCACCGTGGGACGTGCTCGCCCTCGGAGTGTCGGAGCAGTTCGGGCTGGGATACGGGTTGGTGACCGTCCTCGTCTCGATCGTCGTGCTACTGCTGTGGATCCCGTTGCGCCAGCGCGTGGGCATCGGCACCGTGCTGAACGCCCTGCTCATCGGACCGGCGGCCGATCTCACGCTCGCGGTGCTGCCCGCGCCCACGACGGTCTGGATCGGTGCCCCGATGTTCGTGGCGGGGCTCGTGCTGCTCGCCTTCGCGACCGGCCTGTACATCGCCGCCGACTTCGGTCCCGGCCCGCGCGACGGGCTCATGACGGGGCTCGTCCGTCGCACCGGATGGCGGGTGTGGATCGTGCGAACCCTCATCGAAGGAAGCGTGCTGCTGATCGGCTTCCTTCTTGGGGGTCCCGTCGGCGTAGGTACGGTGCTGTTCGCCTTCGGCATCGGCCCGCTCGTGGGCCTGTTCCTGCCCTGGGCGACGCGCCTGCGCGAGGCGCGCTCCCGACAGCTCGCCACGCTCTAGGCCGCCGCCGCATCCGCGGCGTGCGCCGTCTCGGCGTGTGGCACACCTGAGCAGCTACGAAAAAGCGCCGTGCCGCTCTGCGAATCGCGGAGCGGCACGGCGCTGTCGTCGAACCGACTCAGTCGGCGGACGGATTCAGTCGGTGCCGGCGAACACCGCGACGGCGTTGTGGCCGCCGAAGCCGAACGAGTTGCTGATCGCGATCTGCGGCCCGTCGCCGAGGGGCTGCGCCTCGCCCGAAAGCCGGAACGGCACGGCGGGGTCGGGCTCGGTCATGTTGATCGTCGGCGGCGCGACACGGTCACGCAGCGCGAGGATCGAGAAGATCGCCTCCAGTGCGCCGGTCCCACCGAGCAGGTGTCCCGTGGACGCCTTGGTCGCCGAGACGGGGATCTCATCGATCCGGTCGCCGAACACCTTCTTCAGTGCGACGTACTCGTTCGGGTCGCCGACCGGGGTCGATGTGGCGTGCGCGTTGATGTGCGTGACCTGGTCGGCGCTGATGCCGGCGCCCTCGAGCGCCTGGGTGACGGCGCGAGCCGCCCCGTTGCCCTCCGGGTCGTTGCCGGTGATGTGGTAGGCGTCTGCGGTGACGGCGCCGCCGAGCACATAGCCGTAGATCTTCGCACCGCGAGCCTTCGCGTGCTCCTCGGTCTCGAGGATGAGAGCTGCAGCGCCCTCTCCCATGACGAAGCCGTCTCGGTCGACAGCACCGGGGCGCGAGGCCGTGGACGGGTCGTCGTTGCGACGCGACAGGGCCTGTGCGGAGGCGAAGGCGGCCATGGTGATCGGGTGGATCGCCGACTCGGTGCC
The DNA here is from genome assembly GCF_002362255.1 of Microbacterium sp. SZ1. Classification (GTDB taxonomy): domain Bacteria; phylum Actinomycetota; class Actinomycetes; order Actinomycetales; family Microbacteriaceae; genus Microbacterium. The sequence continues at coordinate 137,239 of NZ_LPVV01000038.1, read as the reverse complement.
ACCGGCGATGACGACGTCGGCGAGCCCCTCCTGCAGGTGGTCGTACGCGTGGATGAGTGATTCCGTGCTGGACGCGCAGGCGCTGACGACCGTCTGGGCGTAGGCGCGGGCCTCGAACTGCAGCGACAGGTTGCCGGCCGCAGCGTTCGGCATCAGCATCGGCACCGTCAGGGGCATGACGCGACGCGGGCCCTTCTCGCGCAGAGTGTCCCACGCGTCGAGGAGCGTCCAGAGGCCGCCGATGCCTGTCGCGAAGTCGACGCCGAGGCGCTCGGGTGCGACCTCCGGAGACCCGGCGTCGGCCCAGGCCTCGCGCGCCGCGATGAGGGCGAACTGCGAGGACGGATCGAGGCGCTTCGCCTCGTGGCGGGGCAGCACCTCTTCGGGGCGGACGGACGCCTCGGCGGCGAAGGTCACGGGGAGGTCGTACTGCTCGACCCAGTCGTGCTCGAGCGTGCGGGCACCCGAGACGCCGGCCAGCAGGTTGGTCCAGTTCTCGGGGGCGGTGCCGCCGATGGCGGACGTGGCACCGATGCCGGTGACGACGATGCGCTTGGTCATGTGTGGTTCCTTGTCAGGCGGATCGAACAGAAGATGGGCAAGGCAGAGGATGCCACGCCCCGCGAGCGCGGGGGTGGCATCCTGAGTGGATTACTCCTGGCCTGCGACGATGAAGTTGACGGCGTCGCCGACGGTCTTGAGGTTCTTGACCTCGTCGTCGGGGATGGTGACGCCGAACTTCTCCTCAGCGTTGACGACGATCGTCATCATCGAGATCGAGTCGATGTCGAGGTCGTCCGTGAACGACTTCTCGAGGGCGACCTCGGAGGCGTTGATGCCGGTCTCGTCGGTGATGAGCTCGGCGAGGCCTGCGAGGACCTCATCGTTGGTGAAAGCCATGGTGGTCTTCCTTCTCTTACGGGGTTGATTTCGGAACCGTGGAACAGTCTAGGGAAGGTCGGCGCGTTCTCAGGGGAGGACGACGACCTGGGCGGCGAAGACGAGCCCCGCGCCGAACCCGATCTGCAGGGCGAGACCGCCGGACAGCTCGGGGTGCTCGGCCATGAGCCGGTGGCTCGCCAGCGGTATGGACGCCGCGGAGGTGTTGCCGGTCGTCTCGATGTCACGCGCGATCACCGTGGTCTCCGGCAGCTTCAGCTGCTTCGCGAACTCGTCGATGATGCGCATGTTGGCCTGGTGCGGGATGAACGCCGCGATGTCGTCGGGACCGACGCCCGCCTTGTCGAGGGCCTCGCGGGCGACCTTCGCCATCTCCCACACGGCCCAGCGGAAGACCGTCGGCCCCTCCTGTCGGAGAGTCGGCCACGCCGCCGCTCCGTCGCGGAAGTCGGTCAGGGTGTTGTTCATGCCGACGGCGTCGGCCTTCGAGCCGTCCGAACCCCACACCGCCGGGGCGATGCCCGGCGTGTCGCTCGGACCGATGAGCGCCGCGCCTGCGCCGTCGCCGAGTAGGAACGAGATGCTGCGGTCGGTCGGGTCGACGATGTCCGAGAGCTTCTCGGTGCCGATCACGAGGGCGTAGCGCGCAGCGCCGGCCCTGATCAGGGCGTCCGCCTGCGTGACGGCGTAGGCGTATCCGGCGCACGCCGCATTCACGTCGTACGCCGCCGCGGGGTTCGCCCCGACGCGGTCGGCGACGATGGCCGAGACGGAGGGCGTCTGCTTCGGGTTGCTGATGGTGGCGACGATCACGAGGTCGACCTGGTCGGCCGGCACGCCGGACTTCTCGATCGCCTCGGCGGCAGCGGTGGTGGCGAGATCGATCGCGTCGGTGTCCTTGCCGGCGCGGGTGCGGGTCACGATTCCGGTGCGCTGACGGATCCACTCGTCGCTGGAGTCGATCGGTCCCACGAGGTCGTCGTTCGGAACCGCGTTCTCGCCGCGGGCGGCGCCGTACGAGTAGATGCGCGTGTACGCGGGACCGGTGAGCTGGGTCAGCGTGGCGGTCATGCGGCTTCTCCGTTCAGCAGCGCGACGGCCGCGTCGAGGTCTTCGGGGGTCTTGACGGCGACCGTCGGCACGCCGCGGAGCCCGCGCTTGGCAAGCCCGGTGAGGGCGCCGGCCGGGGCGAGCTCGATGAGTCCGGTGACTCCCTGCTCGGCGAAGGACGCCATGCAGAGGTCCCAGCGCACCGGCGACGACACCTGGTCGACGAGGTAGTCGAGCGCCTGCTGACCGCCGGAGACGACGGAGCCGTCGCGGTTGGTCCACAGGGTGATCGACGGGTCGGCGGGGGTCACGGTGGAGACCGCGTCGCGCAGCGCATCCACCGCCGAGGCCATGAACGACGTGTGGAAGGCACCGGCGACCTGCAGCGGGATCACGCGGGTGCCCTTGACCGGCTCGGCGGCCAGCGATGCGAGGGCGTGGAGCGAGCCGGCGACGACGAGCTGTCCACCGCCGTTGTAGTTCGCGGGGGAGAGGTCGAGCTCGGCGAGACGCGAGAGGACGGCGTCCTCGTCACCGCCGAGGACCGCGCTCATGCCGGTCGGGGTCTGCGCCGCGGCATCCGCCATCGCGCGACCGCGGATGCCGACCAGACGCATGCCGGTCTCCGCATCGATGACGCCGCTGTTCACGAGAGCGGCGATCTCGCCGACGGAGTGCCCGGCGACGCCGTCGGCGCGGCGGCCCGCTCGCGACTCCAACGCAGAGGCGGCGACGAGCGACGCGGCGACGATGAGCGGCTGCGCGATGCGCGTGTCGCGGATCGTGTCGGCATCCGACTCCGTGCCGTGGAGGCGGAGGTCGACCTCTGAGGCATCGGAGAACGCGGCGACGGTCTCAGCAACGCCGTCCAGCTCGAGCCAGGGGGAGAGGAAGCCGGGGGTCTGCGAGCCCTGTCCTGGGCATACGACGACAATCACAGACCAAGTCTGCCAACGATCCTCGGGAAACGGTGGATGAACCATCACAAGATTTCGAAGAACCCTTGTGTGTGGCGAACAGATCCGAGCCGTGGAACCGGGTCAGCGTGTCGGACGACGCAGCGGCGCCCGACGACGGCCCTGGTCGGCCGCCCCGATGGAGCCCAGGATGAGAGCGGTCTGCAGGATCAGCGCCTCGCGCGGACCCGTGGCATCCCATCCGATCACCTCGCTCACCCGCTTGAGACGGTAGCGCACGGTGTTGGGGTGCACGAACAGCTCGCGGGCGGTCGCCTCGAGGGAGCGCCCGTTGTCGAGGTAGCTCCACAGGGTCGTGACGAGATCGGTCGAGTGCGCCTGCAGCGGGCGGTAGATCCGCTCGATGAGAGTCTGCTTCGCGAGCGGGTCGCCCGCGAGGGCGCGTTCGGGGAGCAGGTCGTCGGCCTCGACGGGGCGGGGCGCGCTGCGCCACGCCCGGGCGACGGCGAAGCCGGCGAGGGCGGCCCTCGCGCTCTGGCTGGCGTCGACGAGAGCGGCCACTGCCGGTCCGAGCACGACGTAGCCGGGTCCGAAGGACGGTTCGAGACGCGAGGCGATCTCCTCGAAGCCGAGCTCCTCCTCCTCGGTCTCCTGACCGGGCACCCGTGCGCGGCCGATCACCAGCACGAGGCGAGAGCCCTGGACGCCGATCAGGACGTCGACGGCCAGCTTGCGAGCAGTGCGCCGCACGAGGTCGACGTCGAACTGCGGGGGAGTCGTGCCGACGAGCACCGCGACCTCGCCGTGGCCGTGCCAGCCGAGAGCAGCGATGCGGCTCGGCAGCTCCTCGTCGGCCTCGCCCGTGAGGATCGAGTCGACGACCAGGGCCTCGAGACGGGCATCCCACAGTCCGCGCGCCTCGGCGGCACGCGCGTACACATCGGCGGCCGCGAAGGCCACGTCGCGCGAGTAGAGCAGGATCGCCTCGCGGAGATCCTCACCCTTGCCGGCGACGCGCTCCTCGGTCACCTCGACCGTCACGCGGATCAGCTGCAGGGTCTGCTGCAGACTGACGCTGCGGAGCAGTTCCCGCGGAGCCGCGGCGAAGATGTCGGCGGCGATCCACGGCGTCGACGTCGGGTCGTCGTACCACTGGATGAACGACGTGATGCCCGCCTGGGCCACCAGCCCGACCGCAGAGCGGCGGGCCGGTGGCATGTCGGCGTACCAGGGGAGCGTGTCCTCCAGGCGCTTGATCGTCACCGAGGCGATGTCACCGGAGATCCGTCGCAGCCAGGTGAGTGTCGCGGCCTTGTCCATGCCGCGAGGAGACGATCCTGTCACCGATGGCTCAGCTTTCGCCGCCCGCGTTGCCGCTGGTACCGGCGTTCACGTCGTGCAGGCGGTACTTCTCGATCGCCTGCGCGGCGAGCGAGCGGTCGACGGTGCCTTCCTCGGCCAGCGCCTGCAGCGTGCGCACCACCATCGAGGGTCCGTCGATCTTGAAGTAGCGACGAGCCGCCGCGCGCGTGTCGGAGAATCCGAAGTCGTCTGCGCCGAGCGTGGCGTAGCGGTTCGGGACCCACGGGCGGATCTGGTCCTGGACGGCGTGCATGAAGTCGCTGACCGCGACGACCGGCCCCTCCGCGCCCTGGAGCTTCTGCGTGAGGTAGGCCGTGCGGGGTTCCTCCTCGGGGTGCAGGAAGTTGTGCTCGTCGGCGGCGAGGCCGTCGCGGCGCAGCTCGGTCCAGGACGTGACCGACCAGACATCCGCGATCACGTTCCAGTCGTTCTTCAGCAGCTCCTGCGCCTCGAGGGCCCAGGGCAGGCCGACGCCCGACGCGAACAGCTGGGCGCGGGGCCCGTCGCCCTCGCCGACGGAGACGCGGTGGATGCCGCGCACGATGCCGTCGACATCCACGTCCTCCGGCTCCTTGGGCTGGACGAGCGGCTCGTTGTAGACCGTCATGTAGTACATGACGTTCGGGTCGGGGTGGTTGCCGCCGTACATGCGCTCGAGACCGTCGCGCACGATGTGCGCGATCTCGTAGCCGTAGGCCGGGTCGTACGACACCGTGGCCGGGTTCGTCGACGCGAGCAGGTGCGAGTGGCCGTCGGCGTGCTGCAGGCCCTCACCCGTCAGGGTGGTGCGGCCCGCGGTGGCTCCGATGATGAAGCCGCGCGCCATCTGGTCGCCGGCCGCCCACTGGGCGTCGCCCGTGCGCTGGAAGCCGAACATCGAGTAGAAGATGTAGATCGGGATCAGCGGCTCGCCGTGCGTGGCGTACGAGGTGCCCGCCGCGGTGAACGCGGCCAGTGCTCCGGCCTCGTTGATGCCGACGTGCACGATCTGACCCTGCGGGCTCTCCTTGTAGGCGAGGAGCAGCTCACGGTCGACCGAGGTGTAGTGCTGGCCGTTCGGGTTGTAGATCTTGGCCGTCGGGAAGTACGCGTCCATGCCGAACGTGCGCGCCTCGTCGGGGATGATCGGCACGATGCGGTGGCCGAACTCCTTGGTGCGCAGCAGGTCTTTCAGCAGACGGACGAACGCCATGGTCGTGGCGATCTCCTGCGTGCCGGAGCCCTTCTTGGGCAGCGCGTACGCCGAGTCGTCGGGGAGCGAGAGACCGACGTGCGTCGAGCGGCGCTCCGGCAGGAAGCCGCCGAGGGCCCTGCGGCGCTCGAGCATGTACTGGATCGTCTCGTCCTGGGGCCCCGGGTTGTAGTACGGGGGCAGGTACGGGTTCTCCTCGAGCTGCGCATCCGTGATCGGGATGTGCATCGTGTCGCGGAACGTCTTGAGGTTGTCCAGCGTCATCTTCTTCATCTGGTGGGTCGCGTTGCGGCCCTCGAAGTGCGGACCGAGGCCGTAGCCCTTGACCGTCTTCGCCAGGATGACCGTCGGCTGGCCCTTGTGCTCGGCCGCGGCCTTGAACGCCGCGTACACCTTGCGGTAGTCGTGGCCACCGCGCTTCAGGTGCCAGATCTGCTCGTCGGAGTAGTCGGAGACCAGGGCTGCAGCGCGCTCGTCCTTGCCGAAGAAGTGCTCGCGGACGTACGCGCCGGACTCGGCCTTGTACGTCTGGTAGTCGCCGTCGGGCGTCTGGTTCATGATGTTGAGCAGCGCGCCCTCGGTGTCGCGGGCGAGCAGGTCGTCCCACTCACGCCCCCAGACCACCTTGATGACGTTCCAGCCGGCGCCGCGGAAGTACGACTCCAGCTCCTGAATGATCTTGCCGTTGCCGCGGACCGGGCCGTCGAGGCGCTGCAGGTTGCAGTTGATCACGAAGTTGAGGTTGTCGAGGCCCTCGTTGGCCGCGACCTGCAGCTGGCCGCGGCTCTCGATCTCGTCCATCTCGCCATCGCCGAGGAACGCCCACACCTGTGACGACGAGGTGTCCTTGATGCCGCGGTTCTCGAGGTACTTGTTCGACATCGCCTGGTAGATCGCGTTGATCGGGCCGAGGCCCATCGACACGGTCGGGAACTGCCAGTAGTCCTGCATCTGCCGCGGGTGCGGGTACGAGGGGATGCCGAAGGGAGCCTGCGACTGCTCCTGGCGGAATCCGTCGAGGTGCTGCTCGGTGAGGCGACCCTCGAGGAAGGAGCGGGCGTAGATGCCGGGGGAGGCGTGGCCCTGGATGAAGATCTGGTCGGCGCCGCCCGGGTTGTCGGCACCGCGGAAGAAGTGGTTGAAACCGACCTCGTAGAGCGCAGCCGAGGACGCATAGGTGGAGATGTGGCCGCCCACTCCGATGCCAGGGCGCTGTGCGCGGTGCACCGTGACCGCCGCGTTCCAGCGGATCCACGCGCGGTAGCGGCGCTCGACCTCTTCGTCGCCGGGGAACTCGGGCTCGTTCTCGGCCGCGATCGTGTTGATGTAGTCCGTGGTCGGGACCATCGGCACGCTCACGTGCAGCTCCTTCGAGCGCTTCAGCAGGCTGAGCATGATCTCTCGCCCGCGTCCGTGGCCCTTGGCCTCGACGAGCTCGTCGAGGGACTGCTGCCACTCGCCCGTCTCTTCCGGATCGCTGTCGAGGTTGCCCTGGGAGTACGGATCCTGGTCGTGCACAGTCACGGGGAGCCTTTCGTCATGCTGGCAGGTCATGCCAAGGAAACGGGAAGCGACGCGGGCAGCCTTGTCGGCTGTTCACAACGCGTGCCGCCCTCAGCCTATCCCTCTTCCACGACATCGGTGCGCATCCGTCTGCCGATACACTGAGGACACCAGGGCCTTTAGCTCAGCTGGTAGAGCGCCACGTTTACACCGTGGATGTCGTCGGTTCGATCCCGGCAGGGCCCACCGGATTGCCAGGCGTCTCGCCGGTTTCGAGCCATGAGAGCGGGAAGCCCGTTCGCATAGCGATAGCCATCAGGTCGCGCCGGCGCGGGGCGTTGTGACCGTTGATCCAGTTCCCAACGGTATTGCGGTTGACCTGGAGTGCGTCGGCGAGGTCAGTGACCCCGACGCCGGCGACACGCATCGCGCGCCGGATGCGGTCTGCCTGGTCGAACTCGAAGCGTTCAGCATTCATGGGTTCCATCGACATAGCTCGATTCTGCCGTGTTGCATCAACTTATGCAAACAGCGAAACGCGGCGACACGCCAAGTTAGGCAATGCGTGACTTTCCCCCAAGTTTAGGCAACGCTGAACTTGTGACAACGCTAATCGGGTCCGCAGAAGCGGCAGGCATCCTCGGCATCGACCGCAGCGTGCTGCTGCGTCGAGTCGCGTCCGGGCAGCTGGAGCCTGTCCAGAAGCTCCCGGCACGAACCGGCGCGTACCTGTTCGATCGCGAGGCCATCGAGCAGCAGGCGAGAGCGACGTCATGAGCATCGAATCAGTGGCGATCGCCCTTCATCACTCCCGAGCCACCGGAGCGACGAAGCTCGTGCTCATCGGCATCGCTAATCACGACGGTGACGGCGGCGCGTGGCCGTCTGTAGAAACCCTTGCGAAGTACGCCGGCATCATCCCTCGCAACGTGCAGAAGGCGGTCAACCGACTGGAGCAGCTGCACGAGGTTCGCCGGTTCGTGCAGGCCGGAGGCGACCACCGCGTGCCAGAGCACCAGCGCCCGAACCGCTATCAGTTCCTGCTCCAGTGCCCGCCCGATTGCGACCGAACCAGCAAGCACAAGACGCGCGCGCAGACGGCCGTCGAACTGCCGATCGAGGAGTTATCCACACGGGTGTCGCTGGCGACACCCGGTGTCGCTACCGACGGGGGAGGGGTGTCGCTGGCGACACCCAAACCACCCTCTAACCACCCAACTACCTCGAAGAAGAGAACTTACGTACCTGAACGTGCGCGAGGCGCATGCGGGCACGACCTCATCGACGACCGCCACTGTGAGCGCGGATGCCCCGTCGCTCTGATCCAGAGGGAGACCGCATGAACCGCCGCAGCACATACCAGCCGGCACGAGGCATCCGCCGAGTCACTTACCGCGAGCACGTCGCCGCAGCGCTCGGAGCCGCGAGCGGCATGCTCGCTATCTCGCTGCTCGTCATCGGCATGGCGGTGACCCGATGAACATCCACACCGACGCCCCGACGCTCATCGACCGCGTGGCACTTAGCAACAGCCTTTACGAGCTCGCCGAGTCGTTCGCGCTGGAGGCCACGCTTTGGACCGTCGGCAGCCCCATGCGCGCCGAACTGGAGCGATCTGCACGCCTGCTCGCCGAGCTCGCCCGACACGTACTCACTGGCCGCGCAGACCACGCCAAGGCGGAAGCATTCCTCGACGGCGGGCAGACCCGCCTCGCCGAAGCCCAGAGCATCCGCAGGTTCAGAGACACCCTGAACACCCCCCCTCGCCGCACGAAGGGAGCGAACCGTGATTGACAACATCGAGCCCGCTGCCGGCATCACCACAGCGCTCATCGCGTGGGCGCTGCTCGGAGTACTCAAGATCGCCGACCGACGGAAGGCACGCCGATGACCGAGTGGGGAGGGCGGTACGCACAGGGCCTGGTGGCCACCACCCTGGAGACCTACGGCACACGGTGCCACCTCTGCCTGCGCGGTGGAGCGACGAGCGCCGATCACATCGTGCCTCGCTCGCACGGCGGACCCGACAGCCTCGACAACCTCCGTCCCTCGCACAAGCTCTGCAACAGCCGACGAGGTGACCGGTCGATCGCGTGGTTCCGTGCTCGCTACTGTCCCGAGCTCGTCGCCGAGGTTGTCGTCGCTGATGCGGTGTCGTTCTTTGGAACGACGACCGCTGGACATCCCGCGCCAAGCCCGTCCATTTTTTCTCGACCCAAACAAATTCGGAATAGCGAAGAGCCCGCCGTCGACCTCGAATTCTTCGCTCTGGAGGCCAGCTGATGGACGACACGCAACCGTTCCTCCCCGGAATGGCACCGCTCGACGCCGGCCCCAGCCCTCTGGAGCAGGCAGCACGCCTCCAGATCCAGCACATGCGGGACCGCAACCTGCTGACAGCCGAGCACGCCATCGCCGTGCAACTGGTGCTTGACCTCGCGCGTGCCATCGGAGTGAGTGCGACCCGAGGCCGCGCATCCGCCATGGCCCTCGCGGCGCGCGAACTCCGCGAAGCGCTGCTGCTGCTGCCGGCCGGCGATACCGACGAGTTCGCCGAGCTCATGAAGCAGCTGGAGTCCGAGGACGACACCGCCACCGCAGAACACGAGATTCGGAGACAGCCATGACCCTCGAAGAGGCGCTCACCAAGCGCATCACGGAAGCCAACCTGACCGAGCGCGACGTCGCGGGAGTGATGAACTACGCAGACGGGATGGAGCCCGGCGACGCCGAGCATCTTGCCTCGTGCCTGTGGTCGATGGGCGGCGGCATCGTGCACGACGGTTGCCCGTATGCGGACGGCGACAGCGATGCCGACTACGAGAACGACTGTCCGACGTGCGCCGCGCATCTGCTGGCCGTTTCGCGCTCGGTGCTCAGCGACGCCGCAGATGTCGAGATTCGGAGAAAGCCATGAAGTGGTCGAGTGAGCCTTTCCCGAGCACGGCCGCGGCGCTTGCAGCTGTCGAGGCGCTTCCGGTGATCGAGCCGGCCGTCGGCGACCTCGTGCGCTACAAGATGCCGTGGCGTTCGCAGGTCATCACGTCGGAGACGATCTACGAGGTGCGCGCGGTCACGACGGACTACGACATGCACGAGTACGCCCGCTCTCTCGGAGCCGACCTGCCGCCGCTGATCGTCACGAAGTACGCACTCGTCGACGCGGCACGGCCCAACGACAACTCGCAGCGCTGCTGGCCGATCGCTGGCCAGCCTGACATGCCGATCCGCTTCGAGCTCGTCGCCGAGGCTCCGCCCGTCGAGGTCGACCTGCTCGGCCTGCTCGACCTGCTCGGATGGACGACCCCGTGACCCTGCCGGCGGAGTGGCTGGACCAGCTGGGCGATGCTGTGCCGGCGTACGCCACCGCGCCCCGCGCCGGCGTTCACGACCTCCGCGGCATCGAGACCATCGCCGCGGCGATCGGCACGCCGCTGATGCCCTGGCAGCGCCTCGTCGCGCGCGTGGCATCCGAGCGACACCCCGAGCGCCGCGCCGAGTTCCGATACAAGACCATCGTCCTGACCGTGCCGCGGCAATCGGGCAAGACGACCCTGATGCGCTGCGTGCTGATGCATCGCGCGCTCGTGAAGGCGCAGCGGCGATCGTTCTACACCGCCCAGACCGGCAAGGATGCACGCGAGCGGTGGCGCGACCTCGTGGACGCCGTGCAGGCATCGCCGCTGCGCTCCAAGATCACCGTCCGACGCGGTGCCGGCGACTCGTCGCTGTCGCTGCCCAACGGCTCCAGAATCCGCCCGTTCGCGCCGACCGCTGAGTCGCTGCACGGGTACACCCCGCACGACGTGTTCATCGATGAGGCGTTCGCGTTCGACGACGCCGAGGGTGCCGACCTCATGGGTGCGATCATTCCCGCGCAGTCCACGCTCGCCGACCGGCAGCTGTGGATTGTTTCGACCGCCGGCACCGCCGAGAGCGCGTTTCTCCGCCGCTGGGTCGAGCAAGGCCGCGCAGCCGCCGACGACCCCGACTCGTCGGTCGCGTTCTTCGAGTGGTCGATGCCCGAAGGCATGGATGCCGGCGAACCTGACTCGTGGCTCTGGCATCCCGCAGTAGGCCAGACGATCAGCCCGCAGACCATCCTCGATGCCGCGGCCACGATGTCGGCCGGCGAGTACATGCGCGCCTACGGCAACCGCTGGACGACGACGCGAGATGTGATCTTTGACGACGACCTGCTCGACGCCCTCTCGCTGGAGGACCAGACCCCGCCGCCGGCCGGCGAGCTCTCCATCGCCTACGAGGCCGCGATCGACCGCAGCGTCGGCGTCGTGTGGGCATGCTGGACCGACCCGGAGACCGGCGTGCCATCGCTGCGCACCATCGCCCGCAACCCCGGCGTCGACTGGATGCCGCAGACGATCCTCGCGCTCCGCGACCAGCTGCACCCGCACACCATCGGAGCCGACGACGCCGGCACCACACGCGCAGTGACCGAGGGCATCCGCCGACTCGATGAGTGGGCCGAGCTCACCACCCTGCACCCCCGCGATGTCACCCTCGCATGGGACGACATGCGTGACCGCATCCGCGGCGGCGGCCTCAACGTCGCCGACACCCCAGGATGGCGGGAAGCGTGCGCGAACGCCGTGCAGCGACCGCTCGGCCAAGGCTGGACCGTCGATCGCATGAAGTCCCGCGGCCAGGTCGCTGACCTTATCGCCGCGATGGTCGCGCTGCGCCTCCACGAGCACCGATCCGCCGATGCGGGCTCACCGCTCGTCGAGTTCGCCTGACTGCATCAACTTAGGCAACACGCCGACGAATTGAGCAATGCCCAAGATTTTTCGACTATTGGGCAATGCTGAATTCCGTGAGCATCCTCGACCTCTTCCGCCCCCGGAACGTGACAGCCGCGCTGACCGCCGACGGCACCATCGGGATCGCCGCGCCGGATGCCTGGCTGCACAACTCTGAGTCGCCGCTGACCTCCGTCGTCCTCTCCGATCTGTTCCCTGAGGTGAACCTGCCCATCGGTCGCAGCCGCGCGATGGGCATCGCTCCGATCGCGAAGAGCCGGCACATCATCACCGGCATGATCGCCCGGTTTCCTCTCACGCACATGAACGGCACGAACCGCGCCGAGGTGCAGAACCAGCTCGTCAAGCAGCCTGAGATCGGCCGGCCGCTCTCCACGTCGCTGACGTGGTGGACCGACGCGCTGCTGTTCCATGGCCGTTGCTGGCTGCTGATCGTCGAGCGGTACGCCGAGGACGCCCGCCCGCGCCGTGTCCGCTGGGTGCCCGAGCACCGCGCCGGCGTCGACGCGCAGGGCAATCTCGTGAAGGCGTTCGGCGAGCCCGTCAACCCCGGCGACTACATCCGCATCGACGGCCCCCATGAGGGCATTCTGAACTTCGGCCGCAGCCTGCTCCGTGAAGCTCTCGACGTGGCCGACGCCGCCGCCCGCGCCGCGGCCAACCCCGTCCCGTCGATCGAGCTCCACCAGACCGGCGGCACGCCGCTGACCAAGGAGCAGCGCAGCGAGCTCGTCGAGTCGTGGTCGAAGGCACGATCTGGCCGCAACGGCGGAGTCGCGTACACGAACCAGGTGATCGAGGCCAAGACGCACGGTCAGGCCGCCGAGCAGCTGCTTATCGCCGCGCGCAACACGGTCGCGATCGACATGGCACGCCTCACCGGGCTCCCGGCATGGGCGGTCGACGCCGTGGTCGAGGGCTCGTCGATGACGTACAACAACGCCCCCTCCCGCGCTCGCGAGCTCATCGACTTCGGCCTCCAGCCCTACATGACCGCGATCACCGACCGGCTCAGCCTCGACGACGTGCTCGCCGCCGGTCACTGGGCCAAGTTCGACACGACCTCTGCGCTATCGCCCGACTTCAAGACCCGCATGGACGGGTACAAGGTCGCGATCGACGCCGGGATCTACACCGCTGAGGAGTGCAAGCAGATGGAAGCCGGAATCCCGCTGGAGGACGCACGATGACGACCCTGCACCTGTCCGCCGCCCTCGCAGGCGTCGACGAGACCAACCGCACGATGACCGGTGCCATCACCGAGTACGGCGTCGTCGGCTTCACGTCGATGGGGCCGACGATCTTCGAGCCCGGATCGATCACCGTCCCCGCCGAGCTCCGCCGCGTCAAGCTGCTCGTGCAGCACGACACCTACTCGGCAGCCGTCGGGTACATGACCGCGTTCACCGACGACAGCCGGCTCCCCACCGCGACATTCGCCGTCCCAGAGGGTGAGCGCGGCGACCTCGCGCTCTTCGAGGCGCAGAACGGCCTCCGCGACGCATTCAGCGTCGGCGTGAGCATCCAGGAATGGCGCATCGACGAGAACGACAACCTCGTCGTCAGCGCCGGAACCCTCTACGAAGTGTCCCAAGTCACCATCCCCGCATACGACAACGCCCGCGTCCAGGACGTTGCAGCCGCACGAAAGGAACTGCCCAGCATGACCACTCCCACCACCCCCAACGTGGCCACCCCTCCGGCCGCACCCACCGCGTCGGCGGCCGCTGAACCGGTCACCCCCGCAGCGCCGGCCCCTGCTGCGCCGGTCGCGGTCGTCGACGCGCCCACCCCGGTCACGGCATCCGCCGAGACCCGCGAGCCGCAGGCCGCCCCGCCGATGGCCGGCGGTCAGGCGTTCGGACTCTCCGCCATGGCTCGCACCATGGGCGAGTACTTCCAGCGCCGCTTGCCGGCAGCCGGCCTCCAGGCCGCGCTGACCGACGTGACGCCGGTCGACGTGAACCCGACCGGCGAAGGGGAGCAGTCGATCTTCCCGCGCGCCCAGTGGGTCGACGAGGTGTGGACCGCAAGCAACGTGCGCCGCCCGCTCATCGACGCGCTGAACAAGCAGGCGCTGCGCGCGCTGAAGGTGTTCGGCTACCGGTTCACCGGCACGCCCACCGTGTCCGAGTACGCCGGCAACAAGCAGCCGATCCCCGGAGGCGGCGACATCGGCACCGAGCTCGTCGAGGCCACCGCCCAGCGTTTCGCCGGCGGATGGGACTTCGACCGCGCGTTCACCGATTTCGGTGCCACCGGCATCATGGAGACGGTCGTTCGCAAGGGCACCGACGACTACCGCCGTCGCACCGAGGAGTACGTCGCCGCCCAGCTGGCCGCTGAGGCGACCGTCATCGCCGAGCAGCCGTCGCTCATCGCCGCGCTCGCGACCATCGGCGCTCAGGCATCCGTGCTCGGCACCGATCTGTCGTTCGTGCAGTTCGCGCCCGACGTGTGGGCGCAGTTCGTGCAGCTGCCCGACACCGAGGTGCCGTGGTGGCTCCGCGCGCAGGGCCGCATCAACCTGTCGACGGTCGACGGCAACGCCGGCGGCATCACGTTCGCGGCCAACCCCGGCCTCCCCGCCGGTACGATCCTCGCCGGCGACCGCAGCGCGGCCACCGTGTACGAGGTCGACCCGCCCGTGAACGTGCAGGCGCTCGACATCGCCAACGGCGGCGTCGACGTGGCCGTGTACGGCTACATCGCCCTCATCATCAACGACCCGCGTGCCCTCTTCCGCACGACCGTCGCAGCCCCCGCAGCGGGCGCTCAGGCGTTCACGCTCGTCGTCCCCGAGGGATCGACCGTCGTCCCCGAGTCGGCCCCGGCCGCGGGCGACGAGTAAGCACGGAGCGCGGCGAGCATGGCGACCACCAAAGAGAAGGTCAGGACCTGGATGCAACTCCAGGGCAACGACCAGGACGCGCACGTCACGGTCTGCGTCGAGGCGGTGAACGCCTTCATCGGCGGACTCCCCGTGATCGCAGACCGCGCCACGGACGCGGAATGGCCGAAGCAGGTCGACCTCGCAGCCACCATGCTCGCCGCGCGCCTCGTGCGCCGGCGCAACAGCCCCTCTGGCGTCGAGGCGATGACTGAGGCCGGCACGTCGTACGTGTCGCGCTACGACCCCGACATCGCCCGGATGCTGGAGCTCGATGGGTACGAGCGGCCGGCGATCGCATGATCGCCCAGGCATGCGGATTCGTCGCCGAAAAGCTCACCGCCGCCGGCATTCCCACTACTCACGACCCCCGCGACCTCAACCTGCCGGGAGCGTGGGTCACCCCCGGCGAAATCGACCTGAACCGGCTCGGCAAGGGAGCCGGTGACTACGAGGTTGTGATCGCGCTCATCGCGCCGGATGCCGGCGGCCTCTCGACCCTCACCATGCTCGACGACCTGCTCGCGAAAGCGATCACCGCCGGCGTCGGACTCACCACCGTCGAGCCCGGAACCGTGCAGCTGGAGAACCTCGCCCCCGGCAGCCTTCCGGCGCTCATCGCCACCGTCACCATCGAGATGTCCTAGGAGGACACCATGCCCACCCCCAAAGTCACCCAGGTCGGCCCCGGCGAACTCACGCTGGGCGACACCGGATCGCTCAAGTCGTTCGCGCTTACGTGCGTCGGCTGCAAGATCGTCCCCTCTGTCAACAAGGCCGACCCGCGCACCGTGCTGTCGGGCGACGTGATCCCCGGCGCGCGCACCGAGTCCGCGCAGGCCGAGGTGAAGCTGCTCGACGACTTCGGCCAGGACGAGTCCAACACCGAGTGGCTGTGGGCGAACCGCGGCCAGCAGGTGCCCTTCCGGTACACCCCGAAGAACGGGCTCAAGTCCATCGTCGGCACGATCACCGTCGAGCCGATCGACATCGCCGGCGACGTGGGCACCAACCCCGAGCAGACGGTCACCTTCGACTTCGTGGGCATGCCCACGTTCGAGGCGGCAGGCGGAGGCGCGTAAACATCATGGCCGACGGGATCAGCGCCCGCGTTGACGGAGCAGCCCAGCTGCGCCGCACGCTCCGCAAAGCGGGCGCTGACATGTCGGACATGCGCCAGGTGCACAAGCGCGTCGGCGGAGTCATCCTGCCGGCCGCTCGTGCCGGCGCTCCCGTCGGCCCCGACGCCGGCGGCCACATCGGCTCCACCGTCCGCGTGGGTGCCAGCCAATCCGCCACCACGATTCGCGCCGGAAACAAGCGCCTCGTGTACGGCCCCCGCACGCACTGGGGATGGCTGCGCCGGCGGCAGCTGCCGAACATGTGGATCACTCGCGCCGCGCAGTCCACCGAGGCCCGTTGGACCCAGGTCTACTTCGACGGCATCACAGACATCATCAACACGATCAAGGGGAAATAAGCCATGGCTGATCCGATCCTGAAAACGCCCATCGTGAGCGTCATCATCGAGCAGGACGACAAGCTCGTCGAGTACGTCGTGCAGACCGACAACCGCGATGCCGTCGCGTGGGACATGCACCGCAACCGGGTCAACTGGCCCGCCGGCACCGACGCACCAATGCTGTGGATGACGTACCTCGCATGGTGCGCCATGCGTCGCGACACCAGCACGCCGGCCGCGAAGCTCACCTTCGACCAGTTCAACGACGCCGTGCGCGGGATCAGCAGTGCCAAGCCTGCTGACGAGCAGGAGCCCGTGGACCCTACCCACGCGGGAGCCGAGCCCGCCTAGCCGTCGAGATGGCCATCGAAACCGGCATCGACCTGCACACGATCATGACCGCCGACGATGGCCTCTTCGCCACGATCCACGACATCTGCGCAACCGCGTGGGAAGCCCGAAAGAACAGGAAGTGACACATGGCCGGCAAGACCGCCGTTCTGTCGATCCGCGTGGTGTCGGACAACAAGCAAGCCCGCACGGGGCTCAGCCAGGTCGACGACTCCGTGAAGGGTCTCGAAACCACGATGAAGCGTCTCGGCGAGACCGTGGTCCTGCAGCGCATCGGGTCCGAGCTCGTCGGCCTCGCCAACCAGGCGGTCGACGCCGCGAGCCGCGCTGAGCAGGCCGCCGGCGCGGTCCAGTCGGTATTCGGCAGTCTGGCCGACGAGGTGGAGGCGAACGCCGCCCGCGCGGCCGAGGCGGTCGGCCTCAGCGCCTCGCAGTACAACGAGCTTGCATCTGTGCTCGGCGCGCAGCTGCGCAACCTCGGCACCCCCGTTGACGAGCTCGCCGGCCAGACCGACAATCTGATCGCGCTCGGCTCCGACCTCGCAGCCACGTTCGGCGGCACCACCGCGGATGCCGTGAGCGCCCTGTCGGCCCTGTTCCGAGGGGAGCGCGACCCGATCGAGCGATACGGCGTATCGATCAAGCAGGCCACTGTCGACGCCTATCTCGCCGCCAACGGCCTGGATGACCTGGAGGGGTCCGCGAGGACGGCAGCGGAGTCTCAGGCCACGATGGCTCTGCTGCTGGAGCAGACCGCCGCCGCGCAGGGCCAGTTCAACCGTGAGACCGACACCTACGCGGTGTCGCAGCAGATCGCGAACGCGAAGATCGACGACGCGATGGCCACGCTCGGCGAGGTATTCCTGCCGATCATGTCCCAGGGCGCTCAGCTGCTTTCTGAGTTCGCCGGGTTCGCCGCCGAAAACGCCGAGCTCGTGCAGATCCTTGCCATCGTCATCGGCGGCTTCACCGCGGCGATCCTGCTCATGAACCTTGCCATGCTCGCCAACCCCATGACGCTCATCATCGCCGGCATCATGGTCGCGATCAGCCTGCTCGTCGCCGGCATCTACTGGCTCGCCCAGAACTGGGACGACGTGTGGTCGAACATCAGCGACACGTGGAACGGCTTCGTCGGCATGATCAACGACGGCATCGACGGCATCATCGGATGGATTCAGGACGCCATCGGCTGGTTCCAAGATCTGTTCAACTGGGGCAACTCCAGCGGCGGACTTACCGCCGCGATCAACGCCAGCGCGACCGCCGACGGCACCACAGGCGACAGCTGGATGCTCGCCCGCGCCGCGCTCACCGCCAGCCCGTCCGCCTCCACCATCGGCCCCGTGAGCTCATCGAGCAACGCAGCGCCGGCCCCCGTCATCGTCAACATCAGCGGAGTCATCGACAGCGCCAGCGCCGCACGGGAAATCCGCAAGGTGCTCACCGATGACACGCTGCGCACCGGCCGCCGCCGCCCCGGTCAGGACGTGCCATGGTAGCCCCCACGATCACCATCAACGGCCGCGACATCTCGCCCAGGTTCGTGCGCTCGGCTAAGCACGTCGGGCGCGCCCGAGTGCGCATCGAGTGGGGCCGCGAAACGCTGTTCGACCGCCCCGTGCCAGGCGTGGCCACCGTCACGATCATCAACCGCGGCATCGATACGCCCACCCACCGCAAGGGCGACTCGATCATGATCGCGTACCCGAGCTTCGGCACGCTCTACCGCGGAACGATCGCCGAGACCACCACCACCACGGACTACGTGACCCACGCCAACGGGCTCCGGGAGAAGATCACCGAGACCGTCATCACCGCGCACGACCCCGTAGCGAACCTGTCGCAGTTCATCCCCGTCGGACCCGCCGATGCACTCGGCGCGAACTCGTACCCCGGCGAGGGCGGCTGGTACCTCAACCCCAACAACACCCGCATCGCCGAAATCATGAACGCGGGTGCCTCCCGCTTCATCGACTCGCACCTCGCGCCATCCTCCACCGTTCAGAGCACCCCGACGACAGTGCTGTCGTGGGCAGCCGCACGCAAGCCCGACGACGTGACCGCCCTCGACCTGCTCTACGAGGCGTACTCGATGGCTGGGCCACTCACCGCGTTCTACTACGACCCGACGCTCCACCGACTCGGCACCGCGCGCCATCAGCCCGCAACGCACGCCGTCGTCACCCTCGCCGGCGCGGCCGCGGGCGCGCTCACCATCGCCCTCGCAACCGGCGTCACCGCCTTGCCCGCCGAGCTCGCAGAAATCGACAGCACGACGCTTGACGCCCCAGCAGAGGACGTTGCCGTAGCCCGCCTCGAAAGCCTCCGCCTCGACCTCGCCGGCGGCGTCTACACCTACGTCGACGCCGCCGCATCTATCGACGTCCCCGGAGCAAGCAGCGGGCGCACGTTCACGGCACCCGGCCGCTCGATGATGTTCCTGAACCCGTCCGGCACCCAGCAGGCCCAGGTGAACGCCTACCGCGCGTGGTGGCTCGCCGCGGCGGCCGCCACCTTCGGCGCGATCAACGGCACCAAAGCGATCCCGCCCCTCACCATCGACCCCGAGAACCCCATTGTGCAGGGCTCCGGGCAGTCTTTCCACACCTACCACCGCGCCCAGTCGTTCTACCTGAACGGCTCGATGTTCAACGGTGAGGAAGGCGCGCCGTCCGTCGTGCAGGTGGTCGGCGGAGTGCTCGAGTACGACGACGGCAAGTGGTCACACACGCTGACCGTCGCGCCTACGGCCGGCGGAGCGCCGCCGACCTTGACGCTTGACCAGATGTTCCCCACCAGCAGCACGGATCGACTCGATGCCTGGGACGAGAACCTTACGATCAACGACCTCGCCGCAGTGACCAGGAGAACATGATGCCCAACAACACCCCGATCTACGGTCTGCCCTACCTCGTCGGCTCCGACCGCGGCCGCAACATCCAGCAGGTGTCCGAGCAGCTGGCCCTCACGCTCGACGCCACGCTCGCCGCGACTGGGAACCCGCCACTCGACAGCGACCTCGTATCGCTGCTCCAGCGCCTCGGAGAACTGGAGAACCAGGTCGACGAGCTCCCGAAAGAGATGTTCGTCACCAATCGGCCCACCTCCGGCGGTCAGACCGTCGCAGCGGCATGGAACACCCTCGTCGCGGCAGCCTACGGTGCGCCCGCCGTCAACGAGGTCGGCGCATGGGCAGGCGGTGCGCTCACCATTGCCGAGGCCGGCGTCTACCAGCTGTCGCTCAATGTCGGCTACGCCGGCGTCGCCAACCCCATCGCCGTGCAGATCGTCCGGAACACGACCACGCCCGACACCAACGTGCTCGCCTCCGCCTGGGTCCCATCATCCGCGACCACGGGAACCACCGTGATCGCACCACTGAACGCCAACGACGTGATCCGCGGGCTCGCGTACTCGTCCATCGGAACCACCGCGACCGCGGCGCTGTCGCTCGTGAGGCTGCGCTGATGCTCTGGCCCAACGGGCTCAAGTCCCGTCCCCTGACGAGCAGCCCCTACGGCTGGAGAATCCACCCCGTCACCGGCCAACGCAAGCTGCACGCCGGCGTCGACCTCGTGGGCTATCAGCTCGTGCGAGCCATCGAGGGCGGCACCGTCGTCGCCGCCGGCACACCGAGAGGCTGGGAGGGCGGCGGCATCCAAGTGTGGGTGCAGCACGCCGGCTACCTCAGCCGCTCGATGCACCTGAAGAGCACCCCCAACGTCCGCGTCGGCGACTACGTACCCGAGGGCCGCATCCTCGGAGTGATGGGAATGACCGGCACCGCGACCGGCGTGCATCATCACCTCGAAATCGTCGTGAACGGCGTCCAAATCGACCCCATCCCCTTCATCACCGATCGCCTCGCGACACCCGCCGGCGGCAGCGGCGGCGCTGCCCCTGGCCCCGCACCCATCCCGATCCCCACAGGAGACGACCCCATGTTCATCAAAGCCCTCACCGCCGGCGCGTGGGCTCGCGCCGGCGTCATCTACTCCAACGACATCGGCGGCCACTGGCGCGGCCTCTCCAACCTGGAGGGGAACGGATACGTCATCCCGCTCACCCGCGCCGGCGTACTCCCGTATGCCGAGTTCAACGGCCCCGATCTGGATCTGCTGTTCGCGCTGAACGGTGTCTGGGAGCAGAAGACGATCGACCCCGCCGCCGGCATGCAGTGGGGGAGCGGAACGCCGCTCATCGGCCTCGGAGCGCTCACCGGCAAGCTCATGTACCCCGGATCGAACTCGTGGCACTACCCGCTCACCCAGACCCCCGCCGACGCCATCGTGGCGTCGGCCGACTGACCGCCCAGAGAACGGACATCACATGAACAAGCAGGTCATCTTCATCATCATCGCGATTCTCGCCGGCATCGGCCTCGTCGGCGTATTCGCGCTCCAGTTGATCCGACCGGACGCCACGGCCACGCTCATCAATTTCCTCTTCCAGCTGCTGATGCTGCTCGGCGGCTTCGGCGGCCTCGCCGCGATGCAGGCGCAGCAGAACAAGGAAATCGAGACGATCAAGACCAACACCAACGGCACCCTGTCACGCAAGGATGAGGAAATCGCCGCACTGCGCGCCACACTCGCCGAGCACGCCCCGCAGGCGCTCGTCGAGACCGACACCGCGGCGATCCCCATCACGCGCGCCCAGCTGCGTCAGGAGCGCGAGAGCGACTAGCCTGACGGCATGGAACCAGGTCTCGCCCTCGTCGTGATGATCGCCGCAGCATCGCTGCTCGGCCTCGTGATCGGCCTGTTGCTGCTCTACATGGTGATCCGTCTAGGCGTGGCCCACGCACTGCGCTCGCATGACCGAGAGGTGCCGCGGCGCGTCGCGTGAGCTCACGCGGCGATGCTGGCGGCCCCTCTGCCGGATGATGTCGGGATATCGCGCGCCGCGAGCGTGCGGATGCCGGCATCTTTCCGCTGCTCGCTGACCTGGGTGTAGATCTGCGTCGTCGACAGGTGCTCGTGCGCGAGCAGTTCCTGCACGACGCGGATGTCGACGCCTTCCTCCAGCAGGTCGGTCGCGAACGCGTGGCGGAGCGAGTGCGGTGTGAGCTTGCGCTCGGCGATCTCGGCGCGCTTCTTCGCCCGCGTGATGAGGTTCGTGACGGACGACGGCAGTATGTGGCCGGCGCGGCCGCCGCGCGCGGGGAACCAGTACCCGTCGTTCGGCATCGTGGCCGCGAGCTCGGCGATCATCGGGTGCAGCGGAAACCACACCTCCTTGCGTCCCTTCACGACGGTGCGGATGCGCTGGCTCACGAGGTCGATGTCGTGGCCGTGGACGGCGGCGATCGACGACACTCGGAAGCCCTGGTAGTAGCCGAGGAGGATCATCGCGCGCGTGCGGGTGTACGCGCCGGATGCCAGGAGCGTGTCGATCTGCTCAGCGGTGAACGGGCGCGGCTTACCCTTCGGCACGCGGATGACGGGGAGCTTCAACGCGGGGTTGTCGGCGCGCAGCCCCTCGTCGTGCAGGAACGTGTAGAACGCGGTCAGCGCGCCGCGCTCGGTGCGGCGCGTGCCGGCGGTGATCCGGGCGTCACGTCCGATGTAGCGGCGGAGCGTGAACGGGTCGCAGTCGACGAGCGTGCCGGTCGTGCGGGCGAACGTGGTCAGGATGCTCCGCCGGTTCGCTATCGTCGTCGCGGCGAGGTTCTGCGCGCGCTGGTAGTCGATGAACATCGCGAGGGCTTCGCGGTCGTGGTCGTGCATGGTTTATCCCCTCCGTTTGAATGCCCGTTCGAGCATGTGACTTGACCGTATGGATGCGCGCGAATAGGCCGCGACGACCGACGCGCCCAGGAATCCGGGGGACTCACTGGGCGCGTCGTTCACGCGGTACGAAAGCGTTTACGGTGTACGGCCGACCAGCAGCGGGCACCGACATTCACCCGGGTGATCTCGGTGCGACGGGCAGAAGTCGAGAAATGCGGAGTAGCCTCGCCCGGTGCCGACCTGGAGGCAGCGTGTCCATCCCAGCTCACCGGCTTGCCATCGCGCGTCATCCGCATCGTTGCCCCACCATGTGGCCACGTGCACCGACGTGCACTCGGCGGCGTCGCAGGTGATCGCGCGGTTGCCGTGAACCTTCGTCCGCGCACTCATGATGCGATCCGGTCGCGGATGCTGGTGATGGTGGCGAACCGTCCGGACTCCACCGTGGATGTCGTCGGTTCGATCCCGGCAGGGCCCACCATCAGGTCTGTCCGCCGTCCGCCCGCGCCTAGGATGATGCGAATGGCGGGGTGGACGTGGCAGGCGTGGTTCGGTCTCATCGGCGGCGGCGTCCTCTTCGCGGCCGTGCTCGTGCCGACCCTCCTGGTGCAGGTGCGCCGCTACGGCACGCTGTCGTTCCCGCGACTGCTCGGTGCGGCGGCAGTGAGCGTCTACGCGGTCGCCCTTGTCGCCTACACGCTGCTGCCCATCCCGGAGGTCCGCGCCAACTGCGGCGCGGGAGGCGGCGGTCTCGAGCTCGTTCCGGGGCACTCGATCGGCGACATCCTGCGCGAGACCGAGGGGATGTCCCTCCTGCGCACCCTCACGAGTCGCGCCACGCTGCAGGTGGTCCTCAACGTCGCCCTCTTCGTGCCGTTCGGGATCATCGCGCGTCGCTATTGGAATCGCGGACCGGTCGTCTCGATCCTGCTGGGCGCCCTGCTGTCCCTGGCGATCGAGGCGACGCAGCTCACCGGAGTCTGGGGCCTCTTCGAGTGCTCCTACCGCGTCGCCGACGTCGATGACCTGATCGCGAACACCGCCGGCGCCGCGATCAGCGTGGTGATCGCACCGGTGGTCCTGGGTTGGATGCCGAGCGCGAAGAACCTGCGTGCCGAGCGCGGGAAGCCGCGACCCGTCACGGTCTGGCGTCGCTGGTTCGGGATGATCCTCGACGCGGTCGCCGTGCAGATCGCCGTGACTCTCGTCTCGGCGATCGTGCTCGTGCTCACGCTCATCGTCTCGGGCGGATCGGGACCGGGCGTGCCGGAGAGCGTGACGGAGGTGGTGGTGATCGGGGTGGGCGCGGTGATCCTCGTCGTCGTGCTCCCGGCCGTCACCTCGTCGGGAGCCTCGATCGGGCAGCGACTGGTCTGGCTCGCGCCTGAGTGGTCGGGCGGCCGTCGCGGGCTGGGACGACGCCTCGCGAGGGCGGGAGTCGTAGGCCTGCCCTACACCGTGGCGACGACGCTCGGTCAGCTGCCGGATCAGGTGTCCGATGCCACCCAGACCGTCTCCGGTGTCATGGGACTCGTCAGCGCGCTCATCGTGGCGATCGCGGTGATCTCCGTCCCCTTCAGCCGAGGTCGGCGAGGTATCTCGCTCGTGCTCGCCGGGGGAGAGCTGCGCGACTCGCGCGCCTGACCGCCACGAGCGCATGATCCCGCTCCCTGAGCGGGAATGTCTGGCGTGCAAACTTTTTCCTTGGAGACGTGCGCTTCATGCTAATTTCACTGATAAACCAGTTGATAGAGCCATGGAGTCACATTGCTGAGCCAATCCGCTTCTTCTGCTGATTCCGCTTCCTCCCCTCAGACGCATCCGACTCCCGAGCAACTCGCCAGGGAGAACATGCCTCTGGCGACGTTCCTCGCCGTGGAGAAGGCGAGGTCGGCCGCGCACGTCGATCTCGACGACCTGCTCTCGGCCGCGCGCTTCGGTCTCGCGCGGGCGGCGATGTCGTACGACCCCGAGCGCGGCATCCCGTTCGGAGCGTTCGCCAGCAGTCAGATCAACTGGGCGATGCTCTCCGAGATGCGACGAGCAGACCCGGCGGGGGAACGCGGGCGCGACAAGATCGACCGCCTCCGTCTGGCTGCCGAGGCCGTGCTCGCGCGCACCGGCCGGCCTGCCGGCGTCGCCCAGCTCGCGAAGGAGTCGGGGCTCGACCCCGATGTCGTCGTCGAGATGATGCAGCTCGACGACATGGTGCGCGGAGCGACCAGCTTCGAGGAGCACTTCGACGCGGAATCGGGGCGGCAGGCCGCCGACCTCACCGACAGCGTCATCCTGCCCGAGCACGCCGCGGAGCAGACCGAGATGCGCACCATGATCACCCGCTGCGTCGATGCACTGCCGGCGGCGATGCAGCAGGTCATCCGAGGGATCTACCTCGACGACCGCATGGTGAAGGACATCGCAGAGGAACTGGCGGTCAGCCACGCCTACGTCTCCAAGCTCCGCACTCGCGGCCTCGCTCTGATGCGCGAGGCCATGCAGGCGTGGGAGGACGGGTCGACCGGAGACCGCTCGACCAAGGCCAAGGCCGAGTTCTTCGAGTCTCTGTTCGGCGCGGCCCGCCCCGCGGCGCCCGACAGGGCCCTCGCGACCGCCGTCTGACCGGCATCCGGAAATTCCCCCTCCGCCGCGGTTACGCGGCACGGGCATGTCGCGAATGTGGACTGTGCAGGGCCACGGACGGACCTGCATCCGACCCCACAACCACGGAGGAACACCATGGGTCTTCAGATCGCAACCAACGTCGGTGCACTCAACGCGTACCGCAACCTGTCGGTCAACCAGAACGACGTGTCGAAGTCGCTCGAGAAGCTCTCGAGCGGTCTGCGCATCAACCGTGCTGCTGACGACGCCGCCGGTCTCGCCATCTCCGAGGGCCTGCGCTCGCAGGTCAACGGCCTGAATGTCGCGGCCCGCAACGCCCAGGACGGCATCTCGGTCATCCAGACCGCGGAAGGCGCCCTGACCGAGGTCCACTCCATCCTGCAGCGCGTCCGCGACCTCGCGGTGCAGGCCGGTAGCGACTCGAACAACGCCGACTCCCGCACGGCCATCAAGACCGAGATCGACGCCCTGGGCGACGAGCTCACCCGCGTGGCCGCCAGCACGAACTTCAACGGCATCAAGCTGCTCAACAGCGACGACACCCTGACGTTCCAGGTCGGCGCGGGCTCGACCGCCGCCGAGGACCAGATCGCCGTCACCCTGACCGACTTCTCGGGTCTGGGTGCAGCGGTCAAGGCGCTGAACGTCGACTCGGCCGCGAACTCGCTCACCACGATCGCGGCGATCGACACCGAGATCACCAACGTCTCGACCGCTCGCGCCGGCTTCGGTGCGGTGCAGAACCGCTTCGAGTCGACGATCAACTCGCTGCAGGTCTCGGCCGAGAACCTCGCCGCTGCGAAGAGCCGCATCGCCGACACCGACATGGCTGCGGAGATGGTCAAGTACACCGCTGCCAACATTCTGCAGCAGGCCGGCACCGCCATGCTCGCGCAGGCGAACCAGTCGGGCCAGGGCGTCCTGCAGCTGCTCCGCTGAGCCGCTGCGCTCCTGGCGCACGCACTGATCACAGCGCGCTCTTCACCGAGCACGCTCTGATCGAGCACGGGGCGCTCGGGCGGACTTCCCTCCGCTCGGGCGCCCTTCTCGGCCCCGCTCCGCACTCGAAAGGCGAACCACGATGAAGCTGGACGGACTCATCTCCGGTCTCAAGACCGGCGAGCTCATCGACGCCCTGATGCAGGTGTCGGCCATCCCGAAGACGCAGATCACCGCGAAGATCACCGACCGCAACGCGATCATCACCAACCTCCAGTCGCTGAACAAGTCGCTACAAGACCTCATGGCGAAGGCGAGGACCGCGGCGTCCCCCAGCTCGCTCGCCGCCTTCACGGCGACGTCGTCGGGCGAGGGCGTCACGGTGACGGCCGGCCCGAAGGCCAGCGCGTTCTCCACCGGCGTGGTCGTGGATGCCGTGGCCGCACCGCACTCGATCGTCACCGCGGCGGGAGGCGCGACCGCGTGGGGCGGCACCTTCACGCTCGTCGCGGCAGACGGCGAGAAGACCGAGATCGCGCCGACCGGAACCGGACCGCAGGAGCTCGCCAAGGCCATCAACGCCGCGAACGCCGGGGTGTCGGCGACCGTGGTCCCCGCCGGAGCGGATGCCGACGGCAAGCCGCTCTCGCGCATCCAGCTCACCTCCACCGAGACGGGGGAGTCCGCCCGTTTCGCGCTGCACCGAGGAACGGAAGCCTCTGTGGATGCCGGTACGTCGACCGACCTCTCGACCCAGTCCGGCGCCGCGGTCATCAGTCAGGGCAGCGACGCCCGCATCCGGCTCTTCGCCGGAACGAGCGCCGAGCAGACCCTCACCAGCGCGAGCAACACGATCACCGTGGGCGAGGACATCTCCGTCACGGTGTCGAAGGTCAGCCCGGATCCCGTCACCGTCTCCGTCGCCCTCGACGCGAAGGCGCAGTCGGCGACGGCATCCGCCTTCATCAAAGAGGTGGCGGCACTCATCACGCGCATCGACAACGGATCGAAGGCGACCGTCGGCAAGGTGGGGGAGACGACGACGCTCGGCGTGTTCACCGGCGACAGCACCGTGCGGACCCTGCGCACCGCCCTCGCGAACGCTGTGCAGCACCCCGTCGACGGCGTATCGCCCTCGACGATCGGCATCTCGATCGACGACAAGGGAGTGCTCGCCTTCGACGCCGAGAAGTTCGCGAAGGCGTTGTCCGAAGACCCGCAGGCGACGCAGAAGGTCTTCTCCGCCGTCGGCGCTCGCCTGGAGGGTGTCACCGACCAGTACTCCGACAAGTACGACGGCCTGCTCACCCAGCGCATCACCGGGCAGGAGACCGAGGTCAAGACGCTCAAGACGCAGGTCGAGCGGTGGGACATCCGGCTGGAACAGCGTCGTGCCACCCTCGAGCGGACGTACGCGCAGCTCGAGGTGCAGCTGTCGAAGATGCAGTCGCAGTCGTCGTGGCTCGAGTCGCAGCTCGCCGGACTCGTCCCCACGTCCTCCTCCTGACCGGCCGACTTTCCGCACCCCTGGAGATCCTCACGATGCCCATCACGAACCTCGAACGCGCGAAGCAGCAGTACCTCGAGCAGCAGGTCGCCTCCGCGTCTCCCGAACGACTGCTCATCCTGCTGTACGACCGCCTGCTCGTCGACATCGACCGCGCCGCCGCGTCTCAGGCCACGCAGGACTGGGTCGCCGCGGGCACCCACCTCACGCACGCGCAGTGGATCGTCTCCGAGCTCAGCGAGACCCTCACCGACGCATGGGACGGATCCGAGCAGCTCCGGTCCGTGTACACGTACCTGACCGGGCGGCTGATCGCGGCCAACCTGTCGCACGACGCCGAGGCCACGGCCGAATGCCGCGAGATCGTCGCGCCCCTGCGCGACGCGTGGCGACAGGCCGCCGACCAGCTGACATCGGCCCCCACCCTGGGCGCCTCCGCGCTGGCCTGATCGCCGTGACCGACAACCTCCGTGCGTGGCTCGCGGTTCTCGATCGGTTCGAGCGGGCGCTCGACGCCGCCGACGGCGAACTCGACGACGATGCGTTCGACGCCCCGGCGGGGCCGGTGCCGGAGGAGCTGCGCGAACGCGCGGAGGCCGTGCTCGCGAGGCAGAAGCTCATGATCGACGGCCTCGCCGTCTCCCGCGCGAACGTGGCGCGGGAGCTCGCCGCGCTGCGGCGCGTGCCGACCGTGTCGACCGACGCGCCGGCATACCTCGACGTGCAGGGCTGACCGGGTTACGGCCGGGGCCGTCTGTCGCGATAGTGGGCGTCGAGCACGGATAGCTCGACGATTGGCCAGGGATCGGCTTCTCCCCACGAACGTCCGGAGTACCACTGTGCTCGAATCCGTCACCTCCTCCGCGCTCATCAGCGCGCTCGACGGGCTGGCGCTGCGACAGCGCTCGATCGCCGAGAACATCGCGAACGTCAACACCCCCGACTACCACGCCAAGCGCGTCCGCTTCGAGGACGAGCTGCGTGCCGCCGTCGAGAGCGGCAGCGGCACCGTCTCGCCGACCGTGCAGCGCTCGCTCGAGCCGACCCGGCTCAACGGCAACAACGTGAACCTCGACACCGAGACGCTGTCGAACATCGACACGGTGCTGCGATTCCAGTTCGCCAGCCAGGCGATCGGCGGTCAGGCCGCGTCGATCTCGAAGGCCATCGGGCAGGCGTCGGCATGACCTTCGACGCGATCGGCATCGCCGGCACGGGTCTGACCGCGCACCGCAAGTGGCTCGACGCGGTCAGCGACAACATCGCCAACGTGAACACCGCCACGCCTCCGGGCCAGGAGGCGTTCCGGGAGCGTCTCGTGACCGTGCAGGCGGGCACCGAGAGCCCGGGCGTCTACGTCGCCGGAGTCGTCGAGTCGGAGGCCACGCCGAAGCTCGTCTACGACCCCGAGCACCCCTATGCCAACGAGGACGGCTACGTGCAGTACCCGAACGTCGACCTCGGCGACCAGATGAGCATGCTCATCATCGCCCAGCGCGGATACGAGGCGAACGCCGCGGTCGTCGATCGCGCCAAGTCGACGTACGAGGCCGCACTGCAGATCGGACGCAGCTGATGAGCACTCCCATCGCCCCCATCCCCTCCGCCGGCGTGAGCCCCCTCGGAGCGCTGAGCTTCGAGCCGACCGCGCCCGAGGCGGCCGGATCAGCCTCGGCCGGTGCCTTCGCGACCTCGCTCACCGGAGCCGTCGAGAACCTGCAGCAGCTGCAGTCGACGTCGAACGAGCTCGCCGTGCAGGCTGTGACGGGCGACCTCCAGGACATCCATCAGGCGATGATCGCCTCGGCGCGGGCGTCGGTCACGCTCGACCTCGTCGTCGCGGTGCGCGACCGCAGCGTCGCCGCGTTCAACGACATCATGAGGATGCAGGCCTGACATGCCGAAGGTGCTGACCACGTACTACGACCGCGCGAAGCAGGTCGTCTCCGGCTTCTCCGTCGCTCAGCGCACGATCGCCGTCATCGGCGTCGCGCTGCTCGTGATGGGAGCCATCGCCCTCGGCGCCTGGCTCACCCGGCCGCAGATGAGTCCGCTGTTCACCGGCCTGAGCGCGGGCGACGCCTCGGCCGTCGTCGAGCAGCTCAAGTCCGCCGGGGTGAACTACGAGCTCGCAGAGGGCGGATCGACCATCCTCGTGCCGGACGACCAGGTGTATCCGCAGCGGCTGGCGGCGGCATCCGCCGGTCTTCCCGGTGACACGAGCGAGGGGTACACCCTGCTCGACAAGATGGGCGTCACGGCGAGCGAGTTCCAGCAGTCGGTGACGTACAAGCGCGCGATCGAGGGCGAGCTGGCCGGCACGATCGGCGCGATGGACGGCATCTCGATGGCATCCGTGCAGCTCGCGATCCCCGAGGAGAGCGTGTTCGTCTCGGAGAAGCAGAACCCGACCGCATCGGTGTTCGTGCAGACGCGCAACGGCTCGACCCTCAGCGACGAGAAGATCGAGGCGATCGTGCACTTGACGAGCGCCTCGGTGCCCGGCATGACGCCGGAGGACGTCGCTGTCACCGACCAGAACGGCCGCGTGCTGTCGGCGGTGGGCGCGGGCCTCACGGGCAACTCGTCGAAGCAGGCGACCGAGCACGAGGCGAAGGTCGCGGCGTCGGTGAGCAAGATGCTCGAGACCATCGTCGGAGCGGGCAATGCCACGGTGACCGTGTCGGCCGATGTGGCGAACTCGACCTCCGAGCGGATGGACGAGACGTACTCCGCACCCGACGGCGACCTCAGCCCTTCGGAGCAGACCAAGACCGAGACGTACACCGGCGGCGGTCCGGGCGGGAACACCGGAGTGCTCGGACCCGACAACATCGCGGTGCCGAACAACGCGAACGGCGACGGCGAGTACGAGTTCGAGGAAACCTCCCGCAGCAACGCGGTCAACAAGTCCACGGAGAAGACGATCACCCCGGCGGGCGAGGTCACCAGGCAGACCGTGAGCATCGCGGTCAACCGCGGCGAGGTCACCGGCGTGAGCGCCGCGCAGATCGAGTCCCTCGTCGCCTCGGCTGCGGGCATCGACGTCGAACGCGGCGACGAGATCGCGGTCGAGTTCGTCGATTTCGCGACCTCGGGAGCCACCGCTGCGCAGACCGCTCTCGCCGCGGCGGAGGAGGAGCGCGCGGCGGAGTTCCAGCAGGAGCTGCTGCGGTCGGCGATCATCGGAGGAGCGATCCTGCTCGCCGTCATCATCCTCGTCGTCTTCCTCGCGGTGCGCCGCAGGATGAAGCGCCGGGTGATGTACACCGACGACGGTCCGATCGAGTACTTCGCCACCGTGACGGAGGACGAGGAGCAGAAGCTGCGGTCGCTGCGGGACCTCAAGGATCCGGATGCCATCCCGCTGCCAGCTCCGACGAAGCTGCTGCCGTCGGCCGCGGTCGACCTCGACGAGGAGCCCGAGCCCGACAAGGTCCTCGTCGAGCGCCGCCGACGCGAGATCGACGACCTCGCCCGCCGTGAACCGGAGTCGATCGCCGGTGCACTGGCCGACCTGATGGACGAGGCGAAGGTATGACGCTGCTGACGGAGATGCTCGACGCCCAGGCCGACACGGTCGAGATGTCGACGGCCCAGACCGCGACCGCGTCCGTTCCCGAGATGTCGGGTCTGCGGAAGGCCGCGATCGTGCTCATGAACATGGACCGCGCGGCGAGCGCGGAGGTGCTGCGCCACCTCGGCGAGGAGCGATCCGAGATGCTGGCCGCCGAGCTGACCCAGCTCGGCGGAGTCGACGTGGCGGCGACGGCTCGCGCGCTCGGCGACTTCCGCCGGATCGCGAACGGCGGGTCGGTGCCGTCCCGAGGCGGTCAAGAGCTCGCCACGGGGCTGCTGGAGACAGCGTTCGGACGCGAGAAGGCCGTCGGCATGGTCGGCCGCGTCATGTCGCAGGGCACCGTGTCGTTCGACTTCCTCAACGCGGCCGACCCCGCACAGCTCGCGACCGTGCTCGAGGGCGAGCTGCCGACGACCGTCGCCGTGGTGCTCGCCAACCTCAAGGCCGACCGCGCCGCGGCGGTGCTCGCGGCGCTGCAGGATCCGCTCCGCACGGATGTGGCGCAGGCCATCGCGACGATGGGCACGGCGACGCAGGAGGCGATCTCGATCGTCGCCGACTCGCTGCGGTCGCGCACGGGTGTCTTCGCGATGCGCGACAATCACGAGTCGATCGGCGGGGTGCAGCCGCTCGTCGAGATCATCAACCGCTCCGACCAGGCGCTGGAGAAGTCGCTGCTGGCGAGCCTGGAGGGGCGGGACCTCGCCCTCGCCGAGGACATCCGCAGTCGCATGGTGACGTTCGCCGACATCGCCCGGCTCGAAGATCGCGATGCCCAGCGTGTGCTCCGCGGACTCGACCTCCGGGTCCTGGCGCTCGCACTCAAGGGTGCTGAGGAGCCGATCGTCGAGAAGGTCAGCACCAACATGACCGAGCGCAACAAGGAGAACCTCGCCGAGGAGACCCGGGTGCTCGGGCCGGTGCGCATGCGCCAGGTCGACGAGGCACGGGCCGAGATCGTCCGGGTGATCCGCGAGCTCGAGGCGGCGGAGGAGATCACGATTTCGCGCGAGGACGAGGATGAACTCATCGAGTGAGTCCGGAGTGGTTACCGTGCCGTCCGGGCGACGCGATAGTGGGCAGGGAGCACGGACAGCTCGATCTCCGGACCATGGAATGGCCCCTTCTTCGACTTCCGAGGTGCGCACTGTGCTCGATTCCGTCTTCACGCCGCTCACGGTGCCGCGGGTCGGCGAGACGCCGATCGACGTCCGCGGCGAGGCCGATCGTGCGCGCACTCGCGGATACGCGGAGGGGTTCGCCGAGGGGCGACGTATCGCCGCCGAGCAGGCACGCCTCGAGCAGGAGCAGCACGCCCTGCGGATGGACGCCCTGACGCAGGCGTTCGCGGAGCGTGCACGGTCGGCGGCGGATGCCGTGGCGGGTGCGCGCTCGGCTCTGGAGCGGCGCGTCGACGAGGTCGCATCGATCGACATCGCTCGCATCGAGGAGCTGGCGGTCGAGCTCGCCACCGCGATCGTGGGTGTGGAGCTCTCGGATCCCGCTCGCTCCGCCGCACACGCCCTGCGCCGTGCGCTCGACGAGGTGCCGCAGACCCGCTGGACCCGCATCGTCCTCAGCGAGCGCGATCTCGCCGCTCTGCAGGATGCCGACGCCCTCGCGGCACTGAGCGACGTCGAGATCGCCCCGTCGTCCATGGTCGACGACGGCGGAGTGATCGTCGACATCGGCGACGGCAGCGTCGACGCCCGCATCGCACCCGCCTTCGCGCGCGCACGGTCCGCTCTGCTCGGGGTCGACGACGAGTCCTCCGAGGTGACGCTGTGACGGCCGTCGCCACGGCATCCTGGCGTCGGGTGATCGACGCGTCGCGCCCCGAGCGCTCCGGCACGGTGAAGGCCGTCGTCGGACTCGGCGTCGAGGTGCTCGGCATCGACGCGGCGGTCGGAGACCGCGTGCGCATCGACGCGGTCGACGGAAGCGCGGTGGATGCCGAGATCGTCGCGGTCGACGGCGACGCCTCCCGGTGCATGCCGCTCGGCCGGCTGAGCGGCATCACCGCGAGAGCACGTGTGCGTCACGCGGGCGCGCCGCTGCAGGTGCCGACGGGACGGGCGCTGCTCGGACGCGTGCTCGACGGACTCGGCCGCCCGATCGACGGGAAGGGTCCGATCGACGCCCGCGCCCAGCGCGTCTCGCTCGACAACGTCCCGCCCAGCATCCTCGACCGGCAGCGGATCGATCGGCAGCTCGGTCTCGGTGTCCGGGTGCTCGACACCATGACACCGGTCGGCAGCGGCCAGCGTCTCGGACTGTTCGCCGGCTCCGGCGTCGGCAAGTCGTCGCTGATGTCGATGATCGCGCGCGGATCGAGCGCCGATGTGAACGTGATCGCCCTCGTCGGCGAGCGCGGTCGCGAGGTGCGGGAGTTCATCGAGGACGATCTCGGAGCCGACGGCCTGGCTCGCTCGGTCGTGGTCGTCGCGACCTCGGATCAGCCGGCGATGGCGCGTCTACGGTCCGCGTTCGTCGCGACGCGCATCGCCGAGCAGTTCCGCGACGACGGACTGGACGTCGTGCTCATGATGGACTCGCTCACTCGCGTCGCGATGGCGCAGCGTGAGATCGGACTCAGCGCGGGGGAGCCCCCGGCCACCCGCGGCTACCCGCCGTCGACGTTCTCGGTGCTCGCGCGCCTGCTGGAGCGTGCGGGGGCGGGTACGGCCGGATCGATCACGGGGCTGTACACCGTGCTCGTCGACGGGGACGACCACAACGAGCCGATCGCCGACGCCGCCCGCGGCATCCTCGACGGACATGTCGTGCTCGATCGTGCGCTCGCGGTGCGCGGACACTTCCCGGCCGTGGACGTGCTGGGCTCGGTGTCGCGGGTCGTCTCCAAGATCACCACGTCATCGCAGCGGGAAGATGCCGTGGCGCTGCGCAGCGTCCTCGCCGCGCGGCGCTCCGCGAGCGACCTCATCGACATCGGCGCCTACCGGCCGGGAGCGAACCCGCTGGTCGACGCCGCGCTCGCCAACGAGGCCGCGATCGGCGCCTTCCTCATGCAGAGCATGGATGAGCTCAGCACGACCGATGACTCCTGGCAGCGATTGGCTGCCCTCACCGACGCGTTCGGAGGACTGATCCCATGACCTTCTCCCTCTCCGGCCTGCTCCGCGTACGCGGCGCACAGGAGCGCATCGCCGCAGAAGAGCTGTCACGCGCCAGCAGCGAGCGTCGTCAGGCGGAGAGCGCCGTCCGAGCCGGTGCCGCGAGCCTCTCTGAGATCAGCAGCCAGGTCGACGACGCGGCGACTCTCCTGGCGATGGCCGCTGCTCGGGCCGCGGGGCGGAGTGCGCTGGGAGACCTGCAGACGCTCGCAGAGCTGAGCCGCGCGGCGGAGAGCCAGGCGAAGACCGCTCACGTCGAAGCCCGACGTGAGCTCAAGGGGCTCGAGCGCCTGGAGACCGCGCACCGGATGGAGGAACGCCGCGAGGAGCTCGCGGCCGAACAGGCCGCCCTCGACGAGATCGCCACGGCGCGCGGACGCCGGCCCGCGGGGAGCGCCGCATGAGCGTCGTGACGCTGACGGATGCACTGCTCACGGCATCCGCGCCCGCCGAATCGCCCGCACGGCCCGCGGCCGACGCCGGATCGCGGTTCGGCGAGGCTCTCGTGGCGGCGGGCGAGACGTTCACCGCGGAGTCGGCGCCCTCGGATCCCGTCGACGGGATGCAGGATGCCGGACCCGTGCTCGGAGCGCTCGAGCAACCGACTGCGGGTGAGCCGGAGGGCGGCATCGTGTCTGCAGCGCTCGCCCTGCTGCTTGCGCTGCCGACCATCGACGGTGGGGCGCCGGCCGCGGACCAAGCGGAGCTCGGCACCGACGTTGCGTCGATGGAGCCTTCGCCGGTCGAGGTCGTGGCGGCGGAGGTCGCCGCGGCCGTCGCGAGCCCGGCATCCGCCGCGGATCAGATCAGCTCGGCGGTGCTCGCCGGTCCGGCGGTCCGGGCATCCGTCGCCCCGGAGATGGCAGCCTCCGCCGCGTCAGAGGGAACGGATGCCGCGGGGCGGCTCTCGCCCGACTCTTCTCCGCGCCTCAGCACGGAGAAGACACCCGTCTCAGGTTCCGCGCCTGTACCGCTGCCCGCAGCCCCTGCGCCCGGTATCGCCGCCGACGGCGCCGCCCCCGCCGATGGTGCTGCCGTCGTCGACGGGGACGCCCCGCCGACGGCCGCGGCACCGGTGTCGGCATCCGCGGCTCTCCCCGATCGCATGGCGTCCGGCCATCGCGCGCCGGCCGCCCTCGCCTCGGCATCCGCTCTTCCGACGATCACCGCGGTGGCGTCCCCCTCGATGCCGACCGCGCCGCTCGGCCCGACGGAGGCGGCGGCTGCCGCGTCGCCGACTCCGCGCGCCGTCGCAGCCCAGGTGTCGCCGGTCGTCGTCAGCATCGCGCAGCGCCCCTCCGGCACTCACCAGCTCACGATGACGGTCAATCCCGACACGCTCGGCCCGGTCACGGTTCGCGCGCACATCGGCCAGGCGGGAGACGTCCGGGTCGAACTCATCGGAGCGACGGATGCCGGCCGCGATGCCCTGCGCGCCATCGTCACGGATCTGCGACGCGACCTCGCCTCCGCGATCCCGCACGCGTCGCTGAGCATCGCCCAGGGCTCGGCATCCGACCCGGGCGCCGACCGAGGGGCGCCCTCGTTCGGCAGCGGCGAAGCGGGCGGCGAGGCATCGAGCCGTCGCGATACGGCACCCGACGCCTCGCCGCAGACGCAGCCCCGTCAGGCCGCGCCCGCAACCCCGTCATCCGGGTCGATCGACCGCGACCCGGCCGCCGCCGGCCTCGACATCCTGGCCTGAGAGGACGCCATGACCATCCCCATCACCGCAGCCCCGACGATCGACGCGACGAGCTCGATCCACACCGGCGGCACGACCGACCCCGCCGCGCGCAAGCAGGTCATGGACGGCGAGGTGTTCCTCAAGCTGCTCGTGACGCAGCTGACGCACCAGGATCCGTCCAATCCCATGGACACCAACGAGATGATCGCCCAGACCACGCAGCTGGCCATGATGGAGCAGCTCACCACCCTCGCCGACAACGGAACCGAGGCGTTCGCTCTGAACATGCGACAGGCCGCGACCGCGCTCATCGGTCAGGAGGCCTCGTACAAGGACGCCGACGGAAAGGCCGTCACCGGGATCGTCACCAAGGTGTCGTTCGACGGGGCCGTGCCGCAGGTGACCATCGGCGACAAGACCATCGCACTCGACGCCATCACCGGCGTCACCTCCACGACCGCACCGGCCGTCCCGGCCGCCTGACCTCCGTCTCATACAGGAAGAGAGAACACCATGCTTCGCTCGCTCTACTCCGGGATCTCCGGGCTCCGCTCGCACCAGACGATGCTCGACGTCACCGGCAACAACATCGCCAACGTCAACACCGCCGGCTTCAAGGGCTCGTCCGTGCTGTTCCAGGACTCGCTCTCGCAGCTGATCGGCAACCCCGGCATCCCCGACGACCAGGTCGGCGGACGCAACCCCGCGCAGGTCGGACTCGGCGTGCAGGTCGCGGGCGTGCGCACCAACTTCGCGCAGGGCTCCGCCCAGGCCACCGGTCGCGGGGGAGACCTCATGATCTCGGGTGACGGCTTCTTCGCGGTGCGCTCCGGCGGCGAGACGCTGTACACCCGCGCGGGCGGATTCACGTTCGATCCGACGGGCAAGATGGTCACCGCAGACGGCTCGATCGTGCAGGGCTGGGCCGCGCAAAACGGCGTCGTCAACACCGGCGCTGCCGCGGGCAACATCGTGCTGCCGCTCGACGCCGTGGCTCCCGCACGCGCCACCACCGCCGCGACCGTCGCGGGCAACCTGCCGTCGACCGCGGCGACGGGCGACGTGCTCGTGCGGGACGTGACCGTCTACAACGCCCAGGGCACGCCGTCGACGCTCAGCCTGAACTTCACGCGCACCGCAGCGGGCTGGGACGTCACCGAGCCGATCAGCGGCGCCACGGGCGCTCTGGCCTTCACCGACGGCAAGCAGACCGGCGCAGGGCTCACCCTCACCGCCGG
This sequence comes from Microbacterium sp. SZ1, assembly GCF_002362255.1. Classification (GTDB taxonomy): domain Bacteria; phylum Actinomycetota; class Actinomycetes; order Actinomycetales; family Microbacteriaceae; genus Microbacterium. Next base: position 100,389 of record NZ_LPVV01000038.1, on the reverse strand, counting down.
CGACGTGACGGTCGACCTCACCACCGTGACCGGGTACGCGACCCTCTCGACCGTGGCGGTCACCGACCAGAACGGCGCCGCCGCCGGCACGCTGAAGTCGTACAGCATCACGGGCGACGGCTCCATCGTGGGAACGTTCAGCAACGGCGCGACGCAGACGCTCGCGAAGATCGCGATGGCCGTGTTCGACAACCCCGAGGGACTCGAGAAGGCCGGGAACTCCTCGTACCGCGCGTCGGTGAACTCCGGTGCCGTGCGCATGGGCGAGCCCGGTCAGGCCGGGTTCGGCAACCTCCAGTCGGGGTTCCTCGAGATGAGCAACGTCGACCTCTCGCAGGAGTTCACGAACCTGATCGTGGCCCAGCGCGGATTCCAGGCGAACGCGCGCATCATCACCACGAGCGACGAGGTGCTGCAGGAGCTCACGCAGCTGAAGCGCTGATCGCCGCCGCATCCGCCGCCTCTGCCGCCTCCGCCGCCTCTGCCGCCTCCGCCGCGACCCACCCCTTTTCACCCGACCCACCCCTGTCGTGGCCGACGCGAGAGGGGTGGGTCGGCGGAAAGGGGGTGGGTCGGGACTCGCCACCCGTTCAGCCGCCCACGATCAGGACCGCGCGGGGCGCAGCGGGTGCAGGCCGAACGCGCGGAACCGAGCCTCGGCCGATTCGAGGGTGCGCATGTCGGAGCTGTCGACGCGCACGACGCGCCACCCCGTGACGCCTCGAATCCAGTCCTCGCGCGACTTCTCGTCGAGCACGACGTCTTCCACCGATCGATCGCCGCGCAACCCCGCATCACGGTACTTCGACAGGCCGTCGCACTCGATGAATGTGCGTGCCTCCTCGACCGCGATGTCCATCCAGAACCTGCCGCCGCCCGGTGCGGAGATCGGCATCTGCAGGGTGGGCGTCGCGAACCCGAGCTGGTGCAGACGATATCTGGTGACGCTCTCCAGCGGGAGCTGAGCTCGCCCATCCGCCATCGCGGTGATCTCCCTCGCCTGCAGTATCCCGCGGGCGCCCGGAGTGCGAGTCCGACGCTCGAGCGAACGCCTCAGATCCTCGGCGGCGAGCGCATCGAACGCCCACGGATCTCCCGCGATCCGTGCGACCGCCGCGTCCGCGACGGCGAGACGTGAGAGAACACGGGCCGCGTGGTCGTGGCCGACTGCGCGACAGCGAGGACTTCGGCTCGATGCCGCGATTCCGGCCAGAGGTCGTCCCAGTCGCCGCGATCGATGAACCACCCTCGACGCACGCGATGCAGGCGACCCCCGGCCGACGCCGCGCGGATCGCGCGCGGAGTCCATCCGCTGCGCTCGAGATGCCGACGGTCCATGAGGAGATGACGAAGTTCTGTCAGAGAGGCGTGCCGCATGCAGCGAATGTGGCTGCGTCGCGCCGTGATCGGGCCGCTCGCGACGTGATGTGGAGTACATGCCGCGCGTCCTCATTTTGTGCAGAACAGATGCAAGGGCCCGCGGCCGCCGCCGAACCACCCCCTTCCGTGCGACCCACCCCATTGCGAACAGTACCTACAGGGGTGGCTCGCGTGAAAAGGGGTGGTTCGCGGGGCGGGGAGGGAGCGAGAGGGAGGGGTGGCGGTTACCCGGGGCGGGCCTCGTCGCGATAGTCGGGGCAGACTCCCTCCTTCCCACGTCCGGAGACCCCGAATGATCACCGTCACCCGCCTCGACCACACGAGGTTCGCGGTCAACCCCGACCTCGTGGAGCGCATCCAGGAGTCGCCGGACACGACCCTGCACATGATCGACGGCCACGTCTACGTGATCTCGGAGAGCATGGATGCCGTCATCGACCTGATCGTGACGTATCGCGCGCGGGTGCTCAGCGCGGCGCAGGCGATGACCGGAGTGCCGATCACCGGTGAGTCGGTCGACGGACGGGCCGAGGTCTGATCGTGGATCCCGCGTTCATCATCGGCGTCATCGTCGCCTTCGGCGCCCTCGTGGCGATGATCACGATGGAGGGAGCGAGCTTCCAGGCGCTGCTCATCCCCGCGCCGATGATCCTCGTGCTGGGTTCCACCATCGGTGTCGGCATCGCCAGCCACACTCTGCGCGACACCAGGCTCGCCGCGGCCAGCCTCGGGCGGATGGTCCGCGGCCCGCGGATGACGCCGGAGGCAGTGATCCCCTTCCTCGTCGGCTACGCCGAGAAGGCGCGAGGCGAGGGCCTTCTCGCGCTCGAGCAGGAGCTCGAGGGCGCGCCGGACGACTTCACCCGCCAGGCCCTGCAGGCCCTCGCCGACGGCACAGATGCGGAAGACCTCCGCACCGTGATGGACGACGAGATCGAGGCGGCATCCTCCCGCACCCGCGTCGCGGCCCGCTTCTTCGCCTCCCTGGGCGGATACGCGCCCACGATCGGCATCGTCGGCACGGTCGTGTCGCTGACGCACGTGCTCGAGAAGCTCGACGAGCCCGATCACCTCGGCCCCATGATCGCCGCCGCCTTCGTCGCGACGCTCTGGGGTCTGCTCTCGGCCAACTTCATCTGGAACCCGATCGCCGGTCGCCTGAACCGCATCGGCGCCGTCGAACTCGAGCGCATGACCCTGGTCGCCGAGGGGATGCTCGCGATCCAGGCCGGCAGCGCGCCGCACCTGCTCAAGGAACGTCTCGAAGCCATGTCGACGGTGCGCCCGAAGGACAAGAAGGCAAAGGTGTCATCCGACCCGCTGGGGGAGGACGCGTGAGCACCGCCCGTCGCGCGCGCGGCCGCGGCCACGCGGACGATTCGCACGACGAGCCGGACGAGCGCTGGGCTGTGTCGTACGCCGACATGGTGACGGTGCTGATGTGCCTCTTCATCGTTCTCTTCGCGGTCTCGAACGTCGACGCGACGAAATTCGAGCTGCTGGCGAACAGCCTGGCGACCGGATTCGGGCAGGAGGAGAAGCCGGGCGGAGCGGCCGACACCGCGGAGGGCGTCGTCGTGCCGCCCGAGCTGCGCGACGACGACGGAGTGATCGACCTGCAGGCGCGGGCGAACGCCGAGTACGAGTCGCTGGAGGACCTGCGCAACCGGATGCTTCAGGCGCTCACCGCGCAGGGGTTGCAGAACACCGTGTCATTCGTGATCGACGAGCGTGGTCTGCGCGTCGGTCTGGTCGGCGCGGAGACGTTCTTCGGCGACAACAGCACCGCGTTATCGGGCAAAGCGGATGCCGTGCTCGACTCGATCGGCGACGTCCTCACCTCGGTCGACAACCAGGTGAGCATCGAGGGACACGCCGACCACCGCGTCTCCGCCTACCCGTTCGCGACGAACTGGGAACTGTCGGGCGGGCGCGCGACCCAGGTCGCGCGTTTCCTCGTCGAGCACGAGGGCATCGCGGGCGCACGGGTCAAGGCGACGGCGTTCTCCGACACACGGCCCATCGCCCAGGGTGACGCCCCGGAGGCCCTGGCCAGCAACCGCCGCGTCGACATCGTCGTCGAGTCCTCCGAAGAGGACCAGGTGCGCGCCCTCATTCCTGCCCTCGCCTCGGCCGCCGGAACGGGCTGATCCGATGACCACCACCGCTCAGGAGCCACGCATGTCCGCGACCATGATCGACGACCCGGCGACCCGGTACCCGGCCTACGACTTCAGCCGGCCCACGCAGCTCGACCGCGAGAGCACACGCCATCTGGAGGCCGCCTTCGAATCCTTCGCGCGCCTGTGGTCGTCGCAGCTCACCGCCAAGGTGCGCGTCAGGGCCCACCTCGCGCTCGAACGCGTCGAGCTCATCTCGTACGAGGAGTATGCCGAGACGCTGCCCGGTACGACCGCCATGGTGGCCGGTTCTCTCCCGGGGCGCGAGGAGCCGTGCGTCGTGCAGTTCGGCCTCGACAGTGCGCTGCTGTGGGTCGTGCAGATGATGGGCGGGCGCAGCACGTCGCTGCCGGCCGCCCGGACGTTCACGCCGATCGAGCTCGCGCTGGTCCGGCACCTGATGGAGGGCACGTTCGAGCACCTGCACGCCAGCCTCGACGGGCTGCTCCCCGGTGAGCCGCGCTTCTCGGCCGTGCACTACAACCCCCAGTACATGCAGGTGATCTCCGGAACGGCGGCCGTGATCGTCGCCCGATACTCCCTGCGCCTCGGCGACGTCGAGACCACGGCCACCGTGATGCTGCCGGCATCCGCCGTGGTCGACCGCCTCGCTGCCTCCGGCTCCGACGCGGCGACCGCGCACACCGCCGAGCACACCCTGGAGCAGGTGCGCAGCACCCCGCTCGAGGTGACACTGCGACTCGCGCCGATCACGATCGGAGCGGGAGAAGTGCTGGATCTCGCCCCCGGCGACCTCCTGCGACTCCCGCACCCCGAGACGCGCCCCTACGAACTCGTCGCCGACCGCACGACCATCGGCTTCGCGACCCCTGGTAGCCGAGGTTCCCGGCTGACCTGCCTGATCACCAGCACCCCCGAGGAGAACCACTCATGAGCACCTTCCACGAGACCGCCGTCGCCGCGGCGATTGCCGGCAGGATGCCGTTCGCCTTCCCCGTGATCCCTGCTCCCTCGACGGACCCCGGAGCCGTCGGCGATGCCGTGGCGGTCACCTTCACGGGGACCCCCGGCGCTCGCATCGCGATCCAGGTGGCCGACCCGACGCAGCTGGAGGACGGGTCGGCGACCGCACCGCTCGCCGACCGCCTGCATCCCGTCTTCGAGGCGGCCGTCGTAGTGCTCGGCGCCGGCTCTCTGGGTGATGGCGAGCTCGTTCCGGCCGCCTCGGTCTTCACGGACGCAGGGACACAGGTGTTCGACCTGATCGACGCGGACGGCGCGGTCGTCGCCCGCGCCGCTGTCCGTATCGACGGAGCGCAGTCGGCGGGACCTGCCGGACCGCAGCGACTCAGCCGCATCGCCGGTGTCGAGATGGAGCTCGTCGTGGAGATCGGGCGCACGCGGATGCCGGTGCGCGACGTGCTGTCGCTCGAACCGGGACGGGTCGTCGAGCTGGACCGCGCGGCCGGCTCTCCCGCCGACATCAAGCTCAACGGACGACTGATCGGTCATGGCACGGTCGTCGTGGCCGAGGGTGACTTCGCGATCCGCGTTGAGCGGATCCTCGACGGCGCTGAGGTCGTGTAACCGTGGACGACCTGCTGGTCGCGGTGCGCGCGATCGTCGCGCTGGCCGCCGTGCTCGGTCTGCTCGTCTTCCTCAGCAAGCGGCTGCAGAAGAGCCAGTCGACGGGAGCGAGTCCTCTCGGGGGCCTCGTGCCGAAGAAGCTCACCGGACTCGCGCGAACGCGTGCTCCCCGACCGGCGCCGGTTCGCCGCACGCGTCCGGAGAAGATCACCGTGGTCGCGCGCTCGGGGCTCGGCGGGCGCGCGCAGCTCGTCGTGGCCGAGTTCGGCGGCATCCGCTATGTGCTGGGTGTGACCGAGCAGGGGGTGAGCGTCGTCGACACGCAGGAGGCCCCGGCCGCCGAGGACGAGACTGTCACGGCCGACGAGGCCACAGCGAGCACCCCGCCCGACGACATCGTCGACCGGGCGCTGCGCTCCGTCGCCTGACACCGACGCCCGGGTTACGCCGGGGACGCTCTGTCGCGATAGTCGTCTGCGAGCACGGATAGCTCGCCCCCTCGGCTACGGATCGGCCTCGACACCCATTCCCGGAGTGCCGCCGTGTCCTCACCCGTGCCCCTCTCCGCGCCCCGTGCGCCAGAGCGAGGTCCGCGCGCGCTGGCGCACCGACGGGCCGTGACGATCGCGCTCGTCGCGGTCGGCGTGGCCGTCACGATGGTCGTGCTCGGGGCCGCGGATGCTCAGGCGGCGGTCCTGCCCTCCGAGACCGGCGACGGCGGTGGCGTGACCATCAACGGCATCAACGGAACGCCGTCCGACAGCATCATGACACTGCTCGGCATCACCGTCTTGAGCGTCGCACCCGCACTGCTGCTCATGATGTCGAGCTTCACGAAGATCTTCGTCGTGCTGGCCCTGACCCGGAACGCGCTCTCGCTGCCGTCCATCCCACCGAACCAGGTGCTCGCCGGCCTCAGCCTGTTCCTGACGCTGTTCATCATGTGGCCGGTGCTCACCGACATCAACACCGTCGCCGTGAGCCCGTTCACGGCCGGCCGGATCGACTTCGGTCAGGCGTTCGACCTCGCTCAGGCGCCGTTGCGCGACTGGATGCTGTCGTACACGCGTGAGGAGGACATCGCCCTCATGCACCGGGCGGCGCAGCTCGACAACCCGACCGACGCGGCGAGCATCCCGCTGCAGACGCTCGTTCCGGCGTTCATGATCAGCGAGCTCCGAGCCGCGTTCCTCATCGGGTTCGTCATCTTCGTGCCGTTCCTCGTCATCGACCTCGTCGTGGCCAGCGCCCTCATGTCGATGGGCATGATGATGCTCCCGCCGGTGATGATCTCGCTGCCGTTCAAGATCCTCCTGTTCCTGCTCATCGACGGCTGGGGAATGATCATCACGGCCCTGGTGCAGTCGTACAGCGGGGGTGGCGGATGAGCCCCGAAGCCGTCATCGACATCGGACAGGCCGCCCTGATCCTCGGCGCGAAGCTGTGCGCACCGCTCTTGATAACGGCCCTCGTGGTGGGATTCGCGATCTCGCTGCTGCAGTCGATCACGCAGGTGCAGGAGATGACGATCTCGTTCGTGCCGAAGCTGGTCGCGGTGGGCATCGCGCTGCTCGTGAGCGGGCACTGGATGATCGCCGAGCTCATCGCCTTCTCGAACGAGATGTTCGCCCGCATCCCCGGTCTGCTGAACGGCGGATGATGAACATCCCCATCGACTTCACCTGGCTCGAGGCCACGGCGCTCGCCTGCGTGCGCATCACGGCGTTCCTCGTGCTGGCGCCCCCGTTCAGCCATGCCACGATCCCGATGCGCATCCGCGCGATGCTCGGGGCGGGTCTCGCCCTCGCCGTCTCTCCCGTGGTCACGGTCGGATACGAGCGCCTCGACACCGGCGGCTTCCTGCTCGCCCTCGTGGGGCAGGCGTTCACGGGGGCGCTGCTCGGCTTCCTCGTCATGGTGCTGTTCAGCGCGATCCAGGGAGCCGGTCACCTCGTCGACACGTTCGGCGGCTTCCAGCTGGCGCAGGCGTTCGATCCGGGTATGGCGATCAACGGCGCCCAGTTCACCCGCCTGTTCCAGATGACGGCGCTGCTGCTCCTGTTCGCGTCCGACGGCTACCAGCTCGTGCTCGGCGGCCTCTTCCGCTCGTTCGACGCGATCCCGGTCTCGGGTGTCATCGACCTGACGAACCCGGCCGAGGCGCTCGTCGGTGCGACCGGACAGATGATGCTCAGCGCGGTCCAGATCGCCGGGCCGCTGCTGATCGTGCTGTTCCTCGCCGACGTCGGTCTGGGGTTGGTGACCAGGGTCGCGCCGGCGCTCAACGCCTTCGCGATGGGCTTCCCCGTGAAGATCGGGCTCACGCTCGTGCTGGTCGGTTTCGTCTACGCCGCCTTGCCCAGTGTGGTCGCCGCGATCGCCGAGGACGCGGCTCGGCTGCTCGTGGGGGTGACGCGGTGAGCGACGTCGACTCCGGGGAACGCACCGAGAAGGCCACCGAGCAACGGCTCCGGGACGCCCGTCGCAAGGGGCAGATCGGACGCAGTCAGGATTTCACGGCATGGGTGTGCATCGCCGCCGCCGCGGTGATGATGGTGCCGACCGTCGCCGCGGGCACCCAGGTCACCACCGATCTCTTCCTCCGTGTCTCGCAGGTCGCCCGGCACCCCGCCGACGGAGCCGCGATGGACGCGCTGGGCGCGGCCATCGCGTCGCTCGGGGGCGTTCTCCTGCCGATGCTCCTGGTGGTGCTGCTCGCCACGGCCGCCACCGCCATCGCCCAGGGCGGCATCCACCTGCGCGGCGTGCCGATGCGCGCCGAGCAGTTCAACATCGTGACCGGGCTCAAGCGCGTCTTCGGGCGACAGGCGCTGTGGGAGGGGGTCAAGGCGCTTCTCAAGACCGCCGCGATCGGCGTCTCGCTGTGGATCGTCGTGTCGGGGCTCGTTCCCGTGCTGATGGCGAGCGGCAGCCACAACATCACCTGGCTGCTGGAGCAGGCCGCCGGGGGAGCGGTCGCGCTGCTGCAGGTCGCGGTGGCCGTCGGCATCCTGCTCGCCGCGATCGACGTCGTGGTGGTGATGCGCCGCAACCGCAAGCATACGCACATGACGAAGAAGGAGGCGAAGGACGAGCACAAGAAGAGCGAGGGCGACCCGCTCGTGCGCTCCCAGCGTCGCTCGCGTCAGATCGCCCTCAGCCGCAACCGGATGATCGCGGCCGTCGGCGACAGCGACGTCGTGCTCGTCAACCCGACGCACGTCGCGGTCGCCCTCCGATACGAGCCAGGCAAGTCCGCTCCGCGGGTCGTCGCGAAGGGCGCGGGCGTCGTCGCCCAGAAGATCCGCGAGAAGGCGGAGGAGGCGGGCGTGCCCCTGGTGCGCGACATCCCGCTCGCGCGCGCGCTGCACTCTGCGTGCGAGCTCGGCTGCGAGATCCCGGAAGAGCTGTACACCGCGGTCGCCCAGGTGCTGGCGTTCATCGAGCATCTGAAGCGGCGAGGTTCGGCGCGCGGCACCCACACCATGCCGTTCGAGAGCACCCGCGACCGCGGGCTGTGACCCACGACATCCCGTACATCCACCGTCACGAGAGAACGAGACACCCATGATCGGACAGATCCTGTCGAAGGCCGCAGTGCCGGTCGGCGTCGTCGGCATCATCCTGCTGCTCATCGTCCCGATCCCCACCGGGCTGCTCGACGTGCTCATCGTCGTCAACATCTCGTTCGCTCTGCTGATCCTGCTCACGGCGATGTTCATCAAGAAGCCGCTGGAGTTCTCGGTGTTCCCGAGCCTGCTGCTGGTCGCCACCCTGTTCCGGCTGGGTCTCAACGTCGCATCGACACGCCTGGTGCTCAGTGAGGCGCACGCCGGACAGGTCATCCAGGCGTTCGGCCAGATCACGATCAGCGGATCCCTCGTGATCGGCGCGGTGATCTTCCTCATCCTCACGGTCATCCAGTTCGTCGTGGTGACCAAGGGCGCGGAGCGCGTCGCGGAGGTCGGAGCCCGCTTCACCCTCGACGCCATGCCCGGCAAGCAGATGGCGATCGACGCCGACCTCAACGCCGGGCTGATCACCGAGGCCGAAGCTCGCGCGCGTCGGGCCGAGGTCGCCGCCGAGGCCGACTTCTACGGTGCGATGGACGGCGCGTCGAAGTTCGTGAAGGGCGATGCGATCGCCGGGATCGTCATCGTCGTCATCAACTTCGTCGGCGGCATCGTCATCGGCATGGTCCAGCACGGCATGGAGGTCGGCGAGGCGCTCGAGACGTACAGCATCCTCACGATCGGCGACGGGCTGGTCACCCAGATCCCGGCGCTGCTCATGGCCGTGTCCACCGGCATGATCGTGACCCGTGAGAACGCCGAGGCGGAGATGGGGCAGGCGGCGGGCCGGCAGCTGCTGCAGTCGCGCAACGCGCTTCTCATCACCGGCCTCGCCGCCTGCGCGATGGGCTTCATCCCGGGGATGCCGCTGCTGGTGTTCCTCGCGATCGGTGCCGTGCTGCTGTTCGCCGCCTCGCGGGTGCGGGCGAACGAGGCGAAGGAGACGGCTGCGGCGCTCGACGCCCAGCAGCTCGAAGCGGCCGAGGCGGCGGCCGAGGGCCCCGAAGAGCTCATGGACCGGATGCGCGTGCACGCCCTCGAGATCTCGCTGGCCCCCGACATCGTCGATCTCGCCTCGGGCGGCCAGGGCGATCTGCTGACCAGGGTGAAGTCGCTCCGCCGCAAGCTCGCCATGGACATCGGCATCCTGATGCCGCCGGTGCGGACCCGCGACAACATCGACCTTCCCGCGCAGACCTACGCGTTGCTCATCGCAGGAGTGGAGGTCGGCCGTGGCACGGTGCCGCGCGGCCATGTGCTGGCCATCGGGACCGGGCTCGAACAGCTGCCGGGCACGGCGGTGACGGACCCGGTGTTCGGCCTCGAGGGCAAGTGGGTGCCGACCGAGATGTCGCACGCCGCCGACATGGCGGGGGCGACCGTCATCGATCGGGCGAGCGTCATCATCACCCACCTGTCCGACGTGGTGCAGAGCCAGGCCGACCGGCTGCTGTCGCTCGAGGACGTGCGGCAGCTGACCGAGCACCTCAAGCAGTCCAGCCCTGCCACGGTCGAGGAGCTCACGCCGGCGATGCTCTCCCTCGCGGCCATCCAGCGCGTGCTCGCCGGGCTGCTCTCGGAGCGCGTGCCGATCAACGACCTCGCCCGCATCTACGAGGCGCTCGCGCTCCGGGCGAAGACCTCGACAGACACCCCGGGTCTCATCGAGGCGGCTCGCACCGCACTCGGACCGGCCATCGCAGCCCGCTTCGCGCAGGACGGTCGCATGCGCGTCCTGATGTTCGATCCGATGCTCGAGCAGCAGATGCTCGAGGGCATGCGAGCCGTGGAAGGCCAGACCCAGATCGTGCTGAGCCCCGAGGCCACGATGCAGCTCCTCGAGAGCGTACGGCGGACCGTCGCAGAGCTCGACCAGTCCGGCTCCGAGCCCGTGCTGGTCTGCGCTCCCTCGCTCCGCGCGGCCGTGCGGAAGATGTTGACGGCCCAGGTGCGCGGGCTGCCGGTGCTGTCGTACGACGAAGCTGCGGCCGGCGGATTCGCGACCGATGTGGTCGGTGTCGTGCGCATCGCGCCCACCGCCCTCCCGATGGCGAATTAATTCACCCAGAGGGACCAGATTGCGCGGCAGTTCTCATCTTCAGACGCGATGGTCGTCGCCATGTGCATACTGCCATACCGGGCCAACGTGTGGACGATCTTCGTCGAGAGTTCATTTCCTCGATAGGAGAGCACCATGATGTTGCCACCCATCCAGAAGATCAGAATTGCGTCGGGCCTTCTCGCGGTAGCTCTCGCTACCTCGTCGACGGTCGCCAACCATGAAGCGAGTGAACAGGACGATCTCGATCCAGTGTCGGTTGCGGAACTCGTCGTCCCCGAGGTGCTGGCGGGAGCAGTCTCGGACAACTCTGAGGGTGAACGGGTGAAGGTTCCGGTGGATCCTGGCGGCGGACTAGCCCTTGCTTCGGCCGGAGGGATTATCACCGTCGACGTTCCGCGCGGTGATGACGCGGAGCAGACCGTCGTCTCGGACGAGGGCATCGTCGGGTACATCCACGGCGATGGCTCGAGCACTGTCTCAGTCCCGAAGGTGGGGGGATCAGTCCAGATGCTGACGGTGATTGAGGAGTCCGGAGCTCCCGAACGCTACGAGTATGACCTGACTCTTCCCGAAGGAGCGACAGCGGTTCTTAACGAAGATGGTAGCGTCACTGTCGAAACCGGGGACGGTTTGGTACTCGCCTATGTCGCGGCGCCCTGGGCGGTCGATTCCACCGGGGCGACGGTGCCGACTTACTACGACGTTCGCGGCGATACGCTGACCCAGACGGTGCGGCACGCTGGGGCGAGCTACCCGGTCGTGGCCGATCCGTTCTGGATTCCTCTGCTGAAGATCGTTGCGCAGTGGTCAAAGCATGCACTGAAGCAAATGGCAGAAACGAAACATCACTGAGAACCTCGTGAAGATCGCTCTGCAAGAAGGTCGCAGGACGAAAGGCAATGAGAAGGGGACATCGGTGTTCGAAGCGAACGGGATCCGAGTGGTCGTCAACGACAAAACCGGAACCATCATCACCGTCACCCGCGCAGGTGGCGGGGGAAGCAGTGGAGGGCGATGAAGATCCGATATGACTCCGAAGTAGATGCGGCGTACCTCGCTCTGGGGGATATCGCGGATGGGGAAGCGATCGTCCAGATCCCCGAGATTCATCCTCCGAACGGCCGAGGTGAGATCATCCTCGATTTCGACGCGCAAGGTCGCGTGATCGGGGTGGAGATACTCGCTGCCAGCGTGCTTCTTCGACCGGAGGTGCTGGACAATGCCGTGAGGATCTGAACTTGTTCCTCTCATTTACGAGCGGATCATGCGCTAGTTTTGTCTGGGCGCGCTCCTGCGTGCCGGCCATGGAAGGCGGACGAAGCATGCTGGTACTCACGAGGCGCGCGAACGAGAGCATCCTGATCGGCGACGACATCACAGTCACGATCCTCGCGGTCACACCGGGCGGCGTCCGTGTCGGCATCGATGCACCGCGCGACAAGCGCATCAACCGCGCGGAGATCGTGCTGGCGGTCTCCGACGCCAATCAGGAGGCCGTGCAGACCTCTTCCGACGACGCCGCAGAGAACGCCCTTCTGGGGGCGCTCGCGCGGATCAGCACGAAACCCTGAGGCTGTCAATGGGGAGTTCTCCCCATCCGGCCCGAGTTACCCCGCACATCGATGTCGCGATAGTCCTGAGTATGACGGGCAATCCCGTCGGCAAACCGCGACTGACGAGGTGACGAACCGTGGCCGCTCACGACCTGAGCATGCAGCTGATGCGAGAGCGCGATCTGCTCGAGGTGCTGCTCTTCAAGCTCGACGAGCAGCAGATGCTCCTCGCGACCGGACGGAACCGCTGGATCCACCACGCGGCGAACGAGATCGATCGGGTGCTGGCGGCGATGCCGACGGTCGCCCTCTCGCGCGACACACTGGTGGTCGCCGTCGCCGACGAATGGGGAGTCCCTGAGGCCACGACGCTGCGAGAGCTCATCGACGCCGCACCCACCGACGCCTGGCGCGAGGTCATGTCCGGTCACCTCGAGGCGATGACCTCGCTGGCCGAGGAGATCGCCCAGATGAAGAAGGTCAACGAGCAGCGCCTGCGTACGGCGATCCGCGTCACGCAGGAGACCATCGCCGGCCTCGGCACACCGACCGGTGAGTACGACCCGTCCGGCGACGTCGTCCGCGACGGCGATGCCCGCCTGCTCGACACGAGGGTGTGACCACGATGTCGTCGTTCGCAGGACTCCGGCTCGCCGAATCCGCTCTCGCCGCGGCTCGCGCCGGCATGACAGTCACGGGGCAGAACATCGCCAACCAGACCACCGCCGGCTACACGCGGCAGCGGCTCGAGCAGACGTCGCTGTCGGCTCCGGGGTCCACGGGGCTCTGGCCGACCACGTTCTCCGTCGGTGGGGGAGTCGGAGTCACCGGTGTCGCCCGCCTCGGGAACGACCTGCTCGACGCGCGGGTGCGCGACGCGCTCGGAACGTCCGGCTTCTGGGTCACGAGAGCGACTGCGGCCGGTCAGGCGGAGGCCGTGATGGCCGAGCCGACGTCCGACGGGCTCGCCGCGAACCTCAACCGGTTCTGGTCGGGCTGGTCCGACCTCGCCAACACCCCGGATGCCGGGGCGGCCAAGGTCGTGCTGACGAACGCCGAGGTGCTCGTCGGTCAGATCGCCGCCGGGTATCAGTCGATCGCCGGGCAGTGGACCGATCTGCGCGGTCAGGTGGACCGGCAGATCGCCGATGTCAACGCGATGGCCGGGCAGGTCGCTGCCCTCAACGGGCAGATCCGCGATGCCCTGCTCTCGGGGCGCGGCGCCAACGAGCTCATCGATCAGCGCAACGTGCTCGCGCAGCAGCTGTCGACCGCGGTCGGCGCCACGGGAGCGGTCGAGGCCGACGGCACCCTGACCCTCCGCATCGACGGCAACGCCCTGGTCTCCGGCGACGTCGGTCGCGCGCTGACGGTGAGCGGTCCGCGGGAGATCGCCGCGGGTGGCCGGATCACGGTGGCCTGGGCGGATCGTCCGACGGTGCCGGTCGCTCTGACGGGCGGTTCGGTCGGCGGTGCGATCAGCGCGCTCGGTCCTGCGGCCGATGGCGGCACGCTCGCCGGCGTCGCCGCGGCCTACAACGCGACGGCATCCGCCCTCGCGACGGCCGTCAACGACATCCACCGCACAGGTGTGACGTCAGCCGGCACGCCGGGCGGCGACTTCTTCACGATCGACGCGAGCGGACCGGCCGCTCTCGGACTCCGGGTGGTGCCCGACGGACTCGCCGACCTCGCGCTGGCCGCGCCGGGCGCCGGAGCCAAGGACACCACGATCGCCGACCGCATCAGCACCCTCGGGTCGTCGGCGTCGGGGCCGAGCACCGTGTGGTCGAGTTTCGTGACGGGCTTCTCCGTGACCGTCGGGGGAGACCGCCAGCGGGCCGACATCGCCGACATGGGCGCGGTTGCCGCCGTCACCGCGCAGCAGTCGAACGCCTCGGTCGACGGTGATGAGGAGACCATCAACCTCCTCACCTATCAGACCGCGTATCAGGCGGCTGCGCGCGTGCTCACCGCGGTCGACGAGGCGCTCGATCTGCTCATCAACCGCACCGGCCTAGTCGGCCGCTGATCCCGGAGGCATCATGATCGGGCGCATCACGAGCAACACCATGACGCAGCAGTCGCTGCGCACCCTGCAGAGCAACCTCGTCGACCGGGAGCGGCTGCAGCACCAGGCGACGTCGCAGCGTGCGTTCCGCACTCCGAGCGAGGACCCGGCCGCGGCCGCCACCACCCTGGGGCTGCACGGCGAGCAGTCGCGCGTGGCTCAGTTCTCCCGCAATCTCAGCGACGGACTCGCCTGGGTCACGACCGTCGACACCGCTCTCGACGCCAGCACCGACCTGCTCAACCGCGCTCGCGATCTCGTCGCGCAGGGGGCGAACTCGGGTGCGCTCAGCGCGACGGCCCGCGAGTCGATCGCGCAGGAACTCGAGACGATCAGCGCCGAGCTGCTCTCGCAGGCGAACACCACCGTTCTGGGGCGCAGCGTGTTCGCCGGCACCAGCGATGCGGCCACGGCGTTCGACCCGGTGACCTTCGGCTTCAACGGCACCGCAGGCGACGGTGTGCGTCGCCGCATCAGTGACAACGAGACCGTGCGGGTGGACTTCGACGGCGCTCAGGCGTTCGGATCCGGCCCGACGAGCGCCTTCGCGATGCTGCGCGACATCGCCGCAGAGCTGCGCGGCGGCGCGAACGTCGGCTCGCGTCTCGCCGACGTCGACGCACGCCTCACGGCATTCACTGCGGCGCGCGGGGAGACGGGGGCCCGTCAGGTTCAGATCGAGAGGGCCATGTCGCAGAACCTGTCGGTGTCGACCGACCTGGAGGCCCGCCGGGTCGAGGTCGAGAACGTCGACAGCCTCGAGGTGCTCGTGCGCCTGCAGTCCGCCGAGCTCGTGTTCCAATCCGCCCTGCAGGTGACCGCGAAGTCGCTGCAGACCAACCTGCTGGAGTTCCTGCGATGACCGTCCTCACCGATACCGCGGGCATCGCCGTCGACTTCGTCGCGCCCATGCCCGGCCTGCGGCCGCACACGTCGTTCTCGCTGGAGCCGATCGCGGGCGCCGACGGCCTCTACGCGCTCCGTGCGACGGATGCCGATGTTCGGCTCTTCCTGCTCGACCCGGTGTTCAACGATTACCACTACGGCCCGCGCATCTCTGCCGGAGTCCGATCCGATCTCGGGGTGGGCGAAGCCGCGGACGTACGGATCCTGATCGTGGCCAATCCGTCCGACGACGGTGTGTACGTGAACCTTCGAGCGCCGATCGTGCTCGATCCCGCGACCGGGCGGGCGCTGCAGATCATCCTCGACGACGAGGAGTATCCGATCCGCGTGCGGCTCGACGGCTGAGGGAGATCCTCTCAGCCTTTTCGGGTGTCCGGTGGATCGATGCTCAGAGGAATTCGATTTTCACCGCATATACCAAGGAACAGTAGTTATCCTCTGAGGAGCACAGGCTGGGGTACTGGCAGATCCGACGACGTTGCAGGAAGTGTGGGGCCTGCGCGCGTCGGCGGATGTCGCTGGTGGGGTACAGCGCAAGACGCCCGGTGACGGGTGACATTTCCATTGGACGGAAAATGAGCACATCCAGGACGCTCGACACGAGTCGGGTGAGCAAGAGGGAGTTCGTGCAGCGGTTCGCGCGGCGGGGCGGGATCTCCGTGGGCGCTGCGCAGACGGCGTACAACGCGATGATCGACGAGCTCGTCGATCTCGTCAGTCGCGGCAACACCGTGACCTTGACGAACTTCGGGAAGTTCTACCCGCAGACCCACAAGGGTCACCGGGTGCAGTTCTCGAAGGACGAGGGGGCCGGCGAGGTCGACGACTACACGGTGCTGAAGTTCTCGGCGACGCGCGAGGTGAACAAGCGCGTCAAGTCGACCGAATAGCAATCGTGATCTAAACGTAAACGAGAATTCACGAGCGTTTCGACGTTCGGTCCCTCTCCGCGCCCTCCGCGGCCCTAGCATGTAGACGAATGATGTTTCTCGTCACCGTGGGGTGGTGATGCTGTGGGTCGCTGGGGGGCTTGCACTGACAGCGGAAGAGGCGGGACCGTATGCCGTTGCGCGCGCGGAACAAGCTCGTGGTCGATCACCTGCACATCGTCGGAGCGGCGACCGCCGCTGTCGCCGCCCGGTTGACCCATGTCTCCAGAGAAGACCTCGCTGCCGCCGGCGCGTTCGCGCTCGTCCGCGCGGCGGACAGATACGACGCGGATCTCGGCGTGCCCTTCGGCGCCTATGCGCGCGAGCGGATCAACTGGGCCCTGAAGGATGAGCTGAGGGCGATGGACTGGGCGCCGCGCGACGTCAGGGTGAAGGCGAGGGAGACCGTCCGCGTCCGCGACATGCTGGGCGGTGTGCTGGGACGAACGCCGACGGTCACCGAGATCGCGGACGCGATGGGGATCGACGCCAGAGCGGTCACGCAGCAGCTCGCGGATGCCGAGCGCACCGTCACGAGCCTGGATGTGCTCGACGTGCATCAGATCGTCTGGAGCGGATACCTCCCCGAGGAGATGGCGATCGCGGCGGAGCGGGAGGAGCTCCTGCACATCGCCGTCGATGCCCTGCCCGAGCGCAAGCGACGCATCGTCAGGGCGATCTACTTCGAGGACCGCACCGTCACGGAGATCGCCGAGGAGCTCGGGGTCTCCCATGCTGCGGTGTCGCAGCAGCGTGCGGAGGCGGTGCGGATGCTGCGCGACGCGCTCGACCGTCATCTCGCCGACGGGCATGGCGGGGAGACCCGTAGGTCGCGCTCATCGACCGCCGTCCTCGACGCGTACTTCGACCGCTTGGCGATCGCGAGCGGTCACCGCTACGCGCGTTCGTTCCTGGGGCAGACCATCGGCGTCTGAGGCGCCCCCTCAGACCTGTCCCGAGCGTCGTCTCAGAGTCCGAACCCGTACGCGGTCTGGCCGACGAGGGTGAGGCTCACGCTTGTCGGATAGATCTCGGGCTCCTCGTCCTCGTCGTCGACGAGCTCGAGCCGGTCGATCGGTATGAAGATCGTGCCATCGGACTCGAATACGAGGTCGCGGGGGACGAACGATGCGAACAACGACCGGTTCGCGTTGCGCAGCTCGTAGGTGCGGCCCACATCACCGCGCTCGAAGAGGTTCATCTCCGCTTCCTCCGACCAGACCTTGCCGTCGGGGAAGCGCGCTTCGATGCGGTACAGGCTCGGTTCGATCGACTTGATGTTGAGATCCTGCACGATCTCCGAGAAGAGCGTGTCGGGTTGGGCGAGCTCGAACGCGATCGCGCGGAGGTGGTCGTAGTTCAAGCGTGCTCTGCGCGAGAACAGCGCGACATTCTCGATCTCGGTGGGGTCGGCGTTCGGCGCCTGATCGAGCAGGTACTGCCTCACCTCGTCGGGTCCTGGATACTCGAACCGCATGTGGTAGTGGAAACGCCCCGGCCGGTTCACGATGTACGTGCTGACGTCGTTGATGTCGTTGACCGTCAGGCAGTAGATGCGCTTGACAGACGAGAGGCCGTCGAAGAGTGAGAGGAACTGGTTCTGGCGGTTCGCGCCGTCGACGCCGCCGCGGCGGGCCACGGGGAACGTCTTCTCGAACTCGTCGAACACGATGAGGCACTCGTCGAGGCTGTCGAGGAACTCCACGATGCCCTCGTTGTCCTCCGAGACGATGACGACGGGCAGAGCCTGATCTCGTGCCTCCTCCGCGACCATCCGCAGGAAGAGCGTCTTGCCGATCCCCTTGTCACCGGAGAGCATGACCCCGAGACTGCGGTCGGACAGCGCGTACGAGCGGAAGATCTTCGCGACCTTCCTGTCGAGGCCGCCGTAGACGCGCTCCGTGCCGACGGTGAGGTCGTCGACCTTGATGAGGCTGAAACCCTCCTTCGACGTGAAGTGCACCCGGTAGGTGCCGAGGGGGAACACCTCGTGCGTCCGCACGGCGTCGTCGTAGACCCGTACATGGCCGCCGGTCTCGATGTAGGTGGTGGTCACTTCTCCTCTTCCTGCGCTCCCCGAACTGTAATATCGGTCGGCTCGCGCGGGGCGTAAGGTACGGATCGAAACTCGGGCGCGTCGTGACCGCACCGTGACAGACTCGGGGCAGGAGATTTCTCCGGGCGGTCGAGGATCGGGAGTCGGCATGAATGGACGCATCGTGGTCAGCGGAGCCTCCGGGCTCGTCGGGACGGCGCTCGTGTCGTCTCTCCGGGCCGACGGCATCTCCGTCACGACGCTCGTCCGACGCCCCGCCCGCTCGTCCGACGAAGTCCAGTGGGATCCGTCCGCGGAAGAGCTGTCTCCCGCAGCGCTCGACGGAGCCGTCGCGGTCGTCGCACTCGGGGGTGCGAGCGTCGGGCGGCTGCCGTGGACCCCGGGGTATCGGCGCGAGCTCGTGGACTCGCGGATCTCCTCGACGCGGACCATCGCCGCGGCCCTGCGAGCCCTCGGCGACGACTCGCCCGCCCTGGTGTCCGCCTCCGCCGTCGGCTACTACGGCTCGGCGCCGGGGGAGACCCTCTCGGAGACGGCGGGTCCGGGCGACACGTTCCTCGCGAAGCTCTGCGTGCGGTGGGAGGACGAGGCGCTCCGCGCCGGCGACCGCACGCGCGTGGCGCTTCTGCGCACGGCGCCCATCGTGCATCGGCAGGGTGTGCTCAAGCCGCTGATCCAGCTCACGCGCTTCGGGCTCGCCGGCCCGCTCGGGCGGGGAACCCAGGTGTGGCCGTGGATCTCGCTCGACGACGAGGTGCGCGGCATCCGCCAGGTGATCGATGCGAAGCTCGACGGCCCGGTCAACCTCTCGGGCCCCACTGCCGCCACCGCGAACGACCTCGGCCGCGCGGTCGCGGCGGCGATGCATCGACCGTTCTGGCTGCCCGCACCCGCGTGGGCGCTGAAGCTGGCACTGGGGGCGGCGGCCGACTCGCTGCTGCTCTCGGACGCCGATGTCCGCCCGACCGCACTGGAGCAGAGCGGCTTCTCGTTCACCCACCGCACGGTTCAGCAGGCGGTCGACGCAGCGCTCTGACGGCCAGCGCCGACCGCCGTCCGATCAGTTCCCGTGCGGGTCGCGGGCGTTCAACGTCGCCACGACCTGCTCGTAGTCGCCGCGCGCCTCGCCGTAGCGCAGGAACTTCACGTTCTCGACCTGGATCTCCCGTGCGTCGGGCTGCGACTCGATGATCTCCATGACCTCGGAGACGAAGTCGTCGAGCGGCATGGCGAAGTCGCTGGACTCCTGGCCGGGCATGAGGGCGGTGCGCACCGACGGGGGCTCGAGCTCCTGCACGGCGACGCTCGTCCCGGCGAGCTGCAGCCGCACCGACTCGCTGAGCATGTGGATGGCCGCCTTCGTGGCGTTGTACGTCGGAGTCACCCGCAGCGGCGCGAACGCGAGACCCGACGACACGGTCATGATCGTCGCATCCGGTCGGGTGACGAGATGGTCGATGAAGGCGGCGATCAGGCGGATCGGTCCGAGCAGGTTCGTCGTCACGATGGATTCCGCCGTCTCCAGGAAGCCGCTCGATGTCGTCCAGTCCTCGGCGCGCATGATGCCCGCCATCGTGATCAGCACGTTGAGGTCGGGGTGCGCGGCGAGCACCTGCGCGGCTGCCGAGCGGATGCTGTCGGCATCCGTCGTGTCGATCTGCACCGTGTCGATGCCCCGGTTCTCCGCGGCGATCCGCTCCAGCAGCTCGCCGCGTCGTCCGCCGACGATGACCGTGTTGCCGCGCTCGGCGAACCGCTGTGCGAGGGAGAGGCCGATGCCGCTCGTCGCTCCGGGGATGAAGATGGTGTTTCCGCTGATGTCCATGAGTCCAACTCTGCGCGGATCCCGAACGCCGCTCCAGGGACCGGTCATCCAGGGATCCGGGGTCCCTGGATGGCCTCGTCCACCGCGCGCGATACTGAGGAGGTGGACAGAGATGCGCTCGCGGACTTCCTCCTTGCGCGCCGCGCGCAGCTGCGGCCCGGCGATGTGGGGCTGAGCGCCGGGCCACGACGACGCACCCCGGGACTGCGCCGCGAAGAGGTGGCGCAGCTCGCCGCCATGTCGACCGACTACTACACCCGTCTCGAGCAGCGGCGTGGGCCGCAGCCGAGCGTGCAGATCCTCGCCGCGCTGGCGCGGGCACTGCGACTCAGTCCCGACGAGCGCGACTACCTGCATCGGGTGAGCGGGCACAGTGCGCCCGACCGGGCGATGTTCATCGACTACGTGCACCCCGGGATGCTGAGGATCCTCGACCGGCTCAGCGACACTCCTGCCTTCATCGTCTCGGTGCTCGACGAGGTCCTCGTGCAGAACGATGCGGCGAAGGCCCTGCTCGGGGACGCGAGCGCTCTGGAAGGGCTGGAGCGCAGCGGAATCTACCGCTGGTTCACCGATGTCGACGAAGAGCGCAGCCGATACCCGGAGGCGGATCATGACCACCGCAGTCGCGTGCTCGTCGCCTCGCTGCGCGCCGCCTACGGCGCGCTCGGGGAGAAGTCGCGCGCCGGGGAGATCGTGAGTGCACTGCGCGCGCAGAGCCCGGAGTTCGCCGCCCTGTGGGAGGTGCACGAGGTCCGTCGGCGGTTCGACGACCACAAGGTGCTCATCCACCCCGACATCGGCGAGATCGAGGTCGACTGCCAGGCGCTCTTCACCGAGGACGAGTCGCAGACGCTGGTCGTGCTGACGGCCGCGCCCGGGTCGGAGTCGGCGAGCAAGCTGGAGCTGCTCCGCGTGTTGGGCACCCAGCGGGTCTGATCTCGTCCCGCCGCGTCAGGACTCCTCGTGCGTGCGGGGGTCCGCGTCGAACAGGCGGCCGTCGGCACGGCCCAGCGCGGTGATCGCCTCAACCTCCGCCTCGTCCAGGACGACCTCGCCGGCGGCGAGGTTCGACCGCTGGTGATCGAGCGACGACGCCTTCGGAATCGCCACGGTCTCGCGCGCCACGTGCCAGGCGAGCACCGTCTGCGCCGCCGTGATGCCGTGCGCGGCGGCGACCTCGGCGACGACCGACTCATCGAGCAGTTCCTTCGCGCGTCCGAGCGGACTCCACGCCTCGGTGAGGATGCCGTGCTCGCGGTGGTAGGCGAGCTGCTCCGTCTGCGGGAAGTACGGGTGCACCTCGATCTGGTTCACGACGGGGCGCACACCCGTCTCGCGCTCGATGCGCTCGAGGTGCTCCGGCAGGAAGTTCGAGACGCCGATCTGCCGCACGACACCGCGCTGCTGTGCGTCGACGAGCGCCTCCCAGGCCTGCACATACTCGTCCTGGCTCGGGTTCGGCCAGTGGATGAGGTGCAGGTCGGTCGAGTCGAGGCCGAGACGCGAGCGACTCTCCTCGATGCTCGCGACCGCTTTCACACGGGCGTGGTGTCGGCCGGGGAGCTTGGTCGTGACGATGAGGTCGGCGCGGTCGACGTCGGACTGTCGGACTCCTCGGCCGACCGACCCCTCGTTCTCGTAGTTGAACGCGGAGTCGAGGAGTCGGTAGCCGGCGCCGATCGCGGTGGCCACGGCATCCGCCCCGGCGTCGCCGTTGAGCGCATAGGTGCCGAGCCCGAGGGCAGGCAGGGTGAAGCCGTTGTGGGCGGTGAACTGGGGGAGAGCGGTCATGACGTCAGCGTACGCTGGAGCGGTGACGGGAGCGGAGACCATGGCGCCGGATGACGGCAGCGGGCAGGATACGCTCCGGTGCCCGTGCGGCTCGGGCGATCTGTTCCGCTCCTGCTGCGGACCCCTGCTGGACGGAGCACCCGCGCCGACGGCCGAACGGCTCATGCGGTCGCGCTACACCGCGTTCGCGCGCGGCGACGTGCGCCATCTGCAGGCGACCTGGCATCCCTCGACACGCCCGGCCACGATCGATGTCGACGACGGTCTCGTGTGGCGGCGGCTCGCGATCCTCGATCGGGTGGCCGGCGGCCCGTTCGACCGTGAGGGCGTCGTCGAGTTCGCGGCCTCGTGGCAGCAGGGAACCGAGCGCGGCGTGCTGCGGGAGCGCAGCCGGTTCGTCCGCGAGGGCCGCAGCTGGCTCTACGTCGACGGCGACGTGTCGTGAGGCGCGCACTGCGGAGTCCGCTCGTCCGACCCACCGAGTAGATTTGAGAGCGTGAACGCCAGCCCCGAGCACCAGCGCATCCTTCTCGACATCGCCGACCTCGACCGCCGCATCGCTCAGGCCGAGCGAGCGCGCACCAAGCCCACGCAGGCGGCTCGTATCTCCGAGCTCGTCGCGATCCGTCAGGAGCAGCTGCGCGAGCTGACCGCCCTGACGGGAACGCGCGACGATGTGCGCACCGAGCTGAAGCGGATCGAGTCGGATGTCGCGCTGGTCGAGCAGCGGCGCGCGCGCGATGCCCAGCGCCTGGCCGCCGCCACGAATCCCAAGGAGGCACAGGCCCTCGAGCACGAGATCGCCAGCCTCGCGCGTCGGCAGAGCGACCTCGAAGACGCTCAGCTCGACGTGATGGGGCGGGTCGAAGACGCCGATGCCGCCGTGGCAGCCCAGCAGGCGCTGCTCGACACGACGACGACGGAGGGCACCGCTCTCACTGCACAGGCGAAGGCCGATGTCGCCGCCGCGACCGACCTCGGAGCACAGCTCGCCCGCGACCGCGAGGCCGTCGCCGCGACCGTCCCCGCGCCGCTGCTCGCCGAGTACACGCGCCGCGCCGCGAACAGCGCGGGAGCGGCTCTGCTCACTCGGGGAACCTGCGAGGGGTGTCGTATCGTGCTGCCCGGCACCGACCTGGCCGAGATCCGTCGTGCCGCCGAGGATGCCGTGGTCTCGTGCCCCGAGTGCGGCTGCATCCTCGTTCGTACCGAGGAATCCGGCCTGTGACACCCGCGCCGCGAGCGCGCCGGACGTGACCTCGCGGCGGACCCCGGAGCGCCGGATCGCCCTGGAGCGCGAGAGCGCCGGCGGCTGGACGGCGGTCGAGCTCGACGACGCGACGCAGGAGCAGCAGCGCCATCGCCTCGCCGAGGATGCCGTGGCCGACTGGGTCATGGAACAGGAGCGCGACGGCGCTCCACGGTGGATCATTCGCAGCGCCCGAGAGGTCTACCCCTCGCTGCTCGCGATGGGGGCACGACTCACGCGTACGCACGACCTGCTGCTGTGCCACGCGATCCTTCGCGACACCGATCGGGTCGCACGGCCCCTCGCCCCGTCGCCGGACTGGGTGCGACAGGATCCCGTCGTCGACGACGCTCCGTCGCTGTTCGACGTTCTGGAGCGCCCGTCAACCGGCGACCCTGTCGGTGGGCTGCTCGATCAGTATCGCCTGCAGCGCCGAGTGATCGACTCCTCGGCGGACGGTCGGCTCGCCCTCCTCACCTCCGCTGAATCGGCCGGCGGGCTCATCGCGGAGGAGATGCGCGCCGCGGGACTCCCGTGGAGCGAGGAGATCCACCATCGGATCCTCGTCGAGACGCTCGGCACCCGCCCGATCGCGGGCGGGCAGCCGAGCGTCATGCTCGCCGAGGCAGAGCGCGTCCGCAGCATCCTGGGTGACCCCGGGCTCAACCTCGACAGTCAGCCGAAGCTCCTGCGTGCGCTCCACCGGGTGGGAGTGAATGTCGAGTCGACGGGGCGTTGGGAGCTCGCGCGTCATGACCATCCGGTAATCGGCCCGCTCCTGGCGTACAAGAAGCTCGCTCGGCTGCTCAGCGCCAACGGGTGGGCCTGGCTCGCCGAATGGGTGCACGACGGGCGCTTCCGTCCCGTGTACATCCCCGGCGGTGTCGTCACCGGACGCTGGGCGTCGGCCGGTGGCGGGGCGCTGCAGATCCCCCGCAACCTGCGCCGCGCGGTGCGTGCCGACGACGGGTGGCGGCTTGTCGTGGCCGACGTTGCACAGCTGGAACCCCGTATGCTCGCGGCGATGGCCGGCGATCGGGCCATGGCGCGCGCGGCGCAGGGCGCTGATCTCTATGCGGGCGTCGTGGCGACAGGCGCCGTGGGCACGCGCGAGGAGGCCAAGTACGCGGTCCTCGGGGCGATGTACGGAGCGACGACCGGTGACAGCGGCCGTCTTGTACCGCGGCTCCGCAAGGTGTATCCGCGGGCGATGGCCCTCGTCGACGAGGCGGCCAGGGTCGGCGAGGACGGCGGGGTCGTGTCGACCTGGCTGGGCAGATCGTCGCCCCGGCCGTCGACCGAGTGGTCGCGGATGCAGGCGAGGGCGACGGATGCCGACGCTGAGCCGACGGACGTGAGCGTCGCGCGCCGGCGCGCACGGGATTGGGGCCGCTTCACCCGCAACTTCGTCGTGCAGGGCACGGCCGCGGAGTGGTCGCTCATCTGGCTCGCCGAGATCCGTCATCGTCTGCAGCAGTTCCCCGAGGCGGAGCGACCAGCCCCGGCATCCGGCGTCTTCCGCACCCGCGCCCACCTCGCGTTC
This sequence comes from Microbacterium sp. SZ1, assembly GCF_002362255.1. Taxonomy (GTDB): domain Bacteria; phylum Actinomycetota; class Actinomycetes; order Actinomycetales; family Microbacteriaceae; genus Microbacterium. The sequence continues at coordinate 75,721 of NZ_LPVV01000038.1, read as the reverse complement.
TTCCTGCACGACGAGGTCATCCTCCACGTCCCCATGGAGCAGGCGGATGCGGCGGCGGATGCCGTGCGCGAGGCGGCGGCCGTCGCGACGCGTCGCTTGTTCGGCGATTTCCCGATCGACGTCCCGCTGGATCTGCGCATCGCGGAGTCGGCGGAGAAGTAGCGCCCGCGTAGACTGGAAGACGCGAATGGGTCGACTGGACGGTCGCGTGGCGGGAGACCGCACCGAGGAACGTCCGGGCTTCACAGGGCAGGACGGTGGGTAACGCCCACCCGGAGTGATCCGCGAGACAGTGCCACAGAGAGCAGACCGCCCCCGACCGCGAGGTCCGGGGGTAAGGGTGAAAGGGTGGTGTAAGAGACCACCGGGGGCCATGGTGACGTGGCCCGCCAGGTAAACCTCGTCCGGAGCAAGGTCAGACAGAGGATGATGACGCGGCCCGCCGAGTCCTCGGGTAGACCGCTAGAGTGCCACGGCAACGTGTCGCCGAGAGAGATGGCCGTCGAAGGGGCGAAGAACCCCGGAACAGAACCCGGCGTACAGGTCGGCCCATTCGCCTCAGACACGACGAAGGCCCCGCTGATCCAGCGGGGCCTTCGTCATTCTCGGGAGCTTGTCGTCGCCGCCGCGGGGATCAGTCGCCGGCCAGCGAGGCGGCGCCGATGATGCCCGAGTTGTTGCGGTGGATCGCGGGGACGATGGGGGTCTTGAGGTCGAGCAGCGGCAGGAAGTCGCCGGCGTTCTTCGAGACGCCGCCGCCGACCACGAACAGGTCGGGGCTGAACAGGAACTCGATGTGCGAGTAGAACTTCTGCAGACGCTCGGCCCACTCGGCCCACGAGAGGTTCTCGCGCTCGCGCGCCGACGTCGCGGCGTAGGTCTCGACCGACTCGTACTCGCCGAAGTTCAGGTGTCCGAGCTCGGTGTTGGGCAGCAGCACGCCGTCGTACAGGAAGGCGGATCCGATGCCGGTGCCCAGCGTGGTCAGCAGTGTGAAGCCGCGCACGTCGCGGGCGGCACCGTGACGCGCCTCGGCGACGCCCGCGGCATCCGCGTCGTTGACGAAGACGATGTTGCGGCCGAGGCCGTCGCGGAAGAAGCGCTCGGCGTCGAAGTCGATCCACTTCTTCGAGACGTTGGCGGCGGACAGGGTCTTGCCGCGCTTGACGATCGCCGGGAAGGCCACACCGAGCGGGAGGGTCGATTCGTGCACGTCGAGCGTCTTCAGAACCGTCTGAACGGCGAGCAGCACGTCCTCCGGAGCCGCGCCCTCGGGTGTGGGCACACGCACACGCTCCGAGGCCATAGTGCCGTGCTCGAGGTCGACGATGCCTGCCTTGATACCCGTGCCGCCGATGTCGACGCCGATCGCTTTCACCATGGTCGATAGCTTAGCGACCGCGCTCTGCGCCAGTAGGATCGATGACACCACGTGATGAAGGGGATCGGCCATGTCGAACGGCGATGAGAAGTACTGGTACAACCTGGAGACTCGACAGGTCGAGTTCGGCATGATCTCGCCGTCTGCCGATCGCGTCGGCCCGTTCGACACCGAGGCCGAGGCCGCTCGCGCCCCCGAGAAGCTCCAGGAGCGCGCGCGTGCGTGGGCCGACGAGGAGGCCGCGGAAGACGGCTGGGACGCCGGCATCGGCAAGAGCTCCGCAGAGTGACGATGGACAAGCAGAGGGACTTCGTCCTCCGGACGATCGAGGAGCGCGGCGTCAAGTTCGTGCGTCTGTGGTTCACCGATGTCATCGGCACGCTGAAGTCGGTGGCCATCGCGCCGGCAGAGGTCGAAGGGGCTTTCGCCGAGGGCATCGGCTTCGACGGATCCGCCATCGAGGGACTGACGCGTAGCTACGAATCCGACCTGCTCGCGCAGCCCGACCCCACGACGTTCCAGACCCTGCCGTGGCGCGGCGAGATCGACCCGACCGCGCGCATGTTCTGCGACATCACGACTCCCGACGGGCGTCCGGCGGTGTCCGACCCCCGCCACGTGCTCAAGCGCACGCTCGCGAAGGCCGCCGACGCCGGGTTCACGTTCTACACGCACCCCGAGATCGAGTTCTACCTCCTGAAGTCCTCGAACTTCGGACCGGAGGGACCGGTGCCGGTCGACTCGGCCGGCTACTTCGACAACGTGCCTGGTGGCACGGCGCACGACTTCCGCCGTCGCTCGGTGCGGATGCTGGAGGACCTCGGCATCTCGGTCGAGTTCAGCCACCACGAGGGCGGACCCGGCCAGAACGAGATCGACCTGCGCTACGCGGATGCGCTCACCATGGCCGACAACGTGATGACCTTCCGCACGGTCATCAAGGAGGTGGCCATCGAGCAGGGCGTCTACGCGACCTTCATGCCGAAGCCGCTCAGCGGCCACCCCGGCAGCGGCATGCACACGCACATGTCGCTGTTCGAGGGCGAGCGGAACGCTTTCTATGAAGAGGGCGCGAAGTACCAGCTCTCCAAGACGGGGCGCCACTTCATCGCCGGTCTGCTGCGCCACGCCAACGAGATGGCGGCGGTCACGAATCAGTTCGTGAACTCGTACAAGCGCCTCTGGGGCGGCGACGAGGCGCCGAGCTTCGTCACCTGGGGTCACAACAACCGCTCGGCCCTCGTGCGTGTGCCGATGTACAAGCCCAACAAGGGCGGGTCTTCGCGCGTCGAGTACCGTGCCCTCGACTCCGCGGCGAATCCGTACCTCGCCTACGCCCTCATGCTCGCCGCCGGACTCAAGGGCATCGAGGAGGAGTACGACCTCCCGCCCGAGGCCGAGGACAACGTGTGGTCGCTCAGCGACGCCGAACGGCGCGCCCTGGGGTACGCGGCGCTGCCCGCGAGCCTCGACCACGCCCTCGAGTACATGGAGAGCTCCGAGCTCGTCGCCGAGACGCTCGGCGAGTCCGTCTTCAACTACGTGCTGCTCAACAAGCGCAAGGAGTGGGAGGCCTACCGCGGGCAGGTCACGCCGCTGGAGCTGAAGAACAACCTCGAGCTCCTCTGACCGTCGCATGGCCCGCTCGCACGACTCCGTCTCGCTCTCTGCACTGGCGAGGCTCGGGTTCGCGGAGCTGAGCGAGGCGGCTGCGAACCTCGAGGAGCTGGCAGGGCTCCTGGGGATCGATCGCGCCGGCCTGCTCGACGGCGCCGTCGCGGCGGATCCTGATGCGGCGGTGGAGGGGATGCTGCGCGTGGCACGCCGAGACCCGGCACCGCTGCGCGCGCTCCTCGGCGATGCGGCGGCCCGAGATCGGTTGTGGCGGGTCTTCGGGGCCTCGCAGGGGTTCGCCGACTTCTTCTTCCGCCACCCCGAGCAGCTCTCCGTCCTCGCCGAGGGCGTGCCGACGCTGCCCTCGTCCGACGAGCTGCGCGAGCGGCTGCTCGGGGCCGTCGACGCGCACGACGGCTTCGCCTCGTCGGGGGAGGATGCCGCGATCGTCGCCCTGCGGATCGCCTACCGGCGCAACCTCGCCGCGATCGCCGCGTTCGATCTCACCGCGCACAATCCGGTGATGGTGGTCGGCGAGGTCGCTGCGGCTCTCGCCGACCTCGCGGGGGCGGCGTTGGAGGCCTCTCTCGCCGTGGCGCGGCGACGGGTATCCGACGCCTCCGGCGAGGAGCACGTCGCATCCACGCAGCTCGCGATCATCGGCATGGGCAAGGCGGGCGCGCGAGAGCTCAACTACGTCAGCGACGTCGATGTGATCTTCGTCGGCGGCACCTCGGATGAGGAGGTCGTCGCGGAGTCGCGGGCCATCGACATCGCCACGCGCCTGGCGCGCGAGACGATGCGCGGGCTCAGCGGCATCGAGGTCGAGCCGCCGCTGTGGGAGGTGGATGCCGCGCTGCGCCCCGAGGGCAAGCAGGGGGCTCTGGTGCGCTCGCTCGCCTCGCACGTGGCGTACTACGACCGCTGGGCGAAGAGCTGGGAGTTCCAGGCGCTGCTCAAGGCCCGGCCGCTCGCCGGCGATGCACAGCTCGGCGCCGACTACGTCGCTGCACTGCAGCCCAAGGTATTCTCCAGCGCTGCCCGCGAGAACTTCGTCGACAGCGTGCAGCGCATGCGCGAGCGGGTCATGGAGCACATCGACCCCGACGACGTTCCGTACCAGATCAAGCTCGGCGCAGGCGGCCTCCGAGACATCGAGTTCACCGTGCAGCTCCTGCAGCTCGTGCACGGACTCACCGATCCCCGGCTGCGGACGAGGGGCACCCTCGAGACGGTCGACGCTCTCGTTGACGGCGGCTACATCGGACGAGCGGATGCCGGGACCTTCGCCGACGACTACCGCATCCTGCGTCTCATGGAGCACCGCCTGCAGCTGCGCGAGCTCAGCCGCACGCACCTCATGCCCCGTACTGCCGCCGGTCTGCGGATTCTCGCGCGCAGTTCGGGGCTCGCCGACTCCGGCGAGGCGATCTGGGCGCGGTGGGAGAGCGTGCGCCGCGAGGTGCGCGACATCCACACGCGGCTGTTCTATCGGCCGCTCCTCAGCGCGGTCGCCGCGTTGCCCGAAGACGAGCGCACGCTGTCGACGGAGCAGGCGCACGACCGGCTCATGGCCATCGGCTTCCGAGACCCCGCCGGCGCGCTGCGCCACATCGGTGCACTGACCACCGGGCTCAGCCGGAAGGCGACCATTCAGCGGCACCTCATGCCGATCATGGTGCGGTGGTTCGCCGACGGCAGCGATCCCGACTACGCGCTGCTCTCGTTCCGTCGCATCAGCGAGAGGCTCGGCGACACACCCTGGTTCCTCCGAATGCTGCGCGACTCCTCCGGCGCCGCGGAGAGTCTCACCCGGCTGCTGTCGTCGTCGCGCTACGTCGGAGACCTGATGGAATGGATCCCGGAGTCGGTCGCGTGGCTCGACAGCAGCGATCTCCTGCGGCCGCGCAGCGGTGCGGCGCTCGACGACGAGGCCAGGGCGATCCAGACGCGGCACCGCGACATCGGCGATGCGCTGCAGGCAGTCCGCGCGCTGCGGCGCAGGGAGCTCCTGCGCACGGCCATGGGCGGCGTGCTCGACGTGCTCTCGATCCAGGAGGTCGCCACGTCGCTGACCGAGATCACCGACGCGACGATCCAGGCCGCGCTGAGGGCGGTGCGTCGAGAGATCGTGCCGCCGGAGGACGACGCGCTCGACTTCGCCGTGATCGGCATGGGACGGTTCGGCGGCGCCGAGCTCGGGTTCGGATCCGACGCCGACATCCTCTACGTCTACGACGCGAACGGTGTGGAGCCGCAGCGAGCCCAGACACTCGCCACACGCATCGTCGCGGGACTCCGCGAGCACCTGACCGACCATCGCGTGCCGCTCGACCTCGACGCGGGCCTGCGACCGGAGGGGCGCAACGGCCCTCTCGTGCGCACGCTCCAGGCGTATGCCGAGTACTACCGGCGCTGGTCGTTGTCGTGGGAGGCGCAGGCGCTGCTGCGCGCCCGCGGGGTGGCGGGAAGCGCGACGCTGATCGAGAAGTTCACAGAGCTCGCCGACAGCATCCGCTATCCGGCTTCCGTCGATCTGCAGGGTGCGCGGGAGATCAAGCGAATCAAGGCGCGGGTCGAGGGGGAGCGCCTCCCGCAGGGGGTCGACCCGCGGCGTCACCTGAAGCTCGGCCCAGGGACGCTCAGCGACGTGGAGTGGCTCGTGCAGCTGGTCCAGCTCCAGCACGCTCACGAGGTGCCCGCGCTGCGGACGACGTCGACGATCGCCGCGCTGGATGCCGCGGTCGAGGCGGGCTACGTGCCGCAGGACTCCGCCGAGCTGCTGCGAGCCGCGTGGCTCCTCTCCAGCCGGCTGCGGTCGGCGATCACCCTCTACACGGGCAGGACGAGCGATGTGCTGCCGACCGACCCCCGTGACCTCGATGCGATCGGACGGCTGCTCGGGTACCCGGATCGCTCGGCCAGCGTCATGGAGGACGACTACCTCGGTGTGACACGCCGCGCGCGACGCGCGTTCGAGCAGCTGTTCTACGGTTGACCGCCCGTCGAGTTGCCAAGCGGCCGGGATTGGAACAGGCTGACCTCATGGCGATCTCGAAGCTCGGTGTGATCTGGAACCCCTCGAAGCCGGGCGGGGACCAGCTGCGGTCCGCCGTGGAGGACGTGTTCGGCGACGCCGACGGGACCGAGGTCGAGTGGTGGGAGACCACCCTCGAGGACCCGGGCCGCGGACAGGCGGCGGACGCCGTCGCGGCCGGGTGCGATGTCGTGGTGGCCGCGGGCGGCGATGGCACCGTGCGCGCGGTGGCCGAGGGGCTCGCAGGCACCGATGCCGCGCTCGGCATCGTGCCGCGCGGGACGGGAAACCTGCTCGCGCGCAATCTGTCGATTCCGCTCAACGACCCGTCGGCCGCGCTCATCCGGGTGCGCGACGGCGAGGAGAAGAAGATCGACATCGGCTGGGTCGACGTCGACGGGGAGGAGCACGCGTTCGTCGTCATGGTCGGGTTCGGGATTGACGCGCAGATGCTCGTCGAGACCGATGAGGACCTGAAGGATCGGGCGGGGTGGCTCGCCTACGTCGAGGCGATGGGACGCGCACTCGCCGGCACGGAGATGACCGACATCGCGCTCTCGCTCGACGACGGCGAAGTACAGGAGCTGCGCGGTCACACGATGCTCATCGGCAACTGCGGCATGGTGCAGGGCGGCATCCGCCTGCTTCCCGACGCCGTGCTCGACGACGGACAGCTGGACATGCTCCTCGTGAGTGCGGAGGGCGCGCTGCAGTGGCTCGACACCGTGCGTTCGGTTGTCTGGGAGAACGGCATCCGCCGTATCTTCGGCGCGGTCGACGAGGCCGTCAGCACCAATTCCACGACCCATGTCGCCGCCGAGCGGATCTCGGTCGAGCTGTCCTCGCCTCAGATCTTCGAGATCGACGGTGAAGAGGTCGGCGAGGTCTCCCGCTTCAGCGTGCGGGTGCAGCCGGCGGCGATCAGCGTTCGCTGAGAGTTCCCGGCGGCACGACCTTCGCGTCCTGCGTCGGGAACACGACCTTCTGCACGATGATGATGATGCTCGCCGCGACCGGGATGGCGACGAGGGCGCCGAGGATCCCGCCGAGCGCTCCACCTGCGACCGCGGCGATGACGACGAGGGCGCCTGGCACAGCGACGGCCTTGTTCATGATGCGAGGGGACAGGACGTACGCCTCGATCTGCATGTACACCAGGTAGTAGATGAATGCGATCAGCGCCGTGATGGGGCTCACGATCAGGCAGATCAGCGAGTTGATGATGGACGCCGACAGCGTGCCGACGAGGGGGATCATCGAGCCGATGAAGGCGATGAGGGCCAGCAGTGCGGGGACGGGAGCTCCGATGATGGTCAGCATGATCAGGCTCAGGATGCCGTTGATCAGCGCGAGGCTCGCCTGGCCCATCACGTAGCGTCCGACGGCCCCGGACACGTCTTCGAGCAGACCGCTGAACGTCTCGCGCTGGTATGCGGGCACGAAGCGCGCGGAGACCTTCTTCATGCTGCGCAGCGACGCCATGAAGTAGAGCGTGAGGATGAGGACGATGGTGACGCCGGTGAATCCGCCTGCGATGCCGGCGCCGACCGCGAAGACGCCGCCGGAGATGTTGAGGATGTTGCCGGGGTCCTGGATGAAGCTCAGGACGCCCTGGGCCGCGTCGTCGAAGGTCGAGCCGAACTGCTCGCTGATGCTCTTGAACCAATCGCTGGCCATGAAGTCCTGGACCATCTTCGGCCCGTCCTTGATGAGGTTCGAGATCTGCTCCACGAGGATCGGCACGATCGCGAGCAGGATGCCGGCGAAGGCCAGGACGACCACCGAGACGACGATCGCGACGGCGGCCGGTCGGGGGAGCTTCCGTTCGATCCAGGTGACGATCGGGTCGAGACCGAGGGCGAGGAAGATGGCCACGCCGATGTAGACGAGCACGGTGGCGAGTTGATCGACGATGCCGCCGAGCACGAGGGCGACGAGCACTCCGAGTGCGCCCAGCAGCCCGTACATGAACGGATTGATCCGAGCGATCGCCGCCGCCGCCGTCTTCGGCTGGTTCATCAGCTCTTCCGTGGCCGCGGTCTGCGCCTTGATCGTCTTCCGACGCATGATGCCCCCTCTGTTGTTGCCGACCTCTCAGTTGACCATCGCCGCGGATGCCGGTCAAGCAGGGCACGCCGACTGGCGTCCGGGCACTCTCCGGTGCTATGCGGGATGTCGGTGCCCCGTGGCAGGGTCGATGAATGGAGACGCTGAGACTCCGGCCGTGGTCGGACGACGATCTGCCGCTGCTGCGTGACGCGAACACTCCCGAGATGACCGCGCACCTGAACGGTCCGGAGAGCGAACAGCAGGTCCGCGACCGCCACCGTCGATACCTCGGTCTCGACCCCGCGGAGGCGAAGATGTTCGTCGTGCTCGACCCGCAGGGCACCGAGGTCGGTGCGATCGGGTACTGGACCGTCTCGTGGCGAGACGAGCGGGCGTTCGAGACCGGCTGGTTCGTGCTCCCGGAGGCGCAGGGGAGGGGCATCGCTTCGCGCGCGCTCGCGCTGCTGATCGAGGACGCACGGGCACACCCCGCGGGCTTGCGCCATCTCGTCGCCTTCCCTGGTGTCGGGAACGCCGCGTCGAACGGCGTCTGCCGTCGCGCGGGGTTCGAGCTCGTGGGGTCGTCAGCGGGAGAGTTCCGCGGATTCCAGCTGCAGTCGCACGAGTGGGCGCTCGACCTGCATCCGCAGTCTGCGAGGCTGGAGTCATGACGCCGAGACCGGATCCGCTCGCCTACGACCTCGACGCGCTGCGCGCTCGGCTGGTGCCGGAGACCGGCGGAGCGGTCGATCGGAGCATCCCGGAGCTCGCCCGCGCCGACCCCTCTCTCGTCGCGCTGTCGATCGTGACGCTCGACGGCGCGACGAACGCGAGCGATGGCTCCGACGTGCAGGTGAGCATCCAATCCGCCGTGAAGCCGTTTCTCTTCGCCCTCGCGCTGCAGGACACCGGGGGAGACGCACTCGACCGGGTGGGCATCGAGCCGACCGGCGAGGCCTTCGACGCGATCAAGCTCGAGAGCGGCACCGGAAGGCCGCCGAATCCGATGGTGAACGCCGGCGCACTCCTGACAGCGTCTCTCGTCGACGGCGCGGATGCCGAAGCACGGAGCGCACGCATTCTCAGCGGGCTCTCCGCCTTCGCCGGACGAGACCTCGAGGCGGACGCCGACGTCGCGGAGAACGAACACCTTCTCGGCGATCGCAACCACGCGCTGGCCCATCTCATGCGCGCGGAGGACACGCTGGCGGTCAGCGCTGACGACGCGGTCGCGGTGTACGCGCGGGCGTGCGCGACGCTGGTCGACGCGCGCGACCTCGCCTTGATGGGCGCGACGCTCGCTGCGGGTGGGCGGAACCCCGTCACGGGTGTCGAGGTCGTCTCCCGTGACGTCGCCCGCGATGTGATCTCGGTGATGGCGACGTGTGGCGTGTACGACGGCTCAGGGCGGTGGATGCGGCAGGTCGGGGTCCCCGCGAAGTCCGGAGTCTCCGGTGTGATCGTGCTGTCGGCGCCGGGGCGCCTCGGAGCAGCGGTCATCAGCCCGCCGCTCGACGACCAGGGGACGAGCGTGCGAGGTCACATCGCCAGCGAGATCCTCAGCGCCGACCTCGACCTGCACTCCTTCCGAACCGGTTCCGTGTGAGCCGAACTTCCTGCTGAGCACACGGAGGCGCCGGAATGCGAACGAGAAGAGCCCGCCTCCGGCGCGATGCCGGAGGCGGGCTCCTCGGTACTGATCGGGATCAGACGCCGTAGTACAGCTCGAACTCGAACGGGTGCGGGCGCTGGGCCATCGGCAGGATCTCGTTCTCGTACTTGTACGAGATCCAGGTCTCGATGAGCTCCTCGGTGAAGACGCCGCCCTCCAGGAGGAAGGCGTGGTCGGCGCGGAGCGCCTCGAGGGAGTCCAGCAGCGAGTTCGGCACCTGCGGGATGTTCTTGGCCTCCTCGGGGGGAAGCTCGTACAGGTCCTTGTCGACGGGCTCGTGCGGCTCGATGCGGTTCTTGATCCCGTCGAGGCCGGCCATGAGCTGCGCGGCGAACGCGAGGTACGGGTTGCCGGAGGCGTCCGGCGCGCGGAACTCGATGCGCTTGGCCTTCGGGTTGGAGCCCGTGATCGGGATGCGGATCGCGGCCGAGCGGTTACCGGCCGAGTAGACCAGGTTGACCGGCGCCTCGAAGCCCTTCACCAGACGGTGGTAGCTGTTGAGGGTCGGGTTCGTGAAGGCCAGCAGGGCCGGCGCGTGAGCCAGGATGCCGCCGATGTACCAGCGCGCGACGTCGCTGAGCTGACCGTAGCCGGCCTCGTCGTAGAACAGCGGCTTGCCGTCGTTCCACAGCGACTGGTGCGTGTGCATGCCAGACCCGTTGTCGCCGAACAGCGGCTTCGGCATGAAGGTCGCGGTCTTGCCCCAGAGGTCCGCGGTGTTCTTGACGATGTACTTGAACTTCAGGATGTCGTCGGCCGCGTGCACCATGGTGTCGAAGCGGTAGTTGATCTCCTGCTGACCGGCGGTGCCGACCTCGTGGTGCGAGCGCTCGAGGATGAAGCCGGCGTCGATGAGCTTGAGCGTGATGTCGTCGCGCAGGTCGGCCGTCTTGTCCACGGGCGAGACGGGGAAGTAACCGCCCTTGTACGGGGTCTTGTTGCCGAGGTTGCCGCCCTCTTCTTCGCGACCGGTGTTCCACGCCGCCTCTTCGGAGTCGACCTTGTAGAAGCTCTCGCCCGCGGTCACGGAGTAGCGGACCTCGTCGAAGATGTAGAACTCGGCCTCGGGAGCGAAGTACGCGGTGTCGGCGATGCCGGTCGACGCGAGGTACTTCTCGGCATTCTTGGCGACCTGACGCGGGTCCTTCGTGTAGATCTCACCCGTGCGCGGGTTGTAGATGTCGAAGATCATGACGAGCGTGCTCGCCTCGCGGAAGGGGTCGACGTACGCGGTCGTCACGTCAGGGATGAGCTGCATGTCGGATTCGTGGATGTTCGCGAAACCGCGGATCGACGAGCCGTCGAAGAGCTGTCCGTTGGTGAAGAAGTCCTCGTCCACCGTGGAGGCGGGGATGTTGAAGTGCTGCTGCACACCCGGGAGGTCGGTGAAGCGGATGTCGAGGAACTTGACCTCGTTCTCCTTGATGTAGGCGAGAACCTCGGACGAATCTTTGAACATGGACGACTCCTGGATTGCGGATCGATGGCTTACGGCCATTCTGCACAGTACGGCTGGGGCGTTTCCCGGGAGTATCGGCTTTGTTTCGGGGATGTTACGCGCCGGTAGGCTGGAGACGTGACGGATGCTGTGAACACGTACCCCGGAGAGAGACTCGGATTGCCGAACACCGGGACCGGCAGCATCGCCCGTCCAGGGCGCCGGATCGGGGCGCTCGTGATCGACTACGTCGCGGCGACGATCATCGCCACCGCGTTCCTCGGGTACGACCAGTTCGCGCTCCCGTCCGAGGCGGGGCTGTCGCAGTTCGGACCGATCGCCGTGTTCGCCGTGCTGCAGATCCTGTTCATCCCGACCGCGGGCGGGAGTCCGGGTCACCGCATCCTCGGAATGCGGGTCGTCCGCCTGCACGGCGGGTGGGTCGGCCTCTGGCGACCCATCGTCCGGACCCTGTTGCTCGTGGTCGTCATCCCCGCAGTCATCTGGGATTCGGATCAGCGGGGTCTCCACGACAAGCTCTCGGGGCTCGTCCTCATCCGCGCCTGAGCCGGGTCACTCCCTGCCGCGATTACGGCGGCGCGCTTCACGAGGCGCGCGTCCGCCGACGAACGAGCGGGCGGGATCGACGACGTAGCCCTGCTTGAGGGCCTCTCGCCCGATCAGCATCCGGAAACCCATCTCGTCGCGGTTGCTCAACGTGACCTCGGCCAGCACCTCGCGGTCGTAGAGGCGGATGAGCAGCTCGACGACGAAGCGGTCCTGCGCGTGGCCCGAGGAGCTGCGCACCGCCCGGCGGTCGTGCACGGGGGACTCGACGTCCACGGCATCCTCCTGGCTGTCCTGCCAGGGCTTCACGCGGAAGCGCACCCATGCTGCGCCGTCACGCTCGAACTCATGGATGTCGAAGGCGTGCAACGACGAGGTCCGCGCACCTGTATCGATCTTCGCCTTGATCCAGTCGACTCCGAGATCGGGCAGGCTCACCCATTCTCGCCACCCGATAAGAGTGTTTGAATGGGATGACTTACTCACCCGACCATCCTGGCAGGAAATCCCCCGTGAAGATCGCAGTGCTCTCCCGTGCGCCCCAGGCGTACTCCACGCAACGACTGCGTGCCGCCGCTCTCCAGCGCGGGCACAACGTGAAGGTGTTGAATACGCTGCGCTTCGCGATCGATCTCACCTCAGAGGATCCGGACCTCCACTACCGGGGTCGCCAGCTCAGCGACTACGACGCGATCCTGCCTCGCATCGGCAACTCGATCACGTACTTCGGCACGGCCGTGGTGCGGCAATTCGAGCAGATGGACGTGTACACCCCGAACACCGCGAACGGCATCTCCAGCGCGCGTGACAAGCTCCGTGCGAACCAGATCCTGTCCCGACACAACATCGCTATGCCGCCGACCGCATTCGTGCGCAATAGGGCTGACGTGCGGCCGGCGATCGAGCGCGTCGGGGGAGCACCCGTCGTCATCAAGCTGCTCGAGGGCACCCAGGGCATCGGCGTGATCCTCGCGCCCCAGGTCAAGGTGGCCGAGGCGATCATCGAGACCCTCCACTCGACGAAGCAGAACGTGCTGATCCAGAAGTTCATCTCGGAGAGCCGCGGACGAGACATCCGCGCCCTCGTCGTCGGAGACCGCGTCGTCGCGGCGATGCGTCGCTCCGCCGCAGGAGACGAGTTCCGCTCGAACGTGCACCGCGGGGGATCGGTGGAGGCGATCGAGCTCGACCCGGTGTACGAGCGCGCCGCGGTCCGCTCCGCCCAGATCATGGGCCTGCGCGTCGCGGGCGTCGACATGCTCGAGGGCGACGAGGGACCGCTGGTGATGGAGGTCAACTCGTCTCCGGGGCTGCAGGGCATCGAGACCGCGACCAAGCTCGATGTCGCCGGTGCGATCATCGACTACATCGCCGGTCAGGTCGCCTTCCCCGAGATCGACGTCCGTCAGCGGCTCACCGTCTCGACGGGCTATGGTGTCGCCGAGCTCATGGTGCACAACGCGGCCGGTCTCGTCGGCAAGACGCTCGGTGAGGCCGGGCTGTGGGAGCGGGACATCACGGTCCTCACCCTGCATCGCGGCGTCTCGGTGATCCCCAACCCGCGCAAGCACGTGGTCTTGGAGGCGGACGACCGCCTGTTCTGCTTCGGCAAGCTCGACGAGATGCGGTCGATGATCCCGGAACGGCGTCGGCGCCGGGCCAAGGTGCGGAAGCTGCCGCGGCAGCCGCTGTCGGAGTGACAGACAGAAGCGCGGCCGTCCTCCTCGGGAGAACGGCCGCGCTTCGTCGTGTACGGGTGGGTCAACGCGGACGCTGCGCGCGAACCTTGGTCGGGTCGATGCCCTTCGGAATAGGCAGCGAGGAGATCGACTGCGACACCGAGTCGATGCGCTTGATGACGGCGGCCATCGTGGCCTTGTCGATGGCCTTGGGCAGCTTCTTGATGGTCTTGGCGAGATGGGCGATCGCGACGTCGTCGTCGCCGTGTCCGACGTAGAGCACGGTCACCGGCACGCCGTGGGCGACACGGGCGGCCTTGCTGCGTTCGTCGTTCACCAGACGCGTGAGGCGCCCGCGGGCACCCTCGCCGATCACGACGACGCCGCCGCGGCCGACGGCGCGGTAGACGGCGTCCTGGGTCTTGGGGTTGATGCCCACCGGGGTGTCGGAACCCTGCCAGCTGCGACCGAGGCTCGTGCTGATCACGTGACCGGTCGCACCGGGCATGCCGTCGATCTTCTGGTACATGGCAGAGGTCGACAGCCGCGTCATGAGGAACATGGCGCCGAGAACACCGAGCATCAAGCCCGAGATGCCCCAGAGGATGAGGGTCCACACCTGGAACGGCGGGATCAGGTAACCGACGATGAGGCCGATCAGCACACCGGCGATGAGCACGCCGATCTGCGCCCAGGGAAGCCAGGGGTACACCTCGCGGGTGAACCGGAAGAGCGACTTGATCTGAGAGAAGAAGCCGGGGCGCTTCTCGGGCGCGGACGATCGGTTTGCCATGGGTACAAGAATACCGATTCCCGGATGCCGTCATGTCGGCGTTCGCGGGAGGCGGACCGTCCGCACACCTCTTCTGCACAACGCGCGAACCGAGGGTGATTCGTGCACAGGCGCCTCTTTCGCGGCCAACGCGCGTGCGAATGCGCTGTCATGGGGGCATGGAGGCCCAGCAGGAGATCACTCGACGCGATCCGCAGCTCGTCCCCGGTGCGCACCGGGTCGTGCGGCGGTTGTCGGCGGAGGAGGGACCGTATCCCGGAACGCTGGTCACCCGTGGGGGCGGTGTGGCGGTGCTGCGGGATGTCGACGAGGTCAGCGGCTGGGACGGCTGGCGGCACGCGGGAGACCGCCATGTCGTCGGCCCACTCGACCTCGTGCGTCGTGTCGACGGACACGACGTGCTGCTGCCGTGGTGCACGGAGCGGGTCGCGGGCTTCATCGGGCAGCGCGGGCTGGGGGAGCCCGCGCTGTCCGCCGGCGAGGTCGGCACTCTCGTCGTCAGCCTGCTGCGAGGCATCGACGAGTTGATCCGGTCGGGCACGCTCGGGTCCGGTGGAGAATGGTGGCTCACGGACGAGGGATGTCCGACTTTCGTGATCGGAGCGGGGAGCCGATCCGATGCCCGAGCCGCGGCGGCGGATCTCGTCGCGGTGCTGGAGGACGGGCGGACAGACCGTGCCCAGCGGCGGTTGCTGGGGGCGATCCGCGAAGGCCTGCGTGCGACTCTGCAGCGGCCGGATGTTCCGCGACGCCAGCTCCTCGGATGGGAAGCCGAGCTTCTGGAGATCGCCGCGCCGCGACCCTTGCTGCAGATCGAGCATCGCGCGGAGGCGCAGGAGAGCGACGTCGCGAGTGGAGTTCGCGACCTCCTCGTGTCGCCGCCGGCACGACCGGCGCGGATCCGATCACGGGGCCGCGCGGATCGGTCCACACGGACGCGAGGCGGCGCCTCGAGTTCGGCTGTCGTTTCGGGCTCGTTCGTCGTGTCGCTCGTCCGCCGCTCGGTGGAACGGGTGTCGGAGATGGGGGCCCGTCTCGGGCGGCGCATGATCGAGAGGCGGCGGATGCAAGGGGAGCACGCACGTCCGCGGGCTGGTGTCGAGAACGCACGCGCCGGCCGCGGGCGACGTGTGCCGAAGATCGTCGTCGGACTCGGAGCCGCCGCACTCGTCCTCGCCGGAGGAGCGCTCTGGCCAGGGGGAGCGACGGGCGAGCCGACGGAGGCGCGGCCGGCCTCGACCACCCCGGGCGAGGTCGGTGACGATGCGGTGGGGACGGCGAGGACGGCGGAGGCGAGCCCGTCCCCGCAGCCGGACGAGGGCCCTGGAGTCGCCGAGCCCTCCGCAGAACCTCGGGAGGAGGATCCTGTCTCCGCGGCGCCCCGGTTGATCGGGACGATCGATGAGTGCGTCGATTCCGGCGATGGCGGGTGTCGTGACGCGGTCGCGGCTGGATCGGTGGGCGTCGTCGAAGCGCTGGGCTCCGCCCGCGGGCGAGGCACGGAGTCCGAGTTCACCCTGCTCGACGTCTATGGCGATATCGCGGTGATCCGGATGACGAGTCCTCTCGCTGAGGACGCGGACGGGCCAGGCGCGCTTGTCCTGGTGCTCGTGAAGACCGAAGAGAAATGGCTGGTCCGCGACGTCTACGACGCCGCGGACCAGCCGGAGTGAGGTGTTCGGATCAGGCGCCGAGCTGAGCGGCGAACTGTGCCGACTCGAGACGCGCCTTCACTGCGCCGAGGAAGCGGGCGGCGTCGGCACCGTCGATGATGCGGTGGTCGTACGACAGCGCCAGGTACACGTACGAGCGGATCGCGATCGCGTCGCTGCCGCCGACCTTGACCAGGCCCGGACGCTTGACGACCGTGCCGGTGCCGAGGATCGCCGACTGCGGCAGGAACACGACGGGAGTGTCGAACAGCGCGCCGCGCGAACCGGTGTTGGTCAGCGTGAACGTGCCGCCGGCGAGCTCGTCGGGCTTCAGCTTGTTGTCGCGCGTGCGCGCAGCCAGGTCGGCGATCTCGTGAGCGATCTCGGCGATGTTCTTCGTCGCGGCGTCACGCAGGACCGGAGTCAGCAGCCCGCGCTCGGTGTCGACGGCGATCGAGAGGTTCTCGGTCGCCGGGTAGGTGATCTGGTCACCGTCGACCGTGGCGTTCACGATCGGGAACGCCTGCAGGGCCTCGGCGGCTGCGAGGGCGAAGAACGGCAGGAACGACAGCTTGTCGCCCGTCTTCTCCAGGAAAGACGCCTTGACGCTGTCGCGGTACTCCGCGAGAGCGGTCACATCGACCTCGACCACCGTGGTGAGCTGCGCGGTCGACTGCATCGACTCCACGGCGCGCTGGGCGAGCACCTTACGCAGACGCGACATCGGCTGCGTGGTGCCGCGGAGCGGCGACACCTCGAGCGGGGCGGGCGCAGCGGGGGCGGCGGCCCCGGCGGGGGCCGACGATGCGGACTCCGCGGCCTTCAGAACGTCTTCCTTGCGGATGCGTCCTCCGACACCGGTGCCCTTGACGCTCGCGAGATCGACGCCCTGCTGGGAGGCGAGACGGCGGACGAGCGGCGTGACGTAGAGGTTGTCGCTCTCGGTCGGGAGCGAGAGCTTCGGCGCGGAGGCCTCAGCCGAGGGCGCCTGGGTGGACGAGGTCGCGGGTGCTGCCTCCTCCTTGGCCGCCTCGGCCGGAGCCTGAACGGGAGCCTCAGCGGCGGGACGCTCGGCCGGCTTCTCGACGGGAGTCTCGGACACGGAGGCCGTGGCGGTCGGAGCCTCCGAGGGCTGAGCGGCCTGCGGTGCCGCCGGAGCGGACTCGGCCGGGGCGGGCGCGGCCCCGGAGCCGACGCGGGCGAGCACGGCGCCGACGGCGACGGTCTCGTCTTCCGCGGCGACGATCTCCTGCAGCACGCCGGCGACCGGCGACGGGATCTCGGTGTCGACCTTGTCGGTCGAGATCTCGAGCAGAGCCTCGTCGACCTCGACGTTGTCGCCGACCTGCTTGAGCCAGCGCGTCACAGTTCCCTCGGTCACGCTCTCGCCGAGCTCGGGGAGGACGATGTCCTTCGCGTCTCCTGCGGGCGTGGCGGCCGGAGCAGCTTCAGCGGACGCGGCCTCGGCCGCGGGGGCCTCGGCCTGCGCGCCGACGCTCGCGTCGGCGGGTTCGGGCGTCGTCTCAGCGGCGGGTGCCGCGGTCTCAGGGGCGTCGGCGGCCGGTGCGGAGCTGCTGCCGTCGCCGATGCGCGCGAGCAGTGCACCCACCTCGACGGTCTCGTCCTCGGCGACGAGGATCTCCTCGATCACGCCGGTGACGGGGGAGGGGATCTCGGTGTCGACCTTGTCGGTCGAGATCTCGAGCAGGCCCTCATCCGCCTGCACGGTGTCTCCCACCTGCTTGAGCCAGCGGGTGACCGTACCCTCTGTGACGCTCTCACCGAGAGCGGGGAGGACCACGGATGTGCTCATGACGGAGTCTCCTTTAGAAGTTGTATGACGCTTGTCTAGCTTAGTGACCTGCGCGGCCCTTGGTGGTCCGCGCGGCCGGTGTGGGGGTCAGAGAGCGTGCAGCGGCTTCCCGGCCAGGGCCAGGAATGCCTCGCCGAGCGCTTCGCTCTGGGTCGGGTGGGCGTGGATGAGCGGTGCGATGTCCTCGGGGTGCGCCTCCCACGCGACGGCCAGCTGACCCTCGGTGATGAGCTCGCCCACGCGGTCGCCGAGGAGGTGCACGCCGAGCACGGGACCGTCCTTGAGGCGCACGACCTTCACGAGTCCGCCGGTTCCGATGATCTCGCTCTTGCCGTTGCCTGCGAGGTTGTACTCGTAGGCGGAGACGGCATCCGCTCCGTGCTCCGCGACCGCGGCCTCCTCCGTGATGCCCACCGAGGCGACCTCGGGGCTCGAGTAGGTGACCTTGGGGATCTGGGAGTCGGGGATGTTCGCGGGGGAGAGCCCCGCGATGCGCTCGGCGACCGCGATGCCCTGCTGGAAGCCGCGGTGCGCGAGCTGCAGCCCTGGCACGATGTCGCCGACAGCCCATACGCCGGGGACACCCGTGCGGAGGTCCTGGTCGACCGTCACGAAGCCGCGATCCAGCGTGATGCCCGCCTCCTCGAAGCCGAGGTCGGACGTCACCGGTCCACGCCCGACAGCGACGAGCAGGTAATCGGCGGTGAACTCGGTGCCGTCCTCGAGGGTCACCGTGACGGAATCGTCGGTCTGCGCGGCGCTCTGGAACCGCACCCCGAGCGAATAGCGGATGCCGCGACGGCGGAAGGCGCGCTCGAGCCCCTTGCTCATCGCGATGTCCTCGTTCGGCACCAGGTGCGGAAGAGCCTCGATGATCGTGACGTCGACGCCGAACGAGCGCCACACGCTCGCGAACTCGACGCCGATGACGCCTCCGCCGAGCACCAGAACGCGCTCGGGGATGACGTCGAGCGACAGGGCCTGCTCGCTCGTCAGGATCCGTCCGCCGATCTCGAGTCCCGGGAGCGTGCGGCTGTACGAGCCGGTGGCCAGTACGACGTCGGCGCCGACGTAGACGTCGTCGCCGACGCTCACCGAGCGGTCGGCGTTGAGCCGACCGAGACCCGCGACCGTCGTGATGCCGCGTGCCTTCACGAGCCCCTCCAGGCCCTTGTACTTCTTGGCGACGATGCCCTCGCGGTAGGCGCGGACGCCCGCCGGGTCGATGTTCTCGAGCGTCGCGGTGATGCCGACGTGCGCGGCGTCGCGGACGTGCTCGGCGACTTCGGCGGCGTGCAGCAGCGCCTTGGTGGGGATGCAGCCCCGATGCAGGCAGGTGCCACCGACCTTGTCCTTCTCGATGAGAGCGACGGTCTTGCCGAGCTCGCTCGCTCGGAGTGCTGCGGCGTAGCCGCCGCTGCCTCCGCCCAGGACGACGATGTCGAAGGTGTGGGTTGTCATGCGGTCATGCCTCCGTGTGGGATGCGTCGGCGAAGGCGACGATCGATCGGACCATCGCCCCCGTTGGGCCCTTCTCGGTGAAGCCGTATGGGGCTCCGCCGTGCTCGCCGGAGCCGGCGATGTCGAGATGCACCCAGGGGATGCGGGGTGCGTCGTCCTCGTCCGAGACCCGACCGACGAAACGGCGCAGGAAGAGTCCGGCGTAGGACGCGCCGCCCATGCGATCGCCCATGTTGGCGTTCTGCATGTCGGCGATGGGGGAGTCGAGCGAGTCCTCCATGTAGTCGGGGAGCGGCATGTGCCACGCGAGCTCGTCGACGGCGTCGGCCGCGGCGAGCAGTTCCGCCACGGCGTCGTCGTCTCCGAACACGCCGGTGTGCCGGTGCCCGAGGGCCATGACGATCGCGCCGGTGAGGGTGGCGACGTCGATGATGACGTCGGGGTTCTCACGGCTCGCTGCGACGAGACCGTCGGCCATCACGAGCCGGCCCTCGGCATCCGTGTTCGGGACCTCGACGGTCGTGCCGTCGAGCATGCGCAGGACATCGCCGGGGCGCAGCGCCCGCCCTGACGGCATGTTGTCGGTGATGCACAGCCAGGCCGTGACACGAACGGGCAGCCCGAGCGTCGCGATCGCGCGCAGCGCGGCGAGGCTCGTTGCGGCCCCGGCCATGTCGAACTTCATGCCGACCATCGACGCGGCCGGCTTGAGCGAGAGACCGCCGGTGTCAAACGTGATGCCCTTGCCGACCAGCGCGATGTGACGCGTCGCATCCGCCGGGGCGTAGTCGAGCCGCACGAGACGCGGCGGGCGGTCCGACCCCTGCGCCACTCCGAGGATGCCGCCGAAGCCCTGTTCGGTCAGTGCGACCTCGTCGAGGATCTCGACCGTCACGTCGAGGTCGGCGACGCTGTCGGCCGCGCTCCGAGCGAGCTGTGCGGGGCTCTGCCACTCCGCGGGGACGTTGACGAGGTCCTTGACGAGTGCTACAGCATCCCCGACCGCGACGGCCTTCGCGACGGCGTCGTCGTCGAGCTCCGCGTGCAGCAGCACGGAAGACGCTCGGCTCCTGCCCTTGTCCGACTTATAGCTGTCGAAGCGGTATCCGCCGAGCACGGCGCCCTCTGCGGCGGCGTGCGCGTGCTGCTCGACGCCGGGGGCGAGTCCGACCGATACGGTCTCGAATCCGGTGAGGCTGCGCAGCGCCGTGCCGACCGCGTTGCGCACGGCTGCCGCATCCGCTTCGGATCCGACTCCGACGACCGCGAAGGGGAGCGCGGTGACCTCCGGTGCGTAGACCCTGGCGAACGCGGAAGCGGATCCGGTGAATCCGACCCCCTTGAGAGCGTCGGCGAGACCGGGGAACGCGGCGAGTTCTTCGCCGGATTCGGTGATCTCGGGGATGACGAGCACTGCGGCGTCTGCAGCGCTTCCGGGGAACTGATCTGTTGTGCGCGTGAGCGCGGGAAGCGTCATGACTCCATCCTAGGAGCGTGGTCGGCCGCCGTCGTGATCGGCGTGTTCGCTCTGAGCATGACGCGCTCAGCCCTGCCGTCCGCGGCTGCTCGTAGCATGGACACATGCCCTTCTCCGCAGAGATCCACGAACGTGTCGCGAACGCGCCGGCGGTGCCGCGCGGGCTTCCCCTTGTGCTGCTGCTGACCGGTTTCACCGACGCGGGCAACGCTGTCTCCGGACTCATCGAGCACCTCCGCGAGACCGCCTCTCCGCAGCCGATCGCCGTCTTCGACAACGATGTGCTGCTCGACTACCGCGCCCGTCGGCCCGTGATCGCCTTCGACCAGGACCACCTCACCGAGTTCCGGCCCGCGCGTCTGGAGCTCTCGCTCGCCACCGATGCCCTCGGTCAGAAGTTCCTCCTGCTCGCGGGATACGAGCCCGACTTCGCCTGGAACCAGTTCGCCCGTACGGTGCTCGAGCTGGCGGCGGAGTTCGAGGTGTCCGGCCTCAGCTGGGTCCACTCGATCGCGATGCCGGTTCCGCACACTCGCCCGATCGGCACGACCGTCAGCGGCAACCGTCGCGAGCTCACGGTGGCGCATTCGGTGTGGCGACCGCGCACCCAGGTGCCTGCGACGGCCGGGCATCTCCTCGAGTTCCGGTTCGCGGAGCAGGGCGAACGGGTCGTGGGCTTCGTGCTGCTCGTGCCGCACTACCTGGCCGAGACCGAGAATCCGGATGCCGTGATCGCTGCGGCCGACAAGCTGATGGCGGCGACGGGCCTCGTGATCCTCCTCGACGAGGTGCAGGAGCGCCGCGAGGACTACCTCGCCCGGGTCGACGAGCAGGTGCTCGGCAACGACGAGCTGCAGCAGATGGTGCACGGCCTCGAGCGTCGCTACGACGCCTACATGGCCGGACGGGATCCCGAGGACGACTCATACGACGAGGGTGGATTCAACGAACGCGACCTGCCGAGCGCCGACGAGCTCGCCGCCGAGCTGGAGCGCTATCTGGCCACTCGCCCCACGGGCGACGACGACAAGAACGGCCGCGGCTGACTTCCCTGTCGACCGACTTCGCCGGAATGCATCCGCATCCCCACACGTGTGCGATACTAGGAGTCTGACCCGTTGTCAATCGATCTTTTCCGAGATCGGACTTGACAAGGGTCTTACTAGTGTCCGAAATGGCCCGGGGCTGCCAGCGGCCCCGTGAAAGGCGAAACGTGACTCCTGCCACGACCAAGAAAACCCGGACGAAGAAGAGCGCCGAGGCCCCCGAGGTCGACGCCGAGGTCGAGGAGACGGCGGCCGAGAAGCCGGCGCCCAAGACCGCCGCACAGCGCGCCGCTGCCAAGCGCGCCCCCGCGAAGAAGAAGAAGTCGGACGACATCGTCGAAGAGGACGAGGCCCCCGTCGCCGGCGCGACCGACGAGGCGGACGAGGACGAAGAGGACTCGAAGCCGAAGTTCACCGAGCCGCTGCCGACCGGCGCGATCGTCATCTCGTCGAACGACGACGAGGACGTTCCGGTCTACTCCACGCAGATCACCGGTGCGACGGCGGACCCGGTCAAGGACTACCTGAAGCAGATCGGAAAGGTCGCGCTCCTGAACGCGGCCGAAGAGGTCGAGCTCGCGATGCGCATCGAGGCGGGTCTGTTCGCCGAGGAGAAGCTCTCCGCGATGTCGCCCGCCGAGAAGGCCGGCCAGCTCGGACTCGACCTGCAGTGGGTCGCTCGCGACGGCCAGCGCGCCAAGAGCCACCTGCTCGGCGCCAACCTGCGACTCGTCGTCTCGCTCGCGAAGCGCTACACCGGCCGCGGCATGCAGTTCCTGGACCTGATCCAGGAGGGCAACCTCGGTCTGATCCGCGCCGTCGAGAAGTTCGACTACACCAAGGGCTTCAAGTTCTCGACCTACGCGACGTGGTGGATCCGCCAGGCGATCACGCGTGCGATGGCCGACCAGGCCCGCACGATCCGCATCCCCGTGCACATGGTCGAGGTCATCAACAAGCTCGCCCGCGTCCAGCGGCAGATGCTGCAGGACCTGGGCCGCGAGCCCACTCCCGAGGAGCTCAGCCGCGAGCTCGACATGACGCCCGAGAAGGTCATCGAGGTGCAGAAGTACGGCCGCGAGCCGATCTCCCTGCACACTCCGCTCGGTGAAGACGGCGACAGCGAGTTCGGCGACCTGATCGAGGACACCGAGGCTGTCGTCCCGGCCGACGCGGTGGGCTTCACGATGCTGCAGCGTCAGCTCGAGCAGCTGCTCGACTCGCTGTCGGAGCGTGAAGCGGGCGTGATCCGCATGCGCTTCGGCCTCGGCGACGGACAGCCGAAGACCCTCGACCAGATCGGCGACACCTTCGGCGTGACCCGCGAGCGGATCCGTCAGATCGAGTCGAAGACCATGGCGAAGCTGCGCCACCCGAGCCGGTCGCAGTCGCTGCGGGACTACCTCGAGTGATGCAGGCGAACGACGGCAAGGCGCTCGAGGCGAGCGTCGACGGGAAGAAGTACGCCCGCATCCCGCTCAAGACCCGCGTGGTGATGCCCGACGACGACCTCGACGCCATCGTGACGGAGTACGCGAAGGACGCCGTGCAGCCGGGCGATCTGCTGTTCGTGACCGAGAAGATCGTCGCGATCACGCAGGGCCGGTCGTACCGTCTCGATGAGATCACGCCGCGGCCGCTGGCGAGGTTCCTGTCGCGGTACGTCGTGCGGACGTCCTACGGCATCGGGCTCGGCATGCCCGAGACCATGGAGATGGCGCTGCGGGAGTGCGGCACGCTCCGCATCCTCTTCGCAGCGGGCGTCTCGGTCGTCACGAAGGCCTTCGGCCGACGCGGTGACTTCTATCGCGTCGCCGGCGACAAGGCACGGGCGATCGACGGCCCCACCAAGAACACGATCCCTCCGTACAACGAGGCGGTCGTGCTCGGACCGAAGAACCCGCGCGAGGTCGCCCAGCGACTGCAGAGGCTCGTCGGCAGCGGGGTCGACGTCGCGGTGGTCGACATCAATGACATCGGCGGGAACATCCTCGGATCCACGCTCGACAAGGCGGGTGAGCGCCGGCTCGTGCAGATCCTCGGCGACAACCCGCTCGGCCAGGCGCGTCAGTCCACGCCGATGGGGATCGTCCGCGCAGCTTGACGCGCGACTCGCCGGCAGACAGCACACACGACGAAGGCCCGGATGCTCGGCATCCGGGCCTTCGTCGTGTTCGAGACGGGCGGGGAGTCAGAACCCGATCGCCGCGCGGTACCGCGGCTTGTGACCGGTGCGGATGCCGGTCACGCTCGGCTTGTTCTCGTAGACTCCGGCGCCCCAGTTGCCCTCGACGAGCACGGGGCCGTCCGGCGTGACGACGACGTCCCACCCGACGTACTGCACCTGCGGCACGACGCGGGCCGCCTGGTCGACGAAGGCGCGCACCTCGTCCATCATCGGCAGCTGGAAGTCGGCGATCACGAAGCCCGAGTCGGGGTGCGTGACGTGCACGTGGCCGTGCGAGTCATAGCCGGGGCCGACGGCGTGACCGTCGTCGTCGAGCATCGTGTAGAAGCCGCCGAAGCTCATCTGGTCGCTGACGGCGCCGCGTCCGAACTTCTGTGCGATGGCCAGGATGTGCGTCTTCTCCCCGTCGAAGAACGCGGTGACACGGGTGGTGTTGACGGTGCCGGGGCAGACGGCCGCGAGATCGGCGTGCTGGCGGATCACCTCCTCGACGAGAACCTGCTTCTTCGACAGGAGCTCGGAATGGAAGGCGTCCCAGTCGGTGACGTCGGCGGCGTGGTAGCGGTGCACGCCGGTGCCGGCCTGACCGTGGGTCTCCTTCACGACGATCGTGCCCTGGCGCTCGGTGAAGGCACGGAGCTCGTCGGCGTTGCCGTCGGTGATCAGCATCCACTCCCGCTTGAGGAGCGCGTCGAATTTCGCGTTGAACTCCGCCTTGTCGTGGAACAGGTGGCGGTACTCGGGGTGGTCGTACTGCTGCGAGATCTGGTTCGAGACCGGGTGCGTCATGTAGGTGTCGCGCTCGGCCTTCGTGAGGATCGCGAAGTCGTAGTCGATGTAGTCCTGGAATCCGACATTGTGGCGTCCGGCGGACCAGAGCATGTCGACCACCACGAGCGGCAGAGCCTTGCCGTGCTGTGCGGAGGCCTCTTTCGCGCGCTCGAGCACGGAGCCGACGTCGATGCGTCGCGCGCGCTCCAGCAGGTAGCGGACACGGGGCACAGGGGAAAAGCGCGACATGGATCTCCAAGTTCTTCGGTCGCTCCCAGTCTACGGGCGAGCTACCGGGCAACCTGGCAGCCCGGAGTAGGCTGGACGGGTGCGCGCCTCGACTTCCAGCTCCCTTCCGCAGGCCGTGATCTCGCGATCGGCGTTGGCGGCGGCGGCATCCGAAGCGGTGTCGCGAGGGGGGCGGATCGCCGATCTGCGACGCGACGCCTGGGGACACGGGCTCGTCGGGGTCGCCCATGCGGTGGCGGCTGCCGGCGGCGAGGCGATGCTCGTCGATTCCGCCGCAGAGGCGGAAGCTCTGGCAGTCGAGGGCATCGACGCCGTGACGACCGGGTCCGCCGACGTCGATCCCGCTC
The DNA here is from genome assembly GCF_002362255.1 of Microbacterium sp. SZ1. GTDB lineage: Bacteria > Actinomycetota > Actinomycetes > Actinomycetales > Microbacteriaceae > Microbacterium. Next base: position 50,487 of record NZ_LPVV01000038.1, on the reverse strand, counting down.
TGCTCTACGGATTGCCGGATGCCGACGGCGCGATGCGGACGCGGCCCGTGATGCGCCTCGTCGGCCGCGTGCTCTCGATGAAGCCGCTCAAGGCAGGGGATGCCGTGTCGTACGGCTACACCCATCGTGCGGAGTGCGACACCACGGCGGCGCTCATCACCGGCGGGTACGCGCAGGGGATCGTCCGCGCGCTCGGGAACGCGGCGCACGTCGAGATCCGCGGCACGATGCGTCCGATCATCGGCCGGGTGGCGATGGACGTCTGCGTCGTCGACGTCGGTAGTCCGACCGGTGCCGCGACCGACGACGAGGTGACCTATTTCGGGGGCACGGGTCCTGCGGCTCCCAACCTCGCTCGGTGGAGATCTGTGACGGGGATGTCGGCGGGCGAGCTGATCGCCGTCGCCGGTGCGCACGCCGCCCGGAGGTGGGAGGCATGATCCGCCCCGAGCTGAGACTCTCGACCCGTCGCCTGGCATGGAACATCGCCGCCGTGCGCGATCGCATCGCCCCGTCCGAGCTCATGATGGTGCTGAAGGACGATGCATACGGGCACGGACTGACCTGGGCCGTGGAGACCGGTCTCGCCGCCGGAGTCGACTGGTACGGCGCGTACGACGTGTGCAGCGGGGTGCGGGTGCGGGAGATCCTCGGCGCGCACGGTCGCATCTTCGCGTGGGTCACGTCGATCGACGACGAGATCGACGAGGCGCTGCGCCACGACATCGACCTCGGGGTCGGTTCGACGGAGTACCTGTCGGCGGTCATCGCACGGGCGACAGCGCTCGGCATCCGCGCGCGCATCCACCTCAAGATCGACACCGGACTGCACCGCAACGGCATGCTGCCGGAGGAATGGGAGCAGACCATCGCGGATGTGCGGCGGGCTGAGGCGGCCGGAGCCGTCGCGCTCGTCGGCATCTGGAGCCACCTCGCGGAGGCCAGCGACGAGGAGGACGACGACGCTCGCCGCGAGTTCCTGCACGCGATCGAGGTCAGCGGACGTTCGGGCGAGGTGCCCGACGCGCTCCATCTGACGGCATCCGCCGCGTCCTGGTGGCGCCCCGAGCTGCGGGGCACGGTGTCGCGCATCGGCGCCTTCTGCTACGGCATTCGCTCCGCCGACGGCCCGGACCTCGAGGGCATCGCTCCCGTCGCCGAGCTCGTCGCGACGGTGACCGAGGTCCGCGGCGATGAGGTCACCGTCGGGATCGGCTCTTTCGACGGCATCCCGTCGCGGCTCGCCGGCTCGACGATCGGGACGCCCGCCGGAGCGGGCACGCTCGTCCGCGTCGACGAGGCGAGTTCGGCCGTGTCGATCTGGCCAGGCGCCGCGGTCGGCGATCCGGTCTGGATCTTCGGTGCCGGCGACCACGGCGAGTCGAGCGCGACGACGCTGGCCGAGCGGATCGACACGGTCGGCGAGGAGATCCTCACGCGCCTGACCTCGCGCATCCGCCGGGTCGTCGTCGACTGACCGATCACGAGCGCAGACAGAAGGAGCCCGTCATGAGACGGGCTCCGTGTCGACTCGTTCGGGTCGGCGGATCAGACGGCGTCGATGAGGCGCGAGGTCTCGTCGTGCCAGCTGGTGGCGACGCTGCGGAGCTTCTCCTCGTACTTGCGGCCATGGTGCGCGCAGAAGAGAAGTTCGGATCCGTTGACCTCGGCCGCGATGTAGGCCTGCGCGCCGCAGGAATCGCATCGATCCATGGCGGTCAGGCGGAACTCGACGGCGGAGGTCTCACGTTCGGTCGTTGCGTTCATCTTCGGTGCCTCCTAGGTGTCGGGTTCGCTGGTGGGCGTGATCAATACAACCACGCTGCACCTGTATGCATGCCCGGTTGACGGCGTGTTTCGCTCGGAGCGTACGCGCCGGTCGTGGACGGGGCGCGGAGTAGTCGTGTACGGGGAGTGTCGAGCGGTCCGTGTCCGCGCCCGAGAATAGAATCGGAGATTGTGACCGCCGAGTATTCCGCCCATCATCTCCAGGTGCTCGAAGGCCTCGAGGCCGTCCGCAAGCGCCCTGGCATGTACATCGGGTCGAACGGCTCCCCGGGTCTCATGCACTGCCTGTGGGAGATCATCGACAACGCGGTCGATGAGGCCGTCGCCGGAAACGGTTCGAAGATCGACGTCATCCTGCACGAGGACGGCAGCGTCGAAGTCCACGACCGGGGCCGCGGCATCCCTGTCGACGTCGAGCCCCGCACCGGACTCACCGGCGTCGAGGTCGTCTACACCAAGCTGCATGCCGGCGGGAAGTTCGGCGGCGGCTCGTACGCGGCATCCGGCGGTCTGCACGGCGTGGGTGCCTCGGTCGTGAACGCGCTCTCGGAGCGTCTCGACGTCGAGGTCGATCGCGGTGGCAAGACGTACGCGATGTCGTTCCACCGCGGCGAGCCCGGCATCTTCGCCGACAAGGGCGAGAAGCGTCCGGATGCCCCCTTCACGCCGTTCGAGCAGAAGAGCGAGCTGCGGGTCATCGGGAAGGCGCCGCGCGGCGTCACCGGAACCCGGGTGCGCTACTGGGCCGATCGGCAGATCTTCACGAAGGATGCCGCGTTCCAGCTGGGCGAGCTCGAGACGCGCGCCCGTCAGACGGCGTTCCTCGTGCCCGGGCTCGAGATCGTGGTCCGCGACGCCCGCTCGACGGGCGACGCGGAGGGCGGCGAGTCGACGGCCGTGGAGACCTCGTACCTGTACGAGGGCGGCATCTCGGAGTTCGTCGAGTATCTCGCGACCGATGCGCCGGTGACAGACACCTGGCGTATCCAGGGCGAGGGGACCTTCACAGAGACCGTACCCGTGCTTCAGGCCGACGGGCACATGGTCGCGACCGAGGTCGAGCGCGTGTGCGCTGTCGACATCGCGATGCGGTGGGGAACCGGCTACGACACGATCACCCGCTCGTTCGTCAACATCATCTCCACGCCCAAGGGCGGCACGCATCAGCAGGGTTTCGAGCAGGAGCTCCTCAAGGTGCTGCGCGCCCAGGTCGAGCAGAACGCGCGCCGACTCAAGGTGGGCAGCAACGACAAGCTGGAGAAGGACGACGTGCTCGCCGGCCTCACCGCCGTGCTCACCGTGAACGTTCCGGAGCCGCAGTTCGAGGGGCAGACCAAGGAGGTGCTCGGCACGCCGGCTGTCCGTCAGATCGTCGCCCAGGTGATCCGCAAGGACCTCGCAGCACGGTTCTCGTCGACCAAGCGCGACGACAAGAGTCAGGCGACGCAGCTGCTCGACAAGATCGTCGCCGAGATGAAGGCGCGGGTCTCGGCGCGCGCCCACAAGGAGACGCAGCGCCGCAAGAACGCGCTCGAGTCATCGACGCTGCCGACCAAGCTCGTCGACTGCCGCACGAACGACGTGGAGCGCAGCGAGCTGTTCATCGTCGAGGGCGACTCGGCTCTCGGCACGGCCAAGAACGCGCGCAACAGCGAGTTCCAGGCGCTCCTGCCGATCCGGGGCAAGATCCTCAACGTGCAGAAGGCATCCGTGGGCGACATGCTGTCGAACACCGAGTGCGCCTCGATCATCCAGGTGATCGGCGCCGGATCGGGCCGGAGCTTCGACATCGACGCGGCGCGCTACGGCAAGATCATCCTGATGAGCGACGCCGACGTCGACGGCGCGCACATCCGCACGCTGTTGCTGACGCTCTTCTACCGCTACATGCGACCGCTCATCGAGCACGGCCGGGTCTTCGCCGCCGTACCCCCGCTGCATCGTGTGGTCGTCATCAACCCCGGCTCGAAGCCGAACGAGACGATCTACACCTACAGCGAGCAGGAGATGCACGCGCTCCTCGCCAAACTCCGCAAGGCGGGCAAGCGGTGGCACGAGCCGATCCAGCGCTACAAGGGACTCGGGGAGATGGATGCCGAGCAGCTCGCGTCCACGACCATGGACCGCGGAGGTCGCCTGCTGCGCCGAGTGCGCATGGAGGATGCCGAGGCCGCGGGCCGTGTGTTCGAGCTGCTCATGGGCAACGAGGTCGCGCCGCGGCGCGAGTTCATCATCGACTCGTCGGATCGGCTGTCTCGCGAGTCGATCGACGCCTGATCGCCGAGCGGTAGACCTCGACGAGCGCGAACGTCGAAGTCTCAGACCAGAGTGCGTCCGATGCTGCCGATGACGCCTTCGACAGGCTGCCCCGACGCGTCACGCCGCGCGCGCGCCTCGGGCAGCTTGCGAACCGCACCTGTCGGGTCGACCGCCTGCGCCGGCGCAGGGCCGACCCAGGCGACGCTCAGACGATCCTCTCCCTTCAGGAAGGCGTGGGCGCGCACGCCGCCGGTGGCGCGACCCTTCGCCGGGTACTCGGCGAAGGCGGAGACCTTCACGCGCCCTGGGTCGGTACCGGGCAGAGCGCTCTCGGTGCCGGAGACGGTCGCGACGACGGCATCCGTTCCCGGCGAGACCGCCCCGAAGAACAGCACCGAGGCTCCCGAGCCCAGTTTCACCCCGGCCATGCCGCCGGCCGGAGCTCCCTGCGGGCGCACTGTCGAGGCGGAGAAGCGCAGCAGCTGCGCGTCGGTGGTCACGAACACGAGCTCGGCGTCGTCGGAGGCCTCGGCCGCACCGACGATCGTGTCGCCGGGCTTCATGCCGATGACCTCGATGTCCGGACGCACCGGGAGAGCGGAGGGGACGATGCGCTTGACCGTACCCTGGGCAGTGCCGATCGCGATCGGGGTGTCGCTGTCGAACCGCACGAAGCCGAGGATGCGCTCACCCCGCGTCGTGATGCCGAGATAGTCGCGCAGCGGCGTGCCGGCGCCGAGCTGCACCGACGAGGAGGGGACCGACGGGAGGTCGACGGGGGAGAAGCGCAGAACGCGGCCTTCGGTCGTGAGCGCGCCGATCTCGCCGCGCACTGTGGTGTCGATGGTCGCGAGGATCGCGTCGTGCTTGCTGCGACGGGTCGGGGCGGTGAGCTGCTGTCCCTCCGCGAGGTCGACCCGGACGGCGCGACCCGTCGTCGACAGGACGAGCACGGTCGGCGCGTCGGCGATCTGCAGATCGACGGCGCCCTTCGTCGCCCGCGGCTTCGGTGGGGCCGCGTTCATCAGCAGGGTGCGACGCGGCGTGCCGTAGGCGTCGGCCACGGCATCCAGCTCCTTGGCCACCGCCGCACGCAGGAGCACGTCGCTGCCGAGCAGTTCGCGTAGAGAGGCGATCTCGGCCTGCAGTGCGTCGCGTTCGCTCTCGAGCTCGATGCGCGAGAACTTCGTCAGGCGGCGCAGACGAAGTTCGAGGATGTACTCCGCCTGCGGCTCGCTGAGGTCGAAGACGGTGCGCAGCCGCGTTCGCGCCTGCTCGGAGTCATCGGACGAGCGGATGACCTGGATGACCTCGTCGATGTCGAGGATCGCGATGAGGAGTCCCTCGACGAGGTGCAGGCGCTCCTCGCGCCGGGCCAGCCGATAGCGACTGCGGCGGGTGATGACCTCGATGCGGTGGCTCACGTAGACGCTGAGCATCTCCTTGAGGCCGAGCGTGCGCGGCTGTCCGTCGACGAGCGCGACGTTGTTGATGCTGAACGAGTCCTCGAGCGGGGTGAGCCGATAGAGCTGTTCCAGCACAGCGTTCGGGTCGAAGCCCGTCTTGATGCCGATCGCGACCCGGAGGCCGTGGTTGCGGTCGGTGAGATCGGTGACGTCGCTGATGCCCTGCAGCTTCTTCGACTGCACGGCGTCGCGGATCTTCTCGATGAGGCGTTCGGGGCCGACCATGTAGGGGAGCTCGGATACGACGATGCCGGTGCGCCGCGGACCGAGGGACTCGATCGACACCTTGCCGCGCACCTTGAGCGCGCCGCGCCCGTTGGTATAGGCGTCCTTCACGCCGTCGAGTCCCATGAGGATGCCGCCGGAGGGGAAGTCGGGACCGGGGACGAACTCCATGAGCTCCTCGGTCGTCGCATCCGGATGCTCGAGCAGGTGCGTCGCTGCGGCCACGACCTCGATGAGATTGTGCGGCGCCATGTTCGTCGCCATGCCGACCGCGATGCCGCTGGCTCCGTTGACGAGGAGGTTCGGGAAAGCGGCGGGCAGCACGGCCGGCTGCTGGAACTGGCCGTCGTAGTTCGGGATGAAGTCGACGACGTCCTCGTCGAGATCCTGTGTGAGAGCGGTCGCCGGAGCGGCCAGTCGTGCCTCGGTGTACCGGGCGGCGGCGGGGCCGTCGTCGAGCGAGCCGAAGTTGCCGTGCCCGTCGACGAGCGGCACGCGCAACGCCCAGTCCTGAGCGAGGCGCACGAGCGCGTCGTAGATCGCGGAGTCGCCGTGGGGGTGCAGCTTCCCCATCACCTCGCCGACGACGCGCGCGCTCTTCACATGCCCGCGATCGGGACGCAGACCCATCTCCGCCATCTGGAAGAGGATGCGCCTCTGCACCGGCTTGAGACCGTCTCGCGCGTCAGGGAGAGCCCGCGAGTAGATCACGGAGTAGGCGTACTCGAGGAACGACCCCTGCATCTCACTCTCGAGATCGATGTCCTGGATTCTCTCCGGAGCGAGCTCGGGCGGCGGGGTCTTCGGCATGGCCATCCTGGGTGATGCGGGCTGAGGGCGTGGCGGAGCCTGTGTCAGACTGGCTCGGATGTCCCTCATGCTACCGCCCGAGTCGCTCACAGCCCGGAGCGTCGTCGGGGTGGCGGGCGACCTGTTCGCCGCACTCCGCGGCGAATCGGAGGCTCTGCCGCGCGCGGAGTCCGTCGTGCTCGTGCTCATCGACGGTCTGGGCGCAATCACCCTGCGCGCGCACACCGGGCACGCCCGATCGCTCACAGCGGGGATGGCGAAGAAGGACGTCGCGCACACCGTCTTCCCGTCGACCACCGCCGCGGCGCTGACCAGCCTGCTGACGGGTGTCTCGCCGGGGGAGCACGGCCTCGTCGGATACCGGGTGCTCGACCGTGAGCGCGACCTGCTCGTCAATCAGCTCTCCGGATGGGAGACGGAGGGCATCGACCCGCTCGCCTGGCAGCCGGTCGCGACCGTGTTCGAGCGCGCATCCGCCGAAGGGCGCCCGGCGTTCGCGGTCGGCGTCGCCGCCTACGCTCGCAGCGGTTTCACCCGTGCCACACTCCGCGGCGCCGAGTTCGTCTCGGCCGAGGCTCCGGCCGACCGGGTGCGCCTCGCGTACGACCTCGCCGAACGGCATCCCGGCTCCCTCGTGTACTGCTATCTGCCGGAGGTCGACAAGGCGGGCCACCGGCACGGCGTCGACTCGCCGCACTGGGTCGCCGCGCTCGAAGAGCTCGACGCCGCGCTCTCCATGCGGGTGCCCCCCGGCGTCGGCGTCATCGTCACCGCGGATCACGGCATGGTCGACGTGCCCGCACATCGACAGGTCGTGCTCGAGGCCGAGCACCTCGCGGGAGTGCGGCACCTGGGTGGGGAGCCGCGGATGCTGCACGCCTACCTCGAACCCGACGCGGATGCGGCGAAGGTCGCGGCGCGGTGGCGCAGCGACCTCGAGGGCTTCGCGAACGTGGGGACGCGTGAGGACGCGGTCAGAGCCAGGCTCTTCGGACCGGTGGTGACGGATGCCGCGGCGTCCCGCATCGGCGACGTCCTGATCGTCTCTCGAGGAAATGTCGCGGTGTACGACGGGACCGCGGCGGATCAGCGGAATCGCGGGATGGTCGGCCAGCACGGTGCGCTGACCCCGGAGGAGCGTCAGGTCCCGCTGCTGCGTCTCGGAGCCTTCGCCCGCTGACGCCGGACCCTCACTCGTCGGTGCGGGCTCCGAAGACGATCTCATCCCAGGACGGCATGGCGTTGCGACGGCGACGCCGGCTCCCGCCGTCGTTCGAGGGCTCAGGGGAGGGCTCCGGTTCGGGCTCCTCCTGCTCAGGCTCGGCCGTCTCGAAAGCGTCGAAGAGGGCGATCGGGCTCGAGTCCGCCTCGTCCTCGTCGGTCTCCTCGAGCAGCGGCGCGGCTTCCCGCTGGCCGCGGCGGCGACGAAGAGCCTCGAGGAGATCGGCGGTCTCGGGGCTCGTGCTCGTCGACTCCGGTGCGCGCTTGGTCGCGGCATCCTGCACCGCGGACGACGATCGTTCTGGCTGCGACGACTCCTCGCCCTCGGCGTCGATCGGCGGGGTCGGCACCAGACGCGGGCCGAAGGCACCGGAGTCGAACCGGCTGTCGTCCTTGTACGGCGAGGCGGTGCGCTCGGACTCCACGGCACGGAGGCGGGGGATGAGGCCCTCCGGCAGCGATCCCTGGCGCGACAGCTGCGTGGCGTCGGCATTCAGCGGCGCGAGGGCGCTGCGTCGGGGATCGAACGACCAGCGGGCGTCGTGGTCGACCTCGTTCGCGGTGAACTCGAGCTTGATGATCCAGGTGCGATCCTCCTTCCAGCTCGCCCAGCGCTCGGCCGACGCCTCGACGTCGGCCAGCTTCGCGCGGATCGCGGTGCCGAAGGTGGGCTGCGCGTCCGGTTCGACGTCGCTGCCGATCAGAACGGGCACCGCGAGCGCCTGCCCGATCACGTGCTCGCGCTCCGCGAGGACGGGGCCTTCGAAGCGCTCGACGTCCTCGACGTCGATGCCGAGCAGCTCGGCGACCTCGGGCGCTGTGAGGCCGGCGCGGATCTGCGCCTGGATGTCGCGAGGGCTGGCCGCGAGGCGCTGCGTCGCAGGCTCGCTCTGCCTGGTCGCCCGACGGATCTCCCTGTGCAGGACGTCGTCGATGGGAAGCGCAAACCGCTCGCCCGACTCGGTGGCGAGTACCAGGACCCCTGCTTCGGTGCCGACGATGGTGACGTTTTCCATGCGAATGCCCCTCTTGTGGCTGTGCGTTCATGGTGTCACGCAGCGGCCCTCCGACCGGGGAATACACCGGGCGTGCCGTGAGTTTGCTCTGTCGCACCCGTGGGCATTTGCTTATTCACTCACGGTCGTGCAAACTATGGCCGCCGATTACCCCGACGGCGCACCACCCACTCGCATGAAAGTGGAGATTCTCCATATGGCAACCGACTACGACGCTCCCCGCAAGAGTGAAGACGACTCCGAGTCGATCGAAGCCCTCAAGGAGCGTGTGCCGGACAAGAACTCCGGCTCCACGGGAGACGAGGACGCGGACAACCCGTCCAGCTTCGACCTCCCCGGTGCCGATCTGTCCGACCTCGAGCTCGATGTCGTCGTGCTGCCCGCGCAGCAGGACGAGTTCACCTGCATGAGCTGCTTCCTCGTGAAGCACCGCTCCCAGCTCGACCACGAGGGGCCCGACGGCCCCATCTGCAAGGAGTGCGCTGCCTGAGCGCATCCGAGCGAGACGTGCGCGCCCCCGACTTCGGTCAGGGGCGCGTTGTCGTATCCGGACGCATCACCTCAGGAGCGCGCGGCCTCGATGGCGGCGGCGAGCCGGTCGGGTGTGCGAGTCGAGATGGTCCATGCCGTGACCGGGTCGTCCGGGTCGACGTTCGGCACGACGACGACGCCGTCGATGCCTCCGCGGACCAGGTGCCAGCCGCGCGCGGGGAGACCCGGGCCACGCGCCTGACGCGCTTCCTCGCCGGTGAGCGCGACGGGCCGGCCGAGGTGGTGCACCTCGATGTGCGCGCGTCCAGCGCAGAGCTCATCGCCCTGGACGGAGACCACCGGCGTGAGTGCGATCGCCCCCGCGACGAGCAGCGCCGACACGGCGGCGCCGATCACGAGAGCCACCGTCGATCCGGCGGGGATGAAGATGAGCGCGACCATGGGTCCGGCCAGAGCGATCGTCACCAGCAGCCACAGGCTCGGCGACAGCCGCTCGCGGTAGCGGACTCGCGCGTCGGGGGCGATGTTCTGCATTAGCCTCGTGGGGTGACTGATTCCGTTGATGTCCCCATTATCGCGTCTGTCGTGCCCGACTATGCCCACCCCGGCGACGCGGGAGCGGATCTGGTCGCCGCAGAGGCCGTGCATCTCGCCCCGGGCGAGCGCGCTCTGGTCGCGACCGGTGTGCGCATCGCCCTGCCGGAGGGCTACGCGGCGTTCGTCGTGCCGCGCAGCGGTCTCGCGGCGAAGCACGGCATCTCGATCGTGAACTCTCCCGGCACGGTCGACGCGGGCTACCGCGGCGAGATCAAGGTGAGTCTGATCAACACCGACATCCACAGCGCGTACGATGTGGCCGTCGGCGACCGCATCGCGCAGCTGATCGTCATGCCCGTGACCCGAGCCACGTTCATCCCGGTCGAAGAGCTGCCGGACAGCGTCCGCGGCGAAGGCGGCTTCGGCTCGACCGGCTACCAGGCAGGAACCCACTCGACCCCGGCAGGACAGGTCCATGACTGACAACAACGCGACTCCCTCGAAGTCGGCACCCGCGAACCGCGCGACCGACGGGCCGTTCGACGACTCCGAGGCCAACCCTGTCCGCCCGTACATCGATCTCGGCGGCATCAAGATCCTGCCGCGCGAGGGGCTCAACCTGCGTCTCGAGGTCGAGGAGCAGTCCAAGCGCATCGTCGCGGTCGGTCTCGACTACGCCGAGTCGTCGCTGCAGGTGCAGCCGTTCGCAGCGCCGCGTTCCGGCGGTCTCTGGGACGAGACCCGCGTGCAGCTCCGTGACCAGGTCCGAGCGCAGGGTGGCCGCGTCGAGGAGCGCGAGGGTCCCCTGGGCAAGGAACTGCTCGCCGAGGTGCCGGCGCCCGCCAGCGAGGGCTCGGAGCTGCGTCTCGCGCGCTTCATCGGCATCGACGGCCCCCGGTGGTTCCTGCGTGGCGTGATCGGCGGAGCCGCGGCATCCGACCTCGATGCCGCAGCCAAGGTCGAGGACCTGTTCCGGTCGATCGTGGTCGTGCGTGGAGGCGCCCCGATGCCGCCGCGCGATCTCATCCCGCTGAAGATGCCGGCGACCCCGGGCTCGGCGTGAGCACGCCGTTGACCCCGCCGGCGCCCGAGCCGGAGCGCGAGCAGAGCGCGTCGGAGGTCCTCGGCGCCGCGCTCGGCGGTGCGGCGCGCCGCGCTGGTCTCGATCCGGCGACCTCGGGGGCAACGCATCAGGTCGTCTGGTCGGCGATCGGGGGAGTGCGCGGCATCCTGGAGTCCGTCCTGCCGAGCCTCGCGTTCGTCATCCTCTTCACCATCCGCCCCGAGCCGCTGATCCTGTCATTGGGGGTCTCGGTCGGTCTCGCCGCCGTCTTCACGGCGATCCGGCTGCTGCAGAAGTCGCCGCCCTCCGCCGCGATCGGCGGCCTGGTCGCCGCCGCTGCCGCCGCTGGACTCGCCCTGTTCACCGGACGCGGCGCCGACAACTTCGTCCCCGGCCTCATCACGAACGCCGTGTACGGCACGGCGATGCTCGTGTCGGCGCTGATCGGTTGGTCGCTCATCGGCCTCGCGGTCGGATTCCTGATGGGCGAGGGTACCGCGTGGCGGAAGGACCGCCGCAAGCGTCGGGCCTTCCTCTGGCTGGGAGTCGCATGGGCCGCGCTCTTCTTCGCCCGTCTCGCCGTGCAACTGCCGCTCTACCTCGCGAACGAGGTGGCGGTGCTCGGCACCCTCAAGCTCATCATGGGGCTCCCGCTCTTCGCACCGCTGATCGCCGTCACCTGGCTCGTCGTGCGAGCGCTCTACCCCCGCGCGCCGCAGGCCGAGCAACCGCCTCAGTCGTGATAGATTTATCTTGACATCAAGATAAATTGCAGGCTTCCGGCCACGCGACGAGCGGAGCAGACTGGTTAGGTCTGCCTTGCTAGCCGCAGGGGCTCGCTGGCGAGCAAGATGGAGGCGCCTGTCGCTCCCATCCGAATAGAAGGAGACGGATTCGTGTCCACGGTGAACAGCTTCGGTGCCAAGAGCACCCTGACGGTCGGCAGCACCGACTACGAGATCTTCCGCATCGACACGGTGCCCGGTTTCGACAAGCTCCCCTTCAGCCTCAAGGTCCTCCTCGAGAACCTGCTTCGCACCGAGGACGGCGCGAACGTCACCAAGGCGCAGATCGAGGCTCTCGGGTCGTGGGATGCCGCGGCCGAGCCCAACACCGAGATCCAGTTCACGCCGGCGCGTGTGGTCATGCAGGACTTCACCGGTGTGCCCTGCATCGTCGACCTCGCCACCATGCGCGAGGCCGTCACGGCGCTCGGCGGCGACGCCAACAGGATCAACCCCCTCTCGCCCGCCGAGATGGTGATCGATCACTCCGTCATCGCCGACCTCTTCGGCTCGGAGAACGCGCTCGAGCGCAACGTCGAGATCGAGTACGAGCGCAATGGCGAGCGGTACCAGTTCCTCCGCTGGGGCCAGACGGCCTTCAGCGACTTCAAGGTCGTCCCGCCCGGCACCGGCATCGTGCACCAGGTGAACATCGAGCACCTCGCGAAGGTCATCTACGACCGCACCGTCGATGGCGTGCTGCGCGCCTACCCAGACACCTGCGTCGGCACCGACTCGCACACGACCATGGTCAACGGCCTCGGCGTTCTCGGCTGGGGCGTCGGCGGCATCGAGGCCGAGGCGGCGATGCTCGGCCAGCCCGTGTCGATGCTCATCCCGCGCGTCGTCGGCTTCAAGCTGTCGGGCGACATCCCCGCCGGTGTGACCGCGACCGACGTCGTGCTCACCATCACCGACATGCTGCGCAAGCACGGCGTCGTCGGCAAGTTCGTCGAGTTCTACGGCGAGGGCGTCGCCTCGGTGCCGCTCGCCAACCGCGCGACCATCGGCAACATGAGCCCCGAGTTCGGCTCGACCGCTGCGATGTTCCCAATCGACGATGTGACCCTCGACTACCTGCGCCTCACGGGCCGCAGCGAAGAGGCCGTCGCGCTCGTCGAGGCGTACGCCAAGGAGCAGACGCTCTGGCACGACGCCACGAAGGAGCCCGTCTTCAGCGAGTACCTCGAACTCGACCTCGGCACGGTCGTGCCGTCGATCGCCGGTCCGAAGCGTCCGCAGGACCGCATCCTCCTGTCCGACGCCAAGTCGCAGTTCGAGCAGGACATCCTGAACTACGCCACGGCCTCGACGTCGGACGACGTGGTCGACCTCGAGTCGAAGCACTCGTTCCCGGCATCCGACCCGGGCAACGTCCCCGGCGAGGAGGAGCCGCGCACCACGCGCCCCGTGCACATCAACAGCGGCGCACCGGTCAACGCATCGAACCCGGTTCCCGTCACCACGCCGTCGGGGGAGAAGTACATCCTCGACAACGGGGCCGTCACGCTCGCCGCGATCACGTCGTGCACCAACACGTCGAACCCGTCGGTCATGATCGCCGCCGGTCTCGTCGCCCGCAAGGCTCTCGAGAAGGGCCTCAAGCAGAAGCCGTGGGTCAAGACGACGCTCGGCCCGGGCTCGAAGGTCGTCACCGACTACTACGAGAAGTCCGGTCTGGACAAGGACCTCGAGGGCCTCGGCTTCTACACGGTCGGCTACGGCTGCACGATCTGCATCGGAAACTCCGGTCCGCTCATCGAAGAGGTCTCCGAGGCGATCAACTCGCACGACCTCGCCGTGACCGCCGTGCTCTCGGGCAACCGCAACTTCGAGGGCCGCATCAGCCCCGACGTGAAGATGAACTACCTCGCCAGCCCGCCGCTGGTCATCGCCTACGCCCTCGCCGGGTCGATGCACTTCGACTTCGAGAAGGACGCGCTCGGCAAGGGCTCCGACGGCCAGGACGTGTTCCTCAAGGACATCTGGCCCACACCCGACGAGGTGCAGGAGATCGTCGACTCGTCGATCTCGCGTGAGCAGTTCATCAAGCAGTACGCGACCGTCTTCGACGGCGACGAGCGCTGGCGCAGCCTCCCCACCCCCGAGGACGACACCTTCCAGTGGGACGAGAACTCGACGTACGTCCGCAAGGCTCCGTACTTCGACGGCATGAAGATGGAGCTCACCCCGGTGAAGGACATCGAGGGCGCGCGCGTCATGGCCACGCTCGGCGACTCGGTCACCACCGACCACATCTCGCCAGCCGGAAACATCAAGCCGGGCACGCCTGCCGCCCAGTACCTCACCGAGCACGGCGTCGACCGCAAGGACTTCAACTCCTTCGGCTCGCGCCGCGGCAACCACGAGGTCATGATCCGCGGCACGTTCGCGAACATTCGCCTGAAGAACCTCATGGTCTCGGCCGTCAACGACGGTCAGGTCGTGGAGGGCGGCTACACCCGCGACTTCACGCAGCCGGGCGGCCCGCAGTCGTACATCTACGACGCGAGCATGAACTACCAGGCTCAGGGCACGCCGCTCGTGATCTTCGGCGGCAAGGAGTACGGCTCGGGTTCCTCGCGCGACTGGGCGGCGAAGGGCACCAGCCTCCTCGGCGTCAAGGCCGTCATCACCGAGAGCTTCGAGCGCATCCACCGCTCGAACCTCATCGGGATGGGCGTGGTCCCGCTGCAGTTCCCCGCCGGTGAGAGCTGGGAGTCGCTCGGCCTCGACGGCACCGAGATCGTCTCGATCACCGGTCTCGAGGAGCTGAACAACGGCGTCACGCCGAAGACCGTCAAGGTCACGGCCACGCCGAGCGAGCACTCGCCCGAGGGCAAGCAGGTCGTCGAGTTCGACGCGGTCGTCCGCATCGACACCCCCGGTGAGGCCGACTACTACCGCAACGGCGGCATCCTGCAGTACGTGCTGCGTTCGCTGGTCTGATCGCCGACAGAGGGGCCCGGTTCTTCGGAGCCGGGCCCCTCTGCGTGTGTCCCCTCTGCGTGTGTCAAGGGGGTCCTGCGCTCCAGGCCTTCCCGAGCCCGGCGGGGTAGGATCGAACCTGCATCCGAACCGGAATCGGCTGCCCCGACGGTGCCTGTGAGGAGGTGCAGATGCCCATTCTCCGGAGCATCTCAGGACCCCGTGACCTCGACTCCCTGTCCGAGGATCAGCTCGTCGAACTCGCCGGCGAGATCCGCGAGTTCCTCGTCGAGAACGTGTCGCAGACCGGAGGCCACCTCGGCCCGAACCTCGGCGTCGTCGAGCTCACCCTCGCCCTCCACCGCGTCTTCTCCTCGCCGGACGACCCGTTCATCTTCGACACCGGCCACCAGTCGTACGTGCACAAGCTGCTGACCGGGCGACAGGACTTCTCCTCGCTGCGCCTTCGCGGCGGTCTGGCCGGCTACCCGCAGCGCGGCGAGAGCCCGCACGATGTCGTCGAGTCGTCGCACGCGTCGAGCTCGCTGAGCTGGGCCGACGGTATCTCGCGCGCGCTCACGGCGACGGGGCGCGCCGACCGCCACGTGGTCGCGGTCGTGGGCGACGGCGCGCTGACGGGCGGCATGACGTGGGAGGCGCTCAACAACATCTCCGACGACAACGACCGCAACCTCGTCATCGTCGTGAACGACAACGGACGCTCGTATGCTCCGACCATCGGCGGCATGTCGCGCTACCTGAACCGGGTGCGCACGGCCGCGGCGTACAAGGACCTGCACCAGCGATCCGACCGTCTGTTCCGGGCCTTCGGGCCCGTCGGTCGCGCTGTCTTCCGGGGCGTGCGCGGCGGTGCGCACGGGTTCCTCTCGCGCTTCACGAACAACGAGGCACTCTACTCCAACCTCGACATCAAGTACCTCGGTCCGGTCGACGGTCACGATCTGCCGGCCCTCATCGAGACCCTCGAACTCGCGAAGTCCTACGGGGCGCCCGTCATCGTGCACGCGATCACCGAGAAAGGTCGCGGGTATCAGCCGGCTCGCGACGACGAGGCCGACCAGTTCCACGCCGTCGGACGCATCGACCCGGCCACGGGCGAGACGCTCGGCGCCGGCGGTCGTGGATGGACCGACGTGTTCTCGGATGCTCTGGTCTCGGTCGGCGAGCGCCGCTCGGACGTGATCGCCATGACCGCGGCCATGTTGCGCCCGACCGGCCTCGCGCCGTTCGCCGAGCGGTTCCCCGACCGGGTCTACGACGTCGGCATCGCGGAGCAGCACGCGGTCGCCTCGGCTGCCGGCCTCGCGTTCGGCGGCCTGCACCCCGTGGTCGCGCTCTACGCGACGTTCCTGAATCGCGCGTTCGATCAAGTGCTCATGGACGTCGCGCTGCATCGCGCCGGGGTCACCTTCGTGCTCGACCGCGCGGGCGTCACCGGACCGGACGGCCCCAGCCACCACGGCATGTGGGACCTCGCGATGCTGCAGATCGTGCCGCACATCCGCATCGCGGCTCCGCGAGACGCGGTCCGCCTGCAGGAGGCGCTCGACGAGGCCGTGCTCGTCGACGACGCCCCGACCGTCATCCGCTTCCCGAAGGGCGACGTCGCGCCGGATCTCCCCGCGATCGAACGCCTCGAGGACGGGGTGGACGTGCTCGCCCGCGGCGAGTCGGAAGACGTGCTGGTCGTCGGCATCGGCCCGTTCGCGTCGCTGGCGGTCGATGTCGCCGAGAGGCTCCGTGCGCAGGGGATCGGCGCGACGGTCATCGATCCGCGCTGGGCCATCCCCGTGCAGCCATCGATCGTCGAGCTCGCCGCGCGGCACCGTCTCGTGATCACGCTGGAGGACGGCATCCGCGTGGGCGGCGTCGGGACCCGCGTGCGGCAGGTTCTGCGTGAGGCGGGCATCGACACCGCCGTCGACGAACTCGGGCTCCCCGACGAGTTCATCGACCATGCCTCGCGCGACCAGATCCTCGCGGACGCCGGGCTCACGGCATCGAAGATCGCCCAGGACGTCGTGGCGCAGGTACTCGGCACCCGCATCCCGGTGGCGCGTCAAGCGGGGGAGACCGGGGCCATCGAGTTCCCCCTGCACGAACGCGGCTGATCAGCGCCCGAGGGCACGACTCAGTTCAGGGCATGCAGGGCTGCGACAGCCTCGGCGCCTCGCTCCGAATCACGGAGCGCCGTCGAGAGCAGGTAGCCGTCGGTCAGCGCGTCCCCGGTGACCATGACCCTCACCAGCTCGACTCCGCAGGCCCGCCGCACCTCGTCGGCGCTGGCCGCGATCACCCGCGTGTTGATCTCGTCGTTGTGCGGGAGATCGGCACCGTCGAGGCCCCGGATCACATCTCGCAACGACGCGCCGACGATGTTCGAGGCACGTTCGGTCACGTTCACCACATCGAGCTCGAACACCCGAAGGTCGCGTCCGTTCGGTATCGGACGCCACTCGAACGACGCGTGCACCCGATGCTGGTGGCCGCTCGCGCCTGTCATCTCCCGCGCGGGGAGGTCGGTCGCGCGACACCGCACGTCGATGAGCTTGTACCAGTAGAAGAGCGGGAACGCCCCGTGCGTGCCGGGGTTCAGGACCACGACCTCCCCGACCGCGCCGCCGCGGTTCGCGGGACGCCGCGCCGGTCGGTTGCGGATGATCGGCTTGCCGTTGCGTGTGCGGATGGCAGCCCACCCCTCATCGACCGTCACCACGAAGATCTTCAGGAGGGCCGGAACCACGAGCAGGATGGTGAGGATCGCGGTGCCGGTCTTGAAGAGCCCCGACATCCCCTTGCCGCCGAGCATCGACAGGATCATGTCCATGGGACCACTGTGCACGGTCGGGGCGGATCGTGCGCACGTCTGACGCTCGCACGCTGCGTATTTCACGCGTTGTTCGGCGGGCGTTCCTCGGCGTGACGCACCGCGGTCACTGCGCCGGCCGGCGCCGCGCTCAGGCCAGCTCGGCGAGCGTCTCGGCGACCACGGTCTCGACGGCGGGCTCGCACCGCGCACGGTCGGCATCGGCCAGCCCGACACGCGTGCGTCTGTCGAGCACATCGGATGCCGTCATCGCGCCCTCCGAGCGCACCGCGAACACGACGTCCTCTCGGCTGAGGGGCATGCCGTCGACGAGCGGGCCGGATGCCGTCGGGACGCGCCGATCGACCAGCCGGAGCCCGGCGGTCCGGCTCGCTCCCACCTCCAGCCCTCTCAGCGAGATCGCGAGGTCCACCGCGTCCTCCGCCATGCGGCGATAGGTCGTGAGCTTGCCGCCGAGCACATCGACGAAGCCCCCCTCGGATGCGGTCACGAGGTGCCGTCGGGAGATATCCGCCGTCGAGGCCGCGCCCGTGTCCACCAGCGGGCGCAGCCCGGCGAAAGCGCCGCGCACGTGATCGCGGCCGAGGGGGTGCTCGAGCACGCGATTCAGGTTATCGAGCAGGAACGCGATCTCGGTCTCGGTCGGCGCCGCCACGTCCGGCACGGGGCCGGGCGCATCCTCATCGGTGAGGCCGACGATCACACGCCCGTCGGGCTGCGGCAGGGCGAAGACGAAGCGGCTGATCGAGCCCTCGTGCGGGATCGTGAGGGCGACCGTAGGGGCCCCGAGGTCTGCGGCATCCAGCACGACGTGCGTGCCGCGGCTCGGCCGGATCGTGATGCCCTCGTCGAGAGTGCCCGCCCAGGCGCCGGTCGCGTTGATCACGCTCCGGGCACGCAGGTCGAGGCGGCTGCCGGTGAGCGCATCCTCCGCGCTGGCTCCGTCGGCGCGCAGCGAGCGCGCACGCACCCGCGTGAGGATCCGAGCGCCGTGCGCGGCGGCCGTCCGGGCGACGGTCGCGACGAGGCGGGCGTCGTCGACGAGCTGACCGTCGAAAGAGAGCATGCCGCCGCGGAGACCTCGCGTCACGAGGCCGGGCGCGAGACGCCGAGCGTGCTGCGCGGTGACAGGGCGCGGGGCAGGGAGCGTGCGTCTCGACGTGCCGGCGCGCATGCGCAACAGGTCGCCGAGTGCCATGCCGATCGCCCCCGTCCCGCGCTGTCGCAGGCTGACCTCCGGCACGAAGGGCAGCAATTGGCCGAGGGGACGGATCAGATGCGGTGCGATGGTCGTCATGAGCAGATGCCGCTCCACGGCGCTCTCACGAGCGGTGGCGACATCGCCCGTCGCGAGGTAGCGGAGCCCGCCGTGCACGAGTTTCGAACTGAACCGACTGGTGCCGTAGGCGAGGTCGTGCGCTTCGATCAGGGTGACCGAGAGTCCCCGGGACGCGGCGTCGAGGGCGACGCCCACTCCGGTGATGCCTCCGCCGACCACCAGCACGTCCGCGGTCTCGGAGGCGGAGAACTCGAGTTCCGCAGCCCGTCGCGCGGCGTTGAGGTCGGCGGAGTCGGTGCTCATGCCCGCAGCAGCCCGTCGATGGCCGCGCGCAGCTCGCGCTCCCAGGCGCTCTCCGAGACGAGATCCGACACGGTGCCGTGCGACAGGACAGCCGACTGGGCGAGGAGCAGCAGCATCACCGCCATCTCTGACGGGTCGTCGCGGCGGACATCACCGTACTCCTGGGCGACCGAGATCGCCCTCGCCAGCCACGTCAGGATGAGACGCTGGCTGGATCCGACCCGTTGCAGGGTGTACCGGGTGAACGCCTCCGGCTCCTCGTCGAGCAGACCGCCGAAGACGGCGTCGTTGCGGAACAGCGCCGAGAACCGGAGGACGTCGTCGACCAGTTCTCCGCGCGAGTGCGACGGCTCGGGGAATTCCGCGACGATGCTGGCGACCCGCCGGAGCAACGCCGACCGCACCACGTCGTCGGCATCGCTCCAGCTGCGGTAGATGGTCGGGCGGCTGTGCCCGGCGCGGCGCGCGAGCTCCGCGATCGTCACTCCATGCACACCGCGCCGCATGATCAGATCGTCGGCGGCATCGAGGATGCGCACCTGCGTCGCATCCCATCGGGGCCGGGCGCGATCAGTCAGCGCCGACATTGCTTGACGTTCTTCCATGATGTGTCACACTGTAACGCATGACCCACGGGAACGGCAGTGCCGCGGCCGACTCGGAGATGCGCTGGAACGGCTGGGGCGACCCGACGAAGGCGAAGGATCTGCCGCTCGCCGTGCGCACGCTTCTCCCGCTCCTCCTCGGCAGGATCCGCAAACCGCATCCTGCGGTGAGGCTCGGGGAGGTGCAGCTCGCACCCTCGGCCCTGGACGGCGGCGATGTCGAGGCACTGGCGGCGATCGTCGGTGCGAAGCACGTCTCCACCGATCACGAGGCGCGTGTGCGTCATTCGGGCGGCCGCTCGACGCCGGATCTGCTGCGTCTCCGTGAGCCACGCCAACCCGCACCGGACGGGGTGGTGAGGCCTCGTACCCACGAGGAGGTCTCCGCATGCCTGCGAGTGGCGGTCGATCGCGGCATCGCGGTGATCCCGTTCGGCGGTGGCACCAGCGTCGTCGGCGCCCTCGACCCGGAGCGCGGCTCGCACCATGCGGTCGTCAGTCTGGACCTGCGTCGCCTCGCGGGTCTGCTGCGCATCGACGACATCAGCGGGGAGGCCGTGATCGCGGCGGGCACGGCGGGCCCGGATGCCGAGGCGCAGCTTGCGGTCCACGGATACGAGCTCGGCCACTATCCGCAGAGCTTCCGCTACGCGACGATCGGCGGATTCGCAGCGGCGCGATCCTCGGGGCAGAACTCCGCGGGCAACGGGCGCTTCGACGCGATGGTCACGGGGATCCGTGTCGCGACGCCGACGGGTGATGTCGAGCTCGGCAGGTCGCCCGGCTCCGCGGTCGGGCCCGACCTGATCCGCGTGTTCCTGGGGTCGGAGGGGGCTTTCGGCGTCATCACGGAGGTGCGCGTGCGCGTGCATCCGATCCCGCGTGAGCGCGTGTTCGAGTCGTGGACCTTCCCCGACTTCGCCAGCGGTGCGGAGGGACTGCGCCGGGTGGCGCAGGACGGCGGGGGCCCCACCGTCATCCGTCTGTCCGACGAGTCCGAGACCGCGGTGGGCCTCGCGCAGGTCGGTCGGATCGGCAAGGCGCTCGCGAAGGGCGCCAGCGCCGTCACTGTGTACGAAGGCGAGAGGATCGCCGAGCGCCGCACCCGCGTGAGCGAGCTGCTGCGCGCGGCCGGCGGGAGGTCGGCGGGCGAGGGGGCCTCCGAGGAGTGGCTGGCGGGCCGTTTCGACGGGCCGTACCTGCGCGATTCGCTGCTGGACGCGGGCGTGTTCTGCGAGACGCTCGAGACCGCGACGACCTGGTCGAATCTCGCCGCCCTCAAGGTCGCCGTCGAGAGCAGCCTTCGCGACGGGTTCACCGCGGCCGGTGCGCGGTCCTATGTCATGTGTCACGTGTCGCACGTGTACCCGACCGGCGCCTCGCTGTACTTCACCGTGCTGGCAGGTATCCGTACCGATCCGCTCGCCGTCTGGTCGCGGGTGAAGGCCGGGGTGAACGACGCGATCATCGCGAGCGAAGGCACGATCAGCCACCACCACGCCGTCGGCCGTGACCACGCGCCGTGGCTCGAGAGCGAGATCGGCACGACAGGCGTGCGGATCCTCCGAGCGATCAAGCGCGAGCTCGATCCCGCGGGCGTCCTCAACCCCGGGGCGTTGATCCCGGCGGAGCGAGGCGACTGACATGGTGAGGCACGTGGCCGTGCTGAGCAACCCGTTCGCGGGAAAGGGAAAGGGCCGTGGCGTCACGGATGCCGCAGTCGGCCGACTGCGCGAGCGCGGCGCGGAGATCCGCGTGTACTCGGGAACGACAGCTGCCGAGACGAGGGAGCTTGCCCGGACCGCCCTCGCCGCCCGGCCGGATGCGCTCGTCGTGGTCGGCGGGGACGGCACGCTCTCCGGCATCGTCGATGACCTGCTCGCGGCAGACGTCCCCATCGTGCTCGTGCCGGCCGGGACGGGCAACGATCTCGCGCGGGCGCTCGACCTGCCGCGACACGACCCTGTCGCCGCGGTCGATCTCGCATTCGACGGTGTTCCGCGCACGATCGACGTGGGTGAGATTCGCTCCGGAGATCGCGTCGCCGCGTTCCTCACCGTCGCCGCCCTCGGATTCGACGCGAGGGTCAGTGAGCGCACCAACCGGCTGCGGTGGCCGCACGGCGCCCTGCGCTACTACCTCGCGGTCGTGATCGAGCTCGCCCGTCTGCGACCGCTGCCGTTCTTGCTCTCCGTCGACGGCGGTGCGACGCAAGAGCGCCCTGGCACGCTCGTCGCGGTCGGCAACACTTCGAGTTACGGCGGCGGGATGCCGGTGTGCCTCGGCGCCGACGCGACCGATGGGATGCTCGACCTCGTCGAGGTCGCGCCACTCGGCCGTCTGCGACTGCTCCGGCTCTTCCCATCGCTTCTGCGTGGAACGCACCTCTCGCACGCCGAGGTCAGGCACCGCCGCGTGCGATCGGTCTCCGTCAGGGCCAGCGGTCTGGTCGTCTACGCCGACGGTGAGCGACTCGGCGAAGACGAATGCACGATCACCGTGCGAGAGCGGGCACTGGTGCTCATCGTGCCGGACGGGGACGGCGACGAGGGAGACGACCGATGACGACGGCATCCGCATTCGACGAGGACGTGGTCATCGTCGGCTCAGGGTTCGGCGGCTCGGTGTCGGCCCTCCGTCTCGTGGAGAAGGGCTATCGCGTTCGCGTGTACGAGGCGGGGCGGCGATTCGAGGACGATGACTTCGCGAAGACCAACTGGAACGTCCGCCGCTACCTCTGGGCGCCGCGGCTCGGATGCTTCGGCGTGCAGCGCATCCACCGGCTGCCGCACGTGATGATCCTCGCCGGAGCCGGAGTGGGCGGCGGGTCGCTGAACTACGCCAACACCCTCTATCAGCCTGGCACCGCGTTCTTCATGGACCGACAGTGGCGGGATCTGCGGGACTGGGAGTCCGACCTCGCGCCGCACTACGCCACGGCGAAGCGGATGCTCGGAGTGGTCGACCGGTACCCGCACACGGGACCCGTCGAGCGGATCATGGCCGGCGCGGCGGACGATCTCGGGGTCGCGGACACGTTCCGTCGTGCTCCGGTCGGCGTCTGGTTCGGAAAGCCGGGGGAGCGGGTCGCCGACCCGTACTTCGGCGGCGAGGGTCCGGACCGCACGGGTTGCACGCTGTGCGGCAACTGCATGGTCGGCTGCCGAGTCGGCGCCAAGAACACCCTGATGAAGAACTACCTCCACCTCGCCGAGCGTCGTGGCGCGGTCATCGAGCCGCTGCGAACGGTGACCGAAGTCCGCGCGCTCACCGGCGGAGGCTTCTCCGTCACGACGCAGCGCAGCGGACGGTGGCTCGCCCCGAGGCGGAGGACGATCCGCGCCCGTCAGGTCGTCCTCGCCGCCGGCACGTGGGGCACTCAGCAGCTGCTGCACCGGATGAAGGCCAACGGTGCTCTACCGCATGTCTCGGACGCCGTCGGTCGGCTCACGCGCACGAATTCCGAGGCTCTGGACGGTGCCGTCGCGACGCGCGTGCCGAAGAGCCTGGAGCTGGCCCGCGGTGTCGCGATCACGACGTCATTCCACATCGACGAGCGCACGCACGTCGAGAACGTCCGCTACGGACCCGGGTCGAATCTCATGGGCGCCCTGGCATCGATCATGGTGCCGGGCGGCGTGCCGCTCAGGCGGCGTCTCGCTCTGCTCGTGCGACGTGCGCTGCGCGCGCCGGTGCGTCAGATGCGGCTCGGGTCGCTGCGCCGATGGAGCGAGCGCGGGATCATCGCCCTCGTCATGCAGACGGCGGACAACTCGCTCACCCTGTCGCTGCGGCGCCGCTTCGGGCGATCGGGACTCACGAGCGCCCAGGGGCACGGTGAGCCCAATCCGAGCCACCTGCCACAGGCGCACCGCGCGGCCGAGGCTATCGCGCGAAGGGTCGAGCAGGAGGGTGGTGTCACGACCGAGGCCCGAGGGTCGTGGCCCGAGGTGTTCGGCATCCCGCTGACCGCGCATTTCCTCGGGGGAGCGGTCATCTCCGGATCGCCCGCCTCGGGGGTCGTCGACGAGTTCCACCGCGTGTGGGGACACCCCGACCTGCACGTCGTCGACGGCGCCGCCGTGCCGGCCAACCCCGGTGTGAATCCCTCACTCACGATCACCGCGCTCGCGGAGCGGGCGATGTCGTACTGGCCACGGACCGGAGAGGCGGATGCGCGACCTGCGCAGCGCTCAGGGATGTGAGGCGCGTCTCGTCTCGCTTCGCCCGCTCGACGACGCGCGGGCTCGCTCGACAACCGGAGCCGCCTGCGCCCGGCCGAGCGACAGAACGCCCCATTCGACCGCGTCCGTCGAATGGGGCGTTCTCGTCTGTGTGTCTCAGCGACTTTCGATGCCCCGGATCTGCGGCGAGTGGAAGGACCCTCCGAAGGCGCGTTCGGATGCGCCTTCACGGTCCAGATACGGCGACGCTCCGCCGTCGATGAACGGCCAGCCGGCGCCGAGGATGAGGCAGAGGTCGATGTCCTCGACCTCGGGCACGACGCCCTCGTCCAGCATGAGCTTTATCTCGCTCGCGAGTCCGTCCTGCACGCGCTGGAGGATCGTCGCTGCCGACGCGGCGGTCTTGCCCACGGCAGGCTTGAGGATCTTCTCTGCCTGCTTCGTCCAGCCGGTCACGCGGCCGCCCTTGTCCTTCTCGACGACCGCGTCCAGCTCGGCGAGGGCGTGGAAGTTCTCGTTCGCGTAGAAACGGTCGGGGAACGCGTGCGCCATCGTGTCCTGCACGTGTGCGGCGACCTTCCAGCCGACCAGGTCGATGAGCTGGAATGGCCCCATCGGCAGCCCGAGCGGCGCGAACGCCTTCTCGACGTCGGTGAGCGGTGTGCCCTCGTAGACCGCGCGTGCGGCCTCGCCCATGACCTTGGCGAGAAGGCGGTTGACGACGAACCCGGGGGCATCGGCGGTGAGCACCGCATTCTTGCGGAGGCTCTTCGCGACGACGAACGCCGTGGACAGCGCGGCCTCGGAGGTCGACGGCGTCTTCACGATCTCGATCAGCGGCATCACCGCGACCGGGTTGAAGAAGTGGAAGCCGACCAGGCGCTCCGGGTGGGCGAGCTTCGCGCCGATCTCCTCCACCGACAGCGACGAGGTGTTGGTGGCGAGGATCGCGTCGTCGGCGATGATGTTCTCGATCTCGCCGAACACCTGCTGCTTGACTCCGACCTCCTCGAACACGGCCTCGATGACGAAGTCGCAGTCGGCGTACAGGCTCTTGTCGGTCGTGCCCGTCACGAGCGCGCGCAGCTTGTTCGCCGTGTCGGCATCGAGGCGTCCCTTGGCCTCGAGCTTGCCGATCTCCTCGTGGATGTAGGCGACGCCCTTGTCGACGCGCGCCTGGTCGAGGTCGGTGATGAGCACCGGCACCTGCAGCTTGCGCACGAAGAGCAGCGCGAACTGGCTCGCCATGAGCCCGGCGCCGATGATGCCGACCTTCGTCACCTTCTTCGCGAGGGCCTTGTCCGGCGCGCCGACGGGCCGCTTCGCACGCTTCTGCACCAGGTCGAACGCGTACATGGATGCCGCGAACTGATCGCCGGTGACGAGTTCGGCGAGCGCCTCGTCCTCCCGGGCGAAGCCTTCCGCCTTCGTGCCGCTCTTCGCCTTGTCGAGCAGGTCGAGTGCCGCGTAGGGCGACTTCGGGATCGTGCCGATCTTGGACTCGAGCATACCGCGAGCCATCTTGATCGCGATGGGCCACTTGGTGAGCCGCTCGATCTTGCCCGGTTCGTTCTTGCGCTCGATCTTCTTGCCGCCGAGCACGGTGTCGGCCCAGACGAGTGAGTTCTCGAGGTAGTTCGCCGCCGGGAAGATCGCGTCGACGATGCCGAGGTCGAACGCCTGCTGCGGCTTGAGCATGCGGTTCTGCTTGAGCGGGTTCGAGATGACGACCTCGAGCGCGTTCTCGATGCCGATCAGGTTCGGCAGCAGGTAGGCGCCGCCCCAGCCGGGGATGATTCCGAGGAACACCTCGGGCAGCGCGATGGCCGCGGCCGATGCGTCGACCGTGCGGTAGGTCGAGTTCAACGCGATCTCGAGCCCGCCGCCCAGGGCGAGGCCGTTCACGAAGGCGAACGACGGCACGCCCAGTTCGCCGAGCTTGCCGAGGACCTTGTGGCCGAGCTGTGCGATCAGGCGGGCATTGTCGCGCGAGCCGACCTTGCTGATGTCGGACAGATCGGCGCCCGCAGCCAGGATGTACTGCTTGCCCGTGATGCCCACGGCCTGGATCTCGCCGGCCGCGGCGCGCGCGGCGAGACCGTCGAGCGTCTCGCCGAGCTGCGTCAGCGTCGCGGGGCCGAGGGTGTTCGGCCGGGTGTGATCGCGACCGTTGTCGAGGGTGATGAGCGCCAGCATCCTGCCCGAGGGGAGGCGGATGTCGCGCACCGGCGACTGCGTGATCACCTCACCCTCGGTGAGCGCCTGGATGGGGGAGAAGTCGATCTTCGCGTACTGTTCGGAAACCGAAGTGGCCATCGGGGGTTACTTCCTCTTCTTGCCGTCGAAGTGCGGGTTCTCCCAGATGACCGAGCCGCCCTGGCCCAGCCCGACGCACATGGCGGTCAGGCCGTAGCGCACATCCGGGCGCTCGGCGAACTGCGCCGCGAGCTGGATCATCAGGCGCACTCCGGATGCCGCGAGCGGGTGTCCGAGCGCGATCGCGCCGCCCCACTGGTTCACGCGGGGGTCGTCGTCGGCGATGCCGAAGTGATCGAGCAGGGAGATGACCTGGATCGCGAAGGCCTCATTGAGCTCGAACAGGCCGATGTCGGAGATGTCGAGTCCGGCCTTCTTCAGCGCCTTCTCGGTCGAGGGGATCGGGCCGATGCCCATGATCTCGGGCTGCACGCCGGCGAACGCGAACGACACCATGCGCATCTTCGGGGCGAGACCGAGCTCCTTCACCGCGCCGCCGCCGGCGAGCAGCGACATCGTCGCGCCGTCGGTGAGGGGCGAGGAGGTTCCGGCCGTGACGCGGCCGTGCGGACGGAACGGCGTCTTGAGGCTCGCGAGGTCCTCCATCGTGGTCTGCGGGCGACGGCCCTCGTCCTCGGTCGCGAGGCCCCAGGCGCCGTCGGCATCCTTGATCGCGACGGGCACGAGGTCGGGCTGGATCTTGCCGGCGTCGTACGCGGCCTGCACCTTGTGCTGGCTCAGCATGCCGAAGCGGTCGGAGCGCTCCTTCGTCAGGTGCGGGAAGCGGTCGAAGATGCGCTCAGCCGTGACGCCCATGTTGAGCGCACCGGGGTCGACCATCTTCTCCGCGACGAAGCGGGGGTTCGGGTCGGCGTTGCCTCCGATCGGGTGGTGGCCCATGTGCTCGACGCCGCCGGCGAGTGCGAGGTCGTACATCCCGACGCCGATCGACGCACCCATCGTGGTGACGCTCGTCATGGCACCGGCGCACATGCGCTCGACGGCGAGGCCCGGCACGGTCTGGGGCAGACCGGCGAGGATCGCGACCGAACGGCCGAGGGTGAGGCCCTGATCGCCGGTCTGACTCGTCGCGGCGATCGCGACATCGTCGATCCGGTCGGCGGGGACGGCGGCGTTGCGCTCCATCAAACCGATCGTCGCCTTCACGGCGAGGTCATCTGCGCGGGTGTTCCAGTACATGCCCTTTTCGCCGGCGCGCCCGAAGGGGGTGCGCACTCCATCGACGAAGAAGACGTCCGAGATCTCGGCCACTCTGCCTCCAAGTTTTGTGCGGTGGCCTCAGTCTAGGAACCGCAGGAAATCGGGAGGAATCGGTTGGGTCGAACCTACGAAGCGGGGGCGGACGCCTCGTCGGGCGATTGAGTCGCCTCTACAAAGGCCGCAGCGATCTTCTGTGCGGTCTGTGCAATCTGCCACGGGCGGGCGCCGAGCTTCTCGAGCGCTGAAGCGACCTCATCCGTCGTCGTCCCCGGCAGGTCCCAGGAGATGCGGCGGAGGTAGTCGGGGGTGAGCAGGTTCTCCGTCGGCATGGCGAGCTCCTCCGCCACGGCCTCCACGACGGGGCGCGCCGCCTTGAGGCGAGCGTCCGCTTCGGGGTTGCGATCCGCCCACGCGCGCGGCGGAGGGAGGGCGTCGCTCGGCACGCGCTCGCGCGGCAGCTCCTCCGTCGCGCGCCCGTCGACGATGGCCTGCCACCAGCGGTCGAGTTGAGTGCGGCTCGCGCGTCCCTGGAAGTCCTTGATCCCGGCGAGGGCCTGCTTGCTCTGCGGGTTCGCCAGCACCGCGGCGATCAGGGAGCGATCGGGCACCAGGCGACCGGGGGACACGTCCTGTTCCTGCGCGTAGGCCTCACGAGCCAGCCACAGCGACTTCGCGACGGCGAGATTGCGAGCGCCGCGCACCTGGTGCAGCCCGCTGAGGCGACGCCACGGATCCTCGCGCGGCGGCTTCGGGCGGCGCGTCAGGGTCGCCGCGAACTCCTCGGCGGCGAACGTCGCCTTGCCCTGATCGTCGAGCTGACGCTGCAGCTCCTCCCGAACGTCGATGAGGTGCAGCACATCGAGCGCGGCATACTCGAGCCATGCGGCGGGCAGCGGCCTGGTCGACCAGTCGGCCGCGGAGTGCTCCTTCTTGAGCGTGATGCCGAGCGTGCTCTCCACGACGGCGGCCAGCCCGACCCGTTCGTGGCCCAGCAGACGCGCCGCCAGCTCGGTGTCGAAGATCGACGGCGGTTCGAGGTGGAGCTCTCGGAGCGAGGGGAGGTCCTGACTCGCGGCGTGGAACACCCATTCGACGTCGCCGATCGCCGCCTGCAGCGGCGCGAAATCTCCGATCGCCGGCGGATCGAACAGGAAGACGCCCGCGTCACGGCGGAACACCTGCACGAGGTACGCGCGCTGCGAGTACCGGAAGCCGGAGGCTCGCTCGACATCGACGGCGACGGGTCCTTCGCCCGCCGCGAGCGCGGCGCACGCCGCGTGGAACTCCGAGATATCGGAGATCACGGAGTATTCAGTCACGTGCTGCCTTTCGAGCGCCGATCACGGCGATGCCCTCGGAACCGGGCGGAAGACCCGCCAGCATCCCGACCAGTTCGGCCCATGCTTCGACGTGCGGTCGGAAGGGACCCTCGGGTGTCCAGGACGCCCTCAATTCTATCTGTGCCCCGTCGCCCTCCTCCGCCAGCCCGCCGAACCCCTTCGAGAGGGTCTTCGTCGATGTTCCGGATGCCGAGTGCGAGACCGCCCCGCGCGAGTCGAGCGCGTCGACCAGCCACGACCACGTCACGTCGGCGAGCAGCGGATCGGTGCCGATCTCGGTCTCGAGCGGCGCCTGCGCGAAGATCACGATCCTCCAGCTGCCTCCCCACGCGCCCGGCGCCTCGGGATCGTGGAGCAGAACGAACCGCCCGGTGCCGTAGATCGATTCGCCGTCGTCGTCGGGGCGGACATCTGCGGCGAGCGCGATGGCGTAGGGCGCGAGGCCCTGCGGCGTGGCGATCTCGCGGACGGTGATGTCGCCGCGGAAGGGCGTCTCGCGCAGTTCGGCCACGGCGGCGTCGAAGATCGTCCCGGCATCGGGGTGTGCGGTCACGGTGACAGGCTAGAGTCAGGAGGCGATGAAGAGTCTCAGGCACGCCGTTGCGCTCCTTGTCCCTGCTCTGGTCGCGCTGGGAGCGGCCTCGACACTGCTCGTGCTGAGTGTCGCACGACGTGTCGTCATGCCGGGGAAGCGTCCGGCCGATGCCGAGATCATCGCGGTGGACACCGGTGCGCAGACGATCGAACTGGTGCGGACTCCCGACACGGAGCTGCCCGGTCGATACGGCCTGTTCACGTCGGGCACGGAGGGCTACGTCAAGCTCGGAGCCGTGCTGAGCGCCGACGCGACGACCGTGCGCCGCAAGCTGCTGACCAAGGTCGAGCCGGGGGCGCGCCTGGACCGGCAGGCGGGTTTCAGCGGGTGGTACTACTCGACGCCGAGCGAGCTGCACCTGCGCTGGGAGAACGTGCTCATCGGCTCACCGGCTGGGCCGTGTCCCGCGTGGTTCTTCCCGGCCGAGTCGTCCACGTGGGTGATCCAGGTGCACGGACGCGGCGTCACCCGCGCGGAGTGCCTGCGAGCCGTGCCGGTGCTGCACGCCGAGGGGTTCCCGAACCTCGTGGTGTCGTACCGCAACGACGGGGAGGCTCCTCGCAGCCGCACCGGTGCCTACGCCCTCGGCGCAGCGGAATGGCGCGACGTGGATGCGGCCGTCTCGTACGCGCTGCGCCATGGCGCCGAGCGGGTGATCCTGATGGGCTGGTCCATGGGTGGCGCCGTCGCCCTGCAGACCGCGGTGAGCTCGGGCAACCGTGAACGCATCGCGGGTCTCATCCTCGAATCGCCGGTCGTCGACTGGCGCACGGTACTCCGCTTCCAGGCGAGGGAGATCGGCCTGCGCGCACCGCTCCCTGATCTGGCGATGAGCGCGCTGTCGGTGCCGCTGACCGCCCGACTCAGCGGCGCTGAGGATGCCATTCCCTTCGACCGGCTCGATATGGTCGCCCGCGCGGAGGAGCTCGCGGTCCCGATCCTCATCCTGCACAGCGACGATGACGGGTTCGTTCCCGCCGATGCGTCGCATGCGCTGCGGGAGGCACGCCCCGATCTGGTGACGATGCCGCCGTTCTCCGGCGCCAGGCACACGAAGCTCTGGAACTACGACCAGGCGGGGTGGAGCGACGCCATCACCGAGTGGACGCGCGCGCAGGGGTTCAGCGCTTCTGCCTGACCTGCTTCTTCGCGCGCATCAGCATGCCGGTCATGCCCCCGATCCGAAGAGGCGACACCGCCTTCGTGAGACCGATCGACTGAGGGTAGTCGTCGGGAATGGCGAGCACCTCGTCGGCGCTCAGCCCGGTGATGCCCTGGACGAGGATGCTGGCGAAGCCGCGCGTGGTCGGAGCCTCCGGCGGCGCGGTGGCGTGCATCGTCACCACGTCGTCGTTCACCTCGACGTAGATGTACACGGGGGACTGGCACTCCGCGACGCGCTCGCACATCTCGGGGTGGTTCGCGACCTCGTCCGACACTTCGGGCAGCTCGTCCGCGTACTCCAGGAGAAGCAGCAGGCGATCGGCTTCCGGGGTCTCGAGGAACCCGTCGCGGATCTCGGCGAGGACGTCAGGAACGTGCGAGGTGCTCATCCCTGTCATTCTCACACGTCAGGCGTTGCCGGGCTCCGAGCCCGTGACGATCGGAACGCGGACCGCGCTGCCCCACTCCGTCCATGAGCCGTCGTAGTTGCGGACGTCCTCGAATCCGAGCAGGTGCTTCAGCACGAACCAGGTGTGGCTGGACCGCTCGCCGATGCGGCAGTACGCCACGACCTCGTCGCCGTCGTTCAGTCCGGCGCCGTCGCGGTAGATGGCATCGAGTTCCGCGCGCGACTTGAAGCCGCCGTCCTCCGCGACGGCCTTCGCCCACGGCACGCTCTGCGCGGTGGGGATGTGTCCTGCGCGCAGCGTGCCCTCCTCGGGGTAGGCGGGCGCCGTCGTGCGCTCTCCGCTGTACTCCTCGGGGGAGCGGACATCGATCAGCGGCTTGCCGATGTGCGCCAGGACATCCTCCTTGTAGGCGCGGATGCGAGAGTCGTCGCGCTCGACGACCGGATACTCCGTCGGCGTCACGGTCGGGGCCTCGCGCGTGATCTCGCGGCCCTCGGCGATCCAGCGGTCGCGGCCGCCGTCGAGCAGACGCACGTCTTCGTGGCCGAAGAGCGAGAACACCCAGAGCGCGTATGCGGCCCACCAGTTGTTCTTGTCGCCGTAGATGACGACCGTGTCGTCGCGCGAGATCCCCTTGCGGCTGAGCAGGGCGGCGAATCCCTCGCCGTCGACGTAGTCGCGGACGACCGGGTCGTTGAGCTCGGTGTGCCAGTCGACCTTCACCGCACCGGGGATGTGGCCGGTCTCGTAGAGCAGCACGTCCTCATCGGACTCGACGACGACGAGACCCGGCGCACCCAGGTGCTCGGCGAGCCAGTCCGTGGTCACGAGTCGGCCGGGCTCGGCGTACTCGGCGAACTTGGACGATGACGTGTCGAACTCGATGGCCACAGGGATCTCCTCAGTCGGTGAGCGGCGATGGGGCGGGTGGTGACGGCGTAATGTGGAGCCGACACTTCGACGATAGATCCACGCCGTGCACTCCGGACCCGATTCGTAAGACTTCGACACAGGTGAGCACCAGATCCAGGACCGTGATGACCGACACGCCCACCCGCACGGGTCTCGTGCACCTCATCGACCGCGAGCCGACCGTCAGCGGTCCCGAGATGCTCGCGAGCCTCGTGCCGCCGCCGCAGTTCGACGGCGCGACCTTCGACAGCTACCGCGCCGACCCCGAGTACCCGTCGCAGGAGCAGGCGAAGGAGACGCTGATCCGCTTCGCCGGCCGAGGCGGAGGGTCGGTCAAGCGCGGCGGTCTGTTCAGCCGGGCGAAGAAGGAACCCGAGATGAAGCCGGGCGTGTACCTCGACGGCGGCTTCGGTGTCGGCAAGACCCATCTGCTCGCGTCGATCTACCACGCGATGCCCGCCCGACGGAAGTACTTCGGATCGTTCATCGAGTACACCGCGCTCGTCGGGGCGCTCGGCTACAAGAACACGGTCGATCTCCTCAAAGGTGCCGATCTGCTGTGCATCGACGAGTTCGAGCTCGACGACCCGGGCGACACGATGGTCATGACCAGGCTCCTCGGCGAGCTCGTCCCGACCGGCACGCGACTCGCCGCCACATCGAACACGCCACCGAACGCCCTGGGCGAGGGCCGGTTCGCCGCCCAGGACTTCCTCCGTGAGATCCATGCCATGGCCGACAGCTTCCAGACGCTCCGCATCGACGGCGTCGACTTCCGACAGCGCGCGCTCGACGGCCACGCCGTCGTGAGCGATGGCGACGCGTACGCGGAGGCGGTGGCGACCGGTGCCGCAGCGGGCACGGCATCCGATGACTCCTTCGACGACGTGATCCGCCATCTCGCCCGGGTGCATCCATCGCGGTACATCCGACTCATCACCGGGCTCGACCTCGTCGGACTCCGCGACGTGCGGGTGCTGACCGATCAGTCCGAGGCGCTCCGCTTCGTCGCCTTCGTCGACCGGGTCTACGACGCACAGATCCCGATCGTCGCGACGGGAGTCGGCCTGGACGGCGTCTTCTCCGATGAGATGCTCGGCGGCGGATACCGCAAGAAGTACCTCCGGGCGGTGTCGCGACTGAACGCTCTCACACACGCGGATCGCAGCAGCGCGTAACGCGATGTTCACATAGCCGGTGCTCCTGTAACGTCCCTGCAACACACCTCGCGCATTCCTGAAATCGGACCTCGTCACACTGAAGCTCTCAGTCACCCGAATGTGAGGTTCTTCATGGATGCTCCAGGCAACATCTCCTGGGCGATCACCGCGACCGCCCTCGTCCTGCTCATGACGCCCGGCGTCGCCTTCTTCTACGGCGGCCTCGTCAAGGCGAAGAGCGTCGTCAGCATGATGATGATGAGCTTCGGCTCCATCGGTCTCGTCGCGGTGCTCTGGATCCTCTTCGGCTTCTCGATGAGCGCGGTCGACAACCCGATGGCGTTCGCGGGCAACCCCTTCGCCGACTTCGGCCTCTCGAGCCTCGCCTCGGGTGAGGGATCCAACGTCGCCCTTCTCGGAGTCGCCTACGGCGCGACCTTCGCGATCATCACGGTCGCCCTCATCTCCGGCGCCATCGCCGACCGCGCGAAGTTCGGCAGCTGGCTGATCTTCGCCGGCGTGTTCGCGACCGTCGGATACTTCCCGGTTGCGGCGTGGGTCTGGGGCGGCGGCTGGATCATGAACCTCGGCACGACCCTGTTCGGCGAGGACAGCGGCATCGGCGTCATCGACTACGCCGGCGGCACGGCCGTGCACATCAACGCCGGCGCCGCGGCGCTCGCACTCGCGCTGGTCCTCGGCAAGCGCATCGGCTTCCAGAAGGGCATCCTCAAGCCGCACAACGTGCCGCTGACGCTGCTCGGCGCCGCGCTGCTGTGGTTCGGCTGGTTCGGCTTCAACGCCGGAGCCGAGTGGCTCGCGGAGGACATGGGCGGTGTCGGTCTCATCGGCCTCAACACCCTCGGTGCCACGGCTGCCGCCATCCTCGGCTGGATCCTGATCGAGAAGATCAAGGACGGAAAGCCGACCTCCGTCGGAGCCGCCTCCGGTGCGGTGGCCGGTCTGGTGGCCATCACCCCCGCGTGCGCCAACCTGACCCCCGGCTGGGCCCTGCTGCTCGGCGCGGTCGCCGGTATCGTCTGCGCCCTCGCGATCGAGCTCAAGTTCCGCCTCGGCTTCGACGACTCGCTCGACGTGGTCGGCATCCACCTCGTCGGCGGTCTCATCGGAACCGTCTACCTCGGCTTCTTCGCGACCGACACCGGCCTCTTCGTGGGCGGAGACGCCCGCCAGCTGGCCGTACAGGTCATCGCCGCGGTCGGCGTGCTGATCTACTCCTTCGTCGTGGCCTTCATCATCGGCTTCGCGATCCAGAAGACGATCGGCTTCCGCGTCACCAACGAAGACGAGATCGCGGGCGTCGACCAGGTCGTCCACGGCGAGGAGGGGTACGCGCTCGCAGACGCGTGAGCTGCCATAGGGTGACCGTGTGAGCAACGGCAACGGCATCCTGAACACACTCTCGCAGATACTCATCCGCGCATTCGGATCGAACAGGGCCTCTCGGACGACGACTCGTCCGAGAGGCCCTGTCGCGCGTGTCCGGAGTTCTGCGGAGACGGGCGGCGCGGAGCGGCGTGCGCGAGGAACGGATGCCGTCGGCGCCGCCACGGTGCGGATCGACGCCGACCGCGTCGTCGATCTGCGGCTCGATTACGCACCCGATCGCGACGGTGCGCCGGATGCCGGGGAGATCATCTGGACCTGGGTGCCGTACGAGGAGAACGACGGACGAGGCAAAGACCGTCCGCTGCTCGTGATCGGGCGGCAGTCCGCGAACCGGGTCTATGCGGTGCGGATGACGAGTCGTCCCCATGACGGCGACCGGGACTACCTCTCGATCGGCGCGGGCGAGTGGGACTCGCAGCGGCGCGAATCGTGGGTCGACATCGAGCAGCTCTACAGCGTGCATGAGACGGGGCTGCGAAGAGAGGCCGCGGTGCTCGACCGGACACGCTACGGCCGCGTGACGGCTGCCCTCTCCCGGCGTTACGGATGGACGGACGGCTGATCCTGCGCCGTTCGCAGAGCGCGCTGCGTGCGCTCCGGGAGTGACACCCGCACGCGACTGAGCAGCCACACCACTGCTCCGGCGGCGAGGAGCGCGAGCAGCAGCCCCGCGACGTGTGCGAGGAGCGAGGGGAGTCCGCGCTCGGGGAGCAGGAAGCCGTAGGGGACCCACCCATCCGTGACTCCGCGCACGAGCACGACGACGAGCCACAGCACCGGATAGGGCAGCACGAGCCAGAGACGTCGCCAGGGGAGCGGCGGCCGATCGCCGATCGACGTCCAGTCGACCACGACGAATAGCGGCATGACGGTGTGCAGGATCACGCTCACCCACGCCGGAGCGGAGCCGGTGCCAGGTACGAGGATGTTGTAGACGAGTCCGACCACGATCGTGCACGTGACGGCGACGCCGCGGGCCGTCGAAAGCCACGCCGGTGCGGTGCGGCCTCGCAGGCCGACGAGGGCGACCGTGATGAGGATCATCGACGTCATCAGCGTCGTGAGGTTCGTGAAGTAGCCGAAGTAGTCGAAGGGATTCGCTCCACCGCGGGGGATGCCGATCACGTACGTCCAGCCCAGGAGGGCGATCGCAGCGGCGCCCACCGACAGGCGGAGCGCGGCGATCGCACGTACGAGGGGGCGGTGGGACGTCATCCGGTCAGCGTACGAGGAATTCCCCCAATCCGATTTCCGACGGGCGGCGAACCATCAGTGAGCCGCAGGAAGCGGCGCCACCAAGGAGGAATCATGCGTTTCATCCCCACCAAGGTCCACGGAATCCTCGACTACGTCGTCGGCGTGGCGCTCATCGCGGCACCCTGGCTGTTCGGCTTCGCCAGCTTGGGCGGTCCCGCCGTCATCATCCCGATCGTGCTCGGCGTCGGCCTGATCGTCTACAGCCTGTTCACGAAGTACGAGTGGGGCCCCTTCGGCTTCATCCCGATGCCTGTCCACCTCGTGTTCGACATCGTGGCCAGCCTGTTCCTGGCCCTGTCGCCCTGGATCTTCGGCTTCGCGAACCAGGCGCCGAACGTGTGGCTGCCGCACGTCGTCGTCGGCGTCGCCGTCATCGTCGTGGTGCTGTTCTCACAGCCGCAGCCCGCGAGGGTCAAGGCCGCCCGCGCCTGACCCCATAGACCGAGGGCCCGCAGGAACGATCGGTCCGTTTCTGCGGGCCCTCATCTCTGCATGGCTGCGGACACCCATCGCGCGTACAGCTGCCAGGGGTCGCGGGTGGTGCGGAGTGCGGCGACATGGTGCTCGAGATCCTCCGTGAAGGTGAACCACTCGCCGCCCTCGCGGATCGCCGCGAACTCCCGGTGCCTGGCCTGCTCGACGCCGCGCCCACCCGGCTCGAACGCGAGCAGCTCATCGTGGCGGATCGCTGCGAGGCGCTGACGGGGCCGCCCGCTCGTTCCGATCTTCACCCTGCGGTCGTACCGGAGGTAGTACACGACCTCGACCACCGGACGGGGCAGATCGGCATCGGGAGCGTCGCCGAATCGCCACCCGCACCAGGCGCAGACGAGCTGACCGGAGACCCGGTCGGCCTCGAGGCGGCCGCACAGCGTGCACGGGTCGGGGAGCGTCATTCTCGGCACGCCGCGACACTAGCCGGAGCCGCCGACATTCATCGCTTCGGGAGCGGGCGGATCGCCCC
This sequence comes from Microbacterium sp. SZ1, assembly GCF_002362255.1. GTDB lineage: Bacteria > Actinomycetota > Actinomycetes > Actinomycetales > Microbacteriaceae > Microbacterium. The sequence continues at coordinate 13,989 of NZ_LPVV01000038.1, read as the reverse complement.
GCGCGGCACCCACTTCCACCACATGAAGTGATGATCGCCCTGTTCGACGTCGAACGTCAGGCCGCAGACGACGCACTCGCACTGGTAGGTCATCGACCACCCCGGCTCGCTCGTGGAGACGATCCGCACGTGATCGACGGCCTCCTCCTTCTTCGGATCGAAGGTGAGGATGCCGACGTACCCGGCGCACCAGCACTCGCCGGCGTCGAACTGAGCGAGTTTGTCGAGAGCGTGATCGAGATGGCCACGGTTCGCGTAGATGATTCCACCGAGATCCAGAGCCTCGGTCGCTCGCCGGATGCGGGGAACGGCGGGAACGAGCGGCCGCAGAACAGCGATGTCGCGAGAAGCGATCGTCTCCCAGGTCGCGTGCAGCACTCGCGACGGATCGCCGGAGAGGAAGTCGTCGAGCAGCGCCGTCACACCGTCACGGTAGCAGCGGGTGCCCGGATCGACGGCAGAAAGCCCCGCATGCCGGGAGGCTGCGGGGCTTCGCTCTGGTGGGCGATACCGGACTCGAACCGATGACCTCTTCCGTGTGAAGGAAGCGCGCTACCAACTGCGCCAATCGCCCATACCCGAGGGGTACGTCAACCGATACTACCCGACGCTCGCGGCGCCCGATGACCACTGGGCGGACACGCGCGAGAATCGGCATCGGTTTGGACACCGGCCGATCATCGGCTAATGTTTCATAAGTGCCCGGGACAACAACCGGGAACAACGCGGATGTAGCGCAGTTGGTAGCGCACAACCTTGCCAAGGTTGGGGTCGCGAGTTCGAGTCTCGTCATCCGCTCAAGTGCAGGGGCCTTCTTCGGAAGGCCTTCAGCACGTGGGGTCAATCCACACGGTGGCGTGGCCGAGCGGCTAGGCACCGGCCTGCAAAGCCGTTTACACGGGTTCGAATCCCGTCGCCACCTCTCTGAAACTGAATAGCCCACACGGGCGCGATTGGCGCAGCGGTAGCGCGCTTCCCTGACACGGAAGAGGTCACTGGTTCGATCCCAGTATCGCGCACAGACAAACCCCCGGTTCAGCCGGGGGTTTTTTCTTGCTGCGACGGTGATGCGAACTCGACGGGGCGGTGGGATCATGTCTGCATGGGGACGGGCGGACCCCGCTGCGGCAATCGGGCAGTTCAGCGGGGTCCGTTCGTCTAATCGGTGCCCGCCCATATAGACGAAGGTGGGGGTGGCGCACTGCTTCGAAGCGTGTAAACGTGGACTCATCCCCACGGAGCGGCCATTCGGGTCGCGCCTCTTGGCACAGGTTTCGGTGGAGAAGCCAGAGCAGAGGAAGTGCCCCATGGGCAAGTTCATCTACGAGGGCGGACCGAAGGTCGACATCGACGACCGCGCCCTCACGCACCTGCAGCTCGTCATGACCGCGAAACTGCGTCGTGGAGAACCGTTCTCGTTCACGTGGAAGGAAGACGCGAGCATCGGCGGCGGTCGCGTCACGGTGTGGGTCCACGCCGGCTCGAGCATGGTGTTCAGATACACCGGCGGACGGCAGCCGTCGATCAACCGCGCTTGGGTCGACGCCCTCGCTTTCACCGCCAACGCGCCATCGGGCCTCTACCTGACCCCTGAACCGACCGAGGGAACGAAGCTCGAGCAGGACCTGGACGCTGCCGTTCGCTGACCGTCCGGGCGGATCGGCGTCGAAGACGCCGTAGCCACCTCACTCCCGCAGATCGAGCATTCGTTCGATGAGCGTCGTGATGTCGTCGCTCACCCAGTTCGTGACCTCCGGCTCGCTCGGGATCTCCGAGGCGAAGAAGAGCGCACGGCCCTCCGAACGCGCCCCGAACGATCCGATCCTCACGTCGTCGATCGAAACATGCCACCGGTCGTCCCTGACCTTGGTGACGAGTGCCTCAAGGCCTCGCATCGGAATCGCGAATTCCGGCGATTCCGCGAGGAGGCGCTGAATATCGAAATACTCCGTCATGGCCCACACGATAACGGCGCCGTTGAAGAGTGAACAGATCTTCAGTTCAGTATGAGGTCGTGGTACACCGTGGCGAGGACGTCGCGGGGATAGCTGAACTCGGTCGAACATGTGCGATGCTTGTGCTCACCACCGAGCGATCACCCGATCGTGCCTCGTCAAACAGGTTCCGTGGCAGACGAGGGTCGTGACATCGTGGGACGTCTCATATACGAGGGTGACGAGAAGGTCGACATCGAGGACCGCGCGCTCACGCACCTGCAACTCGTCATGACGGCCAAACTTCGGCGGGGCGAACCGTTCGCCTTCAGCTGGGCGAACGAGTCGAGTCTCGGCGGCGGTCGCATCACGGTCTGGGTGCACGCCGGCAGCGCGCTCGCCTTCAAGTACTTCGGCAGCCGGCAGCCGTCGATCAATCGTTCATGGATCGACGCACTCGCCATCACCGCCAACAGTCCGGGCGGCCTCCGTCTCGTACCCGAGCCCGCCGAGACGCCGCCGCAAGGCGGTCTCGAGGTCGCCGAGGCGTCGTAAGCCCTACAGCGCGCTTCCGCATCCTGCAAGCCCCTCTCGTCCGCCATCAATCCCGACGTAACGTGGCTGAGCAACGACGGGGAGGTAGCGCACATGAAGCTGACGCACGTCGAGATCGACGGCCGGGACTTCATTCTCAGCGGCGAGCGCGATCTCGTCCACGTGATGTCGCAGATCGAAGCGGCGGCGGCGTCGCCTCCCGCTTTCGTCGATCTCTCCGACGGCGACGATCTGGTGAGCGTGCTCATCCATTCGACCACCCGCGTGGTCGTGTCCGTCGAAACTGATCAGCGGTCGCCGGCCGAGTACGAGCCGCTGTCGTATCCGAACAACGATTGGGATTGGTGAACGCATGACCGCGTCTTCGGACGTCCTGTGGGCGTGCGTCGAAGAGGGCTTCCATGTCGGCAGTCGCGGAGGCGACTTCCTGGGTTACGTGGATCGGCAGCCGAGCGGAGAGTTCCGTGCCTTCGACGCCCGCTCCGAGCAGCTCGGCGACTTCGTCACTCTCTCGGAGGCGACCGCGGCGGTCGCCGCGCGGGCGGAACGCCTCGACCTCGACGGCATCCTCGCCGGTGACGACCTGCAGGGGACGGCCTCGTGACGGGGCACCACGGCGACGTGCTGTCGCTCGTCTACACCAGCAGCGCGTCGCAGCCGTTCCGTGAGACGGCGCTCGAGCAGCTGCTCGAGGAATGCCGGGAGAACAACGCGGAAACGGGTGTGACCGGGATGCTGCTCTATCGCAGCGGCCGGTTCATCCAGGTGCTGGAAGGGGTCGCCGAGACCGTGCGGGCGCTGACAGACCGCATCCGACGCGATCCGCGTCATCACGACATGCGCGTGCTGCTCGAGGAACGCGTGCCGCAGCGGCGCTTCCCCGATTGGACGATGGGGTACCGCGCACTCCGAGGATCCGGGGAGGTCGCGCCGGAAGGGTATCGGGATTCCTTCTCGGACCTCGACGCCGACTCCGACGAGGACACTGCTCGTCGCGCTCTGGCGGAGCTCACGCTCTGGTTCCGAGTGCGCAGCGCGGCATCCGTCGGCGCGTAGGTGCATCGACAACACGGGTCACATGCGCACCATTGTCACCACCTGAGAATTCGCCTAACCTAGCTATCACGTCGGTCCACGGGAGGGTGGCCGGCGGACTCTGAGGGGGGTCGTAGTCGTGGTCAGGGGGAGTGGTCGGCGTCGCCTGCGGCGGTCGATCGTCGCGATGACGACCGCCATCGCGGTCATCGTGGCCGGGCTCACCCTCGGCACGGCGCAGACGGCCGAAGCCGCCGTCGTCCAATGGGGGACCAACTCGGGCACCTCCCCGAACTACCAGGCCAACGTCAACGGCGACTTCATCATGGCCGGCAACGGCGTGCTCGCCTGCTCGGCGACGACGGCCACCACGAACGGCACCTGCGCCGATCTGCACGCGGCGTCGAGCACCAACGCCCAGAACGTCAACGACAACTTCGTCATGACCCAGAACAACTCGGTCGCGGGCTTCACATCGAACTCGAGCAGCGCGACCATCACGGTCCCCTCTGGTGCGACGGTCGTCAAAGCCTTCCTCACGTGGAGCGCCAACACGGGCGTGTACACCGGCGACACCCGCCGTCTCTGCTCGCAGTACTCGGCGGCACGCGGCGTCGCGACCATGCCCGCGGGAAGCGCGACCGGCTACACGACCAGAGCCGTGCAGTTCAAGGTCGGCGGCGGCGGGATCATCGAGGTGGCACCGCAGAGCATGCTCCAGGACCCGGCGTCGCAGGCCACAGCGCTCTACTACTCGGCCAGCGCCGATGTGACCTCGGCCTTCGCCTCGGTGACGACCGGCTCGGAGATCACCATCTCTGCTGGCAACATCTGGACTCCGACCGGCGCCGGCTGCTACGCGGGCTGGTCGATCAACGTCGTCTACGACTACGGGACCTTCATCCCCGACAACCCCGCCTCGGTGCCGCACAACATCATCTACTACGAGGGCCACGTGCGTCAGGGCGCCAACGACGCCGATCTGACCGTCGCGTTCAACGGCTTCACCGCGGTCGCGGCGGGCACGCGCGCCGGGTTCACCCTCTTCGAAGGTGACCGGAACATCACGGGCGATGCCGCCTCGTACTCCCGCGGCGGATCGACGACGTACACCGAGATCCCCAACGCGGCCGGCGCCACCGGGAACATCGGGATCTCCCGCGCCATCGGGTCGGTGAGATACACGGGGACGGCGGGCACGGCGTTCACCAACCAGAGCGTCGACGTCGCGACAGCACCCCTGACCAATGTCGTGGCGGGCGACTCGACCGTGAACCTGCGGCTCGGAACCTCTGGCGACTCGTACCTGCTGCGCAACGCCATGCTGTCGGTGCCGACGGCCGGGCTGCAGGTCGTGAAGACGTACGACGGGACCCTCGACACCCAATCGCGCACGGCCGGCGAGCTCGCGACGTTCACGATCCGCATCACGAACACCGGCGCCGGAACCCTGCGGAACATCGTCGTGACCGACGACCAGGCGAACTGCGCCAGGAACCTCGGAACCCTCACTCTCGCTCCTCTGCAGACGACGACGTACACCTGCACTGCGACGGCACCGTCGTCGACGGGATACGTCTCGACCGCCGAAGCCACGGCGCGGACGGCCGTCGGCGACTTCCTCGCGCAGGACAGCGACAGCACCACTGTGCTGCTCAGCGCCATCAGCCTGACCAAGACGAGCGCTCTCGCCGCCGGCGGCACGGGCCGCGCGGGCGACGTCGTCGTCTACACCTTCACGGTCACGAACACGGGTCAGTCGACCCTGCGCGACATCGTGATCACCGACCCGCTCGTCGGGCTCTCCCCGATCACCTTCGGCGCGTGGCCGGGCACGACCGGAATCCTCACCCCGGGACAGTCGGTCACGGCGACGGCGACGTACACGCTGAAGCAGACGGACGTGGATGCCGGATCGGTCGCGAACACCGCGACGGTGAGTGCCGCAGACGACGACGGGGGAGTGCGTCCGTCCGGATCGGCGAACCGCGTCACCCCTATCGCAGCGGCGGGCGCCGTGACCGTGACGAAGACGGGCGCGCTCGCGAGCGGGTCGACGGGTCGCGTCGGCGACCGCATCAACTACACGTTCACGATCCGTAACACCGGGAATGTCACACTCGCGAACGCGTCACTGGTCGACCCGCTGCCCGGACTGTCGCCACCGGTCATCACCTGGCCGACCTCGACCCCAGGGAGCCTGCCGGTCGGTCAGTCCGCCACCGCCACCGCTTTCTACACCATCACCCAAGCGGATGTGGATGCGGGAAGCGTCCGAAACACCGCCACCGCCTCCGCTCGCACGCCGAACGGCACCACGGTCTCGGGATCGTCGGCCCAGACCTCCGTCCCCACCGTCGCATCGGCACCGGGACTCTCGACGACGAAGTCGGGCTCCGTCACCCAGGGGGCCGGGGGCGTCGGCAGCACCATCACCTACAGCTTCACCGCCCGCAACACCGGCAACACGACACTGACGTCCGTCGCCATCACCGACCCGCTCGCCGGGCTCTCGGCACTCGCGTACAGCTGGCCGGGCACGGCCGGTACCCTCGCCCCCGGCCAAGCGGTCACCGCCACCGCGACGTATACGATCACGCAGGCCGACGTCGACGCGGGCGCCGTGCGCAACACCGCCACGAGCACTGCTCGCACGCCTGCCGGTGCCACGCTGACGATGCCGAGCAGCCAGTCGGTCGTCTCGACCGCGGCATCCGCTCCGGCCGTCACGCTCACGAAGACCGGCGCCCTCGCGCCGGGCAGCACCGGCCGCGCGGGCGACGTCGTCACCTACACCTTCCGTCTCGCGAACAGCGGGAACGTGACGCTCACCGAGGCGGCGATCTCCGACCCGCTGGCCGGGCTGTCCGCGCTCGCCTACACGTGGCCCGGACCGGTCGGCACGCTGGCACCGGGGCAGGCGGTCACGGCGACAGCCACCTACACGCTCAAGCAGTCGGACGTCGACGCGGGATCGGTGGCCAACACCGCGACCGCGACCGCGCTGCCGCCCAGCGGCGCGCGCCTCACGCAGACCCGGGCGTTCACCCTGCCGGTGACGCCGACCGGTGCGCTGACCGTGCTCAAGTCGGGAACGGTCACCTCGGGCACCGGCGGAGTGGGCAGCATCGTCACCTACTCGTTCTCCGCCACGAACAACGGCAACGTGACCCTCAGTCAGGTGGCGATCGCGGATCCGCTGCCCGGTCTCTCGGCGATCACCTACACCTGGCCGGGCACGGCGGGCACGCTCGCCCCGGGGCAGACGGCGCAGGCGCGCGCGACCTACACGATCAGGCAAGCGGATGTCGACGCGGGTGCCGTGTCGAACACGGCCACGGCCTCGGCCCGGACACCGGGAGGCGCGGCGGTCACCGGATCGTCGCCGGCCACCCGCGTGACGACCGCGGCCGCCGCACCGGCCAGCACGACCACCAAGTCGGCGACGGTGTCCGGCACCGCCGCCGTCGGCGACGTCATCACCTATACGGTGCGCACGACGAACACCGGCAACGTCACACTCACCGGCGTGAGCGTCTCGGACACGCTGCCCGGTCTCTCGGCCTTCACTTACACGTGGCCGGGCACCGCGGGCACACTCGCACCCGGGCAGGCCGTGACCGCCGTCGCCACGTACACGATCCGACAGGCGGACGTGAACGCGGGTTCCGTCCGCAACATCGCCTCCTCCACGTCCGCGTATGGCACGACACCGGTGACGAGCACCTCGGGAACGATCACGACGAACACCGTGCCCGCGTCCGCCGCGATCGTGACGACGAAGTCCGGAGCACTGCAGAGCGGCTCCTCGGGCCGCGCGGGCGACACGATCGTCTGGTCGATCACGCTCCGCAACTCCGGAAACGTGACCCTGACGGGGGTCGCGGTCGCAGACTCCCTGCCTGGGATCTCGGCGCCGTCCTACGGGACCTGGCCGAGCGGTACCGCAGGCGTCCTGCAGCCCGGACAGACGGTCACCGCGACCGCCACGTCGACGATCTCGCAGACGGATGTGAACTCCGGTGCCGTGAGCAACACGGCGACCGGCTCCGGCACTCCGCCGAACGGCACAGCGGTCACGAGTACGGCACCGGCGACGGTGTCGCTCGCCTCCGCCCCCGGGATCGTGATCTCCAAGTCGGGCGCCGTGACCGCAGGCAACGGCTCGGTCGGCAGCACGATCACCTACACGTTCACCGCTCGCAATACGGGGAACGTGACCCTCACCGGCGTCGCCATCACGGACCCGCACTCCGGACTCTCGACGCTCTCGTACACGTGGCCCGGCCCCGCCGGGACTCTGCAGCCGAACCAGACCGTCACGGCGACGGCGACGTACACCGTCCGTCAGTCCGACGTCGACGCCGGCGCGGCGCGGAACACGGCGACGGTCGCAGGCACACCGCCCACCGGTCCAGCCATCACCGCCTCGTCGGGCGAGGTCTCGGTGGCGACGATCGCCGCGGCACCTGCAATCTCCGCCACGAAGTCGGCCGCCGGCGGCGGGGGAGGTGTGGGCAGTGTCGTCACATACACATTCCGAGCCACGAACACCGGAAACGTCACGCTCACGGGCGTCGCCATCGCGGACCCTCTCGCCGGTCTCGGCGCGCTGCAGTACCAGTGGCCTGCAGCCCCGGGCACTCTCGCCCCCGGGCAGACAGTCGTCGCCACTGCTCCCTACGCCGTGACCCAGGCGGACGTGAACGCCGGGTCGATCGTGAACACCGCGACCGCGAGCGGCTCGGGTGGCGGGACGACCGTGAGCGCCGGATCGGGCACCGTCACGACGCCGACGGCGGCGATCGCGCCGGCGCTCGCGGTCACCAAGGCCGGCACCCTGAGCGGCACGGGGGCGGCGGGTGACACGATCAGCTACGCGTTCACAGTGCGTAACGCCGGGAACGTCACCCTGACCGGCGTCTCGCTCGTGGACCCGTTGGTCGGTGCGGCGCCGATCACGCTCACCGGATGGACGGGAGCGGCAGGAACGCTGCAGCCGGGGCAGAGCGTGTCGGGTACCGCGACCTACACCGTCAGGCAGACCGACGTCGACGCGGGCGCGGTCGCGAACACAGCCACCGCCACGGGTGTCCCTCCGCGTGGAGCGGCAGTCAGCGGCACGGCGCCCTCCACCGTGCGGATCGCTGCAGTACCGTCGATCTCGGTCGTGAAGGCGGGGTCGATCACGGCCGGTGACGGCGGCGTCGGAAGCACCGCGACCTTCACGTTCACGATCCGCAATTCGGGCAATGTCACGCTCAGCGGCATCAACCTGACCGACACGCTCGCCGGACTCAGCACGCCGACGATCACGTGGCCGGGCCCGGCCAACACGCTCTCTCCAGGACAGACGGCGACCGGGTCCGCGACCTACACGATCCGTCAGGCTGACGTCGACGCGGGGTCGGTGCGCAACACGGCGAGCGTCAGCGGCCGCCCGCCCGCGGGCGCCGTAGTCAGCGCGACGTCGGCGGAAGCGCTGGTGCCGACCAGCGCCGCCGCGCCGGGACTGACGGTCAGCAAGAGCGCGACGACCGCGGGAGGCAACCGCGTCGGCGATGTCGTGACATACACGATCCGCGCCGAGAACACCGGCAACCAGACGCTCACCGGCGTGACGATCAACGACTCGCTCCCAGGCTTGTCGGCACTCGCGATCGCCTGGCCCGGCGCGACCGGCGTGCTCGCCCCCGGGCAGGCGGCGACCGCCAGGGCCACCTATGTCCTGACCCAGAACGACGTGAACGCGGGGTCGGTGCGCAATCGCGCCGCCGCGTCCGCGACAGCGCCGGGCGGAGTCGGCGTCGACGGCTCCTCGAACGAGCTCGTGACCCCGACCGCGACGGCGGCGCCGCGTCTGACACTCGACAAGACCGCCAGCCTCGCACCGGGCGCCACCGGGCGGGCGGGCGATGTCGTCACATACAGCTTCACCGTGCGGAACGCGGGGAACGTCACGCTGACCGGTGTCGGCGTGGCCGACCCCCTGCCGGGCCTGTCGACCATCACGTATTCGGGGTGGCCGGGAGCGGTCGGCACTCTGCAGCCCGGTCAGAGCGTGACCGCGAGCGCGACCAGGCCGCTCACGCAGTCGGACGTCGACGCGGGGTCCGTCGCCAACACGGCTACCGCGAGCGCCACGCCCCCGACCGGAGCCGCGGTGGAGGCGACCGCAGCGGCGACACTGCCGATCACCGCAGGTCCGCTCCTCACCCTCGGCAAGACCGGCGCCTATACGCAGGGCACCGGAGCCGTGGGCAGCGTGATCACCTACACCTTCACCGCACGGAACGCGGGCAACGTCACGCTCACAGCCGTCGCAGTGACCGATCCGCACGCGGGTCTCAGCCCGATCGCTCTGGCGTGGCCGGGGACAGCTGGCACGCTCGGGCCGGGGGAGCAGGTCGTCGGCACGGCGACGTACGTCGTCACCCAGGCCGACGTGGACGCCGGCACCGTGCGCAACACGGCTCGGGTCACGGGGACGCCGCCGAGCGGTCCGGCCGTGGGCGCGGATTCGCCGACCGTCGCTCTGTCGACCGTGGCCGCGGGGCCCGCGCTGACGACGACGAAGTCGGCCGCGGTCTCCGGCACCGGTGCCGTGGGCGACGTGATCGACTACACCGTCCGCGTCACGAACTCGGGCAACGTCACGCTGCGAAGCGTGGTCGTCAGCGATCCGCTGGTCGGTCTGACTCCCTTCACCTACACGTGGCCGGGGGATGCGGGCACCCTCGCTCCCGGGGCCCAGGTGGTCGCCCGTGCGAGCCATACGATCACCCAGGCCGATGTCGACGCCGGGTCGGTTGTCAACGTCGCGACGGGCAGCGCGCAGTCGCCGAGCGGTGTCGCGGTGTCCGGGGCCTCGGGAACCGTCACCACACCGACGGCTGCGGGCGACCCGCGGCTCGTGGTCGTGAAGTCCGGTTCGCTGCCTGCCGGTGCGACGGGAGTGGCCGGTGAGACCATCACCTGGACGGTGACGATCCGCAACGTCGGCAACGTCACGCTCTCCGGCGTGAGCGCGACCGACTCGCTCCCGGGCATCGGCGCCCTGACGTACGGCGCGTGGCCGTCCGGCACGGCCGGGATCCTGGCCCCCGGAGACGCGGTCACCGCGACGGCGACCTCGACGGTGCGTCAGACCGACGTCGACGCCGGGGCCGTGTCGAACGCGGCCACCGCGACCGGAACGCCCGCGAGGGGGTCGGCGACGACCGCGACCGGGTCGGGGACCGTGCCGCTCACCTCGGCACCGGCCCTCTCCCTGCAGAAGAGCGGTGCGTACACGTCCGGCTCTGGAGCCGTCGGCGACACGATCACCTACACGTACACAGTGCGCAACGCGGGCAATGTGACCCTCACGGGCGTGGCGGTCGCGGATCCGCACAGCGGTCTCTCGACGATCTCCTATGGCACCTGGCCATCGGGCGCGGCGGGCACGCTCGCGCCGAACCAGACGGTCACGGCCACCGCGACGTACCAGGTGCGCCAGAGCGATGTGAACGCCGGCTCGATCTCCGACACCGCGACCGTGTCGGGACGCCCGCCGACCGGGGCGGCCGTGTCGGCGACCTCGCAGACGGTGGTGCTGCCGACCGCGGCGTCGGCGCCCGGCATCCTCACGACCAAGACCGCCGCGGTGAGCGGCGCCGGGCAGCTCGGCGACCTCATCACGTACACGATCCGCGCGACCAACTCCGGGAACGTCACGCTGACCGGGGTTGCGATCTCCGACCCCGCTCCCGGGCTGAGCCCGCTCGCCTACGGCCCGTGGCCGAGCGCCAGCGGAACGCTGCAGCCCGGCGAGTCCGTGACGGCCACGACCACCCACCGCATCACGCAGACCGACCTCGACACGGGATCCGTGACGAACACTGCCACCTCGACAGGCACACCGCCGACCGGTCCATCCGTGAGCGACCCGTCCGACACCGTCGTGACGCCGACCGCCGCCCGGTCGGCCGACATCGAGGTGACCAAGACGGGAACGCTGCCCGGCGGCGCGACGGCACGCGCCGGGGACACCGTGTCCTACTCCTTCACGCTGCGCAACGTGGGCAACGTCACGCTCACGGGCGTCGCGCTGACCGACCGCGAGCCTGGTGTATCGCCGCTCGTCTACTCGTGGCCAGCTGAGGCCGGGGTGCTCGCACCGAACCAGGTCGTCACCGCGACGGCGTCCTACACGCTGACGCAGGAGGACGTGGATGCCGGAAGCGTGACGAACGTCGTCGACGGCACGGCCACGGCGCCCGGTGGGACCACCGTCACCGAGGCCGACGACGTCACGATCCCACTCACCGCCGCTCCGTCGATCTCCGTCTCGAAGACCGGCGCGGTGCTCGGAGACGGCGTCGACGACGGTGAGGCCGGCGACGACATCCGGTTCGACTTCGTCGTCGTCAACACGGGCAACGTCACGCTCACCGACGTCGAGCTCGCCGAGAGCATCCCCGGCCTGGTGCCGACGATCACCTGGCCGGATGCTGCGATACCCGGCGTTCTGGCGCCGGGCGCCCAGGCGACCGCCGTCGCGACGTACGAGATCACGCAGGCCGACGTGAACGCCGGCTCGGTGTCGAACACCGTGACCGCCTCCGGCGCGCCGCCCTCGGGCGACGAGGTGACGGCCACCGATTCCGTCGATGTCGCGACGGGCGCCCAGCGTGCCGAGCTGCGTCTCACGAAGGCGGGGAGCACTCTCCCCGGCGAAGCCGGCCTCGGCGATCAGATCACCTATGCGTTCACGGTCGGCAACACCGGAAACGTCACTGTGACCGGGATCACCGTCACCGACCCCCTGGCGGGGCTGTCGACGATCGACGTCGACTGGCCCGAAGCCGACGGAGTGCTCGACCCCGGGCAGACGGCGACAGCGACCGCGACGCTCGCCATCACACAGCAGCACATCGATGCGGGGCGAGTCCTCAACACCGCGACGGCATCGGGCAGCGCGCCCGGCGGACCGGTCACCACCGCCTCGCCGCAGAGCATCGTGCCGGTCGAGGCCGCCGCTCCGTCGGTCGCAGTCACAGACAGCGGTTCGCTCCCGCCCGGTTCTGCAGCGGGATCGACCGTCACCTGGACGTACACTCTGCGCAACACGGGCAACGTCACGCTCACCGGCGCCAGCCTGAGCGACGCCCTGGCGGGAACGAGCGCTCCCGTATATCAGTGGACCGGACCGGCCGGCGTGCTCGCACCCGGCGCCTCGGTGACGGCGACCGCCACGACCGTCCTCACGCAGGCGGACGTCGACGCGGGATCCATCGTCAGCGTCGTGACCGGTCGCGGCGTGGCTCCCTCGGGCGCCGTGGTCACTGCGGCGGCGCCCGCCACCGTGCCGATCTCGTCGACCGCGGGTCTCACGCTCGACAAGACCGCATCGCGCGACGGCGACCTTGCGCTGGGCGATGTCGTCACATACACATTCACGGTGACCAACGGCGGCACAGCGACGATCGACGCGATCGCCCTCAGCGACCCCCTCCCGGGACTGTCGCAGATCACGTTCGGCGCCTGGGCGGGAGCGACCGGAGTCCTGCCGCCCGCAGGCGCGGTCACCGCGACCGCGACCTATACGGTGACACAGGCTGACGTGGACGCGGGCGGCGTCACGAACACCGCCACGGTCACGGGCTCCACTCCTGCCGACGCGCCGGTCGCGGCATCCGATTCCCTCACGCTCGCGACCGAAGACCGTGCCCCTGCGCTCGAGCTGACCAAGGTTGATGAGCTCTCGGGCGCCGGCGTGCTCGGCGACTCGATCTCGTACACGTTCACCGTGCGCAACGCCGGGAACACGACGATCACGGGCACGGGCATCACCGACCAGCTCGGCGACCTGTCGGGGATCGTCTTCGGCGAATGGCCGAGCGGTGAGATCGGGGTGCTGGCACCCGGCGACGAGGTCACGGCCTCGGCGCAGTACACCGTGAGGCAGAGCGATGTCGACGCGGGCGAGGTGGTGAACGTCGCCAGCGCGTCCGGGACCGCGCCCGGGGGCGTGGAGGTGTCGTCCGTGGACGCCACGGCGACCACACCGCTGGCCGACGCGGCTCCGACGCTGACCGCCACGAAGCGCGGCACGCTCGCCCCGGGTTCCACCGGGCGCGCGGGTGACACCGCGGAGTTCCGCTTCTCCGTCGTCAACAGCGGCGATGTCACCGTGAGCGAGGTCGCCTTCGACGACACTCTGATCGGCCTGAGCCCGCTGGCCGTCATCTGGCCGGATCCCGCCCGGCCCGGCGTGCTCGCGCCCGGCGCCGCGGCGACCGCGACAGCCTCCTACACGCTCCTGCAGTCCGACGTCGACGCCGGCGCCGTCTCGAACGCGGTCACCGTCACCGGAACCCCCGTCCGCGGCACTCTCGCGCCCGCCACGGCCGCCGCCACCGTTCCGATCGCCCCCGGCGCCGCGTTGTCTGCGGTGAAGTCTGGTGTGTTGGGTGTGGGTGGT
>NZ_LPVV01000037.1 GCF_002362255.1 Microbacterium sp. SZ1 | reverse complement strand
GCGGCGACCACGAGGATCGCGAGGTCGGTCACCTGCGCACCACGGGCACGCATGGCGGTGAACGCCTCGTGACCCGGGGTGTCGATGAAGGTGATCGCGCGCTCGATGCCCTCGTGCTCCGTCCACACCTGGTAGGCGCCGATGTGCTGGGTGATGCCGCCGGCCTCGCCCTCGATGACGTTGGTCTGACGGATCGCGTCGAGCAGTCGGGTCTTACCGTGGTCGACGTGACCCATGACGGTGACCACCGGCGGACGGATCTCGAGGTCGTCCTCGCTCTCCGCCTCCAGCTCGGCCTCGAGATCGAGACCGAAGCCCTCGAGGAGCTCCTTGTCCTCGTCCTCGGGCGAGACCATCTGGATCTTGTAGCCGAGCTCCTCGCCGAGCACCTCGAACGTCGCCTCGTCCAGCGACTCGGTGGCCGTTGCCATCTCGCCGAGGTTGAAGAGGATCGTCACGAGCGTGCCGGGCTGGACCGTGTAACCGGTCAGCGTCTCGATCTTGTCGGCGAAGTCCGCGATGGACGCGCCGCGACGCATGCGGATGGTCTCCCCGTTACCGCGGGTGACGTTGACGCCACCGACGACCGGGGCGCTCCGCATCTCGAATTCCTGCCGCTTCGCCCGCCGCGACTTGCGCTG
>NZ_LPVV01000036.1 GCF_002362255.1 Microbacterium sp. SZ1 | reverse complement strand
TACGTGCCCCTGCGCGGCGAGGACGGCGTCGACCTGCCGGGCATCGGCCGCGAGGACGACGGTCTCAAGGGCGGGCTCAACGGCATCGACAACGGCCGGCTGTCGTTCGACCACGTGCGCATCCCTCGCACGAACCTGCTGAACCGCTACGGCGACGTCGCGCCCGACGGCACCTACTCGAGCGCGATCGACAGCCCCGGACGCCGCTTCTTCACGATGCTCGGCACCCTGGTGCAGGGTCGTGTCTCACTCGACGGAGCGGCGTCGTGGGCGTCGGCCCTCGGCCTGAAGATCGCGATCACGTACGCCACGCAGCGGCGCCAGTTCGACGGCATCGACGGACAGGAGGTCGTGCTTCTCGACTACGGCAAGCACCAGCGTCGCCTGCTGCCCCGTCTCGCGACGACGTATGCGCAGATCTTCGCGCACGACGAGTTCCTGCAGAAGTTCGACGGCGTCTTCTCCGGCCGCACCGACACTCCGGCCGACCGTGAAGACCTCGAGACCCTGGCTGCTGCGCTCAAGCCGCTGTCGACCTGGCACGCGCTCGACACCCTGCAGGAGGCTCGCGAGGCGTGCGGCGGCGCCGGCTTCATGTTCGAGAACCGTCTCGTCGGACTCCGCGCCGACCTCGACATCTACGTCACGTTCGAGGGCGACAACAACGTGCTGCTGCAGCTCGTCGGCAAGCGCCTGCTCACCGACTACGCGAAGCAGTTCACCGGGAAGGATGCCGCGGCCCTCGCCAAGTTCGCCGTCGGCCAGACCGCGGGCAAGCTGTTCCACGGCGCCGGACTGCGGCAGTTCGGCCAGTCGGTGGCGGACTTCGGGCAGGTCGCGCGGTCGGTCGAGAACGGACTGCGCGAGGAGCAGCAGCATCTGCTGCTCGCCGAGCGCGTGCAGCAGATGGTCGCCGACATCGCCGCGCGGCTGCGCCCCGGTGCCAAGGACAAGGCGCTCGGATCGAAGCTGTTCAACGAGAACCAGGCCGAACTCATCGAGGCGGCCCGCGCGCATGGCGAGCTGCTGCAATGGGAGGCCTTCACCGACGCCGTGCACCGGGTGGAGGACGCCGACACCAAGAAGGTGCTGACCTGGCTGCGCGACCTGTTCGGGCTGCAGCTCATCGAGAAGCA
>NZ_LPVV01000035.1 GCF_002362255.1 Microbacterium sp. SZ1 | reverse complement strand
CCGCAGGGTCCTCTCGTTCTCTCGCGGATCGTCCGTCCACAGCCGTGTCCGATTTCCGCCAGCCGGTGTCGGAGGCGCGTGACAGAGTGGAGACATGAGCTTCCCCGTGGTGGATTTCGACGAGCGGTACCGTGCGATCAGTGCGCGTGACACCCGCTTCGACGGACAGTTCGTCACGGCGGTGCGGACGACCGGCATCTACTGCCGTCCCAGCTGTCCGGCGCGCACGCCGAAGCCCCAGAACGTCACGTTCTACCCGACGAGCGCTGCCGCGCACGAGGCGGGCTATCGCGCCTGCAAGCGGTGTCTCCCCGAGGCGGCGCCCGGATCGCCGGCGTGGGACATTCGCAGCGATGTCGCCGCGCGCGCCATGCGCCTGATCTCCTCCGGGGTGGTCGAGCGCGAGGGCGTCTCGGGCCTCGCGCAGCGCCTCGGGTACTCGACCAGGCATCTCACGCGTCTGCTGTCGGCCGAGCTCGGCGCCGGACCGCTCGCCCTCGCGCGCGCACATCGCGCCCACACCGCGCGGATGCTGCTCGTCGGCACGAGCATGGCGGTGTCCGACGTCGCCTTCTCTGCCGGTTTCGCGAGCATCCGGCAGTGCAACGACACGATCCGCGAGGTGTTCGGACTCACGCCAGGTGAGCTCCGCGCTCGGCGACGGGGGAGCATCATCTCCGCGCCGGGGTCGATCGACCTCGTGCTCCCGTATCGCGGACCGCTCGACTCATCGGGGATCTTCGAATGGATGGCCGCTCGCGCCGTCCCCGGCGTGGAGGCAGCGGGGGAGTCCTCGTTCTCCAGACACCTGCGAACGAGTGGCGGGCCCGCCTGGTTCGAGGTGCGGCGGGATGCCGATGAGCGACTGCATCTGCGGGCGCGCGTCACGCAACTCGGAGACCTCGCACCCCTCGTCGCAACCGCACGGCGCATCTTCGACCTCGATGCCGATCCACTCGCGATCGACGAGGCGCTGAGCGCGCATGCGGAACTCGCTCCTCTCGTGGCACGCACGCCGGGGATCCGGGTACCGGGTTCGGCCGACCCGCACGAGATGCTGATCAGGGCGATGGTGGGGCAGCAGATCACGGTGGTCGCGGCTCGCACGGCTTTGACCGCGCTGACCGAGGCGCTGGGAGAACGTATCGACGGCGGCATCCTGTTCCCGACCATGTCGGAGATCGCCGAGCGTGGTGCCGAGGTCCTCCGCGGGCCCGCCGCACGCATCAGGTCGATCGTCGGGGCGGCACGGGATCTCGCCGATGGGTCCCTGACGCTCACGGTCGGCGACGACGCCGTCGAGCAGCGCGCGGCACTGCTCGCGATGCCTGGCATCGGCCCGTGGACGGCCGACTACGTGCGGATGCGGGTGCTCGGCGACCCCGACGTGATGCTTCCTGGCGACGTCGCGCTGCGCGCCGGCGCGGCGGCCACGGGACTGCCCGCCGACCCGAAGCCGTTGGTGGCGTGGGCGGAGCGGGTGGCGCCGTGGCGGAGCTATCTCAGCGCGCACCTGTGGCGCGCGGCGCCGGTCCGGCCGGCTCGCGGGCGCTCG
>NZ_LPVV01000034.1 GCF_002362255.1 Microbacterium sp. SZ1 | reverse complement strand
CGCGGGCGCTCGGCGCGCGTGCGACCCGCGCCCGCTGGCCGCCTCGCGGATGGTGCCCCGACTGCCGCGCCTCCGACCGTCTCGTCTTTCTCGACCGTCCGATCTTTCTCGAGCGTCCCGTCTCTTGCGAAGGAGTCCTCATGACCGCCCTCACCCAGACCGTCGACACCCCCGACGGGCCGTTCACGATCCTCGCCGACGAGCAGCAGCGCGTTCTCGCCTCGGGCTGGACCGCAGACCACGATGCGATCCTCGTCCGCCTCCCCGTGGCGCATCGTCCCGTCGACGTGCGCGACGGCGAGACGGATGCGGCGGCAGCCGTCCGCGCGTATTACGCGGGCGACGTGACGGCGATCGATACGGTCGAGGTTGCGCAGCACGGAACGGCGCTGCAGCAGCTCGGATGGGCGGCACTGCGGGATATCACCCCGGGGGAGCCGTTGACGTACACGTCCTTCGCCGCTCGTCTCGGCATCCCGAAGGCCGTGCGCGCCGCCGCCTCGATCTGCGCGCGCAACGCTCCTGCGCTGTTCGTGCCCTGCCACCGCGTGCTGCGCACCGACGGCTCGCTCGGCGGCTTCGCCTGGGGGCTGCCGGTGAAGGAGCGCCTTCTCGCGCGGGAAGCGGTCGCGATCTGACTGAGCGCCCGGTCGGAGAGGCGGATCCGCCACTTCTGCAGATCGGGAATCTCTCTTGCGCTCAGCTGGTTCTCAGGAATAGGCTGATGGGCTGTCGCGCCGACCGGACGACATCGCCGAGCCCCTGAGGAGGACATCATGACATCGATCGTCATTGCGCCGATCGCCGCTCACGGCTCGACCCCGGCGCGTCCGCTCCGCTAGAGCCCACCTCGGAGTCGCGTCGCGACTCACCGCTCGCGACTTCACCGCTCGGGTGCCGGGCTCCGAAAGTCGTCTTCGCGCCCGCGCGCGTCCGTTCAGTAACCGCTTTCCATACGAAACTCGTCTGAGAGACATGTCTTCCTCGCCTTCATCGTCGAACAGCTCCCCCTCGTCATCCCTCTCCACCCCGGCAGCCCTGTGGCGGCTCAAGCCGTTCGTGAGGCCCGTCATCTGGCGGCTCGCCGGCGGTGCCCTCAGTGCGCTCGCCGCGGCGGTCATCGCCCTGATGATCCCGATCGTGCTCGAGCAGATCATCCGCGGGCCCGTGCAGACCGGTGCCATCGACGCCATCATCTGGGGTGCGCTCGCCGTGTTCGGTCTCGCCCTCGGCGAGGCGCTCATGGTGTGGCTGCGCCGCCAGTTCATCCTCAACCCCGCGACCCAGGTCGAGTACAAGATGCGTACCGAGCTGTACTCGCGGCTGCAGACGCTGCCGGTCGCATTCCACGACCGCTGGCAGTCAGGGCAGCTCCTGAGCCGAATGATGCAGGACATCGGACTCATCCGCCGGTGGCTCGCGTTCGGTCTCGTGCTGCTGGTCGTCAACGTCCTGACGATCATCATCGGCGCGGTCCTGCTGTTCCGGTGGCACTGGCTGCTCGGCACGATCTTCATCGTCACGGCGATCCCGCTGTGGATCCGCGGCTACCTCTTCGAGAAGCGCTACGGGGCCCTCACCCGGCGCAGCCAGGACCAGGCCGGCGACCTCGCCACCAGTGTCGAGGAGAGCGTGCACGGCATCCGCGTGCTCAAGGCGTTCGGCCGTGGCAAGCACGCCCTGCGTCGGTTCAGCCGGCAGGCCGAGACGCTGCGCGAGACCGAGATGAGCAAGGCCGGAGCGATCTCGTCGATCTGGTTCTGGCTCGACCTCATGCCGCAGATCGCGTTCGGGCTCAGCCTCATGTCGGGCGTCTGGTTGATCTCGCAGGGGGCGATCGAGCTGCCTGAGCTCTTCGCGTTCTTCGCCATGGCGACCGTGCTGCGCTGGCCCATCGAGTCGATCGGCTTCCTGTTCTCGTTCATGCTCGACGCGCGGACGGCCACCGACCGCGTGTTCGACATCTACGCGGAGACCAACACGATCACGGATCCGGAGAACCCGGTGCACATCGAGAACCCGCGCGGCGAGCTCGCGTTCGAGGGTGCGCACTTCCGTTACCAGGACGCGGGGGCGCACGAGCGCGACCTGCTCGACGGCATCGACCTCGTGCTGCGTCCGGGCGAGACCATGGCGCTCGTCGGCCTGACCGGAAGCGGCAAGACCACGCTGACGACACTGCCGACGCGTCTCTACGACGTGACCGGCGGTCGCGTCACGCTCGACGGTGTCGACGTGCGCGACCTGCCGCTCGCGGAGCTGCGTCAGCATGTCGCGATGGCCTTCGAGGATGCGACGTTGTTCTCGGCATCCGTGCGGGAGAACGTCCTGCTGGGCCGCGCCGATCTCGACGTCCAGAGCGCGGAGGCGGAGCGAGTGCTGCGCGAGGCGCTCGATGTCGCACAGGCATCCTTCGTCGACACGCTCCCCGAGGGCGTCGAGACGATCATCGGCGAGGAGGGGCTGAGCCTGTCCGGTGGTCAGCGTCAGCGCCTCGCGCTCGCAAGGGCCGTCGCGGCGAAGCCCAAGGTGCTCGTGCTCGACGACCCGCTGTCGGCGCTCGACGTCGACACGGAGGCGCTCGTCGAAGAGGCGCTGCGCCACGTGCTCGCCGACACGACGGCTCTGATCGTCGCCCACCGGCCCTCCACCGTGGCGCTCGCGGACAGGGTCGCCCTGCTCGAGGCGGGTCGCGTCACGGCGGTCGGCACGCACTCCGAGCTGCTGCGGTCGAGCAGCCACTATCGGCACGTCATCTCGAGCCTCGAGGCCGAGGAAGCGGCGCGCACCGGCGCGATCCCGATCATCCGCGATGAGCAGGACCAGATCGAGGATGCCGTGCGCGAGGGCATCCGCGAGGAGACCCCCGACGACGAAGACCTTTTCACCGAGAAGGAGGTGCAGCGATGAGCTCCGCGATCACCGGAACCCAGGACGAGGACCGCTCCCGCTACACACGCGAGGAGAGCAGGGCGATCCGCCGCAGGTCGCTGCGCCTGCTCGGCTCGCTCGTGCGCCCGCTGAAGCCGCAGATCGTGCTCGCCGCGGTCGTGCTCGTGATCTCGACCGCGCTGCAGGTCTCGGGCCCGATCCTCATCAGCATCGGCCTCGATCGCGCTCTGCCCGCCGTGCTCGAGCGAGCCGACTGGATGCCGACGTTCATGATCGGCGGTATCTACCTGCTCGCCGGCGCCGTCGCCGCGGCCATGATCGCCTGGTACGTGATCATCGCGGCGAAGCTGACCCAGGCGGTGCTGCTCGACCTCCGCAAGCGGATCTTCCTGCACACTCAGCGGCTGAGCCTCGAGTTCCATGAGTCGTACACGTCGGGTCGTATCATCTCGCGGCAGACGAGCGACCTGGATTCGATCCGCGAGCTGCTCGACGGCGGTCTCAACGAGCTCGTGTCCGGAGTGCTGTTCGGCCTGTTCACGTTCATCGCCCTGTGCGTATGGGACTGGCAATCGGGGCTGATCCTGGCGATCGGCGGCATCCCGCTGTTCTTCCTGATGCGCTGGTTCTACTCGCGGTCGCAGCTGGTGTACCGCGAGTCGCGCGTCATCAGCGCCAAGGTCATCGTGCAGTTCGTCGAGACCATGACGGGCATCCGCGCGGTCAAGGCGTTCCGCAAGGAGCCCCGCAACGACGAGTCGTTCCAGCAGGTCGCGGGCGACTACCGCGACGTCAACCGCCGGTCGATGCTGCTGTTCGGCACGTTCGAGCCGGGACTCATGGGTGTCGCGGCGCTCGTGCTCGGAATCGTGGTGCTGTGGGGCGGCATCCGGGTCTCGACCGACGCGCTCACGGTGGGTGTGCTGCTCTCGGCGGTGCTGTACGTGCGCAACTTCTTCGCGCCCATGCAGGAGATCGCGATGTTCCTGAACTCCTACCAGTCGGCGACGGCTGCGCTCGAGAAGGTGTCGGGAGTGCTTGAAGAGGTGCCGACGGTGCCCGACCCCGAGAAGCCGGTCGACCTGTGGGAGTCGCGCGGCCACGTGCGGTTCGACGAGGTCACGTTCGGCTACAACGGCGAGAAGACGATCCTCCCGAATTTCTCGCTCGACATCCCCGCTGGACAGACCATCGCGCTCGTCGGCACGACGGGAGCGGGCAAGTCGACGCTGGCCAAGCTGATCTCGAGGTTCTACGACCCGTCGCTCGGCACGGTCACGCTCGACGGCGTCGATCTGCGCGACCTGCACCCGAAGGACCTGCGGCGCGCCATCGTCATGGTCACGCAGGAGGCGTACCTCTTCAGCGGAACCGTGGCCGACAACATCGCGCTGGGCAAGCCCGACGCGTCGCTCGACGAGATCCGTGCGGCGGCACGCGCGGTCGGCGCCGACGAGTTCATCGCGTCGTTGCCCGACGGCTACAACACCGATGTCAACAAGCGTGGCGGTCGGGTGTCGGCGGGGCAGCGACAGCTGATCTCGTTCGCGCGCGCGTTCCTCGCCGACCCCTCGGTGCTCATCCTCGACGAGGCGACGGCGTCGCTCGACATCCCGTCAGAGCGTCTGATCCAGGATGCTCTGCAGACGCTGTTGAAAGACCGCACGGCCATCATCATCGCGCACCGTCTGTCGACGGTCGCGATCGCCGACAGGGTGCTGGTCATGGAGCACGGCCGCATCATCGAGGACGACAGCCCCGAGGCGCTGATCGGCGGCACCGGGAAGTTCGCGCAGCTGCACGCGGCCTGGCAGGAGACGCTCGTCTAGCCGGCTGGCGCGGGCAACTTTCTGCGGCCTCCGTCACTTTCTGCGGCCACGACCTGCGTGCCGTGGCCGCAGAAGTCGCTCACGGCCGCAGAAGTTGCGCACGGTCAGCTGCGACGGTCGGGCGGTAGATGGAGGCCGCGCGCGATGGCGGCCTGAAGAGTGCGCTCCACCTTCTGCCACTTGTACATGATCTGCTCATAGGTCAACCGCAGCACCGTGTACCCGCGGAGGCGCAGTTCCGCGTCGTGCGCGACGTCGGCGCCGCGCTGCGCCGACGACGAGTGGTGCGCGTAGCCGTCGATCTGGATCACCAGGTGCGAGCCGACGACGATGTCCACCCGTCGTCCCGCCAGACGCACCTGCTGACGCACGGGAACGCCCCAGCCGCTGAGCCGGACGACGACGATCGTCTCCAGGCCGGAATCCGAAAGTCCGACCACCTGGTGGGCGAGATCGCGAGAGCGGGGATCGCGCCACCGCACGAGTCGGAGGGCTTCGAGGTCGAGTCCCTCCACCCGGACCGCCGACTCCCAGATCACCCGAGCGTCCTCGTGGGAGCAGCAGACCGCGATGTGCGCCAACGCGTCTTCGACGGATGCCGTGAGTTCCCGAGCGCCGCGATCGACGAGCGGCACGCCCCAGTGCAGCGTTGCATCGTCGCGATGGCGATGGGCGTTCGGACCGACCTGAAGGTGCAAGCCGGCATCCACTCGGTCCGGTATCCACCATCCGCGACGACGGGCGAGCGAGACGCAAGTGAGTCGGCCGGATGCCGCGGCGGCCGCGGTGAGGTCTGCCGGCGCGGAATCGAGCGCCACCCACTGCGCGCGCACACGGCGCACCTCTCCCGCGCGGATCGCGGCCCGCACATGGCGAGGAGAGAAACCGTGCGCCGCGGCATCCGATCGGTGGGCGATTCCGCTGCGTGCGGAGAGCCATGCGGTCAGGTCCATCGATCAAGGATGCGGCGTCGATCGGTCGGGCGATGCCGCCGACAACACCATCGGGGAGAACCGAGCGCGGGTCCGGGATGTGCAGGAGGGGTGCGGGGGTGAAGTTCTGCGGCCTTGGTCAGCTTCTGCGGCCACAGGAATCCGTGGTGGCCGCAGAAGTGGGCGAGGGCCGCAGAAGTTGCGCGACCGGGGCGGGGGACAGGGGCGAGGGGACAGGGGCGAGGGGACAGGGGCGAGGGGCAAGGACAGAGTCGCGGGCACTGGGTAGCATCGAAGCATGGACCCGCTGCTGCTCATCGAGTGGTGGTGGATAGCGCCCGTCGCGGCCGGAGGGGTCGCTGCGGGCGGGATCGGGATGCGGAGGCGGAGCATGAAGAGCGGACGCCGGCTCGCGGTCGACGCCGCGCGGCACGACCTCAGACAGGCGCAGCAGCTCGCGACGGAGCGCCGCATGGCAGCTCGGCTCGCCAGGGCGGAGTACGCGCGCGTCTCTGCCGAGCGCAGTGCGCGGCGGGCGACGCCTGAGCAGGTCGCGGCTGCCAAACGGATGCTCCGCGAGAAGGAGAACGACGCGAAGGCCGCCGCTGCGGACGTCCGGGCCAAGCAGGTGCGGCTCAGCGCGGCGCGGGCCGCGTTGCCCGCGGCATCCGCTCCCCGTCCGCTCGAGCGACTGCAGGCCGAGCACGACGCGATCACCGCACGGTGGATGCGGTACGAGACGGATGCCTCGCTGCAGATCGCCTACCCCGCGATGACAGACGTCAAGCAGCCCGCGACGGCCGCCTACCTGCGCGCGGCCGGTGCGGCGGTCGACGCGCGCCGCGCTGCGAGCGGCAAGGTCACGACTCCGGCGGAGTTCGCCGCCTACCGCGATGCGGTCGCCGACCTCGAGCGGGCGTTCGAGGCGGCGGAGTATGCGGCGCGAGTGCAGGCGGGCGAGGCGCCGGCTGCACCGACCTGGCAGGATGCCGCGCAGGACATGCTCTCGAGGTCGGCGGAAGCCTTCGACCGCGCTGCCGGCGCCGCTGCCTCCGCGTTCGCCGCATGGAACGAACGGAAGCAGCGACCCGACAAGCGTTAGCGAGACGCCTTTGTGAGCAGCCCCGCGGGATCTGGCCGAAGCAGCGGCCCGACAAGCGTCAGCGGGGTCGGTTGCGCAACGCGTCGCCGCTCATCGGCTCACCCGCTCGAGGTCGACGTCGTACGCCCTCCGGTCTCCGTCGGGGCTCGTGACCGTCACTGAGCAACGACCGCCGCCCCCGGGAAAGACCCGCACCTCGAGACCCTCGTGATAGTCGTAGTCCGGGCGGTCGGTGCGCGCACCCCACGGCAGGGCCGTGCCCGGCCGCACGTACAGGGGCAGCGAGTCGAAGTCGTGGGTCTCGCGACGCCATCCGCCTCCCGTGACCGTCTCGCCCGTGAGCAGCGACGTCCACTCGCCCTCGGGCAGGTAGAACTCGACCGAGCCGTCGGCGGAGAACACAGGTGCGACGAGCAGGCTGGATCCCAGCATGTACTGGCGGTCTAGGTATCCGACGGCGGGGTCGTCGGGGAACTCGAGCTGCATCGGCCTCATCAGCGGGATGCCGGTCGCCGCGGCATCCAGTCCCTGCTGGTACAGGTACGGCATGAGCCGCATCTTCAGCTGGGTGAACCGTCGCGTCACGTCGACGGCCTCATCGTCGAACGCCCACGGCACCCGGTACGAGCTCGATCCGTGGAAGCGCGAGTGCGAGCCCAGCAGACCGAAGGCCGTCCAGCGCTTGAAGACCCCGGCGTCGGGCGTGCCCTCGAAGCCGCCGATGTCGTGGCTCCAGAACGCGAAGCCGCTGAGGGCGAGGGAGAGACCGCCCCTCAGAGTCTCGGCCATCGACGCGTACGTCGAGGTCGAGTCACCGCCCCAGTGCACCGGCATGCTCTGGCCGCCGGCCGTCGCCGACCGTGCGAACAGCACGGCGTCGTCGGCGCCGCGCGCCTCGGTCAGCACGTCATGCACGGCCCGGTTGTACAGGTCGGTGTAGAGGTTGTGCATCCGCGCCGGGTCGGACCCGTCGGCCCAGACCACCTCGGTGGGGATGCGCTCGCCGAAGTCGGTCTTGAAGCAGTCGACGCCCTGCTCGACGAGCCGGCGCAGGTGCGCCTGGTACCAGGCCGTCGCTTCGGGGTTGGTGAAGTCGACCAGTCCCATGCCGGCCTGCCACAGGTCCCACTGCCACACCGAGCCGTCGGGGCGGCGAACGAGGAAGCCCTGGTCGGCGGCCTCGCGGAACAGGGGGGAGCGCTGCCCGATGTACGGGTTGATCCACACGCAGACGCGCAGGTCCTTCTCGTGCAGGCGCGCGAGCATCCCGTCGGGGTCGGGAAACACGCGGGGGTCCCACTCGAAGTCGCACCAGTTGAACTCGCGCATCCAGAAGCAGTCGAAGTGGAACACCGACACCGGCAGCTCCCGCGCCGCCATCTCGTCGATGAACGAGGTGACCGTCTGCTCGTCGTAGTCGGTGGTGAAGCTCGTCGAGAGCCAGAGGCCGTACGACCAGGCCGGCACGACGGGCGGGCGCCCCGTCAACGCCGTGTACCGGGACAGCACGTCCTTCGGCGTGGGGCCGGCGATGACGAAGTACTCGAGCACCTCTCCCGGGACCGAGAACTGCACCCGCTCGACGGCCTCGGACCCGATCTCGTACGAGACGTGTCCCGGATCGTTCACGAGCACGCCGTAGCCGCGGTTCGACAGGTGGAACGGGATGCTCTTGTACGCCTGCTCGCTCGACGTGCCCCCGTCGGCGTTCCAGATGTCGACGGACTGCCCGTTCTTGACGAGCGGGCCGAAGCGCTCGCCGAGGCCGTAGACGAGCTCGCCGACCCCGAGGTCGAGCTGCTCGTGCACGAACGAGGATGCCGCGGGGGCCGTTCCGCCCTGCCGGGCGTTCGACACGATTCCCTGGTCGACCTGCGCTGCGGCGCCGAGGCGGATGTAGCCCTGCGCCTTGTGGCCGCTGCCCGTGACGCGACGACCGTCGACCTCGAAGGAGAGGTCCCACGGCGAGCCCGGTGCGATGCGTGCGACGAGCGCCCCCGCATCCACAGATCCGCCGGCGTCGGTGAGCGACACCCGAGCCGCTCCCGTCCCTGCGCCCGTGAGTGCGAACCCGCCGTGCCAGCGTCCGCCCTCGTGGTGGGCGATGCGCACCCGGATCACTCCCTCCGCGGGGGAGGAGAGCGTCGTCGTGAGCACGGGGCGGTTGAGTGTGTCGCCGCGTTTGGCGATGACCATGGTCGGTGCCGTGATGACGAGGCCGGGGCCGTCGGGGGTGGGGGTCTCGGCGATGTCGTAGGCCTCCTGCGCGTAGAGCGCCGTGACGCCCGGGCGCAGCTGCCAGAACCCGTCGGTGAACTTCATTACTTGACTGCTCCTGCCGTGATGCCGCGTGTCAGCGTGCGCTGGAAGATGAGGAAGAAGATGAGTGTGGGGATGATGCCGAGCAGCGCGGACGCGCTCGTGGTCGTCACGTCCATGAGCCGGTCGCCCTGCAGCACGCTGATCGCGACGGGCACCGTCTGGTTCGCGTTGGATGCGAGGAACGTGAGCGGGATGAGGAACTCGTTCCACGTCCAGATGAAGAAGAAGATGAGCAGCACCGACAGTGTCGGTCGGCTGATCGGGAAGACGACGCGCCAGAGGATCTGCCAGCGGTTCGCGCCGTCGAGCGAGGCGGCCTCGAGCACCTCCTTGGGGAACGTGCCGTAGACGGACGACAGCAGGTAGGTGCCGAACGCCGCCTGGATCACGGTGAACACGATGATGACCGACCACACGCTGTCGTACAGGCCGACGGATTTGAACATGTAGTACAGCGGGTACAGCAGCGCCTCCTGGGGGAGGAGGTTGGCGAGCAGGAACAGCAGCACGATCCACGAGCGGCCCCGCACCCGACCGATGCCGATGGCGAAGGCGTTCAGCATCGAGATCACGACCGCCAGCAGAGCGACGACGCCCGAGATGAAGATCGAGTTCCAGACCTTCTCGGGGAAGTTCACGCGCTCCCAGAACTTGATGATGCCGCCGAAGTCGAGGGTCTCGGGGATCGCGAGCGGGCCGGAGGTGGCGTAGTCGACGGGCGACTTGAAGGAGTTCACGAGCACGAGGTAGAACGGCGCGATCACGAGCAGGGCGCCGATCACGATGAGCGCGAGCAGCAGCCAGTCGATCGGCCGCTTCTTGGTCATGCCGCCTCGCGGACGGGTCTTCGTGGGCTTGCCGGTGACGATGGCGGTGGTGGCGTGCATCACAGACCCGCCCTTTCCTTGCGCTCGAGCGAGTTCTGCACCCGGATGAAGATGATCGACACGATGACCACGACGATCGTGAGCACGGTCGCGATGGTCGCGCCGTATCCGACGTTCCGCTTGGTGAAGAACTCCTGGTACGCGTAGTACGCGGGCACGAGCGTGGATCCTGCCGGCCCGCCGCGCGTGATGATGTAGACCGGCCCGAAGACCTTGAGGGCGGCGATCGTGCAGGTGAGCGTCACGACGAAGATCTCGGGACGGATGATGCTCATGGTGATGGCCGAGAAGCGCTGGAACCAGTTCGCGCCGTCGAGCTCGGCCGCTTCATAGAGCTCCGGGTCGACCCGCTGCAGGGCGGCCATGAACACCACGACGGGGTAGCCCAGCTGCACCCAGACCATGACGACCATGAGCACGATCAGCGCGGACGGCATCTGCCCGAGCCAGTCGTAGGCGGGGATGCCGAAGGCGCCGAGGATCTGGTTGAGGGCGCCGTCGCCGCCGGGGCGCACGATCCACCCGATCACGATGCCGGCGACGGCGATGGGCAGGATCTGCGGGAGGTAGTACGTGGCCCTGAGGAAACTGCCGACCTTGCCGCCGAACTTGCGCCCGACGACATCGAAGAGGAGCGCTGCGACGACGAGACCCACGACGGTCGGGACGACCACCATGGCGATGATCATCCACACCGAGTTCCCGAACGAGGTCCAGAAGTCGCTGTCGCTGAGGATCTTCTGCCAGTTCTCGAGACCGATGAACTCCGGCGTGCGCACACCCTTCCACTTCGTGAAGGTGAGGTACACGTTCCAGATCAGCGGGACGATGACGACGACCAGCAGCAGGACGAAGCCGGGCAGCAGGTACATCCAGTAGGCGCCGGTGCCGCCGCGGCGCTGCGGGATCGACGGCTGTTCGGGCGGCAGCGTGGTGCGGCCCGATCCGGTGCGGGGTTCGCGCGTGGCGAGTGTCATGTTCTTCTCCAGGAGGATGCGGAGGGCGGCGCGGACGCCGCCCTCCGCGAATCGATCAACGGAATTCCGCTGTGCCCTCGTCGTACTGCTCGCCGAGGTTCTTGTCGGTGGTCTCCGCGTCCTGCGAGCCCGTGATGAGGCCCTGGAGCTCCTGCACGATCACGTCGTAGAAGCCGGGTGCGGGCCAGTCCGGGTAGAACGAGAGGCCGTCGGCGTCGAGCACGCCGTTGAACGTCTCGATGAGCGCGGCGCTCTTCTCGTCGGTGATGTCAGCCGTGTCGGCGGCGACGGGCAGCCCGCCGTTGTTGCCGATGATGGCCTGGATCTCGGGGCGCATCGTGATGTCGATGAACTCGTAGGCGAGCTCCTTGTTGGCCGCGTTCTCGGGCACGACCCAGAGGTTGCCGGACGAGCCGAGCGACAGATCGGCGCCGGGGAACGCGGTCATCGTCCAGTCGAAGCCGGTCGCCTCGGCGACGAAGCGGCCGAACCACCACGACCCCGACACGAAGATCGGCGACGTGCCGTTGATGAAGGAGACACCCGCGTCCTCGGCCTTGACCGAGGAGACGTCGGAGGCGATGTAGCCCTTGTCGACGTACTCCTTGAGGGTCTCGGTCGCGGTGCTGATCTCCGGCCCCTGCCAGTCGACCTCGCCGTCGTAGAGCTGGTAGGCGTCGACGAAGCTGCGGTCGCCCTCGAGCAGTGCGAGCTGGTACCAGAGCTGACCCAGCGGGTACTCGGCGCCGGCCTCGGCGAGCGGGGTGACGCCCTTCGCGACGAACGCGTCGAGCACGGCCACGAACTCCTCGTACGTGGTCGGGATCTCGAGCCCGGCCTCGGCGAAAGCATCCTGGTTGTAGTACACGCCGACGAACTCGCCGTAGTTCGGGATGCCGAACCAGGTGTCGCCGCCCATGACCCCGTCCTCGGAGTACTTGGCGGTGGTCTGCAGCGACGGGGCGAGCTTCTCGTCCCAGCCGTACTCGTCGACCGCGTCGGAGATGTCCGAGATCAGGCCGGTGGAAGCCAGGAAGCCGGCGGTCGCGTTGCCCTTGTTGAACTCCATGAGGTCGGGGACGGCGTCGGTGTCGAGCACCTGGCTGGCGGTCTTCTGGATCTGCTCGAAGGACTTCTCCTCGAACTCGACGGTCGCGCCCGTCTCCTCCTCGAAGATCTTGATGGCCTCCTCCCAGGCCTTGCCCATGGCGCTGTCTGCGCTCTCGTAATGCCACAGCTTGAGGGTCTGGCCATCGCCGCCCTCGTCTCCGGAGCCGGCGCCGCAGCCGCTCAGGACGACTCCTGCCGCGGTCAGCGCGGCCACGGCGGCCAGCGTCTTGGTCGTGCGGATGTTGCGTGCCATCGTCGGCACTCCTTTCTCGGTGGCCTCATGGCCTGGACACTTCTTCGGGTCTCTTCAGTTGTGGTTCGGTGAGCTGTCGAAGCGTTTCGACAGCGCGCAGACGATGAGGACGCGGTGCTTTCGCTACTCCCGGGCGGGAGCGATCGAGCCGACCGCGCGGTACTCGGGCGGGATGAGGTGGATGCGGGGCGAGGAGCCGCCGCTCTCGACGCTGCCGACCGCCAGATCGACGGCCAGCTCGCACGACTGCTGCGGCACGAGCGGGATCGTGTCGATCGCGACCGACAGCTCGGTCGTGTCGAAGGATGCCGCGGCTGAGACGACCGAGACGTCCTCGCCGACGCGCAGTCCGCGGCCGGCGATGGCCTCGAGCAGGATCTCGTGCACGTCGCCGACGGCGTGCACGACGAACGCTCGGTCGCCGCGATCCAGGGCGGCGTCGCACGTCGAGCGCACGAGCGCGGCATCAGTCGTCGTGTCGCCGGTCGTCGCCCACTCGAGGGTGATGTCGCGGCGCGCGGCGCGGTCCGTGACGCCCGCGAGCAATCGCCGGGGGAAGTTCGACTTGCGGTACGAGACCTCGGTCTGGCCGAGCAGCACGACCCGCCGGTGCCCGGCGTCGGCGAGCCGGTCGATCGCGAGCGCCCCCGCCGACTCGAAGTCGAGGTCGACGCACGTCAGACCCTCGGCGTCGTTCGGGATGCCGATGAACACGGTCGGCGTGCCCACACTGCGCGCGATGGCTGCCCGGTCGTCGTCTGGGGCGACGTCGAGCACGAGGATCGCATCGACGAGGCGGCTCGCGGCGACGCGGTTCATCCCCTCCGAGGTCTGCTCGTCGGTGAGGAGGAGGATGTCGTACCCTCGGCGCCGCGCCGCGACCGCCGTGGCGAGCACGAACGCCATGTGGGTGGGGGCGTGGGTGTCGGCGCGCAGCGGCTCGGTCAGCGCGAAGATGTGGGTGCGGCGACCCGCCAGCATCCGTGCGCCGGCGTCGGGCTCGTAACCCAGTGTGCGAGCCGCGTCCTCGATCCGGCGCCGCGTCTTCTCGGAGACGGGCCGCTTGCCGCTGAGTGCGTAGGAGACGGTGCTGATCGACACGCCGGCGGCGTGCGCCACCTCATGGATCGTCGTCATCGGGACTCCGTCGTCGCTCGTTCGGGAAATCATCGAAGCGCTTCGCCAGCGCCCTGAAGCGATGATAGGCACGGTCTGCGAGGGAGTGCAAGCTTTTTGTGGCGACTCGCAACAAATCCGTGATCCGGCCCCGACGGGCATCGAGGATCGCACCGACAGGGCGACGGGGCCTCGATGGGGGAGGGGATTCGAGACCCCGCCGCCGGTCTACGGTGTGACGCGGATCTCGGCGATGACCTCGGAGTACTCGGTCTCGCCGACCGGCGTGAATCCGACGCGCAGGAAGAAGGCCTCGGGGCCGTCTTCGCCGGCTTCGTAGATGACGTTGACGTGGTCGACGCCGCGCGAGCGCGCCTCTTCGACCAGCTGCTCGACGGCGAAGCGCCCCACGCCCTTGCCCTGATCGTCGGCGTCGACGTTGATGCGCCAGAGGACGGAGCGGAAGTGCTCCTCGGGCGCCTCGGGGTCGAAGTTCGCGCTCACGAAGCCGACGACCTGGTCGCCGTCGAGCACGACGCGCTGCCACGACGTGGCCGGGTTGATGACGGTGGCCGCGATGCCGTAGGACACCGGAGCGAGGAACTGCTCCTGTCCGGGCTTGAGCGACAGGTTGTTCACGGCAACGATCGTCGCAGCGGAGAGTTCGACCATGCGCAGTTCGGACATAGTGACAGGCTAGCCCCTCCGGTGCGCTCCGTCCCAGGGACGAGCAGATTCTCGGGGGCGAGAAGCGCTCAGGTATCTTGGTATCGAGACAATTCTGCCCTCGTGAACGGAGAACCTCCCGGTGACCGACGACGCCATCATCTACACCTACACGGACGAGGCACCCGCGCTCGCCACAGCTTCCTTCCTTCCGATCATCCAGGCCTTCACGGGCCAGGCGGGCATCGACGTCGAGACGCGTGACATCTCTCTGGCGGGCCGCATCCTCGCCGCCTTCCCGCAGAAGCTCGCTCCCGAGCAGCAGGTCGGCGACGCGCTGGCTGAGCTCGGCGGGCTCGCCACACTGCCCGAGGCGAACATCATCAAGCTGCCGAACATCTCGGCATCGATCCCCCAGCTGAAGGGCGCGATCGCCGAGCTGCAGGCACAGGGCTACGACATCCCCGACTTCCCCGACGAGCCCTCGTCGCTCGAGGAGAAGGACATCCGCGCCCGCTACGACCGCATCAAGGGGTCGGCCGTGAACCCGGTGCTCCGGGAGGGCAACAGCGACCGCCGTGCGCCGCTCGCCGTGAAGAACTACGCGAAGAAGCACCCGCACCGCAACAAGCCCTTCGCCGAGGGCTCGAAGACCCGTGTCGCGACGCTCGGTCATGACGACTTCAAGCACAACGAGCGCTCGTGGGTGGCCGCCCACGACGACGTGCTGAGCTTCCGCCACATCGCCGAGGACGGCACGGTCACCGTGCTGAAGGAGGGCCTCAAGGTCCTTCCCCGCGAGATCGTCGACGCCACCTTCCTCTCGGCGTCCCACCTCGATGCCTTCCTCGCCGAGACGCTCGAGACGGCCAAGGCCGACGACGTGCTCTACTCGGTGCACCTCAAGGCGACGATGATGAAGGTCAGCGACCCGATCATCTTCGGTCACGTGGTCAAGACGTTCTTCGCCGACGTCTTCGCGCAGTACGGCGACCAGCTCGCGGCCGCCGGGCTCAACCCGAACGACGGTCTGGGCTCGATCCTCGCGGGTCTCGAGGGCATCGCCGGCGGCGACGAGATCGCCGCCGCGTTCGCGAAGGCGATCGCGGAGGGGCCGCGACTCTCCTACGTCAACTCCGACAAGGGCATCACGAACCTGCACGTCCCCAGCGATGTGATCGTCGACGCCTCCATGCCCGCCCTTGTGCGCAACGGAGGCAAGCTGTGGGGCAAGGACGGCGGCGAGGCCGACACCCTCGCGGTCATCCCCGATTCCTCCTACGCGAGCGTCTACCAGGCCGTGATCGACGATGTCATCGCCAACGGTCCGCTGGACCCCGCCACGATCGGCACCGTGCCGAACGTCGGTCTGATGGCCCAGGCGGCCGAGGAGTACGGCAGCCACGACAAGACCTTCGAGATCGCCGCGGCGGGCACCGTGCAGGTTCTCGACAGCGAGGGCACCGTGCTCATCGAGCACGAGGTGGGCGAGGGCGACATCTGGCGCGCCACGCAGACCAAGCACATCCCGGTCATGGACTGGGTCAAGCTGGCTGTCTCGCGTGCGCGGGCGACCGGAGCGCCCGCGGTGTTCTGGCTCGACGCGAACCGCTCGCACGACGCGCAGATCATCGCGAAGGTGCACCAGGGTCTCGCGACGCTCGACACCAAGGGCCTCACGATCACGATCCTCGCTCCGGAGGAGGCCACGCGCTACACGCTCGCGCGCATGCGTCACGGCCTCGACACCATCTCGGTGACCGGCAACGTGCTCCGCGACTACCTCACCGACCTCTTCCCGATCCTCGAGGTGGGAACGAGCGCCAAGATGCTCTCGATCGTCCCGCTGCTCGCCGGCGGCGGACTGTTCGAGACGGGTGCCGGAGGATCGGCGCCGAAGCACGTGCAGCAGCTGGTCGAGCAGAACTACCTGCGCTGGGATTCGCTCGGCGAGTTCTTCGCGCTGGCCGCCTCGCTCGAGCACTTCGCCGATCGCACCGGCAACGAGAAGGCGCGCGTGCTGGCGGAGACGCTGGATGCCGCAACAGGCACCTTCCTCGAGGAGGACCGCTCGCCCGGTCGCGCCCTCGGCACGATCGACAACCGCGGCAGCCACTTCTACCTCGGCCTGTACTGGGCGCAGGAGCTGGCTGCGCAGTCGAAGGATGCCGAGCTCGCCGCCACCTTCGCGCCGGTTGCCGCGAAGCTGGCCGAGAACGAGGAGAAGATTGTCTCCGAGCTCAACGCGGTGCAGGGCTCGGCCGTCGAGATCGGCGGGTACTACCGCCCCGACGACGCGCTCGTGGCCGCGGTCATGCGTCCGTCGTCCACGCTGAACGAGATCGTCGACGCACTGCCCTGACGCACGCGAAGGGGCCGGATGCTGAGCATCCGGCCCCTTCGTCGTATCCGCCGTCGGTGCGTGTGGTCGGCGATCCCGTCGTGCGGCAGCCTCAGTTGTGGACCGAGACCTCCATGCCCACGGGGGACCACTCGTACACGAACCTGGCGACGTCGATCGGCATGTTCACGCAGCCGTGGCTCATGCGGTTGCCGAAGTTGCTGTGCCAGTAGGTGCCGTGGAAGCCCTCGTCGCCGTTGAAGTACGTGACCCAGGGGACGTTCGGCGTCTCGGTGATCGAGCCGTCGGGCTCGCGGCTCTTCATGGTCTGCGAGCGCACGTGTGCGTAGACCTTGAAGTTGCCGACGTCGGTCGGCGTCGCCGCCTTGCCGGAGGAGATCTTCCACGACCGCACGACGGCGCCGTTCTCGTACAGAGTCGCCGTCTGCGAGCTGAGGTTCACGTCGATCTTGCGCAGGAGCGTGACCGCGGTGAACGGGGTCTCGGTGACCGAGATCGGGAACACGCTCTCACCCGCTTCGAGCTTGTCCGCCACATCGGACGCGAGGGTCGAGGTGTCGCTCAGCGCGCGGCCGTTCACGCCCTCGGACTCGGTGCGCAGCACCTTGCCGGACGAGTCGACGATCTGCGTGGCGTTGACCGGTGCGCGGTCGACGGCTGCGGGCAGCGCGTCGACCGTCGCCTGGATCGCGGCCTGATCGGCTTCGATGCGGAGCGTGCCGTCATCGTCGACGACGGTGAACCAGGTGGAGGCGGTGGCGGCGTCGACCGGGACGGTGCGCTCCTCGCCGAGGTAGAAGCCCATCGTGCCGAGCATCGTGTTGATCGACGTCGCGAGCGCGGTGGCGTCTTCGTCGGTCACGGCCGGCGCTGCCTCGGCGGGACCACCCGGGAACTCGAAGCTCGTGCCGCCCTCGCTGATCGTGTCGATGAACGCGTCGTTCAGCGCGGCCACGTCGACCCCGGTTCCCGTGGCGGACGGAGTGATGACGTAGCTGCCGGTGGCGGCGTCGAAGACCACGCCGGCGTCGACCGGATCCTCGAAGCTGGTCGGTACGGCGTCGCGCAGGGCCGCATCTGCGGTGGCGGGATCGAGGGCGATCTCGCCGGCGACGGGCTCGCCCATCCAGGCGCTGACGTTCCACATCGGGTGCTCGGCGAACGCCTTGTCGGCGAGGGCGCTCGCGTCGACGGCGGCACCGAGCTCCGCGCCGGTGAGCACGACGTCGTCGTCTGCTCCGGTGAGCGTGACCTCGGTCTCGGCGACGTGGGCGCTGATGGCGTCGGCGGCGGCGCCGGGCGTCATCCACCCCACCGGGATGCCGGCGACCGTGGTGCCGGGGGCGATGAGGATCATCGAGGCTGCACCGACGCCGATCACGACGGCGCCGACACCGAGGCCGATCCACAGTCCCAGGCGTTTCTTCTTGGGCGCGGGCTCGATGGGAGCCCAGGCCAGCGGCTGGTCTCCGCTCTCGGGCGGCATCGAGTCGGTCGGGGTGCCGTCACCCGACGGAGTCAGAGCGACCGTGTCGGCGGAACTCGCCTCGGTCAGCTTCTCAGTCTTCGCATCCTGCGCTGAGATCAGATCGGTCACGAACTTCACCCCCCGGTACTCACGTGGCCCTTATCACACTCAATGCTACGGGATCGAAGGTAACGAGGGGGCAACGGTCGTGCGGGCCCTCCCGGGCCCGCACGATTCAGGCGACGGCGTCGCCCGTGGTCACTCCACGATGGCGATGCCGTCGATCTCGACGAGCATCTCCTCGCGGGGCAGACCGGTGAAGACGGTGGTGCGCGAGGGGAGCACGCCGCTCGGCGTGTTCGCTTCGACGAAGGCGCCGTACGCCTCGTTCATGATCGGGAAGTCCTCGCGCTTCGTGAGGTACACGCGCAGCATCACGACGTCGTCGAACGTGGCGCCGGAGGCCTCGACGATCGCCTTCACGTTCTCGAGGGTGCGCGTGGTCTGCGCGGCGACGTCGCCCGGGTAGAGGTACTCGTTGGTGACGGCGTCGACGGGGCCCTGGCCGGAGACCTGGACGAACGGCCCCTTGCGCACGCCCTGCGAGAAGGTGTGGGCGGGGGCGGGGGCGGCGTCGGTCGTGATGCGGGTCTTCGAAGTCATGCTGCAAGCCTAGTAGCCTTGTTAGATGCCTCTACAAATTCCGGATCCCGTACTCGGCGCCTGGGCGAAGGGCTTTCCGGCCCGGGCGGGAGGGATGCGCCTCTCCGATGTCGCGAACGCCGGCCTCCGGCTCTCGGATCTGGTCACTCCCGTGCTCACGGTGTACGAGGCGGCGCTGGCGCACAACGAGGAGACGGTGTTCTCCTGGGCGGCAGGTCAGGGCGTCCGGCTCGCGCCGCACGGGAAGACGACCATGGCCCCCGCGCTGTGGCAGCGACTTCTGGACGCGGGCGCCTGGGGGATCTCGGTCGCCACGCCGTGGCAGGCGGAGGTCGCGGTTCAGACCGGCGTGTCGACCGTGCTCATCGCGAACGCCGTCACCGATGCGGCAGCGGCACGGCGATTCGGCGAGCTGCTCGCCGCCGACCCCGACCTGCGCATCCTGTGCTGGGCCGACTCCGAGCGGACGGTCGAGATCCTCGCGGGTGCGCTCGAGGGCGCCGCTCGGCCCCTCGACGTGCTCGTCGAGCTCGGCGGAGCGCGCGGGCGCACGGGCGCCCGCACGATCGAGGAGGGCGAGCGCATCGCCGATGCGATCGCCGCGGCATCCGGTCTCCGCCTCGCCGGCGTCACGGGTTACGAGGGGCCGTTCGGACCGGATCGCGGGGACGCCTCCGTCGCCGCCGTCGACGCCTACCTCGGCACGCTCGTCGAGCTGCACACGCGGCTCGCCTACCCGGAGGACGTGCGCCCCGTGCTGAGCGCCGGCGGCAGCTCGTTCCCCGACCGCGCGGCCGCCGTGCTCGCACCGCACGCCGGCGGGGCCGATGTCGTGCTGCGTTCCGGCGCGTTCCAGATCCACGACGACGGGTTCTACTCGCGCATGTCGCCGTTCGGTCCGCTGACCGGCACCGACTCCCTGCGCTCCGCCATGCACGCCTGGTCGCGTGTGGTGTCTCAGCCCGAGGCAGGACTCGCGCTGCTCGATGCCGGCCGCCGCGACGTGCCCTTCGACATCGACCTGCCGGTGCCGCAGTCGGTGGCCGGCTCGATCACGGCGCTGAACGACCAGCACGCCTTTCTGAGCCTCGACGCCGATGCGACGGTGGCGCAGGGCGACGTGGTGCGGCTGGGACTCTCGCACCCGTGCACCGCGTTCGACAAGTGGAAGGTGGTCGCCGTGATCGACGACCCCGACGCCGACGACCCACGTGTGCTCGGAGCGGTGGCGACGTGCTTCTGAGCAGCGAGAAGCCGGTGCGCGTCTACCGTGACGCCACGGTCGTCGACGGCACAGGAGAGCCGCGCTACAGCGCCGACGTCTACGTGGAGGGCGCTCGCATCGTCGCGGTCGTGCGAGAGGGGGTGGACGCGACGCCCGATCTGCCCGATGCGGCCGTCGAGGTCGACGCCGCAGGACTGGTGCTCGCACCGGGGTTCATCGACATGCACGCGCACAGCGAACTCGCGGTGCTCGAGGGGGCGGCGCACACCGCCAAGATCTTGCAGGGCGTGACGACCGAGGTCGTCGGACAGGACGGACTCGGCTACGCACCTCTCGACGAGGCCACGGCCGCGATCATCCCCGCGCAGATCGCCGGCTGGAACGGTGCTCCGACGTCGGTGCCGTGGCGCACGATGGACGACCTGCTCACGGCTTTCGACGCCGCCGCCGTCGCGAACGCCGCGGTGCTCGTGCCCCAGGGCAATCTCCGGATGATGGTCGTCGGCCACGAGAACCGCAAGGCCACCGACGCCGAGATCGCGGCGATGGGCGAGCTGCTCGGCGCGGCGATGGATGCCGGGGCCTTCGGCATGTCGAGCGGCCTGACGTACACGCCCGGCATGTACGCCGACACGGCCGAGCTCGAGGCGCTGTGCCGTGTGGTCGCCGAGCGCGGCGGCTACTGGTCGCCGCACACGCGCAGCTACGGCGGCGCGGCGCTGGACGCGTACCGCGAGGCGCTGGACATCGGGCGTCGCACCGGGTGCCCGATACACCTCACGCACGCCACCATGAACTTCCTCCCCAACCGCGGCAGGGCAGACGAGCTGCTCGCTCTCGTCGACGAGGCGCTGGCCGACGGCGTCGACGTCACGCTGGACACCTACCCCTACCTCCCCGGCGCGACCACCCTCGCCGCCCTGCTGCCGAGCAGGCTGTCGGAGAGCGGCGACCTGCTCGGAACGATCGCGGCGCTCGACGCCGCGGGGCGCGAGGCGGTGCGGGTCGAACTGGAGGACATCGGCTGCGACGGCTTCCACGGCGAGCGGGCCGACTGGGAGGCGATCCAGATCGCCGGCACGGGTGAGGCCGCGCTGTCCGGGCTCGCCGGCCGCACGGTCGCCGAGATCGCCGCGACCGAGGGGCGGCGCGCGGTCGACGTCGTGCTCGACACGATCATCGAGGATGCCGGTGCCACGAGCATCCTCATGCACATCGGCGACGAGGAGAACGTCCGCGAGATCATGCGGCACCCCCGCCATACGGGCGGCAGCGACGGCATCCTGATCGGCGCACGTCCGCATCCGCGCGGGCGTGGCACGTTCCCGCGCTACCTGGGCCACTATGTGCGCGAACTCGGCATCCTGTCGCTCGAAGAGGCCGTGCGCCACCTCTCCGGCACGCCGGCCGCGCGGCTGGGTCTCGACAGGGGCGACGCACCCCGCGGGGTGATCCGCCAGGGCGCGACGGCCGACCTCGTGCTGTTCGACCCCGAGACGATCGCCGCCGGCGCGACGTTCGACGATCCGCACGCGCCGCCGGTCGGCGTCGTGGAGGTGCTGGTCGCCGGCGAGCCTGTCGTGCAGCAGGGGCACGCCACCGGTCGGACTCCTGGGCGCGCGCTCCGCATGTCGCCGCCCGCGCATCGCGCGACGGTCCCACTCGCGCACTCGCACATCGATCCCATGGCCCCACCGTTTGTCTGGACGGCCGAGACCCCGGTCGTCGCCACCGACGACCTCACCGCAAGCGCGATGCGGCTCGGCGGTGCGCTCGTCGCCCGGAGTTCGGTCCCGGCGATCACGCTGCGGATCGACCACACGCTCGCGAGCGCTCCCTTCGCGGAGGGGCGCGTCGGCGATGAGGCGTTCCGGATCGTCGTCGCGGCGGACGGGATATCCGTCGCCGGAGCGTCGGCCGCCGGCGTCTTCCGCGGCGCGACCACTCTGCGACAGCTGCGCGAGCCCGGCGCCGAGCGGTCGCGCATCCCGGCGGGGGAGTGGACCGGTGCCCCGGCCTACGCGTGGCGTGGCGCGATGCTCGACGTCGCGCGGCACTTCCGGTCCGCCGACGACGTGCGTCGACTCGTCGATCTGCTCGCCGACCACCACCTCAACGTCCTGCACCTGCACCTCACCGATGACCAGGGGTGGCGCTTCGAGGTGCCCGGGTACCCGAGACTCACGGAGGTGGGCGCCCGACGCGAGGCGACGCAGCGCGGCCACGGTCCGCTCGCGACGGTCGAGCCGGGCGTGCACGAGGGGCATTACACGGATGCCGAGCTGCGCGACCTCGTCGCGTATGCGGCAGCGCAGCACGTCACACTCGTGCCGGAGGTCGAGCTGCCCGGTCACATCCAGGCCGGTCTCGCCGGGTATCCGGAGCTCGGCAACACCGACGTGGGCGACCCGGTCACCGCTCCGTGGGAGAGGTTCGGGGTCAATCCCCGGACGCTCGCGCCGACTGAGGAGTCGCTCGCCTTCGGGCGGGCTGCCATCGACGCGCTGTGCGACCTGTTCGACTCGCCGTGGATCGGCATCGGCGGCGACGAGGTGCCCGTGACGGAGTGGGAGCAGAGTCCGGCGGCGCAGAAGCGGATGCAGCAGCTCGGTCTCGCGTCCGCCCATGACGTGCAGCCGTGGTTCACGGCGCACTTCGTCGCGCACGTGCGCGCACGGGGGCGCACGGCGCTCGCGTGGGACGAGGTGCTGGAGGGCGACGTCCCCGACGGCGTCGCGATCCTCGCCTGGCGCGGTCCCGTCGCGATGCGCGAGGCGCTGCGCCGCGGCATCCCGGTGATCGCGTGCCCGGATCTGAGCGTGTACCTCGACTACCCGCAGTCAGACTCGGAGGAGGAGCCGATCCGCGTCGGCCCGCCGCTGCCGATCGAGCAGGTCTACGGGCTGCGCGTGGAGGAGGGGGCGTCCGGCGGTCAGGCGAACGTCTGGACGGAGCACCTGCCGACGCGCGATCGGGTGGACTTCGCGATGTTCCCCAGGCTCGCTGCGGTCGCGGAGCGGCTGTGGGACGGCGGAGAACCGGCGCCGTTCGCGGACTTCGCGAGGCGGCTGCCGACGCACCTCCGGCGCCTGGCCGACAAGGGGGTGCGGTATCGTCCTCTCGACG
The DNA here is from genome assembly GCF_002362255.1 of Microbacterium sp. SZ1. GTDB lineage: Bacteria > Actinomycetota > Actinomycetes > Actinomycetales > Microbacteriaceae > Microbacterium. The sequence continues at coordinate 172,642 of NZ_LPVV01000034.1, read as the reverse complement.
GTCCGACGCCCGCTCAGCGCCGCCCCGGCATCCCGGGAAAGCCGCTCACGCGGGAGGCGCGGGAGGGAATCGTGGAAGGCCTCGTCGCCCGGCTCGTCGAGCGGGTGGGAGAGGTCGATCAGGACGGCTGACTCACGGTCGTCATCGTAATGTAACGTTTCGGTAACCCTCCCGGGCGCGCTGCGCGGTGGGGTTGCACAATTTTTGTTCGTAAGGTCTACTAACAAACATGTCCGTATCGGATGAAACGCGCCCGTCGACGACGTCGGAGTACGTCGGGACAAACGCGCACGCCTTCGGCCCCGCGCGGCATCTGCGCTCGCGCGCCAAGGTGCTGCCCGAGCACGCTCGCGGTCACAACCGGGCCCTCGTGCTGCAGACGCTCTATCACTCCGGCGCCATGAGCCGCGCCGACCTCTCGCGGGAGACGGGACTCACCCGGGTCACGATCTCCGACCTCGTCGCGGAGTTCATCGCCGACGGCATCGTCATCGAGATGGGAGTCCGCGAGACGGTGGGCCCCGGCAAGCCGCCGATCCTCATCGACATCGACCGCGTCGGCCACCAGATAATCGGTATCGACCTGTCGGCCCCCAGCGCCTTCACCGGCGCACTGCTGAGCCTCGACGGCGACGTCATCGGACGTCGAGGGGTGCCGCGGCCCGAGACGCCGGACGGGGATGCCGCATACGCCGCCCTGCTGCAGCTGGCACGCGAGCTCGTCGCCGACGCCACGCAGCCCATCCTGGGCGTCGGCATCGGAACGCCCGGTGTCGTCCGCCCCGACGGGATGGTGCTCAGCTCGCCGAACCTCGGCTGGTCGGACCTGCCGCTCGAGGCCAGACTGGGCGTCGACCTCGACCTGCCCGTGCTCGTGCGCAACGACGCGAACGCCGCCGTGCTCGCCGAGTACACCTTCGGCGACGCCGAGGCCGACTTCATGCTCATCAAGATCGGGCGAGGCGTGGGCGCCGGCGTCATCACCGGCAGCCAGCCGCTGCTCGGCAGCCGGTTCGCCGCCGGTGAGATCGGTCACGTGGTCGTCGGCACCGACGGAGGCCCGCGGTGCGCATGCGGCAAGGACGGATGCCTCGAGGCCTGGCTCAGCGAGAGCCGCCTGCGCGCGGCGATCGAGGCCGCACCGGACTCCCGCGACGACATCCTCCGGGACGCGGGGACGCGGATGGCCATCGCCATCGCCCCCATCGTGGCCGCGCTCGACCTCTCCGAGGTCGTGCTGTCGGGGCAGGGCGACCTGCTCGACGGCGTCCTCATCGACGCGGCGGTGGAGACTCTGCACGCCCGCACGCTCGAGGGCGTGTTCGAAGACGTCGTCATCCGGCGCACTCTGCAGTCCGACATCGTGCTGCGCGGCGCCGCAGTGATGGTCCTGTCCGGCCAGCTGGGCGTCTCGTGAGCGGCGCCCTCGACTCGACCCGGGGCGGGAGCACCATCCGATGACGGATGCCATCACCGTCGACCTCGCCGGTCGACGCATTCGCGTCGGCCTGGACGTCGGCGGCACCAAGATCGACGCGGTCGCCGTCGCACCGTCGGGCGAGATCCTCACGCGACTGCGGCGCCCGACCGGCTGGGGTGAGGATGCCGTCGTCGAGAGCATCTCGGCCGCCGTGCTCGATCTCGCCGTCGAGGCCGGTGTGACCGTCGCCGACATCGACTCCGTGGGCATCGGCATCCCCGGACTCGTGGACTCGGTATCCGGACGGGTGCTGCACGCGGTGAATCTCGGAGTCGAGTCGCTCGACCTCGCCGAGCGCGTCGCCGCCCGGCTCGGCGCGACCGTGCGCGTCGAGAACGACGTGAAAGCGGCTGCGCTCGGCGCCGCTGCGCTGCGTCGCATCGAAGGATCGATGGCGTACCTGAACCTCGGCACCGGAGTGGCCGCCGGCATCGTCGTCGACGGCGCCATCTGGCGAGGTGCCCGCGGCACCGCGGGGGAGGTGGGTCACCTCTCGGTCGACCCGGCCGGTCGCCTGTGCGGCTGCGGTCAGCGCGGCTGCATCGAGACGTTCTGCGGCGGCGGCGCCCTGGCGAAGGCCTGGGGACGCCCCGGCGCTCACCCCGTGCGCGACATCCTCGACGCCGCGAACGAGGGCGATCCGCTCGCCGTATCGCTGCGCGCCGACCTGTTCCACGGCGCGGCGGCGGCCGTCCGGGCATTGGTGCTCTCGGCCGACGTCGAGCGCGTCATTATCGGCGGGGGCCTGACGGCTCTCGGCGCCCACCTCGAGACCGGCGTCCGAGATGCCCTGCACGCGGGTGCGGAGGCCTCGGCATTCATGCGCTCCCTCCACCTCGACGACCGGATCGAACTGCTGCCGCTCGGCTCGCCCGCGGCTGCCGTCGGCGCCGCGCTCGTCGGAGCCACCACACCACTCAAGGAGATCGTCACCCATGGCTGAAGTCGTCATCGTCGAGAACGCCGCCGCAGCGGGCGCCCTGGTCGCCGCCGAGATCGTCGACCTCATCGACGCGCGTCCGGATGCCGTGCTCGGCCTCGCGACGGGATCCACACCGCTGCCCGTGTACCAGGCGCTGCGCACGCAGCTCGCCGGTCGCGATGTCTCGCGGGTGCGGGGATTCGCGCTCGACGAGTACGTCGGTCTCGACCCCGCGCACCCGGAGAGCTACCGCTCGGTGATCACCAAGGAGGTCGTGGAGCCGCTGGGTCTCGACCCCCGGCGCATCCATGTCCCGAATGGCGCCGAGGCGACGATCCAGCACGCGGGCGAGGACTACGAGAAGGCGATCGAGGAGGCCGGCGGCGTCGACCTCCAGATCCTCGGCATCGGCACCGACGGCCACATCGGCTTCAACGAGCCCGGGTCGTCGTTCGCCTCGCGCACCAGGGTGAAGACGCTCACGGAGCAGACGCGCGAGGACAATGCGCGCTTCTTCAACTCGATCGACGACGTGCCGATGCACTGCATCACCCAGGGGCTCGGGACGATCCTGCGCGCGCGCCACCTCGTCCTGCTCGCGTTCGGCGAGGGCAAGGCCCAGGCCGTGGCGGATGCCGTCGAGGGGCCGCTGTCGGCGATCCTCCCGGGCTCGGCGATCCAGCTGCACCCGCACGCGACCGTCGTGGTCGACGAGGCGGCGGCGTCTCGACTGAAGCTCGCTGACTACTACCGCTACACCTTCGCGAACAAGCCCGCCTGGCAGGGCATCTGACCCGGGGCATCCCTCAGGTCCGGGTGCGCGCCCCTCAGCTTCCGCGCGACCAGGCGAGCGGGAGCAGGTGCTCGACGCTGAGCGGCGCGAGCGGCAGCGTCTCGGCATCCTGAGGCGTGATCCAGCGCAGCTCGGCGAGCTCGGCCTGCACGGTCACGTCGGCGTGCGCGATGTCGACGGCGAAGGCGTCGGCGATCACGCGGTGACCGGGTTCATTCGCCGCGGCCGACACGAAGCGGCCGAGCGGAGCGAGATCGGCGTCGGCGAGACGCAGGCCGAGCTCTTCGTGGAGCTCCCGGATGAGCGTCTGCGCCGGGGTCTCACCGGCTTCCGGCTTGCCGCCGGGCTGCATGAACCGGGTCGTGCCGTGCTTGCGCACGACGAGCACGCGACCGTCTCTGTCGAGGATCACGGCGGCGCTGACGTGGATGTCAGGCATCGGCGGCGAACACCTTTCCCGGGTTGAGGATGCCGAGCGGATCGAAGACGCGCGCGATCTGCCGCTGCAGCTGCCACTGGTCGTCGCCGAGCTCGTCGGCGAGCCAGCGGCTCTTGAGCGTGCCGATGCCGTGCTCCCCGGTCAGGGTGCCCCCCAGTGCGAGGGCGGCACGGAACAGCTCGTCTGCCGCCTCCCAGATGTGCGCGGGCGTCTCCGTGCCCTCGAAGATGAAGTTCGGGTGCAGGTTGCCGTCGCCGGCATGAGCGACCGTGGGGATGGTGATCCCGTACGCCTGCTCGATGCGGGCGATCTCGTCGAACATCGCGGGCATGGCGCTCCGAGGCACCGAGACGTCTTCGATCAGCGTCGTACCCAGTGATGCCATGGCGGCGTGCATCGAGCGGCGGATGGCCAGCAGACGCTCGCCCTCCTCGCGGTCGGACGACACCTGAACGGTGCCGTCGTGAGCCTCGAGGATCTCGGCGATCACCGCCGCTTCGGCGGCGGCGGCCGGCCCGTCGGTCTGAATGGTCAGCTGAGCGCTGCCGATAGTGGAGGAGGGCAGGTCGAGCAGGGCCGCGACGGCGGCGAGGCTCGCGGCATCCATCAGCTCCATGATCGCGGGCTGGACCCCGGATGCCGTCACGGCGGCGGAGGCGGCAGCCGCACGGCGCACGTCGGGGAAGACGGCTGCGATCGTGCAGGTCGTTCCGGCGACGAGGCGGCGGAGCTTCAGCGTGGCCCCGACGACCACACCGAGAGTGCCCTCCGAGCCGATGACGAGGGAGGTGAGGTCGAGGCCGGTGACGCCCTTCACGCTGCGGTGACCGAGGTGCAGCAGGCGCCCGTCGGCGAGAACGAGATCGATGCCGAGCACCGCATCGCGTACGACGCCGTACTTCGCGCACAGCAGCCCGCCCGCACCCGTCGCGATGTTGCCGCCGACCGTCGAGATGGCGCGACTGGCGGGGTCGGGCGCCCACCAGAGGCCGTGCTCCGCCAGGGCGTCGTTGAGCTCGGCGTTGAGGATGCCGGGTTCGACGACCGCGAGCAGGTCGTCGGGCCGCACCTCGCGGATCGCGGTCATACGGCGGGTGGAGAGGACGATCTCGCCGGCGCCGGCGTTGGCCGCCCCCGCGAGTCCCGTGCCTGCTCCTCGGACGACCACGGGAGTGCGCGTCTCGGAGGCGATGCGCATGACGGTCTGCACGTGCGTCACGGTCTCGGCATGCACCACGGCGATCGGCCGCCCGTCCGCGGCGTGACCGGAGCTGTCGGCTCTGGCCTGTTCGAGAGACGCGCCGTCGGTGTCGACGATGTCGCCGAGCGCGTCGACGAGCAGATCGAGGGTCGTCGGGCCGGACGTCGTCGTCATCGTCGCGTCCTCACGGCCGAAGAGCCGCCCCGGAAGAGCGGATGCCGGTCGTCATGCGATGCGCCGCCGTCCGCTCACGACCCCGGCACCCACCGCGACGAGCGCGAACGCGAGGCCCACGACAGGCTGATCCATGAGCCACCACGCGATCGTGACGCTGACATAGATGAGGAGTTCGACGGCCGCGCGGAGGAAGGGATGCAGACGCAGCACGGGTCGCGGCGAGAGGAACAGCGCCCACACCAGGATGACGAGAACCGGTGCTCCGATGCCGAGGACGATGTTCCAGGGCAGCGGCCAGGTGGCGAAGCCCCAGAGCGCGAGCGTCGCGACGGAGATCACCAGGACGATCGAGCGGATCACGTCGAGCGCGGTGATGGTCGGGCGGTTCACGCCGGGTACGGCGGAGGGTTGCTCGGGCATGATTCCAGTCTAATTCTCCGGGAACAGGCCGATCCGCCTCCGAGGGGTGCTGCTTTCCTGCCGGCGGAGCTCAGGGAAGGGGAAGCGCGGGCTCTGCGGTCTCGTCGACGAGGGGGTCCTGGATGGGAGCATCGACCCCCGCGGCCGTCTCGCTCTCGGTCGGGGCCGATTCGACGGGCGCCTGCTCGGCGGGTGCCTGCGGTGCCTGCTCGGCGGGTGCCTGCGGTGCCTGTTCTGTCGGTGCCTGCTCTGCCGGTGCCTGCTCTGCCGGTGCCTGCGCGGGCTCGACGACGGGGGCGGGCGTGGTCGCGGCATCCGTCGGCGGCGTGGCCTCTGTCGGAACCTCGGCGTCGGCCGGGACGTCGGCGGGAAGTCCGCAGGCGGGTGCGAGGAGCACGGCATCCAGGGTCACGCCGAGGCCGTCGAGTGTCGTCCTGCTCGGCAGAACCGGGCCGTCGAGGGTGACGTAGTGAACCTCGACGGTCGAGCCCAGGATGATCTGCGTGAGAGACGGACGGAGGCTGATCGTCCCGGCGCCGGATGCTCCGAGCTGCGTGCCATCGGCGCCGCCGCTCCCTCCGTCGAGGAGCGCGTCCACCTCGGTGCCGGCCGTGCCGAGCACGCCGACGGAGACGTGGGTGACGAGGTCGTCGTCGAGGCAGATGTCCGCCGCGCCGAACTCCACGGGGGCGGTCGGGACGACGGGTGAGCCGGGCTCCTCCGTCCCCGGCTCTTCGGTGCCGGGGTCTCCGCTTCCGGGCTCCTCGGTCTCGGGCTCCTCGTCACCGGGTGCGGTGACGGGCGGTGCGACCGGAGCGACGGGCGCGGCCGACGCGGGAGCCGTCGTGGGTGCCTGATCCTCGGCGGGCTCGGGAGTCACCGGAGCCTCGACCGGCGGGATGACGGGCTCGGGGGCCGGCGTCTCGACCGCGACGGGCTCGTCGGCGGCCATGGCTTCGTCGGGGCCGACATCGGCGCTGATCGATGACGAGTCGCTGTCGCCCGCGCTCGGCAACGACGCGGCCGGGTTCGCGCCGACGAGACCCGGAACGATGGTCGCGGCGGTCACGACACCGGCGACGATGAGGGCGGCCGAGCCCGCACCGACCAGGGCGCCCACTCCGCTGAGCACGCCTCCGCCTGCAGCGCCCGCGCCACCGGTGCCACCTGCTCCGGCGCCTCCGCCTGCTCCGCCGGCGCCTGCTCCTGCGGAGCTTCCGGCGGCGACAGCGCCGCTGCCCACGGTGACGGCGCCCTCGGTCACGGCCGATGGCATCGCGGCCAGCGCGACGACCGGCGCCCCGCCGCCCTGCAGGGTGGCCAGGTACCCGGTCGCTCCGGTGACGCCCAGCACCAGCGGAAGGAGCACGAGGGCGAGGCGTGTCGAGACGTCCTTGGCCTCCGCGGCGACGATCATGCAGCGCGCGCAGTCTTCGAGGTGCGCGTCGAGACGCTTCCTGTCGCGCACGCCGAGATTGCCGCGCGAGTACGCGCCGAGGTGCTCGATGGTCCACTGGCAGTCGGAGCCCGGCTCCGCACTGCGCAGATGCGCCTGGATCCACGCCTCCCGCAGACCCTCGCGGGCGCGGAACGCGAGCTGCGAGACGGCGCCCGCCTTCATGCCGAGGAGAGGGCCTGCCTCGGCAGGCTTCATCTGCTCGATCTCGGTGTACCAGAGCACCTCCTGCCACCGTGAGGGGAGGCTGCGGAAGGCCTGAGCGGTGAGACTGCGGTCGAGGGCCTCGTTGGTGGCCTGCTCTGTGCTGTCGGGGTCGGCGACGGTGTCGAGCTCGTCGATGGCCGACTCGCGTCGTGAGCGCCCCCACGCGGCTGCGGTGTTGCGGATGCTGGTGAACAGGTACGCGCGGAACGATCCGTTGGGGCCGCCGCCCTTGATGATCGCCTGATAGATGCGCGTGTACGACTCCTGGACCAGGTCGTCGGGGTCGATGGATGAGGTGATGGAGCGGGCGACGGACATGCCGGACGGGTAGTGGCGTCGCCAGAGCTCCCCGAAGGCGGCGGCGTCACCCGACCGGGTGCGCAGCACGAGGTCGGCATCGGCGATGGTCTCGTCGTTCGAGGCCTTCTGGGTCGCGGTGGTGTCCTGGCTCACTGTCATCCATCTGTCATGGAGAGCGGATGCGTCTCCACATGAAGAGACGCGTGAGACCGTCCTTCATCACGCGCCTTATCCATTCTCTCTCCGATCTTTCAGGTTCGCCACCCCGGGATTGAACTCTCATCGAGAGGTCGCGTCCAGGAAAAGACCTGATCAGAGCGACTGCGCACAGGATCGGAGAAAAATCTCGAAGAAAATCTGAGAAGTGGCGTAATGAATCGGCGGGACCGTCGTCTCATCCCGTAGAGACAGCCGTGGTCCTCCACCGGGGGGCGGAGGATCAGGCGCTGGTGCCGAGGGGCATGAGCACCGGTGAACGGCGGGTCGGGCGCCTCGGGGGAGGAGTTCCCGGCCCGCCGGCTCTGAGAGGGGAAGCGCGGGGGCCGCCATTCTGGGGAAAGGCGGCCCTCCACCCTGAAGAAGACCGGAGAGCGCAGAGCTGCGCGTCGTCGCGCAGCGGGCTAGGGGAGTCGGCCCACCCAGACGCGCGCGACGCGCAGCTCCGCATCCAGCAGCACCGCGTCGCCGGCGTACGCGGGGGCGAGTGCGCCGATCCGCTCGCCGTGTCCGACCGCGGACGCGGGTGTACGGGTGAGAGCGCGCACCGCGACGGGGAGCGGGATGCCGGCCGCCACCGCGCGCTGCAGCGCGACGTCCTGCGTGAGCGTCGAGCCGGCGATCGATCCGGTGTCGTCCGCGCGGGCGATGCCGTCCTCGACGGTCACGCTGACGGCGCCGAGGTCGTAGTGCCCGTCGGCGCTGCCCGCCGCGGCCATCGCATCGGTGATCAGCGCGACGCGGTCGGGGGCGGAGTCGAACAGCAGCTTCACGACATGAGGATCGAGGTGCACGTCGTCGGCGATCGCCTCGAGCACGACGCGGTGGTCGGCCGCCGCGGTCAGCACGGGGCCGGGCGCGCGATGATGGATGCCCGGCATCGCGTTGAACGCGTGCGTGAGGATCGATGCCCCGGCATCGAACGCCGCTCGGGCCATGTCGGCGTCGGCGTCGGTGTGTCCGACGGCCGCCGCCGCTCCCGACTCGACGATCAGCCGCACGGCATCGAGTCCTCCCGGCAGCTCGGGTGCGATCGTGACCTGGCGCACGGTGCCCGCGCCGGCGTCGAGAAGCCGGCTCACGTCGTCCGCCACCGGCGCCCGGAGCAGGCTCGGCTCATGGGCGCCGTGGTGGCCCGGATCGAGGAAGGGCCCCTCGAGGTGTGAGCCGAGGATGTCGCGGTCGCTGCGCGTCAGCTCGGCGATCTCGCCGACGCGACGAGCGAGGTCGTCGAGCGGCGCCGTGACGAGCGACACCACGGCTCGGGTCGTGCCGTGTGCGCGATGCAGGGAGCGGGCTGTGCGGATCGCGTCGACGCCGTCGTCGAACGACGCGCCCGCTCCGCCGTGCCCGTGGATGTCGACGAAGCCCGGGGTCAGAATCGCACCTTCACCGGCGGCCTCCTGCGCGTCGACGACGCGATCAGCCGCATCCCACGTAGTGCCGGTGCCGGTCGCGACGACGAGGCCGTCCTCGATGCGCACCCAGGCGTCGTCGGCGATGGCGCCGTCATCCACCAGCCGCGCTCGGTGGATGACGAGAGATCCTGACGCGGTCTGCTCCACCGTCACTGCTCGACCCCGTCGATCTCGGGCGAGGTCCAGTCGATCTCGGGCGAGGCATGGAAGTTCACGCCGCGAGCACGCCATCCCGGCGCGAGCGAGGCGATGCGTCCGCGGAACGACTCCCAGTCGCGGCCCTCGCCGTCCCGCGGCGACCACGCCACCTCCGCGAGAGCCGCCGCGCGCGGGAACACGAGCTGCTCGACGTCGGCGTAGGTGCGGGTGGTCTCGCTCCACAGCGGCGCCTCGATGCCGAGGATGGCGCTGTCGGGCACGTCGAGCACGGCCACCGGGTCCCATGAGTACGCGCGCTGCACGTCGACGACGGCGGCCCAGGTGAGTCCGAGGGGGAAGTCCGGGGTGTACTTCATATCGAGGTAGGCGGCGTCAGCGGCAGAGACGATCAGCGCGCCGCCCCGTTCCACGAAGCGGGCAGCCTCGTTGGCGTGCGTCTCGGAGGGTGTCGTCATGCCCCAGTACTGTCCGACGGTGCCCTCGGCGATGCCGGTGGCCGAGCCCATCTCGTGCCAGGCGACAGGGATCTTCCCCTCCTCGACCACGATGGCGGTCGCGCGCTCGGCGAACAGGTCGAAGTCGGCCTGCGGGGTGCCGAGCGACTCGTCGCCGCCGATGTGGATGTACGGGCCGGGCGTCAGCTCGACGAGCTCGCGGACGACGTCGCGCACGAACTCGTAGGTGCGCTCCTCATGGATCCGGACGCTCGAGTGGCCGACGCCCCAGCCCAGGTACGGCTCGCCCTTCACAGGAAGCGGCTGGTCGAGCTCCTTGGCCTGCGACACGAGGGCGTCGTTGAGCACGGGCTCCTCGACGAGCTCGGGGTACGCGACGCCGATCGCGTGCGTGTGCCCGGGGAGGTCGATCTCGGGGATGACGATCATGTGCCGCGCCGCCGCATACGCCACGATGTCGCGGTACTCGTCCTTCGTGTAGAAGCCGCCGCGGTCGCCGTCCGCAGCCGACGCCGACGACAGCTCGGTGAGCCTCGGCCACGACTCGATCTGGATGCGCCAGCCCTGGTCGTCGCTGAGGTGCAGGTGCAGGTGGTTGTACTTCAGTGCGCTCGTCTCGTCGATGAAGCGCTTCACCTCGGCGACGTCGAAGAAGTGACGGGTGACGTCGAGCATGACCCCGCGCCGCGGGAATCGGGGGGCGTCGGTGATCTCGACACGGGGCAGGCTCCACACGCCGCTCTCCTCGGTCAACAGCTGCAGGAGGGTCTGCACACCGTAGAAGAGTCCGGCCTCGTCGCCGCCGACGATCTGCAGGTTCTCGCCGATCGAGAGGCGGTATCCCTCCGTCGGCGCCGCGCCGGACTCCACGCGCAGGGTGACCGCCCCGGGCTCCGCGACGTCGGTGGTGGTGAGGCGGATGCCGGTGCGGTGCGCCACGGCATCCATCAGCTGGATCGCGGCGGGGGAGTCGCCGATGACTCGCATGCTCTCGGTGACCGGCATCCGGCCCTCGCCGACGATGGCGGAGACGGGAAGGGGGACGAGGGGGAGGGGAAGGACCATGAACAAAACCTACCCTGCGGACACACCGCCACGACAGGGCCGATCCGGTATGCTCGAACCGTCGCGACTGGCGTCTGGGTGGACTACCACCGGGGAGCGACTGACCACGGACTTCGACCGCGCGCCTGGGCCGATAGGAACACCCTTCGATTCCGTTGTCAGAGGAGCATGTCACCATGACCGACCGTTACTTCAACGCCCCGCTCGCCGAGGTCGACCCCGAGATCGCCGAGGTCCTCGACCGTGAGCTGAAGCGTCAGCAGACCTTCCTCGAGATGATCGCGTCCGAGAACTTCGTGCCCGTCTCCGTGCTGCAGTCGCAGGGGTCCGTCCTGACGAACAAATACGCCGAGGGCTACCCCGGCCGGCGCTACTACGGCGGCTGCGAAGAGGTCGACGTCGCCGAGGAGCTCGCCATCCAGCGCGCCAAGGACCTCTTCGGTGCCGAGTTCGCGAACGTCCAGCCGCACTCCGGTGCGTCCGCCAACGCCGCCGTCCTGCATGCGATCGCCCGCCCCGGCGACACCCTGCTCGGTCTGTCGCTCGACCAGGGCGGACACCTCACGCACGGCATGAAGATCAACTTCTCCGGCCGTCTCTACGACATCGTCGCCTACGGCGTGAACCCCGAGACCTCGGTCATCGACATGGACGAGGTGCGCCGCCTCGCCCTCGAGCACAAGCCGAAGGTCATCATCGCCGGCTGGTCGGCGTATCCCCGCACCCTCGACTTCGAGGCCTTCCGCGCGATCGCCGACGAGGTCGGTGCGCTGCTCTGGGTCGACATGGCGCACTTCGCCGGGCTCGTCGCCGCCGGTCTGCACCCGAACCCCGTGCCGCACGCGCACGTCGTGTCGTCGACCGTGCACAAGACGATCGGCGGCCCCCGCTCGGGCTTCATCCTCACCAACGACGCCGACATCGCCAAGAAGATCAACACCGCGGTGTTCCCGGGGCAGCAGGGCGGTCCGCTCATGCACGTGATCGCCGCGAAGGCGACCGCGTTCAAGCTCGCCGCGACCCCCGAGTTCGCGGAGCGTCAGCAGCGCGTCCTGCGCGGCGCGTCGATCATCGCCGAGCGACTCTCTCAGCAGGACGTCAAGGATGCCGGCATCGGCGTCCGCTCGGGCGGCACCGATGTGCACCTCGTGCTGGTCGACCTGCGCGACGCCGAGCTCGACGGCAAGCAGGCCGAGGACCTGCTGCACGAGATCCACATCACCGTGAACCGCAACGCGGTTCCGAACGACCCCCGTCCGCCGATGGTGACGTCGGGTCTTCGCATCGGCACGCCCGCGCTCGCGACGCGCGGGTTCGGCGACGCCGAGTTCACCGAGGTCGCCGACGTGATCGCGCTCGCGCTGATCCCCGGCGCCGACATCGAGGCGCTCCGCGCACGGGTCGACGCGCTCGCCGCCGCGTTCCCGCTGTACCCGGACCTGCAGCAGTGACCGCTCGCGTTCTCGACGGCAAGGCGGCGTCGGCCGCGATCAAGGCCGAGCTGACCGAGCGGGTCGCCGCGCTGAAGGAGAAGGGCATCGTCCCGGGCATCGCCACGGTGCTGGTCGGCGCCGACCCGGCATCCCAGCTCTACGTCGGGATGAAGCACCGTCAGTCCGAGGCGATCGGCATGAACTCGATCCAGCGCGAACTGCCGGCCGATGCGACGCAGGGCGATGTCGAAGCGCTGATCGACGAGCTCAACGCCGACGACAGCTGCCACGGCTACATCGTGCAGCTGCCGCTGCCGAAGCACATCGACACCGACGCGATCCTCGAGCGGATCGACCCGGCGAAGGATGCCGACGGTCTGCACCCGACCAACCTGGGTCGTCTGGTGCTCAACGTGAACAGCCCGATCCACACGCCGCTGCCGTGCACGCCGCGGGGGGTGATCGAGCTGCTGCTGCGCAACGGCTACGACCTGAAGGGCAAGCACGTGGTCGTCGTCGGCCGCGGCGTGACGATCGGTCGGTCGATCGGCCTGCTGCTCACGCGCCGCGACCTCAACGCCACCGTCACCCTGACCCACACGGGCACGGTCGACATGCCGCGCTACCTGCGCGAGGCCGATGTGATCGTGGCCGCGGCGGGCGTGAAGCACCTCATCCGTGCCGAGGACGTCAAGCCGGGGGCCGCGGTGCTCGATGTGGGTGTGACGCGCGAGACCGACCCGGAGACGGGCAAGAACCTCGTCTTCGGCGACGTGCACCCCGACGTGGCCGAGGTCGCGGGCTGGGTGTCGCCGAACCCGGGCGGCGTGGGACCGATGACCGTCGCGCTGCTCATGACGAACGTGGTGGAGGCCGCGGAGCGGCTGGTCTGACGCGCGCTGCGGTCGCAGAAAAGCTCCGGCGTCGCAGGGATTCTCCGGATTCCTGCGACGCCGCCGCATTTCTGCGACACGCAGGTCAGTGGTCGGAGGCCCTGCCCGAGATCTTCGACCGCACTGCGTCATACAGTTCGCCCGTTTTCGCGCGGAGCCTGTCGTCGACGAGGTCGTAGGCCACCCTATCGGCAGCAAGACCGGCGGCCGGCCGTGGCTCAGGGGAGCGGGAAGGCCCGTTCGACGGCCGTGACGACCTCCTCGTAGACGGCATCCCAATCGACCGCGACCGGTGTGACGGCGGCGAGCTCGAGGCTCACGGCTCCGTGCACCTGCGCCCAGACCGTCAGCGCGGCTACGGCCACTCTGTCCGCGGGAACGCGCTCTGCGAGGGTGCGGATGAGGGGTGCCATTGCGGCTCCGGTCTTCTCGTCGTCGGGTCGGCAGTCGATGAGCGTCGTGATCGCTCCGTTGAACATCAGGCGGTACAGGGCCGGGTTCTTCGTCGCCCAGTCCCGATAGGCGAGACCGAGAGCGCGCAGCCCTGCGGCCTCGACCGCGGCCTGGGAGTCACCGAACGAGGCGAAGCCGTTCTCGATGACGGCGACGAGCATCTCGTTCTTCCCGCCGAACAGGGCGTACACGGCCGATGTCGACGTACCGGCGGTCTGGGCGATCTCACGGAGGCTGACCCGCTCCGGGCCCTTCTCGTCGACCATCGCCGCGGTCGCCGCGAGTAGGCGCTCCCGCAGCGCATCGTCGTAGAGGGAAGGTCTTGCCATGCATCCGATCGTACCGTAACGTTGTTTGGTAACAGCGTTACGGAATATCTCTCTCGAAAGGTCGCGCATGGCTCAGCAGGTCTTCCCCGGACGGTTCACGGCATCCGTCGAGCGCTCCGACGTCACGGTGTTCCTGATCGGGATGCGGGCCAACAAATGGTGGCAGGTCGGGAGGGTCATGTGGACGGCGAGCAGGATGCCGCCCATGCTGCAGCACCTGATGACGCACCCCGACGCGGGCATGCTCGGCATGCAGAACTGGTTCGGCAGGACGACGCTGCTGCTCACGTATTGGGAGAGCCCAGAGCATCTCCAGCGATTCGCGGCCGATCGCGAGGCCCCGCACCTGCAGCCCTGGCGTGACTTCATGCGCACCCTGCAGGGCACGGGCAGCGTGGGGGTGTGGCATGAGACGTATCAGGTGCCGACGAAGGATCTCGAAGCCGTGTACGTCGACATGCCGGCATTCGGTCTCGCAGCCGCCACCCGGCATGTGCCGATCGGGGAGGGCATGAAGACGGCCCGCCAGCGTCTGGGCCGCTGACGCGCCGTGCAGGCTCGGGGCGCCCGGGATCGTCGACACCCGCCCGCCAGCGTCTGAGACGCTGACGCGCTGGCGACGCTCGCTCAGCCCTGTGGCTGAAGGCTGCTCTCGATGTTCGCGATGCGAGCCTGATCGTCGAAGCGGAAGGTCGCCGTCCCGCTCGAGTCGGTCACGGTCGCACCCGAGAACGACTCGTCGCTCCAGCTGAGGTTCCAGCCGGCGAGGCGCGCGGCGTCCCACACCGAGGTGCGTGCGTCGGGAAGAGCGAGACCCGAGAGGATGCGCGGGAGCGCGATCGCGGCTGCGGCGACCGTGAGTGGCGCGATCGGGGCGTCGAGGAGGAACACGGCCGAGGTCCCGCCACCCACCGGGGCGACGTAGTACGGGGAGCGGCCGGTCAGTTCGACGGCGACCGCGCCGACGGTGTGGCCGGCGGCCGCGATCCAGTCATCGCCACCGGCGTCGGCGGGGAAGGGCAGCTCGGCGTCGCTGAGCGCAGGAATGCCGTGCTCGGTGCCGTAGTCGCGCAGCTGGAGGGCGATCCCGGTGGGGTCGCCCTGCGGGTGCGCCCATGCCCAGAGCAGCGAGCGGGGGCCGGGAGCGATCGTCGCGATGAGGTGCGCGCGGGCGACGAGCTGACGTGCGGCGTCTGCGTTCGACGTGAAGGTGATGGTGCCGGCGGCCATGTCGGCATCCCAGCGGTTGTCGCCGAGCTTCTCGAGCTCCTGCGCCAGGGCGTCCTGACGAAGGGCGGTGAACAGTGCGGCACGGTCGGCGAGGGGCTGGAGCGCGGCGAAGGTCATGCTCACAGTCTCGCCCGGATTGCTATGAATCCGCCAACCCGTCGTGCCCCGAGCCGAGGGCTTCGGCCGGGCGACCCATGCGCCAGACGCTGGGCACGGCGAGAGCCAGCAGTGCGACCGCGGCGTACACGGCACCCGACCAGAGCAGCACGGTGACGACGTCGCTGTGCGTGACCAGCCAGCCGTACACGAGGGTGCCGACGGGCAGCACCACGTAGCTGCCGAGCATGTCGTAGCTGTAGACGCGCGAGAGCTTGTCGCCCGGCACGTTCTCCATCATGGCGACGTTCCATCCGGTGCTGAAGACGTCGGCGCCCGCTCCCGCGAGGAACGCGGCGATAGCCAGGAGCACGACGGCGGGGTGGGCGCCGAGCACCGTGAGCGGGATCGCGAACGTCGCCATGCCGATCATGCCGTAGCGCAGCGGTCGCTTCAGCGGGAACCACATCAGCACGAGCGTCATGAGCAGGATGCCGAGGCCCTCGGCGCTCACGACCCACCCCCAACCGGCGACGCCGAGCCGGTCGTCGTTCTTCGCGATGTACGGGCCGACGACGCCCCAGGCTCCGATGTGGATGGCGTTCATGATCATGAACGCCACGACGATCGTCCACAGCCAGGTGCGGCTCGAGAACTCCTGCCAGCCGACACGGAGGTCGTGGAACAGCGACGTGCCGCCGCCGTGCACGGGCGAGGGAAGGCGGACCATCGCGAGGATCGGGATCGCGAGCGCCCACGCGACGGCCTGCGAGACCATGACCCAGGCGGGGCCTGCGGTCGCGACGACGATGCCGGCGATGATGGGGCCGCCGATCGTCGTCGCCGAGCGCGCGAACGACAGCATGGCGTTCGCCTGCTGCAGGTGCTCCGGCGTCGTCAGCTGCGGGATGATGCCCTGCATCGCCGGGAGCACGAAGGCGGTCGACGCCCCGTTTAGAACCGAGAGCAGCGCGAGGAGCGGGATGGTCGCCGTGCCGCTGAAGAGCAGTGCGGCCATCGTGCCGATGCTCACGATGTCGATCACGTAGCAGGACTGGATGATGAGCGCCCGAGGCAGTCGATCGGCCACGACGCCGCCGAACAGCAGGAAGACGATGTTGCTGAGCGTGAAGGCGGCCAGCACGAGAGACAGCGACTGCGGATCATTGTCGATCTCGAGCACCGCGAACGCCAGGGCGATCGACGACATCGACCCGGTGATCATGGTGATGGCGCGAGCGAGGAAGAACCAGCGGAACCCGCGGTCCTGCATCGCGGCGAGAGCGCGGATCATGGCGCCGGGTCACTCGTGTGCATCAGACCATCCTGGCACCGGGCGCGCCGTGATGCCTCGCTCTCAGTAGCTGTCGCGGTCGGCCGCATCGGATGCCGGGATGAACCGCGCCGCGAGGGTTTCGGACGCCCTCGCCAGGAGCGCGACGTCGGCACCGACCGCCACGAAGTCAGCGCCTCCGTCGATGTACGCGTCAGCGGCGGCAGGGTCGAACGCATTCACACCGACGGGCTTTCCCGCCTCGCTCACCGCTGCGAACACGCTCTCGACGGCGGCGAGCACGTCGGGATGCGTCTGCTGGCCCAGCAGGCCCATCGACGCCGAGAGATCGGAGGGGCCGACGAAGACGGCATCGACTCCGTCGATCGCCGCGATCTCGGATGCCGCGGCGACGCCGTCCGCGGTCTCGATCTGCACCGTGAGCGAGGTATGCCGAGTGGAGTCGCGGAGGTAGCCGTCGACGCGGTTCCACCGGGCGCTGCGGGCGAGAGCGCTGCCGACGCCGCGGACGCCCTCCGGCGGGTAGCGGGTGGCGGCGACCGCGGCGCGGGCCTCCTCGGCCGACGACACCATGGGGACGATGATGCTCTGTGCGCCCAGATCCAGCACCTGCTTGATCGACACGGGGTCGTTCGACGGCACCCGCACGACCGGTGTGATCGGATACGCCGCGACGACCTGCAGCTGCACCAGGGTCGACTCGAGGGTGTTGGCGGAGTGCTCCATGTCGATCAGCAGCCAGTCCAGGCCCGACCCCGCGGCGACCTCGGTCACCAGCGGACTGCCCGAGCAGGCCCACATCCCGATGAGGGGGCGATCGGATTCCGCGAGCGCCTCGCGGAACGACGGGTCTAGACGAAGCGGCATGTGATGGTTCCCATCGGTCCGTAGTCGCACAGCACCTCGTCGCCGCGCGACACCCACATCGGGCGCGTGAACGATCCTGCCAGGATGATCTCGCCCGCCTCGAGGCGCGCGCCGTGCTGGTGGAACTTGTTCGCCAGCCAGGCCACGCCCGTGGCCGGATGACCGAGCACTCCCGCAGCGACCCCGGTCTCCTCGATCTCGCCGTTGCGCGAGAGGACGCCCGGAACCCAGCGCAGGTCGATCTCGTCGGGTCGCTTGCGCACCTCGCCCAGCACCATCGCGCCGTACGCCGCGTTGTCGCTGATCGTGTCGACGATCGTGCGCCCCTCGAGCTCGATGTGCGAGTTGAGCACCTCGAGCGCGGGGACCGCGTAGTCGATCGCCGTGAGTGCGTCGTCGAGCGTGCAGTCAGGGCCTTCGAGCGGCCGCTTCAGCACGAACGCCAGCTCGACCTCGATGCGCACGTTCGAGAAGTGGTCGGTCGGGATCTCGGCCCCCGATTCGTACACGGTGTCGTCGAACATGACGCCGTAGTCGGGCTCGGTGATGCCCGTCGCCTGCTGCATCGCCTTGGAGGTCAGGCCGATCTTGCGGCCGACAAGGCGGCGCCCCGCGGCGATCTGCGCATCGCGCCAGACGCCCTGAATGGCATAGGAGTCCTCGACCGTCGCTTCGGGGTAGCGGCCCGTGATGCGCGGGATGACCCCATGGGTGCGGTCGGCGTCCGCGAGCTCGGCGGCGATCTGCGTGATTATCTCATTCGAGAGCATCCGTGTCCTGTTCGTCAGGCGTTTCGTCTCGTCGCTGCGCTCCTCGCTCAACGACCCGGGGGTTACAGCTGGTTGCCGAGCTTCTTCTCGCCCTCGTCGGCGCGAGTGTACGAGAATCCGTCGGCGCCGATCGTGACGGCCATCTCGGAGCTGTCGGTGCGTGCGACGACCGGCTGCGGGTTGCCGTCGAGGTCGAGCACGAGAGAGGCATCCGTGTACCAGGAGGGCACGACGGGATTGCCCCACCAGTCGCGGCGCTGGTTGTCGTGCACGTCCCACGTGATGACGGGGTTGTCGGGGTCGCCCGTGTAGTAGTCCTGGGTATAGACCTCGACGCGGTGCCCGTCGGGGTCGCGCAGGTACAGATAGAACGCGTTGCTCACTCCGTGGCGGCCGGGGCCGCGCTCGATCGCGTCGGAGCGCCGCAGTGCACCGAGCTTGTCGCAGATCGCGAGGATGTTGTGCTTCTCGTGGGTCGCGAAGCACACGTGGTGCATGCGGGGTCCGTCGCCGCCGGTCATCGCGGTGTCGTGCACCGTCGGCTTGCGCCGCATCCACGCGGCGTACACCGTGCCCTCGTCGTCCTGGATGTCCTCCGTGACACGGAAGCCGAGATCCTGCATGAACTTCACGGCGCGCGGGACATCCGGCGTGACCTGGTTGAAGTGGTCGAGGCGCACGAGCTCGCCGGGGATGTGCAGGTCGTAGCGCCACGACATCCGCTCGACATGGTCGCTCTGGTGGAAGAACTCGATCGGGAAGCCGAGCGGATCGACGACGCGCACCGAGTCGCCGACGCCCTTCACGAAGCCCTGCGGGTCGCGGCGCACGTCGCAGCCGAGCTCCGAGTAGAACGACACCGCGAGGTCGAGGTCCTCGGCCGAGCGCACGCGGTACGAGAACGCGGCCACCGCGGCGACCGGTCCCTTCCGCAGCACGAGGTTGTGGTGGATGAACTCCTCGGTGGAGCGCAGGTAGATCGCCTCGTCGTCCTCCTCGGTCACGTACAGGCCGAGCACGTCGACGTAGAACTGCCGTGAGGCGGCGAGATCGGTGACGACGAGCTCCATGTACGCGCAGCGCAGGATGTCGGGCGGGGTGCTCTGCGGCGTCGCGATGGGGTTCTCGGTCTGGATCGGCGCCTCCTCGCTCACGTAGTAGCCGGCGGAGGTGAGGGTCATCTCGTGGCGGTCGGTCATGTCAGCGTCCTTGCTGTGGTTCTCTGGTCAGTTCTTGCCGAAGGTGGGGTTGTGGGCCCCGCCGAGCGTGATGTGCACGCTCTGCTGGTCGGTGTAGAAGTCGATCGAGCGGTAACCGCCCTCGTGACCGAGGCCCGATGCCTTGACGCCGCCGAACGGGGTGCGCAGGTCGCGCACGTTGTTGCTGTTGAGCCACACCATGCCCGCCTCGACGGACTGCGCGAAGTTGTGCGCGCGCTTCAGGTCGTTGGTCCAGATGTACGCCGCGAGGCCGTACTTCGTGTTGTTCGCGAGGGCGAGCGCCTCCTCGTCGGAGTCGAACGGCGTGATCGCGACGACCGGGCCGAAGATCTCCTCCTGGAAGATGCGCGCGTCGGGGGAGACGTCGGCGAAGACGGTCGGGGCGACGAAGTTCCCCTCCTCGAACCCGTCCGGACGGCCGCCGCCGGCGACGAGGCGGCCCTCGCTCTTACCGATCTCGACGTAGCTCATGACCTTGTCGTAGTGCTCGGGATGCACGAGCGCGCCGACCTCGGTGGCGGGGTCGTGCGGGTAGCCGACCCTCACGCGCTTTGCCTGAGCCGCATAGCGCTCGACGAACTCGTCGTAGATCGACCGCTCGACGATGATGCGGGACCCCGCGGTGCAGCGCTCGCCGTTGAGTGAGAACACGCCGAAGATGGTGGCGTCGACCGCGGCCTCGAGGTCGGCGTCGGCGAAGACGACCGCCGGCGACTTGCCGCCCAGCTCCATCGAGAGGCCCTTCAGGAACGGCGCAGCGTTGCCGAAGATGATCTGGCCCGTGCGGCTCTCGCCGGTGAACGAGATGAGCGGGACGTCCGGATGCTTCACGAGCGCGTCACCGGCGTCTTCGCCCAGGCCGTTGACGAGGTTGAAGACGCCCTTCGGCAGCCCTGCCTCCTCGAAGATCCCCGCCCAGAGCGACGCCGACAGAGGCGTGAACTCGGCGGGCTTGAGCACCACGGTGTTGCCGGTGGCGAGCGCCGGGCCGAGCTTCCACGACTCGAGCATGAACGGCGTGTTCCAGGGGGTGATGAGCCCGGCGACGCCGATCGGCTTGCGGTTGACGTAGTTCATCTGCTTGCCGGGCACCTTGAAGGCATCGTCGGACTGCGCGACGATCAGGTCGGCGAAGAAGCCGAAGTTCTCGGCGGCGCGGCGTGCCTGGCCGAGGGCCTGCGTGATGGGCAGCCCCGAGTCGTACGACTCCAGCTCGGCGAGGCGAGCATCGCGCGACTCGACGATGTCGGCGATGCGGTGCAGAACGCGCGAGCGCTCGCGCGGCAGCATCCGGGGCCACGGGCCCTCGCGGAACGCGCGCGTGGCTGCGGCGACCGCGAGGTCGATGTCGGCCTTCTTGCCGGCGGACGCCGTCGTATAGGTCTCGTTGGTGACGGGGTCGAGCACGTCGAAGGTGTCGCCGTCGACCGAGTCGACGAAGGCGCCGTCGATGTAGTGCTGGATGTGGTCGGGCAGGTCGGCGGGGATGCGGGAATCGGTCATGACTCGTCTCCAGAGGTGTCAAGGAAGCCGGTGTGAGGTGTGCGGGTGTGCAGCGCATCGAGGAAGGCATCCCTCGTGCGCCAGCGATGGTTGCGGGCCGCGAGCTCGATCTCCAGCGGATCGGCGCCGATGCGGATCAGTTCGACGATCTGGGTGTGCTCCTCGACGGAGTGGTGCGCGCGACCGGGCACCGACGCGAAGGTCGAGTCGCGGATGCCGGAGAGCCGCGACCATCCGCGATGCACGAGCTCGAGCAGGTGCGGGTTGGGGCACGGCTCGAAGAGCACGGAGTGGAACTGCCGATTGAGCTCGGTGAACGCGTGCGCGTCGAAGTGCTCCAGCATCCGCGCCATGCGGTCGTTGATGCGCACCGCCTCGTCGAGTGCATCCTCGTCGAGCAGGGGAGCGGAGAGGGCGGTGGCGGCGCCCTCGACGATGCCCAGCGTCTGCATCGTGTGCGCGTACTCGCTCTCGTCGACGAGGGTGACCCGAGCGCCGACGTTGCGTTCGAACGTGACGAGTCCCTCGGCCTCCAGGCGGCGGATCGCCTCGCGCACCGGCACGACGCTCATCTTCAGGTCTTCGGCGATCGAACCCAGCACGAGCCGGTACCCGGGGCTGAACATGTGACCCGTGATGCGCGAGCGGATCCACTCGTACGCGACCTCGGATTTGCTCGTCGCTGTCGTACTCATTTCTCTGCCGGTTCCTGAGCGAGCGGAGCGAGACGAAGGGCGTACCGAGCGCGCCACTCCGCGTTCATCGGGAACAGTCCGTCGACCGGATGTCCGGCGGCCACCTGCTCGGCGACCCACGAGTCCTCGTCCTCCTGAGCGAGCGCCGCGTCGACGATCTCCTCGACGAGTGCCGGCGGGATGACGATCACGCCGTCGCCGTCGCCGACGATCACGTCGCCCGGCTGCACGGTTGCTCCGCCGCACGCGATCGTGACGTCGACCTCCCACGGCACGTGGCGGCGGCCGAGGACGGACGGGTGCCCTCCCTGCGAGAAGACGGGAAAGCCGAGTGCAGCCACGGCGTCGAAGTCGCGGACGCCGCCGTCGGTGACCACGCCGGCCGCACCGCGCACCTGGGCGCGGAGGGCCATGACGTCGCCGAGGGTGCCGCTCGTGGCGTCGCCGCGCGCGTCGATCACGATCACCTCGCCCTCGTCGACCGCATCGAACGCCCGCTTCTGGGCGTTGTAGCCGCCACCGTGCGACGCGAAAAGGTCTTCGCGGAACGGCACGAACCGCAGCGTCTTGGCGGTGCCGACGATCTTGGTGCCGGGGATGTTCGCGGTGAGACCGTCGACGAAGCAGCCGTGGTGTCCACGCTTGCGCAGCTGCGCGGAGAGGCCGGCGGTCGGGGCCGCGAGGAGCTTCTCCCGCAGCTCGGGGGAGAGGGTCTCGTTGCTCTCGCCGCGTTTCGTCTCGTCGCTGCGCTCCTCGCTCGACGACCGGTCGGTCGATTCCGCGAGTCCGGCCGCCTCGGGCGAGCCCCACGCCTCGGTGCGCTGCAGATCGTCGACCGAGGGGAGCGAGCCGAGCTCCGGGTCGAAGGGCACATCGCCCTGGACAACCGTGGTGACGAGGCGCCCGGACGAGGGCGAGCCCTCGGCATCCGGTGCGTCCACCTCGATCTCGACGACGTCGCCCGGCACGATGACCGAGGATCCGGCGGGCGTTCCGGTGAGGATGACGTCGCCGGTCTCCAGCGTGAAGTGCTGCGACAGGTCGGCGACGAGCTGCGCGAGCGGGAAGATGAGGCCGGTCGTCGTGTCGTCCTGGCGCAGCTCGCCGTTCACCCAGGCGCGGACGCGCAGGGCCGCGGGGTCGACGGTGCGGGCGTCGATCAGCTCGGGTCCGAGCGGGGTGTACCCGTCGCCGCCCTTCGAGCGCACGTTCGAGCCCTTGTCGTCGGCGCGAAGGTCGTAGAGGCCGAGGTCGTTCGAGGCGGTCACCCAGGCGACGTGGTCCCAGGCGCGGGCGAGCGATACGCGCCGCGCTGGCGCGCCGATCACGAGCGCGATCTCACCCTCGAAGGCGAGGAGCTCGGTGCCGGCCGGCCGCTCGACGGTTCCGCCGGAGACGCCGATCGAGCTCGCGGGCTTGAAGAAGTACGAGGGGGATGCCGGGCGCCGGCCGCGCTGGTCGGCGCGGGACTCGTAGCTCAGATGGATCGCGATGATCTTGCCGGGGCGGGTCATGGATGCCGTCACGGTGGGCGCCTCCTCGCGCTCTGTCAGACGCCGTATTGCGTCGTATCCGAAATCGTATATCATCATGATCACCCCGGCAACCATGCCCTCCCCGCTCATGCGGATCGCGCGGATGCCGTGACAGAGCCGTCACCATCAAAGGAGATACCCATGAGCGGGCAGCCACAGGCGGGATTCACCCCCACCGGCACCATCGCCTCCGCGACCGACCGGCGACGCGTCGTGTTCGCCACCGTCGTCGGCACCACCGTCGAGTGGTACGACTTCTTCATCTACGCCACCGCGGTCGGCCTCGTGTTCGGCCAGCTGTTCTTCGAGCCGCTCGGTGCCAACAGCGCGCTGATCGCGTTCGCGACGGTCGGGGTGAGCTTCCTGTTCCGTCCGCTCGGCGCGTTCCTCGCCGGCCACTACGGCGACAAGCTCGGCCGCAAGACCGTGCTCATGTGGACGCTGATCCTGATGGGGGCGGCCACCGCCCTCATCGGCATCCTTCCCACGTACCAGGCGATCGGGATCACCGCCCCCGTGCTTCTCGTGCTGCTCCGCATCATCCAGGGCATCTCGGCCGGCGGCGAGTGGGGCGGTGCGGTGCTCATGGCCGTCGAGCACGCCCCCAAGACCAAGCGGGGCATCTTCGGCGCCTCGCCGCAGATCGGGGTGCCGCTCGGCCTGCTGCTCGCGTCCGGTGTGATGGCGCTCATGACGGCGATCGCGCCGGGCGACCAGTTCCTCTCCTGGGGGTGGCGCGTGCCGTTCCTGCTGAGCGTCGTGCTCATCCTCGTCGGATACTACGTGCGTCGTCGCGTCGAGGAGAGCCCGGTGTTCGCCGAACTCGCTGAGCGCAAGGAGCGCGCCCGGATGCCGATCGTGCAGCTCTTCAAGAAGCACCTGCTGCTCGTGATCATCGCCGCGTTCGTGTTCGCCGGGAACAACGCCGTCGGCTACATGACCACGGGCGGATACATCCAGGGCTACGCCACGAACCCCGAGGGGCCGATCGGTCTCGAGCGCGGACCGGTGCTCTGGGCCGTCGCCGGCTCCGCCGTCACCTGGCTGGTCACGACCCTGCTCGCGGGCTGGGTCTCCGACCGCATCGGACGCCGCACGACCTACGTCGTCGGCTGGATCCTGCAGCTCGTGGGTGTGTTCACGCTCTTCCCGCTCGTGAACACGGGTCAGATCGGTCTCCTGTTCGCAGGACTCGCGATCCTCACGATCGGCCTCGGCTTCACGTACGGCCCGCAGGCGGCGCTGTACACGGAGCTGTTCCCCGCGAGCATCCGCTTCTCCGGCGTCTCCATCTCGTACGCGATCGGCGCGATCGCCGGAGGCGCGTTCGCTCCGACCATCGCGACCGCGATCGTGCAGGCGACCGGCTCCACGCAGGCCGTCACGTGGTACCTCGCCGGCATGACCGTGCTGGGACTCATCGCCACGCTGCTGCTGCGCGACCGCTCCGGCATCCCGCTCGGACCCGACCACGAGGAGGAGCAGTCGGTGAGTCCCGTCCGCGGCCTCGCCCGCGCCTGAGCCGCCGCCTTCGCGAGAGAATAGTCACATCCGGAAGGGATCGACGACGATGCAGTTCCACCACCACGGCTACGTGTCCGGAGACCCGCGGGTGCTGCCCGCGCAGGTCGCCGAGCACCCCGGCGACCTGCCCGACGAGGTCGACGTCCTCATCGTCGGCTCAGGGCCGGCAGGGATGCTCCTCGCCGCGCAGATGGCGCAGTACCCGGGGGTGACCACGCGCATCATCGAGAAGCGCGAAGGCCGCCTCGTGCTGGGCCAGGCCGACGGCATCCAGCCGCGCAGCGTCGAGACCTTCCAGGCGTTCGGCTTCGCCGAGCGCATCATCGCGGAGGCGTACAACATCGGCTGGATGAACTTCTGGGGACCCGACCCCGAGAAGCCTGATGAGATCGTCCGCACCTCGCGCACGGCCGACTACGCGTACGACATCTGCGAGTTCCCGCACCTGATCGTGAACCAGGCGCGCGTGCTCGACTACTTCGCCGAGGCGGCAGCCCACGGTCCCGCGCGGCTCGCGCCCGACTACGGCGTGGAGTTCACGGGTCTGACCGTGCACGACGAGGGCGAGTACCCCGTCGAGGTCGGCGTGCGGCACTCGGCGGGGGAGCGCGCGGGTGAGGAGCGGACGATCCGCGCGAAGTACGTCGTGGGCTGCGACGGCGCACGCAGCGGGGTGCGCCAGGCCATCGGCCGCACGCACGTCGGCGCCAGCGCCGCACACGCGTGGGGCGTCATGGACGTGCTGGTGAACACGGACTTCCCCGATTGGCGCACCAAGTGCGCGATCAACTCGGAGGCCGGGAACATCCTGCACATCCCCCGCGAGGGCGGCTACCTCAGCCGCATGTACATCGACCTCGGCGAGGTCGCCGCGGACGACGACCATCGCGTGCGGCAGACGCCGATCGAGGAGATCATCCGCAAGGCGAACGCGATCCTCCATCCGTACTCGATCGACGTGAAGGAGGTCGCCTGGCACAGCGTCTACGAGGTCGGGCACCGGGTGACCGACGGCTTCGACGATGTGATCGACGGCTCGGGTCGCACCCCGCGGGTGTTCCTCACCGGCGACGCCTGCCACACGCACAGCGCCAAGGCTGGGCAGGGCATGAACGTGTCGATGCAGGACGGCTTCAACCTCGGCTGGAAGCTCGGATCGGTACTGTCCGGGATGGCGCCGGAGTCTCTGCTCTCGACCTACTCGGCCGAGCGACGGCCCGTCGCGCAGCAGCTCATCGACTTCGACCGGGAGTGGTCGTCGCTCATGGCTCGGAAGCCGTCGGAGATCACCGACCCCGGCGACCTCGCGACCTACTACCTCGCGACCGCGGAGTTCCCCTCCGGGTTCATGACCCAGTACAGCGAGTCGATGATCACGGCTCGTGACGCGCATCAGCAGCTGGCCGCGGGCTTCCCGATCGGCAAGCGGTTCAAGTCGGCCGAGGTGGTGCGGGTCGCCGACGGCAACGTTATCCATCTCGGTCACCACGCTCGCGCGGACGGCCGCTGGCGCGTCTACGCGTTCGGCGACCGCGACGCGTCGGCGCTCGCCGCGTGGGCGGCCGCGGCCGCTCCCGTGTTCGCGCGCTACACCCCGCCGGATGCCGACGTCGACGCCGTGTTCGATGTGAAGGCCGTCTACCAGCAGCCGTACGAAAAGGTGGAGGTCACGACGGCGCCGGCGCTGTTCCAGCCCAAGACCGGTCCGCTCGGGCTCACCGACTGGGAGAAGGTCTATGCGGCCGGACCCTCGAAGTGGACCGAGGTCGACATCTTCGACGCTCGAGAGCTGTCGAGAGACGGGGTGGTGGTCGTCGTGCGGCCCGATCAGTACGTCGCCGCCGTGCTGCCGCTCGATGCGGTCGACGAGCTCGAGTCGTTCCTGGCGGGGATGCTGCTGCCGGCATCCTGAGCTGCTCGCGCGTCGCGAGTACGAGTTCTTGCGTGGTGCGTGGGCTGGCAGAGGCGCGCACGCGTATTGCAGGAGATCTCGCGCGATGCAGGAGTTTTCCCGGGATTCGGTCCTTCGTTGCGTGCGATCTCCGTCGATACGGAGCGGGATGCCGGTCTCATGCCGATATACCCGCGCAGGGTGACCGTCGCGAGCACTGGTGCGATGTCGGTGGCCCCGCGTACGGTGAGTCGCGTGCGGGCGCCGATGCCCGCCAGGAGGGTGACACCATGTCGTGGAAGATCGAGCTCATCTTCATGCCGGTGAGCGATGTCGACCGTGCGAAGGACTTCTACACGAAGATCGGATTCAACCCCGATCACGATCACACGCCGGCCGAGGGGCTGCGGTTCGTGCAGATGACCCCTCCCGGGTCGGCGTGCTCGATCGCGTTCGGCACCGGACTCGACATCCCGCTCGAGCCCGGTCAGCAGAAGACCATCCAGGTCGTCGTGCCCAACGCCGAAGAGGCGAAGGCGCAGCTGACCGCCCAAGGCGTCGAGGCGCGGGGCGTCGAAGATCTGGGGTGGGGGCGGTTCGTCTGGTTCGACGACCCGGACGGCAACACGTGGACCCTGCAGGAGCTGCCCGACTACAGCGCACAGGCCTGACCTGTTCGCGGCACTCCCGAGGGTCCGGACTCCTTCACGGCCCTGAGCCGCTCGTGGTCGCCAGGATTCGGGGGCGTTCGCAGTTCTGAGCCGCTCGCGGTCGTGAATATCCGGGGGTGTGCAGTTCTGAGCCGGCTCGCCGTTCGGGCCCGGTCAGGCGCTGCTCGTCATCGCTCCACGATGGTGAGCAGCGCTTCCGGGGCTCCGGAGGGGAACAGCACGCGGGCACCGGAGGCGATGTCGCCGAGCGACGCCGGTACACGTTCTGCGGTGATCGGTCACTTCTGCGGCCGTCCTCGCGCGCCGAGGCCGCAGTAGTCACCCGTGGCCGCAGAAGGTGCAGGGAAGACGGAAGTCGCAGGCGCGGGAGAGCGCCCGCGGGACGGACGGTCAGCTCATCATCCGGGTCGCGCCGCCCGACACCTCGATGCCGCCGGCGTCGGGGATCGTGACCGTGAGCAGGCTCGGTCGGCGCACATGCGCGCCCTGGTGGATCCGGATGCTGCGCTCCACGTACCCCAGATCGCGGAGGTACGCGCCCACGGATGCCGCGGCGGAGCCCGTCGCCGGGTCCTCGGTGATCCGCCCCACGGGGAACAGGTTGCGCGCATCGAAGTCGACGGGGCCAAGGGCGTGCAGCACGGTCACCGTGCCGAGCCACCCCTGTTCTCGCATGAGTGCGGCGACCTCCCGCGGCGCGAATCGGAACTGGTCGAAGAGCTCCCGGTCGGCGATCGTCACGACGGGGTGCCAGTTGCCGGCGAACGACTCCTTCGGCGGGAACCGCGGGTCGAGATCGTCGCGGGCGATGCCGAGGAGGGCGAGGAGTCGACCGAGCACATCGTCGTCGAGGTCGCGCACCTCGGGCTCGACACTGGTGAACGAGACGATGGCCGCCCCGCCCGGCTCGATTCTCGATCGCAGCGCGACCGGCCCCGCGTCCGTGTCGAAGACGACCTCCCCGGCGCCGCCGCGCTCGGCGAGGGCGACGGCGGTCGCGACGGTCGCGTGTCCGCAGAACGGCACCTCTGCGGCGGGCGACCAGTAGCGCACCCGGTACCGCGGAACGGGGGAGTCGGCTGCCCGTGCGACGACGAACGCGGTCTCGGAGTATCCGACCTCGGCGGCGATCTGCTGCATCCGCTCGTCGGTCAGACCGGGGGCGTCGAGCACGACCCCGGCGGGATTGCCGCCGTCGGGGGTCGCGGCGAAAGCGCTGTAGCGCAGCACGTCGGGGGTGGAGGTCATGTCGCGAGCCTATCGAGGTGGTCGACGTTCCTCACTGCGCTCGCGGTGGCCCGTACCCATCACCGCGCCGGTGCGCGCCTCAGGAGTTCACGCGGATGATCTCCTGCTGGTACGGAGCGATCACGTCGCCCGAGATCCGCAGGTCGAGGAGGAGGAAGCGACGCTCGGCCGGCGGCTCAGCCGCCCAACTGCTCAGGCGCTCCAGGTCGGCGAGTGTGCGCACGACGACGCCCTCGGCGCCGACTGCGGCGCCGAACGCGGCGAAGTCGACCTCGGGGATGCGCATCGGTCCCTCGGCGAGGCCCTTGAGGCCGTAGAGGTTCACCTCGGCGCCATAGGCGGCGTCGTTCCAGATCACGGCCATGCCGCGGCCTGCGGCCGCCCGCACCGCGGATTCGAGGTCGGCGATCGCCATGAGCCCTCCGCCGTCGCCGGACGTGAGGACGATCGTGGAGTCTCGCCGGGCGAGAGCAGCCCCGACGACGCTGGGCCACCCCTGGCCGATCGATTGGAAGGCGGTCCCGACCATCATCATGCGGTCCGGGGCCGCGACGGGCCAGTACATGTTCGCCCAGCCGATGAAGTGTCCGCCGTCGGAGACGACGACGCGGTCGTCCGGCAGGAGCTCGGCTATGCGTCGAGCCGCCGAACGCGGGTCGAGCCGGCCGTCGGGCGCGAGGTCGTCGCCGGCCTCATACGCGCGCGCCGTCATCACGTCGACCGTCTCGCGCCACGGGCCAGCTGTCGCGTTCTCCTTCGGAGATGCGGCGCGCAGTCGATTCACGAGTGCTTCTGCCGCGAGCCGGGCGTCGGCGCGCACGAACCCGCCCACGTGCGGGTGGGTCGCTGCGGGAGCCGTGTCGATCTGGAAGACCCGGGTGCCGGGTGCGAACAGCTCGCCGAAGCGCATCGTGAACTGGTTGAGGGACGCGCCGAACACGACAGCGACATCGGCGGAGCGCACGAGTTGCATGGCCCCGTCCGCTCCGAAACCGCCCGTGACGCCGAGGTCGAACTCCGCCGCGGGGAAGACTCCGCGACCGAGCGCCGACGAGGCGGTGAGCGCACCGGTCAGGTCGGCGAGCTCGCCCAGTGCCGCGCCCGCGTCGGCGAGCCAGGCGCCGCGTCCCGCGAGCAGGAACGGACGTTCGGCGCCCCGAAGAGCCTCCGCGATGTCGTCGAGCATGCCGTCGGCGAACGCCCCGCGCGGGGTGAGCGGGGCAGGGATGCGGGGCTCCGGCGCTGCGGGGAGGGGGCCCGCTTCCAGAGACGCGACGTCATAGGGGATCGCGAGCACGACGGGCACCCGATAGGTCAGGGCGTGCTCGATCGCGATGACGGTGGTGGCCGCGGCATCCGCTCGTCCGACCGTGTAGGTGCGAGCGCCGACGGCGGAGGCGAGGGCGATCTGGTCGACGTCCCACGGTCGGGGGCCGGAGGTGGGCTCGTCGCCGACCACCAGGACGAGGGGCACGTGCGCCTGCACCGCCTCGGCCAGGGCGGTGAGGGTGTTCGTGAAACCGGCGCCGTACGTCGACGTGCCGGCGGCGATGCGTCCGGAGGCGCGGAAGTGGGCGTCGGCGGCGACCACGGCGCCCTGCTCGTGGCGGACGGCGGTGAACACGGCATCCGTCTGGGTCTCGAGGGCGTCGAGGAAGTAGGCGTTGCCGTTGCCCATGACTCCGAAGACGGCGTCGATGTGCTGGGCGAGGGTGAGGGCGACGTGCGCGGACACGGTGGGCATGCGAAGGCCTTTCGAGACAGTGACGGAGAGATGCGTTCCGTATGTGTCTCGCCGCCGCGTCGTCGCGAGGGGCTTCGTGCCTCTTTTTCAGGCACCGGCGTCGAGCCGGACTCCTCGATTCTAGTGCGGACCGGAAGCACGGGTGGGGGAGAATGAGTCGGTGACGGATGCTTCGATCGAGCGCGAGACGCTCACCTGGGATGGTTTCGGTTCGGCGACGCGGGATCTCGCGCGATCGATCCTGGAGAGCGGCTTCGAACCGGAGGTCGTGGTGGCGATCGCCCGCGGCGGGCTGCTTCCGGCCGGCGCCATCGCGTATGGACTCGGTGCGAAGAACTGCGGGGCGATCAACGTCGAGTTCTACACGGGGATCGGCACGGTGTTGGACGCGCCGGAGGTGCTGCCGCCGGCACTCGACATGGACTACCTCGACGGCCGACGCGTGCTGCTCGTCGACGACGTCGCCGACTCGGGTCGCACGCTTGCGCTCGCGGTCCAGCTGCTCGAGGACAAGGGCGCCGACGTGCGGTCGGTCACCATCTACACCAAGCCGTCGACGATCATCCAGCCGGACTACGCCTGGAAGGACACGGATCTGTGGATCAACTTCCCGTGGTCGTTCCAGGGCACGGTTCGCGAGGAGGACCTGGGGCTGCCCCCGACGGCCTGACCCTGCTCGTGCGCGACTCTCAGCCCCGCCGGAGACCCCGCAGCGTCTGGATCGTGTCGGCCTCCGCCGGGGTCTTGTCGGCGCGGTAGCTCTTCACACGCGCGAATCGCAGGGCGATCCCGCCCGGATAGCGAGGCGAGCGCTGGACGCCGTCGATCGCGATCTCGACCACGAAATGCGGATCGAGGAAGACGGTGCCCTGCGTGCGGCGGGTCTCGTGCGCGGGGAACTGCTCGGTCTGCCACCGCAGCAGTTCGTCGGTGAGGCCTTTGAACGTCTTGCCCACCATCACGAACCCTCCGGGTTCGCCGAACTCCCCGTCGGCATCGCGGGCGCCGAGGTGCAGGTTCGACAGCCACCCCTGACGGCGTCCCGATCCCCATTCGGCACCGAGGACGACGAGGTCGTAGGTCAGGACGGGCTTGACCTTGACCCAGGCCTTGCCGCGTCGACCGGCGGTGTACGTCGAGTCGATGCCCTTGACGAGCACCCCTTCGTGACCGGCGGCGAGGGCGTCGCGTGACAGCTGCTCGGCGGCCTCGGGGTCGGCGGTGACGATGCCCGGCATCCGCCAGTCAGCCGCCACCCGCTCGAGCTCGGCGAGCCGCACCGACAAGGGCTCGTCGATGAGGTCGCGGCCGTCGACGTGCAGCACATCGAAGAACCAGGGGCGCAGCGCGAGCTCGCGGGCTGCGTCGGCGCCGAAGCGCGACATGGTCTCCTGGAAAGGCCGGGGGCCGCCGTCTTCATCGAGCGACAGCGTCTCGCCGTCGAGGATGACGTCGTCGACGGGCAGGCCGCGGACGATCTCGACCAGCTCCGGAACCCGGTGCGTCACGTCGGCCAGACTGCGCGTATAGACGCTGACGTCGTCGCCGCGGCGGTGCACCTGGATCCGCGCGCCGTCGAGCTTGTATTCGACCGACGCCTCGCCGGTGATCTCCAGAGCAGCGGTCGGGGTCGCGGCCGTGCCCGCGAGCATGGGCAGCACGGGGCGTCCGACGGCGAGTCCGATCGCGTCGAGCTCCTCCTCGGTGCCGGTGAGCGCCACCACGGCCGTCTCGCCGAGGTCTCCCGAGAGCATCGCCGCGCGCCGCACGACATCGGCCGGGCGATCGGACGCTCTCGCCACGGCGTCGAGCAGCACCCCGGCAAG
Source organism: Microbacterium sp. SZ1 (assembly GCF_002362255.1). Classification (GTDB taxonomy): domain Bacteria; phylum Actinomycetota; class Actinomycetes; order Actinomycetales; family Microbacteriaceae; genus Microbacterium. Next base: position 140,712 of record NZ_LPVV01000034.1, on the reverse strand, counting down.
GGCGCCCGTGCGCAGTTCGCCGAGCATCGAACGGGAGAGGAAATCCCACTCGGTCGCCGTCGCGCGCGACGCGAGGTCGGTGAGGAGGCCGGTGCGAGCCGCGGCGGACCCTGACCCGGACGACGCCGCCAGCTCGTCGAGCGCGACGTCGACGTCGGACAGAGACAGTTCCGGGGCCGCGGCGTGTGTCGCGTCGAGCGCCGACAGCCCGCGCCATCCGACGCCGAGCCTGCCTTGGCGGGGCGCGGCGAGCAGCAACCCGACGAGGACGGGCAGCTCCTCTGCATCCGCCGTCGAGAGGAGGGTCGCGAGGGCGTCGATCTTCGCGAGACGGGAGGAGGTCGACGTCACCGTCTCGGCGGTGGTGACGACGTCAGCGAGCTTCATCCCCGCAGTCTGGCATCGAGGTCGGACATTCGCCCAGGCCCTTGCGCGCCGATGTCCGCGTCGTCAGCGCCCCCGGAACTCCGGGCGGCGCTTCTCCTGGAAGGCCGCGAAGCCCTCGCGGTAGTCGTCGGTGTCGCAGAGGGCGGCCTGCGCGGCGTTCTCGACCTCGACCGACTCCCACAGCGCCAGGCGCTCGTCGCGGATGCGGGCGACGAGCTGCTTGCTCGCGAGGAACGCGGCGGTGGCGCCGCGGGCGGCTGCGGCTGCGGCATCCGTCGCGGCCTGCACGACCTCGTCGTCGGGGAATACGCGCGAGAACAGTCCCGCGCCGACCGCTTCCGCTCCGCTCATGAGCCCGCCCGTGTAGATCAGGTCGAGGGTGCGGTGCGCTCCGAGGCGGTCGACGAAGAGCGCGTGCCCGCCGGAGTCGAGCGTCGCCCCCAGCGCGGCGAAGGGCGACCCGATCTTCGCCGACTCGCCGACGTACACGACATCGGTCGCGATGAGAAGTCCGAGGCCGACGCCGAGGCACGCGCCGTGCGCGACCGCGAAGGTCGGGGCGGGGAACCTCGACATGCGCTGCAGCAGCGGCGTGACGAGGCCGCCGAGGTAGCCGATCACGTCATCGTCGCGCGGGTCGACGCCCGAGATGTCTCGCCCGGCGCAGAAAGCCCGCCCTTCACCGCGCAGGACCAGGGCGCGAACCCCGGCCCGTTCGGCGTCGTCGTAGGCGCGCCCCAGGTCGTGCAGCGCCTGCTCGTCGAGCGCGTTGAGCTTCGACGGCGCGTTCAGGACGATCGTGGCGACACCGTCGGCGATCGCGAGATCGATCATCGGAACTCCTCAGACGTCGTAGTCGACCACGACGCGGTCGCTGGTGGGGTGGGACTGGCAGGTCAGCACGTATCCGCGTTCGAGCTCGTCGGGCTCCAGAGCATAGTTCTCGGTCATCGTGACGCTGCCCTCGAGCACGCGCGCCCTGCACGTCCCGCACACACCGCCCGCACAGGCGAATGGCGCGTCGGGGCGCACGCGCAGCGCCGCGTTCAGGACGGACTCGTGCGCGTCGACCGGGCTCTCCACCGTCGACGACACGCCGTCGAGCGTGACCTCGATGCGCACCGTCTTCTCGCCGTCGCGCACCTCGACCGGCCGCGCGGCGCGGACGGGCTCGTCGCCGGTCGTGAACAGCTCGAACCGGACGTGCTCCTTCTCGACTCCCACGTCGGCGAGCACCTCACGGCATAGGTCGACGAGCGCGAGCGGGCCGCACAGGAACCACTCGTCGACGTCGGTCGGATCGATGAGCGAGGAGAGGATCGTGCGCAGCCGCTCCTCGTCGAGTCGTCCGGAGAGTACCGGTGCCGTGCGCTGCTCGCGCGAGAGCACGTGATGCAGCGTCAGCCGCGTCGGATAGCGGTCCTTGAGGTCGGCGAGGTCCTCCAGGAACATCACGTCGACGGTCGCGCGGTTCGTGTACAGCAGAGTGAACCGTGCCGTGTCCGACCGGCCGAGCACCGTGTGCGCGAGCGCCATGAGCGGGGTGATGCCGGACCCGGCGGCGATGCCGACCACGTGCCGATGGTCGAGGTCGTCGAGCCCCGAGGTGAAGGTGCCCTGCGGGCTCATCACGTCGATCTCGAATCCCGGATGCAGTCCGGTCTGCGCCCAGGTGGAGAACAGACCGCCCTCGTCCCGCTTCACCGCGACGCTCAGCCGTGTCGGCATGTCGGCGGCCACCTGCTCGGGAGTCCGGTGCTCGGGTGCCCGGCACAGCGAGTACGAGCGTCGCACCTCGAGGCCGTCGAGGGTCGTCCGCAACGCCACGTACTGCCCCGGCAGGTGGTCGTAGTCGTCGGCCAGCGCCGCGGGGACCGTGAAGGTCACCTCGACGGCATCGTCGGTGAGCGGGCGGACGCTCTCGACCGCGAGCGTATGGAACGTGGCGCGCCGTCGAGCAGGGCGCTGCCCCGCGGATGCCGGGGTCGGCGGCGCAGCGGTCGGAGCGGCGCGTGTCGTGAACAGTCCCATCAGAGCCCCCCGCCCATCAGTGCACCTTGAAGTGGTCGAACGGCTCGAGGCAGGCGCGGCATTCGTAGAGCGACTTGCACGAGGTCGATCCGAAGCGGGAGACCTCGCGGGTATCGAGCGATCCGCAGCGCGGGCAGCGCACGCTGATCGCGAGGCGGATCGGGCCCGAGGAGACCGCCGCGCGCCCGGAAGGCGGGGCGATGCCGTAGCGCTCGAGCTTCTGCTTGCCGGCATCCGACATCCAGTCGGTGGTCCACGCGGGGGAGAGGACGAGTCGGACGTCGACGCGGGCGGCCCCTGCCGCGGTGAGCGCGAGGATGACGTCGTCGCGGATCGTGTCCATGGCCGGACAGCCGCTGTACGTCGGCGTGATGTCGACCCGCACCGTCTCGCCGTCGAGCTCGACCGCCCTCAGCACGCCGAGGTCCTCGATCGTCAGCACCGGGACCTCGGGATCGGCGACACCCGCGGCGATCGTCCACGCGTCGTCGCGGGAGAGGGGTCGCGCGCCTCGCAGGGTCACCACGATGCTCCCGGATGCCGTCGCGCGAGCACCTGCATCTCAGCGAGCAGGTGTCCGAACGGGGTGGAGTGGGCGCCGTGGCGCCCGCCTGCGGACGAGGCGGCGACGGCCGGCACCTCGAGCTGCGCTTCGGCGAACACGGTGTCGACGACAGCGTCGAAACCGGCGCGCAGGCTCGAGGGTCGGACGGCCATGTCGCCGAGGCGCTCGATCAGGTCGTCGTCGCGGAAAAGCTCGTCGACGTACGGCCAGACATCGCCGATCGCGCGGATCATTCGACGGCGCGACTCGTCGGTGCCTCCGGCGAGCCGCAGCACCCACTGCACGGCATGGTCGCGGTGGTAGTCCACTTCCTTGAGCGCCTTCTCGGCGATGGCGGCGAACGTCTCATCGCTGCTGGCGCGGAGCGCCGAGTACAGCTCGAACATGGAGGTGGAGACGACGAACTGGCGCGCGATGGTCTGCGCGAAGTCGCCGTTGGGCTGCTCGACGATCCACGCGCACAGGAACTCGGCCTCGTCGCGGAAGAACGCCAGGTCGTCCTCGCTGCGACCGTCGTACGAGCCGGCGTAATGCAGGAAGGAGCGCGCGTGGCCGAGGAGGTCGAGAGCGATGTTGCCGAGCGCGACGTCCTCCTCGAGCTCGGGGGCACGGGAGATCCACGCGCCGAGCTGCTGGGAGAGGATGAGGGCGTCGTCGCCGAGTCGGAGGGCGTACTCGGCGACGTCTGCGGATGCCGCGACCGCGCCGCTTCCGGAGAGCTCGGCGCTCAGCCGCAGCTCTTCGACGAGGACGTCGCCGTGCACGTCATGGTGCGTTTCCTCTCGCCGCGCTCGGTCGACGACCGGGTGGGCGACGTCTTGTTCCGCGCTCACAGGTGCGGCACCCCCTCGGAGGCCGTGTAGTACACGGCGTGCCGGTAGTTCTTGCCAGCGGCGCTCTCGAAGTAGGCGCCCTTCGCGTCGGGGTCGCTCGTGGTGATCGCCTCGGCGGGCACCGCCCAGATCGATACCCCCTCGCCCCGCCGCGTGTAGAGGTCGCGGGCGTTGCGGATCGCCATGTCGGCGTCCGGTGCGTGCAGCGAGCCGACGTGCACGTGGCTGAGTCCGCGGTTCGCTCGCACGAAGACCTCCCAGAGGGGCCAGGGCTCGTGCTCGTCGTGTCCAGGGGTCGCCATCACGCCACCGTCCCTTCCACCAGCTCAGGAACCCAGGGCTCGTGCTCGTCGTGTCCAGGGGTCGCCATCACGCCACCGCGCGATCTGCTGCGGCCTGCTTGCGGGCGTACTCCGCGGCGGCCTCGCGCACCCACGCGCCCTCCTCGTGGGCGGTGCGGCGTCGCTCGAGGCGCTCGGCGTTGCACGGGCCGTTGCCGCGCAGGACCTCGAAGAACTCGTCCCAGTCGATCTCGCCCATGTCGTACCGTCCGGCATCTTCGTTCCACCGGAGCTCAGGGTCGGGCAGCGTGACGCCGAGGATCTCAGCCTGCGGCACCAGCATCCCGATGAAACGCTGCCGCAGTTCGTCGTTCGAGAAGCGCTTGATCTTCCACGCCATGGACTGCGCGGAGTTGGGGGACTGGTCGTCCGGCGGGCCGAACATCGCCAGGCTCGGCCAGTACCAGCGGTTCACGGCATCCTGCGCCATCTGGCGCTGCTCGTCGGTGCCGCGCATGAGCGAGAGCAGGATCTCGAACCCCTGGCGCTGGTGGAACGACTCTTCCTTGCAGATGCGCACCATCGCGCGGCCATAGGGCCCGTACGATGCCCGGCACAGCGGCACCTGGTTGCAGATCGCTGCGCCGTCGACGAGCCAGCCGATCGCACCCATGTCGGCCCAGGTCGGCGTGGGGTAGTTGAAGATCGACGAGTACTTCGCCTTGCCGCTGATGAGCTGATCCATCATGGCGTCACGCGTGATGCCGAGCGTCTGCGCGGCCGAGTAAAGGTAGAGTCCGTGGCCGGCTTCGTCCTGCACCTTCGCCATGAGGATCGCCTTGCGCTTCAGGCTCGGCGCGCGGGTGATCCAATTGCCCTCCGGCTGCATGCCGATGATCTCGGAGTGCGCGTGCTGAGAGATCTGGCGGATGAGCGTCTTGCGGTAGGCGTCGGGCATCCAGTCGCGGGGCTCGATGCGCTGCTCGTTCGCGATGAGCTCGTCGAAGAGGCGCTGCTGCTCCGACGTCTCCTCGATGAGGGAGAGGTCTGCGGGGCTGGTCATCATCGACTCCTCCGTGGGGGCAGTGTGCGGATCGGCTTTACTGACCGATCGTTAGGTTATTCTGACACACGTGCCCGACGTCTTCAAGGCGTCGCGCCGAGCGGGGGTCAGCGAGAGCGCGACACGAGCTCGAGGAGCGCTCGTCCGTACGCCTCGGACGGTTCCGGATGCTCGAACGAGAGCGTCTCGCCGCCGATCTCCACGTCGACGCGGAACGAGTCCTCGAGGCGCACCAGCGCCCGGAAGGTTCCTCGAAGCAGGTCGCGGAGCTGATCCTCGCGCGGCAGCCAGACGGCGTCGGCCAGTGTCACGGCGTCAAGCGCCCACTCGGTGGTGCCGTTGAAAGCGAGGTCCGTGCCGCTCGGCGTCTGCCGCGCCTCGATCGTCATCGCGCTCACGGTGAAGACGTCGGCCTCGGCCTCGAGCTCGATCTCCTCGGGGAGGTCGAGCTGGAAGCGGTCGCCCTCGGCGGGGTGCCAGCCCAGCCCGGCGTCTCGGAGGCGGACGGCGAGTTCCCGGGAGATCATGACCTCACGCTACCGGCGCTGGACAGCGTCGGGCTCGTCGGGGCCCGCGCAGGGAGGCTGTGGATGGGCGGGGCGCGGATGTCCGACGCCTCCGGCAGAGTGGAGACATGACTTCCTCCGCCGAGACCGCGCATCCGACCGCGACGACCGACGGCATCCGAGACCAGGCGCGCTCCGCCCTCCGCGAGCAGGCGCTCTCCGCCCTCCGCGAGCTGGTCGGCCGTTCCGACGCCGACTTCCACGAGGGGCAGTTCGAGGCGATCGAGGCGCTGGTCGGAGGCCGACGACGGGCGCTCGTCGTGCAGCGCACGGGGTGGGGCAAGTCGGCGGTGTACTTCGTCGCCACGTCGCTGCTGCGTCGGCAAGGCGCCGGGCCGACGGTTCTGGTGTCGCCGCTGCTCGCCCTGATGCGCGATCAGATCGCCGCGGCGGAGCGGGCGGGGGTGCGGGCGGTCGCGATCAACTCCACCAACGCGCACGAGTGGAGCGACGTGCTCGCTCAGCTCGACCGCGACGAGGTCGACGTCCTGCTGGTGTCACCTGAGCGGCTGAACAATCCGTCCTTCCGCGAGCAGCAGCTGCCGGCCCTCGTGCGGCGCATCGGCATGCTGGTGGTCGACGAGGCGCACTGCATCAGCGACTGGGGGCATGACTTCCGTCCCGACTACCGGCGCCTACGCGACCTCATCGCGCAGATGCCGCCCGGAGTGCCGGTGCTCGCAACCACGGCCACAGCGAACAGCCGGGTCGTGGCCGACGTGGCCGAGCAGCTCGGCAGTCTGACACAGGATTCTCCCTCCTCCGAACCGGTCCTGACGATCCGAGGGCCGCTCGCCCGCACCTCGCTGCGTCTCGGCGTGCTGCGGCTGCGTGACTCGGCGAGTCGGCTGGCGTGGCTGCTCAGCCATCTCGACGACCTCCCCGGCTCGGGCATCATCTACACACTCACGGTGTCGGCAGCGGTCGACACCGCGCGGCTGCTGCGCGATCACGGGCATGACGTGCGGGCCTACACAGGGCAGACGGATGCCGAGGAGCGTGAGGAATCCGAGGGGATGCTGAAGCGCAACGAGGTGAAGGCGCTCGTCGCCACGAGCGCCCTGGGAATGGGGTTCGACAAGCCTGACCTCGGCTTCGTCGTGCATCTCGGAGCGCCGTCGTCGCCGGTGGCGTACTACCAACAGGTCGGGCGCGCCGGTCGAGCGAGTGACAGCGCCGACGTGCTGCTGCTGCCGGGCGTCGAGGACCGCGACATCTGGCACTATTTCGCGACGGCCTCGATGCCCGATCGTGAGCGTGCCGAGCGAGTGATCGGCGCGCTCGGCGACGCCCCGATCTCGACTCCGGCGCTCGAGGCGATGGTCGACATCCGCCGCACGCCGCTGGAGCTGCTGCTCAAGGTGCTCGACGTCGACGGCGCGGTGCAGAAAGTGCAGGGCGGCTGGATCGCGACCGGCGAGCCGTGGACGTACGACGCCGCGCGCTATGAACGGATCGCCGCGGAGCGCGTCGCCGAGCAGCAGCACATGCTCGACTACGAGCAGACCGACGGATGCCGCATGGAGTTCCTGCAGCGTGCGCTCGACGACGACACGGCGGCGCCCTGCGGGCGGTGCGACAACTGCGCGGGAGTGTGGTTCCCGCAGGAGATCGCGACGCGGGCCGGAGCGCAGGCGGCCGAGTCGCTCGACCGGGTCGGTGTGCCGATCGAACCTCGCCGCGCCTGGCCGACCGGCGCCGACCGGCTCGACGTTCCCGTGCGGGGGCGGATCGCCGCCGAGCAGCAGGCAGACGAGGGTCGCGCGCTCGCTCGTCTGACGGACCTCGGGTGGGGTGGCACGCTCCGCCAGATGTTCGCTGCGGGTGCCCCCGATGCCGCGGTCACATCGCAGGTGCTCGACGCCTGCATTCGCGTGCTCGCGCGCTGGGAGTGGGCCGAGCGGCCGGTCGCCGTGGTGGCCATGCCGTCGCGCTCGCATCCTCTCCTCGTCGACTCTCTCGCCCGCGGTCTGGCCGAGGTGGGGCGGTTGCCCTATCTCGGCGCGCTCTCACCCGTCGGTGGCGGGCCGAGCGGCCAGGCCGGAGGGAACAGCGTGTTCCGGCTCGCGGGACTCTGGGACAGGCTCTGCGCCGACCATCTGGAGGTGTCGTCCGGTCCGGTGCTGCTCGTCGACGATCTCGTCGACAGCCGATGGACGATGACTGTCGCGGCCCGCGAGCTCCGCCGTGCCGGTGCGACCGCGGTGCTGCCCTTCGCACTGGCGCTGCGCGGTTGACGGGACGCGCGGGTTCTGGTCGTGTGTTCCGCGCTGCCCTTCGCGCTGGCGCTGCGCGGTTGACGGGACGCGCGGGTTCTGGCCGTGTGTCCGCGCTGCCCTTCGCACTGGCGCTGCGCGGCTGACGTCTCCGCTCCGTCGCGCGCCTGCGCGTCAGGAGGACCCTAATCCTCGTCGGGCGCCACCCTCGGAGGCCAGCTCGTGGCGCCGAGTTCGCGAGAGATGTTGCGCGCGGCCTCGCGCAAGGCATCGAGGACCCCGTCCGTCGCGGGCCCCTGCGAGGTGGGGATGACGACGGCGACGGCGGCGACGATCTGGTTCGAGGCGTCGGCGACCGGTGCCGCGATCGAGGACTCTCCGAGAACGGCCTCGTCGGACTCGGCCGCCGTTCCGCGTTCGAGGGTGGCCGGGAAGTCGAGGGTGAGACGCGCGACGTCGGTGATCGTGTCTCCGGTCAGACTGTGCAGCGGTCTCTCGAACACCGTGCGCTGGAACCCGAGATCCCACGCGAGCAGCACCTTGCCCATCGCCGAGGCGTGGGCCGGGATGGCGACGCCCGTCTCCAGCATCTGTCTGCTGTCGTCAGGCCGCAGCTCGTGGTGGATCACGAGCACCTCGTGGAAGTGCGGAGCGCCGAGCCGCACCGGCAGCTCCGTCCGGCGCGCGAGTTCCTGGGTCCAGCGCATGGCCCTGGCGCGCACGTCGAGCGTGTCGAGGTAGACGTTGCTGAGGCGCAGCAGGGTGGGGCCGAGCATGTAGCGCTGGCCCCCGCGCTCTTTGGCGACGAGTCCGTGCTGGCGCAGTGACTTGACGATGCCGTGCACGGTCGACGGCGGCAGATCGAGCGCGGCGGCGAGGTCGCTGATCCCGAGGTGGCGGGCGCCCTGCAGCAGCTCGAGCACCTTCGCCGCGCGATCTATCGCCTGGATCACGGAACCGTCCTCTCTCCCTTGACATCAGGACTCTGCCCGAGCATATTCGACATTGACGAATTCCTTTCCGATTTTTCGGGGAGCCGTGCGGTCGAGATCAATGGAGATCCAGCATGAAGAAGCTCATCAACGCGCCGGAGGACGTGCTCGTCGAATCGCTCAGGGGGGTGGCCCTCGCGCATCCGGAGCTCGCCGTCGATCTCGAGACGCACGTCATCACGCGCGCGACGCCCAAGGCCCAGGGCAAGGTCGCGGTGGTCTCCGGTGGCGGATCGGGTCACGAGCCGCTCCACGGCGGATTCGTCGGCGAGGGGATGCTCGACGCGGCCGTCGCGGGCGAGATCTTCACCTCCCCGACGCCTGACCGGGTGCAGGCGGCGACGAAAGCGGTCGACCGAGGTGCAGGGGTGCTGCACATCGTGAAGAACTACACCGGTGACGTGCTGAACTTCGAGATGGCGGCCGAGCTCGCGTCCATGGAGGGCATCGAGGTCGGCACCGTGGTCGTCGACGACGACGTCGCGGTGCAGGATTCGCTCTACACCGCCGGTCGCCGGGGCGTCGGACTCACGGTCCTGCTCGAGAAGCTGGTCGGTGCTGCGGCCGAGGAGGGACAGGACCTCGCGTCGGTCGTCGCGCTCGCGCAGCGCATCAACGGCCAGGGCCGCTCGATGGGCATGGCCCTGACGAGCTGCACGGTGCCCGCTGCAGGCAAGCCGACCTTCGACCTGCCCGAGGACCAGATGGAGATCGGTATCGGCATCCACGGCGAGCCAGGCAGGCACCGCGAACCGCTCGCCCCGGCATCCGAGATCGCGCGGCAGCTGGTCGAACCGATCCTTGCCGACCTCGATCGCACAGGTCCCGCGATCGTCATGCTCAACGGCATGGGTGCGACGCCGCAGATCGAGCTCTACCTCATGTACGGGGAGGTCGCGGCGCTGCTGGAGAAGGCCGGGATCCGGATCGCACGCAACCTCGTCGGCAACTACATCACCTCGCTCGACATGGCCGGCTGCTCGGTCACCGTGCTCGCCGCGGACGACGAGATCCTGAGGCTCTGGGACGCCCCCGTGAACACCCCCGGCCTGCGCTGGGGGGTGTGACGCGATGGCGGAGACGATCGGCACCGCGACCGTCGTCGACTGGATCACGCGATTCCGCGACGCCGTGACCGAGAAGCGCGACTGGCTCACCGAGCTCGACTCGGCGATCGGCGACGCCGACCACGGCGCGAACATGAGCCGCGGCATGGCGGCGGTCGTCGAGAAGCTCGGACCCGCCTCGCCCGCCACGATGGACGAACTGCTCAAGAGCGTCGGGATGACGCTCGTCAGCTCGGTCGGCGGAGCGAGTGGACCGCTTTACGGCACGCTGTTCCTGCGCATGGGCATGACGGCCGGGGCCGTCACGGAGCTGGATGCCGCGGCCCTCGCCGCAGCGCTGCGCGCGGGGCTCGACGGGATCGTCGCGCGGGGCAAGGCCGAGGCGGGGGACAAGACCCTGTTCGACGCGATGGCACCGGCGGTGGATGCTCTGGATGCCGGCGTCGCGCGCGCCGCAGGCATCGCCGACGCGACGCGCGCCGCGGCGAAGGCAGCGGCGGCCGGCCGTGATTCCACCACACCGCTCGTCGCCCGGAAGGGCCGCGCGAGCTATCTGGGGGAGCGGAGCGCCGGGCACCTCGATCCGGGCGCGGCATCCGTGACGCTGCTCTTCGAGACGCTCGCCGACGCGATCGCCGGCTCGTCCTGATGATCGGCGTCGTCGCCGTCTCCCACAGCGCTCGGCTCGGGGAGGCGGCACTCGAACTCGCCCTGCAGATGGTCCCGTCCGGCGGGGCGCAGGTGCGCGTCGCTGCGGGCGCGGGGAGGGATGCCGACGGCGCGCCGGTGCTCGGCACCGATGCCGTCGCCGTGGCGTCGGCGATCGACGAGCTCGCAGACGACTGCGACGGCGTGCTCGTGGTGATGGATCTCGGATCGGCCGTGCTGAGCGCAGAGCTCGCGCTGGAGCTGCGCGCGAGCGACGTTCCGGTGCGCTTGGTCCCTGCGCCCTTCGTCGAGGGTCTGCTCGCCGCGGTGGTGTCGGCCTCGGCCGGCGGGGCGCTGGACGCCGTCGCCGCGGAGGCCTCGGGAGCGCTCGCCGCGAAAGCGGGGCAATTGGGGGAGGAGCACGCACCGGACCCGGGAACGGACGACGGGGCGCCGGCCGTGGACTCCGGCGGCTCCGTGCTCACCCGCACCGTCCGGGTGCGCAACCCGCTCGGCATCCACGCGCGTCCGGCGGCACTGATCGCCGAGGCCTCCGCCGGAGCGGTCGTCCGGGTGCGCAGACTGCCCGACGGACCCGAGGCGTCGGCCGCGAGTCTGTCGCGTCTGCTCGTGCTGGACGCGCGACAGGGGGACGACGTGGAGCTCATCGCGAGCGGCCCGGACGCCGAGGCAGCCCTCGAGCGCATCGCCGCGCTTTTCGACGAGGGGTTCGGCGAGGACGCGCCGTCCGCATCCGTGTCCGCCGAGCCGCGGGTGTCGACGCCCCTTGATTCCGCCGTCTCCGCCACCGCGTCCTCCGCCTCCGTCACCTCGGTGTCCGACTCGACATCCGCGCGGGTCCTTCCCGGCACAGTGCTGCGGGGCCGCGGTGTGAGCCCGGGACTCGTCTCCGCGCAGGTGGTCCTCCTCGGATCGCCGCTCGTCGAACCCGATCCCGCCGTGGCCGTCGATCCGGCCGATCGGGCAGCGGAGGTCTCGACGATCGAGTGGGCCGCCGTCGCCGTGGCCGACCAGCTGCGACGCCGCGCCGAGAAGGCGAGCGGTGAATCGCGGGCGATCCTCGACACCTCGCGGCTCTTGGCGTCCGACCCTGAGCTGGTCGCCGAGGCCACGGCCCTCGTGCAGGCGAAGGGCCGCACGGCGGCGCGCGCGGTCTGGGAGGTCGGTGGCGCCCATGCGCGCACGCTCGCCGCTCTCGGCGGTCGGATGGCGGAGCGCGTCGCCGACGTGATCGATGTGCGCGATCGGATCATCGCCGAGATCCTCCAGGTCGATCTGCCGGGGGTGCCCGAGCGCGATGAGCCCTTCGTGCTCGTCGCCCGCGACCTCGCTCCCGCGGACACCGCCTCTCTCGCGGGCGGCAACTGCGTGGCACTCGTCACAGAGGAGGGCGGACCGACCTCGCACACGGCCATCATCGCTCGGTCGCTCGGACTGCCCGCGGTGGTCGCCGTGGCGGGGGCGACCGATATCCCGACCGATTCCGTCGTTCTCGTCGATGGGGACCGAGGGACGGTCGAGGTGGAGCCGTCCGCCGAGGCGATCGAGGCGGCGCGTGCGGCATCCGAGATCGTGCCTTTCGACGGGCGCGGCGCGCTTGCCGACGGTGAGAGCGTCGCGCTCCTCGCGAACGTGGGTGGCGCCGCCGACGCGAAGACCGCCGCCGAGGCGCGTGCCGAGGGCATCGGACTCTTCCGCACCGAGTTCTCCTTCCTCGATCGCGCCGACGCGCCGAGCATCGAGGAGCAGGTCGCCGCGTACGGTGCCGTGCTCGCGCCGTTCGCCGGTCGCCGGGTCGTCGTGCGCACGCTGGACGCCGGCAGCGACAAGCCTCTGCCGTTCACCGACCCGCAGCCCGAGGAGAATCCTGCGCTCGGTGTGCGGGGAGTGCGACTCGCGCGGCGCTCGTTGCAGCTGCTCGACGACCAGCTGCGAGCGCTCGCGGCCTCAGCCGAGCAGGAGGCGGCGCAGGTCGAGGTGATGGCGCCGATGGTGGCGACCGTCGACGAGGCCCGCCTGTTCGCCGATCGCTGTCGGGCTGCGGGCCTCGATCGCGTGGGCGTGATGATCGAGACTCCCGCGGCGGCGCTGCTCGCGGCCGAGCTGTTCGATGTCGTGGACTTCGTCAGCATCGGCACGAACGACCTCACTCAATACACGATGGCGGCCGATCGTCTGCTCGGCGAGCTGGGCGACCTGAACGATCCGTGGCAGCCGGCCGTGCTGCGACTCATTCACGCGGTGGGAGAGGCGGGAGGCGCGGCGGGAAAGCCTGTGGGCGTCTGCGGAGAGGCGGCGGGAGATCCGTCTCTCGCCCCAGTGCTCGTGGGTCTCGGCGTCACGTCGCTGTCTATGACGCCGCGCGCGCTCGGGCGGGTGGCCGCAGCTCTGGCATCGACGACGCGCGAGGACTGTCGCCGCGCCGCCGACGCCGCTCGTGCGGCGCTCAGCGCAGATGCGGCGCGTGCAGACGCTGCCCGTGCCGTGACTCCCTAGATCCCATCCCAGAACGCGTATGCCATCGACGGCATGCGACGCGTAACGGTTCCATGTCTCCTTGCTCCCGTGTCCCGGTTGCGCGCCGCGGCGTCGATAGGGTGACCGCAGGGGAAGCGCCGCGCACCGGCGCTCGCAGATCATCGGAGGGTCGACATGAGGGATGGAATCCGACGGCGAGGCGTCACGAGAGGCGCGCTCGCCTGTGTGACGGTGGTGGCGCTCGCGCTGATCTCGGCGTGCGCACCGGAGCCCGAGCCCAGTGCCACGACGGCCCCCTCTGCGTCTCCGTCTGCGCCCGTTCCGTACGACGGTCCACTGAACTTCGTCGCGGACGAGCTCTCGTCCTTCGCCCTGACGGCCGATGAGATCGCCGGTGTCTTCCCGGGCGCTCCATCGACGAGCGCCGTCACCGACCGCCTGCTCCAGTTCTCGGATGGGGGAGGGCCGGAGTTCACCCCGGCGGTCTGCTCCTGGCTGATGGTCGAGCCATCGCTGTGGAGCGTCGGGGCTCGCGTCGTTCCCTGGGAGGGGGTCGACGAGGGAACGAGCACCGGAGCTCAACAGATGCTCCAATACCCCTCGGAGGCGCAGGCTGAGGCGATGATGAGCAGACTGCTGTCGACGGTCGAAGAGTGCGCTCAATTCGACGCTGCGGGACCCGGCACCTTCGATGCGATCGTCGCCCCCGAGTCGGACGGCGTCCGCGCCTTCGCCGGCTCGTTCTCGGCGGATTTCGCGGGCAATCCCTGGACCGCCCACCATGTGTTCGCCTCCGTGGGGAACGTTCTCGTCCATCTCTGGCAGCCCTCTCCGGAGGAAGAGGGGTTCGATGCGGAAGCAGCTGCTCTTCTGCTGCGCGACCGCGCCGTGGATGCGCGTCAGTCCCTGATCGAGAAGCTCACCGAGGAGCCTCCTCAGGAGGAGCCGGCTCCCGATGCCGCCGACCCGAGCACGCCGTGGAGCGAGTGGACTTTCACTTCGGCCACGGTGGGGCCGCTGCGTCTCGGCGACACGAGAGATGTCGTGCTCGCAGCCGTCCCCGGCGCAACGGCCGAAGAGATGGGATATGGGGGTTACGTGCGACTGCGCTCCGCGGGTGGCGATGCGTCGCTGGTGCTGCATTTCACAGAGGACGGGCTTCTCGAGAGCATCACGGCAGGTATCGCGAATCTCGCGGGGGATGAGCAGCCGAACGGGTCCGCACTGCCTTCGGTCGAAGGAGTGCGAATCGGTGCACCGCTGGCCGACGCCGTGGCCGCCCTCCCCGAGGGCACCTTCGTCGAGGTCTCCTCATCTGAGGAGTACTTCTACCGGTGGGCCACTCGCGACGGTCGCGTCATCGACGTCCGCGCCGATCGGGACTTCGACGATCCGGAGGCCGTCATCAGCGGCGTGACGGTCACCGATGCGACCCTCGCGCCGATCCCCGAGGGCTGATCCGCTCTGACCTTTCTCCTCGTCATCCTCTTTACTAACCGATCGTTCAGTTAGTATGGTCGGGTCGGATACCCCGTCAGCGGGCACCCGACTCGACGAGGAGGTCGGCATGGCAGATGCGGCGACGCGAACGATGGGCGAGAACGAATTCGCCTCGGACCCCGCCCTGCCCCCGAACCGCGCGATGATGCAGCGCGACCGCGCATCGGCATCCCTCGGTCTCGTCGTCGAGCGCGACGACCCGGGCCACGCCGTCGTGTCGATGCCGGTGCGCGACGACATGACCAACGGGTTCCGCATCACGCACGGCGGTTTCGTGTTCGCCCTCGCCGACACGGCCTTCGCGATCGCCTGCAATGAGGACGACCGGGTGACGGTCGCGGCCGGCGCCGACATCGCCTTCCTCAAGCCGACGACGGCCGGTCAGACCCTGACCGCGACCGCCGTGAGACGCGCCCGATCCGGGCGCTCCGGCATCTACGACGTGACCGTCGTCGACGAGATCGGTGACGTCGTCGCCGAGTTCCGCGGGCGTTCACGCACCACCTCGCAGACCCTCTGACCCGGTCGCGCCACTCTGACCTCACCCTTTCGATCCCCTCTGGAGCACTCATGTCGACGACGACCGAACCCTCCACCGCATCTCCGCACGTGCGCACCTCACGCGTTCAGCCGCCGAGCCTCGATTCCCTCGATCCCGAAGAGCGAATGAGTCGCGAGGAGATCGAAGCCCTCCAGCTCGTCCGGCTGCAGCAGACCGTCCGACACGCGTACGCGAACGTGCCGCTCTACACCCGCAAATTCGATGAGGCCGGTGTGCACCCCGACGACATCGGCACGCTCGCCGACGTCGAGCGGCTGCCGTTCACGACGAAGGCCGATCTGCGCGAGACCTACCCGTTCGGGATGTTCGCGGTGCCGATGACCGACGTCGCCCGCATCCACGCGTCCAGCGGGACGACGGGACGCCCGACGGTCGTCGGCTACACGAGGGGCGATCTCGAACGATGGGGCACCCTGGTGGCGCGATCCCTGCGCGCGGCGGGTATCCGCCCTGGCATGCAGGTGCACAACGCCTACGGGTACGGACTCTTCACGGGCGGTCTCGGCGCTCATGCGGGAATCGAGGCGCTCGGCGCCACCGTGATCCCCGTCTCCGGCGGTCAGACCGCTCGCCAGCTGCAGCTGATCCGCGACTTCGAGCCCGATGCGATCCTCTGCACGCCGAGCTACCTGCTCACGATCGCCGACGCGATGGTGGCGCAGGGCATCGACCCGCGGTCGACTTCGTTGAAGGTGGCCGTGCTGGGCGCGGAGCCGTGGACGAACGAGATGCGGCGCGAGCTGGAGCAGCGGCTCGACATCGACGCGCTCGACATCTACGGCCTGAGCGAGGTCATGGGCCCGGGGGTCGGGAGCGAGTGCCTCGACGGCAAAGACGGGCCGCACCTGTGGGAGGACCACTTCCTGCCAGAGGTCATCGACGCCGAGACGGGTGCCGCACTGCCCGACGGCGAGCTCGGCGAGCTCGTCTTCACGTCTCTCACCAAGGAAGCCTTCCCGGTCATCCGGTACCGCACGCGAGACCTCACGCGGCTGCTCCCCGGCACCGCGCGCCCCGGGATGCGGCGCATGGAGAAGGTCACCGGGCGCAACGACGACATGATCATCGTGCGGGGCGTGAATCTGTTCCCCACTCAGATCGAGGAGCTCGTGCTCGGCATCGAACAGCTCACACCGCACTTCATCCTCGAGCTCAGCAAGGACGGGCGGATGGATGCTCTCACGGTGCGCATCGAGCGGCACCCCGACCTGTCGGTCGAGGTCTGCCGGAGCGCCGCGGAGGTGCTCGCTCAGCGCATCAAGGTGTTCATCGGGTCGACGGTCGCCGTGCGACTCGAAGAGCCGGGAGTCCTGCCGCGGAGCGAGGGCAAGTACAAGCGCGTCTACGACCTGCGGTGACCTCTCCGCCTGCCACCCTCTCGACCTGCCACACTGTGTTCTGATGTCTGAGATGCAGAGTGCGCGACGCGGTCGCCCCGGTTACGACCAGCAGGGGATCCTCGCGGTCGCCGTGGCGGCGTTCAACGAGTACGGGTACGACGCGACCTCGATCGGCATGCTCGCCGAGCGGCTGGGGCTGTCGAAGTCGGCGATCTACCACCACTTCGGCTCGAAGGACGAGATCCTCGATCGGGCGCTCGACTCCGCGTTGAGCAGCCTCGAGGCGGTCGTGGAGGATCAGCCGTCGGATGCCGGTGGGGGAGCGGCCGAACGGCTGGAGCGGGTGCTCCGGGGCGCCGTGCACGTGCTCGTCGATCAGCTTCCCGCCGTGACGCTGCTGCTGCGTGTTCGCGGCAACACGGAGGTCGAGCGCACGGCGCTCTCGCGTCGGCGCACGTTCGACCGCCGCATCACGGCGCTCGTGTCGGCGGCGCAGAACGAGGGCGCCCTCCGAGACGACATCGATGCCAGCGTGGCCGCGCGACTGACGTTCGGCATGATCAACTCGATCGTCGAGTGGTACCGCCCCGGTGGGCGAGAGGGCGCCGACCGGCTGGCGGACGACGTCGTCGCGATCGCGCTCGACGGGCTGCGCAGGCGCTGACCTGGCGGGGGCACCAGCACCAGCCGCCGCTACGCCGCCTCGCGCTCCTTCGCGACGAGGGTGAGCACGTCGTACGTCGCGACGATCTCGTCGTTCTGGTTCTTCAGCACGGCATCCCACCGCACCTCGCCGTACTCGTCGGTCTCGCGCGGGGTGATCTGCTTGGCCGTGAGCTCCACGCGGATCTCGTCGCCGGGAGAGACCGGGGTCACGAACCGCAGGTTCTCGAGCCCGGAGTTGGCGAGAACGGGACCGGGCGCCGGGTCGACGAACAGGCCGGCCGCCCATGAGACCAGCAGGTATCCGTGGGCCACTCGTCCGGGGAAGAACGGGTTGGCGGCGGCGGACGCCTCGTCCATGTGCGCGTAGAAGGTGTCGCCGGTGAATGCGGCGAACGTCTCGATGTCGTCGAGCGTCACGGTGCGGGAGCCGCTGGCGACCTGGTCGCCGATGTGCAGCTCGGCCAACGACTTGCGGAACGGGTGCACGCCGTCGCTGTCCTGGTATGGACGCGCGGCCGCGCCCTGGTGCCAGACCCCGGTCAGCGCGGTCATCATCGCCGGCGACCCCTGCACCGCTGTGCGCTGCATGTGGTGCAGCACGGCGCGGACGCCGCCAAGCTCCTCGCCGCCGCCGGCGCGACCGGGCCCGCCGTGCACGAGGTTCGGCAGCGGCGATCCGTGACCGGTCGAGCTGCGGGCGTCGTCGCGGTCGAGGAACAGGACGCGGCCGTTGTACGCGGCGATGCCCGATGCCAGCGCGACGGCCACCTCGGGATCGTGTGTGGCGACGCTGGTGACGAGCGAGCCACCGCCACGCGCGACCAGCGCACTGGCCTCGTCGAGCGAGTCGTACCCGATGATGCTCGACACCGGCCCGAACGCCTCGATCTCGTTCACGGCCGCGCTCTCGGCATCCGAGAAGCGCAGCAGCAGCGGTGCGACGAAGGCCCCGTCGGGAGCCGTTCCCTCGCTGCCGTCGGCGAGGCGCACGGTCGGCGCCTCGGTGGATCCGACGACGAGCTCGCCGCCGCCGGCGCGCAGACGCTCCACCTGGCGCAGCACCTCGTCGCGCTGCTCGGTCGAGGCCAGTGGCCCCATCGTGACGCCCTCGGCCCGAGGGTCCCCGACCACCACACGCTCCGCGAGGCGGGTACGGACGGCCCCGATCACGTCGTCGACAAGACCCGTCGGGACGATCGCCCGCCGGATCGCGGTGCACTTCTGCCCGGCCTTGCTGGTCATCTCGGCGACGAGCTGGCGCACGTAGGCGTCGAACTCGGGGGTGCCGCCGACGGCATCCGTTCCGAGGACCGAGGCGTTGATCGAGTCGGTCTCGCTCGTGAACCGCACGCCGCCGGTCTGCACGGCGTCGTGTGCGCGCAGACGCTCGGCGGTCGACGCGGACCCCGTGAAGGCGACGAGGTCGCCGAGCCGCAGCTCGTCGAACAGGGTCGGGACGCTGCCGGATACGAGCTGCAGCGAGCCTTCGGGGAGCAGGCCCGACTCGACCATGATGCGCACCATGGCCTCGGTGAGGTACCCGGTCGGCGTCGCGGGCTTCACGATCGTGGGGACCCCGGCGAGGAAGGCGGGCGCGAACTTCTCCAGCGAGCCCCAGACGGGGAAGTTGAAGGCGTTGATCTGCACGGCCGCTCCGCGGAGGCGCGTGTAGATGTGTCGGCCGATGAACGAGCCGTCGCGGGAGAGGTTCTCGACCGGTCCGTCGACGTAGACCTTCGCGTTGGGCAGCTCACGGCGACCCTTGCTGGAGTAGGCGAAGAGCACGCCGATGCCGCCGTCGATGTCGACCCAGGAGTCCTGCGTCGTCGCGCCGGTGCGGCTGGAGATCTCGTACAGCTCGGACTTGCGCTCGGTGAGGGCCAGGGCGAGCTGCTTGAGGCGCACGGCGCGCTGGTGGAAGGTGAGCTCGCCGAGGAAGTCCTGGCCGGTGCTCCGCGCGTAGGCGAGCGCAGCACCGAGATCGAGTCCCTCGGTCGAGACGCGGGTGACGACCTCACCGGTCGATGCGTCGCGCACCTCGGTGGCGCTGGTCGCATCGGCGGGTGTCCACCACGCGCCCTGCACGTAGCTGGGCAGGATGTCGGTCATCTCTCGTCCTTCCATCTGTTGCTCTCCTCCATCACGCGTCCCATTCGTAGAAGCCGCGACCCGTCTTGCGGCCGAGATTCCCCTCGGCGACGAGGCGACGCAGCAGCGCGGGCGGCTCGAAGCGCTCACCGAGGTGAGCGGCGAGGTACTCGGCGATGCCGAGGCGCACGTCGAGTCCGACGATGTCGGTGAGGCGCAGCGGCCCGACGGGATGCTTGTAGCCGAGTGTCATCGCGGCGTCGATGTCCTCGGGGGACGCGACGCCCTCCTCGACCATACGGATCGCCTCGAGTCCCAGCGCCACCCCGAGTCGTGAAGAGGCGAAGCCGGGCGCGTCTGCCACCACGATCGGCGTCTTGCCGATCGAATGCACCCATCCGCGCGCCTGATCGACGAGCGGAGGCGCGGTGGCCGCCGCGCGCACGATCTCGACGAGAGTGGATGCCGGAACCGGGTTGAAGAAGTGCATCCCGAGGAACCGATTCGGGCGATCGAGTGTCGCCGCCAGCTCGTCGATCGAGATGGACGACGTGTTCGACGCGATCACGGCGTCCGGGCCGATCTGCGCTTCGACTCGCGTGAGGGCGTCGATCTTGAGAGAGATGTCCTCCGGTACGGCTTCCACGACGATCTCGCACGAATCGAATGCGGAGATATCGTTCGTCGAGACGAGCCGCGCGCGATAGGCGCCGGAGGTCTCGGTCGCTGATCCGCGAGTGATCGAGGCCTCGACCGACCCCAGGACGCGATCGGATGCCGCGTGCGCGGTCTCCTCGTCGCGCTCGACGACGGTCACGTGCGAGCCGGCGAGCAGGAACGCGTGTGCGATGCCCGCTCCCATGCGACCGCCGCCGAGCACGCCCACGCGCGCGGGTGCGTGTGCGATGCCCTCTCCCGCGCGACCACCGCCGCGGACTCCGATGTGCGTGGGTGGTGCGGCGTTCACGCTCGGCCTCCCGTGTGCTGCCGGTCTTTCCGTTCGAGGAACTCGGTCATCCGCCGGAACTTCTCCGGACTCTCGAACAGCTCCGACTGCGCCTCGAGGTCGACGGACGGATGCCGGTCACGCGGCGCGCGGAACACGCGTTTGGTCGCGATCGTCGCTGCGCGATCGTTCCGGGCGATGCGGTCGACGATCGCATGGGCCGCCGTCAGCAGGTCGCCGGTCTCGTGCACGGATGAGATCAGTCCGATCCGCAGCGCCTCGTCGGCCTTCACGGTGCGGCCGGTGAGCAGCAGCTCGATCGCCCGCGCATCGCCGACGATCTCTTTGAGCCGCCAGCTCGCGCCGGCCGCGGCGAGGATGCCGAGCCCGGTCTCGGGGTTGCCGATCGCGAGGCTCGGCGTGCCGATGCGGATGTCGGCGGCGTAGGCCAGCTCGGCGCCGCCGCCCAGAGCGTAGCCGTCGATCGCCGCGATGACCGGCAGGGGGAGTTCGGCGACGCGGACGAACGCGTGCGCGTTGATGCCGCGCAGCGCATCAACGGCCCGTCGTTCGCGCAGCTCGGCGATGTCGGCTCCCGCGGCGAAGACGCCCGCAGCGCCGGTCAGAATCAGAGTGCGGGGGTCCTTCTCGAGTTCGGCGCAGAGCTCGTGCAGTGCGTCGACCGTCGCCTGATCGATGGCGTTGCGCTTGTCCGGCCGGTTCAGTGTGGCGACGACGCGGTCGCCCGCGCGCTCGACGAGCAGAGGGGAGTGGCCGGCGGCCGTCATCACGCCTTCTCCAGGATCACGGCCGCGCCCTGTCCCACGCCGACACACATCGTCGCGAGCCCGTAGCGCGATCCTTCGCGCTCCATGCGGCCGAGCAGTGTGACGAGCAGCCGCGAACCGGATGATCCGAGAGGGTGGCCGAGCGCGATCGCTCCGCCGTCGACGTTCACGATCGCGTCGTCCAGCCCCAGGCGGCGGATGCAGGCGATGGACTGGGTGGCGAATGCCTCGTTCAGCTCGACCGATCCGATGTCGTCGATCCGGAGTCCGGAGCGGCGCAGGGCCTTCTCGGTCGCCGGTACGGGGCCGAGGCCCATGATCTCGGGCGCGAGCGCCGCGCTCGTGCCGACGACGATGCGAGCGCGTGGCACAAGGCCGTAGCGCTCGACGGCGTCGCCGCTGGCGACGACGAGCGCGGAGGCTCCGTCGTTGAGCGCGCTCGAGTTGCCGGCCGTGACGACGTGACCACCGGCCACGACCGGCCGCAACCGGGCGAGCACCTCGAGCGTGGTGTCGGGTCGCGGTCCCTCGTCGACCAGGAAGCGACCGTCGCCGACGGGCACGCCGACGATCTCCTCCTCGAACCGGCCGGCGGCGATCGCGGCGGCGGCGCGCTGCTGCGATCGCATGGCGAACGCATCCGCCTCGTCCCTCCCGATGCCGTCGAGGCGGGCGACCTCCTCCGCCGTCTCGGGCATCGTGAAGGTGGCCTTGTCGCGGGCGGCGAGGCGGGGGTTCGGGAACCGCCATCCGATCGAGGTGTCGTAGGCGGCTCCCGGCTTGCCCCACGCTTTCTCCGGCTTGGCCTGGACCCAGGGTGCGCGAGTCATCGACTCCACGCCGCCGGCGACGACGAGGTCGGTGTCGCCGGCGCGGATGGCCTGGGCCGCCATCGTCACCGCCGACATGCCTGAGGCGCACAACCGATTCACGGTGATCCCCGGCACGGAATCGGGGAGTCCTGCCAGCAGTGCGGCCATGCGGGCGACGTTCCGGTTGTCCTCGCCCGCCTGGTTGGCTGCTCCGAGAATGACCTCGTCGACGTCGACCGCGGTCGGATCGATCCCCGCGCGACGTACGGCCTCGCCGACCACGATCGCCGCCAGGTCGTCGGGGCGGACCGAGGCGAGAGCGCCGCCGTATCGCCCGACCGGGGTGCGGGCTCCACCGACGAGATAGGCCTCGGTCATGCGGATCTCCTGACTGCGTCGTCTGGGCTCGGGCGAACCGGCCGGAATTACTGACCGATCGTATGGTAATTATTGCACAGGTCGCCCCAGTCACCGGGGCGACCCCGCGTCAGCCCAGCAGGTCGACGCCCTTCGTCTCCTTCACGAGCGATACCGCGATGAGCGAGGTCACCGATGCGATGGCGATGTAGAGGCCGATGGTCCATGCCGCCTGGAACTGGTTCAGCAGCGCCTCGGCGATCATGGGGGCGAATGCCCCGCCGAGGATGGCGCCGAGCGCGTAGCCGATCGAGACTCCCGAGTACCGCACGTTCGCGGGGAACATCTCCGCGTAGAGTGCGGCCTGCGGTCCGTAGGAGAGTCCGAGCGCGAACGTCATCACGAACAGCGCGACGAAGTACCAGACGATGTTTCCGGTGTCGATGAGGAACCACATCGGCACGGCCCAGAGTGCGAGCGCGACGTAGCCGATCTGGAAGGTGCGCACGCGTCCGAGGCGATCGGACAGGTGTCCGCCCCACAGGGTGAAGATCAGCCAGCCGAACGAGGCCAGCGTCGTGGCGAGCAGCACCGGAGGACGCTCCATGCCCAGCGCGGTGACGGCGTAGGTCGCGAAGAAGGCGATCAGGAGGTAGCCGGCGGCGTTGTTCGCGATGAAGATGAGCGCGGTGAGCACGACCTGCTTGGTGTTCTTGCGGAACAGGATGCCGAGGGGCGCGGACGCCTCTTTGCGGCGGCGCTGCAGCTCCTCGAAGATCGGGCTCTCGTCGACGGCGCGGCGGATGAGGTAGCCGACGCCGATCAGAACGATCGACAGCAGGAACGGGATGCGCCAGCCCCACTCGAGAAATGCCTCGGGTGACATCGAGGTCGTGAGCACCCACAGTGTCGCGGTGGCGAGGATCATGCCGACGGGGACGCCGATCTGCGGGAAGGCGCCGAAGAGTCCGCGGCGCCCGCGGCGCGCGTGCTCGACGGCCATGAGCGCGGCTCCGCCCCACTCACCTCCAGCCGAGAAGCCCTGCAGGATACGCAGCACGATGAGGAGGATGGGCGCGGCGACGCCGATCGCGGCGTAGGTGGGCAGCACGCCGATGAGTGAGGTGGAGAGCCCCATGAGGATGAGGGTGAAGACCAGCATCCGCTTGCGTCCGAGCTTGTCGCCGAGGTGTCCGGCGATGATCGCGCCGAGCGGGCGGAAGAGGAACGAGATGCCGATGGTGGCGAACGAGAGCACCTGCGCGAGGCCCGGGCTGCTCTCGGCGATCGGGGCGAGGAACAGCGGCGCGAGCACGAGGCCGGCCGCTTGGGCGTAGATGAAGAAGTCGTACCACTCGATCGAGGTGCCCACGAGCGTGCTGGCGAGCACGCGGCGCTCTTCGGCGGGCATCCGTCCGGTCGAGGTCGGTTCCGAGACTGCTGACGTCATGGCGAACTCCGTTGTTCTGCGATTCGGGACTGAGGGTGATTCGGCGTCCAGGTCGAGCATGCGCGGCGGTCGTCGACGCGCATTCCTAACCGATCGATCGGTCAGTAATTGCCGAGCGTAGCGCATGGCGCGAGCGAAATCGACAGGTCCGCCGACGGGATCCCGCCGTGGAAGCCCTGCGTGATCACACCCTGCCGAAGGCGCGGAGCGGATGCTCGATCAGTTCCGTGACGCGGCGGAGGAAGCTCGCGGCGTAGCCGCCGTCGCACACGCGGTGGTCGAAGACCAGGGAGAGCTGGGCGATGCGCCGCGGCACGACCTGGCCGTCGACCACCCAGGGGCGCTCGATGATCCTGCCGATGCCGAGGATCGCGACCTCGGGGTGATTGATGATCGCCGCCGATCCGTCGACGCCCAGGCCGCCGTAGTTGTTGAGGGTGAAGGTCGAGCCGCGCAGCCGCTCCGGGGGCATGCGGCCCTCGCGGGCGGTGGACGACACTTCGCGCAACGCGGAGTCGAGCTCGTCGACGCTGAGGGTGTGCGCACGGGGGAGTACCGGCACGAGCAGGCCCCGGTCGGTGTCGACCGCTACGCCGAGGTTCACGCCGTCGAACGAGATCAGCTCCGATCCGTCGTCGCTGAGGCGCGAGGCCAGGACCGGGTGCTCGGCGAGAGCCAGCAGCACGAAGCGGGCGAGGATTGCCGTGATCGACGGCGCCGTGCCGCCGGCCGGGGCCATGTCGGCGCGGAGGTTCCAGAGGTCGGTCGCGTCGACGTCGACCCAGACGGTGGCCTCGGGGATCTCGGAGCGGCTGCGCGAGAGCCGCCCGCTCACCGCTTTGCGCAGCGGCGACAGGCGTTCGCGGGAGCTGACGGCGAGGCCGTCGAGGGCGTCGTCTCCGCCTCGGCCGTCCGGAGTCTCAGAGGTGACGCGTGCCTCCCGACTCGTGTCCTTCCCGATCCCGTCGACGGCGCTGTCGACCGCGGCGGCGAGCACGTCGGCGCGGGTGACGGCGCCGTCTGCGCCGGTGGGCACGATCGCGTGCACGTCGAGTCCCAGGTCGCGAGCAAGGCGTCGCACCAGCGGAGAGCGCACGGCGACGGGCCCCGAGACTTTCGACTCCGTCGGCTCCGTCTCATGTTCCAGCCTCGGGCGGAGCGACTGACCCCTCGCCGCTGCCGCCCTCGGCGCACGACGGCGTCCGGACGACGCGCGCTCGGACGTCCCGTACCCGATCAGGACGTTGCCCGACCCTGCTCGCTCTTCAGAGCGGTAGGTCTCGTGCTCGACGGATGCCGCGGGGCGCACGTTCCCGGCATCCGTGTTGTTCTCGTCCGCTCTTTCCTCGCCCGGATGCTGCGTCTCACCCTGGTGCCCCGCCGTGCCCTGTTCTGCGACGTCGAGCACGGGGGCGCCGACGTCGATCGTGTCGCCTGCCGTTCCGTGGAGAGCGGTCACGACGCCGGCGAAGGGGGAGGGGAGCTCGACGATGCTCTTCGCGGTCTCGACCTCGGCGATGGGCTGATCGGTGGCGATGGTGTCTCCGACGGCGACGAGCCACTGCACGAGTCCCGCCTCGGTCAGTCCCTCCCCGAGGTCGGGCAGACGGAAGGTCCTGGTGCGGGAGGTCGTCGTCGCGCTGCCGGTGCTCATGGTCGGTCCTCCCAGTGCAGGGAGTCGACGGCATCCAGGATCCGATCGACGTCGGGCAGGTACCAGTGCTCGAGCTTCGGGGGTGCGTACGGGGTGTCGAAGCCGGTGACACGGCGCACGGGAGCTTCGAGGTATTCGAAGCAGCGCTCGAACACCCGCGCCTGGATCTCTGAGGCGACGCTGGCGAAGCCCGGTGCCTCGGCGATCACCACGGCGCGTCCGGTCGATCGCACGGCGTTCGTGACCGTCTCGTCGTCGAACGGGGTGAGTGAGCGCACGTCGACGACCTGCACGCTGCGCCCCTCTGCGGCTGAGGCGTCGGCGGCCTCGAGCGCGAGAGCGACGGATGCTCCGTAGGCGATCAGGGTGACGTCGGTGCCGTCACGAGCGATGCGAGCGGAGCCGATGTCGACGGTGGCGGATGTGTCGACCTCGCCCTTGGTCCAGTACAGCTTCTTCGGTTCGAGGAAGACGACGGGGTCGGGTGAGGTGATCGCGGCACGGAGCAGGGAGTAGGCGTCCTGCGGCGTGGAGGGGCTGACGATCGTGAGGCCGGGCGTGTGCGCGTAGTAGGCCTCGGAGGAGTCGCAGTGGTGCTCGACCCCGCCGATGCCGCCGCCGAACGGGATGCGGATGACCATCGGCATGCGGACGCCGCCGCGGGTGCGGTTGGGAAGCTTCGCGACGTGGCTGACGATCTGCTCGAACGCGGGGAGGGCGAACGCGTCGAACTGGAGCTCGACGACCGGGCGGAGGCCGTTCATGGCCATGCCGACCGCGGTGCCCACGATGCCCGATTCTGCGAGCGGGGTGTCGAAGCAGCGGTCCTCCCCGAAGCGGGCGGTGAGTCCGTCTGTGATGCGGAAGACTCCGCCGAGGGCGCCGACGTCTTCGCCGAAGACCACGACCGCCGGGTCCTCGGCGATGGCGTCGGCGAGGGTGAGGTTGAGCGCGGCCGCCATGCTCAACGTCCGGACGGAGGTCTCGGGTGCGTCGAGCTCGATGTGGTCATGGGTGATGGTCATCGCACGCCTCCTGCGAAGTGGGTCGTCTCTCGGGCGACCTCGATGTGCCTGATGGTCATCGCATGCCTCCTGATCGCTGGGCTTCCCGATCTCGTTCGATCTCGTCGCGCAGCTGGTGCCACTGCTCCTGCAGCTGGGGCGAGCGTTCGGTGGTGACGAAGCGGAAGAGGTCTTCAGGATCCAGGTCGGCGTCGGTGTTGAGAGCGGCGCGCATGGCCGCCGCGATCTCCTCCGCCCCGGCCGTGATCTCCTTCTCGAGCTCGTCGGTCAGCGCGCCGCTGGTGGTCAGATGGGCGTGCAGACGGGTGAGCGGGTCTCGCGCGACCCAGGCCTGCACCTCCTCGCGCTCGCGGTAGCGGGTGTCGTCGTCGGCGTTGGTGTGGGCCTGCATCCGGTAGGTGTGTGCTTCGACAAGGGTCGGGCCGCCGCCGCTCCTGGCGCGCTCGACAGCCTCGCCGAGCACTGCGAGCACCGCGGCGACGTCGTTGCCGTCGACGCGCTGACCCGGCATCCCGTAACCGATCGCCTTATGCGCGAGCGAGGGCGCGGCGGTCTGTCGGCTGAGGGGAACGGAGATCGCGAACTCGTTGTTCTGCACGAAGAAGACGACGGGCACGTGGAAGACGGCGGCGAAGTTCATGGCTTCGTGGAAGTCGCCCTCGCTCGTGGCGCCGTCGCCGCACAGGGCGAGCACGACGGTGTCCTCGCCGCGCTGCTTCGCGGCGTAGGCGAAG
This sequence comes from Microbacterium sp. SZ1, assembly GCF_002362255.1. Lineage (GTDB taxonomy): Bacteria > Actinomycetota > Actinomycetes > Actinomycetales > Microbacteriaceae > Microbacterium. The sequence continues at coordinate 113,642 of NZ_LPVV01000034.1, read as the reverse complement.
CCGACCGCGTGCAGCAGCTGAGTGGCGAGCGGCGTGGCCTGGGGGGCGACGCGGTGCTCGCGGACGTCGTAGCCGGAGTGCCAGTCGCCCTTCAGGAGGACCATGGCGTCGGCGGGCGCGACTCCTCGGGCGATCACGGCGACGGAGTCGCGATAGGTGGGGAAGAGCCAGTCGGAGTCGCGCAGGGCGAGGGCGGCGCCGATCTGGCAGGCTTCCTGACCGTGCGACGACGGGTACACGGCGAGTCGTCCCTGACGCACGAGGGCGCTGGCCTGGTCGTTGATGCGTCGACCCTCGACGAGTCCGCGATAGGCGGTCAGGAGCGCTGTGCTGTCGGGCAGACGGTAGTCGTCGTCGGCGACGGCGGTGCCCGTGGCGTCGATCAGCTGCACCGCCTCGTCGCGCGGAAGCAGTTCTGCGTGCGTCATCCGTTCGCCCTCCTTGCCGAACCCGATGAGGACAGGATGCATCGCGAGGATCATTCGTCCAAGGGGTCACGCTGATTCGTGGACGAGTGCTTGACGGTTGGCGTCTCGGTGAACGAAGTGTCAGAATTCCAGCACTGGACGAAGGGGTGCCATGACAGGGTTGGATGACGTCGATCGCGCGATCCTCGATGAGTTGCGCCGCGACGCGCGAGCGTCGATGACGGCGATCGCCGAGGCCGTGCACATCTCGCGGGCGGGCGCGCACGCGCGGATCAAGCGGCTGACGGATGCCGGAGTCGTGACCGGGTACACCGTGCGGACCGACCCGGTGCTGCTCGGACACCATGCCAGTGCGTACGTGACGTTGGCGATCGAGCAGGCGACGTGGCAGGAGGTCAGCGCGCGGCTGCGCGCCATTCCCGAGATCGAGCACATGGCGCTCGTCGGCGGAGACTTCGACGTGATCCTCCTCGTGCGCGCCAACGATGCCCGTGACCTGCGGCGGATCGTGCTGGAGGACATCCAGGCGATCCCGTCGATCCGCTCGACGCGGACGACGCTGATCTTCGAGGACTTCACGCTGGTCTGAGAGTGACTGTAGGGCTTCGGGCTCGCACGAGAAACCGTCGAGTGAGACAGCGGTGGACCCTGCGCGGCAGCAACACCGTGGTGAGGCGTCAGAACGGCGGGGCTGCCCCGGGTGGCGCCGAGCCAGCGGTGTTCGTGTCGGTGTTCGTCTCCGTGTTCTGTTCGGGAGGCGCGTCGACGTAGGTGCGTCCGGTGGGGCTGGTCCAGGCGTACAGAGCGTCGCCCAGGTGTTGGACGTGCCAGGGCGTGTGATGTTTGAAGCTGTGGTGACGGCGGCAGAGGGTGCCGAGGTTTCCCCCGTCGGTGGAGCCGCCGAGCGCGTGATCTCGCGTGTGGTCGATGTCGCAGTCGCGCGGCAGCTGACCGCATCCCGGGAACCGGCATCGTTGATCGCGCGCTCTGAGATGCCGCTTCAGCTCTGCCGAGGGCCGGTACCGGTCGACAGCGAGGAGCCGACCGCTGACGGGGTGGGTGAGGATCCGATCCCATCCGCTCGCGCCGCCGGCGAGCCGCCGCGCGGTAGCTGAGTCGATCGGAATGCGTCCGTCGAGTTCCGCCGGCATCGTGCTCGTCCCCATCAACGTCTGCACGGGGACGGTGACGCTCACCGATCCGGCGATGGCTGCCAGCATCCCGTCGTCGGAATCGTGACCGGCCGGCGCCCCGGTGAGAACGAGGTCGAGTGTGAGGTCGCACCGGATCTGAGCGAGCGTCCTGGGGGTGGGAGCGGTCTCGGGCGCGCCGTGACGAGGACCCCCGAACGCATCACGAACCGTGCCAGCCGAGGGCAGGTCACCCTCGCCGCCGCGCCGTCCGCGTCGAGGCTCAGACTTCTGCGTCGAGGCGTCCGCTTCCCGCGTCGAGGCGTCCGCTTCCCGCGTCGAGGCGTCCGCTTCCCGCGTCGAGACTTCCGCCTCCAGGGGCGTGCGCTCCGCCTCCAGGGTCGTTCGCTCCGCCTCCGAAGTCGTTCGCTCCGCCTCCTCGCCCGCGACGGACTTCGACATCGCAGTGATCCGGTCGTAGGCGCCGTGAACGAGGGCGGCCGGCCCGAGCAGTCCGAGTTCGGCCATGCCGTCGGCCCGCTCCTTCACCCAGACCGCGCGGTGTTCGCGAGCGCTCTGATGACGCTCATCGATGGTGCGGCGCTGGATTCGATCGGCCACGCGTCGCGCTCGGCGGGCCAGGCGGCTCGGGGACTCGGTCTGCGCCCACTTGAGCATCTCCGCGGCGTAGGCGTCGCGGTCGTCGGCATCGTCGAGGTGCAGCCCCGCGTCGATGATCGTCCTCGACTGAACGGCGCTGAGCCGACCGTCTCCCTGGGCATGCCACAGCACGGGGAACTGCAGGACGAGCAGCTCGGCGTCGGCCATACGGCGCTGCACGGTGCGATCGCTGAGGCGCAGCGCGGCCGCGAACTCCGCTGCCACCGCGCGCAGCGCCATCTCGCCGGCATCATGAGCCCGGCTGTCGCGATCTCGGGCATCGCCGTCGTCGGCATCGTGCACAGTCTGGAGCGCGATCCGCGCACCCGTGGCGAGGAGCCCATCGCGGCAGGCCATCAGGGAGCTGATGGCGCGATCGAGGGCCACGAGCGTCCCGGTGATCGCGCCCACCGCGGCCACCTGCTCTGTCGTCGCGTCCATCAGTGCTGTCATACCCACACTGAACCAGGACCCACCGACATTCGAGGCCCAGATCAGCGGGGAAATCGGACGATCAGATGAAGTACTCCGGAACCCCGGAATGCAGCGCGAGAGCACTGCATCCGAACAGCCGCAGTCTCACCCCACGATGAGCTCGAAACCCCCGTCGGCGCCCGCACGCACGGAGACCTGTGTGAGGTCGGCGACGTGGTACTCGGGGGAGTGCGTCGCGGCGTGCGCGCCGATCCCGATGACGCGCATTCCCGCCGCCTGAGCGGCCTGGATCCCCGCGCCGGAATCCTCGAAGACCACGCAGTCCGCCGGGTCGACCCCCAGCAGCTTCGCACCGAGCAGGAAGCCCTCGGGGTCGGGCTTAGAGGCCGAGACGCTCTCGGCTGTGACGACCAGCTGCGGCACCGTCAGCCCCGCCTCGCCCATCCGCGCGTTCATCAGGGGCACGTTCGCCGACGTCACGATCGCGTGCGGCACGTCGGCGAGCGCCTCCAGCAGAGCGCCCGCCCCGCGGATCTCGACGACACCGTCGACGTCGCTCGCCTCCTTCGCCAGCATCCGCTCGTTCTCGACCAGGTTCACCGCGTGATCGCGCTCGGGAAGCATGATGGCCATGCTCTGATGACCCTGACGACCGTGGACGACGCTCAGCACGGTCGCCGGGTCGAGTCCGTGCGGCTCCGCCCACGCGAGCCAGAGCCTCTCCACGACCGCGGTCGAGTCGACGAGGGTGCCGTCCATGTCGAGCAGGACGGCGTGGGTGGAGACGATCTCGGTCATCTTCCCAGGCTACTGCGCCACAGGAGGCGCGCTCCCGGGCGATGGAATGCTCGCGGCACTCACTCCGCGCGCAGAGCCTGCGTGGCCTCGGCCGTGCGCTGCAGCGCCTCGACGGCATCCGCTCGACGCCGACGCGCGACCCCCACGAACAGGCAGTCGACGAGGGCGAGCTGCGCGATGCGACTGACCATCGCTCCGGCGCGGAGGCGCGGCTCTCTCGCGTGCGTGAGCAGCACGACGTCGCCGGACGCCGCGACGTCCGACTCCGACACGCCGGTGATCGCGATGGTCCTGGTACCGGCGGCCCGAGCCGCTTCCAGAAAGCGCTGGGTCTCGATCGTCGTGCCGGACTGCGAGATGCCCACCGCGACCGTGTCGTCTGCCGAGAGCGCGGCCGCCGCGCTCGCCACGTGCGCGTCGGTGAGGATGACCGCCGCGCGCCCGATCCGGAGCAGCTTCTGCCCGAAGTCGGCCGCGACGAGTCCGCTGGCTCCGATGCCGAAGAGGAGGATCCTCTGGGCGCCGTCGAGGGCCGCCACCGCCTCGTCGAGCTGTTCGTCGTCGAGTCCGGCGATCGTCTCCTCGATCGCCAGCACCTCGAGTGCCGCGACCTTCGCCGTCGCCTCCCGCAGCGAATCGTCGAGCGAGATCTCCGAGCCGAAACCCGTCGAAGCACTGAACTGCACCGACTCGCGGCCGAGCTCGGCGGCCAGCGCCATGCGCAGCGCCGCGTACCCGTCGACGCCCACCGAGCGGCAGAACCGCACGACGGATGCGACGGAGGTCTCGCAGATCGCCGCGAGCTCGGTGATGGTGCTGTCGACGACGACGCCCGGGTTGTCGCTCACAGCTCGCGCGATGCGCGCAAGGGAAGGGGGCAGCGTCTCTGCCGCTCCCGCGATGCGCGTCTGAATGCTCATGTCTCTCCGCCGTCCGCCTTGTGAACAATTCTTTCATGCTCTGCGGCTTATGCGTACACTATTTTCATGCCTGACCGTTCCGTGCTCGCCGTCGACCTCGGCAAGTCGCGCTGCCGCGTCGTGGTCTCCGGACCCGAGCGCCGCGCGGCAGTCGAGGGCGTCGGGTCGCCGGGACTCGCCGCCGCGGGCGGCATCGACGCCGCGCTCGCCGCCATCCTTCCGTTGACCTCCGACATCACGGGCTACGAGGCCGTGTCCGTCGGAGCCGCCGGCGCCTGGGCGGCGCCCGCCGCGGCATCCGAGCTCGCACAGCGTCTCCACGCCAGGCTCGACGTCCCGGTCGCCGTCACCTCCGACGTCGTCTCCGCCCACGTCGGTGCCCTCGGCGGGGGAGTGGGAGTGCTGTTGATCGCCGGGACCGGCGCTGCGGCCCTCGGCGTCGATGCCGACGGCATCCGCCTCGTCGACGGCTGGGGACCCGAGGTCGGCGACCTCGGCAGCGGATCCTGGTTCGGTCGCGAGGCCCTGCGCGCCGCGCTCCGCGCCTCCGTCGGACTGGTCGCTCCCACCGTCTTGTCGGAGCGCGTCGCCGCGGCGATCGGCTCGCTCGACGAGGTCCAACAGTGGCTCGCGCAGGACTCGCCGCTCGCCCGCAGACTTGCCACGCTCGCGCCCCTCGTGCTCGATGCCGCCGCCGACGGTGACCCCGTCGCACTCGACATCGCGCTGGATGGCTCGCGCCTGCTCGTCGACTCCGCCGTCGCGGCTGCCGGACACTCGGCGCGGGTCGCCCTGCACGGCGGGCTCACCCTTCACCCCTGGTTCCGCGATCTCCTCGGCGGAGCCCTGCGCGAGGCCGGTCGCGAACCCCTCGACGCCGCGGGCGATGCCCTCGACGGCGCCCTGCTCATCGCCGAGCGCACGGGCGCCGGTTCCCCGCTCCCGCACGAGAGGTACGTGCACCGTGCCGGCTGAACGAGACCAGGCTGAATCAGAGCGCGCGAGCGCGGCATCCGAGACCAACGAACCTTCCCGCACACGAGCCCCGAGAGGTCCGCACACCGTGCCCACTGAAGCCCAGCGACTGTCCGCCCTGCTCGACGAGCTCTCCGCCCTCGGCACCGAGGCGTCGTCGACCGAACGCGGAGACCTCGACCTGCTCGGCACCGCCGAGCTCGTGCGCCGCATGAACGCCGAAGACCGGCGCGTGGCGGATGCGGTCGCCGACCGCGGTGCCGAGATCACCGCCGCCGTCGACGGCATCACCGAGCGGTTCCGCCGCGGCGGACGCCTCATCTACATCGGCGCCGGCACCGCAGGACGCATCGGCGTGCTCGACGCGAGCGAGTGCCCGCCCACCTTCGGCACCGACCCCTCGATGGTGGTCGGTCTCATCGCCGGCGGCGAGACCGCCATTCGGTCCGCCGTCGAGAACGCGGAGGACGACGACCACGCGGCCGGCGAATCGCTCCGCGAGCTGCAGCTGACCGAGCGCGACACCGTGGTCGGCATCTCGGCCTCCGGTCGCACGCCGTACGTCATCGGTGGACTGGAGTACGCCCGCGGCATCGGTGCGCTCACCGTCGCGATCGCCTCGAACGCGGACTCGGCGATCGGAGCGGTCGCCGACATCGCGATCGAGGTCGTCACCGGCCCGGAGTTCATCTCGGGCTCGACACGCCTCAAGTCGGGGACGGCGCAGAAACTCGTCGTCAACATGCTCACGACGCTGTCGATGATCAACCTCGGCAAGACGTACCACGGCGTCATGGTCGACCTCCTCGCCACGAACGAGAAGCTGCATGCGCGGTCGATCCGCACCGTCACCGAGCTCACCGGCTCCGACGTCGCCCAGGCGTCGTCGGCGCTCGCGGCGGCCGACGGCTCCGTCAAACTCGCCATCCTCATCCTCACAACGGGGGCGGAACCGGATGCCGCGCGCGCCGCGCTCGTCGACGCCGACGGCATCCTGCGCGTGGCGATCGCCGCGCTCAACGGGTGATCGCCGCTCTCTCGAAGCACGCAAGCCAGGGGAGCGGGAGAGGCTCGCACTAGGCTCTCCCCGTGGATCATCTCGTCCCCGCGGCTCCGTGGTTGATGGCGCTCGCCGGCGTGATCTCCGGAGTCGCGTGCCTCGCTGCCGGACGGGGCGTCCCCTGGCAGGCGCGTCAGATGGCTCTCCTGCGGTCGGCGTCGCTGGCTGCCCTGGCGTTCGCGGGCGCTGAGACGCTGCCGCGCCTGCTGATCGGCGTCGCTCTCCTGCTCTCGGCCATGGTGGGCACGATCGGCATCCGCGGCTCCCGCACCGCGCCGATGTGCTTCCACCGGGCCGTGGTGTCGCTCGTGCTCGCGATCTGTCTGTGGGACACGGTCGCCTCTCCGACCGCCGCACCTGCGGGCGTCTCGACCGGCGCGCACGACCACGGGCCGGCGTTCACCGGCGTCCTGTCGGTGCTGGGGATCGCCGGGGTCATCGGCATCGTGCTCTGGACGATCGTGTCGGAGCGCGTGATCGAACCCACTTCGGATCGGCGCATCGACACGCTGCTCGGGGTCGAATCATGGGCGATGGCCGCGGGCGTCGCCGTGCTGTGTCTCGCGGTCTGACGCGGTCCCGGATCCTCCGCGCCTCGCACAGCGCGCGATCCGGCATCCCGATTTCTCGGCACCCTCTCGCTCGCCGTACCCTGGTGGCATCCCCCGAAGCTCACCCGGCAATTCCGCGCGCCGGCGACCTCGGCGCGCTCACACATGCAAGGACGCAGATGAACGACACCGCCGCATCCCACGACGCCTGGACGGCACGCGAAGAGCTCGCCGAGCGGATGATCCCGCTCATCGGAGCGCTCAAGCGCGACCGCGACGTGGTCACCTCGTTGCACGGCCACCGCCTCGTCGGACTCTCAGCCACCGGGATCGTCGAGATGCACGACCGCGTCGCCCAGCTCGGCCACGAGGAACTCGCACTGGAGGACACGCTCGCCGTCGTCGAGGCGATCCACGCGCTGGCACCCGGGGCCGCCTCGCTCGACGTCGCGCGCCTCGCCGAGGGGCACCGCGACAGCGGAGCGTCGCTCACCGACCACCTCGCGGAGGCCCTCGCCCCCGCGATCGGCGCGACGGCCGCCGAGCCCACCGACGTCGTGCTGTACGGCTTCGGGCGCATCGGCCGGCTGCTCGCCCGCATCCTCATCGCGCACACCGGCGGCGGCAGCGGCCTGCGGCTCCGCGCGATCGTCGTGCGGCGCGGCTCGGCCGACGACCTCGTCAAGCGCGCCTCGCTGCTGCTGCGCGACTCCGTGCACGGACGCTTCGCCGGGTCCGTCACCGTCGACGAGCAGGCCGAGCAGATCATCGCCAACGGCACCCGCATCCAGGTGATCTACTCGGACGACCCCGCATCGATCGACTACACCGCCTACGGCATCCGCGACGCGATCGTGGTGGACAACACGGGGCGTTGGCGGGACGAGGCCGGACTGAGCCGCCACCTCGAGTCCACCGGCGTCGCGCGGGTGCTGCTCACCGCGCCGGGCAAGGGCGCGCTGAAGAACATCGTGCACGGCATCAACGACCAGACGATCACGTCGGACGACCGCATCGTCACGGCGGCCTCCTGCACCACCAACGCCATCACCCCGGTGCTCAAGGCGGTCGATGAGGCGTACGGCATCGTGCGCGGTCACGTCGAGACGGTGCACTCGTTCACGAACGACCAGAACCTCATCGACAACTTCCACAGCGGCGACCGCCGGGGACGCTCGGCCGTGCTCAACATGGTCATCACCGAGACCGGGGCGGCGAAGGCCGTCGCCCGTGCCCTGCCGGAACTCGAGGGCAAGCTCACGGGATCCGCGATCCGCGTGCCCACGCCCGACGTCTCGCTTGCGGTGCTGCATCTGACGCTCGACCGTCCCGCGGTCAAGGACGAGCTCAACGACTACCTGCGCCGCGTCTCGCTGCACTCGAAGCTGCGTCAGCAGATCGACTACGTCGAGAGCCCCGAGGTCGTGTCGACGGACTTCGTCGGATCCCACCGCGCCGGCATCGTCGACGGACTCGCCACCATCGCGAACGACCGCGACGTCGTGCTGTACGTCTGGTACGACAACGAGTACGGCTACTCCTGCCAGGTGATCCGCGTGCTCGAGGTGATGGCCGGGTCGCACCCCGTCGTGCTCCCCGCACGTCGCGAGGTCACGCTGCACGCCTGACGTTCCCTCCCACCGCCGCCGAGCCACCCCTCTCTACGCGACCCACCCCTCTCGCGACGGCGACGAAAGGGGTGGCTCGAACAGGAGAGGGTGGGTCGGCGGGGGAGATTCCCGCCATCATGAGGGACATGAAGTCCGCGACCCTGCTCACCGAGCGCCTCCGCTCGCATCGCCTCACGGCTCCGGCCTCGACGGTGCGGGATGCCGCGGCGCACATGCTCGCCGTGCAGAGCCAGGACTTCACGGCCGGACGGTGGGCGCTCGCCTGCCGTACCCGCGGGGAGCCCACCCTCGCCGCGGTCGACGCTGCGTTCGACCGCGGCGACCTCGTGCGTGCATGGACCATGCGCGGCACCCTGCACACGATCCCCGCCCGAGACCTCTGCTGGGTGCTGTCGGTCACCGCGCAGCGGCAACGCCAGCAGGCGGCGGGGCGCCGCCGCGACCTCGGCATCGACGACGCGATGATCGACGTCGTCACGGCTGCGGTCGTGCCGCGGCTGCGCGACGGCGGGCTGACACGGGCGGAGATGTTCGAGGTGTTCGCGGGAGCCGGCGTCGACCCCGCCGGGCAGCGCGGCATCCACCTGCTGAGCGAGCTCACTCTGCGGGGCCTGCTGTGCCAGGGGCCGGTCGTGGCGCGAGACGGGATCACGCGCGAGCAGCGTTTCGTGCTCGTCGACCGACACATCCGCGAGCACGCCGCCCCCGAGGATCCGCTGGCCGAACTGTTCGTCCGCTACATCGACGGACATGGTCCGGCGACGGTCGCCGACTTCGCGTGGTGGTCGGGGCTCACCCTCGGCCTGTCACGACAGGCGCGCGAGCGTGCCGACCGGCGGGTGACCGAGGTCGAGGAGGGGGTCTTCGTCGCGACCGAGCGTCCGAGACGCGCGCCCGCCGCAGCATCCGTTCTCGCGCTCGGAGCCTTCGACGAGTACTACATCTCCTACGCCGACCGGACAGGGGTCTGCGCTCCCGAGCATCTGGCGGCCGTCGGCCCCGGCAAGAACGGCATGGTGCGCGCCACCCTCGTCGCGGACGGGAGGGTGATCGGATGCTGGACGCACGCCGCGGCATCCCTCGGCGCACCTCCCGAGCTCTTCGAATCGGGCGGTCCGCCGGTGGACGAGGATGCCGTGCGCGACGCCCTCGCGCGATTCACGCGCTTCCTGGGGAAGTAGAAGCGAGGGGCTGGGATCACTCGCTCGCGTGCCGCCCGAGGAACGAGTAGACCTCGTTGTCGTCGACGCCCGGGAACGCACCGCGGGGGAGCGGCGAGAACATGTGCGTGTGCACCCGGGCGCTGGGCCACGCCTTGCCGTTCCACCGCTCGGCCAGGTCGGCGGGCGGGCGGCGGCAGCACGCCTCGTCGGGGCAGCTCGACACGGCGCGGTCCGAGGTCTCGCGTCCGCGCCACCACCGCGCGTCGTCGAACGGCACGCCGACCGTCACCGAGAACTCGCCGTCGGTGGACGACCCCGTCTGCGTCGAGCACCAGAACGTGCCGGACGGCGTATCGGTGTACTGATGGTGCTCCGTCGTGCGGTTCTGCTGGGTGAAGGCGCTCCGCGCCTGGAACTTGCGGCACACCCGCTGCCCCTCCACCGAACCGGTCACGTCCATCGGCAGGGGCAGGCCGTCGTTCTCGTACACCCGGGTGATGGCACCCGTCGCGTCCACACGCAGGAAGTGCAGGGACATGCCGAGGTGCTGCGTCATGAGATTCGTCATCCGCATCCCCGCCGCCTCGTGGGTCACGCCGAACGCATCGCGGAAGTCCTCCACAGCGAGGTTGCGGTCCTTCTTCGCCTGCTGCAGGAACGCCACCGCCGCGGTCTCCGGCATCAGGCACGACGCCGCGAAGTAATTGATCTCCAGTCGCTGCTGCAGGAAGTCGGCGTAGTCGGTGGGAGGCGTGTGGCCGAGCAGGCGGTGCGCCATCGCCTGCAACGCCATCGACCGCAGGCCGTGCCCGCCGGGGATCGACGCGGGCGGCAGATAGATGCGCCCGTTCTCGAGATCGGTGACAGAGCGCGTGGAGTGCGGCAGATCATTCACGTAGATCAGCTCGAAGCCGAGCTTCTCGGCCATGATGCTCACGGTGCGGTGAGTGAGAGCGCCCTGCACATGACCGGCGGACCGCAGCTGCTTCTCGGCCAGCTTCTCGATGTCGCCCAGGTAGTTGTGCTGCGCCCGCATTCTCAGCCGCAGCTCGGTGTTGGCCCGGCGCGCCTCCTCGGGGGTGGCGATCGCCTCGCGCTCTCGGCGCTGCAGTTCGCGGTGCAGACCCAGCACCGACTCGATGGTCTCGTCGCTCATGCCCTTCGTCACACGCACGGGAGCGACGCCGAGCTGTCGGAAGACCGGGCTCTCCTGCGCCCGCTCCAGCTCGATCTCCAGTGCGGCGCGGCGGTTGGGTGGCTCGCCGGAGATCAGGTCGGTCACCTCGGTGCCCGTCGCCTGCGCCAGGGCCTGCAGGAGCGACAGCTTCGGCTCCCGCTTGCCGTTCTCGATGAGGCTGAGCTGCGAACCCGCGACGCCGACGAGCGCGCCGAGCTCGTCGAGCGTGAAGCCGTTCTCGAGTCGGTGGTGGCGGATTCGGTGGCCGAGAGTCGCCAGATGGATGCCGGAGGGTGCCATTCCTTGATACTAGCGAAAGAACACCGGTTCTTATCGGCGTATTCGTCGGAAAGTGACCCGTAACCCACAAGAAGATGGAGGCAACGGCCCCACTTCAAAGGAGAGCAGTCATGGCGATCGCCGAAGTCTTCACCCCTCGTGCAGCATCCGTCGCACCCGTGCGCACGTTCGGGACGGCACCGACCTATGACACCCCCGCGATGGCCGAGCTGGCGGCCTGGGTCGATGAGATCGCCGCGCTGACCCAGCCCGAGTCGATCCACTGGGTCGACGGCTCACGCGCCGAGAACGACTGGCTGCTGCGCGGCCTCGTCAGCGAGGGCAAGCTCATCAAGCTCAACCCCGAGTGGCGCCCCGGCTCGTACCTCGCCCGCTCCCACCCCAGCGATGTCGCCCGCACAGAGGGCCGCACCTTCATCGCCTCCGAGCGCGAAGAGGACGCCGGACCCACGAACAACTGGGCCGACCCCTCGCAGATGCGCGAGAAGATGACCGAGATCTTCGAGGGCTCGATGCGCGGGCGGACCATGTTCGTCGTGCCGTTCTCGATGGGACCGGTCGGCGGGCCCCTGTCGCACATCGGCGTCCAGGTCACCGACAGTGCCTACGCGGTCGCCTCCATCGGCATCATGACGCGCGTCGGCGACGCGGTCACCCGGCAGATCGCCGAGGGCGCCCCGTGGGTCAAGACGGTCCACTCGGTCGGTGCCCCGCTCGCAGCCGGCGAGCCGGACGTCGAGTGGCCGTGCAACGACGACAAGTACATCGTGCACTTCCCGGAGACGCTCGAGGTCTACTCCTTCGGCTCCGGATACGGCGGCAACGCGATTCTGGCGAAGAAGTGCTTCGCGCTGCGCATCGCCTCGGTCATCGCCCGTGACGAGGGCTGGCTCGCCGAGCACATGCTGCTCATCCGCGTGATCGACCCGACCGGCAAGGCCTACCACGTCGCAGCGGCATTCCCCTCGGCGTGCGGCAAGACGAACCTCGCCATGCTGCGCCCGACGATCCCGGGCTGGCGCGTCGAGACCCTCGGCGACGACATCGCGTGGATCCGCCCCGGCGAGGACGGACGGCTCTGGGCGATCAACCCCGAGGCCGGATTCTTCGGCGTCGCACCAGGCACCGGCGAGGCGACCAACGTCACCGCGGTCGAGACGCTGTGGGGCAACACGATCTTCACCAACGTCGCCCTGCGGCCCGACGGCGACGTCTGGTGGGAGGGGCTGACCGAGAACGCGCCGGCCCACCTCACCGACTGGGAGGGCAACGCGTGGACGCCGGACTCCGGTCGCCCCGCGGCGCACCCCAATTCCCGCTTCACGGTGTCGGCGTCGCAGTGCCCGCAGATCTCCGAGGACTGGGAGGAGGCCGTGCCGCTGGACGTCATCCTGTTCGGCGGGCGCCGCGCGAGCAACGTGCCCCTTGTCGTCGAGGCCACCGACTGGACCCACGGCGTGTTCCTGGGCTCGAACATCTCGTCCGAGCGCACCGCCGCCGCCGAAGGGAAGGTGGGTGAGCTGCGCCGCGACCCGTTCGCGATGCTCCCGTTCTGCGGCTACAACATGGCCGACTACTTCGGACACTGGCTGAAGGTCGGGCGCGGGCTCCGCTTCGATCGGGCGCCGCGCATCTTCCAGGTCAACTGGTTCCGCCGTGGCTCCGACGGCCGGTTCCTGTGGCCGGGATTCGGCGACAACTCCCGTGTCGTCGACTGGATCATCCGCCGGATCTCCGGTGACGTCCCCGCCGTCGACAGCCCCATCGGTCGACTGCCGCGCGTCGAGGACCTGAACCTCGACGGGATCGACGTGCCAGAGGCCGACCTCGACGAGCTCTTCTCGGTCGATCCCGAGGCGTGGAAGACCGAGGCCGACCTGACGGAGGAGTTCTACGACACCTTCGGCGACAAGGTGCCCGCCGCGCTGCGCGCCGAGCTCGCCTCCCTGCGCTACCGCCTCGACAAGGCGTGAGAGCCGGGCGCCGGTTCGGGGGAGCCGACGCCCCACACCCTCCACCGCGGAGGACCCCAGACCCGCGAGGGCGGGAAGTCAGAGACGAACCCATGGCTGAGTGGTCTCCGGCATCCCGCCCTCGCGTCTGTGCGGGTTCGGGGCCTGGGAACAGGAAGATCGCCTGAGATCAGGACGATCCCCGGCGGATGCGCCTGTCCTCGGGTTGCGATCCTGATCTTGGGCCCGCGGGAGACCGTCTAGGCCAGCAACTGATGCCGCGCGAGGTCGCGATACAGGGGCGTCGACTCCACGAGCTCGGCATGCGTGCCCTGGCCCACCACCACGCCGTCCTGCAGCACCACGATGAGGTCGCTGTCGACCACGGTCGAGAGGCGGTGCGCGATCACCACGAGCGTGCGGTCGGTCGAGACGGCGTCGATGGCCTCGCGCATCCGCTGCTCGTTGACGCCGTCGAGTGACGACGTCGATTCGTCCAGAAGCAGGATCGGTGCGTCCGTCAGCAGCGCGCGTGCGATCGCGAGTCGCTGCCTCTCGCCGCCCGACAGCATGACGCCGTCCTCACCGACCGGCGCCTGCAGTCCGAGCGGGCTGCGCTCGAGCACGTCGCCGAGGTTGACGGCACGAAGGACCCGCTCGCAGTCGGCATCCGAGGCGTCCGGAGACGCGAGCCGCAGATTGTCGGCGAGCGTGCCGGCGAGAGTCGGCGCATCCTGCTCGACATAGCCGTACTGCGCCCGCAGCTCGTCGCGGGGATAGGTGCGCGCGTCGTGCCCGTACAGGCGGATCGATCCACCCGTGGGGTCGTAGAACCGCTCGACGAGCGAGAGGATCGTGCTCTTCCCCGCACCGCTCGGGCCCACGAGGGCGACCCGGGCACCGCGTGGAACGGCGAACGACACCCCTCGGAGGACCTCGCGGTCGATCGCGGCATCCGCGGCATCCGCGGCATCCTCGTTCGGATCGAGATGAGCATCGGCGAGCAGCGTCCGTGCCTCCTTCTCGGCGGCAGCGCGAGCGGCGACGACGTTCTCGGGATACCGGAACCGCACGTCGCGGAACTCGATGGCGGGTGCGCTCGCGTCGGCCTCATCGCGCGTCACGGCGGCGGCGATCTCGGCATCCTTCTGCGTCTCCGTCGGCAGATCCAGGACCTCCTGGATGCGGCCGAGCGCCCCGAGTGCCTGATTGACCGAGGTGATGGCACCGAACGTGGTCGCGAGCGGCATCACGAGCATGAACAGGAACAGGATGAACGTGATGAGGGAGGCGATCGTGATCGCCCCGTCGGCGACGCGGAAGCCTCCGACGCCGAGCACCACGAGCAACGACAGCTGCAGGGCTACGCCCGCGATGGGAACGACCAGCGACGAGATCTTCGCGATCCGCACGCCGATGCCGTACGCCTCGGAGGCCAGCTTCGACACGGACTCGGTCTCGCGCTCGGTCGCGCCTGAGGCCCGAACAGTGCGGATCGAGCCCACGGCGCGTTCGACTCCGGAGGCCAGCTCGCCGACCTTCTCCTGCTGAGCGGTGGATGCCGTGCGGATCCGCCCGCTGAGGAGCGTGACGCCCACGACCGACGTGCCGATGACCACGACGATCAGCAGGAGCAGCACGGGATCGATCACGAGCATCGCGATGAGAGCGCCGAGGAAGAGCAGGGCGCTGCCCACGGCATCCGCCAGTCCCTGAGTGAGCACGGCGTACAGGAGCGTCGTGTCGGTGCCGACGCGCGAGACCAGGTCGCCGGTGCGGCGCGCGTCGAACTCGCTGATCGGCAGGTGCAGGATGCGAGCGATGAGCTTACGGCGGCTCGAATAGACGACCGCGGTGCCGGTGCGCTGCAGCAGGTAGTGCTGGTAGCCGGAGATGATCGACGAGACGATCACGAACCCGATGAGCAGCCAGACGAGAACGCCGATGCCGGCGTCGGACTGCACGGCCTCGATGACCTGGCCGACGAGCAGGGGCTGCGCGAGCGAGGTCGCCGCGCCGAACACGCTGAGGACGGCGACCACGATGAGCGTGCGCTTGTGCTCGAAGAGGAAGGGGAGGAGCTGGCGGAAGGTGGCGCGCGGACCGTCCTGCGGTGCGCCCCGTCCGCGTCGGCGTGACGTCGCCGTGCTGGACATGCGTGACCTCGTTCTGAAAGGGGGTACTCCGACCGTACTTCGTGCGGGCGGGGATTCTGTGGGTGGGCTGTGCGTCAGCGGCTGCCGAAGCGACGGTGGGCGGCCTGCTTGGAGACGCCGAGAGCGCCGGCGATCGCCTGCCACGAGTAACCCAGGTTGCGCGCACGGCGGACCTCGGCCTCTTCGGCGCGGGCGATCTCGGTGCGGAGCGCGGCGAGTCGGTGCAGCTCGGCGATCGGTTCGCCGCGGTCTTCGAGCGCGTGTGCTGTCGTGAGCGTCATGAGAATCTCCAACGGACGATCTGTCGATGTCGTCAATATTCGTTGACGCATGCCCGATTGTCAATATTCATTGACGAGGGAGGTCCGGCGGTCGCATCGCATAGGGTGTGCGGATGCCGAAGAAGCCATGGATCCTGTTCGACATCGGAGGAGTGCTGGAGGTCGTGGACGACGACACCTGGCAGGAGCGGTGGTGGGAGCGGGTCCGCGCTGTCTCGGGTCTCGCAGGGCCCGATCTCGACGCGCGGGTCGCCGGAGCGGACTTCCCGCGCATCGATCTCACCGTCGGCACCGAAGGCGCGTTCTGGGCCGGGCTCGCCCGGGCCCTCGACCTCGACGAACAGCAGCGGATCTCCCTTCGAGCCGACTTTTGGGACGCGTACTGCGGCGCGGGCAACCACGAGCTGATCGAATACGCTCGTTCGTTACGCGGGAGGGCGAGGACCGCGATCCTCTCCAACTCCGCCGACGGAGCGCGCGACGAGGAGGAGCGACGCTTCGGCTTCGCCTCGATCTTCGATCCGATCTGCTACAGCCACGAGCTGGGTGTCGCCAAGCCCGAGCCGCAGGCGTACCTGCGCACACTGCGAGCACTCGACGCCGACGCGGCCGATGTGCTCTTCATAGACGACCACCGGACGGCGATCGACGGGGCAGCCGCCGTCGGCATCCGCGGCGTGCTGCACCGCGACAATGCGGCGACGATCGCCGCGATCGAGAGCTTCCTCACCAGCCACTGAGCCCGGACGTGCGGAACGGCCGCACCCCGATCGGGATGCGGCCGTTCGCGAGGCGGGCTGCGTCAGAGCTCGACGGCGGCGGCGACCCCGAGGTCGGACTCGTAATCGGTGTCCTTCGTCTCGGGCGAGAGCACGAGGGCGATGAACGTCAGCACGCCCATGACCGACAGGTAGAGGCCGACGAGCCAGGGAGCGCCGTCGCCGAGCTCCCACAGCCAGACCGCGATGAGCGGCGCGACGGCGGCGCCGAGGATCGACGACACGTTATACGAGATCGCGGATCCGGTGTAGCGCACGTTCGTCGGGAACAGCTCCGGCAGCAGCGCGCCCATCGGCCCGAACGTCGCGCCCATGAGCATGAAGCCGAAGACGAGGAACGCCTGGGCGAGGGCGCCCGTGAACTTCGGGTCCATCGCCGGCAGCAGGAACGCGTTGAACGTGAGGCCGAAGACGATGATGAGACCCGTGACCCACAGCAGCAGCTTGCGGCGGCCGACAGCGTCGGCGATCGGGCCCGACAGCAGCGTGAAGATCCCGAAGAACACGACGCCGACGATCTGCATGAGCACGAAGTCGGTGTAGCCGAACCCCAGGCCGGGGTAGAACTGGGCGGCGAACGCCGAGGCGTCGAAGTCCTTGCCCGCGGCCTCGGCGGCCGCCTGCGCGGCGGCGGATGCCGTCTCCAGCGACGCGGGCTTGGTGCCGTATGCGAGGGTGAAGTTCGTCATCAGATAGAACAGCACGTACGTCGCCAGCATGATGAACGTACCGAGGATCAGCGCCTTCCAGTGGTGACGGAACACGGTCGCGAGCGGCAGCTTGCGGATCGCGCCGACCTTCTCGGCCTTCTTGAACGTGTCGGACTCGACGAGCTTGAGGCGCACCCAGAGGCCGATGATGACCATGACCGCCGAGAACAGGAACGGGATCCGCCAGCCCCACGACAGGAACGCCTCGGACTTCAGCGCCGGGTTCTCGGCGTGCGGCAGCAGCCAGTTGATGGCGAGGAAGAGGAAGTTCGCGATGATGAAGCCGAGGGGTGCGCCCAGCTGAGGGAAGGTGCCGTACCAGGCGCGCTTGCCCGCCGGAGCGTTCTCGGTTGCCACGAGTGCGGCTCCCGACCACTCGCCGCCCAGCGCGAAGCCCTGGAAGAGGCGCAGGATGAGCAGCAGCAGAGCGGCCCACCAGCCGATCTGCTGGAACGTCGGAAGCAGGCCGATCACGAACGTCGCGATGCCCATCGTGAGCAGCGACGCGACGAGTGTGGCCTTGCGGCCGAACCGGTCGCCGAAGTGGCCGAACACCACGGCGCCGATCGGGCGCGCGATCATGGCGGCGCCGAACACCGCGAACGACGACAGCAGAGAGGTGGTGTCGTTGCCCGTCGGGAAGAAGAGGACGGGGAAGACGAGCACGGCGGCGGTGGCGTACGCGTAGAAGTCGTAGAACTCGATCGTGGTGCCGACGAGGCTGGCGGTGATGACCCGCGAGCGTGGATTCGCGGGCGCTGTGGACGTACTCATGCTGCTCCTTAGATCCGTACGCCGGCATACCGGCGCACCGGGCGATCCTACGCCTTCCTGAGTGTTTGCTGGGCGTGCGTGACGGTCGGCTGCCGATATCGACCTGCGTAGAGTCGGAGGAGACGCCCTCGGAAGGATGCCGATGACCACCCGGATGCTGCTCCTCGCCGACACGCACGTGCCGAAGCGTGTACGTCGGCTGCCCGACGCCGTGCTGCACGCGATCGACCGTGCCGACATCGTGGCGCACGCAGGGGACTGGGTCGATCTGCAGACCCTCGATCTGATCGAGTCGCGGTCGCGCGTCTTCCACGGCGTGTACGGCAACAACGACGGCCCTGACCTGCGCGCGAGGCTCCCCGAGGTCGCCCGGTTCCAGGTCGAGGGCCTGCGCGTCGCGATGATCCATGAGACCGGACCGGCCGCGCGCCGCGAGCAGCGTATGGACGAGGCGTTCGCCGACACCGACCTGCTGATCTTCGGCCACTCGCACATCCCCTGGGACTCCGTCGCCCCGTCGGGCATGCGGCTGCTCAACCCCGGCTCGCCGACGGACCGCCGTCGTCAGCCTGTCTGCACGATGATGACGGTGACGATCGACGGCGTCGGGATCGACGCGACACTGATGCCGGTCACGTGAGCGAGGAGACTCCCGTCTACCGCGCGCCGATGAGATCGCGTGACGATGCGGTTTTGCACGGGGCTGGGGTGGAGCGGGCACTCGTGCTCGGAGTCTGCGGGATCGGCGGGAGGCTGCATCCTGCTCCCCGCTCCCTGGAGGATGCGCTGACGAAGGCTGACGCGCAGTCCGGCATCCGACTGGCGTGGCGTATCGAGAGATTCGCGAAGGCGCCGATGGGTGCTTTCGTCTGGACGAGAGACGTCGACGGGCTCACCTACCTCGGCCGCCTCGTCGGACCCTGGGCGTACGACACCGACGACGCAGCCGATGCCGTAGACCTCGTGCACGTCCGCGCGTGCGACTGGCTCGCGGAGCCCATCGCCGACGAGGCGGTGCCGCCGGACGTTCAGGCCGCGTTCGGCCGAGGCGGTCGCAATTGGCAGCGGATCCGCGCCGCGAGCGTCAGCGCACCGACGCAGGCGGTCTGGGATGCGGTCGCCGACGGGTGAGGCCGAGCGCGGCCGCCCCTGACCGTGCGCGCCGACCTACTCCTCGGTGTCGCCGAGGTCGGCGCGAGCGACGAACTCCGCCCGGGGATCCAGCAGCTGCTCGAGCTCGAGGACCACGACGCGGTTCGCTCCGGCCGACGTGGCGGGTGCGGGGACGTACAGCGTCCGGGTCGGACCGTTGCGCCAGTAGCGACCGAGGAAGAACCCGTTGACGAAGGCATACCCCTTGCCCCAGCGATCCGTGTCGAGGAACAGGTCGGTCGGTGAGGCGAGGTCGAACTCGCCGACCCACCCCAGCGGTCCGGCGGGCGTCTCGACGGGTGTCGAACCGTCGGCGGGGAAGTGCGCCACGCGCCCGGCGATGGCCGCGACGTCGAGAGGGGTCGACGTCCACCCGTCGAGGGCGACGCCGTCGAGCGTGACCGCGCCGATCAGACCCTTCTCCTCGCCCAGCCTGTGCTCGTAGTTCACCCGCCCCTGGTCCTCGACGAGGATGCTGAGCTCGCGCCCCGCCGGAACCTGCAGGCTCCGGTCGTGGCGGGTGCGTGACAGGGTGCCGACCGGCTGCCCGTCGACGCTCACCCAGGCGAGGTCGCGCACGTCCTCGACCGACAGCCGCCCGCCTCGACCCTCGGGCAGCGGCACGTCGTACCGGACGAGAGCGCTGGCGTGATCGAGCGCGTCGAACGTCGCGGGGTGATCGGTCAGCGCGCCGGTCGCCGCGGCATCCGTCCACCGCCCGACCGGGCTGAGCGGCGCCGAGAACTCGGGAGCCGGAGTCGCGGCAGAGGGCACCTCGTCTGGTACGGGAGCGTACCGGGCGATCACCTCGCGGAACGCATGGAACTTCGCGGTGGGCTCGCCGGCCTCGTCGAGCGGAGCGTCGTAGTCGTACGACGTCACGATCGGCAGATAGCGGCCCTTGTCGTTCGCGCCGTTCGTGAGACCGAAGTTCGTGCCGCCGTGGAACATGTAGATGTTCACCGACGCGCCCGCGGCGAGCAGGGCGTCGAGATCCGCTGCGGCTGCGGCCACATCGGTGGTGTGGTGCACGCCGCCCCACCAGTCGAACCAGCCGTCCCAGAACTCCGAGCACATCAGGGGACCGGTCGGCTGGTGCGCGCGCAGCGTCGCGAGGCGCTCCGCGCTGCGGGACCCGAACGACGCGGTCTTGTGCAGCGACGGGAGGCTGCCGTCCGCCAGCATCCGATCGGTGGGCTGATCGACCGTGGTCAGGGGCACCGTGATGCCCGCCTCCCGGGTGAGCGCGACGAGGGCCTCGAGGTAGGCGGAGTCCGCGCCATAGGCGCCGTACTCGTTCTCGATCTGCACGAGGACGACCGGTCCGCCGCGGTCGATCTGCCGCGGAGCGACGATCTCGTACACGCGTCGAAGGTACTCGCTCACGTCGGCGAGGAACGTCGGCTCCGACGAGCGGAGCTGGCGCCCGTCCGCCGTGAGCCACGTGGGCAGCCCGCCGTTGTGCCACTCGGCGCAGATGTACGGGCCTGGCCGCACGATCGCGTCCATCCCCTCCGCCTGGATCAGGTCGAGGAATCGGCCCAGATCGTTCCACCCCGTGGCATCCCACTCGCCGCGGCGCGGCTCGTGCGCATTCCACGCCACGTAGGTCTCGACCGTGTTGAGGCCCATCAGACGCGCTTTGCGGATGCGGTCCGCCCACTGATCGGGGTGGACTCGGAAGTAGTGGATGGCGCCGGAGATCACACGGTGGGGCTCGCCCGCGCGCAGGAAGTCGGTCTCGCCGATGGAGAAGGAGGTCACGATGCGGTGCTTTCGATGGAGGGCCGGGCGGAGGAGACCTCCGCCCGGCCCGGACGGTGTTACTTGTTGACGCTGAAGCCCTGCTCGTCGCCGTACTGCACGAGCGCCTCCTGCCACGACGCGAGACCCTCATTCAGGTCGGTGCCGTTCTGGTAGGACTGACCGACGGTGTCGCCGAAGATGCTGTTCGCGTACACCTGGTAGGGCAGGTAGCTCCACCCGTCGACGACCTCGCCGGCCGCGGCCGCGAGCACCTCGTTGATCTTCTGGCCGCCGAAGTACTCGGGGGCATTCGCGAGGAACTCCTCGCTGGAGAGTTCCGCGGTCGTGGAGGGGAAGCCGCCGGACTCCAGGAAGATCGAGATGCTCTCCTCCGAGTTGTTCAGCCACCACAGGAAGCCCGCGGCCAGCGCCGGGTTCTCGCTCTGCTTCGTCACGGCCTGGCCACCGCCGCCGTTCTCGGCCGTCGCCGGAGTGCCGTCGTACGTCGGCATCGGCGCCACGCGCCAGTCGCCGGAACCGTCAGGGGCGCCGGAGATGAGGTTGCCCGGCATCCAGGCGCCGATCACGAGCGTGGCGATGCTGCCGTCGCCGAGGGCGCGGAACCACTCGTCGCTCCAACTGCTGGTCGGGGCGACGAGACCCTCCTCGACCAGGCGGTTCCAGTTCTCGGTCCACTTCTTCGTGCCGGCGTCCTGCAGGTCGATCGTGACGTCGGTGCCGGAGGTCGCGAACGGCTTGCCGCCGGCCTGCCAGATCATCGACGTCGCGAAGCCCGCGTCGCCCGTATCGTTCGTGATGTACGCGTCGGGGTTGCTCGCGTGGATCGCCTTGGCCGCCTCGTAGTACTCGTCCCACGTGGTGGGCACGGCAACGCCCGCGGCGTCGAACACCGCCTTGTTGTAGAACATCGCCATCGGGCCGGAGTCCTGCGGCAGGCCGTAGATCGCGTCGCCGTCGGTGACGGAGTTCCACGTCGAGGCCGTGTAGTCGTCCTCGAAGTCGGCGAACCCGAACTGCGAGAGGTCGACGAACGCGTCGGTGAGGGCGAACTGCGGGAACGCGTAGTACTCGACCTGCACCACGTCGGGTGCGCCCGAACCCGCCTTGATCGCGTTCTGCAGCTTCGTGTACTCCTCGTTGTTGGTGCCCGCGTTGACCACGTTCACCGTCACGTTCGGATACTCCTTCTCGAAAGCCTCGACCTGGGCTTCGGCCGACGGAGTCCACGACCAGTACGTGATCTCGCCGCCCTTCTCGAGGGCCGCCTCGACCGAGTCGAACGATCCGTCACCGGCTGCGCCGGATCCTGCGTCGCCGCCGGTGCTGCAACCGGCCAGTGCGAGCGCGGCCACGGTGCCGGCCGCGAGCACCGCGACGGTGCGACGCGCGGCGGGGGAGGGAAGGTGCTTCATTGCTGTGTCCTTTCAGGGTGCGGTCCAGCGTCGGACCGGCTTTCGGGTGCGGAGGGTGCCGGACGCTACTGCTTCACGCTTCCGGCGGTGAGACCTGACTGCCAGAAGCGCTGCAGCAGCAGGAACGCGATGACGATCGGGATGATCGTGAGCAGCGAGCCCATGATCACGAGGTTGTAGATCGGCTGGGAGCCGGCGCCGATGGCCTGCGCGCTCCACTGGTTCAGGCCGACGGTCAGCGGGTACCAGTCGGGATCAGAGAGCATGATCAGCGGCAGGAAGTAGTTGTTCCACGTCGCCACGACCGTGAACAGCGCGACCGTGACGATCCCTGGCGCGAGAAGGCGCATCGAGATGGTGAAGAAGGTGCGGAACTCGCCTGCGCCGTCGATGCGGGCGGCCTCGAGCAGCTCGGTCGGAACGGACTCCGACGCGAACACCCAGATCAGGTAGAGGCCGAACGGGCTGATCAGCGAGGGGATGATCACGGCCCAGGGGGTGTTCGTCAGCCCGAGCTCACTGAACAGCAGGAAGGTGGGCACCGCGAGGGCGGTACCGGGCACGGCGACCGCGCCGAGCACGATCGCGAACACCGCGCGGCGGCCGGGGAAGCGGAACTTCGCCAGCCCGTAGCCGGCCATCGTCGCGAGCAGCGTCGCTCCGCCCGCGCCGACGACGACGTAGAGCAGCGTGTTGCCGAGCCAGCGCAGGAAGATCCCGTCGCGATAGGTGAGCGTCGCCACGAGGTTGTCGACGAAGGCGAAGTCGTCGGCGAACCAGAGA
Source organism: Microbacterium sp. SZ1 (assembly GCF_002362255.1). Taxonomy (GTDB): domain Bacteria; phylum Actinomycetota; class Actinomycetes; order Actinomycetales; family Microbacteriaceae; genus Microbacterium. Next base: position 90,648 of record NZ_LPVV01000034.1, on the reverse strand, counting down.
CCGAACGAGCTGAAGAGTCCGGACTGCGTCTTCGTCGCGCTGAACAGCAGCCACACGAGCGGGATCACCGTGTACAGCGCGTACCCGATCATCACGATGAGGAGGATCTTCGACCGGCGCGGATTCAGCGGGTCGTGGCGCTCCGGGCTGGTGCGGGCGAGGGGGAGTGCCATGTCAGCGCACCTCCGACTTCGAGCCGCGCAGCTGCACGACATAGGCGATCACCGCGGTGATGACGCCCATGATGATGGCGACGGTGGCGGCGTAGTTGAACTGCTGCCCGGCGAAGGACAGGTTGTACGCGTACATGTTGGGGGTGAAGTACGTGGTGATGACGTTGGGGGCGAGCGGTCGCAGGATGTTCGGCTCGTTGAACAGCTGGAAGCTGCCGATGATCGAGAAGATCGTCGCGATCACCAGGGCGCCGCGCACCGAGGGGATCTTGATCGAGAAGATCGTCCGCCATGCGCCCGCGCCGTCCAGCGCCGCGGCCTCGTACATCTCGGTCGGGATGGTCTTCAACGAGGAGTAGAAGATCAGCATGTTGTAGCCGACGAACTCCCACGTGACGATGTTGCCGATCGAGACCAGCATCCATTCCTTCGCGAACGGCGTGATGGCGTCGACGCCGAGGAGATCGTTGATGTTGCTCGTGAGGCCGAACTGGTCGCCGTAGATGTACCCCCACATCAGCACCGCCACGACGGCCGGCACCGCGTAGGGCAGGAAGATCAGGATGCGGAAGAACGACGCCCCGCGCAGCCGTGCGCTGTCCAGCGCGAGCGCCGCAGCGAGGGCGAGCAGGAGCATGATCGGCACCTGCACGACGAGGAACAGCAGGACGCGGAGGAACGCCTCCCAGAACTGCGAATCGGTGAGGGCGCGCACATAGTTGTCGAGGCCGACGAAGGCGGTGCCTCCGATGAGCTTCTCCTGGAAGAAGCTCAGGTACACGGAGTAGGCGAGCGGGGCGAGGAACACCAGCGCGAACACGATCATGAACGGGCCGACGAAGGCCCATCCCTTCCAGTCGCGCTTCTCGCGCCGGCGGATGCCGTGATCGGCGATCACCGCGGAGTTCTGAGTCGTCATCGACGGGCCTTCTGAGAGAAACGGGGGCGCACTGCGCCGTGTGTCAACGTCAACATATGCGATGCGCTGCTAGTGTGTCAACGTCAACACATGAACGGATGGGTGACGTGACATCGCAACAGCTCGGAGAGGCGCCGCAACGTCGCCGCGATCCGTCGATGGAGGACGTGGCCCGTGAGGCCGGCGTCTCGGGGCAGACGGTGTCCCGCGTCGTCAATGCGCGCGGTTACGTGGGAGCCGCGACTCGCGAGCGTGTCGAGGCCGCCATGCAGCGGCTCGGTTACCGTCCCAACAGCGCGGCTCGGGCGCTGCGATCCGGACGCTTCCGTGCGATCGGCGTCGTCATGTTCTCATTCAGCTCCTACGGCAATCAGCGCACGCTCGACGCGATCGCCGTGCGTGCGTCGCAGAGGGGGTACGCGCTGACGCTGATCCCCGTCGAGTCCAGCGCGCGGGAGACCGTCGCCGGAGCCTTCCGGCGTCTCGAGGAGCACGCGCTCGACGGGATCATCATCGTGATCGAGGCGCATCAGCTCGACGAGGCCGATGTCGAGATCCCCGACGGGCTGCCCGTCGTGCTCGTCGACTCCAACCGCGGGTCGGCCCACCCGTACGTCGACACCGACCAGGCGCAGGGGGCGCGGCTCGCGACAGAGCACCTGCTCGACCTCGGCCACGAGACGGTGTGGCATGTCGCCGGCCCCGCCGAGTCGTACTCGGCCGAGCGTCGTCGCGAATCCTGGCGGCGCACCCTGACTGACCGCGGCCTGGTCGCTCCGGAGCCGCTGCAGGGGGATTGGACCGCGGAGTCGGGCTACCGGGCCGGTCTTCGACTGCGTGAGTCCGACGGCGTCACCGCCGTGTTCGTCGCGAATGACCAGATGGCGATCGGTGTTCTGCGCGCCTTCCGCGAAGTCGGCCTCGACATCCCGGGCGACATCAGCGTCGTCGGCTTCGACGGCCTCCCCGATGCCGCGCAGCTGTGGCCGCCGCTGACGACCGTGCAGCAGCACCCGGAGCGCGTGGGAGCGCTCGCCGTCGATGCCCTGCTGTCGGAGCTCGACGGCCGGGAGCCCGTTCAGACGCCGCTCGTGGGCACCGAACTCATCGTGCGAGGAAGTACGGCCCCGCCGCGACGCTGAGCGCAGCGCGGACCGTCGAGCGAGCGGAGCGAGACGAAACGCGGTGAGTCGTGTCCGGAGACTCAGCGCCAGATCGTCGCGATCGCGACGTTCGCCGCGGTCAGGATGCCGACGAGCCAGAACATCGCGGCCGGCACCGAACCGGACTTCCGCTGCCGCGCGGTGCCGATACCGAGCAGGGCGCCGATCGCGAGCAGCACGACGAGCTTCGTGCCGATCTTGGCGTAGTTCAGCTCCGCGCCCTCGGGAAGACCCCAGGGAGCGGCGAGTGCCAGACCCGCGACCGCGGCGATGGTCATGCCGATGCTCATGAGGCGGGTGAACTCGCGCTTGCCGCCGAACGCCTGCACCGCCCACGCTCCGAACAGGACGGCGAAGCCGATCAGGTGGACGAAGAGAACGATGTGGCGCAGGGTCTCCATGGCCTCACGCTACTGACGCGCGCTGATCCTCCGCCAGCAAGGACGACCTCACCTCAGCCGCGAAGCTCGCCGGTCACCAGCGCCGGCCGCAGCCTGGCCGGTTCAGCCGCGAAGCTCCCTCGTCACCAGTGCAGTGCGCAGCGCGGCATCCGCTGCTTCTGCGCCCTTGTCCTCGTGCGAGCCCTCGAGTCCCGCACGGTCGAGGCCCTGCTTCTCGTCGTCGAGCGTCAGCACGCCGAAGCCGACCGGCTTGCCGGCGTCGAGCGAGACCCGGGTGAGTCCGTCGGTCGTCGCGGCCGACACGTACTCGAAGTGCGGGGTGCCGCCGCGGATGATCACGCCCAGCGCGACCACCGCATCCGCTCCGCCCGCGAACGCGGCCTGCGCTGCGACCGCGAGCTCGAACGAGCCGGGGACCCGCACCACGCGGTAGGAGGCACCGGACTCGTCGAGCACGCGCTGTGCGCCGGCGATGAGCCCGTTCGTGATGACCTCGTGCCACGTGCCGGCGATGACGACGACGTCGAGGCCGGCTCCGTCGATCTTCTCCGTGCGGGGTGCTGCTCCTGCGCCGCTCATGCGTCGTCCTTCTTTCCGTCGGCGAGAGCCTGTGCCAGCTCCGCCTCTCCGATGATGTGACCCATGCGGTCACGCTTGGTCTCGAGGTACTGGTGGTTGTTCGGTCCGACGCCCACGATCAGCGGCACCTGCTCCACGACGTCCAGGCCGAGCGTGCGCAGCTGGTTCACCTTGTCGGTGTTGTTCGTCAGCAGTCGCACCTTCGACACCCCGAGGTCGGAGAGGATGCCGGCCGCCGCCGCATAGTCGCGGGCGTCTGCCGGGAGGCCGAGCGCGAGGTTGGCGTCAACCGTGTCGAGTCCCTCCTCCTGCAGGCTGTAGGCGCGGAGCTTGTTGATCAGGCCGATCCCTCGGCCCTCGTGTCCGCGCATGTAGATCACGACTCCGCCGTCCTGCTCGATGGCGTCGAGCGCCGCATCGAGCTGCGGGCCGCACTCGCACTTCAGCGAGCCGAACGCCTCGCCGGTCAGGCATTCGGAGTGCACCCGCACCAGCGCGGTCTCGCTGAGCTCGCCCGAGACGACGGCGATGTGATCGGTGCCGGTCACGCGGTCCTTGTAGGCCAGGAAGCGGAACGACCCGTGCTCGGTCGGTACCGTGGCGTCGGCGCGCAGACTGACGCGACGGCTTCCGGCGCCCGGGGTGGCCCCTGCGGGGTCGATCTCGTTGAGATGCGCGATGAGCTGCCCGATCGTGATGACGGGCACCCGGTCGCGGTCTCCCAGCTCGAGCAGTCCGGGTAGGCGCATCATGCTGCCGTCCTCCGCGACCACTTCCGCGATGGCTCCCACCGGGTGCAGGCCGGCGAGCTTCATGAGCTCGACCGCGGCCTCCGTGTGTCCGTCGCGCTCGCGCACGCCGCCGTCGACCGCGCGCAGGGGGAGCACGTGCCCGGGGCGGATGATGCTCGTCGCCGTCGATTCGGGGTTCGCCAGGACGTTCAGGGTGTGCGCCCTGTCGTGCGCGCTGATGCCCGTCGTCACGCCTTCGGCGGCATCCACGCTCACCGTGTAGGCGGTCGACCGGGCATCCTCGCTCGCGGCGACCATCGGCGGCAGGTTCAGCGAGTCGGCGAGGTCCGCGGGCATCGGGGCGCAGATGAACCCCGACGACCAGCGCACGGTCCACGCGACCCACTCGGGCGTCGCGAGCTGCGCCGACAGCACGACGTCGCCCTCGTTCTCGCGGTTCTCGTCGTCGGCCACGAGCACGGGGCGTCCGGCGCGCAGCGCCTCGAGCGCCTCGGGGATGGTGGACAGGCTCATCGCGAGCCTCCTTCCGCTGCGGCCCGGAAGGCGAGCAGCCGCTCGACGTGCCGGGCGAGGATGTCGGTCTCGAGGTTCACACGGTCGCCGACCGCGCGGGATCCGAGGGTGGTGGCGGCGAGGGTCTCCGGGATGAGCGACACCTCGAACCAGGCGTCGTCGGCGTCGGCCGGGCTCACGGCGCTCACCGTGAGCGAGGTGCCGTCGACCGAGATCGAGCCCTTGTCGACGACGAGCGGGGCGAGGTCGTCCGGCAGCGAGATGCGCAGCACGCTCCACTGCTCGCCGGGACGCACGTCGATGACCGCGCCGACTCCGTCGACATGCCCCTGCACGATGTGGCCGCCGAGGCGGGCGCCGACCGGCATCGCCTTCTCGATGTTCACTCGCGTGCCGACGGATGCCGTGCCCAGGGCCGCGACGTCGAGGGTCTGCTTCATGACGTCGGCGTCGAAGGACACCGGAGTCGACCCCACGACGGTCAGGCACACACCGGACACCGCGATGGATTCGCCGTGCACGGCATCCGCCGCCGCCTTCGGGGCACGGACGGTCAGCCGCCATCCGTCGCCGGACGGCGTGATCGCGGTGATCTCGCCGATCTCCTCGATGATTCCCGTGAACATCAGCGTGCTCCTTCTCGTGAGGTCTTCGCAGCCGGCGATGCGGGGTGCGCGATCGCGAGCAGGTCGGCGCCGAGCGGCATCCACTCGTCGACCGTCAGGCGACGTGCCCCGTCGATCGAGTCGACGCCGATGTCGGTGAGCGCGAGTCGGTCGCCGCCGAGCAGCACCGGCGCGAGGTAGGCGAGCACCCGGTCGGCGAGCCCCGCCGCGATGAACGCACTCGCCAGGGTGGGGCCTCCCTCGACGAACACGCTCTGGATGCCGCGGGCGTGCAGGTCGGCGAGCACGGCGTGCAGATCATGCGTGTCGTAGGCGAGTGGTGCGTGCGGATGCCGGCGGATCGCGGCGTCGGCCGGAACAGGACGCGACCCGATCACGACCGGGATCGGCTGGGTCGGGTACAGCTCGTCGCCGTCACGAGCCGTCAGCGACGGGTCGTCGGCGAGGACGGTGCCCGTGCCGACGGCGATCGCGTCGGCCTCCGCGCGGCGGCGGTGGACGTCGGCCCGCGCCTCCGGCCCGGTGATCCACTGGCTGGACCCGTCGGATGCCGCGGCGCGGCCGTCGAGGCTCTGCGCCCACTTCACCGTGACATGCGGGCGTCCGAGGCGCTGGGCGGTGAGCCAGCCGTCGATGATCCGGTGCGCGGCGCCGGCCTGCTCGCCGGAGTCGACGCTCACGCCCGCCGCGCGCAGGCGCTCGGCGCCACCGCCCGAGACGGCACCGGGGTCGTCGAGCGCGTACACGACCCGGTCGACGCCGGCCTCGATCAGCGCGACGGCGCAGGGTCCCGTGCGTCCCGTGTGATTGCAGGGCTCGAGCGTGACGACCGCGGTCGCACCGGCAGCGGCGCCCGGCGCGAGCTTCGACAGTGCGTCGACCTCGGCGTGGGGCGTGCCGGCTCCGCGATGCCAGCCCTCGGCGAGCACGTCGCCGTCGGAGGAGAGGATCACGGCACCCACCTGCGGGTTCACCCCGCGCGGGCCCAGGGTCGCGAGCTCGAGCGCCCGGGTCATCGCCCGGCGCTCCGCCTCGTTCACTGCCATCCGTGTTCCTCTCTGGACTCAGGGGTCGCAGGGAGGAGATGGCGGAACGCGCATGCGGCGGCCACCGTGCTGCCTCCCTTCCGGACTAGCGAGGCCGGGCCTCGCATCACCGTCGGTTCCGGATTTCCACCGGATCGGCACCTCGACGAATCGAGACGCTCGCGGACTGTCACCGCCGGTTCGGATTCTCACCGACCCCGGAGCACGTTGATGTTCTGAGTGTACAAGTCGCGCGGGAGCACGTTTCATTCCCCGTAATACGGGGTGAGGGAGAACGTCACTTCAGCAGGCGCGAGAGGCGGCGATCGGCGAGGATCTTGCCGCCGGTCTGGCACGTCGGGCAGTACTCCAGCGAGCGGTCGGCGAAGAACACGCTCCGCACGGTGTCCCCGCAGACGGGGCAGGCCTCGCCACGACGGGCGTGCACCTGCATCCCCCTCCGCTTCGCATCTTTGAGATCGGCCGGAGGCTTGCCCGACGCCTGCGCCACGGCATCCGTCAGCGTGCTGTGCATCGCCGCGTAGAGCCGGTCGACCTCGTCTGCGGTGAGCTTGTCGGCGATCGCATACGGCGACATCTTCGCCGCGTGCAGGATCTCGTCGGAGTACGCGTTGCCGATCCCCGCGATCACCGCCTGGTCGCGGAGGAGACCCTTGATCTGCATCCGCCGCCCGGTGAGCACATCTCCGAACGCCTGGCGGGTGAACTCGGGGTCGAGCGGGTCGGGCCCCAGCCGCTCGATGCCCGGAACCTGTTCCGGGTCGCGCACGACGTAGACGGCCAGCGACTTCTTCGTCCCGGCCTCGGTGAGATCGAACCCGCTGTCGTCGTCGAACGCCACACGCAGGGCGATCGGAGACTTGCCCGGCTTGATGAGCGTCGTCGGCAGCATCTCGTACCACCGGAGCCAGCCGGCCTTCGCGAGGTGGAACACCAGATGCAGGTCGTCGCCCGCCGACAGCACCACGAACTTGCCCCGTCGTGTGACTGCCGTGATCTCGGCGCCGTGCAGCGCGGAGTTCGGCGGATCGTAGGTTTTGAGCGCGGCGATCGCCCCGATGCTCGTTCGCGTGATCGTTCGTCCCACCACGCGGTCGGCGAGGAAGGTCGTCAGGCCCTGTACTTCCGGCATCTCCGGCATGCGCCCATCCTGCCACCCGGGTCCGACACGGGGCCAGGACCGGGCGGGTCAATCCAGCACGGGCCAGCCCACGCGGGTGCGGTCGTCGGTGGAGAGCAGACCCGCGACCCAGCTGTCCTCTCGGCGGTCGCCGCTCGCGAAAGCCTGCCGGAGCAGCCCCTCGTACCGGAAGCCGAGACTACGGGCGGCCTTGGCTGAGGCGACGTTGCCCGCGACCGCGCGCCATTCGATCCGTGCGAGGCCGAGCTCCGTGAAGCCCCAGTCGATCACGGCCCTCGCCGCCTCGACGACATACCCGCGACCGCGGGCCGCCGCAGTCACCCAGAAGCCGAGCTCGGCGCGCCCACCCGCACGGTGCGCCGCGATATCGTGCAGGCCGATCATGCCGACCAGCGCGCCGTCGACTCGTAGCGCCCACACGGTCTCGCTGCCCTCGGCCCACCAGCCGCCCACCAGGCGCACGAACTCCTCGGCATCCGAACGCGCGTAGGGGCTGGGGACCGTGGTCCACCTCTGGATCTCCGGATCCTGGCACGCCTCGGTGATTGCGTCGACGTCGGAGGTGTCCGGCGCGCGGAGCACGAGGCGCTCGGTGGTGAGGGTGACCGGTTCCATCTCGAAAGCCTACTGATCGCCGAGCCACCCCCTTGTTCGCGAGCGGCCCCGCTATGGACGGTCACGAAGGGGGTGGGTCGTTCGCAAAGGGGCGGCTCGGGGGCGCGAGCGGCGAACGCGAGCCCCTCCGCATGCGCCGGGTTCGCGCCGCCATGTCCGGGGCCGCGGCTAGGCTTGTCTGGTGACTGTTCCGGGGATTCTGCGCGCCTTGGAAGAGGCGTCTCTGTACCGCGACGCCCTCCGCTGGGCGCAGACCGACGCCGACCTCGGACTGGTCGACGGGCTCGACGCGCCCGCGCTCGCCGGCCTTCTCGAGAAGCGCCGTGCGGGTGGGCAGCCCGCGTCGTTGCTCACCGTCGTCCCGACGGGGCGCCGGGCCGAGTCGCTCTCGCAGGCGCTCGCCGCGTACCTGCCCGAGGCCGAGGTCGTCACCTTTCCGGCGTGGGAGACCCTGCCGCATGAGCGCCTCAGTCCCAGTCCCGACACGGTCGGCCTGCGCTTGCGGACCCTTCGGCGGATTGCCGAGTGGTCGGGGGAGCGGCCGCTCGTCGTCGTGGCGTCGGTCCGCGCCGCTCTGCAGCCCATCGCCGGCAACCTCGGCGAGATCGTGCCGCTCGAGCTCTCCGTCGGCGCGCGCGGACACGAGCTCGACCACGTCGCGGAGCAGCTGGTCGAGCGCGCCTACTCCCGGGTCGACATGGTGTCGCGCCGCGGCGAGTTCGCGGTGCGCGGCGGCATCCTCGACGTCTTCCCGCCGACGTCGGAGCACCCCTTCCGCATCGAGTTCTTCGGCGACGAGATCGACCAGATCCGCGCGTTCTCGGTCGCCGACCAGCGCTCGCTCCCCGGCGATGTCGCGCTGGTCGATCTGCCGCCGAGCCGCGAGCTGCTGCTCACGCAGGACGTGCGCGACCGCGCGCGAGCACTGATCGGCGGGTTCCCCGCGATCGCCGGGATGCTCGAGAAGATGGCGGAGGGCATCCCCGTCGAGGGCATGGAGTCGCTGCTGCCGGCCGTGGCGGGCCCGCTGAAGTCGCTCGTCGAATACCTCCCCGAGGGCAGTGCCACCGCGGTGGTCGACCCCGAACGCTCCAGCGCCCGAGCGATCACGCTCGGCGAGACGAACCGCGAGTTCCTCGACGCGGCGTGGAGCGCCGCGACCTCCGGCGCCTCCGCGCCCATCGACCTCGGTGCGGGCGACTTCCTCACCATCGCCAGACTTCGAGAGATCGTGCGCGATCGCGGCGGCGTGTGGTGGCGCCTCAGCCCCTTCGCGATGGGGGGAGAGGATGCCGAGACGATCGACGCGGCCGTCATCCCCTCATTCCACGGCAACGTCGACGGCGCGATCTCGTTCGTCGAGGCGAAGGTGTCGGACGGCTGGCGCGTCGTCGTGATCGCGACCGGTCCCGGTCTCGTCGACCGGGCGCGCGACGTGCTGTCCGACCGAGGCATCGCGGCTCGCGTCGTCGAGGAGCTGACGGGTCTGCCCGACGCCGGCATCGCGACGCTCGTGACGGGAGCGGTCGAGGCGGGGTTCCAGATCAGCGACGCCAAGCTCGCCGTGCTCACCGACAACGAGTTCTACGGCCGAACGATCGGCGGCGACCAGCGCGTCGTGAAGAAGCTCGCCTCGCGGCGCAAGAACGTCGTCGATCCGCTGCAGCTCAAGCAGGGCGACTTCGTCGTGCACAACACGCACGGCATCGGCCGCTTCGTCGAGATGACCAAGCGCGAGGTGTCGACGGGTGGACGCAACGCGACGAAGTCGACGCGCGACTACCTCGTGCTCGAGTACGCGCCGTCGAAGCGCGGCTACCCGGGCGACAAGCTGTTCGTGCCGACCGATCAGCTCGACCTGCTGTCGAAGTACGTGGGCGGCGAGGCGCCGACCCTGTCGAAGATGGGCGGCAGCGACTGGGCGCAGGCGAAGGGCAAGGCGCGCAAGGCCGTGCGCGACATCGCCGTCGAGCTCGTCAAGCTCTACTCGGCGCGCATGAGCGCGAAGGGCCACGCGTTCGGCCCCGACACCCCGTGGCAGCGGGAGCTCGAAGAGGCCTTCCCGTTCGCCGAGACGAACGACCAGTTGCAGACGATCGACGAGATCAAGGCCGACATGGAGCGGCCCATCCCCATGGACCGCCTGCTCTCGGGCGATGTCGGCTTCGGCAAGACCGAGGTCGCCGTGCGCGCGGCGTTCAAGGCGATCCAGGACGGCAAGCAGGTCGCGATGCTCGTGCCGACCACCCTGCTCGTGAAGCAGCACCTGGAGACCTTCACCGAGCGGTTCGCCGGCTTCCCGGTCAAGGTGCGGCCGCTGTCGCGTTTCCAGACCGACAAGGAGGCGCGGCTGACGCTCGAAGGCCTGCTCGACGGCACGGTCGACATGGTCATCGGCACGCACCGCATCCTCACCGACCAGGTCATCTTCAAAGACCTCGGCCTGATGATCATCGACGAGGAGCAGCGGTTCGGCGTCGAGCACAAGGACGCGCTCAAGAAGATGAAGACCAACGTCGACATCCTCGCGATGAGCGCCACCCCGATCCCGCGCACGCTCGAGATGGCCGTGACCGGCATCCGCGAGATGTCGACTCTCGCGACGCCGCCGGAGGACCGGCATCCGATCCTCTCGTTCGTCGGACCACGCAGCGACAAGCAGATCGCCGCCGCCATCCGTCGCGAGATCCTTCGCGAGGGGCAGGTGTTCTTCGTGCACAACCGCGTGCAGTCGATCCAGCGGGTCGCCGCACAGCTCGCCGAGCTCGTGCCGGAGGCTCGCATCGCCGTCGCCCACGGGCAGATGGGCGAGCACCAGCTCGAACAGGTCGTCGACGACTTCTGGGAGCGCAAGTTCGACGTGCTCGTGTCGACGACGATCATCGAGACCGGTCTCGACATCTCGAACGCGAACACGATCATCATCGACCGCGCCGACAAGTACGGCCTGAGCCAGCTGCACCAGCTCCGAGGACGGGTCGGCCGCGGACGCGAGCGCGCCTACGCGTACTTCCTCTACGACGACATGAAGCCGCTCTCGGAGACGGCGGCCGACCGGCTGCAGACCATCGCCGTGAACAACGACCTCGGCTCCGGCATGCAGGTCGCCCTGAAAGACCTCGAGCTGCGCGGAGCGGGCAACATGCTGGGCGCCGAGCAGGCGGGGCACATCGCCGGCGTGGGCTTCGATCTCTATCTCCGCATGATCGGCGAGGCCGTCGCGACGTTCCGCGGCGACGAGGTCGAGAGCGGCCAGGAGCTGCGACTCGAGCTGCCGCTCGACGCCCGCATCCCGGAGTACTACATCGACAGCGAGCGCCTGCGCCTGGAGGCGTATCAGAAGCTCTCCGCCGCCTCGGCCGCGACCGCCAAGGACGACGCGATCGACCTCGTGATCGAGGAGCTCACCGATCGCTACGGCACCCCGCCGGAAGAGGTCGAGGGTCTGATCGCCGTCGCCCGCCTCCGGCGTCGGGCCGCCCGTGCCGGTCTCGCCGATGTCGTGGTCATGGGGTCGAACCTGCGCATCGCGCCCGCGCGCCTCGAGGACTCGATCAAGGTGCGCCTGCAGCGGCTGTACCCCAAGGCCAAGCTCGTCGCCGGCGGAGAGGCGCTCGTCGTGCCCATGCCGACCGTGCCTGCGGCCGTCGGCGTGGGCCTCGAGCCCCTGCCCGACGCCGAGCTGCTCGAGTGGGTAGGACAGCTGTTCACCGCGATCTTCCCGGAGCCCGTCAAGGCCGAGTGAGCGTGCCGGGCGTCGCCGGAAAACGGAGACGCCCGACGCGATGTGCGGTGTGTCGTCGACCGACGCGCTGCGCGGACGCCGATGCCTCTGCGTTTTCCCGTACACGTGAGGCGGGCGGCGCGACCACCGGGTCAAAGCGAGAAGCCTCCGTCCGAGGTGAGCACCTGACCGACGACCCACGACCCGTCGGGCGTGCACAGCCACCCGATCAGGCTCGCAGGGTCGGACGGCCGCCCCACCCGGCCGAACGGCTGTGCGCTGATCCACTCGGCGACGCCCGAGAGATCGCGGTCGGTCGTGTCCGGATCGAGGTACCCGGTGTTCACCGGTCCGGGATTCACGGTGTTCAGTACGATCCCGACGTCGAGCAGCTCCCGTGCTACGGAGCGGGTGATGCCGGCGAGCGCAGCCTTGCTCGTCGCGTAGCCGATCTCGCCCACCATCGCCCCGTGGCCCTGGCCCGAGGTCATCCAGATCACGTGGCCGGTCGGCGCCTCGAACGGGCCGAGATCGGCGACGCGATCTCCCGGTCGCGCGACGTCGGCCTCCGCGCCGCCCAGCTCGGACCGCCGCCGACGGGCGAGGCCCGCGGTCAGCAGCAACGATGCCCGGGCGTTCGTCTGCCAGTGCGCGTCGAGGCGCTCCGGCGTCATGTCGAAGATCGAGCCGTCCCCGCCGGTGAGGGCCTGGTTGCAGACGAGTATGTCGAGACGGCCGGTCAGGGCGGACGCCGCATCGAGCAGGGGATCGATGGTCGACGGATCCCGCAGATCGGCGTGGTGATCGCTCATCGCGGCATCCGGCGCGAGCGCGTCGGCGACCCCGTCCCGCACGGCGTCGAGATCGTCTCCGCCCTAGGGCTGGTCGAGGTCGTGCGGACGGTAGTGATGGATCACGACGTTCGCGCCGAGAGCGGCGAGTCGGGTGGCGGTCGCGAATCCGATGCCGCGCACGCGCGAGACGCCGGTCACGAGGGCGGTCCTGCCGCGCAGGGGAAGAGGGGATACGTGCATGAGGAGGCCTTTCGATCGGGAGTGCCGAGGCGCGCGGGAACGCAGCCGAACGGCGGGGAAGGGGATCGAGTCAGAGGCCAGCCATGTGCGCCAGCGTACCAGCGGCTCTAGCGGCGGGCGAGTCGCACGTCAACGGGGTGACCGACGGCGCGCGAGCGCAGGATGCTGGACGCATGTGGGCACTGCTGATCATCCTCCTCGTCCTGTGGGCCGGTCTCGCGGTCTTCGGCTTCGTCATCAAGGGGCTGCTGTGGCTGGCTGTCCTCGCCATCGTCCTGTTCCTCGCCACGGTCGTCATCGGGATCCTGCGGCGCAGTGCCGCGACGAAGAAATAGCCCTCTCGACGGCGACGCCCGCGGCACTACGCTGGCGACATGCTGTACGAGCACCTCGGGGCTCGGCCCCGGATCCACGACACGGCCGTCATCGCTCCCACCGCCGTCGTCTCCGGTGACGTCGAGATCGGACCGGGCTGTCAGATCCTCCACGGAGCCGTCATCACCGCCGAGGGCGGACCGATCGTGCTCGGCGAGCACGTGATCGTGATGGAGAACGCGCTCATCCGCGCCACCGCCGCCAACGCCGTGCACATCGGCCCGCACACCCTCGTCGGCACGCTCGCCAGCATCGCGGGCGCCACGGTGGGCGAAGAGGTCTTCTTCGCCTCCGGTGCGCGGATCTTCAACGGCGCGATCGTCGGCGACCGCTGCGAGGTGCGCGTGAACGCGATCGTGCACCGGCGGGCCGTCCTTCCCTCGGGCACGGTGGTGCCGATCGGCTGGGTCGCGGTCGGCGACCCCGTGCAGCTCCTCTCGCCGGACCGCGATGACGAGATCGCCGCCGCGCAGCCGGAACTCGACTTCCCCGGTCACGTATTCGGCGTCGACCGTGACACCCCCGACCTCATGGTCCAGCTCACAGAGCGCTATGGCGCCTCGCTGGCTCGGCACGCCCAGGACGTGCGTGTCGACGGCGCTGCGGCGGGTGAGGGGTGAGCGTCGGCGCCGGCCTTGTCCGCCCGGACGTCACGACGGAGGATGCTGAGGCGATCGCTCGCGAGTGCTACGGCGTCGAGGCGACGGCGACCGAGCTCGGCAGCAACCAGGACCGGAACTTCGTGCTGCACGAGGCCGACGGCGGGCGCAGCGTGCTGCGGGTCGACAACCCGGTGTTCGGAGACGAGGCGCGCGATGCCCAACATGCCGCGCTCGAGGCGTACCGCGCGGCGGGCGTGCGCGTGCCCGCCGTGCTCGCTGGAATCGACGGCCGGCTCACCCAGCGCTGGCGGGGGTTCGCCGTGCGGCGCAGCGAGTACGCGGAGGGCGAGCCGCTCGTCGACGCGGGCTACCTCGCTCCGGTCGTGCTCGCCGAGTTCGGCGCGCTCGCCGCGGCATCCGTCTCGGCGCTCGCCGACCTACGGCATCCGGGACTCGACCGCGAGCAGATGTGGGACATGCGCGTCGCGTACGACCAGGTCCGCGCCCTCGCCGGCGCGATCGACGACGACGGGCTGCGGCGGCGCGTGCTGTCGGCGGCGGACGAGGCGCAGGCCGCACTCGCCGTCGTGGCCTCCGACCTGCCGGTGCAGCCGATCCACGGCGACCTCACCGACGACAACGTGACAGGCATCCGCGGCGCAGACGCGCGACTCCACCCGCACGTCGTGCTCGACCTCGGCGACCTCGGACTCGGATGGCGGGTCGCGGAGCTCGCGGTGTGCGCCTCGTCGATGCTGCATCACGAGCCGGAGCGCCCCCTGCGGGTGCTCGACACGATCGCCGCCTTCCACGACCGGGTCCCGCTGCGAGGAGCAGAGGCGGAAGCGGTGTGGCCGCTCATCGTGCTGCGAGCGGCGCTTCTCGTCGCCAGCGGGTGGCGGCAGCTCGCGATCGACGGCGCCAACGACTACGCCCGCGACCGCGTGGCGGGAGAGCAGGCGATCTTCGACGCCGCGACGGCAGTGCCGCTCGCCGAAGCGGTCGAGCACGTCCTCGAGCGGGTGGGCATCGCGCCGCGAGTCGGCCCGCCGCAGCCGACCCACGGCATGCTCCCCGACCTCGCCGGCGCACTGGTCGTCGTCGACGCGGGCGTCGAATCGGCCGAGCTCGACGCCGGGCGCTGGATGGATGTCGATGTCGAGGCCTGTCTCGTCGCCGACGCACACGCTCGGGGCGCGGGAGTCGCGGTTCTCCCGTACGGCGCGTTCCGTCTCACCCGTGCCGCCATCGACTCCGCGAAGCCGGCAGCGACGTGGCCGGTAGAGACGGAGCTGCATCTCGCACCGGGGCGGGAGTCGCGCGTGGTCGCGCCGTGGGGCGGTGAGGTCCAGGAGATCGGTGCAGGACTCCGCCTCGTCGCGGACGACGGATGGGTGCTGGAAGTGCGAAGCACGGGACTGCGCCGGTGCGCCGGCCGGGAGGTGGGCGCGGGGGAGGAGATCGCGACCGTCGCCTCGACCGACGGCCCCGTCGTGCTCGTGATCGGAGTCCGACGGACGGACGCGCCGCGGCTCGATGCCCCCGTTGACGGGGCTGCCCTCGTCACGCCAGACCGCGTGCCCGCATGGCGGCGGCTCGCGGCGGATCCGGCCGTGCTCCTCGGCATCCCGTCGCTCGCGGAGCACGACGAGGCACAGGACGAATTGCGCCGTCGGGAGCGCATCTTCGCCTCGGCGCAGGAGCGGTACTACGAGCATCCGCCGCAGATCGAGCGCGGATGGCGTCATCACCTCATCGACACGACGGGTCGCACGTACGTCGACATGGTGAACAACGTCGCCGGGCTCGGTCACGCCCATCCGCTCGTGGCGGAGGCGGCCAGCCGCCAGCTGCGCACGCTCGCGACCAACTCGCGGTTCCTGTTCCGCGACCTCGCCGAGTACAGCGAGCGGCTCATCGCGCTCATGCCGCGGGGGAGCGCGCTCGACACGGTGCTGCTCGTCAACAGCGGATCGGAGGCGGTCGATCTGGCCATCCGCCTCGCGCAGGCGGCCACCGCGCGCCGAACGGTCGTCGCGCTCCGCGAGGCGTACCACGGCTGGACCATGGCGAGCGACGCGGTCACCACCAGCGCCTACGACAACCCGTTCGCCCTCGAGACGCGCCCCGACTGGGTGCACGTCGCCGACGTGCCGAATCGCTACCGAGGCACCTACCGCGGCGGCGACACCGCCGCCCGCTACCTGGCGGATCTCGACGCCGACCTCGACCGACTCGCCGCCGAGGGGCGGGATGCCGCAGCCTTCCTCTGCGAGTCCGTGCTCGGCAACGCGGGCGGGGTGCTGCTTCCCGAGGGATACCTGGCCGGCGCATACGAGCGCGTGCGCGCCCGAGGCGGTCTCTGCATCGCCGACGAGGTGCAGGTCGGGTTCGGACGCATGGGCTCGACCTTCTGGGGATTCGAGCAGTCCGGAGTCGTGCCCGATATCGTCACGATCGCGAAGCCCATGGGCAACGGGTTCCCGATCGGCGGCGTCATCACGTCGAAGCGGATCGCCGACGCGTTGAGCAGCCAGGGGCAGTTCTTCTCCTCTGCAGGGGGCAGCACGCTCAGCTGCCGGGTCGGCATCGCGGTGCTCGACGCGATGGAGGCGGACGGCCTCCAAGACAACGCACGCGTGATCGGCGATCGGCTGGCGACAGGGTTCCGCGAGCTCGCGCGACGGCATCCGCTCGTCGGGCCCGTGCACGGGGCGGGCCTCTACCTCGGCGTGGAGCTCGTGCGCGACAGGGAGACGATGGAGCCGGCGGATGCCGAGGCCGCGGCCATCTGCGAACGGATGCGCGAGCTCGGCGTCGTGGTCCTCACGACCTCGGAGCGATCGAACGTCCTGAAGGTGAAGCCGCCGCTCTGCCTGACGGCGGAGAGCGCCGATCATGTGCTCGCATCGCTCGATCGGGTGCTCTCGGAAGGCTGGTGAGCGCAGGCTTCGAATCCCTCCTTCTTGCGCCATGTTAAATGCGTATTTCGAACGAGATTCGCTCTTCCGCTGACGAATATCTCGGGTACATACTGATGCTCAGCGTCGGACGACCCGAAGTCCGGCCCCTGCGCTTCCCCTGAGGAGTACATATGGCAGAGAAGACGAAGCCGCTCGCGCACGGCGGGGGCACCCTCCGACGAAATCTCGGACTCTGGGCGATCGTCGGACTCGGGCTCGGCTACATGACGCCGACCGTGGTGTTCGACACCTTCGGGATGGTCGCCCGCGACACGAACGACGTCGTGCCCGCCGCCTACCTCGTCGCGCTGGTCGTGATGGTGTTCACGGCGATCAGCTACGGCAAGATCGCCAGCGCCATCCCGAGCGCCGGCTCCGCCTACACCTACGTGCGCGAGTCGATCCATCCGAACCTCGGCTTCATGGTCGGCTGGACCTCGCTGATCGACTACGTCCTGCTGCCGATGGTGAACTGCCTCATCATCAAGAGCTACCTCGAGGCGATGTTCCCCGACGTGCCCGCGTGGATCTGGGTCGTCCTGTACTGCATCGCCGTCACCAGCGTCATCTACATGACCATGCGCGGCACGTCGAACCTCAACATGATCCTGCTCGTCTTCTCGATCGTCGTCATGGTCGTGTTCGTGGCGCTCGTCGTCGCGCAGCTGATGCGCGGGGACGGAGCGGCGACGATCCTCTCGGTCGGCGCCTTCCTGCATGACGACGTGACACTCGGTGCGGTGCTGACCGGTGCGACCATCGTCTGCTTCTCGTTCATCGGCTTCGACGCGGTCACGATGTACGCCGAGGAGGCGAAGGACCCGAAGATCATGCCGAAGGCGATCCTCCTCACCGTCCTCATCGGCGGAGGGATCTTCCTGGTGGCCTCATACGTGTCGCAGCTGCGGTTCCCCGACTGGAACGAGTTCGCCCCCGGCGGTGACATGCAGTTCGTCGAGGACTCCACGCTGCCGATCATCGGCGAGCTCGTCGGCGGAAACGTGCTGATGGCCGTGCTCACGGCAGCCGGGTTCTGCGCCACTCTGGCGTCCGGTCTGGCGTCGCACGCCTCGGTGTCGCGCATGCTGCTGGTGATGGGCCGCAACAACGTGCTGCCGCAGCGAGCCTTCGGGTACATCAACCGCCGCACCCACACGCCGACGTTCAACATCGTGCTGGTGGGGGCGATCTCGCTGCTCGCGATCCCGTTCACGCTCGAGCTCATCGCCGCGTGGATCAACTACGGCGCCCTGATCGCCTTCACGTTCGTGAACATCTCCGTGATCGCATGGTTCGCGGTGCGCAAGGGCATGCGCCGCACGCCGCGGGAGATCTTCTCGCACATCGTGATGCCCGCGATCGGCACGCTGCTCACCGGCCTGCTCTGGGTCAACCTGCACCCCGACGCGCTGATCGGCGGCATCACCTGGACCGTGCTCGGCCTCATCTACCTCGCGGTCATCACGAAGGGCTTCCGCAAGAAGGTGGTGGCGTTCGACGAGAACCAGGCGGTGACCGGGTTCAACAAGGTCGTGAAGGTTCCGGTCGACGAGCGCTGACGGACGAGGATGCAGAAGAGCCGCGCACCCGGGAGGGGTGGGCGGCTCTTCTCACGTGCGACTGTGCGGCGCGTCAGATCACGCCCTGGGCGAGCATCGCGCCGGCCACGCGCTCGAAGCCGGCGATGTTGGCCCCGGCGACGTAGTCGCCCGGGACGTCGTAGCGCTCTGCGGCGTCGAACGCCGCGCGATGGATGTCGCCCATGATCTCGCGCAGCTTGTTCTCGCTCGCGTCGAAGCTCCAGCGCTGCCGGGAGGCGTTCTGGCTCATCTCGAGCGCCGAGGTGGCCACGCCGCCGGCGTTGGCGGCCTTGCCGGGTGCGAAGAGCACGCCCGCCGCCTGGAAGGCGTCGATCGCCGAGGGCACGCACGGCATGTTGGCGCCCTCGGAGACGGCGCGCACGCCGTTCGCGATCAGCGCCTGCGCGGCGTCGTGGTCGAGCTCGTTCTGCGTGGCCGAAGGAACCGCGATGTCGACGGGGACCTCCCACACGCTGCCGCCCTCGACGAAGCGCGCGCCGGGTCGCCGGTTCGCGTACTCGACGATGCGGGCTCGCTCGACCTCCTTGATCTGACGGAGCAGATCCACGTCGATCCCGGCGTCGTCCACCACGTACCCCGAGGAGTCGGATGCCGTGACGGCGGTCGCTCCGAGCTGAGCCGCCTTCTGGATCGCGTAGATCGCGACGTTGCCCGACCCCGAGACCGCGACGCGCTTGCCGTCGAGCGAGTCGCCGTGCACGGCGAGCATCTCCTGCGCGAAGAACACCGCGCCGTAACCGGTCGCCTCGGTGCGCACCTCGGCGCCGCCCCATCCGGTGCCCTTGCCGGTGAACATGCCCGACTCGTGGCGGTTGGTGATCTTGCGGTACTGGCCGAACAGGTAGCCGATCTCGCGGCCGCCGACGCCGATGTCACCGGCGGGGACGTCGGTGTGCTCGCCGAGGTGGCGGTACAGCTCGCTCATGAACGACTGGCAGAAGCGCATGATCTCGGCATCCGACCGGCCGTGCGGATCGAAGTCCGAGCCGCCCTTGCCGCCCCCGATGCCCTGACCGGTGAGCGCGTTCTTGAAGATCTGCTCGAAGCCCAGGAACTTGATGATCGACAGGTTCACCGAGGGGTGGAAGCGCAGTCCGCCCTTATACGGCCCGAGTACGGAGGAGAACTGGATGCGGTATCCGCGGTTGACCTGCAGCCTCCCGGAGTCGTCGACCCACGGCACCCGGAACAGGATCTGCCGTTCCGGCTCGACGAGACGCTCGACGATGCCGCCGTCGACGTATTCCGGATGCCGATCGAGCACGGGCGCGATCGAGGTCAGCACCTCGTGCACCGCCTGCTGGAACTCGGGTTCGTGGGCGCTGCGCGCGAGCACCGTGTCGAACACGGGCTGCACGGCGCCGGGGAGCGGGTGGAAGTCAGCGGAGGGTACAGCGAAAGAGGTCACGCGAGAGAGCTTTCTGATCGGAGCGACGGGGGCGCGGTGCTGCTCCGCATCACCCGGTGTTCTGCAGGCCCGCGGCCACGCCGCTCACGGAGAGCAGCAGCAGACGGCGCTGTTCCTCGTCGGACCCGGATCCCGCGGCCTCGGCCGGGTCGCGAAGAGCGCGGAGAGCGCGCAGCTGCAGCAGTGACAGCGCGTCGACGTAGGGCGTGCGCAGCTGCACCGCGCGCTGCAGGATCGGCTTGTTCTCGAGCAGACCGACGCCGCCCGTGAGGCGGATGACCCACTCGCGGGTGAGCGCCAGCTCGTCGAGCACGAGCTGCGCGAGGTCGTCGCGATCGCCGAGCGCGAGGTACTCCCGCGCGATGCGCTCGTCGGTCTTCGCGAGGCTCATCGCGACGTTGTCGATCATGGTGTGCAGCAGCGGCCACTCGCGGTAGGCCTCTGCCAGACGCTGCTCGTCGCCCACGGCGGCGAGGGCGGTGCCGAGTCCGAACCATCCCGCGAGGTTGATGCGGGCCTGGGTCCAGGCGAAGACCCACGGGATCGCCCGGAGGTCCTCGAGCGACTCGACCGACAGGCCGCGCCGGGCCGGCCGAGAGCCGAGCGCGAGCAGGCCGATCTCCTCCATCGGGGTCACGGTCGCGAACCACGGAGCGAAGCCGTCGGCCTTCACGAGCGAGAAGAACCGCTCCCGCGACGAGCGGTCCATGACCTCGGCGATGTCGGCGAACCGTCGGGCGGCATCGCTCGTGCGCTGCTCGACGGTGGGGGAGGACGCGAGCAGGGTCGCCGCGGCCACCTGGTCGATGTGCCGCATCGCGATCGCCGGCTCGCCGTACCGCGCGAAGATGACCTCGCCCTGTTCGGTGAGCTTGAAGCGGCCGTCGACCGAGTGCGGCGGCTGCGCGAGGATCGCGGAGTTCGCGGGGCCGCCACCGCGGCCGAGAGCACCGCCTCGACCGTGGAACAGCGTCAGCTCGATACCGGACTCCTTGGCCCAGAGAGCGATCTTCTCCTGCGCCTCGTACAGCGCGAGGTTGGCGGCGACCGGGCCGACGTCCTTCGACGAGTCCGAGTACCCGAGCATGACCTCGAGGCGGTTGCCGGTGGCCGCCATCCGCTCCCGGACCTCGGGGAACGTCACGGCCTTGGCGAGGATCGCGGGTGCGGCCTGCAGGTCGGCGAAGGTCTCGAACAGCGGCACCACGTCGAGCACCGGGGCGTCGTCGCCGAGCGCATGCCGGGCGAGCGTGTACACGTTCGCGAGGTCGGAGGCCGCCTGGGTGAACGACACGACGTAGCGGCCGGCGGCGCGCAGGCCCCGGTCGCGCTGGATGTCGGCGATCGCGCGGAAGACCTCGAGCACCTCCTCGGTCTGCGCACTGACGGGCTCGTCGCCCGACAGCTCGGCGAGGGCCTTCGCGTGCACCTGCGAGTGCTGGCGCACCTCGAGCTCGGTCAGGTGGAAGCCGTAGGTCTCGACCTGCCAGATCAGGTGCTGCACGCCGCCGAACGCGTGACGACGCGCACCGGCATCCGCCAGCGACGCCTGCACGGCGCGGAGATCGGCGAGGAGCTCCTCTGGCGCCCCGTAGCGCTCGTCGTCGCCGCGACGGGTGGCGCCGACGCGGTGCGCGAGGGCGAGCACGACCCGACGGTGCGGTTCGCCGGGCGAGCGCGCGGCGAGCTCGTCGGCGAGGCCGGGCTCGGTGGCCGCGAAGCGGTCCCACAGGGCGTTCACCCCGTCACTCGGCGGTGTGCCCTCGGCATCCAGCGTCAGCGTGCGGCCGATGCGCTCCAAGGCGCGCTCCAGTCCGCGCAGCACGTGATCGGAGGCGATCTGCGACGCCTCCCTGGTGACGGATGCCGTGACGAACGGGTTGCCGTCGCGGTCACCGCCGACCCACGATCCGACGCGCACGAAGGCCGGCACGACGGGCTCGCTCGCGCCGGAGTCGTCGCCGCGCAAGGCGTCGTCGATGCGGCGGTAGACGTGCGGCACCGTCGTGAACAGCGTCTCGTCGAACACGCTCATGACCGTGCGCACCTCGTCGGTGGGCGAGGGCTTCTGCGCCCGCAGCGGGGCCGTGCGCCACAGCGTCTCGATCTCCTCGAGCATGCGGCGGCGTGCCCGGTGCTGCTCCGCGCCGCTCTCGCTCGCGGCGTCGTGCTGCGTGAGCAGCTCGGAGAGGCGACGGATGCTCGACGACACCGCGCGGCGGCGGGCCTCGGTGGGGTGCGCGGTGAACACGGGGTGGAAGCGCAGACCCTGCAGGCGCCGACGGGCCTCGTCGTCGCCGACCTCGGACTTCAGTCGCGCGTACGCGGTCGCGACGGTGTCGGCTGCGTCCTCGCGCCCGGGCTGGCCGGCGCGCTCGCGCAGCACGCGCACGCGCTGGTGCTCCTCCGCGAGGTTGACGAGGTGGAAGTAGCACGTGAACGCCCTGGCGACCTCGTCGGCGCGCTCGATCGTGAACGACTCGGCGATCGCGGCGGCGCGTTCGAAGGCGTCGGACGTCTCCTCGTCGTACGCCTGGATCGTGGCGAGACGCAGACGCTCGACGTCGGCGAAGAGGTCGTCGCCTCCTGCTTCGCGCAGCACCTGTCCGAGGAGACCGCCGAGCATTCTCACATCGGAGCGCATCGCGTCCGGAATGCCGCGGCCCGCTTCGAATCGGCCGATGATGCGGATCGCCGAGGTGTCGGTGGGCTCGGGAAAACTCTGTGCGGGGGTCACGGTTCGAGAGTAGCCGGGTCGGGAGCGGTGCCCTGCACGCATGACGGCGCGAGACATGAGAGAGTCGATCCGAACCGAGGAGCAGCACCGAGGAGCAGCCGTGACCGAAGACTCCCAGACCGATCCGCTGCGGGCTGCAGCCGACACCATGCGTGCCGTCAGGGAGCGCTGCGTGTGGTCACAGCGCATCACGCATCGCGACCTCGTGCCCTACCTGATCGAGGAGTCGCACGAGGTGATCGAGGCCGTCGAGAGCGGCACGAGCGACGACCTGCGCGAAGAGCTCGGTGACCTGCTGTGGCAGGTGCTGTTCCACGCCGCCATCGCGGCGCAGGATCCGTACGACCCGTTCGACATCGACGATGTGGCCGAGACGCTCACCGAGAAGATGGTCAGGCGGCATCCGCATGTCTTCGCGGGCGAGATCGCGACCACGCCCGAAGAGGTGCTGGTGCACTGGAACGCGGCGAAGGCGGCCGAGAAGCGCACGAGGACCAGCGTGCTCGACGGAGTGCCGCGCGGGATGCCGGCGCTCGCTCTCGCCCAGAAGCTGGTCGGACGCGCAGCCGGTGTCGGAGTCGAGCCGGACGCGGCGGAGTCCGCGGCCGCGCCTTCGAGCGAAGCCGAACTCGGGGATGCCATGCTCTCCCTCGTGGCGCTCGCTCGCGAGCGGGGATGGGATGCCGAGCGCGCACTGCGCGAGCGTCTGCGCGGCCTCGAGGGCGAGGTGCGTGCCGCCGAGGCCGCTCGCTGACCGGAGGCACCGGGCGCGACCTGGGAAGATGGAGACGTGGCTACTGTGAACCCGCCGCGCGGCATGCGCGACATCCTTCCCGCCGACAAGGCCCGCCGCGAGCGCGTGCTCTCCGTGATCCGCGAGCGCTACCGCGCGCACGGCTTCGACGAGATCGAGACCCCCGCCCTCGAGGAGTACTCGCGCCTGCACGCCGGCATCGGCGGCGACAACGAGAAGCTCGCGTACAACGTGCTGCGCCGCGGCCTCGACGCCGATGCCATCAGGGCGGCCGCCGACGATCAGGGGGCGCTCGCCGACCTGGGACTCCGCTACGACCTCACGGTGCCGCTCGCGCGCTTCTACGCGAGCAATCGCGGACAGCTTCCCGGCGTGTTCCGCGCGATCCAGATCGGGCCGGTCTGGCGCGCCGAGCGTCCGCAGAAGGGGCGCTACCGCCAGTTCGTGCAGTGCGACATCGACATCATCGGCGACGACTCGTCGCGGGCCGAGGCGGAGCTCATGGTGGCGTCCCTCGACGCCGTGGACGCGCTGGGGCTCGAGGGGGCGACGGTGCGCATCAACGACCGTCGTGCGCTCGACTGGATGCTCGACAGCTTCGGCTTCACCACCGAGGAGCGCCCCGGGGTGCTCATCACGATCGACAAGCTCGACAAGATCGGCGTCGAGGGAGTGACTGCCGAGCTCCGCGAGCGCGGCGCCGCGGCATCCGCCGTCGATGCGTTCGAGGCGTTCCTGCAGCGGCCGCAGACCATGGAGTACAACCCGTTCGGCGAGAGGCAGATCCGCAAGGCGCTGCCCGACGGAGCGCCCGATGACATCGTCGCGCACCTCGTCGGCATCGGCGAGGCCGTGGCGGCGGGTCGGGCCTCGGCCGTCCCCTCATCCGAGCTCGCCGACATCCCGCTCGTCTTCGATCCGTTCCTCGTGCGGGGCATGGGCTACTACACGGGCACGATCTTCGAGCTCGCACATCCCTCGGTCGACTACTCCCTGGGCGGCGGTGGCCGCTACGACGGCATGATCGGACGGTTCCTCGGCCAGCAGGTCGCGGCGGTCGGCTTCTCGCTCGGATTCGAGCGCCTCGTCGACCTCGTCGCGGACGGAACGGGTGCCGCGGAGCGCGCCGTCGTGCTGATCCACGACACCGACGTCCCGGTCGGGGAGCTCGTCTCGCACAAGGCGGCCCTCATCGCGGCCGGCGCCCGCGTGCGCCTCGAACGGCGCACCAAGAACGTCAAGGCGCTGCTCGAGCGCTCGGCCGCCGACGGCTACACGGCGTTCGCGACCGTGAGCGCCGGAACGTCCGAGCTGGAGCTCAAGCCGCTCAGCTGACGGGGCCGCCCGTTCACGCGGCGTTCACGCCGGTCGGGTCGAATCGGAGCGTGAGCCGTTCATCCCTCGTCGCCGCAGCGGGGGTCGGGCTCGGACTCGGGGTCGCGACGGTATCGCTCGCCGCCGGCATCCGAGCCGTCCTGACGCGCCAGGCGGCTGTCGCACGCCGCCGGATCGGGAAACCGCTGGGCGAGGACTCGCTCGACGCCGATCGGGTGTGGCGGCGAAGGCTTGACGGTCGACCGCTCGAACTGCTCGTGCTTGGTGATTCGGTGGCGGCCGGTCTCGGCGCCCTCCGCCGCAAGGAGACGCTCGGTGGGCGGCTGGCGAAGGGACTCGCGCGTCGCACCGGGCGACCGGTCGATCTGCGCACGGGCGCGGTGGTCGGTGCCGAGTCCTCCGACCTCGCCGCCCAGCTCGACGGCCTGCCCGCCGACTACAGGCCGCACGTCGCCGTCATCATCGTGGGCGGCAACGACGTCACGCACCGCGTGCCGGTCGCGGTGTCGACGCAGCACCTGCGCGACGCGATCCTCCGCCTGCGCCGAGGCGGCGCGGAGGTCGTGGTCGGCACCTGCCCGGACCTCGGTGCGCTGCGCCCGGTGCCGCAACCGCTCCGGCGCCTGATCTCCAGTATGTCCCGGCGGCTGGCCGCTGCGCAGACCGAGGCCGCGCGGGCTGTGGGTGCCCGTCCCGTCGACCTCCGACGGGCCGTCGGGATGCTGTTCTTCGACGACCCCGACGCGATGTTCAGCATGGACCGCTTCCATCCGAGCCCGCTCGGCTACCGCCGCACGGCCGAGGCGCTTCTTCCCGACGTCCACCGTGCCGCGGAGGCGGCGCTCAGCGCCCGGCGCCGTCCGACGTCTCCGCGCTGATCCCGATCCGCAGCCTGATGGCGCGATACAGGATGCCGAGCAGCACCACGACCGTGCCGATCAGCGACGCCACGACCGGAAGCGTGTTCACGAGCAGCAGGCACCCCAGTGCCCCGACGACCTGCAGTGCGCGGGGGTACCGTCGCGCCGACCCCGTCTGCCGGAAGGCCGCGGCGTTCGCGATCAGGTAGTACAGCAGCACGCCGAACGACGAGAACCCGATGGTCTCGCGCAGGTCGCCGAGCAGCACGATGCCGATCACGACGATGCCCACGGCGATCTCCGCGCGGCGGGGGACGTGCCACCGGTCGTCGATGCGGGCGAGGACACGTGGCAGGTCGCTCTCCCGTGCCATGGCGAGGGTCGTGCGACCGATCCCGGTGAGGAGGGCGAGCAGCGCTCCGAGCGACGCGGCGGCTGCGGCGATCCGCACCACGGGACCGAGTGCGGACCACTCGGTCGCCGCGACGACCTCCGCGAGCGGAGCGCTGGTGGCCGCGGCATCCGCGCCGAGAGTGAGCGTGACCGCGATCCCGACCGCCGCGTACACGACGACGGCGCCGCCGAGGGCGAGCACGATCGCCCGGGGGATCGTTCGGGCGGGGTCCACCACCTCTTCGCCGAGCGTCGCGATGCGCGCGTACCCCGCGAACGCGAAGAACAGCAGTCCGGCGCCCTGCAGCACGCCGTAGGCGTTCGTGTCCGCCAGCGGTGCGGGGTCGCTGGTCGGGATCGACCCCGCACCGATGGCCACGACGACGGCCAGTCCGAGCAGAGAGCAGACCACGAGGATGCGGGTGAGCAGTGCCGTGCGCGTCACCCCGAAGCAGTTCACGGCGACGAGGGCGGCGACGGCGGCCGCCGCCACAGGTACCTGCCAGCCGGAGGGCGCGGCGTAGGCGGCGAAGGTCAGCGCCATAGCCGCGCAGCTCGCGATCTTGCCGATCACGAAGCTCCACCCGGCCACGAACCCCCACCAGGGTCCGATCTCCGCTCGAGCGTAGGCGTAGGTGCCGCCGGCGACGGGATGCGCGGCCGCCAACTGGGCCGAGGCGGTGGCGTTGCAGAAGGCGACGACGGCGGCGATACCGAGAGCGACGAGGATGCCGTTGCCGGCGACCCCGATCGCGGGGCCCCAGACCGAGAAGACGCCGGCGCCGACCATCGACCCCAGGCCGATCATGACGGCGTCGGTGAGGCTCAGGCGGCGGGCGAGGGGCACCGGTTCATCGTGTCACGGGCGGGTGAACGGGCGGTATCGCGGCGTGCCCGATCGTGTCAGCCGCGCGAGGCGGTGACCCGCTTCTTCTCGCGTACATACACCTCGCGCCGAACGCGCGCCACAGTGTCGCCGCCGCTGTCGGTGATCACGGTCTCGAACCACTCGAGCACTTTGGATCCGCCGGCGGCACGCACCCGCAGCTCGTCGGCCTTCTCGCGCGAGACATCGAACTCGGCCGTGAGCACGCCGCGGCCGGGCTTCACGAACTCGATCTCGCCGCGGGTGTCCCAGACGACGTAGTCGCGGCCGAGCTGATGCATCACGAGCATGAAGAAGTACGGATCGGTCATCGCCGACATCGATCCGCCGAATGCGGTCTTGACGTAGTTGCGGGTGAGGACGTTGACGTGCAGCTCGACGGTCGCGTGGGTCCAGTCCTGCGAGAACCGACGGACGCGGATGCCGCTGAACAGGTTCGGGGCCCAGAGGCTCATGCCGATCGCGAGACGGCGCGGGGTGATGCGCATGTCGTCAGTGTGCGGGAGGGGAGCGCGGCATCCGAACTCTTCTGGAGGTTGCCACAGTTGTTATATTTTCCATAGAATTACTAGAGAACGACGAGGAGGTGAGCGGATGCTGATCAGGGTCGACCCCGAGAGCCCCCGGCCGCTGTACGACCAGGTGGCGGCATCCATTCGCGCCGATCTGCTCGCGGGCGTCCTCGCACCCGGAGATCGACTGCCCGCTGCGCGCGACGTCGCGACGGCGCTGCGCATCAACCAGCACACGGTCCTTCACGCGTACCAGCGGCTCCGCGACGAGGGTCTGATCGATCTCCGCCGCGGGCGAGGAGCGGTCATCTCGACGGCAGCCGCGCCCCTCGCCGACCTCGCGCATGAGATCGACGACCTCGTGGCCCGAGCCGCGCAGATGGGGGTGTCCGCCGAGATCCTCGCCGGCATCATCCGTACCCACGCCGATGCCCGCCCCGGGCCGAGTACCGCGCGGACATCGACGCACAGCCACGACCCGGCAGCAACCCCCGATCCCGAGGAGGGACAGTCATGACGTCCACCGGCCCCCGGCCCCCATCCGCCACGTCGCTGAGGCGCGCGCGGCTGCTCTTCCTCCTCGTCGCGATCGTCGTGCCCGTCGTGGTCGTCGCCGTCGCCGCCGTCGTGCTCGTCGGCTGGCTCCCCGCCTTCTCCGAACCCGTCGCCACGCACTGGGGCATCGGCGGGGCCGACGGCTTCGGCCCGGCATCCACCTACCTCTGGCTGCTTCTGGGCATCGGGTTCGGCGTGCCGCTGCTCATGGCCGTGACGACCCTCGTGTCAGCGCGCGACCAGTGGGGTGCCGCCGCCCGGCTGATGGGCGCGCTCGCCGCCGGGATGTCGGCGTTCGCGGCGGCCATGAGCCTCGGCTCGCTGTGGATCCAGCGCGACCTCCCCCCGGGCGCGGAGGTGCCCGGTATCGGCGGAGTCATGGGACTCGCGCTGGCCGGCCTCGTCATCCTCGGCGGTCTCGCCTGGGTGATCCAGCCGCGCTACCGCACTCCCGACGGACGGGTCCTCGCGCCGCGGCAGGACGTGCGCGTCGGCGCCGGCGAGCGGGTGGTGTGGCTCGCGACCGCCGCCATGCCGCGCGGAATCCTCCTGCTGCTCGCTCTCGTGCTCGCCGGCATGGTCGCGCTCGCCGTGAGCTTGATCGCCAACGGGATCGCCGGCGGATGGATCGTCGCGGTCGTGGCGGTCGTCGTCGCGCTCGCAGTCGCTGCCACCGCCTCGTATCGCGTGAGCATCACGCCCGAGGGATTCGCTGCTCGATCGCTGCTCGGACGGCCGCGTGTCGACATCCCGCTCGACGAGGTCGCCGGCGCGCGCGCGATCGACGTCTCGCCCGTCGGGGAGTTCGGCGGGTGGGGCTGGCGGATCTCCGTCGACGGCCGCACGGGGATCGTGACGCGTCGCGGACCGGCGATCGAGGTATCCCGACGGGAGCGCAAGCCGTTCCTCGTCACGGTCGACGGAGCGGAGGAGGGTGCGGCGCTGCTGCAGACCTACGTCGACCGGGGAGCAGGGGCGACGGCACCCCCGGCCGTCGGCCCTTGACGCCCTCGTCCGCATCGCGGTTGGCTGAGGACATGCAATCCACGCCCTCCGCCTGGTCGGACGCCGACGCCTACCTCGCCGACCTCCTCGTCGGACACGACCCACACCTGGAGGCGGCTCTCGACGCCCAGCGCGAGGCCGGACTGCCCGAGATCGAGGTCGCGCCGGTCGGCGGAAAGCTGCTCAACCTGCTCGTGCGCATCAGCGGCGCCCGGCGGGTGCTCGAGATCGGCACGCTCGGCGGCTACTCCACGATCTGGATGGCGAGAGCCGTCGGGCCGGAGGGGCGGGTCGTCACGGTCGAGGCGGAGGCCGACAATGCCGCCATCGCGCGGACGAGCATCGATGCCGCCGGCGTCGGCGACCGCGTCGACATCCGTGTCGGGAGGGGCGAGGACGTGCTGCCCACGCTGGAGGGCGGCTTCGACCTCGTGTTCATCGACGCCGACAAGGAGTCGAACACGCTGTACCTCGACTGGGCCGCGAGGCTCGGGCATCCGGGCACCGTCGTCGTGCTCGACAACATCGGCCGAGACGGCGAGATCGTCCGCGACGACACCACCGACCCCAAGGTGATCGGCACGCGCGAGGGTCTGCAGATGCTGGGGGAGGACCCCCGCTTCGACGCCACCGCCCTGCAGACCGTGGGCGTCAAGGGGTGGGACGGCATCGCTCTCGCCGTCGTCGTCTGACGCGGACACGACCCCTGGGGCTGAGCGGACGGCGAGCTAGAC
The DNA here is from genome assembly GCF_002362255.1 of Microbacterium sp. SZ1. Classification (GTDB taxonomy): domain Bacteria; phylum Actinomycetota; class Actinomycetes; order Actinomycetales; family Microbacteriaceae; genus Microbacterium. Next base: position 61,242 of record NZ_LPVV01000034.1, on the reverse strand, counting down.
TGGGCGCGGATCGACGACGCTCCACACATCTTCCTCTCTGAACAAGGAGCACATCAGTGGCACTGATCGAGGCTGTAGGCGCACGCGAGATTCTCGACTCGCGCGGAAACCCGACCGTCGAGGTGGAGGTGCTCCTCGACGACGGCGTCGTCCAGCGAGCCGCCGTCCCGTCCGGCGCATCCACCGGTGCCTTCGAGGCGTACGAGCTGCGTGACGGCGACAAGAGCCGCTACGGCGGCAAGGGTGTGCTCAAGGCCGTCGAGGCCGTCATCGACGAGCTCGGCCCGGCCCTCGAGGGCGTCGAGGCGAGCGAGCAGCGCATCGTCGACGAGATCCTCATCGAGACCGACGGCACGGACAACAAGCAGCGCACCGGCGCGAACGCGATCCTCGGCGTGAGCCTGGCCGTGGCGAAGGCCGCCGCCGACTCGGCCGACCTGCCGCTGTTCCGCTACCTCGGCGGGCCCAACGCGCACGTTCTGCCCGTGCCGCTCTTCAACGTCATCAACGGCGGCGAGCACGCCGACAACGGCATCGACATGCAGGAGTTCTTCCTCGCGCCGATCGGTGCCGAGACCTACTCCGAGTCGCTGCGCTGGGGCGTCGAGACCTACCACGTGCTGCGCAGCGAGCTGAAGGCCGCCGGCTATGCGACCGGCCTCGGTGACGAGGGAGGCTTCGCCCCCGACCTGCCCAGCAACCGTGAGGGCCTCGACTTCCTCGTGAAGGCGATCGAGAAGGCCGGCTTCACTCCGGGCACCGACATCGCACTCGGCCTCGACGTCGCCGCGACCGAGTTCTTCTCGGACGGCGTGTACCGCCTCGACAACAAGGACTGGACCGGCCCTGAGCTGATCGAGTACTACCAGGGCCTCGTGAAGGACTTCCCGATCGTCACGATCGAGGACGCCCTCGCCGAGGACGACTGGGACAACTGGAAGCTCCTCACCGACGCTCTGGGCTCGAAGGTGCAGCTCGTCGGCGACGACCTGTTCGTCACCAACCCGAGCCGCCTCGCCGACGGCATCGCGCGCGGCGTCGCCAACTCGCTGCTCGTCAAGGTGAACCAGATCGGCACCCTGACCGAGACGTTCGACGCCGTGAGCCTCGCGCAGCGCTCCGGCTACACCGCGATGCTGTCGCACCGCTCGGGCGAGACCGAGGACACCACGATCGCCGACCTCGTCGTCGCGACCAACGCGGGTCAGATCAAGGCTGGTGCGCCTGCTCGCAGCGAGCGCGTCGCGAAGTACAATCAGCTTCTGCGCATCGAGGAGGAGCTTGGCGACGCCGCGGTGTTCGCCGGTCGCTCCGCCTTCCCCCGCTACCAGGGCTGAGCGCAGCTGAAGACGATCCACCAGACCCCTGCGGTCTGAACCCGGAGGAGGAGCCGTGGCACGACGACCGGCTCCTCCTTCGGCGTCTGCGGGCACGTCGCGGGCCACTGCGCCGACCGCTCAGCGCGGCGGGCGCGCCTCGACACCCCGAGGAACCGCGGCGCCGCGCGGTGCCGGCGACCGGCGCGTCGACGTGCGCGAGTGGGCGTCCGGCATCCGATTGTCCGCCTTCTCCGTCATCATGCTGTCGCTCGTCGTGCTGGGCGCCTGGGTGCTCGTGCCGACGCTCGGCACCTACATCGACCAGCGCCAGAAGATCGGCGCGCTCGAGCACTCGATCCAGGTGTCGGAGGACGAGATCACGGCGCTGCAGAAGGAGCGCGAGCGCTGGAACGACCCGGCGTACATCACGACCCAGGCGCGCGAGCGCCTCTACTACGTGAAGCCCGGCGAGGTCGTCTACCTCATCGACAACGACCTCGACCCCGCCGCGCTGCCCCAGGAGCAGGGGCCGGTCAGCGACACGCTCGAGGAGAAGCCCTCGGACTGGATGCCGCAGCTGCTGCGCACGCTCACCTCGGCCGGTCTCAGCGACACCGCCGTCGTCGCGCGCTGACCGCGGTCGCGGTCCGCGCGGCTCCGAGCATCCTCCCCGACTGCTCCCGTACGCTTGTCGGGTGACCACCCCGCCTTTCCCTGCCCCCACGCCCGCCGAGATCGCCGTGGTCTCGGCCCAGCTGGGGCGCCAGGCCCGCGGAGTCGTCGGCATCGCGGCGCGCTGCGCGTGCGGCAATCCGACCGTGGTCGCGACGACGCCGCGGTTGCCGGACGGCACCCCGTTCCCGACGTTCTACTACCTGACGCACCCGGCCGCCACGGCGGCGATGTCGACCCTCGAAGCCACCCAGGTCATGCCCGAGCTCGCAGCCCTGCTCGCCGACGACGCCGACATCGCAGCGGCCTACCTCGCCGCCCACGAGGCGTACCTCGCCGACCGCGCCGGGTTCGGCGACGTGCCCGAGATCGACGGGGTCTCCGCGGGCGGCATGCCGACCAGGGTCAAATGCCTGCACGCCCTCGCCGGACACGCGCTTGCCGCGGGACCAGGGGTGAACCCCATCGGCGACGAGGCGCTCGCGCGCTCCAGCTGGTCGCCCGAGGTCTGCCGCTGCGAAGACCCCGGCGCGGCGCTCCGCGACCCCGAGGCGTCATCGGCATGAGCCCGGGGCGGATGCTGCGCAGTGCCGTCGCAGCTGCGGCGGTGGTGGCGTCCGTGCTGCTGCTCGGCGCCGCGACGCCGCCGCCCGTCGCCGACGACCCGCAGGACCCCACCCGCGCCGCGGAGTACTGGCTCGACGGCGCGCGGATCCGCGAGGCGTGGCAGACCACGCGCGGCGAGGGTGTGACGATCGCGGTGATCGACACGGGTATCGGCAAAGTGCCGGGCACCTTCGACGGCGCCGTGGTGGGCGGTACCGACGTGTCCGGCGCCGGCTCTCCGGACGGGCGCACCCCGCTCGGTGCGGTCGACGGCAACCACGGATCCTGGGTCGCGTCGCTGGCCGCCGGACGGGGGGCGCCTGACGGCACCGGCATGATCGGCGTCGCTCCGGAGGCGAACCTGCTCTCGATCTCGGTGGGGTTCGGCGCGGCGGCCGCTGTGCCGTTCACCGAGCAGGTCGCGAAGGCCATGAGATGGGCGGTCGACAACGGTGCCGACATCATCAACCTCTCCTTCACGACCAACACGCTCGACTGGGACCGCAGCTGGGACGAGGCGTTCCTCTATGCGTTCGAGCACGATGTCGTCGTGGTCGTCGCGGCGGGCAACCGCGGCAGCGGCACCGACATCATCGGTGCGCCGGCGACGATCCCCGGCGTGCTCACGGTCGGGGGAGTGGACCAGACGGGCACCGCGAGCATCGAGGCGTCGACGCAGGGCATCACGATCGGCGTCGCCGCACCGAGCGAGGGGCTGCTCGGCGTCTCGGCCGACGGCAGGCTCGTCTCGTGGAGCGGCACCAGCGGCGCGGCGCCGATCGTCGCCGGCATCGCCGCACTGATCAGGTCGGCGCACCCCGACCTCGACGCCGCGAACGTCATCAACCGCATCATCAAGACGGCGATCCCCGTCGAGGGGATGGCCAGGGTGCCCGACCCGTTCTACGGATACGGGCTGATCGACGCGCAGGCCGCCGTCGCCGCGGACCTCCCCAGAGTCAGCGAGAATCCGATGGGCGACCTCGCCGAGTGGGTCCGCCTGTACCGGCGGGCCGAGACGGTGCCGCAGCCCGAGCCCACCGCGACCCCCATCGCGATCTCACCGCTTCCGGCCGCCGATGCGCCGTCGGAGCCCGGTTCACCGCTGCTTCCCAGCGCTGATTCACTGCGCTACGGTACCCTGCCGCTCATCGCGCTCACAGTCCCTGGTATCCTGATAGCGCTTGGCGTCACCGCTGCTGCCCGGCGCATCCGATCGGCGCGCGCTCGCACGCCACATTCCTGACTCCCGAGGAGTTTTTCCCCCGTGCCTCAGAACAGCACTGTGCCCAAGATTCTGATCGTCGGTGGAGGCTACGCAGGCTTCTACACCGCGTGGAAGCTCGAGAAGCACCTTCGCAAGGGTGAAGCAGACGTCACCATGGTCGACCCGCTGCCGTACATGACGTACCAGCCCTTCCTCCCCGAGGTGGCTGCCGGCTCGATCGAGGCCCGCCACTCGGTCGTCGCCCACCGTCGTCACCTCAAGCGCACGCACGTGCTGACCGCCAAGGTCACCAACATCAACCACGCCGAGAAGGTCGCGACGATCACGCCGCCGCTCGGCGAGCCGTACGAGTTCGCGTACGACCAGATCGTCGTCACCGCCGGTGCCGTGTCGCGCACGTTCCCCATCCCCGGTATCGCCGACAACGCGATCGGTCTGAAGACGATCGAAGAGGCTGTCGCGATCCGTGACCGTCTGATGTCGAACTTCGACAAGGCGGCGACACTTCCGGCCGGCCCTGAGCGCGACCGTCTGCTCACCGTCGTCGTCGTCGGCGGTGGTTTCGCCGGCATCGAGGTCTTCGCCGAGCTGCGTTCGCTCGCCTCGTCGCTGGTGAGCAAGTACCCGCAGCTCACGTTCGACGACACGCACTTCCACCTCATCGAGGCCATGGGCCGCATCATGCCCGAGGTCTCGCTCGAGACGAGCAAGTGGGTCATGAAGGACCTGGGCAAGCGTGGCGCGTTCATCCACCTCGACACGCAGCTCACGAGCGCTGTCGACGGCAACGTCGAGCTGTCGACCGGCGAGGTCATCCCGACCGATCTCATCGTGTGGACCGCCGGCGTCATGGCGAACCCGACCGTCGTGCGCGGCGGCGACCTGCCCGTCGAGGAGCGCGGTCGCATCCAGACCCGCGCGGACCTGCGAGTCGGCACCCCTGAGGCCTTCGTCGAGGGTGCCTGGGCAGCCGGTGACGTCTCGGCCGTCCCCGACCTCTCGGGCGGCGGCGTCGGCGGCTTCTGCGTGCCGAACGCGCAGCACGCCGTGCGCCAGGCGAAGCTGCTCGCGAAGAACCTCGTCGCGGTGCTCCGCGGTGAGGCTCCCAAGGAGTACTTCCACAAGAACCTCGGCGCCGTCGCCGGCCTCGGCCTCTACAACGGTGTCTTCCAGTCCGGCAAGATCGCGCTCAAGGGATTCATCGCCTGGCTCGCGCACCGCGGCTATCACGGTCTGGCGATGCCGACGTGGGAGCGCAAGTGGCGCGTGCTCTGGGGCTGGTGGAACAACCTCTGGCTGGGCCGCGACCTCGTCAACCTGCAGACGGTGCAGAACCCGCGCTACGTGTTCGAGGAGTTCGCCGCTCGCCCGCGTCCGGCCGCCGACGCACCGGCGCCTGCCGCTCCGGCCGCCCCGGCACTGCCCGGGTCTCACTCCTCGGAGCCGGCGACCACCATCGCCGCCGCCGAGAAGACCCCGGACGCCGATGAGCCGGTGAGCGACGACGCTCCTGCCGAGAAGCCCGCGTCCGAGGCCACGGGGTCGAAGGCTCCGGCCAAGAAGCCCGCAGCCAAGAAGCCGGCCGCGAAGAAGGCTTCTGCGGAGAAGGCCGCAGAGACGGCTGCCGCCAAGTAAGCCGCTCGCCGAACGCCCCGACCCCTCGCGGAGTCGGGGCGTTCGTCGTATCCAGGGAGTTTCGGCTCGCATCGCACTCATAGGCGCAATGGCTACGGTGGAGTCTGCAAGGGGAGTACTCCCATCTGCGATGGCGTCGTCATTACGGACATGAGATCGTGTCCCGGCCCATCGGCCCGCAAGGGTGGAGGAGACCGGGCGTCCGTATCAGCGCGGACGGCCACGGACCCTCGCCATCGGTTCCGGGCGGTCCGCTCGTCACACGAAGGAACCGCCACCATGGGAAAGCTGAACCGACTGATCGGGATGGCCGCGAAGGCGCTCGACCTCGACGGCAACGACCGGGAATCGACGTCGCGCGCTCCGCACCAGCCCCGTACATCACAGCCGTACGCCCCGCCCTCGGCCGGTGACCGGTACTCGCCTCCCGCGCCGCACGGCCGGTACGCACCGCCTCCCGCCGGGGCGCGGCAGGGGACGGATGCCGACCGAGCAGCCATCGCGCGCTACGACTACCTGCTGCAGACCGCCGACCCGCACCGCGTCGAGCAGATCCACCGCGAGGCGTTCGCCAGGCTCACACCGGAGCAGCGCGCTCAGGTGCAGCAGCGCATGACCGCCGAGCTCTCGCCGGGCGAGCGACCGGCGTCGTCGTCGCCCGACGATCTGGCGCGCGCCGCGGGGCGCACCGAGGCGGCGCGCCCCGGACGCATGCGCGGGCTCCTGTCGCGCGTCGGCGGCTTCGGAGCCGCCGGCCTGGCGGGCGGCGCTGCCGTCGGAGCGCTGGGCGTCGTCGCGGTCGGAGCGATCGGCAGCGCGGTCGCGGCACCCCTGCTCGAGCAGGCCGCCGGTCTCGGGGTCGACTTCGACGCGCTGGCGCAGGGCGTCGATCTCGACGCGATCGCGAGCGGCCTCGGCGCCGAGGAACTCACCGGTGCGGCCGAGGGCCTCATGGGATCCGCGGGCGAGACGGTGTCGGGACTCGGCGACACGGCGAGCGAATGGGGCCAGAAGCTCGGCGACCTCGGCATCCCCGGCATCGGCGACCTCTTCGGGCGCTGAGTCGGGCGCGGTGGTGCCCCCGCTGGGACTCGAACCCAGACTGAAGCGATTTTAAGTCGCCTGCCTCTGCCATTGGGCTACGGGGGCACGCCCGCCAGCCTACCTCCGGGATCGTCTGCGACCCGGTTCCGCAAAGGGCGAATCCGAGTGCACCCAGGTCGTATGGTGGGGGAGTGCTCGACCTCACCGCCGACCTGAACCCCGCATCGACGCAGTCCCCGGTCGCCCCCGAATGGCACGACCCCGCCCGGTACTGGCCGCGCCTGTCCGCAGCGACGGCGCACCTGCCTGCGCCGGTCGCCGTGATCGATCGCGAGGCGCTCCGCCACAATGCCCTCGACATGCTGGTGCGGGCGGGAGGACTTCCCATCCGCGTGGCCTCGAAGTCGGTGCGCGTACGCGCCGTGCTCGACGCCGTGCTGCAGCTGCCCGGCTACCGCGGCATCCTCGCCTTCACCCTCCCGGAGGCGCTCTGGCTCGCCGAGACGCACGACGACATCGTGATCGGATACCCGACCGTCGATCGCACGGCCCTCACGGAGCTCTTCGCATCGGAGCAGGCGGCACGGCGAATCACCCTCATGGTCGATGACCCCGCGCACCTCGATCTGATCGACAGCGTCGCCCCGCCGGGGCGCAGACCGGAGATCCGCGTCGCTATCGACGCCGATGCCTCGCTTCGATCCGCGGCGCTCGGTCACATCGGCGTCCGGCGGTCCGCGCTGTTCACGGCGGGCGAGGTCGCGGCGTTCGCGCGGACGATCCTGCGTCGTCCCGGCTTCCGCCTCGTCGGTCTCCAGATGTACGAGGCGCAGATCGCAGGACAGGGCGACGACGCCGGCCCGGACGCGCCCGTCATCCGCGTGATGCAGGCGCGTTCGCGCGCCGAGCTGCGGGTGCGGCGAGCTGAGATCGTCGAAGCGCTCACAGGCATCGCGCACCTCGAGTTCCTCAACGGCGGCGGTACCGGATCACTCGAGTTCACGGGCAGCGACGAGTCGCTCACGGAGGCGAGCGCGGGGAGCGGTCTGCTCGGCGGCCATCTCTTCGACGGCTACCGGTCGTTCCGCCCCGCTCCCGCCGCAGCCTTCGCGTTCGACGTCGTCCGTCGCCCGGCCGCCGACATCGCGACCGTGCTCGGCGGCGGATGGATCGCCTCCGGCCCGGCCGTGACCTCGCGACAGCCGAAGCCGGTCTGGCCCGATGGTCTTCGCACGCTGTCGAGAGAGGCGGCAGGCGAGGTCCAGACGCCGCTGCAGGGACCGAAGGCCGCGACTCTCGGGGTGGGCGACCGGGTGTGGTTCCGTCATGCGAAGAGCGGAGAACCGGCCGAGCGCATCGACAGCTATCACCTGGTGTCGGGGGACGAGGTCGTCGATGAACTGCCCACCTACCGCGGCGAGGGGAAGGCGTTCCTATGACGCGGATCGGCGGCACCTGGCAGAACTGGGGTCGGTCGGCACAGGTGAAGCCGTTGCGCGTCGAGCGTCCGCGCAGTCCGGAGGGAGTGCAGCGCGCGGTGCGGGCGGCCGTCGCCCAGCGACTGAGCATCAAGGCCGTCGGCGCCGGGCACAGCTTCACGGGAATCGCGATCGCACCCGGGGTGCTTCTGGAGCTCGACGACCTGCAGGGACTCGTCTCGGCGGATGCCGTCACCGGCCGCGTCACGCTCCTCGCCGGCACGCGGCTGCACCGCATCCCGCGGCTGCTGGCGGCGCACGGCCTCGCGATGCAGAATCTCGGAGACATCGATCGTCAGTCGATCGCCGGCGCGATCTCGACCGGCACGCACGGCACGGGTGCCGGGTTCGGAGGCCTCGCGACCCAGGTGGTCGGCGTCACCCTCGTCACGGCGGAGGGGGAGTTCCTGCGGATCGACGACGAGCACCAGCCGGAGCTGCTTCCCGCCGTGGCGCTGGGTCTCGGAGCGCTCGGCATCATCGTGGAGGTCACGCTGCAGTGCGTCCCTGCGTTCGTGCTGCAGGCCGTCGATCGGCCCGAGCCCCTCGAGAACGTGCTGGAATCACTCGATCAACGCGTCGAGGCGTCCGACCACTTCGAGTTCTACTGGTTCCCGCACACCGAGGTCGCCCTGACGAAGCGACAGACCCGGCTGGCCGAGTCGACACGACGACAGCCCCTGCCTCGCGTGGGCAAGTGGGTCGACGAGACCCTGCTGTCCAACGGCGTCTACCGTGTGGCCTGTGCCGCGGGGCAGGTGGTCCCGGCCATCACGCCGCCGTTCAGCCGCCTCGCAGTGAAGGTCACCGGCGACCGCGAGTACACCGATCTGTCGCATCGTGTGCTGACGCAGAGCCGCACCGTGCGCTTCCGCGAGATGGAGTACGCGCTGCCCGCCGAGAACGTCGTCCCGGCCTTCCGTGAGGTACGCGCGCTGATCGCGAAGCACGGGTGGCGCATCGAGTTCCCCATCGAGGTGCGGTTCGCCGCGGCCGACGACCGCTGGCTGTCGACGGCGCACGGGCGTGCGAGCGGATACATCGCCGTGCACCGCTACTGGCGGGCCGACCCCACCGAGTACTTCGAAGCGGTCGAGCGGATCATGGTCGAGCACGACGGCAGGCCGCACTGGGGCAAGCTGCACACGCTGACCGCCGAGCAGCTGCGCGAGCGCTACCCGCGTTTCGATGACTTCGTCGCGCTCCGCGACCGCCTCGATCCGGAACGGCGTTTCGCCAACCGCTACCTCGACCGAGTCCTCGGCGCCTGATGCGGCTCAGCGTCATGCGCCCAGTCGACGCGCAGACTGCGCCGATAGGATGAGAGAAACACGAGGAAGGGTGGGCCTCTGATGGAATGGCTCGTGCCGGTACTGATCGTCGTCGGAGTGATCCTGCTCGTCGGCATCTACCTGTGGGCGACGTACAACTCGCTGGTGCAGCTCAACGTCCGCGTCGACGAGGCGTGGAGCGGAATCACCGTGCAGCTCAAGCGCCGAGCCGACCTCATCCCGAACCTCATCGAGACGGTCAAGGGCTACGCCTCGCACGAGAAGGCGGTGTTCGAGAACGTCACGCGCGCTCGCGCCGAGACCCTGTCCGCCAGTGGGCCCGGCGAGGCAGGCATCGCCGAGGGCCACCTGCAGCAGGCGCTGCGCAGCCTGTTCGCGGTGGCCGAGGCGTATCCCCAGCTGCAGGCGAGCCAGAACTTCCTCCAGGTGCAGCAGGCCCTCGTCGACACCGAGGACAAGATCCAGGCCGCCCGTCGGTTCTACAACGGCGGCGTGCGCGAGCTGAACACGAAGATCAAGGTCTTCCCGAACAACCTCTTCGCCAAGGGGCTCGGATTCACCGAGCGCGAGTTCTTCGAGGTCGCCGACAGCGGCGCGATCTCCGAGCCGCCGCGCGTCCAGTTCTGATCCTCGCAGCCACGGGCGTCGACCTCACCACACCGTGACGTCGACGCCCGTTCTCGTGCGCTCGGCATCGCCGCGCACCGACCAGTTCTGCGTGCGGTAGGTCGTTGTGCGCGGGGCGCCGTCCTGACCGGTGCCCGTGACCGTGGCGATCAGCTCGCCGCCCTGCGCGACGAAACCGTCGTCGGTGAGGGTGATCTCCGGCATCCGCTCGATGCGGAACCGCGCGTCGGTCACGGCTGCGAACTCGGTTCCCCACGGGATGCGGATCCCACACGCCTCCGGCATGACGCCGTTCGGCGCGCCCGCTGCCGCGCACTGCTCGAGGTGCTCGTCGAGGTCGGCCTGCGCGGAGGCGAGCAGGTCGATCGAGGGGCTCGGCTGTGGAGTCGGACTGGCTGATGCCTCCGGTGCGGGGCGTGCCGTCGCCCAGACGATCGTCGCGATCGCGACGATCATGACGACCACAGCCGCGCCTCCGAGGAGCCATTTCGTACGGGGGGTCACGACGTCGCCTCCCTCGCGTGGACGTGTCGGCGCACCGAGGCGGCCGGAAGGGCGCTCAGGGCGCTGTGGAGGGCGTCAGCGGCCGTTCCCCAGCCCGAGACCGAGACGTGTTCGAGGCCCTGCCACGACGCAGCGAGCACCAGCTCGCTCGCGATGCGCTCGGCGTCCGCCGCGGCATCCGCCTGCGGCTCCCACCACGCCGACTGCACCTGCAGCGTCGACGTCGACCGCTCGCCCTTCAGATCGACGCGGGCGACGACCCGGTCGCCGACCAGCACGGGCAGCGAGTAGTAGCCGTAGCGGCGCTTCGCCGCAGGGACGTAGATCTCGATGCGGTAATCGAGTTCGAAGGCGCGGAGCGCCCGCTCGCGGAACCACACCACGGGATCGAACGGGGTGAGCAGTGCGGCCGCGTCGATCCGTCGGGGGAGCACGGCATCGCGGTGCCGCCACGCCGCCAGGGGGCGGCCGGCGCGTTCCCACCCCCGTACCCGGACGGGCACGAGCTCGCCCTCGTCGACGAGGTCGGCCACGGCACGCGAGATCGTCGCCCGGTCGCGGATCCGGTAGTAGTCGGCCAGGTCGGCCATCGTCGCGACGCCCGACGAGCGTGCCGCGCGCCGGATCAATTCGCGGATGGAGTCGTCGTACGAGACGTCGCGCGAGCGGATGTCGTCGGGGATGACGTGCTCGGCCAGCGCGTAACTGCGCTCGAAGCCCTTCCGTCCGCTGATCGCCACGTCGCCCGTGCGCCAGAGATGCTCCAGCGCCAGCTTCACGTCGTCCCAGTCCCACCAGGTGCCGCGTTCGCGCGGCGCGTCCGCCCGAAGGTCGGCCGGCCGCAACGGCCCTTGCGTCCGGAGCTCGTCCAGGACCCAGGAGATGGTCTGCGCGTTCTGACTCGCCCACGACTCCGGGTCGGCCCCGCGCCGCCGGAACCTCTCCATTCGGAAGCGCCACAGCGGCCAGTCCTCGATCGGGATGAACGTCGCCTCGTGCGCGAGGTACTCCACGTAGTGGGTCGTGCGGGACAGGAACATCCGGTCGAGCAGCGCGGGATCGTAGCTCCCGAGACGGGAGAAGAGCGGCATGTAGTGTGACCGGGCGAACACGTTGACCGAGTCGATCTGCAGCACGCCGAGGCGGTCCATGACCCGGTGGATGTGACGCGTCGAGGGGGCCGCAGGACGGGCGCGGGAGAAGCCCTGAGCCGCCAGGGCCATACGGCGCGCCTGCGCTGAGCTGAGAGTGTCGGTCACCCGGCCAGCGTATCCAGATGCGCCGACATCGAGGCCTCGGCGACGAGCCAGCGGACCCTCGTCATGTTGCCGCTCAGCGTCGGGGGAGCCTGGTGGAGCGCCGTAGACTTGGGCGATGAGCGAAGAGCAGCATCCGCGGCTGAGAGACCTCTTCCGTCCGCGTCCGATCTCGACCGAGCGCACGGTCACGACGGCGGCCGATGAGGCGGTCCCGCGCGGCCTGCGCGTCACGGCCGCCTACGCCTGGCGACTGCTTCTCATCGCAGCCGTCGCCGCCGGGTTCATCTGGCTCGTCATCGAGCTCAAGCTGCTCGTGATCCCGCTCATGATCGGCATCCTCATCACCGCCCTGCTGTGGCCCGCGTTCCAATGGATGCTGCGACACCACTTCCCGCGATGGGCAGCGGTGGCGATCTCCATCATCGGCACCATCGCGATCGTGACGGTGCTCATGTGGCTCGTCGTGTGGCAGATCCGCCAGCAGCTGCCCGACGTGCAGCAGCGCAGCACCCAGGCGATTCAGGACTTCCGTCAGTTCCTCCTGAACGGACCTCTTCACCTGAGCGAGGCTCAGATCCAGGGGTACATCGACCAGGGCCTGCAGATCATCAACGAGCAGGCCCAGACCCTTCTCAACGGTGCTCTGGCTGTCGGAACCACCGCCGCGCACGTCGTCACCGGAGCGGTGCTGGCGCTCTTCATCCTCATCTGCCTGCTCGCTGACGGCGGCCGCATCTGGCGGTGGACCCTCCGTCTGTTCCCGCGCGCTGCGCGCCCCGCGGCCGACGCCGCCGCGACGAACGGATTCGCGACCCTCGTCAACTACGCGCGCACGCAGCTCTTCGTCGCCGCCATCGACGCCGTCGGGATCGGCGTCGGCGCCGCACTCCTCGGCGTCCCGCTCGCGATCCCCGTCGCCGTCCTCGTCTTCCTCGGCTCGTTCGTGCCGATCGTCGGTGCCGTCGTCACCGGCGCGATCGCCGTGCTGCTCGCCCTCGTCTACAACGGCCCGTGGATCGCCCTCGCGATGCTCGGCGTCGTGCTCGCGGTGCAGCAGCTCGAGGGGCACATCCTGCAGCCGATCATGATGGGATCGGCGGTCAAGGTGCACCCGCTCGCCGTGGTGCTCGTCGTGGCCGGCGGCTCGATGGTCGGCGGCATCCCCGGGGCGCTGTTCGCGGTGCCCCTCGCGGCATTCGTCAACGTCGCCGCGGTCACCATCAGCACGGGGTCGTGGCGCACCGGCGATCAGCCGGACGCCGACCTGATCTGGAGCACAGTCCCGCGTGAGCGGACACGGAGGAATCGATGAGCGCAGTCCCCAGCCTGACCGAGTTCGAGCACGCCGCTCAGAGTCTGGCTGAGGTGATCATGCACACGCCGACCCTGCCGTCGCGTGCTCTGACCGACGTGCTGGGTTCGCCCGTGCTTCTCAAGATGGAGAACCTGCAGCGCACCGGTTCCTTCAAGATCCGCGGGGCCGCGTACCGTCTGTCGAGGCTGAGCGCGGAGGAGCGGGCGCGCGGCGTCGTGGCGGCGTCGGCAGGCAACCACGCGCAGGGCGTCGCCCTCGCCGCGCAGGCGCTCGGCATCCCCGCGACGATCTTCATGCCGATCGGCGTCCCGGTGCCGAAGCTCCTCGCGACCCGCAACTACGGTGCCGAGGTCGTGCTCGAGGGCGAGACGGTCGCGACCTCCCTGCGATTGGCGGCGGAGTTCGCCGAGCGCACCGGCGCCGTGCTCATCCACCCGTTCGACCACCGCGACATCGTGATCGGCCAGGGGACGCTGGGACTCGAGCTGCTCGACGACGCCCCGGACGTCGACACGATCGTGTTGAGCATCGGCGGCGGCGGCCTGATCGCCGGGGTCGCCGCCGCGGCCAGGGCGCGAGCCGCAGAGCGCGGGAGGAGCGTGCGGATCATCGGCGTCCAGGCGGAGAACGCGGCCGCGATGCTGCCCTCGCTGGAAGCGGGTGAACCCGTCGACATCGAGACTCGGCCCACGATCGCCGACGGCATCCTCGTCGCACGCCCCGGCGCGATCCCTTTCGGCATCATCAAGGATCTCGTCGACGAGGTCGTCACCGTCTCCGACGACGATCTGGCCCGGGCGATCCTCATCCTGCTCGAGCAGACCAGGGTCGTCGCGGAGCCTGCTGGTGCGGCCGGTGTCGCCGCGATCCTCGCCGGCAAGGTGCAGTCGTCCGGGACGACGATGGCCGTGTTGTCGGGCGGCAACATCGACCCGCTGCTGCTGCAGCGCGTGGTGTCGCACGGACTCGCGGCATCCGGACGCTACCTCACGATCCGCATCCCGTTGCCCGACCGCCCCGGTCAGCTGGCCCGGGTCTCGGAGCTCATCGCCGAGGCGGGTGCCAACGTCATCGAGGCCATGCATACGCGCCACGGACACGGACTGCAGATCAACGACGTCATCCTCGAGCTCAGCGTCGAGACCCGCGGACCCGAGCACTCCGACTTCACGCTCGAGACGCTGCGGCGGGAGGGCTTTCTGCCGATGGTCGTGCCCGACTGAGCGTTTCACTTGGCACCCCGTGCCGCAATTCGCGCAGGATTGCCGCAGCAGGTGTCAACTGAAAGCGGCGAGCGAGAGCGCCGTACACGAGGAAGGCCCCGTCCGACAGGACGGGGCCTTCCTCGTGTCACCGGTCAGCCAGTGTAGGTTTCGACGTTGACGATCTCGACCGAGATCGAGCGGCCGTTCGGGGCCTCGTACGACGACTTATCGCCGACTTTGAGTCCGAGGATCGCCTGTCCGAGAGGGCTCGCCTCGCTGTAGACGTCGAGGTCGCTGCCGGCTGCGATCTCGCGGCTGCCGAGCAGGAAGACCTCTTCGCCGCCCGCGACGACGGCCGTGACGACCGTGCCGGGCTCTACGATTCCGCGGCTGGGCGGTGCCTCGCCGACCTTCGCGGTCTTCAGCAGACCCTCGAGGGTGCGGATGCGGGCCTCCTGCTTGCCCTGCTCGTCCTTCGCGGCGTGGTAGCCGCCGTTCTCCTTGAGGTCGCCCTCTTCTCGGGCGGCCTCGATGCGCTTGGCGATCTCCTCGCGACCCGTCGTCGACAGGTGCTCCAGCTCGGCGACGAGCCGGTCGTAGGCTTCCTGCGTGAGGAAGGGAACCTGAGCGTCAGTAGACATGACGAAGCTCCTTCATTCGGTATCCACCGACGTTCCGCGGGGGATATGCCAAGACGCCCCGGCACGGTGCCAGGGCGTCGTCTGTCTGCCCCGAGTCTAGGCGACCCAGCAGCTGTTCACCAAACCCGTCGTCGCCTCCGCGACGGTGGGCACGGTGGTCGACAGCGCCTGCGAGTGGGAGTCGGATGCCGGGATCTCGACGACCTTCCAGCCGACCACGCCGAACTCCTCGTCGAGCGCTTCGACGACGCACACGACGTCCTTGCCCTGCACGCCGGTGATCTGGAAGCGCACGTCGACCGTGTGCTCGTCGACGAGGTCGAAGCCCAGGTCGTCGGAGTCGACGCTGTTCATCTGCTCCGTCACGATCGACCAGCCGAACGCGCCGACGAGGAGCACGGCCACCGTGATCAGCACGATCCAGGGCGCCTTCCGTCGGCGGGTGCGACCATAGCGGTCGTCGAGCTGCTGTGCGGTCGTCACGGGGCGGGTCTTCCGGTCGTTAGGCTGGTAACTCCAGGTTATGCGACCTGCGCAGGAAAGGCAGACTCCATGCTCGCTCTGACCGAGACCCCGATGCCGACACCGTCGATGACGGTGGCGCCCGAGTCGGTCACCCCCGGATTCGTGGGGTTCGCCGCCGTGGTGATCCTGCTCGTGGCCGTGATCCTGCTGATTCTCGACATGAACCGCCGGATCCGTCGCGTTCGCTATCGCGAAGAGGTCCGCGAGGAACTGGATGCCGAGGAGGCCGCCGCCCGCGCGGCCGATGAGGCGACCGAGACGGACGCCGACCTGCCGATCGTGCGCGAGGGCGACGACGACCCCGAGAGGCGCTGATTCTCGGCCGCTAGGCGCCGAGCGACGGTGACAGCGGCTCGAGAGCGATGAGCAGGCACGCCGTCCAGTGGCACAGGAAAGCCAGCACCGTGCACACGTGGAAGATCTCGTGGAACCCGAAGTGCCCCGGCCACGGGTTCGGCTTCTTCAGCGCGTAGACCACCGCGCCGCCCGTGTAGAGCAGCCCGCCGATGATCACCAGCACCATCATCGCGACGTTGGCGTTCAGCAGGTCGACGATGTACATCACCGCGGCCCAGCCGAGCAGCAGATAGAGGGCGACGTACAACCAGCGAGGCGCGTTGATCCAGAACACCCGGAACAGGATGCCGAGCAGCGCGCCGCTCCACACGAGGATGAGCAGCAGCATCCCCTTCTCCGGAGGAAGCGCGAGCACGGCTAGCGGCGTGTACGTGCCGGCGATGAGCAGCAGGATGTTCGCGTGGTCGATGCGCTTGAGGACGACCTTGACCGTGGGGCCCCAGTTGAAGCGGTGGTAGACGGCGGAGTTGCCGAACAGCAGCAGCGACGAGGCCATGAAGACGGCGGCGGCCCACTTGGCGGCGCCGCCCTGGGCGAAGACGATCAGGACGATCCCGGCGGCGATCGCGACGGGGAACGTGCCGGCATGGATCCAGCCGCGCCACGTGGGCTTGATCTCGACGTGCGCGTCGTCGGCCGCTTCTTCGAGCAGCGGCAGCTGGGGAAGATCGGGGGCGGAAGCGTCGGGAGTGCTCACGTGCTCACTCTAGGTGGGGTGCCATTCCGCCAGGCGTACATAACCTGAGAGCTCGACGGGTGATATCCCCGGCGGCAGCTCTCGGGCATTCCCGAGCCCCGCACGATAGCGTAGGGAGGTGATGTCACGCGATGGTCAGGGGCGGGGGCCGCTGTACCGGCTCTACACCAGCCGGCTGCGCCGTCACCTCGATCCGGCGTCGGTTCCGCATCACGTCGCCATGATGATCGACGGCAACCGTCGGTGGGCGCGACAACTCGGCTACGCGACTCCGGCGGAAGGGCATCGCGCAGGCGCGGCGAAGATGATCGAGTTCCTCGGCTGGTGCGACGAGCTCGGCATCCGCGTCGTCTCGCTGTATCTGCTGTCCAGCGACAACCTCCGCAAGCGCGACTCCGCGGAGCTCGCCGACCTCATCGAGATCATCGCCGAGCTCGCCGACGAGCTGTCCCGCGAGGGGAACTGGCGGGTCAAGCATGTGGGTCGCTCCGACATCCTGCCGCCCGAGCTCGCGCGCGTGCTCGAGGATGCGCAGGAGCGCACCAAGGACCACACGGGTCTGCACGTGAACCTCGCGGTCGGCTACGGCGGACGCAACGAGATCGTCGACGCCGTGCGCAGCATCGTCACCGCGCACCAGGCGTCCGGTGGCACGATCGAGGATCTCGCCGCCCACCTCACCCCGGAGATGATCGGGGAGCACCTCTACACGGGCGGGCAGCCCGACCCCGACCTCGTGATCCGCACGAGCGGCGAGCAGCGGCTCAGCGACTTCCTGCTCTGGCAGAGTGCGCACAGCGAGTTCTACTTCGTCGAGGCGCTCGGCCCGGATCTCCGGCAGGTCGACTTCCTGCGCGCGATCCGCGACTACGCCGATCGCGACCGCCGGTTCGGTCGCTGAGCCTCCGCGCGGGCGCCGCCGATCCGTTCATCAACACGTAACGAATTGCTGGCGTGTCGAGCCGACGAAATGTCGGCGGCTGGTCGTAGCTTCTAGGCATCGGGCAAGGCGCCCGTCGAGTCGGCCTCAGGTTCGCGACTCGTGACCCCCTGGTCGACTCGTTCGAATAGCCGGGATTCCCCGGGTCGGGAGTGGGTCGTGACCTCACGTACAGCGCAGCAGTCCTCCAGCACCGCGCAGCAGTCCACCCGTAAGACGACGAGTCGGGCCACGTCCGCAGTCCCTGATCAGGATCTGCGCACCTACGTGCTCGACACCTCTGTCCTGCTCAGCGATCCGCAGGCGCTGTTCCGCTTCGCGGAGCATTCCGTCGTCCTCCCGGTCGTCGTCATCACCGAGCTCGAGGGCAAGCGCCACGACCCCGAGATCGGCTACTTCGCGCGCCAGGCGCTCCGCCACCTCGACGACCTGCGCATCGAGCACGGCCGGCTGGACTTCCCCGTCGAGGTCGGCGAGGGCGGCACGCTCCGCGTCGAACTGGCCAACGCCGACACGTCGGTGCTCCCCGCCGGTATCCGACTGAGCGACAACGACAGCCGCATCCTCTCGGTCGCGATGCACCTCGCTCAGGACGGTCAGGACGTCACGATCGTGTCGAAGGACCTCCCGATGCGCGTGAAGGCCGCATCGCTGGGTCTCCGTGCCGAGGAGTACCTGGCCGAGCAGGCAGTCGACTCCGGCTGGACTGGGATCACCACGCTCGACCTGTCGGGCGATGAGATCAGCGACCTGTACGAGAGCGAGGTTGGGATCAGCGAGGAGGCCCGCGGCCTGCCCGTGAACACCGGACTCATCATCCACTCCGAGCGCGGGTCGGCCCTGGGGCGCGTCACCGGCGACGGCGAGTACCGGCTGGTGCGCGGAGACCGGGACATCTTCGGCATGCACGGGCGTTCGGCCGAGCAGCGGATCGCGATCGACCTGTTGCTGGACCCCGAGGTCGGCATCGTCTCACTCGGCGGGCGGGCAGGAACCGGCAAGTCGGCACTCGCACTCTGCGCGGGTCTGGAGGCCGTGCTCGAGCGGCAGCAGCAGAAGAAGATCATCGTCTTCCGTCCGCTGTTCGCGGTCGGAGGTCAGGAGCTCGGATACCTGCCAGGCGACCAGGGCGAGAAGATGGGGCCGTGGGGACAGGCGGTGTTCGACACGCTCGGCTCGGTCGTCTCGGGCAACGTCATGGAAGAGGTCGTCGAGCGGGGGCTCCTCGAGGTGCTGCCGCTCACGCACATCCGCGGGCGCTCGCTGCACGACGCGTTCGTGATCGTGGACGAGGCGCAGTCGCTCGAACGCAACGTGCTGCTGACGGTCCTGAGCCGGATGGGGCAGAACTCGCGGGTGATCCTCACCCACGACGTGGGCCAGCGCGACAACCTTCGGGTCGGGCGCCACGACGGCATCGCCAGCGTGATCGAGACCCTCAAGGGGCACGACCTGTTCGCCCACGTCACGCTCATGCGCTCGGAGCGCTCGGCGATCGCGGCGCTCGTGACCGAGTTGCTGGAGGGCGGCGAGCTCAGCTAGGACCGGCGACGGAGACGACGGATGCCGCAGGGAAAAGGTCCCTGCGGCAT
The DNA here is from genome assembly GCF_002362255.1 of Microbacterium sp. SZ1. Lineage (GTDB taxonomy): Bacteria > Actinomycetota > Actinomycetes > Actinomycetales > Microbacteriaceae > Microbacterium. Next base: position 42,306 of record NZ_LPVV01000034.1, on the reverse strand, counting down.
CCGTCTGTCGTCCGGGCTCAGCCGGGGTGCGTCATCGAGAGCAGGTCGAGCTTCTCGTCGAGCTGCTCGAGCGTGAGCTCGCCGCGCTCGACGTAGCCGAGGTCGATCACGGCGTCGCGCACCGTGATGCCCTTCGCGACCGAGTGCTTGGCGATCTTCGCCGCGGCCTCGTAGCCGATGAGCTTGTTCAGGGGCGTCACGATCGACGGGCTCATGCCCGCGAAGGCGGCGGCGCGGTCGAGGTTCGCCTGCAGTCCGTCGACCGTCTTGTCCGCGAGCACGCGCGAGGCGTTCGCGAGCAGGCGGATCGACTCGAGCAGCGCCGTGCCCATGACCGGGATCGCGACGTTCAGCTCGAACGAACCGGATGCTCCGGCCCAGGCGACCGTAGCGTCATTGCCGATCACACGTGCGCAGACCATCAGCACGGCCTCGGGCACGACCGGGTTGACCTTGCCGGGCATGATCGACGAACCCGGCTGCAGGTCGGGGATGTGCAGCTCGCCCAGACCCGTGTTGGGGCCGGAGCCCATCCACCGCAGGTCGTTGTTGATCTTCGTGAGGGAGACGGCGATGGTGCGCAGCGCGCCCGACGCCTCGACGAGTCCGTCACGGGCGCCCTGCGCCTCGAAGTGGTCCTTCGCCTCGGTGATCGGCAGCTCGGTCTCGGCGGCGAGGAGTTCGATGACCTTCTGCGGGAAGCCGAGCGGGGTGTTGATGCCGGTGCCGGTGGCGGTGCCGCCCAGGGGCACCTCGGCGACGCGGGGGAGCGCCGACTGCACCCGCTCGATGCCCAGGCGGATCTGACGTGCGTAGCCGCCGAACTCCTGGCCGAGGGTGACCGGGGTCGCGTCCATGAGGTGCGTGCGGCCGGACTTGACGGCGTCCTTCCACAGCTCGGCTTTCGCCTCGAGAGCGACCGCGAGGTGGTCGAGCGCCGGGATGAGCGTGTCGATGAGAGCCTGCGTCACGGCGATGTGCACGGAGGTCGGGAAGACGTCGTTCGACGACTGCGAGGCGTTGACGTGGTCGTTCGGGTGCACGTTCGCGCCGAGGATGCGGCTCGCCAGCGTTGCCAGGACCTCGTTCATGTTCATGTTCGACGACGTGCCGGAACCGGTCTGGTAGGTGTCGACGGGGAACTCGCCGTCGTGCGTGCCGGCGGCCACCTGGTCGGCGGCCTGCGCGATGGCGTCGGCGATCGCGCCGTCGAGCGTGCCGAGCTCCTTGTTGGCGAGCGCTGCCGCCTTCTTGATGCGGGCGAGCGCGGCGATCTGCGCCGACTCCAGACCCTTGCCCGAGATCGGGAAGTTCTCCACCGCACGCTGGGTCTGCGCCCCGTAGAGCGCGTTGACGGGCACCCGCACCTCACCCATGGTGTCGTGCTCGATGCGGTACTCCTGCTGGGTGTCGGTCATTCCGAACCTTCCTTGGTTGCGGGGCTCTGCCCCTCGGTCTCGATGCCGTCGGTCTCGATGCCGACGGTGATGACGGGCACAGCGGTGCCCTCTGCGAGTCGGTAGTTGGCGCCCACGATGCCCAGTCGCCCCTCGGCGACGGCGTTCGAGATGATCTCGGACGACTGCAGCAGGTCGCCGACCGTGTTGCGCAGGTGCTCGCGCCCGACGAGCTCGGCGTCGATCTCGTCGACGGTCGTTCCGCCGCTCTCGGCGAGCACCTTGCGGGCCGCGGGCACGATCGGGGCGATGAGCTTCCAGATGTGCGGGGGGAGCGGGTCGGCGTCGATCGCGGTGCCGTCGATCGCGGCCCGGACGGCGCCGCACGAGTCGTGTGCGAGCACCACGATCAGCGGCACCTCCAGCACGGCCACGGCGTACTCGAGGCTCGCGACGATGGATTCGCCGATCACCTGGCCGGCGTTGCGCACGACGAAGAGATCGCCGAGACCGAGGTCGAAGATGATCTCGGCGGCGAGACGGGAATCGGAGCACCCGAACAGGGTCGCCACAGGATGCTGAGCGGCCTCGAGATCGCGCCGCCTGACCACATCCTGATTGGGATGACGAGGCTCGTCGTTCACGAAGCGCCGATTCCCCTCCTGCATCTGCGTCCAGGCGGCGGCGGGCGTGAGCGGGTGCGTCATGGGCTACTCCGAGAGATCGCGGATCTGGGGGACGAGGGTTTCGGCGAGGTCGGCGGTCGAATCGGCCGAGCGCGAGCCGTACAGGAGCACGTAGTCGTCGCCTGCCTGCGTGCCGATGGCGTAGGTGACGTTCTGCTTCGCGCCGGCGTCGCCGAGCGAGTAGACGTCCCACTCGATTCCGCCGATCGCGGTGGTATCGGTCGGGGCGACGCCGTTCAGTCGCTGCGGCGCCCACGACGAATCGACCCCGAAAGCCTGGGCGAGCTTGATGAACCCGCGCTCGTTCTCCGCTGCCGGTGCCAGGGTCACATCCCACACGGGTGTGGCGCCGCTCGTGAGACCCGCGGCGTTCACGCGCCAGAAGTCGTCGAGCTCGGGCACGATCACCGGGCTGCCGAGCGACGATTCCACGTCGGCGGCGATGCCGGTCACGTCGACCTCCCGCTCGGTCGCAGGCTCGCCGCGGGGCACCGCCAACACGATGACGACGACGATCGCCAGGGTGGCGAGCAGAGCGGCGATGAGTCCGCGGACCGTCTGACTCGACCGGTACGCCTTGCTGAACTCGGCCTTGCGGGCCGCGGTCTCCTCCGGCGTCTCGGGGCGGCCGAGTTCGGCCACGATCGGGGCGCGCTTGCTCATGACTCCGCTCCGCCAGCAGAGTCGGATGCCGCGGCCCTGGCGGCCTCCAGGCGGCGCTTCGCGCCGAGCAGCCACTCCTCGCAGCGGGCGGCGAGGGCTTCGCCGCGCTCCCACAGGGCGAGCGACTGCTCGAGGGTCGGCGCGCCCTGTTCGAGTTCCGCGACCACCTTCACGAGCTCGTCGCGCGCGGCCTCGAACGACAGCGTCTCCACGGGGGTGTCGTTCAGCGCACTCACGCCTCCATCCTACGCGGTGCGCGCAGCGCGCTCACCCGGAGGGGGCGGCCTCGCGCGGTCTCCGCAGAGGATGGACTCAGGGCGGTGACGGGCTCAAGAATCGTCCGACGTCACCCGTCGCTCTCGGCGATCTCGCCCTCGGAGCGTGCGGCGATCGAGCCGCGGTCGACGGTGATCGTGAGAGCGCTGCCCGCCGGAGCGTCGGCGGCGTCGCGAAGGATCAGCCCGCCGTCGAGGTGAGCGATCGCGTACCCGCGGGCGAGTGTGGCGGCGGGGGAGAGCGCGCGCAAAGACGCCCGTAGCTCGCTCGTCTCCCTCGCTGCTGCATCGAGCTGCCGCGCGATGCTGTCGCGGCCCCGGGAGAGCATGAGCCACACCTCCTGCGAGCGCGAGTCGATGATCGGATCCGGGGAGCGCAGCGCAGGCCGTGAGCGCAGCTGCTCCAGCTGGGCGATGTCGTGAGTGATCCGCTGCGTGAGGCGCGACGTCGCCCGCGAGCGCAGCTGGGCGATGAGCGCCCGCTGCTCGCTGACGTCCGGTACGACGCGCTTCGCGGCGTCGGTCGGAGTGGACGCGCGCAGGTCGGCGACATCGTCGAGCAGAGGATGGTCGTTCTCGTGACCGATCGCGCTCACAACGGGGGTGGATGCCGCCGCGACGGCCCGCACCAGGCGCTCGTCGCTGAAGCCGAGCAGGGTCTGCGGATCGCCGCCGCCGCGGGCGATGACGATGACGTCGACGTCGGGATCGGCGTCGAGCCGCGCGAGGGCCGCCAGTGTGTCAGGCACGCACCGATCGCCCTGGACCGCCGCGTACTCGGTGCGGAACCGCACCTGCGGCCAGCGCAGCTCGGCGTTGCGGTGCACGTCCTTCTCGGCATCCGACCGCTCGCCGGTGATGAGGCCGATCACGTGCGGGAGGAAGGGCAGGCGCTTCTTGCGCGACGGGTCGAACAGCCCCTCCTGCCGGAGCTGCACGCGCAGGCGCTCGAGGCGTTCGAGCTGGTCGCCCAGTCCGACGTGCTTCATGGCCGACACCGCGAAGCTGAAGTCGCCGGACTTCACGAAGTAGTCGGCCTTGACCGCCGCGACGACGTGATCGCCCACGCCCAGGTCGTTCGGGATGCGCGGCCGCACGCTCGACCAGATGCGGATGGAGATCTGGGCGTCGGAGCGGGTGTCCTTCAGCCGGGCGAAGATGTTGCCGGCGCGCACGTTCCACGAGGTGATCTCGCCCTCGACCCAGACCGTGTTCCAGCGGGCGACGAAGTCGCGGATCGTGGCGTTCAGCCGGGCGACGGACGTGGGGGCGGATGCCGACGAATCCCGCGGCGCGACGGCGTCGGCGGGAGGCGTCTCGCCGGGGCGCGTCGTCGCTTCGAAGACTGTCATCCGCTCCGTGCCCCTTCCCGGCCCTGCTCAGGTAGCCGCCGGTAGAATCGAAGGGTGACTTCGACTGCCGTTCATCTCCCGACTCCCCGCATCCCACGAGTACGTGCGGCGGCAGGTCGGCTTCAGGATAACCCGGTGGTCGGACAGAAGCGTGTTCTGCTCGCCGCCCCGCGCGGATACTGCGCCGGTGTCGACCGTGCCGTGGTCGCGGTGGAGAAGGCTCTCGAGCGCTACGGCGCGCCCGTGTACGTGCGCAAGCAGATCGTGCACAACATCCACGTCGTGACCGAGCTCGAGGAGAAGGGCGCGATCTTCGTGGAGGAGGTCGACGAGGTCCCCGAGGGCGCTCACGTCGTCTTCAGCGCGCACGGGGTGTCGCCGGCGGTCGTGAATGCGGCATCCGATCGAGGACTCCACGCGATCGACGCCACCTGCCCCCTCGTCACCAAGGTGCACCGCGAGGCCGTGCGCTTCGCGCGCGACGACTTCGAGATCCTGCTCATCGGCCACGACGGCCACGAGGAGGTCGAGGGCACGGCGGGAGAGGCTCCCGAGCACGTCACCGTCGTGAACTCCCCGGAGGAGGCCGACACGGTCGAGGTCAAGGACCCGTCGAAGGTCGTCTGGCTCTCGCAGACCACGCTGTCGGTCGACGAGACGATGGAGACGGTGAACCGTCTGCGCACGCGCTTCCCCGAGCTGCACAATCCGCCGTCCGACGACATCTGCTACGCGACCCAGAACCGCCAGGTCGCGATCAAGAAGGTCGCCAAGGACGCGGATCTCGTGATCGTCGTCGGATCGGCGAACTCCTCGAACAGCGTGCGTCTCGTCGAGGTCGCGCTCGAGTACGGCGCCAAGGCCGCCTACCGCGTGGACTACGCGGAGGAGGTCAAGCAGGAGTGGCTCGACGGCGTCGCCACCGTCGGCGTGACCAGCGGGGCCTCGGTGCCCGAGGTGCTCGTGCGCGAGGTGCTCGACGCACTCGACGGCGCGGGGTACCGGGACGTCGAAGAGGTGAAGACGGCCGAGGAGGACCTCATGTTCTCGCTGCCGAAGGAACTGCGGCAGGATGCCTCGGGTCAGCGCGATTCGCGGGCACTGGGAGGTCGCGCGTCCGGCGGAGGCGCATAGCGGTGAACGCCGCCGAGGCCGAGCCGACCCTCATCGGGTCGGTGCAGCGCGCGCTGCGCCTCGTCGACATCGTCGCCAATTCGCCTCGCCCGATACCGGTGAAGACGCTTTCCGCCATCACCGGACTCACCACCGGCACGACGTACAACCTCGTGCGCACCCTCATTCACGAGGGGTATCTCACGAGCGAACCCGACGGGTTGGTCCTCGGAACCCGTTTCCCGGCATTCCAGTCGGAGACCGATGCACGCGGGATCTTTCTCGCGCGGGTGCGCGCGGCGCTCCGCACCGTCACCGACGAGGTCGGCGCGACGGCGTACCTGTCGCGGTACCACGACGGCGAGATGCATCTCGTCGACATCGTCGACGCCGTGCGCAATCCCCGCATCGAGCTCTGGGTCGGTCTCGACGCCAGCGCGCACGCGACGGCGCTCGGCAAGCAGATCCTCGCCGACCTCTCCGACGAGGAGCGGCTGGACTACCTGTCGCGGCACCGTCTCGAGGAGCTGACCCCGCGGACCATCAGCGATCGTCGCACCCTGCTCACGCAGCTCGAGCACTCGCCGGGGTTCGCCGTCGACCAGGAGGAGTACGCGATCGGCAACACGTGCGTGGCCGTGCCGGTGATCGCCCCCAACGTGATCGCGTCCCTGGCCATCTCGCTGCCGTCGGAGCACATCGTGGGGCGGAGCCTCGTGACGCGGATGCAGCGGGCGGCGCAGAGGCTGTCGCTGCAACTGGGGGCCGATGCCCTCGACGGGAGCACGACGGCTTCCGACTTCTCCATCTGAGGTTGGTTCACTATCTGAAGAAATCGCTCTGGTGGCCCGCGCACAGCAGCTCCTATCATCAAGATGTAGCCGTCTGTGCAAACGAGGCTACTGGTGTGTGAGAACGTCCCCAGCGTTCCAACTACCACCAGGACGGCACGTGTCCCCAGCACCGCCGTCCGCGGCCCCGAGGATTCCCCAAGCCTCCGGGGCCGTCATCGTTTTCGGAGCGACTCCGCTGAGAGTCGCTCAGAGGCAGCCCGGATAGCATGACGGGATGACCGATCAGCGGCCGCGGTACGGAGAACTCGCCACCCCCGAGGAACAGCGGCGGGCGGCGGGCCTGCCCCCGCTGGATGAGATGCCGGATGCCGTCGTCGCCGGTCCTCCCGCCGCGGTCGCGGCGGAGCGGCCCGCCCGGCGATCCAACCCGGTCGACCGATTCGTCACGGTCGCGCTGCTCGCGTACGGCCTCATCAACGTGGTACTGACCGCGATCTCCTACCTCGACTTCCCGACCGCGATGAACGAGGTCATGAAGGTCGTCGGCGTCGACGGCGAGTTCACCAATATCGCACAGGGGCGCATCTGGGGCACCGTCGCCGCGATCGTCCTCGTAGTCGGGTGGTCTCTGACCGCGGCGATCGCGCTCCGCCGGCTGCGCAGCAGAAGGCTCAGCTGGTGGGTTCCCGTCGTAGGAGCGGCGATCACCCTGCTGCTCACGTCGATCTGTGCGGCCATCCCGATGATGGGCGACCCTGCTTTCATCGAGTACATCATGAGCACCACCGGACGCTGACACAGGTCCCAGATGCACGGATGCCCCGGCCGAGTCGGCCGGGGCATCCGTCTGTCAGCGGGATCAGCTCTTCGACTGGCCGTACGAGCCGAGCTGGCGGGTCGACTCGACGACACGGGCGGCCATCGCCGTCTCGGCGATCTTGCCCCACGCGCGCGGGTCGTACTGCTTCTTGTTGCCGACCTCGCCGTCGACCTTGAGGACGCCGTCGTAGTTCTTGAACATGTAGTCGGCGATCGCGCGGGTGTACGCGTACTGGGTGTCGGTGTCGATGTTCATCTTGATCACGCCGTTCGCGACCGCGAGAGCGATCTCGTCGTCGGTCGAGCCGGACCCGCCGTGGAAGACGAGGTCGAGCGGCTTGGCGCCCGTGTTGTACTTCGCCGCGACCTGTTCCTGGATCTCGCCCAGGAGCTCCGGGCGCAGCTTCACGCCACCGGGCTTGTACACGCCGTGCACGTTTCCGAAGGTGAGGGCGGCGATGTAGCGGCCCTGCTCGCCGAGACCCAGCGCCTGCACGGCCTGGTCCACATCGGCGAAGGTCGTGTAGAGCGCCTCGTTGGAGCCCTCGTGTGCGACGCCGTCCTCCTCGCCGCCGACGACGCCGATCTCGACCTCGAGGATCGCGTTGATCGCCTTCATGCGGGGGAGGAGCTCCTTCGCGATCTCAATGTTCTCGGCGAGCGGCACAGCCGAGCCGTCCCACATGTGCGACTGGAAGATCGGGTTGCGGCCGGCCTTCACCTCGTCTTCGGATGCCGCGATGAGCGGCTCGACGAAGCCGGCGAGGGCGTCCTTCGGGCAGTGGTCCGTGTGCAGAGCCACGGTGACGGGGTAGTTCTTGGCGACCTCGGTCGCGTAGCGCGCGAAGGCGAGCGCGCCCGTGGCGCGAGCCTTGACGGTGTGGCCGGCGAAGTAGTCGGCGCCGCCCGTGGTGACCTGGATGATGCCGTCCGAGCCCGCCTCGGTCAGGCCCTGGAGCACGGCGTTGATGGTCTGCGAACTCGAGACGTTGAAGGCGGGGTACGCGAAGCCGCCGGCCTTCGCGCGGTCGAGCATTTCGGCGTACTGATCCGGGGTGGCGACGGGCATGAGAACTCCTGCGATAGGTGAAGCCGGGACAGCAGTCACTCTATCGGGGTCGATGTCCGGATGCCGTCGGGGGAACGACGCCGGAGAGTGCCTCCTGCCGTGGCGTTAAGAACAACGATTCCTTCGGTCGCTCAGCGCCGAAAACCGGCGTGCGAACTGCGCTCCGTGGCTAGGCTGACGACATGGTGAGTCTGACGGCCGATCTGAGCCCCCTGCGTCCCGACCGAAACCTCGCAATGGAGCTGGTGCGTGCGACCGAGGCGGCCGCGATCCGAGCCGTTCCCTTCATCGGCCGCGGCGCCAAGGAGGCCGCTGACGGTGCGGCGGTCGACGCGATGCGGGCGTTCCTCGGCACCGTGGCGTTCCAGGGTCGGGTCGTGATCGGCGAGGGGGAGAAGGACAACGCCCCGATGCTGTTCAACGGCGAGGTCGTCGGAACCGGCACGGGCCCCGAGTGCGACATCGCCGTCGACCCGATCGACGGCACGTCGCTGACCGCCGCCGGACGTCAGAACGCGCTCTCGGTGATCGCGGTGTCCGACCGGGGATCGATGCTCGACGCCTCGAGCGTCTTCTACATGGACAAGCTCGTCACCGGACCGGCCGGCGTCGGCGTCGTCGACATCCGCCTGCCGATCGGCGAGAACATCCGGAAGCTCGCCGGCGCGCTGGACAAGCCGGTGGACGAGATCGTCGTGTCGGTGCTGAACCGGCCGCGGCACGAGAAGCTCATCCAGGAGATCAGGGATGCCGGCGCCGGTACCCGTCTCATGAGCGACGGCGATGTGGCCGGCGGCATCAATGCGGCGCGACACGCCGCGCGGACCGACATGTGCGTCGGCGTCGGAGGCAGCCCGGAGGGCATCGTCACGGCCTGTGCGATCAAGGCTCTCGGCGGGCACATCCAGGGCCGTCTGTGGCCCCGCGACGACGACGAGCGCCAGCGCGGAATCGACGCCGGGCTCGACATGGACAAGGTATACGAGGCCGACGACCTCGTGCGCGGGGACAACACGATTTTCGTGGCGACGGGCGTCACCGACGGTCAGCTCGTCGCCGGCGTCCGCCGTGAGCACGGGTACATCTACACCGAGAGCGTCGTGCTGCGGGGGGCCTCGGGAACACTGCGCCGCATCGCTTCGGAGCATCTCGTCTCGAAGTGGCTGTGATCTGATCGGGGCTGCGTTGTCGGGGCATCGTTACCGAGCCGGTATGCCCTGACGGCGACCGGGCGCCGAGCTTTCCTGCAGGGGCGTGTCACAATTGACCCTGGGTTTGTCGCCGTCGACGGAGCCGCCAGGCACCGCAGGCACAGGAGGGCGAACAGATGGCAACGCAGCAGACGAGTGGTTCTCAGGCCGCGCGGACGAAGATCGTCACCACCAACACAGGTCGCATCCTGCGTGTGAACGTCGACGAGATCTCGGCACCGGGAGCCGCTGCTCCTGCCGCGACGCCACCGGGAGCACCGTCTCCCGTCGTCACGGATCCCGCGCGTCGTGCCGACGTCCTCTTCCGCAAGCGTCGTGATGAGGGCCACGAACTCAGTTCCTGGTGGATGATCGGCGCCTTCGTCGTGACGAGCGGACTGGTGATCCTGCTGCTCAGCGGAGTGCCGGGCGTCGCCTGACCCTACGGAGCACGCCTGACCCTTCGGGGCTCGCCTGACCCGTCGAGCACGCCGCCTGTGACTCAGTCCTGAGCCGGACCACGCGGCTCGTCCAGTCGAGAACGCACCTCGCCGACGTCTGCGAAGAGGGCGTCGTCGACGCGCTGAGCATCGCCCAGCAGTTCCGGCGCAGTGAACGGCCGAGCCTGTGCGGTCACGCTCTTCGGTGACTCGGCGAGCCCGCTCGTGTCGATGCCGGGGAACTGCCGCGCCGTCACGAGAACCCGGCTCTCGAGCGACCCGGCGAAGCGGTTGTAGCTCTCGACCGTGCGCTCCAGAGCGCGACGCAGATCGTCGGCGTGCCCGGCCACGACGCCGAGGCGGTCGTACAGCTGGGTGCCGAGGGCGAGAAGAGCCCGCGCCTCGGTCGAGACCTCCTGCTGCGTCCAGGTGTAGGCGACCGTCTTCAGCACCGCCCAGAGATTCACCGGCGAGGCGAGCGCGACGCGGCGACCGAAGGCGTAGTCGAGCAGGGTCGGATCCTCGTCGATGGCCGCCGACAGCAGCGACTCGCTCGGCAGGAAGCAGATCACGAACTCGGGACCGGACTCGAGCCCTGACCAGTACGCCTTCTTCGCGAGCGCGTCGATGTGCGCGCGCACCGCCTTGACGTGCTTCTGCATGTGCGCTCGGCGCTGCGCCTCGTACGCATCGCCGAGCGGGAGCGCCGAGGCTTCGAGGAACGCGTCGAGCGGAACCTTCGCGTCCACCGCGATCGACGCGCCGCCCGCCAGGCGGATGACCATGTCGGGCCGCCCCTGGCCGCGGTCGGAGGCGATCGTGGTCTGCAGATCGAAGTCGACGTGCCGGGTGAGCCCCGCGGCCTCCACGACCCGTCGCAGCTGCGTCTCGCCCCACACACCGCGCGTGGCGGTGGAGCGCAGGGCCCCCGCCAGCGACTCCGTCGTGGCACGCAGCGCCTCGTCGGACTCCTGAGCGCGCCGCAGCTGCTCGGCCAGCGAGCCGAACTGCTCGTGACGCTCCTGCTCCATGGCGGAGACCTTGGTCTGCATCTGACGCAGGCTCTCGCGCACCGGTGCGAGCGCGGTGAGCACCGCGTTCTGCTGCTGCACGCGCTCGGCCTCGGCCCGCTGCGCCGAGCGCGAGTGCTCGACGGCGTCGCGATACAGGTCGTACTGCCGGTCGCGGTCGTCGCGCAGGGCGGTGAGCTCGGCCTCGGCGCGTGCGAGGTCGACGCCGCCGCGGCTCGCGCGTAGCGTCCATCCGGCCGCGGCACCCACGAGCAGGGCCGCGAGGAGGAGAACGATCGTCAGAGCATCCATGCGTCCATCGTGCCGGGAGCCTCGGACATTCCCGGGAGGACCCGGCGCGCCGACGGCGGCCGGTGGAGCGTGATCAGGCGACGGCGAGATCCGTGGCGACTAGCGCCTGGTCGGGGCGCGGGTCCGCGACGCGCGGCGTGGTCACCCGAAGGCTGAGCGCCTCGGCGAGGGCGAACACATCCGGCACCGCGAGGCGCTGCGCAGCATCCATCACGATGTGCGCGCAGGCGAGAGCATCCGCCAGCGCATCGTGGTGCGAGAACCCGGTGAACCCGGCCGCCTCGGCGGCCTTCGGCAGGCGGTACGACTCGAGGTCGTAGACCTTGCGGGCCACCTGCAGGCTGCAGAGTGAGCGATACGGAGGGCAGTCGAGGCCCGTGGCCTCCGACGCCCGGCGGAGGACGTTGAGGTCGAAGCCCGCGTTGTGCGCCACCAGCACGTCGGAGCCGACGAAGTCGCACAGCGCGGCGAACTGGTCGATCCAGGAGGCCGCCGAGACGACGTCCTGCGCGCGGATCCCGTGGATCCTCACGTTCCACTCCTGGAACTCGTCGTGTCCGACAGGCGGGCGGATCAGCCACCCGGCCGTGGCGACGACCCGTCCGTCCCGTACGCGGACGAGTCCGACGGAGCAGGCGGAGGCGGGGCTGGAGTTCGCCGTCTCGAAATCGATAGCGGTGAAATCCAAGGGCACGCCTCCACTCTCTCCCGCCGTGAACGGGCGGGGAGGAGGACGCGCCGTAGGCTGACGACATGAGCGATGGACTGTCGAGATCCTTCGGGGCCGAGGCGCACAACTACGAGCTGGGCCGACCCGACTATCCGTTCGCGGCGGTCGCCTGGATGCTGGAGCCGCTGCCGGCGAACTCCCACCGCATCGCCGACGTCGGTGCCGGAACCGGCAAGCTCACGCGTGTCCTCGCCAAGGCGCCGGATGCCGAGATCGTCGCCGTCGACCCGGATGCCGCGATGCTCGCCACTCTGCGCGGCGCGATCCCCGGCGTGCCGACCTTCGTGGGCACCGCCGAACGGCTGCCGCTCCCGGACGCCAGTCTCGACGCGGTCGTACTCGGTCAGGCGTGGCACTGGGTCGACCCCGTGCGCGGATCGGCGGAGGTCGGTCGGGTGCTGCGCGAGGGCGGCGTGCTCGGACTGATCTGGAACATCCGTGACGAGCGCGTCGACTGGGTGCGCCGCCTCACCGAGATCATGCACGGGAGCCACGCCGAGGTCATGCTCGCGCGGGGCGGCCCCGAGGTCGCGCCGCCGATGGGACCTCTCGAAGAGCAGTCGTGGGAATGGGTGCGTCCGATCACGCGGGACCTCCTGCACCGGATGGCGTCATCGCGCAGCTACGTCATCACCGCGCCGGACGAGGAGAAGCAGCGCATCCGCCAGGACATGGACGCGCTGTTCGACGAGCTGGGGCTCGAGGGCGACGCGACGGTCGACCTGCCGTATGTGACCAGGGCGTTCCGTAGCCTCAAGGCCTGACGGGGTGAGGCCGGGCGGCGGGTAGACTCGTACCCCGTGGCTCTCACTATCGGCATCGTCGGCCTGCCCAACGTCGGCAAGTCCACCCTCTTCAACGCCCTGACCAAGAACGACGTGCTCGCGGCGAACTACCCGTTCGCGACGATCGAGCCGAACGTCGGCGTGGTGAACCTGCCCGATCCGCGGCTCGACAAGCTCGCTGAGATCTTCCACAGCGAGCGCATCCTGCCCGCCGCGGTGTCGTTCGTCGACATCGCCGGCATCGTGCGCGGCGCGAGCGAGGGGGAGGGGCTCGGCAACAAGTTCCTCGCGAACATCCGCGAGGCGGATGCCATCGCACAGGTCGTCCGCGGGTTCGCCGATGACGACGTCGTGCACGTCGACGGCGCCGTGAACCCGGCGTCCGACATGGAGACCATCAACGCCGAGCTCATGCTCGCCGACCTCGAGACCGTGGAGAAGGCCATCACGCGGTACGAGAAGGAAGTTCGGGGCAAGAAGATCGAGCCCGTCGTGCTCGAGACGGCGAAGGCCGCGAAAGACGCGCTGGAGCGCGGCATCCTGCTCTCCGTCAGCGGACTCGACCTCGCACCGATCCGCGAGCTCGGCCTCCTCACCTCGAAGCCCGTGATCTTCGTGTTCAACGTGGACGAGGGCGTGCTCACCGACACCGCCCGCAAGGAGGAGCTCGCCGCGCTCGTGGCCCCCGCGAAGGCGATCTTCCTCGACGCGAAGATCGAGTCGGAGCTCAAGGACCTCGACCCCGAGGATGCCGCGGAGCTGCTCGCCTCCACCGGGCAGGACGAGTCCGGCCTCGACCAGCTCGCCCGTATCGGGTTCGACACGCTGGGCCTGCAGACGTACCTCACGGCCGGTCCGAAGGAGGCGCGTGCCTGGACGATCCCCAAGGGATCGAAGGCGCCGCAGGCCGCAGGAGTCATCCACACCGACTTCGAGAAGGGCTTCATCAAGGCGGAGATCGTCTCGTTCGACGACCTCGTCGAGACGGGCTCCGTCGTCGAGGCCCGTGCCAAGGGCAAGGCCCGCCTCGAGGGCAAGGACTACGTCATGCAGGACGGCGACGTCGTGGAGTTCCGCTTCAACAACTGACACGCACGCGCCCTCTCGACCGGATCCGCATCCGGTCGAGAGGGCACGAGCATCCGATGGCACAGGGTGACTGCGCGGCGTCACTCCTTGTTCATGGCGTCCTGGGCGGCGCCGGCGACCTTCTCGACGACGTTCGGCATGTCGGTCGTGCCGTAGAAGCGCGCGTCGGGGCGGGTGGGCGGCGGCATGACGGCCGTCGTCGTCGGGCCGTCGTGGTAGCTGAACTCGCCCTTGCCGTCGGGCGTCGGGCCGCTCGCCCACGAGCCCTCCGCCGCGGCGGCACCGTCGCTGAAGTTGAGGTACTGATACGAGACCTCGCGGTGCTCCTTGCCCAGCGGGAAGTTGCTCGGCACCGGCAGCTCCTCGGCGCCCTCGGCCTTGAGCTCCTCGACCGCGGCGAGCCACTGGTTCTGGTGCATCGTGTCGCGGGCGAGCAGGAAGCCCAGCATGTCTCGGATGCCGTGGTCGTCGGTCATGTGGTACAGCCGCGCGACCTGCACACGACCCTGCATCTCGGCGTTGGCGTTGGCCATGAAATCGGCGAGCAGGTTGCCGCTCGAGGTGATGTACGAGCCCTGCCACGGGTTGCCGTTGCTGTCGACCGGGCGCGCGCCTGCGCCCGCGACGATGCCCTGCTGCACGTCGGTGCCGCCGACTATGGCGGCGACCGTCGGGTCGTCCTGCACGGCATCCTCCGTGATACCGAGCGGTGCCTTCTCGAGCAGCTGCGCGATCATCACCGCGAGCATCTCCACATGCCCCATCTCCTCGGCGCCGATGCCGAACACCAGGTCGCGATACTTGCCAGGGATGTGCATGTTCCAGGCCTGGAACTGGTACTGCAGCGCGACGGTGATCTCGCCGTACTGTCCGCCGAGCACCTCCTGCAGCTTTCGCGCGTAGACGGCATCCGGGGCCTCGGGTGTCGCCGAGAACTGGAGCTCCTGTCGATGGAAGAACATGGTGCGCCTTTCTGATCGTCTGTCGGTGGACTGGCCATGCAACGCTCGTGACGCCGGATCACGAGGGGGGTTTCCAGATCGGCTCATCCCTGCGACAATCGCGCGCCAGCCTGTGAACCGCTTCTCGACCGGCCTGTAGCGAGGCCTGGCAGGCAGAGTCAACCCCGAAGCGGGGATCAGGACAGAAGGCCAGGGTGGCCGCATGGACGAGACGGAACCGCGCGCGGCACAAGACGAGGCGATCGACGGGATCGCTTCGTACCTGGAGGAGGCCGCGGGCGACATCGTCGAGCGGCTCTCCGCCTGGGTAGCGATCCCCTCGGTGTCGGCGGCTCCCGACCGCCGTATGGACATGACTCGATCGGCGCACTGGATCGCGGGCGAGATGCGCGACGCGGGGCTCGAGACGACACTGCTGCCCACCGGGGATTCCTTCGCCGTGCTCGGCGACCGACTCGTGGACCCCGCGGCACCCACGATCCTCGTCTACAGCCACCACGACGTGCGGCACGCGAAGCCCGAGGAATGGAGCGAGACCGAGCCGTTCACCGCCGCGCTCCGCGACGGACGTCTCTACGGGCGGGGCACCTCGGACGCGAAAGGGCAGGTGCTCGCGCACATCTGGGGGCTGCGAGCGTTCGACGCCTGCGGTGACCTGCCTTTGAACGTGAAGCTGCTCATCGACGGCGAGGAGGAGATCGGCTCGCCGAACCTCGAGGCTCTGCTTCAGGAGCACCGCGACCGGCTCGCATGCGACGCGATCGTCTTCTCCGACACGATCCAGTGGCGGGATGACGCGCCCGCGCCGGTCACCTCGATGCGCGGCACCCTCACCGCCACTCTGACCGTGATGGGGCCCGAACGCGACCTGCATAGCGGGGTCGCATCGGGGGTCACCCTGAATCCGTCGCTGGTCCTGGCGCGGATACTCGCGGGAATGCACGACGAGTCGGGGCGCATCGCCATCCCCGACTTCTACGACGGGGTCGCCGCCGTGTCTTCGGAGCGACGCCGAGAGCTGAGCGAGCTCCCGTTCGACGAGGACGTCTGGCTCGAGCGCACGGAGACGCGAGTGGTCACGGGGGAGGCCGGGTACACCGTTCCCGAGCGGCTCTGGGTGCGACCGGCCATCGAGGTGATCTCGCTTCTCGCAGGGGATCCGACAGGGATCGAACGGTCGGTCATCCCGCGCGAGGCGACGGCCTCGCTCAGCATCCGCACCGTTCCCGATCAGCGCAACCACGACGTCGCCGATCGCCTCAGGGAGTACGTCGCCGCGGCGATGCCCGTCGGAGCGGCGTACGAACTGACCGTCGACGAGCGGATCGCGCAGGAACCGTACACGTCACCTCGAGACGCGATGCTCGACGCCCTCGAGCTCGCCCTCGCCCGCGGCTACGGAACCGAGGTGCGCGGACGCATGGGCAATGCGGGGGGAGGGCCTGCAGAGCTCCTGACACGCGAACTCGGGGCGTCGGTGACGTTCCTCGGAACCGGGCTGCCCGAGGACCACTGGCACGCCAGCGACGAGAGCGTGGATGTGCGGATGCTGCTGCACGGCGCCGCCACGATCGCGCACCTCTGGCAGGAGATCGCCCGCCGGGGAAGATCCGCTCTGCGCGACTGAGCGGGATACGCTGGAGGGCGAGGGGACGACCGCGACTGCCGAGCTCATCGCCGCAAGCCCCTCGTCACCCCCTGAACGGCACGAGGAGAACCACGCCCATGACCGACACGCAGATCTTCGAGCCCGACGGCCGCGCGATCCCCTTCGCCGACGAGGGCGACGGTCCGGTCAAGCTGGTCCTCATCCAGGAGCAGGGTCTCGCCGCCGACGTGCTCGGCGTCGCTGCGCACTACCTCGCCGAGGAGGCGGGCTTCCACGTACTGCGCATCGGGCACCGAGCCGGTGACGCGACGCTCGAGGAGCGGGTCGAGGATGCCGTCGCCGTGATCGACCACGTCGGCATCGACGACACCTGGGTCGGAGGTCATGGTTTCGGCGGCACGATCGCCCGCGCCCTCGTGGCCGCACACACCGACCGCGCGAACGGGCTTCTCCTGCTCGGCGTCGAGGACGTCGACATCCCGGTCGCGCCGGCGATCCCGGTGCTGATCGTGCAGGGCGCGGAAGACACCGACACCCCGCCCGCGAACGCCGAGGCCCTGCAGGCGAGCGTTCCTGACCGCTCCAGCATCAAGACCATCACCGGCGACCACCTCTTCCCGATGCATCACCCGATCGAGACCGGTGTGATCATCGAGGAGTACCTCGACTGGGACTGACATGGTGACCGGTGCCGAACGACAGCGCTCGCGGACGGTCATGCTCGTGATCGACATGCAGGTCGGCGTGATGACCGGCTGCGCTGACGAGCACGTGTCCTCGCCCGCGCGAACGCGCTCGTCCGCCGGGCTCGAGACGCAGGACGCCGTCCGGCTCTGACGGGTCAGCGCCCCTGACGCTTCTTGTACGGCTTCGGCTGGCCTTTGACGATCGGGGCGCGCCCCTTGCCCTTCGACGCCTTCGCCTTGCCGCCGGCCGGCGCCGCCACCTTCGGCGCAGGCGGCGGAGCGGCGGCGACAGCCGCCCGTGCCTCCGCGAGGAACAGCGTCCCGACGCTGGTCAGCCGCGGGGTCCCCTCGCGGGCAACGAGCGTGTGGCCGACCTCGGCCTCGAGCTTGTCGAGCGACGTGTACAGCGAGGCCAGCGGGATGCCGAGCTGCTCGGCGGCCCTCGGGAAGTGCAGGGTCCCGGCCAGTACCACGTAACGGCGCAGCAGGGCGATCTTCATCCGGGTTCGCCTCCTCGGCGGTGCTCGGTGTCCTCCCAACCTATGCCAGACGCGCAGAGGGGTGCGCCGCACCCCCGACGCACGGATGCCGCGGCTCAGTGAGCCACGGCATCCGCGATGAAGCTGGTGAGGTCAGGCGACCTGGCTGAGAACGGCGAAGGACACGGCGCCCTCGTCGTCGACGCCGGCGTCGAGCACCTTATCGTCGAGCGCGGCGGCGGCGGTCTCGTCGAGGAACAGCCGGGTGCCGGAGACCTCGACGACCTGGTCGGCCGGCTCGGGATCCGGCGCGACGAGCACCGCGAGGCGGGCGCCGCCGTCGGGGCCGGGGTCGGGCGTCGAGTGGATGCGGAGACCGGCGTCTGCGGCGTCGGTCTGACGGCTGACGAGGGTGTTCACGATGGCGGTTGCGTTGTCGGTGAGGGTGAGCACGAGACTCTCCTTCCGGTTGCGGACACGAGGCGGTCGCGACGTGTCCGGGCCACGATGCCGAACCCCGTGGGCAGGATCAACCCGACGCGCCCGGTTCGGAGGGTTCTCCCACCGGATGCAGAGGTTTGCGCAGGAACACCTGGTCGGTGCCGTCGCCCTGCGGGATGCGAGCGCTCTCGACGTATCCGCACTTCTCGTACAGGCGGATGTTCGCCTCGCTGAGGCTTCCGGTGAACAGCTCGGCCTCCTCCGCCGACGACGCTTCCTCCGCCGCCGACAGCAACGTCCGGCCGATGCCCTCTCCCTGCATGTCAGGGGCGATCGCGATGCGACCGATCAACAGCGTCCGCTCGTCCTCCGCGAACCGGATGGCTCCGACCAGTCGGCCGCCGATGCGGGCGCCGAGGCCCGACCCCGACCGCAGCTCCGCCTCGACCTCGGCGAGCGTTTGCGTCAGCGGGGGCATGTCGGCGCTGCCGTAGATCTGAGCCTCCGAGACGAAGGCGGCGCGCTGCAGCGTCATCACCTCGCCGGCATCCGCGGCGCTCAGCGGAGCGATGTCGATCGGCACGTTCTTCTCTGTCATTCGTGACCTCCGCACGCCACCATCGGCGCTGCGGGGAACGAGTGTCAACCCCCTCGATCACGAGGGACCATCCCGGCTATCGTCGCCGCCAGGAGGATACACATGGCTGAGAAGAAGAGCACCGGCACCGCGACGAACAAGCGCGGTGCGAAGACCACCCGTCGTCAGAACGCCGAGAAGGGATTCACCGCGTCGCCCACGCTCGCGGCGAACCTGCAGACAGTGCTCGTCGACCTGATCGAGTTGTCGCTTCAGGGCAAGCAGGCGCACTGGAACGTCGTCGGGCGCAACTTCCGCGACACCCACCGTCAGCTCGACGAGATCATCGAGGCCGCCCGTACCTTCAGCGACACGGTCGCCGAACGGATGCGCGCGCTCCACGCCGTTCCCGACGGCCGCACCGACACGATCGCGGAGACGACCTCCCTGCCCGCCTTCCCCATGGGCGAGGTGTCGACCCAGGACACGATCGACCTCATCACCGCGCGCCTGGAGGCGGCCATCGCCACGATGCGAGACGTGCACGACGCCGTCGACGAGGAAGACCCCACCTCGGCAGACATCCTGCACGCCGTGCTCGAGAGCCTCGAGCAGTTCGCATGGATGGTCAGCGCGGAGAACCGCACTCCCGCAGGCAGCTGAGAATCGACGGGCTCGGACTCATCTCTCGTGGATGTCGTTCCGAGCCCGTCGCACGAGGGTCGGCATCGCGATCCACAGCCCGACGATCACCACGATCGAGGCCACGAGCGCGATGAGGCCGGCCGACCGGTTGACGGTGAAGTCGATGATGAGGGTCGTCACGCCGACCGTGAGCGCCGCGATGACGATCAGATCGATCCGCACGATGCGCGCCGCCACCCGCACGAGCTGCGGCTTGCGTTGGCGACCGAAGAGCGCCCGGTGCATACCGACCGGTGCGAGTGCGAGGATGGTCGCGAGAGCTGCCAGGCCGACGAGCACGACGTAGACGTCGCGCTGGAAGGCATCCATGTCCTCGAAACGAGGCTGGAACGCGACCGCGAGGAGGAAGCCCGTGAGGATCTGCGTGCCGGTCTGCATCACCCGGAGCTCCTGCAGCAGTTCGTCCCAGTTGCGGTCGGCGCGCTCGTTGACCGTCTCATCTCGACCGTCCTCGCGGTCATCGCGTTCGATCGGGTGCAGCGGGCGGTCTTCCGAATCCATGTCGACAGTTTCCCGGTCGCCGCTCGCCGCTGTCCAGACTCTTGACGCGCATATCGACCGCTCGCCCGGGAGAGGGGACCGACGATGACTCTGCCGCCGATCAGGGAATGGTGGAACGAGCTCTCCGACGAGGCGAGGCTCGGCGTCTTCGAGCACGCGCCGCACGTGGGCGAGATCGCCCGAGAGGAGATCCGAGAGATCACCGGCGCTGTCGTCGGCATGGCCGAGACACTGACCGATGACGACCTCGACTACGCGCGGTCGGAGACGTCCAAAGAGGTCTGATCCGTCTCCTCGCGGAGCCTCGGCTCGCGGCGGCGTTCGGGGCGCAGTCCCGCCTTGTCGGAGTAGAAGGCGCGGATGCGGTCCATGTCGGCACCGACATCGCCGGTCAGTTCGATGGCGGGCCCGAGCCCGGTGGTCATCGTCGTGCGGTCGACGAATCCGAGCGTCACCGGCATGCCTGTCTCGCGGGCGATCCGGTAGAAGCCCGATTTCCAGTAGCCCGTCGCGCTGCGCGTGCCGTCGGGGGTGACGACGAGGCCGAACACCTCGCCCCGGTGCACGCGCTCGACCACGTCGCCCACCACGCGTGCGGGGTCGGAGCGATCGACGGGGATGCCGCCGAGGCGCCGCATGATCGGACCCCGCCACCCCCGGAACAGGCTGCTCTTGCCGAGCCAGCGCACATCGATGCCGAGGCGCCATGCGATCGCCAGCATGAGCACGAAGTCCCAGTTGGAGGTGTGCGGGGCGCCGATCAGCACGGTCGGCCGGGCGGGCACCGCCTCGACGGTCAGGGTCCAGCGGCTGAGCGCCCAGTAGAGGCGGGCGAGGAGTCGGGTCACCATGCCTCAACGCTAGGGGAGCGGGCTGTCGATTCCCTGGCGGTTGACACGCTCGCGCTCCGTGTGCGGGCATGCGCGGTCGGTGGCGTGGGCGAGGACGGCGCCGAAGGCGCGCAGCAGGCGTACCATCGAGGGATGGCCACCGCACAGGAACCCGCAGAGCACGAGCAGCGCCCCGCGCTGTCGCCGCTGCCCGGCACCCTGAATCTGCTGGACGACGCCGACGACAGCCTCGGGTATTGCAGCGGAGGCGTCTGCCACTTCCCGGGGCCGAAGAAGCAGTAGCGCGTCCCGCCGCGCGCCACCCCGGGGTCAGTGACCGCCGTGGAAGCCGGACGGCTCCTCGGCGGGCTTGCGCACGAACGCGCTGAGCGCGACCGCTGCGAGCGAGATGATCGCCGCGATGAGGAACGCCATGCGCGCGCCCGGCGCTCCGGCGACGGCGGTGGTCAGGCCCTCGCTCTCGCCCGCGTGCAGGATCGACGAGTAGGTCACGGTGAGCAGGGCGACACCGGCGGCGCCGCCCACCTGCTGCAGCGTGTTGAGCACCGCCGAGCCATGAGAGTACAGCGAGCGGTCGAGCGAGCCGAGCGACGCCGAGAACAGCGGCGTGAACGACATCGCGAGGCCGACCGACATCGCGGCCTGCACCAGGACGAGGACCCAGAAGACAGTGTGTTCGCCGACGGTCGAGTAAAAGAACAGCGACGCCGACACGAGGATGGTCCCGGGGATCAGCAGCGGGCGCGTGCCCTTCGCGTCGTAGATGCGGCCCATGATCGGACCGAGCAGACCCATCAGCACCGACCCGGGCAGCAGGATCAGGCCGGACTCGAGCGCGTTCAGACCCGCGACGTTCTGCAGGTACTGCGGCAGCAGGGTGAGGGTGCCGAACATCGACAGCGCGAGGATCGTCATGATGATGACCGAGAACGTGAAGTTCACGGCGCGGAAGACGCGCAGATCGAGGAGGGCGTCGTCGACGCGCTGCAGGACGAGCTGACGCCACACGAAGAGAGCGAGCGCGACCGCGCCCACGACGAGCGCGATGATGCCGGCGGCCTGACCCGATCCGCCCTCGCCGCCGAACTGGCTGAGCCCGAAGACGATACCGCCGAAGCCGAGCGCGGCGAGCGGGATCGAGAGCACGTCGAGCGGTACGACGCGGGTCTCGCCGAGGTTCGTCATCCACTTCGCGCCCATGAGGAGCGACACGATCGCGATCGGGAGGACGATCGCGAACAGCGCCCGCCAGTTGAGCGTTTCGAGCACGGCGCCGGCGAGCGTCGGGCCGATGGCGGGCGCGAGCGAGATCACGAGACCGACGCGACCCATCATGCGGCCGCGGGACTGGGGCGGCACGACGTTCATGATCGTGGTCATGAGCAGCGGCATCATGATGCCGGTGCCGGCGGCCTGGATCACGCGGCCGGCCAGCAGCACGGTGAAGCCGGGCGCGACCAGGGCGACCAGGGTTCCCAGTGAGAACGCCGTCATCGCGGCGATGAAGACCTGCCGGGTGGTGAAGCGCTGCAGGATGAACCCGGTGGTCGGGATCACGACGGCCATGGTCAGCATGAAGGCGCTGGTGAGCCACTGGCCGAGCTCCGGCGGGATGCCGAGGTCGGTGTTGAGATGCGGGATCGCGATCCCCATCGTCGTCTCGTTGAGGATGGCGACGAACGCGGCCACGAGGAGCAGCCAGATGACGCGCATGTCGCTGCGCGCGATCTCGCCCCTCGCTGCGGGAGGGGGCGTGGTGATGGAACCGGTGTCGACGGCAGACATGCGGCGGCCTCCTGGGCGCGGAAGAGGGAGGGTGCGCGAATGCGCGGGGACCATTCAGCGTAACGTCAGGTTCGGACATTCCATTCCGCATTCGGGCGGATCCGCTCTCGGCGGAGATCGGACGGCGCGGTTCCGGGCCCGGTGTCGTCGGCTGACTACGCTGGCGAGATGAGCATGGGCGGCGGTATGGGAGGGCGCGGCGGAGGTTTCCGCGGCGTCGACGAGGCGGCGCAGCGCCGCATGAACGCCGAGGCCCCTCGCATCAACGGGCTCGGTGCGCGCGTGGTCGCGCTGTTCCGTCCGTACCGCTGGCGCATCGCGGTGACCGGCATCCTCGTGGTGCTCGGAGCAGGGATCGCGGTCATCCCGCCCCTGCTCGTGCAGCGCATCTTCGATGACGCGCTCTTCCCGGTCGACGGGGGCAGCCCGCAGCTGCCGCTGCTCGGGTGGCTCGTGGGCGGCATGATCGGACTGTTCCTGCTCTCGGCCGCGCTCGGCGTCGCGCAGACCTGGCTGACCTCCACGGTGGGCAACAGCGTGACCGGCGACCTGCGCGTGCGACTCTTCGAACACCTGCAGGCCATGGAGCTCGGGTTCTTCACCCGCACGAAGACAGGGGTGATCCAGTCGCGGCTGCAGAACGACGTCGGCGGCGTCTCCGGCGTGCTCACGAACACGGTCACGAGCATCCTCGGCAACGTCGTGACGGTGATCGCGTCTCTCGTCGCGATGATCCTCATCGATTGGCGGCTCACGCTGATAGCGGTCGTTCTCATGCCGTTCCTCATCATCGTGCAGCGCCGCGTCGGTCAGGTGCGAGCGCGCATCGCCGGCGAGACGCAGGAATCGCTGTCCGAGCTCACCTCGATCACGCAGGAGACGCTGAGCGTCTCGGGGATGCTGCTGTCGAAGGCCTTCAACAGGCAGCGCACGGAGTCGGCCCGCTATCAGGCGGAGAACCGCAACCAGGTCGTCCTGCAGGTGCGGCGGGCGATGAGCGGCCAGGGATTCTTCGCGGTCGTCCAGGTCATCATGGCCAGCGTCCCCGCGATCATCTACCTCGTCTCCGGCTACCTGATCGCCGGCGGCACGGGTGCGATCACGGCCGGCACGATCGTCGCCTTCACCACCGTGCAGGCACGCCTCCTGCAGCCGCTGATGGGGCTCATGCGGGTGTCGCTCGACCTGCAGACGTCGTCGGCGCTGTTCGCGCGCATCTTCGAGTACCTCGATCTCGTGCCGGAGATACAGGACGCCCCCGACGCGATCGACGTCGCCCAGGCCCCCGGTCCGCGCGGACGGATCGAGTTCGACCAGGTCGTCTTCCGCTACCCCGATGCAGCGCCGGACGCACGTCCGACCCTTCATGGGGTCTCTTTCGTGGCGGAGCCCGGGCAGCATGTCGCGTTCGTCGGCCCGTCGGGCGCAGGCAAGACGACCGTCCTCTACCTGGCGCCGCGACTCTATGAGGCGCACGGCGGTGCGGTGCTCTTCGCAGGCGCCGACGTGCGCTCGCTCACACAGGAGTCGATCATCGACCAGGTCGGTATCGTCTCGCAGGAGACCTACCTCTTCCATGCGACGATCCGCGAGAACCTGCTGTACGCGAAGCCCGGGGCGACCGAAGAGGAGATGATCGCCGCATGCACCGCGGCCAACATCCATCACATCATCGCCGGGTTCGAGCAGGGGTACGACACCGTGGTGGGAGAGCGTGGCTACCGCCTCTCGGGCGGCGAGAAGCAGCGCATCGCGATCGCGCGCGTGCTGCTGAAGGATCCGCCGGTGCTGCTGCTCGACGAGGCGACCTCGGCACTCGACACGGTCTCAGAGCGCGTCGTCCAGGAAGCGCTCGACGAGGCAGCGAAGGGACGCACGACGCTCACGATCGCGCACCGGCTGTCGACCGTCATGTCGGCCGACGTCATCCACGTGCTCGAGGCGGGGCAGATCGTGGAGTCGGGCACCCACGCGGAGCTCCTGGCCCATGGTGGCCTCTACGCCGAGCTGGCCGCCCAGCAGGTGGCCGCCTCACGCGTGCTCGACACCGAGGCCGAGGTCGAGCAGGCGGTCACCGGAGGAGTCGGCGCTGCGCTCGCAGAACGGCGCGCCGATCGCGCACCCGACGATTCGGCGGGTGAGGATGCCGTGGCCACCCTCACGGCCGCGGTGCCGCTGCTCGATGCGCCGCCATCCGACGGCCGCGTGTACCCGGAGCAGCACTGACCAGCCCACCGGTGCACGCCGGGCAGCACTGGCGAATCGCGTCGCGGACCACGTCTCAGTGGACCGACAGGCCCCCGTCCACGAACAGCGAGTGACCGGTGATGTACGCCGACCCCGCCCCGGCGAGGAACACCGCCGCGGCCGCGAAGTCCTCGGGCAGGCCGTTGCGACCGATCATCGTCCGCGCGGCCAGGGCGGCGATCTGCTCCGGATCCTCCTGCAGCCGCGCGTTCAGCGGGGTGAGCACGAAGCCCGGCACGAGCGTGTTGCTCGTGACGCCAGAGCCGCCCCAGGCCTCCGCCTCCGAGCGCATCAGCGACTCCACCGCGCCCTTCGACGCGCCGTACACGCCGCTCGAGACGAACGCCCGGTGCGCCTGCTGAGAGCTGATGTGGATGAGTCTGCCGTATCCGCGCTCTGCCATCCCGGTCGCATAGCGCTGCCCGAGCAGAAAGGGCGCGAGCGCATTCACGGTCATCGTGGCGTCCCAGTCGTCCTCGGTGATGTCGGCGAACGGCGGACGGATGTTGATACCGGCCGAGTTCACGAGGATGTCCGGTTCGCCGAAGGGCTCGACGGCAGCCTCTGCGAGCGCTCGGATGCCGTCGCGAGAGCCGAGATTGCCCACGACGCCGGCCGCGCGGCAGCCGGCATCCTCCAGTTCGCGCACGGTGCTCGCGATCCGCTCCTCGCCGCGCGCGACGATCACGGTCGCTGCGCCGGCGCGGGCGAGCGCGGTCGCGATGCCACGCCCGATGCCGGAACTGCCGCCGGTGACGACGGCCGTGCGGCCATGCAGCGAGAACAGGTCGGCGAGGTAGTCGTTCACGGGTATCTCTCCTTCGCGGAGTCGGCGGTCACCAGCTCAGTCCGGCGGTGATGGTGGGGTCGGGGCGGGCGTCGGCGAACTGGGGGAGCTCCTGCAGCTCCGAGACGAAGTCGTCGAGGGTTCTGCCGTACTGCGGGTCCGGATGCCGAGCGGCGATGTCACGCAGCGGAGGAAGGTCCATCGCCAGGA
This sequence comes from Microbacterium sp. SZ1, assembly GCF_002362255.1. Taxonomy (GTDB): domain Bacteria; phylum Actinomycetota; class Actinomycetes; order Actinomycetales; family Microbacteriaceae; genus Microbacterium. The sequence continues at coordinate 16,742 of NZ_LPVV01000034.1, read as the reverse complement.
TGAGATCGAGCCGCGCGGTCACGGCGGCCCCGGCATCCGCCTCCTGCAGCACGCGGATGCCGCCGAGCAGCGCCGCGAGGTAGTCGCGCAGCACCGGCAGCTGCGCCTTCCCCTGCGTGATCGAGGTTCCATCGGCGCGCACACGCCAACGCACGAGAGCATCGGGGATCACGTCGAAGCGGCGGGCCCGCGTATACAGCAGCTGGGCGACGACCTGATCCTCATAGGCGACGCCCTCGGGGAAGCGCAGGTCCTGCCACATCTCGGTGCGGCTCACCTTGGACCAGGCGACGATGTTCGCGCTCGCCGCAGGATGCTCGACGATCGTCGTGCCGAGGCGCTCGGGATCGGTGGCCGCGGCGACCCAGGGCTGCACGCGCCCGGCGACGTAGCGTTCGCCGTCGAATCGGGATCGCACGTAGGCACCGGCGACGAGGTCGCTTCCGGTCGCGGAGAGGGTGCCGGTGAGGCGTTCGAGGGCCGTGGGTGCGAGCTCGTCGTCGCCGTCGAGGAAGCCCACGTACGGGGTGTCGACGGTGTCGAGTGCCGCGTTGCGCGCGGCTCCGAGGCCCCGCGACTCCTGATGAGCGATCACATGGAAGCGCGGGTCGGCCTCAGCAGCCTGCGCGAAGATCCGGGCTGTCGCGTCACGGGACCCGTCGTCGACGAGCACGGCCTTCCAGCGCGGCTCGGTCTGCGCTCGAAGCGACTCGAGGGCAGCGGGTGCGAAGGCGGCGATATCGCGACCGGGGACGATCATCGTCACGATCGGGGCGAGGGCGGTCACCAGCCGAGTCTAGAGCGGAGCGTCCGGGGCGATCCTCGACGGCGGCGGCCGACGGGGCACGCGACGGCCGGCGCGCCGTGCCCCGTCGTCAGTTCCCCGCCGCCGCGCGCACCGCGTCGGCGACCGCAGCGGCGAGTCGGCCGGGGACCTCCGTCGGCAGCGGCTCGCGCCCGAACGTGAACCGCACTGCGGTCTGAGCGAGATCCGGATCGAGGCCGCAGGCGAGGAGCACGTGCGACGGCTCGCCGCTGTCGGCGGCGCACGCCGATCCGCTCGACGACACGACACCGCGACGCTCGAGCTCCAGCAGCACCGTCTCGCCGTTGACTCCGGCGAACGTGAAGCTCGCACAGCCCGGCAGGCGCGAGTGCGGATCGCCCGTGAGCGCGGCTTCGGGCACGGAGGAGAGCACACCCGCGATGAACCGCGCGGTGGCTTCGCCGACGCGCCCGTACACCTCCTGCTGCTCCGAGGCGGCGAGATCGAGCGCGGTGGCGAGCGCAACGGCACCGGCGACGTTCTCGGTGCCGGAACGGCGACCGCGTTCCTGTCCTCCTCCGTGCAGCAGCGGTTCGACGGGCACACGGCCCCGAACGGCGAGCACGCCGATGCCCTGAGGTGCGCCGATCTTGTGCCCGGCGATCGTCACGGCATCCGCGCCGAGCTCGTGCAGGGGGAGCCAGCCCGCCGACTGCACGGCGTCGACGTGCAGCGGCACCGCGGCCGCCGAGGTCAGCGCCGAGAGCGCCGCGATGTCCTGCACCGTGCCGATCTCGTTGTTCGCGTGGTCGACCGAGACGAGCGCGGTATCGTCGCGCAGCGCCGCACGCAGGTCGTCGACCTCGATGCGCCCGGCGCCGTCGACCGGCAGGTGCGTCACCTCGACGCCGTGGAATCGGTGCAGATAGTCGGCCGGGGCGAGCACCGACTCGTGCTCGATCGACGATACGACGAGGTGACGCCGCCCGCGAGCGAGCGCCGCGAGCACGATGCCTTTGACGGCGAGGTTGTTCGCCTCCGTGCCGCCGCCAGTGAAGATCACATCTCCGCTCCGGAATCCGAGCACCGTCGCCACCCGCGACCTCGCATCCTCCAGCGCCTGCGCCGCGGCCTCTCCGACGGTGTGGTGGCTGGAGGGGTTGCCGAACGCCCCGGTCAGGTAGGGAAGCATGGCGTCGCGCACCTCGGGGCGCAGGGGCGAGGTCGCGGCGTGGTCGAGGTACAGCATCGGCTCAGTCGATCCGCACGTCCAGGCCCAGATCCAGCGCGCGGGCTGAGTGCGTGAGCGCCCCGACCGAGATCACGTCGACCCCGGTGGCGGCGATGGCGGCGACGCTGTCGAGACTCACACCTCCCGAGGCCTCGGCCTGGGCGCGTCCGTCGATGAGGGCGACCCCCGCGCGCAGTTCATCCGGTGTGAAGTTGTCGAGCAGCACGGTGTGCGCGCCGCCCGCGATGACCGCGTCGATCTGGTCGAGGCGGTCGACCTCGACGACGACGTGGGTCGTGTGGGGGAGCTGCGCGAGCGCCTCTCGCAGCGCCGAGGCGAGGTCGCGCCCGGAGCGCTGCAGCACCGCGAGGTGATTGTCCTTCGCCATGACCGCGTCCGAGAGCGAGTGACGGTGGTTGTGGCCGCCGCCGGAGACGACGGCGTGCCGCTCGAAGGCTCGCAGGCCCGGCGTGGTCTTGCGGGTATCCGCGATGCGGGCCGCGGTGCCCGCGGTCGCGCGGACGTAGGCGGCGGTGAGCGTGGCGATTCCGCTCATGCGCTGCGTGAAGTTCAGCGCGATCCGCTCGGCCGTGAGGATGCCTCGGGCACCCCCCGACACGGTCGCCAGGACATCGCCGGCGAAGAACTCGTCTCCGTCGCCGACGTGCACATCGACCCGGATCGCGGGGTCGGTGAGCGTGAAGGCGGCGGTGAAGACCTCGCCGCCGCTGAAGACGCCGGGTTCTCGCGCGACGAGATCGGCGGTGGCCGTCGCGTCCGACGGCAGCAGAGCGGTGCTCGTGAGGTCGCCCCAGGGTGCGTCCTCGTCGAGGGCGGCGCCGACGACGCGGGCGATGACGGCGGGAGTGAGCATCAGACGGTCTCCAGGAGGGGTGCGGGTGCGGGTTCGCGATAGTGCGCGCCGATCGGATCGACGCGGGCGAGGGCGGCGGATGCCGTCGCCTCGGCCAGCAACAGCAGATTCGCGTCCTCGTGCTCCCGAACCGTCACGGGCGGCGTCGCAGCAGCAGCCCAGGCCCGCACGGTCGCGAGGGCCGCCTCGAGGCCGGGGGTGTCGCGGAGCAGTCCGACGTGATCCCACATCAGCCGCTGCAGCGCGTCGCGGGCGAACGGGGTGTTCGCAGCGGCCGGCGCGGTCATCGGCTTCGGGCGCGCGGCCACCCGCATCTCGCGCCACGGAGCGGTGAGCGCGGCTGCCGCGCGGGCGCCGAACACCGCCCCCTCCAGCAGCGAGTTCGAAGCGAGTCTGTTCGCGCCGTGCACACCGGTGCGGGCGAGCTCGCCGGCTGCGAAGAGGCCACGGAGAGTGGTGCGGCCGTCGAGGTCGGTCCGCACCCCGCCCATCAGATAATGCGCCGCGGGTGTGACGGGGAGCGGTTGCGCCGACCAGTCGAGGCCCCGTTCGCGCGTGACGCGATCGATCGTCGGGAAGCGCCGGGCCAGCCGCCCCGCCCCGAGCATCGTCGCGTCGAGGTGCACGGAGGAGCCCTGCTCGGCGGCTCGCCGCGCGATCGCCCGCGACACGACGTCTCGGGGAGCCAGTTCGCCGTCGGGGTGGCTGTCGAAGACGAAGCGTCGGCCGGTGTCGTCGACGAGGGTGGCTCCCTCGCCGCGCACGGCCTCCGAGATCAGGAACGGGGAGCCGACCGCGAGCACGGTCGGGTGGAACTGCACGAACTCCAGGTCGGTCACGGCCGCACCGGCACGGATCGCCGCCGCGATGCCGTCGCCGGTCGTGCCCTCGGGATTCGTCGTCTGCGCGTAGAGGCAGCCGGCGCCGCCCGTCGCGAGGATCACCGCATCGGCTTCCAGATCGGCAGTCACGCCGTCGCGGAGAAGACGGATGCCGCGCACTGCGCCGACCGCGACGATGAGGTCGACCAGCATGGCGCGCTCGACGACCGCGACCCGCACGTCGCCGCGCACTGCCGCCACCAGTGCCCGCGCGATCGCGGCGCCCGTCGCATCCCCGCCTGCGTGCACGATGCGCGCGTGGCTGTGCGCCGCTTCCCGTCCGAGCAGCAGCCGGCCGTCGGCATCCCGGTCGAAGGCGACGCCGCGGGCGATCAGCTCGGCGATCCGCGCGCCCGCATCCCGGACGAGCACGTCGACGGCGTCGGCATCGGCGAGTCCGGCGCCCGCGCTGAGCGTGTCTGCGGCGTGCTGCTCCGCGGAGTCGTGCGGCCCGTAGACGCCGGCGACGCCGCCCTGCGCGTAGCTCGTGCATCCCTCACCGATGGCGTCCTTCGTCACCAGCGTCACGCGGTGACCGGCTTCCGCGGCGTGCAGCGCGGCGGTGAGTCCGGCGATGCCGGATCCGACCACGACGACGTTCATCGCGCGCTCGCCGCCGGGGGCTTCGCGGCCAGCATCCGCTCGAGGGCGACGCGGGCGGGATCGGCCACGTCGGAGGTCACCTGGATGCGGTTCGGAGTGCGCCCGGCGACGATCTCCTCCAGCACCCACGCGAGATAACCGGGGTGGATGCGGTACATCGTCGAGCACGGGCACACGACCGGGTCGAGGCAGAAGATCTCGTGCTGGGGGGACTGGGCGGCGAGGCGCCGCACCAGGTTGATCTCGGTGCCGATCGCGAAGGTCGTCGGGTCGGTCGCGGCGGCGATGACCCGGCGGATGTAGTCCGTCGATCCGGCCTCGTCGGCGGCGTCGACGACCTCCATCGGGCACTCGGGGTGCACGATGACGCGGACGCCGGGGTGCTCGCGGCGCGCCTGCTCGATCTGGCCGACGGTGAATCGGCGGTGCACGGAGCAGAAGCCGTGCCAGAGGATCACGCGCGAGTCGAGGAGCTCGCTCTCGGTGGATCCGCCGAGGGCCTTGCGGGGATTCCACATCGGCATCTGCGAGAGCGGCACGCCCATGGCCTTCGCCGTATTGCGGCCGAGGTGCTGGTCGGGGAAGAAGAGCACCCGGCGGCTGCGTTCGAACGCCCACTCCAGCACCGTCTGCGCGTTCGAGGAGGTGCAGACGATTCCGCCGTGGCGTCCGACGAAGCCCTTGATCGCCGCCGAGGAGTTCATGTAGGTCACCGGGATGACCGGGACCCGCCCGTTTTCGTCCTGCTCGTCGAGGTCGCCGAGCACGTCGGACAGCTGTTCCCAGCAGTCCTCGACCTGATCGATGTCGGCCATGTCGGCCATGGAGCAGCCGGCCGCGAGGTTCGGCAGCACGACGGCCTGGTCCGGCCCGGAGAGGAGGTCGGCGGTCTCGGCCATGAAGTGCACTCCGCAGAACACGATGGCCTCGGCATCCGGTCGGTCCTTCGCCGCGGTCGCGAGCTGGAACGAGTCGCCGACGTAGTCGGCGTGCCGCACGACCTCCTCCCGCTGGTAGAAGTGGCCGAGGATCACGACGCGGTCTCCGAGCGTCTCCTTGGCGGTTCGGATCCGCTCGTCGAGCTCCTCCTCGGACGCCTCGCGATACTCGGCCGGGAGCTCGCCCTGCCGTGGTGCGCCGGTGGGGATCACGTCGCCCATCGACGACCCCGGTCCGTATCCGGGACGGATGTCGAAGTCCCACGGGCCCGCGGCGAGATCGGTCGTACAGGTCGCGTCGGTCGAGGCGCCGGCGACGATCGCCTGGATCGCGTGATCCACCGAGGCGTCCGAGCGCGGAACGGACGGGGTGGGGACGAAGGTGATGCTCATCGGATGCTCGTTTCCTCGGGTCCGAGCGGGCCGTGGTCGGCCAGCTCCACATCGGTGTCGTATCGGTAGAGGCGGGCGGGGCGGTGGCTTCCGGTGCGGAAGCGGTCGGTGGGGATCAGATTCCCCGTCGACTCGACCTGACGGCGGAAGTTCGCCGGGTCCAGCTGGCGACCGAGGATCGACTGATACGCCTCGCGGAGATCGGAAAGGGTGAACTCGGCGGGGAGGAACCCCTGTGCGACGCGGCTGTAGCCGACCTTGTTGCGGAGGCGCCACAGTGCATAGTCGACGATCTTGTCGTGGTCGAAGGCGAGTGCCGGGCGCTCGGAGAGATCGAACCAGCGCACGTTCTCCGGCGCGAGACCGGATGCACGGTGCGCGGCGCTCTGCGCGTCGACGTCGTCCTGCCGGAGCAGCGCCCAGTACACGATGGACACGACCCGGGTGGGGGAGCGGTCGACGGCTCCGAACGCGTAAAGCTGCTCGAGGTAGCTCGGGGTGAGGCCGGTGGTCTCGGCCAGGGTGCGCGCTGCGGCGTCGACGGGCGACTCGGCCGCGGTGAGCCATCCGCCGGGCAGTGCCCACTCGCCGTCGAAGGGAGCGCGGGTGCGACGCACGAGGGGCAGGGCGAGCACGGGTTCGCCGCTCTCGGCACGCCGCAGCGTGAGGATCACGGTCGACACGGCGACATCGATCCCAGTACTTTGAGTCTTGCGCACCTTAACCTCCTGCGTTCGATCTTAGTGTCATCGCGACCCTTAGTGCAGCTGTGTGACGGCATCCGTCGGTCGAGTCCGAAACGTTATGCAGGAGCGTTCAGAGCCCTTGTCGAGGGTGGGCGGGTTTGTTAGGTTACTGTCCTAACAAACCCCCTTCCGGGGTTTGCCCGAGCCCCGCCCAGGGGTCCGTCTCCATCCGGAGAATCCCTCCTGCAGTGCAGCACCGAGAGGAAACGACAGAATGATCCGTACCGGAAAGCGCAAGATCGCGCTCACCGCCGTGGCGGGGGCTTCCGTCCTCGCCCTGGGCCTGACGGCCTGTGGCGCGGGTGGCAACGACGGGAGTGGCGCCGACGGCGACCGCGCGCTCCGCGTCTGGGCCGGAAGCCAGACCCCGATCACGGCGAACTACAACCCCTTCGCGCCCACCGTGCTCCACGGTGCGCTCGGCCCCATCTACGAGCCGCTGTTCTTCTTCAACAAGACTGCCGACTCCGAGCCCGAGGGCATGATCGGCGACACGTACGAGTACAACGAGGACGGCACGGTGATCACGATCACCATCAAGCCCGACCTGAAGTGGAGCGACGGAGAGCCGCTCACCGCGGCCGATGTCGCGTTCTCGTTCAACTACGAGGCGAACAACCCCGAGGGCAACGGCCTCGTCTCTGCCGAGGCGACCGACGACACGACCGTCGTGCTCACGTACTCGACCGCGCAGTTCACGACCGAGTTCCAGCGTCTCGGCTCGACGTACATCCTCCCCGAGCACATCTGGGCGGATGTCGACGACTACGCGAACTTCGCCAACGAGGAGCCGGTCGGCTCCGGCCCCTACGTCGTCGACAAGACCACGAGCGAGTCCTACACCCTCGTCGCGAACGAGAACTTCCGCGGCGCCGACGACCTCGGCGTCAAGAAGGTGCAGTACATCGCTGTCGACAACAACCAGACCGCGCAGGACCTCCTCGCCGCCGGCAAGCTGGACTGGACCGGCATGTTCATCCCGAACCCCGACGACGTCACCGCGAACGGCGCGATCTCGTGGATCAACACCCCGCAGGACCCGACCGTCCTCTACACCTGCTCCAACGCGGAGCTCGGCTGCTCCGGTCCGCAGACCGATGTCGCCGTGCGTCAGGCGCTGAACGCCGCGATCGACCGCGGCACCATCAAGGACAAGGCGTTCGTCGGCCTGACCGGCGACATCTCGCCCACGTACGCGCTGCTTCCGCGTGACGAGAAGTGGGTCGCCGACTCCGCGAACGAGGTCAGCCCGCAGGAGCCGGATGCCGCCGAGGCGGGGTCGATCCTCGAAGCCGCCGGCTACACCAAGGGCTCGGACGGCATCTACGAGAAGGACGGCCAGAAGGTCGAGCTCACGCTGACCTCGGTCGATGGCTGGACCGACTACAACGACGCCGCGAAGCTGATCGCCGAGCAGGCCGAGGCCGCGGGCATCAAGATCAACGCCTCCACCGTGCAGTGGCAGGAGTTCTCCGACTCCCGTCAGAGCGGCGACTTCCAGCTCATCGTCGGCGGCATGATCGGCACGTCGGTCGCTGACCCGTTCCAGATCTACCGCGACTGGTTCGGCGGCACGACCGTCGGCTCCACCGGTCCGGTGGGTGAAGAGGTCCCGACCGGTCGCTGGAACTTCAGCCGGTACAACAACCCGGTCGTCGACCAGGCCGTGCAGTCCGCCATCAGCACGAACGACGAGGCGACGAAGAAGGAGCTGTACGCGACCATCCAGACCGAGATCGTGCGCGACCTCCCGTACATCCCGCTGGTGATCAACGCGACCCAGACCTTCTACAACACGAAGGACTACACGGGCTGGCCGACGGAGGACGACCTCTACGCCTTCCCGCCGTCCTGGGGCTCGATCGCGGCCGGCTACGTGCTGACGCACCTCCAGCCCGCCGAGTAGTCCGCGTCACCGGGGAAGCAGGGAGTCGAAGAAGACCGTCATGAAGTTCTACGCACGACGAATAGGGTTCTACGCGTTCACGCTGTGGGCCGCCATCTCCATCAACTTCCTGCTTCCCCGCATGATGCCGGGCAATCCGGCCGACATCATGATCGCCAAGATGCAGCGCGCGGGCGGAGAGGTCTCCGAAACCACCATCCGCAACATCAAGCTGCTCCTCGGCGGCGACGACTCCTCCCTGTGGGAGCAGTACCTCTCCTACTGGGGGCGGATGTTCCAGGGCGACCTCGGGATCTCCGTCACCAAGTTCCCGACACCGGTGACCGAGCTGATCGGCCAGGCACTGCCGTGGACGCTCATCCTCGTCGGCACCGCGACCGTCATCTCCTTCATCCTCGGCGTCGTGCTCGGCGCCTGGGCCGGATGGAAGCGCGGCACCTGGGTCGACCACATCATCCCCGCGACGACCGTGCTGCAGTCGATCCCGTACTTCTGGATGGCGCTCATCCTCGTCGCCGTCTTCGCCGTGGGCCTGGGATGGTTCCCGATCTTCGGCGGCTACGACGTGTTCGACTTCCCCGACGGCCCCGAGCCGACGTGGGCGTTCTTCTCGAACGCGCTGTCGCACGCGATCCTCCCCGCGCTCACCATCGTGGTCAGCTCCGTCGGGGGATGGCTGTTCGGCATGCGCAACATGATGGTGCAGACGATGTCGGAGGACTACGTCCTCACGGCCGAGGCCAAGGGCCTGCGTCCGCGACGCATCATGACGACGTACGCCGCGCGCAACGCCGCCATCCCGTCGATCGCCGGCTTCTCGATCACCCTCGGCTTCGTCGTCGCCGGTTCGATCGTCATGGAGCAGGTGTTCACCTACCCCGGCATCGGCAAGCTCATGTTCCAGGCCGTGACGAACAACGACTACGCCCTCATGCAGGGGCTGTTCCTCGTCATCACGATCACGGTGCTCGCCGCCAACTTCTTCATGGACCTGATCTACGGATTCATCGACCCGAGGGCGCGCCAGAATGTCTGACACCAAGCTCACCCCGATGCAGATCGTCAAAGAGCAGCCGGCCGCGGAGCCGGCCACCACCGTCACGCTCGCGACGCAGAAGCCGAAGAAGGGGCGTGGCCTGCTGCCGACCGGTTCGGCGAAGTTCGTCGTCGGCCTCGTGCTCGTGCTGTCGATCGTGCTCTTCGCGATCATCGCCCCGTTCTTCACGCAGAACCCGCGCAGCACCGACAACGCCGCCCTCCAGCCGCCGTCCGCCGAGCACTGGCTCGGCACGACCAAGCTCGGCAACGACATGCTCGCGCAGCTCGCGATCGGCGCGCAGGGATCGCTGCTCGTCGGCGTCGTGGCCGGCGGCATCGCGATCGTCCTGTCGCTGGTCTTCGGCGTGCTGGCCGGTTACCTCGGCGGCTGGCGCGAGGACGCCCTCGCACTGCTGACCAACGTGATGATCGTCATCCCCGGGCTTCCGCTCGTGATGGTGATCGCGTCCTTCGTGCCGCAGCGCAGCTGGCAGCTCGTGGCGTTCGTGCTCGGCATCACCTCGTGGGCCGGAGCCGCGTACGTGCTGCGGCTGCAGACCCGCTCGCTGCGCACGCGCGACTACGTCTATGCATCGAAGGTCGCAGGGGAGCGCTCGTTCCGCGTCATCCTCGTCGAGATCATGCCCAACCTGCTTCCGCTGCTCACCGCGCAGTTCCTCTTCGCGATCATCTTCGCGATCCTCGGGGAGGCGGGTCTGTCGTACCTCGGTCTCGGCCCGAACTCCTCGATCACGTGGGGCAGCATCCTCAACGACGCCCAGTCCGGCCAGGCGCTCGGCCGTGGCGCCTGGTGGTGGTTCGTGCCGCCGGGCGTGATGATCGCGGTGCTCGGCGCGGGTCTCGCCCTCATCAACTTCGCGATCGACGAGGTCATCAACCCCAAGCTGCGCAACGCGCCCGACGCCGCGCGCCGCGTGCGCAAGGCCGCCAAGACGAAGGGAGTGGCCGCGTGATCGCCCCGGAAGCCGTGCTGACCGCACGCAACGTGTCCATCGAGTACGAGGTCGACCCGCCGGTGAAGGCGGTCCGCAACGTCTCGCTGACCCTCAACCGCGGCGAGATCCTCGGCCTCGCCGGAGAGTCGGGATGCGGCAAGACCACCCTCGCGTACGGCATGAACCGGCTGCTCAAAGCGCCGGCGCTTATGACGGGCGGCGAGATCGTCTTCCACGATCGCAACGGCACCGACATCGACGTGGTCGCGCTCGACGGCGACGGGCTGCGGGCCTTCCGCTGGGACAAGATCTCGATGGTGTTCCAGGGCGCGATGAACTCGCTCAACCCGGTGATCGACGTGCGGGCGCAGATCTTCGACATCTTCGACACGCACCGACCGGGCATGTCGAAGCGGGACAAGCAGGCCAGGGCCGAGGAGCTGCTCACGCTCGTCGGCGTCGATCCCTCTCGCCTCCGCAGCTTCCCGCATGAGCTGTCGGGCGGTATGCGGCAACGCATGATGATCGCGATGGCCCTCGCCCTCGACCCGCAGGTCATGGTCATGGACGAGCCGACCACCGCGCTCGACGTCGTCGTGCAGCGGGGCATCATCCGCGAGATCATGCGCCTGCGCGAGCGCCTCGGGTTCGCGGTCATCTTCATCACCCACGACCTGCCGATGCTCATCGAGATCAGCGACCGCATCGCGGTGATGCTGCAGGGCGAGATCGTCGAGCAGGGTACGGCGGAGGAGATCTACCGCACCCCGCAGCACGAGTACACCAAGCGCCTGCTGTCCAGCTTCCCGAGCTTGATGGGGGAGCGCGGCGACTTCGTCCGCACCGGCAGTCGCGTCAGCCAGGAGGAGATCCGATGAGCGCCCCCACCCTCGAGGCGAGGAACCTCGTCAAGGACTTCCACCTGCGATCCGGATTCAAGACCTCGACGCTGCACGCCGTCAAGGACGTCTCGTTCACGATCGAGGCGGGAAAGACGATCGCGCTCGTCGGGGAGTCGGGATCGGGCAAGTCGACGATCGCTCGGATGCTGATGAAGCTCGAGACCCCGACGAGCGGGCAGATCCTGCTCGACGGGAAGGAGACCGGCGCGAGCGGTCGCGCGGTGGAGGGCTACCGCTCGCAGGTGCAGATGGTGTTCCAGGACCCGTTCGCGTCGCTGAACCCGTACCACACGATCTTCCACCACCTGGAGCGGCCGATCCGGCTGCATCACCCGCAGCTGTCGCGCACAGAGGTGCGCGAGCGCGCTCTCGAGCTGCTGGAGCGTGTGCGTCTGACGCCGGCGGAGAGCTTCGCCGAACGGCGGCCGCACGAGCTGTCGGGCGGACAGCGGCAGCGCGTCGCGATCGCGCGCGCCCTCGCACCGGGAGCGAGGTTCATCGTCGCGGACGAGCCCGTGTCGATGCTCGACGTGTCGATCCGGCTCGGGGTGCTCAACCTCCTCGCCGACCTGCAGCGCGAAGACGACCTGGGAGTGCTGTACATCACGCACGACCTCGCCACGGCGCGCCACTTCAGCGACGAGATCATGGTGCTCTACAAGGGCGACGTGGTCGAGCGAGGGCCGGCCGACGACGTCATCCTGCACCCGCAGCATGAGTACACCAGGACGCTGCTCGGCGCTGCGCCCGAGCCCGAGAACCTGGGTCGCCTCCGCGACGAGGTGCGGGCCGAGCTCGCCGGGCTCTAGGGGCGTTCGGCGCGGGGGCACCCGCTACACTGGGACCACAATCGAACACAGGCCGAACGGGCCACGCGGGAGAGCCCCGGCGAACGCAGCCGGGCACCGAAGGAGCAAGCCTCCCCGCCAATCTCTCAGGTACGCGTACCGCGGGGTCCCGGCCACTCTGAAAAGAGACGTGAAGCGCAGAGCCCCACGTCCGCCGACGGTGAAAGCCCCTCAGGGGTGAAACTCTCAGGCCCATGACAGAGGGGGAGTTCCGAGGAACGACGTCGCCGCCGTTCCGCCCGACCCAGCCCGGGAGAACTCCATGTCCGACCCCCGCTACACACCGCTGCGAGACCGCCACGAGCTTCTCGGCGCCTCCTTCACCGACTTCGGCGGCTGGCAGATGCCGGTCCGCTACACGTCGGACCTCGCCGAGCACCACGCGGTGCGCCGGGCCGCGGGGATCTTCGACATCTCGCACATGGCCGAGTTCACGGTGCGCGGCGCCGAGGCGGACGCCTACCTCGACTACACCCTTGCCGGGCGGCTGTCCGCGCTCGCGGTCGGCAAGGCGAAGTACTCCCTGCTGCTCGCCGAGACCGGCGGCATCATCGACGACGTGATCGTCTACCGCCTGGCCGATGACGACTACCTCGTCATCTCGAACGCCGGAAACCGGGATGCCGTGCGCGATGCGCTGTCCGCGCGCACCGACGGCTTCACGGTCGAAGTGACCGACGTCTCCGACGACTACGCGCTCATCGCGGTGCAGGGTCCGAACGCCGAGGCGATCCTCGCCGAGACCCAGGGCATCGTCGACGTCAGCATCCCGTGGCCCGAGCAGCGCTACTACGCGTGGGCGACCGCGACGTTCGGCGGTCAGCCGCTGCTGCTCGCCCGCACCGGCTACACCGGCGAGGACGGCTTCGAGCTCCTCGTCCCCGCGGCGCTCGCCGGCGCGCTGTGGGACGCCGTGGTCGCCGCCGGAGAGCCGCACGGACTGGTACCGGCAGGACTCGCCGCCCGTGACACGCTCCGCCTCGAGGCGGGCATGCCGCTCTACGGCCACGAGCTGACCCTCGACACCAAGCCGGCCCAGGCCGGTCTGGGCCGGGTCGTCGTCTCGGCGAAGGAGAGCTTCGTCGGGAAGGATGCCGTCGACCCGGCACCCGATGCCCGCGTCCTGGTGGGCCTCGCGGCCGAGGGCAAGCGCGCCGGCCGTGCCGGCTACGCGGTCGTGACCGAGGACGGCACGCCGATCGGCGAGATCACGAGCGGCGCGCTGAGCCCGACGCTCGGCCATCCCATCGCGATGGCGTACGTCGACCCTTCTTCCGCTGCGGAGGGATCCGCAGTATTCCTTGACGTGCGGGGAACCCGCATTCCCGCGACCGTGACCGCTCTGCCTTTCTATCGGAGGACGAAATGACCGACCTGACCACTCTCAAGTACAGCGAAGAGCACGAATGGGTCTCGGTCGACGGCGCCGTGGCGACCGTCGGCATCACCGACTTCGCGGCTGACGCCCTCGGCGACATCGTCTTCGTGGAGCTGCCCGCCGTCGGCACGGCCGTCTCCCGCGGCGACGTGTTCGGCGAGGCCGAGTCGACCAAGTCGGTCTCCGAGCTCTACGCGCCCGTCGCGGGCACGGTGACCGAGATCAACCAAGCCGTCGTCGACGACCCGGCGCTGCTGAACTCCTCGCCGTTCGAGGACGCGTGGCTCATCAAGGTCGAGGTCGCGGACGACGCGCTCGACGGACTCCTCGACCGCGACGCATACGTCGCGCACACGGAGGGCTGATCGCGTCGTGGTCTCCTTCGCCGATCGTCATATCGGACTCACCCCGTCCGCCCAGAGCCGGATGCTCGAGGCGCTCGGTCTCTCCGCCGAGTCCGCCGACCAGAGCTCGATCGAGGCGCTGATGCGCGAGGCCGTGCCGGCCTCGATCTTCACCCCCGAGCGCGAGGACAGCGTCATCCCGCCCGCAGCGAGCGAGACGGAGGCGCTGGCCGAGCTCCGTTCGCTCGCCCGCCGCAACGCCGTGAACCGACCGATGATCGGCCTCGGCTACTACGGCACGATCACGCCCAGCGTCATCCAGCGGAACGTCCTCGAGAACCCGTCCTGGTACACCGCCTACACGCCGTACCAGCCGGAGATCTCGCAGGGCCGCCTCGAGGCGCTCATCAACTTCCAGACCATGGTCTCCGAGCTGACGGGTCTCACCACCGCGAACGCGTCGATGCTCGATGAATCGACGGCCGTGGTCGAGGGGATGCTGCTCGCTCGCCGCGCCTCGAAGACCACGTCGAACGTGTTCGCCGTGGACGCCGACGCGTTTCCGCAGACGACGGCGCTGCTCGCCGCCCGGGCGGAGGCCGTGGGCATCGAGCTCGTCACGGTCGACCTCGCCGCGGGAGAGGAGCTGCCCGCCGAGCTGTTCGGAGTGTTCGTGCAGTACCCCGGCGCCTCCGGTCGTGTGTGGGATCCGAGCGCCGTGATCGACGCCGCGCACCTCGCAGGCGGACTCGCGGTCGTCGCGGCCGACCTGCTCGCTCTGACCCTCATCGCCTCGCCCGGGAGCATGGGCGCCGACGTCGCCGTCGGAACGACGCAGCGCTTCGGTGTGCCGATGGGCTTCGGCGGTCCGCACGCCGGGTACATGGCCGTGCGTGCAGGACTAGAGCGTCAGCTCCCCGGACGCCTCGTCGGTGTGTCGGTGGACGCCGACGGACGCCCTGCGTACCGCCTGTCGCTCCAGACACGCGAGCAGCACATCCGCCGCGAGAAGGCGACGTCGAACATCTGCACCGCCCAGGTGCTGCTCGCGGTCATGGCATCGATGTACGCGGTGTACCACGGCCCGGACGGGCTCAGCGCCATCGCCCGGGAGACGGCGGCGAAGGCCGCGCTGCTCCGCGACTGGCTGGTCGACGCCGGCGCCGACATCGTGCACGACTCCTTCTTCGACACCCTGCAGGTGCGGGTCCCCGGTGCCGCAGCCGAGTGCATCGCCGCGGCGCACGAGAAGGGCCTCCTCCTCCGCCCGGTGGATGCCGACACGGTCGGGATCTCGGTCGACGAGACCACCACGACCGCCGACCTCCATGAGGTCGCGCGGGTGTTCGGCGGTCCGCAGCAGCGGGTGTTCGGGCTGACCGGCTTGCTGTCGGCGCTTCCCGAGGCGCTGCTCCGCCAGGACGAGTACCTCACGCATCCCGTCTTCCACGCGCACCGCAGCGAGACCGCCATGATGCGGTACCTGAAGTCGCTGGCCGACCGGGACTACGCGCTCGACCGGGGCATGATCCCGCTCGGCTCGTGCACGATGAAGCTCAACGCCGCCACCGAGATGGCCGCGATCACGTGGCCGGAGTTCGCAGGCATCCACCCGTTCGCCCCGGCGTCCGACGTGCAGGGCTACCTCGACCTCATCGAGCAGCTCGAGTCGTGGCTGGCCGAGGTCACCGGGTACGACGCGGTCTCGTTGCAGCCGAACGCAGGGTCCCAGGGAGAACTCGCCGGACTCCTCGCGATCCGGGGATACCACCACGCCAACGGCGACACGCATCGCACGATCTGCCTGATCCCGTCGTCGGCCCACGGCACGAACGCCGCCTCGGCGGTGCTCGCAGGCATGAAGGTGGTCGTGGTCGCGACCGACGAGCTCGGCAACGTCGACCTCGCGGATCTCCGCGCCAAGATCGCGCAGCACGCCGACGAGCTGGCCGCGCTCATGATCACCTACCCGTCCACGCACGGCGTGTACGAGCAGGACGTCGTGGAGATCACCTCCGCCGTGCATGACGCGGGCGGACAGGTGTACGTCGACGGCGCCAACCTCAACGCCCTGCTCGGCTACGCGCGCTTCGGCGACCTGGGCGGCGACGTCTCGCATCTCAACCTGCACAAGACGTTCGCGATCCCGCACGGCGGCGGCGGACCCGGCGTCGGCCCGGTCGCCGCGAAGGCGCACCTCGCGCCGTTCCTCCCGTCGCACCCGCTCGCGCAGCGCGCCGAGCACGCGGGCGGCTTCGTGTTCGACGGCGGTCCGATCTCGGCAGCTCCATACGGCTCCGCCGGCATCCTGCCGATCTCGTGGGCGTACGTCCGCATGATGGGCGCCGACGGCCTGCGCCGCGCCACGGCATCCGCCGTCCTGTCGGCGAACTACATCGCCGCGCGCCTCGGGGGGCACTATCCGGTGCTCTACAGCGGAGAGAACGGGCGGGTGGCGCACGAGTGCATCCTCGACCTGCGTCCGCTGAAGGAGGCGACCGGTGTGACGGTCGACGACGTCGCGAAGCGGCTCATCGACTACGGCTTCCACGCCCCCACCATGTCGTTCCCGGTCGCGGGCACCCTCATGGTCGAGCCGACCGAGTCGGAGGACATCGACGAGATCGAGCGCTTCGTCGAGGCCATGGTCATGATCAAGGCGGAGGCCGATGCCGTCGCCGCCGGCCGCTGGCCCGCCGACGACAACCCTCTGGTCAACGCTCCGCACACCGCGGTGTCGCTCATCGCGGGGGAGTGGAAGCACGCCTACACCCGCGAGGACGCCGCCTACCCCGTGCACGCGCTCGTCGCGGGCAAGTACTGGCCGCCGGTGCGACGTATCGATCAGGCCTACGGCGACCGCAACCTCGTGTGCGCCTGCCCGCCGATCGAGGCCTTCGCCTGATCACAGGTGCAGAAGGGGGTCGGATGCCGCGGC